>NZ_PHFJ01000001.1 GCF_003144535.1 Proteus penneri | reverse complement strand
ATAGACGACTATTGCCTTTGAGATAAAAATTAATCACATTTAGTTTAAAATCAAGAGAATATTTAGCCATAGAAAAACACCCCAAAGTTGGTGTCCAACTTTTGGGGTGCAGTTCAATATGAGATGCTTTTTACATACAATGCTAGCAATACTAATAACTAATTTTTAATTCTTTGCACTCGTGCGAATCAAGTAATCAAAGGCGCTAAGTGAGGCTTTTGCACCTTCACCTGCAGCAATGATGATTTGCTTATAAGGTACTGTTGTACAGTCACCCGCAGCAAATACACCTTTAATATTGGTTTCACCGCGAGCATCAACAATAATTTCGCCCATCTTATTACGCTCAACGGTACCTTCTAACCACTGTGTATTAGGTAATAAGCCGATTTGCACGAAAATACCGGCTAGCGCAATATCGTGCATAGAATCATTGGTGCGATCTTTATATTTGAGACCGGTTAATTTAGTACCATCGCCATACACTTCTGTAGTTTGGGCATTTAAGATAACCTCTACATTGCTTAAGCTACGCAGTTTTTTCTGTAATACCGCATCGGCTCTCATTTCTGGAGCGAATTCTAATACTGTTACGTGTTCAACCAAGCCAGCTAAGTCAATTGCCGCTTCAACACCTGAGTTACCACCACCAATAACAGCAACTCTTTTACCTTTAAATAGTGGACCATCACAGTGTGGACAATAAGTTACACCGCGAGTACGGTACTCATTTTCACCGGGAACATTCATATTTCTCCAGCGAGCACCTGTGGCAATAATTAAGCTACGGGTTTTTAAAAGCGCACCTGATGCTGTTTCAATTTGGTGTAATTCCCCTTCTGATGCGCCAGGAATTAAACGACTGACTGTTTGGCTATCAATCACATCCACTTGGTAATCATCAATATGGGCTTTTAAAGCACCTGCAAGTTTTGCACCTTCAGTTTTTGGTACTGAGATATAGTTTTCAATATCAACAGTATCAAGAACTTGACCACCAAAACGTTCACCAATAAGGCCAGTATTCAAACCTTTACGAGCTGAATAAACAGCTGCCGACGCACCCGCAGGGCCACTTCCCACAATTAATACATCAAATGCATCTTTTTGGTTTAACAATTCTGCAGTACGTTTTTCTGCATTGCTGTCTACTTTGTTAACGATTTCAGCTAAGGTCATACGACCCTGACCAAACTCGTTGCCATTTAAGAATACAGCAGGAACGCCCATGATATTACGTTCCTGAATTTCATTTTGGAACATGCCTCCGTCAATCGCAGTATGTGTGATCTTCGGATTTAAAATCGCCATTAAGTTTAATGCCTGAACAACATCTGGGCAGTTATGACAAGAGAGCGAATAATAGGTTTCGAAATGAAACTCACCGTCTAACTGACGAATTTGTTCAAGTAATTCTTGCGCTTCTTTTGATGGGTGACCGCCAGTTTGTAGCAAAGCTAAAACTAATGAAGTAAATTCATGGCCTAATGGCGAACCAGCAAAGCGAACACCCGTTTCTTTTCCTGGGTTAGTAATAAGAAAAGATGGTTTACGCACATCAGCGTTATTATCTTCACGATAAGTGACTTTATCGGATAATGGTTCGATTTCTTTTAATAGCGCTTGAATATCAGCTGAATGTTTACTGTCGTCTAATGTTGCTACTAACTCAACTGGCTGAGTTAATCGTTCTAAATAAGCTTTCAATTGAGCTTTTAAATTATTATCTAACATTTTTGCACCCTCAATAAAATCGGGTGCCGAAACACCCGATAAATAACTTTTTTAGTGGCTTAATTCTTATTTAGATTTTGCCAACTAAATCCAGTGATGGAGCTAAAGTTGCATCACCTTCTTTCCATTTTGCTGGGCAAACTTCGCCTGGGTGGCTAGCTACATACTGAGCCGCTTTAACTTTACGCAGCAGGTCTGATGCATCACGGCCAATACCTTCAGCAGTAATTTCAATTGCTTGGATAATACCTTGTGGGTCAACAACGAAAGTACCGCGGTCTGCAAGACCTTCGTTCTCACGCATATTTTCAAAGTTACGAGTTAATGCACCAGTTGGATCGCCAATCATGCCATATTTGATTTTACCGATAGTTTCTGAACTGCTGTGCCATGCTTTATGGGTAAAATGTGTATCGGTAGAAACTGAATAAATTTCTACGCCCATTTTTTGGAACTCAGCATAATGATCAGCTAAGTCACCTAATTCGGTTGGGCACACAAAAGTGAAGTCTGCAGGGTAAAAGAAGAAAACGCTCCATTTTCCTTCGACGTCCTTTTCAGTCACTTCTACGAATTGACCGTCTTTAAATGCCATGTTTTTGAATGGTTTGATTGGGGTATTAATTAAAGACATTGTATTTCCTCCTGTTTGGTATGGGAACTAATGTACCTATTCCACTTGAGAATAGCTAATACATTCCTACTATCAGTTCAATAGGTTTTACCTAATGAGTTGAAGAAATTGATAGAGATAGGTTAACTAAATGTAGCTATTAATGCAATTAAACAACCATGCAATATGCCTTACTTACTATCAACTACTCTCTCTATTTAACATCTTTGCCTTAAATGGCGATATGATTATAACATAATGAATTATAAAAATAATAATTCAATCTACCAGAGATTAGTTTAATATTATTGTGCTAATTTAGCAGGTTTAAGGATAGTATAAGTACACTCAAATGCTGCCTTTTGAATACGGTAAATATCTTGACTATCTATTGTGGATTGCACAACAGCATCGCCCGATTGAAAACGTTGCAATTCTCCCCAAGGCGCCTTCATTGCAAATGGAGGTGTAGAATCCGGTATAATAAAGTAATTCATTTCGATCCCCTTTGGAGTAAAAGGCCGATAATTACTAGGATAAGACGCTAAATTAATTTCACTTTTCTCTGCGATATTATAACGTTGAGCGAATTTGGTTTTTCTTACCAAGATCTCCTCATTACCTGTTTCTGGACAAATATTTTGTACTACCCAATCTCCTACTTTTGCGGGTTCTGAAATTGTTTCAATCCCTTCACCTTTAATTATAGTTATGATGATCTCACCTTCTTTCGCGGGTCTTGCTAGAACAGGTTTGGTTTTAATTGCCACACCGGTGATCCCTGCTTGCTGGGCTTGCGTAAAGTAAGCTACGCGTTCCTTTTGTGGTAATTGAGAAAGATCATGAGCAAACCCAAATGAAGGAATTAAGGATAAGCCTATTAATAGTGTTTTTATTCTATTTTTCTTATAGGTCTTGTCGATATTTAAATTACTGCTTTGTATATAGAAAGGCATTGAATTGTTTCCTGATAAATATCACCCATAATACGCTAGTTAAACGTCTATAAACGTTAAACTGATTACCGCAGGAAATAAAACAATAGCACGAGAAAAATCAGCTATCTAGCTCCAACAACGATGCAAACTATATAAAAAATAAAGACTTCAATTAACCAACAATACTCAGTATCTTGAAGTCTTTATATAAATCAATCTCTAACTATAAGTATTAAAAATAGAGTTAAAATAGATACTTAAAGCGGACACGAGCCCCATAACGATCTTTATCACTACTATGTACATTAATATCATCTTTGCCATCTATATGTGAATAATAAGCACCTAAATAAGTCTTGAAATTATCCATATCTAAAATATTAGGTAATTCATAAGAAGCAAATACTGTGTTGATATTGTACTTTCCAGGATTAAGTGTTAAATAGGTGTCATTTTGACCACTGCCGTTTCCGCTTTTTTGATAGTAAGCTTTAATATCATTATGAGCATAAATATAACCAAGTTGAAATTTTCGCCACAACACATTACTACCAATAGAAAAATCATTTTCATCTTTAGCGTCGAGATAAGCAGCACTTAAATTTGCAACAATACCGTTAATAGGATCATCAGCTAAAGTGTCCCATTTTACAGTTAAGCCATAACCTGTACGTCGTGACTGATCTTGGAATTTTCCATTTTCATCATCATAGCCATAAGCTTTGCTTATCACATTCGCATCTATTGCTCCCGCAATCGTGAAGTTATCTTTTTGCCATGCAACAACAGGCCGCATGTAAATAACATTTTTACGATTATCAAGTTTACGCCCATGATACTCACCATCTTTAAAAACAGAAGTTCCATCTTCAACTAAAGCATTTAGCTCAAAATACCAGTCGTTATAGTATGTATTAATCATCATACTACCACCATCGCTACTACGACCGCGTCCTTCTTTCATCATATAGATATAGCCAAAGCCATCACCATATAAATCATTTGCTGTATTACCTGAATACTCAACAAATGTATCTTGGTTTAGAGGGAACATGTCATAAGCTTCATAGCGACCAATTTTATATTGCCATTTATCACGTTGCCCAAAGTAGAAAACAGCATCATCGAGATTCATTTTACCTGTCATGTCAGCCATAGGCTGAACCCGGAAACCAGCATAATTACCGTTTTTTAATTCTCGTTCACCATCCACACCAATTAAAATACGCCCATTAAGTGACCATTTTTCATTATCATCAAAATCTTTTTGATTACCGGGCATCATTCTCATCGATGTTAGTTGCCCTTTCTTACTAGCTGCATCAATATTATATTCAACGTCACCATATAATTTGAGATCACCCCAATTTGTATTGGTAGAGAAAAAACCTGTGCCGTCTTTACTTTTCGTACTAGCAAGCTGAGCTGATTGTTTTTGCTGGATTTCATTAAGTTGAGTTTGTGTTATATCTACTTTGGCTTGAGCCTCATCAGATTGCTTTTCTAATAGAGCAACGCGTTGCTCCATGTTGACGTTTGTAACATTATTTGATGCTTTCTTTTCTTGAGATAAGCTGTTGGAATTAATTAATTGCTCAAGGCGAGCCGCTTTTTGTTCTGCTGCTGCGGCTCTAGCTTCAGCGGCGGTTGCTCGTTGTTCAAGTACATTTAACCTTGCTTCAATTGCACTTATATCGGTTTGTGCGTTTGCACATAATGGCGCGGTAAGGATTAAACTTATCACAGCAGATAATGCTTTAACTTTCATTCGAATATTCCTAAGTTAGCAAATGTTGGCTTAACAGGTACGGCAAATGCATAGCAATCAATTTAGTTGTTGGTCGATTGCTCTATCTGATGAGCGTATTGTTATAGTGATTAGATAATATTTTTATAAATATCAATCAGTTATTCGCATCATTATTTATATTCTTAATAATAAATAAACCGATATGTTGATTATCTTCCAACATCATAAGTAAGGCTACGTTTGAGCAAAGGTACTTATTCTCGTTTAAGTACTTACAAACGTTTATTATTTTTATTCGGTATTTAATTTATTATTTCAAACATATCTCTGGTTTTCGTTTTCAAATTTTATAATGGGTTCACTAATCTAAATAAAATAATCGCTAATGTGGAACATTTCCACAATCATTTGTGATTTTTTTGAGGTCAGTACAATAACCAGAGAAAATCAATGTAACCACCCATCAAAAAATGATGTATTACAGGTAAATAGAGATAAGAAATGTTTTATCAGGAATGAGACGTTTTGATATTTAGAATATATTTTATAAGGTGATAAATGGAGAGAAATTGCATAATAGAGGGGAAAGTGACAGAGATTATATCATTATAACCTCTGTCCATTATTATTATATTCTGCCTGGTTTACGTAATGCTCTACGAAAATAAGAAACCGGCATTTTCGGGCAAATTTGTTCTTTTACTGCTGGATTGTTTTCCAAATCTTCTTTATCTATTTCATTATTTCTTCTTGAATTTTGTAACCGAGTATCTGCTTTATTCATCTTCCCTTTCCTCTGAGATCAATGCCTCATTGATAGCTTCAATTTTCTCAACTGCTTCATTAAGAATAGAAGCAATACGTCCAGCTCTTTCCACAGAGAGCTCTTTTAACACTAATTTATGGCGTAAAACTGCTTTTAATTTACCAACAGCAGATTCAATTTCCTCAGAAACACCACCCGCGTTTTGAGACAAATCTCTCGCATAAGCCAGTTTTCTTTGGATATTGGCATCTATATCTTGATGTTCTGCTAAAAATGCAGCACCTTCAGATGTAATGCTGTAGTTTTTACGACCTTTTTCAGCAATCGTAGCAACTAATAAATCTTGCTCTTCAAGTAGTGTTAACGTTGGATAAATCACACCAGGGCTAGGTACATATAATCCTGAAGAAGCCTCATCTATTTCTCTAATAATTTCATAACCATGACTTGGCTTTTTCGAGATCATACTAAGTAGCAGAACGCGTAAATCACCATGATCAAACATACGTTTTAACTGGCGACCTTGCCCTTTCCCCCTACCAGCGCATCCACGGCCACGTTGCTTTCCATGTCCATCAGAACGATGTTCACCATGACAACATTCACCACGACCTTCGTGTCCATGATCATGTCCACCATGACAACACTCACCGCGACCTTCGTGTGCATGACTATGCTCACCATGACAACAATGCTCACCATGATTTTCTTGGTGTCGGTTATGTTTACCTTTACCACCGCAACGCCCTTTTCCGTGACCATGACCATATTCACCATTTTCAGCACGTTGTTGATATAGTGAGTTTAATGCTCGAATCATCATAAATATTCCCTCATTGTTTTAGATATATCGAATTTATACCGTGCAATATAATCCGATATATCTAAATGATCAAGTTTTAGATATATCTAAATACGCATTTAAATCGATTATCTTATTAACAATATGATTTATCTATGATTATATTATTCAGGCACGAGCTTAATTATGAATGATTATCATTCTCTAATTTGCTCTTATGTGCTATCGATGAAAATAAAAGAAGATTATTAATAAAGAGGAATAAAAAACAGGCACTTTTAGCTTAAAATGCACACAGAACAATAAAAGATATTTAGAATACGATAAGTGACAATGTCACCTTTATCTATTAAAAAGCGAAGATAATGAGTAATAACCCACTACTTCGCTTTTTAACAAAATTTATTTCAATTTGAGAAAATATAACAAAAGCGAAATATTGTTACTTGTCTAATGCGGACAAAACGACTTTCTTAATATATTGATATCCTGCCTCAATTTGTTGTTCATCACAGATTTCAGTATTTTTTATAGTAAGCTGCAGCAAGTTTAAGTGTTTGATAGTTTCCCACTCATTGTTATCAAAACCACACTCAGAACAAAACTGCACGGGCGCATCATCGCTATTGCGAGCACAAAGCGTTAATAAACTTAAATCTTGTTTATGATGGCTTTTTATCACCAAGTTTTCATAGATTGTTTTATTAAGATTATTTTGTGCTTCTAGATCCTTATTTCCTTTCTTTACAATAGCAAAATTTAGTTTATTAAAGTCAGATGCAGATAAAACACGAATATAATAGTGCTCACCTTCTTTTTCGAAAGCAGCTGCTTGATTAAAAAACTGCTCAAGTTTGATGCGTGTTTCCCATTGAATTTGTGCATATCTTCCATATCCAGATGAAGTAAAAGGATAAAGTTGATGCACACTCCACATTGACGCTACCGCTGGTGCGGATTGAATACCATCAATTTCAGGAACATCATCGTCTTGTTCTGGACATAATTTAGGGGGATTGCTTAAAAAACGACTAATACGTGCATCTTTAATACAGACTACACCAGTAGGATATGGTGAAAATCCAGCTTGAAATGGTTCAAAAGAAACTGAATCGGCAAGAGAAAGTTGTGTAATGCTTTCATATATTTCAGGTGTCAACTCGAGTAATGGGGCTTCTTTCTTTAATTTCTTACATAAAGTCTGATAAGGGATAAGATCATAATTATCATCAAGAAATAAGCTTTTCATATAACCAAATTGCGAAGCATCAATATGAATGTAAAATGAATTATTGTATTTTTCCTCGCACTCTTTTCTTAATTCAAAAAGTGGTTTTAACTTATCAACACAGCCATAAGACGGTGCACCTAATATTCCTATAACGCCTAGAATGGGCTCACCTTGTTCAATCAAACGAAAAACAATACTACGTGTTTTTTCAATATCAGTTTTAAATGTTTCATCAATAGGCAATGCGATAAGGTTGTCATACCCTAAACCAAGTATATCCATTGCTTTTTTCCAAAATTCAAAACGGGAAACTGGAACAAGCAATTTTCCTAAATGCATTGTTTTTGTCATGCCCGTTCCTCGGCATGTTAAATGGCTAACATCATCAAAAATCCCACGCTCATTGAGTTGTTCGCTGATTGCTAAAATATCCGTAACAGACATATTGAATAACTCAAAGGCTTTTTTATCTGCAACTAAATCGCGTGATTTTGGGTGACGAGCAATTGCCATAGGTAATGTCTTTAAATTTCTGAGCGCCCATAATATTTCATAGCAAGCAAGAGTGTGGCTTGTTGTGATATGGCCAAATGCTTCTTCTGATGAGAAACCGATTAATCTACAGAGATCATCTGTAATTTTCTTTTCTTGTTCTTTTAATAAGGGGGAGTGGTTATTAAAAACATTATCTGAATTGTATGCTAATGCGGAAAGATAACCGAATTTCGCCAATTGCATCACTTGAGAATGATGATGGGAAAAATAAGGTTCAATATCAGATTGATTATAATTATTTTGCTGCCTTAAAGGCTCTAAAATACTTTCATAAGCATTATCTACTGCTTTTTTTTCAATAGTGTTACTTTTTATTTTAGCGTCTAAACTCTCGCTATTATTTCTTTTCATTTTATTTGCTTTAGGAAAAGAATACTCACTATCCATTAGTATATTTATCATCTCTCGGTAATAACATGTGAGAGTATCAATGGTTCGGGTATGGTATACACGTTCTGTAGCACTCAGACAGGTTTGTTTGTAATTTGCCATCATCGCACCTATATATAAATTTTTATTATCTGTTTTAATGAGAATTGTGTTTATTAATCGTCAATAATTAATCTTTATTCAAATGATATACTACATGATGAGTAAGAATCTTCTTTATTTTATTGATATCAGTTAATATTTTTCTAATTTGATTTAATTAAATGATGTTTTGATGATAAATGATTTAGCTTTATTTGTTAGTTTCTTTAATTTATTATCAATTTTGATTTAAGTTATATTACTATAAATGTGATATTATTTTTGCTAAGGTCGATACTTAAATCTACCTTAATAAGAATTAATGAATATTTCTATCGCTTAACTGCTATTAAAAAGAACAGATATTGAATTACTTATCTAAAATAAGAATTTGTTTATTTAAATGTTATTTATTTTTTCTTCAATATATAAAAAAACACATGAAATATGGACATGTGTTTTTCGGAATATTCGTTTTTTAGAAAGTAAAATAAGTTCTGGCTCTTATATCAAATAAGTTTCAAACACCCTTAATTTTACTCTTTTTCGTTATAAGACAAAGTTTCAAGCATCACTTTACCAATCAAATCACCAGACTCCATTAATTTATGTGCTTTCCCCACTTCTTTTAATGGAAAAATAGCATTAATCATGGGTTTGATTTTTCCTTCAGCTATAAGTGGCCACACTTGCTGTTTTAGTTCTTGAGCTATTTGTGCTTTCTCTTCTATTGAGCGAGATCGCATCGTTGAACCAGTATGAATTAAACGCTTAATCATCATTGGCATCATATTTAAATTTTTAGGCATTCCTTTCATCATACCCACTTGTATAACGCGCCCAAATTTACTGGCAACTTGATAATTCTTTTCTACGTAATCCCCACCAATAATATCAAGAATAACATCAACACCTTTCCCTTCAGTTAAGATAGGAATTTCCTTAGCAAAATCGGCTTGTTTATAATTGATGACATAATCAGCGCCGAGATCACGTGCTACGGCAGCTTTTTCTTCAGAGCCTACCGTTGTATAGACTGTTGCACCTATTGTGTGAGCAAGCATTATAGCCGTTGATCCAATTCCTGACGTTCCACCATGAATCAGAACAGATTCCCCCTGTTTTAGCTTCCCTAACTGAAATAAATTAGCCCAAACAGTAAAAACATTTTCAGGTAATGCAGCGGCTTCAATATCCGTTAAATTCATTGACGGTAATGCAATGTCTTCATGTGCAATACAATATTGAGCGTAACCACCTCCAGCAACTAATGCACAAACTCTATCTCCTAATTGCCATTTAGTGCAACCGTCCCCTAATGCGACAACTTCTCCAGCAACTTCAAGGCCTGGAATAGGTGAAGCATCTGCTGGTGGCGGATAGCTTCCCTGCCTTTGAAAGATATCAGGTCGATTAACACCTGAGGCGGCAACTTTAATTAAAAGATAATGAGGAGGAAGTGTAGGTATCGGTGATCGTTGGGGTTTTAATTTATCTATACCGCCAGGCTCTGTAATGGCAATCTCTAACATATCCGCAGGTAAAACAGTATTCATCATAGGCTCCCATTTTATTTAATCACTCTCGTATTTAATGATAAATAAACAAAATCAACACGCTGTTTCTCATTTTAATCAGGATAGTCGATTATCCAGCAATAAATAATCTAAGTGTATTTGAGAGATTATAACCAACCTTGCTTCTGATGTTGTATGCAAATCGGGCATAATGTTGCGTCAGATTTCCATGATAAGAAAGCTAACCGACATTTTTCACAGTGGGCTTCATAATAGTGATAAAGAATGGGTTCATTATTTTTAGCGACATGTTCTTTAACATGAATAGATTTAGGAAAACAAACCACTTCACAACTCATACAACCAGTGCAACGTTTTTCATCAAGCGTGAATATATTATTTTCAAGTTCAATCGCACCTTCATCACAGACCTTTGCACATGCGGAACAAAGAATACACGTTTCGGTATCTAACTGAATTTGAAACCAACTGTCTTCTGGATAAAGTTGTTTTCTTGCATTTAATCCTGTTCTTACTTGATCTTTATTAAGTGGTTTTTCATCTAGTTTTTGACGAAAAAGCATAAAGCGGCGCCCACTATCAATATCAGTAGGTTCTGTGATAATTAATTGCCAAATAGGCTCTTGTAATGTTTTTAATTGAAGATTTAAGTTGGCTAAAACAGGAAGCCATTTATCCACTAAAGGCTGTGCTATCTTCATTCCTCTAATTTGATATTGGCGGTGCCACACTAACAATTCTTCTGTGCTTGCTAATGGTTCATCATGATTAACAACAAGGTAATTATCTTGATATGTTCTTTCATGAGGCGCGATATTTTCTATCGCATCAACGGGACAAGTAAATAGACAATTGCCACATTGAAAACAGCGTTCATTGTCTATTTTTACATCTAAATGAGCAAAAGTGATAGCGCCCACAGGACAAACTTTAGAGCAACTATCACATAGGCTTTGTTTGAGGCGTTTTCTCACACATTTATCATTAATAATTGGTTCAGGAGGAAGATCCACCTTAATAAAACGCCTCATACTTCACTACTCCACTACTTTACAATAAAGAATGCAAAACGATTGAGAATTTCTGCAACCAGTATTGTTGCGCTACTTGCTAACACCATACGCAATCCTGAAGTAAATACAGCATTACGATATTTCCATACACTGTATCCCATCATTAACATACCAAGAATTGACAAAATCCATGCAGATATTCTTAATCTGAATGTTTCATTATACGCAATGATAGGCGTATGAGGGAACGTTATTGCATCATTTGTTGAAATGACTGATGACATCCATTCTAAATAAAAGGGTTGTTCCGCCATACGTAATGTCACTGCAAGAAAAATAACGACTAATGCACTAATGACAATTCTTTTTGCTAGTTCACTATTTATAAAGGCTTTAACGCGAAGTGCAGTAATTAATAGCGCTATAGCCGCCCCTGTTGAAAATAGTGCGCCTATAAACATAAAGTAAGTATTAATGTGCATCCATGTCAGCATCGAAGTATTGTAATACAATGATGCCATACAAATTATGTCAATGATGCCAAGCAAACCAATAACCGCTAATAAAGTTTTGTTCATGTGCCCTTTAATCAAAACCACTAAGGTATAAAGGCATAACGCACCAAGATAAACGGCAGCAAATATGATTTCACGACTCAACCATGATGAAGAAATATGGCGTAATGCATGAAAAGCATTCCATGGATATCCCATATGTAGTGTTGATGCTAATAATCCTAAACATCCTAAAATAGCGGCAGTTAATAACACGGGTCGCATAGCAACCGTGGCTCTTTGATTACCAATCTCTTTTTCTAACCAACAAAAATAAAGAGCTGAAAAAAGTGTTACGCCAACAGAACTCTGGACGAATAAAGTAAAGGTCACTAATGGCCATTCATTCATGCTTGAACTCCTCCCTTTTTCGTCGCACCAGTATGAGGTTTGATAACTAAATTTGGATTTGTCATCGTAAAGTCAGGCAATCCTTGAACTTGGCTTAAATGCCCATATTTCGCTCTTAGATCTTTAATTTTTCCAAACTTAATCGCATTTAGCGGGCATGTATCAACACAAATTGGATTTTTGCCTTCTGATAGTAAATCAATACAAAAATCACATTTTGACATTTGTCCGGTCTCTTCATTCATTTGTGGTGCGCCATAAGGGCATGACCATGCGCAATAGCCACAACCTACACATTTAGAGGTATCAACACGAACAATGCCATCACCTTCACGTTTGTGCATTGCTGTTGTTGGGCAGTTTTTCACACAAACGGGTGATTCGCAGTGGTTACAAGAAATTGTTAATGTATATGCAAACACATTATTAACCAGACCACCTTGCCCTGTTGGTGCAAAACCGCCTCCTTTTACTTCATAAATACGGCGAAAACGGCGACCAACTTCTAAATTATTTTTATCTTTACACGCTACTTGGCAAGCTTTGCAACCAGAACAACGAGATGAATCAATAAAGAAACCGAGCTGTTCATCACTTACCGGTGCATATTCTTTAAAGTCACTCATGCTTTGGTTACCTCAACTAAAACAGTTAAATGTGAATTACCATGTGCTAATGGTGTCATTCGTGTCGATGTTAAAACGTTAGGGCATCCCCCATGATCAACGCCGTTTTCATCGGGAGCCCACCAAGCACCAGCTTGTAAACCAACAACACCAGGAATAATGCGTTGTGTTACTAATGCAGGGATCTCAGTGATCCCGCGGTCGTTATAAATACGCACCATATCACCATTTTTGATACCTCTATTTTCAGCATCAATTGGATTTATCCACGCCTCTTGACGTTGAGCTTCTTGTAACCAAGGATTAGCATACTGTGTTGAGTTAGCTCGATTTTTTCCTTTCCAAGTCAACATTTGTAATGGATATTTTTCTGTTAACTTATCTTCTGGGCCTTCAATTGCTGGCACATAATGAGACAACGCCGGAATATCCGGATTATTCATGTCATAAAGACGTTTAGAAAAAATCTCAATTTTACCTGAAGGTGTTGGGAATGGATTATTCTCAAAGTCACTGATGTTTTTTTCAAAGGCAACGAAAGGTTTATCTTTAAAAAGATAACGGCGTGTTTTTTGTAACTCGTCAAAATTAGGAAAATCAGGTCTGTCTTCAAAACGTGTTTTGTTGGTATCAACAAGATGAGCAATCCACTCTTTCTCACTACGACCTTCAGTGAACGCTTCTTTTACACCCATTTTTTCAGCAACTTCCGTAATCCACTCATAATCAGAACGGCGTTCAAAAGCGGGTTCAATAACTTTTTCAGACAGAAGAAAATAGTTACCCGTCCCCCATGTATTACCAATGTTCCAACGTTCTAGAAAACTGGTTTCAGGTAAAACAAGATCGGCATATTTTGCAGAAGGTGACAAATAGAGATCACTAACAACAATAAATTCTACTTTTGAATCATCTGCTAATAATTTTGCAGCTGCATTCACATCAGGATTTTGGTTAACTAAATAATTACCCGCTAATGAGAAGATCATTTTGATATTGGTATCGAGTTTATCAACACCCAAAAGACCATCTTCAACACGAACTTTACTTGCATATTCAACAGCCTGCATCCAGTTCATAATAGAGATTTTAGCTTTTACTGGATTTTCGCCAATATTAGGACCACGAATAGATTGACGGTTACCAATACCACCATATCCAGCTGCCCACGCACCTTTCTTACCAACGTTTCCTGTAATGGCGGCGAGTAATGATGAGCCTCTGGCACTGCGTTCACCACAAATATGACGTTGAGGCCCCCAACCTTGAATTAAGGCGGCAGGTTTTGTCATGGCATATTCACGTGCAAGTTGGCGAATAGTATTTGCAGGTACTCGAGTAATTTTTTCTGCCCATTCAGGTGTTTTTTCTATTTCGTCTTTTTTACCTGTCAAATACGCGACCAAAGACTCATTAGCAGGAACACCTTCTGGCATATGCTCTTCATCAAAGCCAATAACATATTTATCAATAAAAGATTTGTCATGAAGATTTTCGGTGACAATGACATACATCATTGCATCCATTAAAGCATTATCGGTTGTTGGTAAAAGCGGTATCCATTGGTCAGCAAGAGATTGGGCGGTATCAGAATAACGAGGATCGACCACAATAAATTTAGTACCATTGTTTTTCATCTTTTGAAAATAATGGTTAGTATGCCCAAAAATGGTTTCATTAGGGTTATGACCCCATAAGATCACTAGTGGTGTGTCTTCAAGGGTGTCTAAAGAGCTACCTGTTTTTGCAATACCATAAGTATAAGGCGTTACTTTTAAGGTGTTACCCAAGCTAACTGAATGGTAATAAGGAAGATAGCCTCCTGTTAAATTAAAGAGTTTCTTCATCATGGTATCACCAGAGAAGATCCCCCCTGTTACTGCTGTGCTCACTGTTAAAAAACGACTTGCAGCACCATGTTTCTCCGTTAAACGTGTCACATTTTCCGCAATAAGCGTTGTTGCCTCATCCCATGAAATACGTTCAAATTTACCTTCACCACGTTTGCCGACCCTTTTCATTGGGTATTTCAATCTATCAGCATGATAAGAAAACTTGCGATAACCTCGTCCACGTACACATGCCCTCATAACAGGCATGGCTTCATCTAATTCATTATCTGGTCTCGTAGTAATACGAGTAACAATACCTTCCTTTATATGTGCACGAATATCACACTTACCACCACAGTCAAAAGTACTGCATGTAGCAACAACAGTAGAAGATTCTCCATTTATTTTTGCAATGGGTAAACTTTCATCTACATTAGCTTGTGCATTTCGTGCGAAAAATGGCACTGTCACTAATGCAGCACTTGATTGAACAAAGTGGCGACGACTTAACGACATCATCCCTTTGTTTTCCTTATTTTTTTCTATTTTTTTCATTAGCTTATCATTCTCACATAACAACTCTCATTAGTAAAAATGATAGGGTATAGTGGTAAACCATCATTGATGCACATCAATACCACTAAAGAGGTAATAGAATGTTTCAATTTTCCGCACTTCTTTGCAGTTTCCCCATCTTTTATAAGGAAAAGCTAACTCAAGGTAGCATTAAGTTGCATCAAAAATACATTAAGTTAGATTTTCCTAATTTTTTGTTATAAAAATAACGAGTTATACATAAAAAATACAAAGATAAGATAAAGCCGTAAATAAAATGTCAATATAAAGATAGAAAATATTGAAGCACCCCTTCATTTTTGGCTTTTGACACGGATAATTTAGTAATAGCACTATGACTTCGTCAGAAAATCGAATAATATACCAATTGAGTATAGGGTTAGCGCAAATTGTTCTAAATAAACCTTTAAGCAAAACATTGTTTTTATCAAGATACCTGTTTTGTTACATTCAGAATTATTTCCACACGTACCGTTATTTCCCTTACTAATTACTTCAATATGTGTTAAAATTGACGCATATCAATATTTTTATTTGTAATGAGCAAGCTTATGATCCCAGAAAAACGCGTCGTTCGCCGAATCCAATCTGGCGGTTGTGCAATCCATTGTCAGGATTGCAGTATTAGCCAGCTCTGCATCCCGTTTACTTTAAACGAGCATGAGCTTGATCAACTCGATAATATTATCGAGCGTAAAAAGCCCATCCAAAAAGGTCAAACCTTGTTTAAAGCAGGTGATGAGCTGAAATCACTTTATGCCATACGTTCCGGTACAATTAAAAGTTATACCATTACGGAAGAAGGCGACGAGCAAATAACAGGATTTCATCTTGCTGGTGATTTGGTTGGTTTTGACGCCATTATTAATACTGAACACCCAAGTTTCGCACAAGCTTTAGAAACCTCTATGGTTTGTGAAATTCCTTTCGAAACGTTGGATGACCTGTCAGGCAAAATGCCTAACTTACGTCAACAAATGATGCGCCTAATGAGTGGTGAAATCAAAGGCGACCAAGAAATGATCTTACTGTTATCGAAAAAGAATGCAGAAGAACGTCTGGCTGCTTTTATTTATAACCTCTCTCGTCGTTTCGCACAGCGTGGTTTTTCGCCTCGTGAATTCCGCTTAACCATGACTCGTGGTGATATCGGTAATTACTTAGGTTTAACCGTAGAAACGATTAGTCGCTTACTTGGTCGCTTCCAGAAAAGTGGCATGTTAAGCGTTAAAGGCAAATACATTACTATTGAAGATAGTACGTTATTAAGTGAACTAGCTGGTAAACTTCCTTCGTCAGCTGAAGTTTAATCTGTTACATTTCACTCGCTAATTTTATAACGGGGCACACAAATTTGTGCCCCGTTTTCTATTTTGTGCTATTGCATTTTATCTTCTTGGGTTATCTTTAAATTGTAGATGGATAAATCCAGCCCTAAAGAGGATATTACAATGGAAAAATATCAAAACCTTCTCGTTGTCATTGATCCTAACCAAGATGACCAACCAGCACTTCGCCGTGCTGTCTATATCGTTCAGCGTAATGGTGGGCGGATAAAAGCTTTTCTACCTGTTTATGATCTCTCTTATGACATGACAACCCTTTTATCTCCCGATGAACGTAATGCAATGCGTAAAGGTGTTATCAGCCAAAAGGCAGCTTGGATCAAACAACAAGCACGCTATTACCTTGAAGCTGGTATAGAGATTGATATAAAAGTCATTTGGCATAATCGCCCTTATGAGGCAATTATTGAAGAAGTCGTTGCACATCAACATGACTTGCTAATTAAAATGGCTCACCAACATGACAAATTAGGCTCGCTTATTTTTACCCCCCTTGACTGGCAACTGCTTAGAAAATGCCCTTGCCCTGTTTGGATGGTCAAAGATAAAGAGTGGCCTGAATATGGCACAATTGTCGTGGCAGCCAATTTATCAAATGAAGAATCGTATCATGATGCACTTAACTTAAAACTGATTGAATTGACAACTGATTTGTCTCATCGCATACAAAAAGATCCTGATGTTCATCTACTCAGCGCTTACCCTGTTGCACCTATCAATATAGCGATTGAGTTACCTGATTTTGATCCTAATCTTTATAACAATGCACTTCGTGGTCAGCATCTTATTGCGATGAAAGAACTTCGTCAGAAATTCGGCATCCCTGAAGAAAAGACACATGTAAAAGAAGGATTACCAGAACAAGTTATTCCTCAAGTTTGTGAAGAGTTAAATGCGGGTATTGTTGTTTTAGGTATTTTAGGAAGAACGGGACTTTCAGCAGCCTTCTTAGGGAATACCGCAGAACAACTAATAGACCATATCAAATGTGATTTATTGGCCATTAAACCTGATGGTTTTACCTGCCCTATTACTGTTGATAGTGATCACGATTAGACTTATTACTCTGTATACTAAAAAAGCCAGTCAAATTTTGACTGGCTTTTTGCTATTCGCTATCTGTATCTATTACAGCTACAGCGCTTTTAAAATTGCATCCACGCTGGCTTTAGCATCGCCAAACAACATTTGTGTATTCTCTTTAAAGAATAGTGGATTTTGAACACCTGCATAACCTGTATTCATTGAGCGTTTAAACACAATAACATTCTGCGCTTTCCACACTTCTAATACTGGCATACCTGCAATTGGGCTATTTGGATCATCTTGTGCTGCTGGGTTTACTGTATCATTAGCGCCAATCACCAAAACCGTATCAGTGTCGGAGAAATCATCATTGATTTCATCCATTTCTAATACAACA
This sequence comes from Proteus penneri, assembly GCF_003144535.1. GTDB lineage: Bacteria > Pseudomonadota > Gammaproteobacteria > Enterobacterales > Enterobacteriaceae > Proteus > Proteus penneri. Next base: position 599,160 of record NZ_PHFJ01000001.1, on the reverse strand, counting down.
TCATAAGGCACTTTAGCTTCTGCTAACAACACATTCATATGACCTGGTAAACGCCCTGCTACTGGGTGAATACCAAAACGCACTTTCACACCACGTTGACGTAATTTCTCCGTAATATCATGCACAGGATATTGTGCTTGAGCAACCGCCATTCCATAACCTGGGGTAATAATAACTGAGGTTGAATTTTTCAGCATATCAGCCACTTCTTCAGCGGTTGTTTCGCGATACTCACCCATTTCACCGTCTTCTGTTGAAGCTGAGCCATCAGTACCAAATCCACCTGCTATTACGCTAATAAAAGAACGATTCATCGCCTTACACATAATATAAGAAAGGATAGCACCTGAAGAACCCACTAATGCACCTGTTACAATTAACAAGTCATTGCTCAACATAAAGCCTGCTGCCGCTGCTGCCCATCCTGAATAAGAGTTCAGCATCGAGACAACCACTGGCATATCTGCACCACCAATCGATGCAACTAAATGCCAACCAAAAGCCAAGGCAATCACAGTCATTATGATGATTAAGAAAACTTGTAAGCCAACACTGTCAGTTTTAACAAACCAAATCATCAATAAAAAAGAAACAACCAAAGCTGCAAGGTTTAATTTATGACGATTAGGTAACATCATCGGTTTAGATGACATTTTCCCGCTTAATTTACCATAAGCGACAATTGAACCAGTAAATGTAACCGCACCAATGAAGATCCCTAAAAAAACTTCTGTTAGGTGAATATTCACCATGACAGGATCCATTGCCGTATTGTGGTCAAGATAACTGTTAAAACCCACTAAAACCGCCGCTAAACCTACAAAGCTATGTAAGATTGCGACCAATTCTGGCATTTGAGTCATTTCGACTTTTTTAGCTAAACGAATACCAATAACGGCACCGATTACCATTGCAATAATGATCCAACCCACATTACCAGCATAAGGACCGAAAATGGTTGCGAACAATGCAATTGCCATCCCTGCGATACCAAAATAGTTACCTTGTTTAGAGGTTTCATGTTTTGATAAGCCGGCAAGGCTGAAAATAAATAATATCGCGGCGACAATATATGCCGCTGTAACAACGCCGCTGGACATAATTGTCTCCCTTATCCTTTACGGAACATTTTCAACATACGTTGAGTAACAGTAAATCCACCAAAAATATTAATACTCGCAATCAATATTGCAATAAACGAAAATAGGCTAACCCAGCCACCACTACCAATTTGGAGCAAAGCTCCAACAACGATAATGCCTGAGATTGCGTTTGTCACTGACATTAATGGCGTATGCAATGAATGACTTACATTCCAAACAACGTAATACCCTACAACACAAGAAAGTGCGAATACAGTAAAGTGAGATAAAAACTCTTTCGGTGCAACATTTGCAAGCCATGCAAATAATAAGAAGGCTACCGCTAATAAACTGTATTTTTTCCAAGGTGAAACAGGTTTAGCAACGGGTTTCTCTTGTGGTTTTGTAGCAGGAGTAGCTTTCGGTTGTGCAGAAACTTGAATAGGTGGCGCTGGCCATGTTACTTCACCAGCACGAATAACAGTCACTCCTCTAATAACAACATCATCAAAGTCAATATTGATATTGCCGTCTTTTTCTTTACACAATAATTTCAATAGGTTAACTAAGTTAGTACCATAGAGTTGAGATGACTGTGCAGGCAAACGAGCGGCTAAGTCAGTGTAACCAATGATTTTTACGCCGTGTTCTGTCGTAAAGATTTTATTAGGAACGGTATATTCACAGTTACCACCATTTTGAGCTGCAAGGTCAACGACAACACTTCCCGGCTTCATTGAATCAACCATCTCTTTCGTAATTAAACGAGGGGCGGGTTTTCCTGGAATTAATGCGGTTGTAATGATGATATCAACATCTTTTGCTTGTTCTGCAAATAATGCCATTTCAGCATCAATAAATGCTTTTGACATTACTTTAGCATAACCATCACCACTGCCCGCTTCTTCTTTAAAATCAAGTTCAAGGAATTCAGCACCCATACTTTGAACTTGCTCTTTAACTTCAGGGCGAGTATCAAAAGCACGAACAATAGCACCAAGACTACCTGCGGCACCGATAGCAGCAAGACCAGCAACACCCGCACCAATGACCATCACTTTAGCTGGTGGTACTTTACCAGCAGCAGTAATTTGTCCGGTAAAGAATCTTCCGAATTCATGTGCAGCTTCTACAACAGCACGGTAACCTGCAATGTTTGCCATAGAACTTAACGCATCGAGAGATTGTGCACGAGAAATACGTGGCACACTATCCATTGCCATAACGTTAATATTCTTTTTAGCCAACTTTTCAAGCAATGTCGCATTTTGAGCTGGCCAAATAAAGCTCACCAATGTCGCGCCATCTTGTAGTAACTCAATTTCATTATCCAGTGGTGCATTTACCTTTAAAATAATGTCTGATTGCCAAACATTTTGAAGGTCGAGGATCTCAGCGCCAGCTTCCTGATAAGCGTTATTTTCAAAACTTGAAGCAATACCAGCACCATTTTCAATTGCGACTGTAAATCCTAATTTTATGAGTTGAGTTACTGTGGCAGGTGTTGCCGCAACCCTTGTTTCATTAGAAAGTCGCTCTTTGGGTATACCAATTCGCATAATTTTCCCTTCTTATCCATAGAGATCTGTTAAAATTTCTCCATTAACTTCACATTCATGCAAAAAAAATGTTAAAAATAATAATATGCATGCCATTAATCGGAGCTCTAATAACCTACTGAAAATAAAACCAATAATCTATATCTGTGTAAAGCTAAAATTGAACTTAATTGGATCATTTTAGTCGAAAAGGCATATTTATGAATTATTCACTATATTCAGGTAAATATCTGGTAACATATACTGGTCATTTGACTCTTTGGTGATTCACTAAATAAAATAATGCGACAAATGCTATTATTACATGTAATAATTAATCTCTATGTGATAAACCACTACGTTCAGCACATGACCAATATTAATTGCGCAAGGCGGAAGGATTTTGTATGAAGCTGAAAACCTCAGTCATCGCAGCAGCGATGTTGTCTTTAACTAATATCACTGTTGCGCAGGCTGCTCAGGAATTAACACCCGAACAAGCTGCAGAACTAAAACCATTTGAGAGAATTACAGTTATCGGTCGTTTTAACGCTATTTATGAAGCCGCTGACGCGGTCTCTCGTCGTGCGGATAAAGTCGGTGCTGATGGTTTCTATATTCAAGGTCTAGATGATATCAGTGATAGTGGCAACATGAGTGTTACTGCTGATCTATACCATAAAGATGCACCAAAAGCAGAAGAAGAAAGCTATCGTGTTTTTCATGGCGTAACTGAATTACCAAAACCTGAAGCAATTCTGTTACAACCCTTTGATACTGTTTCTATCCGTGGTTATTTCCCAACAACACCTGATATTAACGATGCAATTGCAAAAGCGGCTGCTAAAAAAGGTGCTGCATCATTCTTTATTGTACGTAATGTATCGACAAATGATGGTGGCAACCAAGAAGTTACCGCTTATATCTACAAAAAAGATGCACCTAAACGCGCTATTCAAGCACCAGAAGCGGTTGTTCCCTATGATTCTGATGCTGGTCGCGCTCTTATTGCAGAAGGCGGAGCTGCTGCCAATAAAGTTGAGAAGCCAGGTCTTGCATCAAACACTGATTTTGATAGAAGCGTAGGTACATTTGCTGAGACACAAACTTCGGGTGCAAGTGGTCGTTACACTGTAACATTACCTGATGGCACTGAAATCCAAGAAGTCAATAAAGCTGCCGCTGCGTTAATGGATCCTTTTGATACCATTACCTTTAGCGGATACTTTGTAAACTCACCAGAAATTTCTTATCAGGTTGCTAAACGTGCTGCCGCAAAAGGTGCCAAGTATTACCATATTACAAATGAATGGCAAAGTGATGGTGGTACAGTCACTATTACTGCTGACCTATTTAAGTAATAAAATGCCCTAATTAAAAAAACCTTGCTTATGCAAGGTTTTTTTTACTCAAAATATAATCAAACAAACTACATTTTGTAAAAGTGCATAATTTTTATGATTTAATGCATAGACAACCAAGTTAACTCTCCGTAAAATCTCGCTGTTTTTTAGTGTTTTTATCTTTATTTAAATTTGAGATATTCATATTTATTCTATTTATTGACCGAAAAACAAGAAAACACGCTATTTATTTACAATTTTAATCACGTAGGTAATTATCCTTGAATAAGAAACTTGGCTTAATATCACTCACCGCGTTAGTATTAAGCTCAATGGTTGGTGCAGGTGTATTCAGTTTGCCTCAAAATATGGCTGAAGTTGCTAGCCCTGCTGCATTGATTATTGGCTGGGTAATAACGGGTGTTGGGATCCTCTTTCTTGCCACGTCTTTATTGCTTCTCTCTCGCCTTAGACCCGATCTTGATGGTGGTATTTTCACTTACGCTAAAGAAGGATTTGGTGAGTTTATTGGTTTTTGTTCTGCATGGGGTTATTGGGTCTGTGCAGTTGTCGCTAATGTTTCTTATCTTGTTATTGTCTTTGCTGCCTTTAGTTTTTTTACAGATACACCAGAGAACGTTATTTTTGGTGATGGGAATACATGGCAGGCATTAATTGGAGAATCAATTTTACTTTGGGTTGTCCATTTTCTTGTTTTACGTGGTGTTCAAACTGCAGCCAGCATTAATTTAATGGCGACAATGGCAAAACTCCTTCCTTTAGGATTATTTATTATTGTTGCTCTATTGGCTTTCAATATGGATATATTTACTCTTGATTTTAAAGGTGTAAATATGGGTGTCCCCGTTTGGGACCAAGTCAAAAATACCATGCTGATTACACTGTGGGTATTTATTGGTATTGAAGGTGCAGTCGTAGTCTCCGCAAGAGCCAAAAATCGTCGTGATGTTGGCTTAGCAACAGTACTTGCCGTTGTTATCGCATTAATTATCTATATTCTTGTCACTTTATTATCGCAAGGTTTAGTTAGCCAAGCAGAATTAGCAACGATGAAAAACCCATCAATGGCGCCGTTACTGGTTCAGCTTATTGGTAGCATAGGCGAGATAATTATCGCAGCAGGTCTTATTCTCTCTGTATGTGGTGCTTATTTAAGCTGGACTATCATGGCGGCAGAAGTGCCGTATATTGCTGCTTTGCATCACTCATTCCCTAAACAATTAGGAAAACAGAATAAAAATGATGCTCCTTCATCTTCATTATGGTTTACCAATTGTGCTGTCCAATTCTCTTTAGTTTTAATTTGGTTGACAGGAAGTAACTACAATACATTACTGACTATTGCATCAGAGATGATCCTTGTCCCTTACTTTCTTGTCGGTGCATTTTTATTTAAAGTCGCAATCGCACGCAGCAGTCGTGCTTTATTATTAATAGCTATACCTGCAAGTTTATATGGTTTATGGCTACTTTATGCATCAGGTGTTATTAATTTATTGCTCTCTGTCGTTTTGTATGCACCAGGTATTCTGATATTTCTATACACACGAAAACAATATAAAGACAAAAATCCGCTATTATTGAGTGAAAAGATCCTGTTAGCTCTTGTCTTATTTGGCGCAATTCCGGCATTAGGTTACTTAATTATTTACTAAAAACAATCTGAGAGGTACTAGAGAAACAGTACCTCTCCTACTCTTATCATTCTTTACTTCCCAAGATCCCACCTAAATCAAATTTTTTCTGCTAAGCTGTTATTTTTAATACAGTTGGTTAGGTACTTAAAAAGTATGGAATATATAGTATGTTGTAACTAATTAGTAGGTAATTATTAATAAGCTAGATAATAAAAAACCCACAGGAAGTATAAGTTCCCGTGGGCCTAAAAACATCTCACTATTAAATTAGTTAAAACTCATTTGTTCCATTGCCTGCAATATACGTTTATCTGATATTGGATATGGTGTACCTATCTGCTGAGCAAACAGACTTACTCTAAGTTCCTCTATCATCCAACGAATATTTTGCACTTCTTCTTGCTGTTTTTGTTTCTCTGATAACTTACCTAACCACTGTTGCCATTGTTGAATAACATTTTCAACTCGACTCATTTGAGCGCGATCACGGTTAGGATCAATGGCCAATTTTTCCATTCGTTTTTCAATTGCACTCAAATAACGAGGAATATCCGCCAGACGTTTCCATCCATGCGAGGTAACAAAACCAGGAAAAACTAATTGACCAAGTTGAGCTTTAATATCAGATAATGCAAAAGCAACGCTAATATCCACCCGCCCTTTTAAACGTTTATTGATAGCAAACACTTGAGTTAAAATCGCTTCAACTTGTTTTGCTATTTCAACCACCGCATCATTTAATTCAGATCTGACATATTCTTGCAGTTTTTGATATTCACCTTCTTGCCAAATTAAACCACCATAAGACGCCATTAATTTATCAACGCCACAAGCAATACAATCATCAATTAGCTCTAATACTTTGCCATAAGGGTTAAAGTAAAGACCAAGTTTTGCTTTATTCGGTAATTTCTCATGTAGATATTTTATCGGTGATGGAATATTTAATAATAGTAATCGCCTTACCCCTTCCCACATCGAAAATTGTTGTTCAGATTCTGTTTCAAAAAGCTTAATGCTTACACTGTTTTTTTCATCAACCAGTGCAGGATAAGCCTTCACTGAATAACCACCTCGTTTCTGCTCATAACGCTGAGGTAAATCACCAAAACTCCAAATATGTAAATCATGTTGTTCAATACCATCATCAGCTACTGCTGATAATGTTTCTTGCACTTTTTCCTTTAAATTCTCTTTTAATTTATTGAGATCTTTACTTTCTGCCAGCGTTTTATTTTTATCACCAACAACACGGAATGTCATTTTTAAGTGATCAGCAACTTGGTCAAGTTGCCAACTCTCTCTATCAACCGACACTCCCGTCATACGACGTAATTCTTTTTCAAGTCTATCGAGTAAATTACCTTCAACTTGGGGTACTCGTTCTAAAAAAGCAGAAGCATAGTTAGGTGCTGGTACAAAATTACGACGGATAGGTTTTGGTAATGACTTAATCAAGGCCACAATCAATTCATGACGAATACCTGGAATTTGCCAATCAAAGCCTTCGTCTTTTACCTGATTTAAAATAGGTAATGGTATATGAACAGTGACACCATCAGCCGCAGTACCCGGCTCAAATTGATAGGTTAAACGTAATTTTAGATTATCTTGATGCCAATAATTTGGATAATCTAATGCGCTAACACGTTTAGCATCATCTTTAATAAGCATACTTTTTTCAAAGTTAAGCAGATCAGGTGATGCTCTTTGAGCCTCTTTCCACCATTTATCAAAATGTCGAGACGAAACAACATCCTGAGGTATTCGTTGATCGTAGAAAGTAAACATTGTTTCATCATCAACAAGAATATCTCGACGACGAGATTTATGCTCTAATTCTTCAACTTCTGTTCGTAATTTTAAATTGTCACGGAAAAATGCATGACGAGTCTGCCAATCTCCCTCCACTAACGCATGTCGGATAAAGAGCTCACGACATAAGAGCGGATCAATTTGGCTGTAATTGATAGGTCGAGAAGCAACAATTGGTAAACCATACAAGGTCACTTTTTCATTTGCCATTACAGCGCCTTGCGCTTTTGACCAATGAGGTTCGCTATACTGATGTTTCACCAAATGTTCAGCAATAGGTTCAATCCACTCAGGTTCAATCCGAGCTGCAATTCTCCCCCATAAACGAGATGTTTCGACGAGTTCCGCCACCATTGTCCATTTAGGTGGTTTTTTGAATAGACCTGAACCTGGATAAATCGAAAAACGCGCATTTCTTGCACCCGTGAACTCCTGTTTATCCGCATCTTTTTGTCCAATATGCGACAATAAACCGCTTAGGAGTGCAACATGAACACTTCTAAAATCAGCTGGCTCACTATTGACAGGAAAACCTAATTCTTTCACAACTTGTCGTAATTGCGTATAAACGTCTTGCCACTCTCGAACACGCATAAAATTTAAAAACTCTTGGCGACACAGTTTTCTAAACTGAGAATGACTCAATTCTTTTTGTTGAGTTTTTAAATAATCCCACATGTTTAAAAAAGACAAGAAATCAGAATCTTTATTCTGGAATCGCCGATGTTTCTCATCAGAAGCTTGTTGTTTATCCATCGGTCTTTCACGAGGATCTTGAATTGAAAGTGCGGAAGTAATGACCATCAATTCTTTAACAGCACCATATTTACGCGCTTCAAGTACCATTCTTGCTAAACGAGGATCAATAGGAAGTTGTGCAAGTTGTTTTCCCATAGGGGTTAAACGATAAGCACCTTTATTATCTGTTCCCTCTTGTAATGCACCTAGCTCTTCTAATAAACGAACACCATCTTGAATATTACGTTTATCAGGTGGCTGTACAAATGGAAAAGCACTAATATCTCCTAACCCTATCGACGTCATTTGCAAAATAACAGATGCAAGGTTGGTTCTTAATATTTCAGGATCAGTAAATTCAGAACGAGAAATAAAATCATCTTCTGAATAAAGGCGAATACAAATACCATCAGAAACACGTCCACAACGCCCTTTTCTTTGGTTTGCTGACGCTTGTGAAATAGGCTCTATTGGCAGTCGTTGTACTTTAGTACGATAACTATAGCGACTAATACGTGCAAAACCGGTATCAATAACGTATTTAATACCCGGTACAGTTAATGAAGTTTCAGCAACATTAGTTGCTAAAATAATACGCCTACCACTATGAGGATGAAAAATTCGATTTTGTTCACTATTAGATAAACGAGCGAATAAAGGCAATATTTCAGTATGACGAAGTTGTAGTTTATTCAGAGCATCAGCAGTATCGCGAATTTCTCGCTCACCGCTCATAAAAATAAGAATATCACCCGCACTTTCTCTGCTTAATTCATCAATAGCATCAATAATCCCATCTGTCATATCCTTATCGCTATCCAGTTCATCGCCACCAATTGGGCGATATCTCACTTCAACAGGATAAGTTCTACCAGAAACTTCAATAATTGGAGCTTGACTAAAGTGTTTAGAAAAGCGCTCAGGGTCAATGGTTGCTGACGTAATAATGACTTTTAAATCAGGACGTTTAGGTAATAGCTGTTTTAAATAGCCAAGAATAAAGTCAATATTTAAACTACGCTCATGGGCTTCATCAATAATGATAGTGTCATATTGTAGTAATAGTTTATCTTGTTGCAATTCAGCTAATAAAATACCATCTGTCATAAGCTTAACGAGGGTATTATCACCGACATGATCACTAAAACGAACCTTATAACCGACAGCTCCTCCTAGCGTGCTTTTTAATTCATGAGCGATACGTTCAGCCACTGAACGTGCAGCTAAACGACGAGGCTGAGTATGTCCAATAAAACCCTTGATCCCTCGTCCTAACTCAAGACAAATTTTAGGGATTTGTGTTGTTTTACCTGAGCCTGTTTCCCCTGCAATAATAACGACTTGGTTATCTCTTATTGCATTATAGATAGCGCCTTTCTTTTGACTAACAGGAAGATTTTCTGGATAAGTAATTTCAGGACAATTAGCACGACGGTGAATTATCATCTGTTGTGCTGTGGTAATATTGTCTTTAATTGCACTTAATACCGCTTGTTTAGACTCTTCATTATTAATTTTAGCGACGCCACGTAGACGTTTTTTTAATCGTTGCTGATCCCGCAACGAAAGTTGCTCTATTTCTTTGTAGAGCACCGCAGATGATAATGCCACCTTTTGCTATCCTTTTTGAGGTTTATTTAACCAAATAATATTGTAGTTATGATATCACAACAGCCAATTTGCACATAAAGGGTTGATGAATTTTCTTATTACATAAATGTATATAATCAATAAATTTGAATAGCATATTTGAACGATTAACCAACCATGGCAGTTTTTATAAAGAACAACCTTCTGATCTGTTTGTTCCTTTCCTAACACTGTTTTTATTATTTATTGATATTAATAATGTACAATTTATTTTAATCGAAGGTGCTGTTATCGGCGAAAAATATGCACAACCGTCACATAATTAAGAAGAAAAATAAATTCGCTTAATTATTAATAAAGAAATAATGATAAAATAAAGCTATATTTATTAGTATTTTTGATCAAGGTGCTATTTATTTATAAATACAATTATAAAAAAAACACCTCTACTTTTTTTTAAAAAAACCCTCAACAGATAAATCCTTCACGCCTTACCTATACTTCGAAATTTAAATCTAAGTCACCTATCATAGAAAGTATTCTTTGCTAATTATTTAATAAAACAATATTAATTATAATTACATATAACTTGCCAAATTTTACGTAAATAAATATTATTATCTCGCTCTTAATTATGAGCAAACTTGTAACTAATTTTAATATTTAAATGGACTTTAAAATGAAAAAATCATTATTTTCACTGTTAATTCTGTCTACTCTTTCTTTGTCAAATCAAGCTATTGCAGAAGATAGTTATCTTATTCATGCTAATAATGAGATATCTATCCGAGGTAATGTAATTAAAAAGGCTCCAACTTGCACCCTAGATAATATAGAGCCAGTTGTATTAAATAATATTTACGCTGATGAAATTGAGCACTCTGAGACAAAAGAATTTAAGATAAATTTTTCTAGTTGCGATGTTCCTAATGGATCTAAAGAAATCTCTATTAAACTTCAACGACAAGACGATCCTATATTAAAAAATACCCATCAAGGGGAAGATAAAACCAATGTCTCCATTCAGTTGTTTGATGAAGATAATCGTCAAATTTTATTAAATCAAGACGATAATCTTACTTTAAAAAAGGATATTATTGGTGGTGATGCTGAATTTATATTAAAAGCAAATTATAAGGCACCAGATGACGGGGAAATTAAAGCCGGTTTGTTCACCTCTAGTTTAACTTTTGATGCTTACATCAATGATAATATCGCTGAAGAAATTGAAGAAGTCATAGATAATGGCGACTTGTAATAAGCATTATTTCTCTTTGAACTTTAACTAAATAAAAAGCCGGAATGCCGGCTTTTTATTCTTAGATTAATGTAATTAATTATTTTATCTGAAAGTTGATTAAAACCTTATGCTAAAAAAACATATCATATATATAATATCATTTTTTCTTACATTCTCATCTTATGCTTCTATTCAAATAAGTCAGGATGAATTTTTTTATAAAGAACAAGATAAAGAAATTCTATTTGATATAAAAAACAAAAATGAACAAAATACATATATTGTTCATAGCTGGGTATCACACTATAAAAAAGAAAATAGTGCTGAGACACCATTTATCATCTCCCCTAGTTTAATAAAATTAGCACCAAATGAAAAATTCACATTAAAAATCATAAAAATGGGTGATATAAAAGAAATTAATCAAGAGTCTGTGTATAGAGTAAATATAAAATTAGTTCCAGTTATAGATAATGAAATGATTGATAAAAACATTCTTCTTATCTCTTTAAATTCAATATATAATCTTTTCTACACACCGAAAAATATTATAAATAAAGATAATAACAAAGATATTGAATTTTTTATTAATGATGATGATTCTATTAGAATAAACAACCCTACTCCCTACTTTATTACAATAAAAGAAACAACCATAAACAATATTAATATATTGGATAAAATAATAACCATATCGCCATTTAAATATTATAAAATAAAAAATAAAAATATAACTAAAAATATAAAAGATAAAAAAGTGTATTGGAAAAAAACAAATAAGTATGGCGAGACCATTACTGGTACACCAAAGGAACTTACTTATGAGTAAGATAAACTTTAAACTAAAAACATCTTTACTATTAGTATTAAATGTATACCCTTTTTTTTCTGTTGCTCACAGTAATATTCACCCTTTATACAAAAAAGTGTTATCCAACATTGACAATAAAATCATCGATAGCTTATTAATTAATGAGCATCCTGAGGGCTATTACTCAACGAATTTCTATATCAACAACCAGAAAAAAGAAACTATTCTTTTATATTATGAAAATAAAGATAAAATATTAACACCAAGGATTAATGTTGATAATTTAATTCGTTTAAATATCGAACCATCTTTTTATAAAATTCCTTTAGATTTAAATTCTGATTTCTTATTAAGCGATTATAATATTGATTTTAAATATAACTTTTCAACACAATCATTATATTTAACTATTCCACAAAAAGCATTAGGAAGTAAAAAAAATAGAATATCAGATCAAGTTTTGTGGGATGATGGTGTCCCTGCTTTATTTAGCTCATATTCCTATTTTGGTAAATATAACAACCAAAATAAAACAGATCACAAAATCAATTTTAATTCAGGTGTTAATTTAGGTGCTTGGCGGGTACGCAGTCAAAGTTATTATCATTACACTGATAAACAACAGCAGTTCAAATTATACTCACTATATGCTTATCGCCAATTAAATACGATGTTGGCAACTCTGAATATGGGTGAGTTTCGGCCAACAAGTAGAATGTTATCGACAGATAAATTGATTGGATTCCAACTCATATCAAGTAATTTGCTCTCTGGCAATGACCTTTATATGAACAGCCCTATCATAGAAGAAATAGCAGAATCTCATGCTGAAATTAAAGTGAAACAGCAAGGAAAAACAATTTATGAAACTATTGTTCCTCCAGGTCCTTTTGTTTTAAATGATTTACCTGTTATAGGTAGCAATGAATTAGTATTAGAAATAAAAGAGGCTGATGGGCGTATAAGAAAAAGTACGCATTACTTTACTACAATGCCAAATCAATTAAAAAAAGGTCGTTATCAATATAATTTTATTTCTGGATATTCTTATGATAGATACAATCAGCATAATAATTCAAATGAAAAGCCTATTTTTTTACTGAGTGAATTCTCTTATGGCATTAATCAAAAAATAACAGCTTATGGTGCAATCAGAAAAATGCTTAATCACAATACCTTCTTTTCAGGATTATCATTGGATTTAGGTCCTTGGGGGGGATTAGCGAGCGACATTAGTTATTTTAACTATAATAACCTATTAAAATATCAATTACGCTATCATAAACGCTGGAGCAATACTGGTACTTCTTTAAATATATCCTCTAGCCATTACCAATCAGTAAAAGATGATGATAATAGCAATAAAAAAAGTCAAAAAGATAAAATAAAAAACAGATATTCAATTTCTCTTTTTCAACCCATTAAATATTTTGGTACATTTTCCCTTGGTTACCATCAAAGTTCTTTCACAAAAAGAAAAAATAATTTTATGATAAATACTTCTCTATCATCTTCTATAAAAAAAGTAAATTATAGTATAAAATATCAATATGAAAATAAAGGGCGTTATAATGACAATCATTTTTCTTTAAATTTTAATATCCCATTAATAAGTAAATCTCATTCTTATCATTGGATAAACAATCAATTTAATTATCACTCAAATAATAAAAGTTATGTAAATAGTACAACTATAGGTGGGAGTTTACTAGAACATCATCGTTTAGGATACTCTATTAATTACCAACGGGATTTTAGCAACCCAAATGTTAACCATCATACCTCAGTAAATGCTCAATATAGAGGAAAATACCAATCTTATTCTATTAATACAACTAACTCACCTAATAACACCTTTTTAAGATTAGGAGTTAATGGCGCGATAGTTATACATCAAAGTGGAATAACCTTAGCACCTAATTTAGGCAACACTTTTGCTATTGTAAATACTAATGGCATAGCCGGAATTAAAACTAATAACTCGTCACAAACCACTACTGACAACAATGGTAATTTAATATTATCAAACATCACTCCATATCGTAAAAATATTATTGGATTAAATATACATTCGTTACCCGAGTTTAGTAGTACTAAAACTCAAAGTAAAATTATCGTTCCTACATTAGGTGCAGTATCAAAAGTCAATTTCCCTATAAATATGGGCTATAATGTTTTGTTTACCTCAAATACACCTATTCCGTTTGCTGCAAATGTAATGGTATTTGATAACAATAATAATCTCAGTTCTACTGATTTTGTCTATGATCATAATAGAATTTTCCTCTCGGGAATAAAAGAAACTGGATGGGTACAAGTAAAATGGGGGGACACAGAAGAAAAACAATGTATCTTCCGTTATGACATAAAAAATGAAATAAAAAATAACTCAATTATTAAAAAAGAAATTAGCTGTCAATAATTAATAATTTATTCTTACATATTTATTGAAGAGTTTTATATGAAATCAATAAAAATAATGGTTTTAACCCCGCTATTATTACTATACTTCCCTTTTATTGCTTTATCTGAAAATAGAAGAGGAAGTTTACCACCTCCAGTAAGCTGTGATATTTACATACCTTATACTACTGTATTTAGCAATATAACTTCTGATGATTTTACAACACCTCATGCAGGAACATTAGCTAATGAAGACTATAGTGAAGTTATTCTGCTATCATTTGAAAATTGTTCGAAAAATAATACTGAAATAACAGTAAGTATTGATAATAAAAGTATTGATTTTAATAATGGCTACTTTATAAATCACGCAACTGGCCCCACGGCAAGTAACAATATTACATTTCAATTGATTGATGATGAAAATAATCCTATCAATTTAAACCAGAAAAATAAATTCACCAAAACCATTGATGAGCATAATGAAGCACATTTTCATTTTTTATTAAATTATGTCAAGAAAGATGATCTTCCTCCAATGCCAGGAAGTATAACTACTCATATCATGTTTAATATGGAAGCGAACGATCAGATTATTGAATCAGATAAAATAATAGACATAGGTTATCAAGAAGACTAAAAAATATTATACGTATATTAATTATAAGATAATAATTTAGTCTATTTTTTATTACAGCACTACTTGGGTAGTGGATATTATTTCTTAATCCACTGCCCATTAATTCCTTTTACAAACTCACCTTCATTAGCTCTTGCGACTAATTTTTCACCTGCAAGACGAGCAACAGAATCGGGTGTTATTTGATTGGTTTTGGCAATTTCAGCATATTTTGCTTTTCTAGCTTGATTTATCTCATCAACAAGTTGTTGAGCTTGTTTGTTGTTTGTCTGCACAAGCTCAATATAGCCACTAAAGGTCTCTCCTACTAACCCTTGTGCTCTCGCTTCATCAAGCGTCAATGCTATGGCATTAACACTCGTTAAAGCTATCATTAAACCAAAGCTTAAGAGATATTTTTTATAATTCATCATTTATCCTTTAAAAAATGGCGCTGTTATTTTTTAAGAGATCTTCTACTTGTCTATCTATTTTTACATTAATTTCATGTTCGATTTTTACATTCATATTAATATTTATCGGTTTATCAGGTGTTGCGACTTCTAGTCGAATACATCCGGTTAAAATTGATATTCCCATTGCCATGATCGTGAATAAAAATAGATTTTTTAAGAATAATGGTTTCACTCTGACTCACTCCCTAAATCTGATAAGCTTTTTTCTAACCACTCTTCCAATTGTGAACCAAATCGTAAACTTCGCCATAATTGAAAGACATTTTCTTCATGCCGATAATTGAAATTAACCTGACGACGCTTATCTTCAAGGGGATTTGTTCCTTGAATCTCAGCCTCTAGCACTAACTCACCTAAATTACTTAAATTCACTCGAGTCCAAGAACGACTGATTTCTAGATAACGCAACCATGCCATAGCAACACCAGCTGACATGTTATTATCATCGATTGAATCAACAAAATCTTTATCAAGTCTTAATGTTAAATAAGATGAATTAGCCAGCCAACCATCTTTAATAATCCATTGATTATTGTTAATAAAAAATGGAAATTCACCACTAACTTTACCTGATGCAGCAAACTGAGTCACTTTTAATAAAGTAAACAGATGACTTAATTGAATGTTATCAATAGAAATAATCGCTGCATCATGTTGTGGTATTACTAATTTTGCTAAAGATAGTGTTCCATCCAACATTGCTACATTAACGTTAGATAAGACTAATGGCTTACTTTCAGTTGCTGGATAAAAACCTTGAAGATCGGCTGTAATATCGGTCATTTCAAAAAGATTATTAACATGCTTTATTCGTAACTGAACAGGCTCTTTTACACCAAGTTGCCATTCATCACCGTTTAAACGCCAAGGTAAAATAAATTCTAACCCTTCTAAAACTCCATCTTTAAGCCACATTCCACCTTGTTTAACAACAAGATGTCCACCAGCAACAAGTCCTTGTTCTGGTGCAATAGAAAAATCTGCTTGAGTGTAGAGTTCACCTTCATCAAGAGTAATTCCTAAATCTGTGGGGATAAGTGATTGAAAAACATTAATTGGCTGTAACGGCCAACGCATTTGACCTCTTAATCTTGCACCATCCCAACGTGTATTAATTGCAATTGGTCCTATGTTGGGCTTAGCACTTAGCTCACCTTTTACATTAAAATTAAAAGGTGATTCACCATTAACCGTAGCAATAAAATCTGTCTTATCTAAAAAACCACCAGCAGGAAAATCAATGCGCTGACTCGTTAACTTTAGCTTTCCATTAAATGTCGAGGTTTTATCATCTCTGTTCCAATGAAATGGGCTCAGCAAAGATAATCGTGGTGCCGTCATTACGGTATGTTGATATTTTAAAACATCAAAACCTGTGTTGAGTTTTTCAAAACTCACTAATTTATCAGCCCAATAACCTGTCCCTGCAATATCCCAACGCGCTTTTAATGGTAGTAAATTCCCATCCCCCCAATAGCGCCATTGCCAAGTTCCATTATCAGGTAAAAAGTCACTGGCTTTACCTTGAAAATGAATGCGATAATCCCCCCAAATACTATCTTGGGCAACAACTATCGCATTTAAACGCCCATTAAAACCTTTTGATGAAAGAGTGGTTCCAGCTAAAGGTAAACGAGCATCTGTGACAGTGAGCGTTTCAGTGACGGGTCCTTTAAAACGAAATAAAGAACCAGATTAAAATTCAATAGTAGGATTAGTCAACATACCAGTAACTTTAACTGGCAATTGTGCACTAGCTTGCATTAACTCTTTATTAATAATACCTGTGATTTGAATAGGGATTTTAGCATCTAACCAATTAACAGCTGTTTCAGGGATCGATATCACTAAGTTTCCTTTCCCCGCTTTACCTTCTGTCATCACGTTTAATCGTGCAGTTAATCTTAAATCCGTCAATCCTTTTTGCCATTGAGCAATATTAATATTTACACCGCCTCGCAAAGGTTGGTCTAATCCAAACCATTCCCAACGGCCTTGCTCAATAACAATAGTTTCAGATGTGACTGTCCATGGTAATAAAGCCAAGGCGTGACCACCGCCTTGTTCTGCAACGGAAATAGTGCCCGATTGTCCTATCCATTCAAGAATAAAAACTAAAGGATGAGCATATTGAGAAGCTAATAGCGTGGCATTAATGGTTCCTTTTTCAGGTAATGACGCAATATCCAGAGGAAGCGCTATTTCAGCAGCAAGTTCAATATTATTGTCATCAGGTAAATTCACTTTAAGTTGTTTAATATCAAGCCACTTATTATCTCTAATAAAAATAGCAAGTTGAGCATTTTTCCCTTGGTAAGAAATTAAACGCCCATTATTTTGGGTTTTTAGCTGTAACTCACCTTGGTAACGGCTATTTTCTTTTAAAAGCACATTGTCGATATTGACAGATAAATGAGGTATTGAGGTTAGTAGTGAATTTATTTCAAGAGGAATAGTTGCCGTTTCTTCTTGCTTACTTGTAGGGATCATTGAAAAACATTTTTCATCAATGGCAAGTTGCTGGCTATTAAATTGAAGTTTATCAATCTGCTCTTTTTGATAAGAGAACGCGAAGTTATCAATATTAGCTAAAGTGCAGCTTTCTGTCTTTAATGCGATATTGTCAACTGAAACACCCATACGCTGTAACTTGGGCTGTGATAAAGAAAGTGTTACACCTTCAGGTAAGTAATAATCGGCAACAACTGGCAACCAACGAGGAATAGATACCCATAAAGCAGTGCCTATTAGGCCTGTGCCTAGTAGTATCATCCCTGTCCATTTGATTGTTTTTCTTAACAACACATCATATTCCTTTTAAACAAACCTGAATCATCCAATTACCTCGTTAAATTGTTTATAATGATAGTATTAATTTCTTTCATATTGGGGCTGGATAATTCTTGTTTTTCCAGTCTCTGAATAAAAATTTAATCGAGAGTAGAGAAGACTGAATGAAAATCGTTTCCTATAGTACTAAACATTATGATCGTAAGCACATGGAATGGGTCAATCAACATAATGGATATCATTATGATATTGAATATTTCGATTTTAATTTAACAGAACAAACCGCAAAAAATGCCGTTGGCGCTGATGCTGTCTGTATTTTCGTCAATGACGATGCGAATCGTGCGGTTTTACAAGAACTTGCTAGCCTTAATATACGTATCCTCGCATTACGCTGTGCAGGATTCAATAACGTTGACTTAGAAGCTGCCACTGAATTAGGCATAACAGTTGTCCGTGTCCCTGCTTACTCGCCAGAAGCTATTGCAGAACATGCTGTTGGCATGATGCTATCACTTAATCGTCGTATACACAGAGCCTATCAACGTACTCGTGATGCTAACTTCTCATTAGAAGGCTTAACTGGCTTTAATATGCATAATCGCACTGCCGGTATTATTGGTACAGGTAAAATAGGATTAGCGACATTACGCATATTAAAAGGCTTCGGCATGAAATTACTAGCTTATGATCCTTATCCAAATCAAGCAGTACTGGATTTAGGTGCCGAATATGTCGATTTAGCGACAATTTTCAGAAATTCTCATGTCATTTCATTACATTGTCCATTAACCGCAGATAATCATCATCTATTAAATGAAACAGCTTTTGCACAAATGAAAGATGGTGTGATGATTATTAACACTAGTCGTGGTGCATTAATTGACTCTGCAGCTGCAATTAATGCATTGAAACAAGGCAAAATTGGTGCATTGGGAATGGATGTTTATGAAAATGAACGCGATCTTTTCTTTGAAGATAAATCAAATGACGTGATCCAAGATGATATTTTTCGTCGTCTTTCTTCTTGTCATAACGTGTTGTTTACGGGACATCAGGCCTTCTTAACAGAAGAAGCCTTAATTAGTATTAGTGAAACGACACTGCACAACATTAAAGAAGTTGCTTCAGGCAATGAGTGCGTTAATCAGATCAAAGCTTAGTTCTAAGTATTAAGAATAAAAATCATAAAAAGCCCCTTTCGCATTATTTAGCCAAGGGGCTTATTTTATTTATTATCGATACGACACTTATTTTTCTTGAATATCGATAGCTTCTGTTGATTGTATTGAATCAGAACGTGAAAGGACTTTTTTCTCTTCATCTACTTTAAATTGTGAAACCAATTTAGCTAATTGATGAGCTTCATCATCCATATTCGCTGTGATAGCCGCTGATTCTTCAACTAATGCTGCATTTTGCTGAGTAACCGTATCCATTTCACTGACAGCTAACGCAATTTGATTTATGCCCATACTCTGTTCATTAGAATATAAAGGCTCGTAGGATCTGCCTTCGTTTATAATGTCGGTAATAATGAGGGAAAACTTTAGAGTACAGTGAAAACCATTTTTCATTTATGAAATAAACAATTACTTTATCCATCCACAGACAAATTACTCACATAATATCCTGCGATGAAGGTGATTTCACTCAGAAAAAGATAATTTATTAATTATTTTTTAGTTTTTATAATTTTATTTGTATATTTTTATCTTAAGCTTTAATAGGTATATCTACTTATTAACATTAATTTATTTAATTCTAATATTAATTTATAGTGAGTTTTAAAATTTTTTATTTCCAATAATAATAAAGCAGTTTCTAAAAACCGCTTTAATTGTTTATTTATTATGAGCCATTTAGTTTTATTAAGAAACTTAAATAATTTTTTTTATTAATAGTTTTTCAGTTAGTTCAATAAGTCTTATCACATTTAATGGCGTTTTTCTTTTTTTAACCTCTTCTAAAGAAAGCCATTGGAAAGATTTATTTGTTAATTGGCTATTTTTTAACGGTTTGCAAAGATAAATCATATCGATGTGATAATGAAACCCTTGTTTTTTATCGTGAATGGGTTCTTTTAAAATGGCGAGAGGTTTTACAAGTTCAATAACATCATCGTTATTTAGGTTAAGGCTAAATTCAGGTTGATAACAAAGACACTCACACAATAAACCTGTTTCTTCTTCTATTTCTCTTAATACTGCATCTTGTGGCTCTTCATTTTCTTCTATATGACCACCAGGTGGTAACCAACAGCCTATTTTAGAATGTAAATGAAGAAGGAATTTGCCCTGCCCATCGAATACAACGCCCGTTGCTGTGAAATGACTCTTAGGTACTTCTATTGTCATAATACTCTGATCCTTTGCTCTATTTATTTTTATCCAATTTACATCGCATCTATCATTATGTTTGTGCTATTGATGGTTTTTCGCATTTATCGAAGATTGTTTTATCCCCATCAAAAAATCAGAAAATATCGTTTTAAAGTCCTTACAAGCATTTTCAGGTAATGTAGCTTCATTCTTTAAATTAATCGTGATATGCGTGATAAATCCATAAATCAAATTCACAACAATATCAGAAGAATAAGTGCAAATTTCTTGTTGTTCATAGAGAACATCTACACATTTTTTAATTCGAGGAATAAGAATTTGTGAATCAATCGCATCCCATTCCTTCCAACCTAGAACCGAAATTATTTCTTGTAAAGGAATAAGCTTATCTTTATGTTGATAAATATGATCAACACAAACACTAAAAATAACTTCTAACTCTTGCCACTGATCATCATAGGTAGGAATTTGAACGAGTTTTTCGACGACTTTATCAACCTGAAAAAGGTAGCACTCTTTTAATAGCGCTTTTTTATTACTAAAGTGGTGATAGAAAGCCCCTTTAGTTACTCTTGCGTGACGTGATATTTCATTAACGGAAACATCACAATAGTTCTGATTTATAAATAGTTCTTGTGCGGCTTCACGTAATGCAGAACGCGTTTGTTCTGAATTCTCTTGTTGCCGTGATTTTATTTCCATGATAAAACCCTAAATACATACCATAAGTATGTAATAATATATGGGTATCAGTTTCGTGTAAACTGAACAAAATATTTTCAGGAAATTATCATGTCATCTCAGTACAATGGGCTTATCCCCTCAAATACCTTATCCTCTTTTAATATAGAAATTATCAAAGAACTTCTTCTCTGGATTGAGGTGAATTTGGAAAAACCATTGCTACTTGATGATGTTGCGATCCGTTCTGGTTATACCAAATGGCACTTACAACGCGTATTTAAGCAAGCAACAGGATTAACACTTGCTTCGTATATTCGAGGAAGACGCTTAACAAAAGCAGCGACAGAATTACGTTTGACCAAATTGCCTATTCTGACTGTAGCATTACGTTATCAGTTTGATTCTCAGCAATCATTTACACGTCGTTTTAAAGCCACATTTGGTGTCACACCTACAGAATACCGTAAACTTGATAATCTTTGTGGCAATAATTTTCAGCCACCAATCAATTTTGATGTTGTTGATTTACCTATTCCTAAAATTATGGAGTTACCTGAAAGTTATGTTTATGGGATGCAATATCAATATTTTTGTTCTATCGAAGATATAGGTAAATTGCACGAAGATATACGTCACCAATTTTGGAATGATTTTTTACTGTATACGGACAAAAATTTTATAGAGAGTACTGTGCTTATCTCATACCAACCAAACACATTACGTAAAAATAAAATCCAGATTGATTATGAAATTGGGTTAAATAGCTTAGATCATTTTACAAAAACCAGTGGTTTTAGAAAAAGAGTGATTGAGGCAGGACGTTATGTCAGATTCCAATTTAAAGGAACACTGGAAGAATATAAACAATTTGCGATGAAAATTTATTTTTATACCCTGCCCGCATTAGGTTTATGTCGTCGCTTAGGCGCTGATATTGAAAGATACGTCAGTATAGAAACTAATATTGATTTAATGGAATTACCCAAAACCTTAGAAATTGATTATTTTGTTCCTATTCATTAATGATCTTTAAATAGCCTGAGTTTTCAGGCTATTTTATTAAGAGTAGATTCATTTTATAAAGGCTACTGTGCGATAACTGTTTTATCGCTTTTTTCTGTACAATAAATAATTCACTAAGTCAGCTGTTTACTAATTATTGAAAAATTTCTTATTACATCCCTACAAAAACAAATAAGGTGATCATGCGCACTTCGCTTCTATTTTTACTCTCTGCTTTTTTACTTCCTTCTTTTGCAAGTTATGCAGAAATATCAACACATTTACTCCCACGGAAAGATGGCAGTGAAATTAGCTATTACATGGATAAAAGAGCTGAAAAAAATCAAACTCTATTAGTATTAATGCAAGGCTCTGACTGTAACAGCATTAAAAATAATGTGTTTATCCAAGAAACCTTTGGTCACTGGCTACCAAATAGTGATGTTTTAATGGTGGAAAAATACGGTATTACCGCTCAATTACCTTATTCGCAATATGATGGTGAGCGTATTGATTGCCCTAAAAGCTATCAACGTCATGATAATCCTAAGCAACGAATCGAAGATTATGAGGCAGTGTTAGATAAATTATCTTCACAGTATCCAAATATTATTTTACTTGGTGGAAGTGAAGGCGCGACGATAGTGCATTTGATGGTAACTAAACGCAATGATATTAAAGCCGCTATCGCGCTAAATGGCGGAGGACGTTTTTTTCTTGATGATGTTCTTTATAATATCCGTCATACCACACCCAAAGAGCATGTTGAAGATGCTATAAATAGCTTCCAGCAATTTGCTGACGCAATAAAAAACAATCAAATAGATGATGAACAATTTATAAGCGAGCACAGTAAAATATGGTGGCAACAATTTTTTACTATCGATTTACTTAAAGTCATTAAAAGTAATCAGCACACCCCAGTATTAATTATTCAGACGCTTAATGACACTAATGTAAATGTTAATGCATTTTATCAACTAAGCCGAGATATTAACCAGCCTAATGTGAAGTTTATTAAATATGAGAAATTAGATCATGGGTTTTATAATGAACAAGGTGAGCGTTTAACGAATAAAATAATTAATGATATACAACAATGGTATACGCAATACACGAAATAAATTTATCTTTTATGTTGGCTTACATTCCCATTCTCCTATACTGAAAGAGTAATAGAACTGCTTACTAACTGATTTAAAGCAGGATCTTTATATCGTTAATTCTATATAATGATAATTATTTTCTTTTTTAAGTTTGGGATAAGAATGGAAAGTACGACTTCACTTTTACGTCTTGATAAAGTAAGTTATCGAATTGATAACAAAACTATCCTCGACAATATCAATTTTGAACTTCAACCTTCTGAATTTAAACTTATCACAGGCCCCTCAGGTTGTGGTAAAAGTACCTTACTCAAGATTGTCGCTTCACTACTATCACCCACAAGTGGTTCAATTTTCTTTGAAAATAAAGACTATTTAACGTTGTCCCCCGAAGAATATCGCCAACAGGTTTCTTATTGTACCCAAACCCCCATGTTATTTGGTGAGACTGTTTACGATAACCTTAAATTTCCTTATTTCTTACGAAAACTCCCAGTGGATGATAAGAAATTGGCACATGATTTGGATTATTTTTGTTTACCTGAATCGATTATGAAAAAAGGAATTAATGAACTTTCAGGGGGTGAAAAACAACGTATTTCACTGATAAGAAATCTACAATTTATGCCAAAAATCTTATTACTTGATGAGATCACAAGTGCATTAGATGAAAACAATAAAACAAAAGTGAATAATATTATTCACCACTACGTTAAAGATCAAAATCTCGCCGTGTTATGGGTCACGCACGATCAAAATGAAATAAAACATGCTGATGATGTGATCTCATTATCTTCTCACAATGATGCCTGATTTTTTATTTCTTTATCAGCCACCCTTTTGTTATGAGCGAACATAATATTATGAACGAACATACGATAAGCAATGAATCTCTGATTTTCTCGCTTTTATTAGTTCTCGTGGCTATTTTTATTAGTCGCAAAGAAAAACTAGCTTTAGAAAAAGACATTATTTGGAGTACAGCAAGAGCCATTATTCAACTCTTAATTGTTGGCTATGTCTTGACCTATATTTTCCATGTCGACCATTTTATACTCACCTTCTTAATGGTGTTATTTATCTGCTATAACGCAGCTTATAATGCCAAAAAGCGAAGTAAATACGTTAAAGATATTTTTCTGATCTCTTTTACTGCTATTACAACTGGGGCATTATTAACTTTAGCGATTTTATTACTCACCAGTTCAATTGCTTTTACGCCAATTCAAATTATTCCTATTACAGGGATGATTGCCGGTAATGCCATGATAGCAACAGGGCTCTGTTATAATAATTTGGGTCAACGTTTTCAAAATCAACAACAGCAATTGCAAGAAATGTTAAGCCTTGGTGCTACACCTAAACTAGCCTCAATGAGTATTATTCGAGATAGCATTAAATCTTCATTAATTCCGACCGTTGATGCGGCGAAAACTGTGGGTATTGTAAGTTTACCAGGCATGATGTCAGGACTTATTTTTGCTGGTGTTGATCCATTACAAGCCGTTAAATATCAAATTATGGTGACTTTTATGTTGATGGCAACAGCCAGTATTTCAACCATTATTGCTTGCTATTTAACCTATAAGAAGTTTTTTAATCAGCGCCACCAGCTTATTAACTTTGAGAGCCGCTCACTATAGTTATTAACTATATTGAAAAAGGTCACCCCATTGAGTGACCTTTTTCATAAAAATAAGAAATTAACCACGTCCTTTCGGGCGATTAAGAATATGATCTTCCCAATCTTCAACTTCGGTTTCTGGCACCGCAATATATCTTACTGAAATGTTGTCTTGGTGCATTCTTGCTTTATTACCAGCAATTAAAGGATGCCAACTTTGTAACGCTTTGCCCTCAGCTAACAGACGATACGCACAAGTCATTGGTAACCACTCAAATGTTGGTAAATTATACCGCGTAAGCTTTATACAATCTGGCTCATAACGGAAACGATCTTCGTAATTACTACATTGGCAAGTTTTAATATTTAGCTGATTACAAGCGACATTGGTAAAGTATATCTCGTCAGTATCATCATCCATTAACTTGTGTAAACAGCATTGTCCACACCCGTCACAGAGCGATTCCCACTCATCATCACTCATTTCATCTAATGTTTTAGTCTGCCAAAAAGCCTGTGTCATCTCTACGTTATTACCTTATTGCTCATCTAATACGAATTAAATAACCCGTGTTGTCAGCTGATGTTCATTAACGCTTAATACCAACATATCACCTGATTCAAGAGGACCCACACCTTCTGGTGTCCCCGTTAAAATCACATCACCAGGACGTAAGGTGAAAAAGCGCGACATATAGCTGATAAGGGGTAAAACCGGCGTTAGCATATCACGACTGTTACCCTGCTGACGAATCTCGCCATTAACACGTAACATTAAGTCTGCATTTTGCGGATCGCCAAATGAATTGACAGGGATAAAACCAGATAAAGGTGCTGAGCCATCAAACGCTTTACTTTTTTCCCACGGTTGCCCTGCTTTTTTCAATTTACCTTGTAAATCACGTAATGTCAGGTCAAGACCAATACCGAAACCCGCAATTGCACGATCAACTCTATCTTCATTAGCTTGCTTAAGTGGCTGACCAATAAGTACTGCTAATTCAATTTCGTGATGAACCGCTCCCATATCTCTTGGGATAGCAATAGGTTGGCGAATATCACACATAGCTGTTTCTGGTTTGATAAAAATCACAGGCTCTTCTGAACGAACCGAACCCATCTCTTTAATGTGATTTGCATAATTACTGCCAACGCAAATTACTTTATTAACAGGAAAATCAAGTAACGCACCTTCCCAATCACGATGTTGATACATATTGTGTTCCTTTTAGGTAAATTGCTGTGTTTTATTTCACGGCAAAACGCAATTAACTCGCGTGAGGCAATGAATTTATTTTATTAGCAACGCCATCAGCCATTGTGACAATGCTAAGGGCAAAAAAGTAAGAGCTATTCCAATGCATTATCGTACGAAAGTTCTGTGTCACTAAATAGCTTCTATGTAAATCATCATCAGGAATAATTAACCATACAGACATAGCATCGTTTAATTGGCTATTTACAGGTAATTGAACACCCAATGCTTTCCATTGTGCGACCGTTTTTTTCTGTTCAGTCTTAATGCCTTCAAGCTGTTGGTTGAAACCTACCGATAAAGTAACCTGTTCTCCCCAAGGGAGTCCACTTTCCCAACCTTCAGTCGCTAAATAATTAGCAGCCGAAGCAAATGCATCTTCTTGAGTATTCCATATATCGATTTTTCCATCACCATTGCCATCTGCAGCATAAGTTAGGAAGGATGATGGCATAAACTGAGTTTGTCCCATTGCTCCTGCCCATGAGCCTTTGAGACGTTGTCCTTGAGGGATATGTCCTTCTTCAATAATCTCTAATGCAGCCATCAATTGACGAGTAAACAGCGCTTCTCGACGGCCTTCAAATGCCAGCGTTGCAAGTGCAGAAACAACATCCTCTTTACCTTGCACTTTACCGAAACCACTCTCAAGCCCCCATAACGCAACAATATAGTTAGCAGGCACACCATATTTTTTACTGATTTGCTCTAAGGTATCTTGATGCTCTTGATAAAGCTTAGCCCCTTGGCTTAAACGTCCATTGGTGACAATACGTGGTAAATAAACATCGAGTGTAATTCTCTTTTCCGGTTGATTACGATCTGATTTAATCACTCGTTCAATAAAATGTGCTTCTGAAAAAGCAAAATCTATTGTTTCTGGTTTATATCCCAACTGAGCTGCTTTCAATTTTAACGCGTCAACATAAGCAGGAAATTGTGCAGAAGTACGAGTTTCTTTAGGAAACGCTTGTTCTAACGATGCAACATCCACTTGTTTCCATCGAGGTGTTTTTTTGTGCTTCAACTGCCGTTGCCTCTGGTGAGATAATTTGTCTTTCAGCCAACTTTTGTTGGCTATTTGTACACGCAGATAACATTAAACCGGAAACAATCACAGCGATGAATGAATATTTGAACATTTATGCTCCTTTTATCTCGATGATTTATTCAGTTTTTTCTGATTTTTTTAATTCATCTAAATAAGCATTTAACATACTTTCGACAGGTGGTGGAACTTGTAAGTAAAAACCCTGCTCAACTAATGCCTTTTTGACCTTTTCAATGTCAGCATGCGCTAAACGCTGTCTATCCGCGAGATTAAGCAACATTGAAAACTGCGGCTCGCCAAAACTTTGTAATAATTCGTCCGGAATTCGAGAGAAATCATCCTTTTTTTCGATGTATAAATAAGTTTGATCACGTTTGGTACTACGGTAAATTGCACAAATCATTTTCATTAAACTCTAATTATTAAAATAAGCGACTTGCCTGAATATTTTAGTAAATATAACATGCTTATATACTTTCGTAATATCGTCTCTGGTTTTTTGTGCCAGATTATAAAAAATTTACTGAGTCAGATAGATGTCAAACACGCCCATTGAGTTAAAAGGCAGTAATTTTACCCTTTCAGTACTCCATTTAAACGATGGAACACCGAAAGTTATTCGTCAGGCTATTTCAGAAAAAATTGCACAAGCGCCTCAATTTCTGAAAAACGCACCTGTAGTTATCAATGTTTCTGCTTTAGCAGATGAAAATATTGATTTTAAAAAACTGAGGCGAATTGTAGAAGATGCTGGCTTACGAGTCGTGGGAATTAGTGGTAGTTCAGACGCCCAACAGAAAGAAGCGATAATTGCCGCACAGTTACCTATCTTAAATGAAGGTAAAATAGTAAAGCCAAGCACTCAGGCAAATAACGATAAAACGAATGAAGCACCGACAGCTGTTCGTCAAAAAACAAAAATCATCCATACTCCTGTTCGTTCAGGTCAGCGTATTTATGCTCAAAATAGCGATTTAGTCGTTATTAGTAATGTGAGTGCAGGCGCTGAATTAATTGCTGATGGTAATGTTCATGTCTACGGCGTATTGCGTGGACGTGTCCTTGCAGGCGCATCGGGTGATAATGAGAGCCATATTTTTTGTACACATCTGTCTGCTGAACTTGTTTCTATTGCTGGTCAATATTGGCTAAGCGACCAAATTCCTACAGACTTTGTTGGTAAATCAGTACAACTGAGTCTGCAAGAGAATGAATTAACAATCGAGAACTTAATTTAGAGCATCGACAAGGAATCACTCCATGGCACGCATTATTGTTGTTACGTCAGGTAAAGGTGGGGTTGGTAAAACAACTTCCAGCGCGGCCATTTCTACCGGCCTCGCTCAAAAAGGTCATAAGACGGTTGTTATCGACTTTGATATTGGGTTACGTAATTTAGACCTTATCATGGGTTGTGAACGTAGAGTTGTTTATGATTTTGTTAATGTTATTCAGGGTGATGCATCTTTAAATCAAGCTTTGATTAAAGATAAGCGTACAGAAAATCTGTTTATTCTCCCTGCTTCACAAACAAGAGATAAAGACGCTCTCACCCGTGATGGTGTCGAACAAGTATTAGATGAACTCGATGAGATGGGTTTTGATTTTATTATTTGTGATTCTCCTGCGGGCATTGAAAGTGGTGCATTAATGGCCCTTTACTTCGCAGATGAAGCGATTATCACAACAAACCCAGAAGTATCATCTGTACGTGACTCCGACCGTATTTTAGGCATTCTTGCCTCTAAATCACGTCGTGCTGAACGAGGTGAAGATCCAATTAAAGAACATCTGCTATTAACTCGTTATAATCCTGGTCGTGTTAGCCGCGGTGATATGTTAAGTATGGAAGATGTCCTTGAAATTCTATGCATTCCACTATTGGGTGTTATTCCAGAAGATCAATCTGTTTTGCGTTCATCTAACCAAGGTGAACCTGTTATTTTAGATGGCGAATCTGACGCAGGTAAAGCCTATTCAGATACAGTAAATCGTTTGTTAGGGGAAGAACATCCATTCCGTTTTATTGAAGAAGAGAAAAAAGGCTTTCTGAAACGCCTTTTTGGGGGGTAAAAGATGGCTTTACTAGATTTTTTCCTGTCGCGTAAAAAGTCGACAGCTAATATTGCCAAGGAGCGTCTACAAATTATCGTAGCAGAACGTCGCCGTGGTGATAGCGAGCCAGCTTATTTACCTGATATGAAAAGAGATTTATTAGGTGTCATCTGTAAATATGTACAGATAGATCCAGATATGCTTTCAGTTCAATTTGAACAAAAAGGCGATGATATCTCTGTATTAGAGCTCAATGTGACTTTACCTGAGAGTGAAGAACCTACAAAGTAAATCATATTTTACGCTTTATATAAGTCATTATTCACAGAGCCAACCATGAACTATAATTAATTTGATTGGCTCTGTGTTTAATTATATACAATTTGAATTCACCCGAACGCGAAAATAGCGCTATATCTCGCTACTATTTTCATCATTGGTGATAAGTCAAAGGAGGCAAGTTATCTCGCAATAACATCTCTTCTATTTACGCATAATTTATTTAACCTGTTTAGTGCCTTCACTTTTTCTAGGTGTTTTTTCGTGTACAAAAAATAAGAGCCTCAAAAGAGACTCCTATTTATTATTGTTTATTTATTGAACTAGCAACCCTATATTATTTAGGATATTAGGGATTAGAAAATAAACAATGAGTGAGACTATGGATATTGCGCGAGAATTTCTGTCACTTTCTCTTCTAATAAGGCTTTACGCCAGCGTGAGATCAACTCAGGTTGCCCTTCTTTTATTTTCCAGTGAATGCTCAATAATTGGTTAATCTGTCTTCTTGACGCTAACAGCTCAGGGTTGTAACGTTTATCTTCACTAATTTCTTGAATAACTGCTTTAATCGCTTTAAACGCTTTTTTGTAGTTTGGTTGTTCGATTAAATTGCCAATAGGCTCTGGACAATCTTCATCTTTAATTTCTTTAGCTTTAACAACAAAATCTAATAAACGACGACCATGGCAACGGATCTCTTGACCTGAAAGCGACAATGCATCTAGCTCTGCTAATGATGAAGGAAGATAACGAGCAACAGACCATAAATGCTCTTCTCTTACAACGAAGTTTAATGCCATATCACGAGATTTAGCTTGATTTAAACGCCACTGGGCAAGCATTTGTAAACATGCTAGCTGTTGACCTTTTAATTGCCATGCATTGCTTATATCACGGTAGGCAAGTTCAGGTACTACAGTTTCTTGTCGACGTTCTGCAATCATTTCGCATTCATCTGCAATAGCATCCATATAGCCTGCTTCTTCAGCTTCTTTAATTAATTTTTCAGCTAAAGGTAGCAAATAGAAAACATCACCACTGGCATATTGACACTGTTTTTCAGTTAAAGGGCGCGCTAACCAATCTGTGCGGGATTCACTTTTATCTAGTGCAACATTTTCATATTTCTCAACTAATGTCGCAAAACCACAAGAAATGGGATGACCTAAAAATGCAGCAACCACTTGAGTGTCTATCATCGGTGTTGGAACACAGCCAAACTGGTGAGAAAAGACTTCAAGATCTTCACTTCCAGCATGGAGAAACTTCATAATACCCTGGTTTGTTAATAGCTCAACGAAAGGAGTCCAATCCTTAATTGCTAATGGATCAATAAGAGAGATCTGTTTACCGTCATACATCTGGATCAAACCAAGATGTGGGTAATAGGTACGTATGCGGACAAACTCTGTATCTAAAGCAATTTGTGAAGCCTCTGAAGCGGCTTTACAGGCGGTATCTAGTGCTGTGTCTGTCGTAATCAATTGATAATTCAAAACAGGTTTCTCTTATTTTTATGTCTAATGACTTTTTATTTAATCGCAAAAACGCCGGTATAAACCGGCGAAATTGAAAAAGGTTATTGAGTGTTGTATCAAGATTCAGTTGAGGTTTTCAACTCTTTTTCTTCATTTCTTAACTCTCTGCGTAAAATTTTACCAACATTTGATTTTGGTAATTCATCACGAAACTCAATAATTTTAGGTACTTTGTAACCTGTTAGGTAACGACGACAATGTGTTTTTATCTCATCTTCTGTTAATGATGGATCTTTTTTCACAATGAAAACTTTAACTGTTTCACCCGAGTTTTTACTTGGTACACCAATCGCAGCCGATTCTAAAACCTTAGGATGGGCAGAGACAACCTCTTCCACTTCATTAGGATATACATTAAAACCAGAAACTAAGATCATATCTTTTTTACGATCAATGATGCGGATAAAGCCTTCATCATCCATTGTAGCGATATCACCAGTCGCAACCCACCCATCATGTAAAACTTCATCAGTTGCATCAGGACGGTTCCAATAACCTTTCATGACCTGAGGACCACGAACCCACATTTCACCGCCTACGGTGCGGTCAACTTCGTTACCTTCATCATCAATAAACTTAACGTCTGTTGAAGGTACCGGTAATCCAATGCTACCACTATATTTTTTCAGATTATAAGGGTTACCAGTGACTAACGGAGAGCATTCAGTCAAACCATAACCTTCTAACAAATGTTTACCTGTTAACTCTTCCCACTCTTTGGCAACATTACTTTGTACAGGCATACCACCGCCAACAGAGAGGTTTAGTTTGGAGAAATCAAGCTGACGGAATTCTGGGTTGTGTAACCAAGCATTAAATAAAGTATTTACACCCGTAATTGCCGTGACAGGGTAACGCCCTAATTCTTTAACAGTACCTTTCACATCACGCGGATTGGTAATAAGTAAATTTTTACCACCAATTTCAATAAAGAGTAGGCAGTTTACGGTTAAAGCAAAAACGTGATACAGCGGTAACGCTGTAACCACCAGCTCTTTTCCTATATTTAGTGCTGGGACATAAGCCGCTTTTGCTTGCTCAAGGTTTGCCAACATATTGCGATGCGTTAACATCGCACCTTTAGCTATTCCCGTTGTTCCACCTGTGTATTGTAAGAAGGCTAAATCTTCTCCTGTAATTTCAGGTTTAATATATTGCATACGATAGCCAAAATGCATTGCTCTACGAAATGAAATGGCATCAGGCAAATTATATTTAGGTACTAATCGTTTGATGTACTTAACAACAAAATCAACGAGTGTTGCTTTCGGGCGAGATAATTGATCACCCATTCGGGTCAAAATAACGTGTTTAATATTGGTATTAAATACGATTTTTTCGAGCGTATGTGCAAAGTTAGAAACGATTACAATAGCACTTGCACCGCTGTCATTTAACTGATGTTCAAGTTCTCTTGGCGTGTAAAGTGGATTTACGTTTACGACAACCATGCCTGCACGAAGAATACCGAAAAGTGCGATAGGATATTGCAATAAATTAGGCATCATTAAGGCAACACGATCACCTTTTTTTAATCCTAAGCCGTTTTGCAGATATGCTGCAAATGCACGGCTACGCTCTTCAAGTTTGCGATAAGTCATGACCTCGCCCATATTGATAAAGGCGGGTTGATCTGCGTAATTTGCGACAGCGTTTTCAAGCATCTCAGCAAGGGATGCAAAACGGTCCGGGTCAATTTCAGCCGGAACATCTGCCGGATAACGTTTAAGCCAGACTTTTTCCAAAGTAGTACTCCTGATTAATCGCACTTCTTGGGTTAATATTATGTTTCTTTTTAACAAAGTATTAACTCATCCTACCAGCACAAACAATTTTCTGTTGTGAAGATGCGAAGTGTGTCACTAAATATTTTATTTTTAGATTAACAAAAAAAGAAGGCGGTCAAAACCGCCCTCTCTTTTATTTTTATTCAACTTTAATAACGCTATTAGATAGTTACCTAATATATTATAGATGTTGATTATACACCGTTTCACGCGAATAGAGATAAAATATTATATCGTCATATTACCTGATACCCTATTTTTATTCTAAAACGGGCACAACCTGACCAGCTCCATATGGATATCCACCATAACCGCCATATCCATTGTGATAACCCCACCAATATGGACCATCTCCATAATATCCCCATGTCATAACAGGTGCTGGCATAATGACTTGCTGTGTCAGTGTCCAACGTTTCATACCCGTCACATCTATACGTAAAAATGGATAAGTGGCCTCACCTACTTTGCCTGATTCAACACCTTTGATAGTACCAACAACTGTTACATACTGATTTTTATAATCGGTAGGATCTAAGAAATGCATAACATTAGCATAGAGGCGCCCAATAGAAGGCTGTCGCAATTCGGGTGCTGCATCATATTGAGAAAGAGGCATAACAGCAATCTCTAGCTGTGTTGATGATTGAAGATTTTTAACATCAATCACACGTCCGCCAAAACGCCCTTCTTGACCAATATAAAGCTCAGGTGCAACAAAAACTCTATTTAAATCAGTAACAGGCGTTGCTGATGTACCTTTTATTGATTCAGGTATAGAGACGCATCCCGCCAGAAACAAAGCACCAGATAGAAATAGCGCTTTGCTTACCAAACGGTAGTTTAATTGTCTGTTCATAAACCACCTCATTGCAAGTCAATATTAACGTTACTCTATAATAATATTATAGCTTAGCTTTACTTTTAGGCGTCTAATAGATACTCATAAATTTATTCACGGCCAGGCAGTTTTTTCCACGTCACTTCATTACGTAAATAAACAGGTTCAGCGTCTTCAACTTTCGTTGCTTTACCTTTATGCCAAGCGTTTACAGCAAGGGGTAACATATCTTGTGCAGCAGGAAGCGTAATTTCAGTTTCAACAACAGTAAAAGGCAGCGTCTCTTTTAAATCAGGGTAAGCTTGCCAGCCTGTACCTGCCATTGCCCATGTTCCCATCGTTGATTGTAATGTTTCAATAAACTGTTCAGGTTTCATCACCGCTTCAGTGTCTTCTCCCACCCAAACACCTGCATCATTACGCTGATATCGAGCGCAATAAATTTCACCCATACGCGCATCTATTGCTACGAGAACTTGTTTAATACCCGTTGCTCTAAAGACACCTTCAGCCATTGTGGCAAGTGATGAAATGCCAATCATTGGCAATTCAGCACCTAACGCAATACCTTGTGCAACCCCCACCCCAATACGAACGCCAGTAAAACTTCCTGGACCTCGACCAAAAGCAAGTGCATCTAATGATTGTAATGTGATGTTTGCTTCTTCTAAGGCGCTTTTCACCATAGGTAAAATCTTTTGTGTATGTTCACGAGGAGAAATCTCAAAACGTGAAGCAACAACGCCTTCATTCCAAACTGCAACTGAACAAGATTCTGTCGCAGTATCAATTGCTAAAATTCGCAGTGACACGCCATAACTCCGGCAAATTCGATAATTAAAAGAGAAAGAATAATATCATAATAGTGTTCAACAGAATAAACACACATTCTGTGCGATCGCTATTATGAATCCGATATTTCTTGTATTTCATTCTGCTGTGCGCGTTGGCTCAAAAATTTCATTGTTTTTTCGAGTGAGCGTGTGCGTGGTGATGAAGGCAAACTGCTTAAAAAAATCTCGCCATATGCACGAGAAACCAATCTATCATCACATACTATAATTGCGCCATAATCGTGCACATCACGAATTAATCGTCCAACACCTTGTTTTAAACTAATGACTGCATCAGGAATTTGGACATCTCTAAAAGCATCTCCGCCCCGCAACTCACAATCTTCAATACGAGCCCTTAATAAAGGATCATCAGGTGCAGTAAAGGGTAATTTATCAATAATCACACAAGACAGTGTATCGCCACGTACATCAACACCTTCCCAAAAACTTTGGGTCGCAACTAAAAGCGCATTTCCTGATGAGACAAATTTTTGCAGTAATTGTGTTTTGCTCATCTCACCTTGCATCAATACGGGTAATGGCAAACTGGCTTTAAACTCTTCAGCAAGTCCACGCATCATGACATGCGAAGTACAGAGAAAAAAACAGCGACCTTGGTTTTTTAAAATAACAGGCGTTAGCATAGTAGCTAAACGTTTCGCCGTATACGGTTGATTTAATGGTGGCAAATAACGTGGTACACAGAGTAATGTTTGATGTTGATAATCAAACGGGCTGTTTAAAATTAGTGTTGTCGCATTTTCTAAGCCCAATCTATCTGTGTAATAAGACATTTGCTCATTCACAGAGAGTGTTGCCGAGGTAAATACCCAACTGCTTTTATGTGATTTAATTAATTCACGAAATTTATCAGCGACAGAAAGTGGCGTAATAGCCAGTAAGAAATGGCGACCGTAACTTTCAAACCAGTAGCTATAACCCGGAATTGAGGTATCAATCAGACGTTTTAAGCGATTGCGATAAACGGTGGCGCGTTCAAAAGCACTATCGAGTAATTGGCTTCGCCCTAACGAAAGTTTCATTACGTCATAACTCAGTTCTAAAGCATCATCCAGTAACGTAAGAAAACGTTTTGTTTCACCACCTTGTAGCAGTTCACGTAAATTCCCTCGATAACCTGTTTCACCTAATACTAAACGAAAATCCATTACCATTTGAGTTAATCGATCGGCACTTTTTTGCAACTGAGCTTGATCACGGACTTCTGTACGGTAAGCCACGGTCATATCTCTGGCGAGATCAAGAAGCTGTCTACTGGTAAGCTGTTGTCCAAAATAGTGGCTAGCAATATCTGGAATTTGATGAGCTTCATCAAAAATCATAATTTCAGCTTCCGGAATTAGCTCACCAAAACCGGTATCTTTAACGACCGTATCCGCCATAAATAAATGGTGATTAACGACGACAATATCTGCATCCATTGCTTTTTTACGTGCGCTCAGAACATAGCACTCTTTATAGCGAGGACAATCACTTCCTAAACAGTTATCGTTAGTGCTCGTGACTAAGGGCCAAACTCGGCTATCTTCCGCAACACTATGACAACGGCTAACATCACCATCTTCGGTCTGTGTTGACCATTGTCGTACATACATGACATCAGACAAAACTTCGGCTTCAAGATCACCACCACTAAGCATTTGCTGATCAAGTCGTTCTAGACAGAGATAGTTAGAGCGCCCTTTTAATAACGCGGTGTTACCATCATAATTAATCGCTTCAATGATTGTGGGTAAATCTCGACTATATAATTGATCTTGTAAGGCTTTAGAACCTGTTGAGATAATGGTTTTTTTACCCGAACGCAACGCAGGCACAAGATAAGCATATGTTTTTCCTGTACCTGTACCCGCTTCAACGATAAGTACACCTTGCTTATCAATAACTTCCGTTATTGATTTCGCCATTTGTCGTTGAGCTTCACGGGGATGAAATCCAGGAATAGTTCGGGTTAAAATCCCGTTTTCTGCAAAATCGTCTGACACAGGCATACTCTTTTTATAAAATAAGACGTAAATTATGCCAGTGGATAGCCTAAAGTACCACCTACGCCGTTAATACAAAGGAGAAATCATAATGACAATTAAGCGTATCGACCCTGAAGATCGCTGGTCCGAAGCGGTAATTCATAACGACACAATTTATTACACTGCAGTGCCAGAAAATTTATCAGACGATATAATTGAACAAACAGCAGACACATTAGCGGCAATTGACGTTTTGTTACAGCGTGTAGGTTCTGATAAAACTAAAATTCTTGATGCGACAATCTTTTTAGCTGATAAAGCCGATTTTGAAGGTATGAATCAAGCATGGGATGCTTGGGTTGCTAAAGGTAGTGCGCCTGTACGTTGTACTGTGCAAGCACAATTAATGCACCCTGAGTATAAAGTCGAAATTAAAATTATTGCAGCACTATAACCACACTATACTTAGCACCCAATTTTATGGGTGCTTATTTTTTTGAATTAAACTTATTGGCTAAATCAAGATAGTAGTCTGATAAATGATCATCACCATACACTTCACCAATATGACTCGTACCCATAAATGTTAAGAAAAACTCAAAAGGCCCATAAAATTTTTGAGAAGTAACATGGCGCAATATAAAAATAGTCATCTTTCTTAATGCATCAGGCAAATGGATGATCTTTATTTTTTTATTTAATGCTACACCTGCCAGTTCAGCAATTTGATTTAATGATAAAATATCAGGTCCACCGACGGAAATTTCTTTTGTATTATGTCCAATCATTTTAATGATAAATTGTGCTAAATCTTTTCCAGAAATAGGATTAATTTGCTGTTCACCAGAGCCAAATAAATAAACTCGATTTGAAGTCGCCATATGTAAAAAGTCACCCATATCACTAAAATAGCCATTAGGTCGAATAACACAATAAGATAATGTAGATTGTTTTAATTTATCAACAAACCGTTCTTTAGCTTCAAAAATCTTTAACTGCCGATATTTATCACCATCGATCGCTGAAATATAAATAAACTGTTTAACTTGTGATTTTATTGCTTCATCTAACAGATTTACATTGGCTTGATAATCCACATCCATATAGGTTAACCCCTCTTTTTGTCGAGTGATCCCTACTGTTGAAATAACACAATCAATATCTTTTGTACTGTTTTTTAATTGTTCAGGCTTTGTTATCTCACCAATAAAAATATCATCAACATCAGTAAATAGCGTTGTTTGAGAGTGATTTCTGACTAGAATACGCACCCAATAACCTTGAGTTTTTAATGCTTGTACAAGAAATCGCCCTAAATAACCCGTTGCACCTGCAACTAATATCCGTTTCATCTCTATTTCTATCTTTTTAATTTTATCAGTAAAAAATAACACCAATAATAAAATAATAGCAATAGAGTTTTTCCATGAAAAATTTTCTGCTCATTTATTATTATTTAAGATAGAAAAACTATTTTATTTTAAAAATTCAATATTTATTATGGCTGAGAAATAACAAATATTTTAACTATCAGTTTTAATTATTTTAAAAAAGTGGAACAAAAAAAGCTGAATTCATAAGAACTCAGCTTTTTAATGTCACTTATTTTGCTGTGATAATTAGATTTTTTATTTTATCAATATCTCACTCATTAAGTTAGTTAGATTTAGGCAAATTTAATCATTACCATCCCAACCAGTAATAATATAATTCCACCCCATCCTTTATAATTGAGTCGTTGATTAAATAAAATCCAACCGGCAGCGATAGTTGCAATAATTCCGAATGCCCCCCAAAGTGCATAAGCAACTGAAAGCTCTATCCCTTTAACAGCCATTGCCAGCGCACTAAAGGCACCTAACACACAAACCAGTGATAATATTCCTAATCCCATTCGGCTAAAGCCGTTAGACATTTTTAAGAATATATTCGCAACAATCTCAAGCACTACGGCAAGTATTAGGAATGCACCATGCCACCATTCAAATTGAGCTAACATAATTAAGCCTCCTTGATATTAGCTGGAATTGGCTTATTTGCTCCTTTTACAGCACTGGCAACGTGCTTAGCTTTACCGGCGATACTTTTTACCGAATCAGTTGTTTTCTTAGCAACAGTCAATTTTTTAGTACCTGATTTGATAAGCGTGATCCCTGCAATTAACATCGCTAGACCACCTAATTTTAATGGTGACAGCGATTCACCAAACCACAGAACGCTGAATGTTGTAATAATGACAATTCCAATACCTTCCCATAGTGCATATGCTACACCTAATGCCACTTTCTTAACGGCTATGGCTAAAAAGATATAGGAAGTGGCAATCATTAACCACATCACTATCATACCGGTGTAACCACCGCTTACACTGGCGTACTTCATTGATAAAGTACCGATAACTTCACAAACGATAGCTAATGCTAAAAATATCCAATAAATCATTTTTCATCTCTCATACACATTTGAAATACGCCGAAACGTTTCTTGCGCAGGAAGATAGAGAATATGTAGATAGTCTTTCTGGCGGCATTAAAAGCCGAACGTTAAGGCAACGTCATTTCCTGATTGCGTCAGGAATTAAGATGAGAGATTTCTATAATGCGCCACACCAGTAGTGTTCGCTGGATAAAATAGCAGAAAGGAATAACTTATAGGTAGAACGTTTAACTTTGACGCTTTTGGCGCTAGTCATGATTATTTATTCTTTCATCGCACAGACCATCCGCACGATATACTCCGAACCCTCATATAAGATGGTTAAATGTTACATCATATTTCTATCATGCCGAATTATTTAAAGCAATGCCTTTTCGCAAAATATTTTTGTTAATTGATTGGTTTTATTTAAGTTTTAGTTTCTAGCCAAAATCAGATTGCATAGTTAATCAACAGTTTTACGCTCCTTCAGTAGTTTTATTCATCTAAATTGCTGGAATTATGCTTAAAGGTGTTTAGCTGATACAAAAACACCCAGCATAACTGGGTGTTTTCTCTTGAGAATGGACAATTAAAACCAATTATTCAATTTCATTCCATGAACGACCATCACGAGTGATCATTGCTACAGATGCAACAGGTCCCCATGTACCCGCTTGGTAAGGCTTAGGTAGCTCATTATCGCATTCCCATGCATTGATAATTGAATCAACCCATTTCCATGCTTCTTCTACTTCATCACGACGCACGAACAACGCTTGAATGCCACGCATGGCTTCTAACAATAAACGCTCGTAAGCATCTGCTAAATGCGTTTGATTGAATGTTTCCGAGAAACTCAAGTCAAGCTTAGTTGTTTGTAAACGGTGTTTATGATCGAGTCCTGGCGCTTTATTTAGCACTTCGATATCGATCCCTTCATCTGGCTGTAAACGTATAGTAAGCTTATTTTGTGGTAACTCTTGATAAGTCTCACTGAAAATATTCAGCGCAGGCTTTTTAAAATAAACCACAACTTCTGAACATTTACTTGGTAGACGCTTACCTGTTCTTAAATAGAACGGAACACCAGCCCAACGCCAATTATCGATATCAGCACGAATTGCCACAAATGTTTCTGTATTGCTGGTTTTATTGGCACCTTCTTCATCAAGATAACCGGGTACTTTTTTACCCTGTACAAAGCCACCAGTATATTGTCCACGAACCGTTTTTTCGCGAATATTTGTGTTATCAATACGGCGTAATGAGCGTAAAACTTTCACTTTTTCTTGACGAATACTGTCAGCAGTTAAATCAGCTGGTGGAGACATCGCAATCATAGTTAGGATTTGTAATAGGTGATTTTGCACCATATCACGCATTTGACCTGCTTGATCAAAATATCCCCAACGCCCTTCAATACCCACTTCTTCTGCAACTGTAATTTGGACATGATCAATCGTTTTATTGTCCCAGTTGTTAACAAAAAGGGAATTGGCAAAACGAAGAGCTAGAAGGTTTAATACCGTTTCTTTACCTAAATAGTGGTCAATACGATAAATTTGGCTCTCTTTAAAGTATTTTGCCACACTATCATTAATAGAAACTGAAGAGGCTAAATCTGTCCCTAATGGTTTTTCCATTACGACGCGGTTTGGCTCTTTATTTAATTTTGCATGACCTAATCCCTGACACATTGCACTAAAGGTACTAGGTGGCATCGCAAAATAGTAGATAGCAGGTAACTTATCTTGTTTTAGGTGTTTTGATAATTCAATAAAATGGTCTGTTTCATTGACATCAAGATTACAAAAATCGAGACGATCACTTAAACGTTGCCAAATTTCAGGATTAATTTCTTCTTTTAAAAAGGTTTTTAACGCTTCATGAGCGACATTTTTATATGCCTCAACATCCCAATCAGCACGGCCGACACCAATAATACGAGAGTCAGGGTGAATATATCCTGCTTTTTCCAATTGATATAATGATGGAATGAGCTTACGGCGTGCTAGATCCCCTTTCGTACCGAAGATAACCAGATCACAAGCCTGAGCAGTCGATATCGCTGCCATAGAACGTCTCCTCATGATGAGATTTTGTAATTTTGTTACAGAATTTTGTATTAATGTACTCTTTTGGATGTATTCAGTAAATACACTTGCACATTTTAGTCTCTAACTTACCACACATATTGTAATGCTTCATTTTATGACCCATGTTTTTATCTTTTCTTGTAACTTTACTACAGTTTTGTTTCTTGTTTTCAGTATTGAAAGTTAGACACACGTCATACTTTAACGAAAAAAGCTCTGTTTACCGATGGTTTACACTGCAAGCCTTGTTCTTTGCGTAGTATATTTTCATAAAACCGTTATAGATTTCTCCTTTTATTGAAATTGGCAAAGCCAAGGATCTGTATATTTAATGAATATATTGGAAAGGGTTCAGTCTAATCTGGACATCTTGAGTAAATCAGAAAAAAAAGTCGCAGAGGCTGTTTTAACTGCGCCACAAACAGTTATCCATTCAAGTATTGCCTTAATGGCTAAAACAGCTGATGTCAGTGAACCGACTGTTAATCGTTTTTGCCGACGCATGGCAACAAAAGGATTTCCTGATTTCAAATTACAATTAGCACAAAGCATTGCTAACGGCACGCCTTATGTAAATCGTAATATTGATGATTCCGATACGGTCTCTTCTTATACCAATAAAATTTTTGAATCTGCAATGGCGGGACTTGAGGACGTTAAAAATAATATTGATATCGCCGCAATCAATCGTGCAGTTGATATTTTGACGCAAGCTAAGAAAATCTCTTTTTTTGGCTTAGGCGCATCAGCAGCGGTAGCTCACGATGCCATGAATAAGTTTTCTCGTTTTAATATTCCTGTCACTTACTTTGATGACGTTGTTATGCAACGTATGAGTTGCATAAATAGTACTGATGGTGATGTGGTCGTTGTTATTTCCCATACAGGACGCACTAAAAATCTCATTGAAATAGCTAAAATTGCGCGTGAAAACGATGCCGCAGTAATTGCTATTACGACACCTGGCTCACTTTTAGCCTCTGAAGCCACCCTCCCTATTTTACTTGATGTGCCTGAAGATACTGATATCTACATGCCAATGATCTCTCGCCTTGCACAACTCACTATTATTGATGTTCTCGCAACAGGATTTATTTTACGCCGAGGACCAAAATTCAGAGATAACTTGAAGCGCGTCAAAGAAGCTTTACGTGATTCACGGTTTGATAAGTAACCGTTTTTAATTATTCTGTTAGTATTGTCACACTTACGATTGTGCCCCTGACTAGATAACTTTTTGAAAAATGGTAGCATATCTGCGAGCTAACTCTCGCATATACTGAAAACAGTAGTGTATGTTGCAATTAGCTTGAAGCGTTTCACTTAACATATTGGGCAAAACACAGTCTGATTTCTGTTTTATCCAATTGCCAACACCTTTCGTTCAAGGTCAACGGAGTAATACATGTCCAGACGGCTCAGAAGAACAAAAATTGTTACCACCTTAGGCCCAGCAACAGATCGTGATAATAACCTAGAAAAAATTATTATTGCTGGTGCGAATGTTGTTCGATTAAATTTCTCTCATGGTTCTGCGGAAGATCATCTTGCTCGCGCAAATCGTACGCGTGAAATTGCTGCAAGATTAGGTCGCCATGTTGCTATTCTTGGGGATTTACAAGGCCCTAAAATCCGTGTATCTACCTTTAAAGATGGAAAAGTTTTCCTGAATGTCGGTGATAAATTCTTACTTGATGCAGCGCTCGAAAAAGGCGAAGGTAATCAAAATCAAGTGGGTATTGATTATAAAGGCTTACCAGCCGATGTAGTTCCAGGTGATATTTTACTTCTTGATGATGGTCGAGTTCAGTTAAAAGTCCTCAAAGTAGATGGTTTAAAAGTCTTTACTGAAGTGACTGTCGGAGGCCCATTATCTAACAATAAAGGCATTAATAAGCTCGGTGGAGGCCTCTCTGCCGATGCATTAACAGAAAAAGATAAGCAAGATATTATCACCGCTGCAAAAATCGGTGTTGATTACCTTGCTGTTTCATTCCCAAGAACGGGCGAAGATCTTAACCTTGCCCGCCGTTTAGCTCGTGATGCAGGCTGTGAATGCCAAATAGTTTCAAAAGTAGAGCGCGCTGAAGCAGTTGCTAATGATGAAATCATTGATGAAATCATCCTTGCTTCGGATGTAGTTATGGTTGCGCGTGGCGATTTAGGCGTTGAAATAGGTGATCCTGAGTTAGTTGGCGTACAGAAAAAATTAATTCGTCGTGCTCGTCAGCTTAATCGGGTCGTTATCACTGCCACTCAAATGATGGAGTCAATGATAACAAATCCAATGCCAACCCGTGCCGAAGTAATGGATGTTGCTAACGCCGTATTAGATGGTACTGATGCCGTTATGCTTTCAGCAGAAACTGCAGCAGGACAATATCCAGCAGAAACAGTCGCTTC
Source organism: Proteus penneri (assembly GCF_003144535.1). Lineage (GTDB taxonomy): Bacteria > Pseudomonadota > Gammaproteobacteria > Enterobacterales > Enterobacteriaceae > Proteus > Proteus penneri. Next base: position 555,749 of record NZ_PHFJ01000001.1, on the reverse strand, counting down.
GATGGCACAGGTCTGCTTAGGCGCTGAAAAAATGCCAGCAGCTAATGTTTCTAAGCATCGCTTAGATATGGTGTTTGATACCGTGGAAGAAGCCATTGCGATGTCTACCATGTATGCAGCTAACCATATGAAAGGCGTTAATGCCATTATTGCGATGACAGAATCTGGTCGTACTGCACGCATGATGTCTCGTATTAGTACTGGTTTACCTATTTTCTCAATGTCTCGCCATGAGAAAACATTAAACCAAACGGCACTTTATCGTGGCGTGACCCCTGTCTATTGTAGTACGCATACTGATGGTATTGCTGCGGCTAATGAAGCAATAGGTCGTTTACGTGATAAGGGTTTCTTAGTCTCAGGTGATTTAGTGTTAGTCACTCAAGGTGACCAAATGGGTACAATCGGCAGCACTAATACATGCCGTATTTTGACTGTTGAATAATACCGAGTTGTCAATCTTAATAGCAAAACGGGCACTTAATTAAGTGCCCGTTTTTATATTGACTTATTAGCTGACTAATCCAATATATTTTCACGAGCGTAAGGCTCTATTTCGCCCTCTTTACGTGTCTTCAGTAATTTTAAGATCCACGTATATTGCTCTGGTGTCGGTGTCACGAGTGCTTCTAACTCTTCATTCATTCTGCGTGCAATGTACGTATCATCTTTATCTTCAATATCATCCATTGGTTCACGAATAATAATGTGAAGCTGATGTGTTTTATGACAATACACTGGAAACAACGGTACAATAGCTGCTCGGCATACTTTCATTAACCGCCCAATCGCAGGTAATGTCGCTTTATAGGTGCCGAAAAAATCCACAAATTGACTATGCTCTGCGCCATGATCTTGATCTGGCAAATAATAGCCCCAGTAACCTTGTCGCACAGAAGAAATAAAAGGCTTAATACCTGCTTCGCGAGAATGTAATCGACCGTCAAAATGATGACGGGCTTTATTCCATAAATAATCAGCCACGGGATCTTTTTGGTGGTGAAACATCGCCGCCATTTGCTGGCCTTTAGCGGCTAATAACATGGCAGGAATATCTACTGCCCAGCCATGAGGCACCATAAAAATAACATTACGGCCTTGCTCTTTAAAACGTTCGATGATCTCTAAGCCCTGCCAGCTTGTTCGTTTTAATATGTGCTCAGGCCCTCTTAAACAAAGCTCTGCCAACATCACAAAGGATTGAGGTGCAGTTTCAAACATGCTGTCGAGTACATTTTCACGCTGCGTTTTATTCCATGTTGGAAAACAGTATCTCAAGTTGATATCTGCACGACGTCTTGCGCTTTTCGCTTTACGTCCAACAAAACGACCAATAGCAGCAAGAAATGGATCACGCCACTTTACTGGCATATAAGCTAAAACACTTAATACACCTGCACCTAACCATGTTCCCCAATGACGAGGATGCAAATAAGCACAGTGAAAAGTGGGTACATAACCCGCTTTGCTATCTGTATCTTTTTCTTTATTCATCAGATAACTCTCTGAATTGATACCCTAAATAGGCGTAAAAAACATTAAAACAAAAACGGATGATATCAATCATCCGCTTTTATGTCTTTAAAATCATGTTTATTGTCAATCAGCTAGCACTAATTGAGGTTTAATCTCTTTTACTTTAGCAAGATATTCTTGTTTATCTTTACCCGTTAAACCATCAGCTCGAGGCAACGTTGCCGTTAGTGGATTGACTGCTTGTTGGTTGATCCACAGCTCATAGTGCAAATGAGGCCCAGTAGAACGACCGGTATTCCCTGATAAGGCAATTCTATCGCCACGTTTAACACGTTGCCCAGGTTTTACTAATAATTGACGTAAATGCATATAACGTGTCGTGTATTGGCTGCCATGACGAATAGCGATAAAGTTACCCGCAGCACCACTGTATTTCGCAACAATAACTTCACCATCCCCTGTTGCTAATACGGGGGTTCCTACTGGCATAGCAAAATCGACACCTTTATGGGCAGCTAAACGTCCCGTAACAGGATTAATACGACGAGGATTAAATTGAGAGGAAACTCTAAACTGCTTCACTGTTGGGAAGCGCATAAATCCACGCTCTAATCCACCAGCTTGGCTATCGTAAAAACGACCATCTTCAGCAAGGAATGCATAATAATCTTTACCAGCACTACGTAAACGCACACCAATAAGTTCACTTTGCTCTGTACGACCATCAAGCACTTCACGAGAAAAAAGTGCAGCAAATTGATCGCCACTTTGTAGTTTTTTAAAGTCTACTTGCCATTGCAATGCTTTAGTCACTGCACGAGCTTCTGAATTAGTTAAACCTGCATTTGTTGCGCTAACAGAGAAACTACCACGAATAACACCGCTGGTAACGCTGTTTTTCCATTCCCCTTTTTGAAACTCTTTTGTTTCTTTGAATCCTGTTTCTGTTCGGGTATAAACGCGAGTTTCACGACGAGAAACACCCCAGTTTAATTCTTGAAGCAACCCATTATCATCAAGTTCCCAGCTAATTGATTGTCCAATCTTGAGATTTCTGAGATCTTTATTTTGATTAGAAATAGTTGCGATATCAGAAGAATCAATACCAAACTGAGTCAATATTGAACTTAGTGAATCACCACTAGAGACAATATAAGTATGAGGGACTTGTGCAACTGCAGTGCTTGTATCTGTACCATCTTCCGCACCAACCAACCCTTCATCAGTAAGTTGATCACTACTATCAGTGATAATGTCATCTGTATTTTCACTTTGTACTGCGGAAGGCATTTGAATACTGACAGGAACTTCTCGGTTTTGCTCATTTTGAAGAACCACTGGTCGCCAAATTGCGACGGCCAGTGTTGCTGCAGTTAATGAACCAAGCATGATTTTATGTGGGAGTGGTAAACTTAAATATACCTGTGCAATGGATTTCTTCTGCTGCACGTTATTAATTCCTTATTGTGTTTCATTCAGGCAGCTCGCATATTGGTTAGCTAGTTGGGTAAGGAATTTTATATAGCTCTCTTGAGTCAGAGCAATCCCACTTCCTAGGGGATCTAATACACCCATTTTAACCCCAGTGCCTTTCGCCACTGTTTCTATTACCGTCGGCCTAAATTGTGGCTCAGCAAAAATGCAGGTTGCTTTTTGCTCAACCAACTGTGTTCGTATTTGATGTAATTTCTGTGCACCCGGCTGTATTTCAGGGTTGATAGTAAAATGACCTAACGGCTTTAAATTATAATGTTTTTCGAAGTAGCCATAAGCATCATGAAAGACAAAATAACCCTTATTTCTCACAGGCGACAGAATATTAACAAGATTCTTATCAGTTTGCTTGAGTTGTTCGCTGAATTTACCTAGGTTTACGTCCAGAAGTTCTTTTTTATCTGGATAGAGTGTAATTAACCTTTCGTGGATCTGTTTTGCAGACGACAACGCAATTTCTGGTGATAACCAGATGTGCATATTATAATCACCGTGAGAATGATGTTCGTGATTTTCCTCATGTTTATGCACATTGTCACCTTCATCTTTCAATAAAAGCGACTTTATTTCTTTAGTTTCCGTTAAAGCCAACTTATGATTGTCAGTAAGCCTATTTAATGGCTTATCTAAAAACACTTCCATATCAGGCCCCACCCATACCATCAGGTCTGCGGAGGTGATTTTTTTCAAATCAGAAGGTTTTAATGCATAATCGTGTGGAGATGCCCCATCTGGCAATAAAACTTCTGTTGGTGTTACCCCATCAGCGATAGCTGCCGCAATAAATCCTAATGGCCTAATGGAAACGACGACATCAGCCTGCACTGAAGCACTGAATGAGCTTATCATCGCTGTCGTTAAAAATGATTTCAATAAAAAACGATGCGCAAATTTGTTGTTTTTATGTAACATAGGAAGAATTCTCGTGAATCATCATTGGGAATGTTATATTATAACGTTTCAATGATTCTGCAAGTGCTAATTTTATGTCTGACTTGATTTGTTTAAAATCGGTTTGTGTTTCTTTTGGTGAAAGAGAAATTTTAAAAGATATCTCTTTTAATCTAAAAGCAGGCCGTATTCTTACTTTACTTGGCCCTAATGGTGCCGGTAAATCTACAGTTATCCGTTTAGTTCTTGGTTTATTAAATCCAACCTCAGGAAAAGTTGAGCGTCTAAACGCGCTACGAGTAGGTTATGTGCCACAAAAACTTTATCTTGAGCCAACCATGCCACTCACCGTTAAACGTTTTATGACACTAAAACCGGGTGTCCATAATAAAGATATTCTCCCCGCTTTAGAACGAGTTAATGCGGCTAAATTAATTGATCAACCAATGCAGAAACTTTCTGGTGGTGAGTCTCAACGTGTATTGTTAGCAAGAGCATTACTTAATCAACCTCAACTTTTAGTTTTAGATGAACCCACCCAAGGTGTTGATGTTAATGGTCAATTAGCACTTTATGATTTAATTAATCAGCTCCGTCATGAATTAGGTTGTGCCATCTTGATGGTTTCTCATGATCTTCATCTTGTGATGGCAAAAACAGACGAAGTGCTCTGTTTAAATGGTCATATTTGCTGTTCGGGCACACCTGACGTTGTTTCTTCACACCCTGAATTTATTGCCATGTTTGGAAGTCGTGGTGCTGAGCAACTTGGTATTTATCGTCATCATCATCAGCATAGTAAGGAGTGTCGTCATGATTGAGTTGCTGTTACCGGGTTGGATTGCCGGTATGCTCTTAGCAATGGCGGCAGGCCCTTTGGGCTCTTTTGTCGTTTGGCGCCGTATGTCTTATTTTGGTGATACACTAGCACACGCCTCACTACTTGGTGTTGCTTTTGGTTTGCTGTTTAATATCGAGCCTTTTTATGCTGTTATTGCCGTCACACTTCTTCTTGCTATTTTATTAGTGTGGTTAGAATTAAAACCTCAACTTTCTGTTGATACTCTTTTAGGGATCATGGCACACAGTGCGCTTTCTTTAGGGCTTGTGGTTGTGAGTTTAATGTCCAATGTGCGCGTTGATTTAATGGCATACCTATTTGGTGATTTGCTCTCAGTTAACTATCAAGATGTCATTAGTATTTTTATTGGCGTTGTAATTGTTTTATGTGTGATTATCCGTTCATGGCGTCCATTGCTTTCCATGACAATTAATCAAGATATGGCATTTGTTGATGGTGTAAATATTCAGCGAGAACGCTTAAAACTAATGATGATCACTGCACTAACCATTGGTTTAGCCATGAAATTTGTTGGAGCATTAATTATCACCTCACTGCTCATTATTCCTGCCGCAACGGCACGTCGTTTTGCGCGCTCACCAGAACAAATGGCTCTGATTGCAATCGCTGTTGGTATGCTGGCAATTACTGGCGGTTTAACCTTCTCTGCTTTCTATGACACTCCAGCAGGCCCTTCTGTGGTTTTAGCGGCGAGTTGTCTATTTATCTTAAGTTTATTTGCACCAACTAAACAGTAATATTTCCAGCCTGTTAGATAAATAAACCCCAACAACGCTATGTTATTGGGGTTTATTTTTATCTTTTTTCATTAATTATCTGAAAACTAATATTTCTATTTTTTACTTAATTCTGTTTCATCTATAGGAGCATAAATTAGCACACTAACATCCGTTAAGGGTTCCATTAAAAGATTGCCTCGAGTCAGTTCTATCATTTAAATCACCTTCAACCTCATACAGATATAAATATTAAGGCTCTTCTACAATACGATTAAAATGGCGATAGGCGTGATTAGTAGCAACTCGGCCTCGTGGTGTGCGCTGAATAAAACCTTGCTGAATTAAATAAGGCTCTAATACGTCTTCTATGGTTTCACGCTCTTCACCAATAGCAGCCGCAAGGTTATCTAATCCTACTGGGCCACCCATAAATTTATCAATAATGGCGAAAAGGAGTTTACGATCTAAATAATCAAAACCTGCCGCATCCACATTCAACATATCAAGCGCTTTAGAAGCAATCTCTTCATCAATAGCACCATTGCCTTTTACTTGGGCAAAGTCTCTCACACGGCGTAACAATCGGTTAGTAATGCGCGGAGTGCCTCGTGAACGCATAGCAATTTGACGAGCCCCCTCATCTGTCATCTCTAGTCCCATAAAACTAGCACTACGAGAAACAATGTGTTGAAGATCGTCAACATGATAAAACTCGAGACGTTGAACAATACCAAAACGGTCACGCAATGGCGATGTTAAAGAACCCGCTCTTGTAGTTGCGCCTACTAAGGTAAATGGAGGTAAGTCAATTTTAATTGAACGAGCCGCAGGCCCCTCACCAATCATGATATCAAGTTGATAATCTTCCATTGCTGGGTAAAGAATTTCTTCGACAACAGGTGAAAGACGATGAATTTCATCAATAAATAATACGTCGTGAGGCTCAAGGTTAGTTAGCATAGCCGCGAGATCACCCGCTTTTTCAAGTACAGGGCCTGATGTCGTACGTAAATTAACCCCCATTTCATTAGCAATAATATTCGCCAATGTGGTTTTACCTAATCCGGGAGGTCCGAAGATTAGCAAATGATCGAGTGCATCATGACGCAATTTAGCCGCCTGAATAAAAATCTCCATTTGTTCTCGAACTTGCGGTTGCCCAACATATTCGGCAAGAGATTTAGGGCGAATAGCCCTATCAATAATTTCTTCTTCAGGTTGTTGAATTTCTGCTGAAATCAGGCGATCTGCTTCAATCACAATGTGTTACTCCTAAATAGCCGCGCGTAACGCTTCTCTGATAAGCGTCTCACTATCTGTACCCAGTTTTGCCACTTTGCTGATCATTTTTGCAGCTTCTTGTGGTTTATAGCCTAACGCGATTAATGCAGCAGAGGCTTCGGCTTCAATATCAGCCGCTTTTGGTGCTTTAGATGGAGTGCTTTCTGGTAACTCGATATCACTATTTTCGAATAAATCACCATTAAGGCCTTTAAAACGATCTTTCATTTCAACCACTAAACGCTCGGCTGTTTTCTTACCGACACCCGGTAATTTTACTAATGAAGAGATAGATTCATTTTCAATCGCGGTCACAAATTGACGAGCCGACATCCCCGATAAAATAGCGAGTGCCAGTTTTGGGCCGACGCCATTGACTTTAATTAATTCACGAAAGAGTGCACGCTCTTTTTTTTGGTTAAAGCCATAAAGTAATTGAGCATCTTCACGTACGATAAATTGCGTATAGATAATGGCTTCTTGGCCAATATCAGGCAGTTCATAAAAACAGGTCATTGGCATATTGATTTCATAACCCACACCATTACCCGCCTCGATTAGCACCACTGGTGGCTGTTTTTCAAGAATAATTCCTCTGATACGACCTATCACCCTAACGCCTCCGCAAAAATAATTACGTCAAGTTTATAACATAAAAAAAGCTGGACGTATATCCAGCTTGTGAAAAACCAAAGACATTTACCAAGATAACAACTTATCTTAACCGACCTCGCGTTAAAACCAGACGCGGATCACCCACACGTAATAAATTTTGGTTAAAGTGACAATGTGTAATTGCAATCGCCAACGCATCGGCAGCATCTGATTGTGGTGCGGCAGATAATTTTAATATTGAACGCACCATATGCTGTACTTGGCTTTTTTCGGCTGCACCCGTACCCACAACGGTCTGTTTGACTTGACGAGCGGCATATTCAAAAACAGGAAGATCGTTATTAACGGCAGCAAGTATTGCTACACCACGCGCTTGCCCAAGTTTAAGTGCAGAATCGGCATTTTTAGCCATAAATACTTGTTCAACCGCAAACACATCTGGCGAAAATTGAGTAATGATTTCGCTGACACCAGCATAAATACGTTTAAGTCGATTAGGAAGGTCGGGAACTTGTGTGCGAATACAACCACTTCCCAAATAGATAAGTTGTCGCCCTTGCTGTCGAATTACGCCATAGCCTGTAACACGTGAACCGGGGTCTATACCTAGAATGATAGCCATATCAATTCCTGTTGCCGATATGGTCGATGGCGAGAGAAAAGAGCAAAAAAGTCTGCTCTGCTCTTCTCTTCGCACTTTTAACAACAGCGTTAAACACCGTTATTTTCGATAATCGTTAGAACGATTACAGGATATCTTCCAGTTGTTTTGCAACTTCATCTGAGATATCACCGTTGTGATACACTTCTTGTACATCATCACTGTCTTCTAACATATCAATAAGACGCATTAATTTTGGTGCAGTTTCAATATCTAATTCTGCTTTAGTCGATGGGATCATTGAAACTTCGGCTGACTCAGCAACAAAACCTGCTGCATCCATCGCATCTTTTACTTCACCAAAAGATTCTGGTGTGGTGTATACATCAATAGCGCCATCATCATAAGTTTCAACGTCATCCGCACCTGCTTCTAACGCCGCTTCCATAACAGCATCTTCATCAACACCCGGTGCGTAAGAAATAACACCTTTTTTGGTGAAAAGATAAGAAACTGAACCATCCGTTCCTAAGTTACCACCTGTTTTGGTAAATGCATGGCGAACATCGGAAACAGTACGGTTACGATTATCACTTAAGCATTCAACCATCACAGCAGTACCCGCAGGGCCATAGCCTTCATAGATGATAGTTTCCATATTATCATTTTCATCATTACCCACACCGCGTGCAATCGCACGGTTTAAGGTGTCACGAGTCATGTTGTTTGATAATGCTTTATCAACTGCCGCACGTAAACGCGGGTTAGTTGCAGGATCACCACCACCTAAACGTGCTGCTGTAACTAATTCACGGATGATTTTAGTGAAAATTTTACCGCGTTTCGCATCTTGCGCTGCTTTACGGTGTTTTGTATTGGCCCATTTACTATGACCTGCCATGAAATATCTCCAAACGTGGTCTAATCATTAAATAACAAATTCTTCAATCGCTTGCTGATTACTGGCGGATTTTGTTAGTTTTGCCGCCAGTGGCGCGTCTAGCCATTGGTATTGAGAATGCTCAGTTAGCACAATATCTCGCTCTGCGGGCAGTGCTAACGTAAACCAATGCTCCTGACAATGAGTAACATCGGGTGCATAACGATGCCGAAAATGTGCAAAAATTTCAAAAATAATTGAGCGATGGCAATCCACCAACTCAAGATTTTCTTTTATGATATCAATTCCAACCTCTTCTTGCACTTCACGCAACGCCGTTTGAAAAGGGGTTTCGCCCTCTTCTAAACTGCCAGTCACAGATTGCCAGAAATCAGGATCATCTCGACGCTTTAGCATAAGCACCCGTTTACTTTCTTTTGCATAAATAACAACTAAAACGGATATCGGGCGCTTATATTTCATCATTTACTCTTTATCTTCGCTAACTTCTTTTTGAGTTACTGCAATCGCTAACTCTTTTAAAGCATCTTCATTAGCAAAGCTTGGTGCATTAGTCATTAAACACGCGGCAGCTGTTGTTTTAGGGAATGCAATAACATCACGAATGTTATCAGTACCCGTTAACAACATCACTAAACGGTCTAAACCAAAGGCTAAACCTGCATGTGGTGGCGTACCAAATTTAAGAGCCTCTAATAAGAAACCAAATTTCTCTTGTTGCTCATTCGGTGTAATACCTAAAATACCAAATACCGCTTGTTGCATTTCATTACGGTGAATACGTACTGAACCGCCACCTACCTCATAACCATTAATAACCATATCATACGCATTTGCCACAGCACCGACTGGGTGTGCAGTCAATTCAGCTGGTGATAAGTCTTTTGGTGAAGTAAATGGATGGTGCATTGCACTTAAACTACCGGTTTCTTCATCTTCTTCAAACATTGGGAAATCGATAACCCATAATGGTTTCCATGCATTTAAGTCAGTCAGTTCAAGATCACGACCCACTTTCAAACGCAGAGCCCCCATTGCATCACTCATAGTGCCTTTACGTCCCGCACCAAAGAAGATTAAATCGCCATCCGTTGCACCCGTTGTTTCTAAAATAGCGTTAACAACATCATTAGTCAGGAATTTGGCAATTGGGCTTTGTACCCCTTCAATGCCTTTAGCACTTTCGTTGACTTTCATCCACGCAAGGCCTTTAGCGCCGTAAATGCTAACAAATTGGGTATATTCATCGATATTTTTACGGGTTAATGATGCACCACCTGGTACACGCAATGCAATAACACGGCATTTTTCATCGTTGGCTGCTTGTGCAAACACACTGAACTCAACATCTTTGACTAAATCAGCAATATCTTTGAGTTCCATTGGGTTACGTAAATCAGGTTTGTCTGAACCATAACGGCGCATTGCTTCAGCAAAGGTCATGACAGGGAACGCACCTAAATCGACATTAAGAATATCCAACCATAATGCGTGGATCATACGCTCCATCACTTCGCGCACTTGATCTGCACTCATGAAAGAGGTTTCAACATCGATTTGTGTAAATTCAGGCTGACGGTCGGCACGTAAGTCTTCATCGCGGAAGCATTTTACGATTTGATAGTAACGATCAAAGCCAGACATCATTAACAGCTGTTTAAAAAGCTGTGGTGATTGTGGTAATGCGTAGAATTTACCTTTGTGTACACGACTTGGTACTAAATAGTCACGCGCACCTTCTGGTGTCGCTTTTGTCAGCATAGGGGTTTCAACATCAAGGAAACCTTCACCATCCATAAAACGGCGAACAAAGCTTGTGATTTTAGCTCGGGTTTTTAAGCGATCTGACATTTCTGGGCGACGCAGGTCTAAATAACGATAAGTTAAACGACGCTCTTCAGTATTTGTTTGATTGCTATCTAACGGTAATGGCTCTGAACGGTTAAAAATAGACAGAGATTCTGCCGCTAACTCAATTTCACCTGTTGCCATATTTTTATTAACTTGGCTATCAGGGCGAGCGCGTACTGTTCCTGTGACTTGAATACAAAATTCATTACGCAGTTCTGAAGCCTGAGAAAATGCCTCTTTCTGCTCTGGGTCAAAGAAGACTTGAACAATACCTTCGCGATCTCGCATATCAATAAAGATAAGCCCACCTAAATCACGGCGACGGTTAACCCAACCACAAAGAGTCACTTTTTGGCCCACATGGGCGCTATTCAACTGCCCACAATAATTAGTACGCATACAATATCCTTTTACTCAGCTTGTTGTGCTTTCTGCTGCGGAAATTTTGGCAATAGTCTTTTTCGAGTAGTGTCAAAAAAAAGGCAGACATTATAACGAAAATTCTTTCCGGAGATAAGAGTATAGACCTAGTTTATATGATACATCTTTTCAAGGATTTGCTAATCCCCAAACAATTAATTAATAATAATTATTTATAGCGACAGAAGTCGCTTTGAGGTTTATCATTAATTCGCCGTTTTTTGGCTTTGGCAATGGAGAAAAGATGGTTAGCTCGCTTTATATCATACTGGGCGCACTGTTATTGATTAAATTGTCCCTCAATGTCGTAAAACTCAGAACACAATATCGGGTTGCTTATGGCGATGGTGGCTTTTATGAATTACAAACAGCCATCCGTGTTCACGGCAATGCAGTAGAATATATCCCCATTTCCATGATCTTATTGCTGGTGATGGAAATGAATGGTGCTTTTGTTTGGATGGTACACATCTGTGGCTCAATTTTAATCGTAGGTCGCTTTTTACACTCTTATGGATTAAAACATCGTGAACTTAGCTGGCGTCGTTCAGGAATGGCAGCCACTTACTTATCAATGATATTGATGATCATTGCTAATATTTATTTCCTTCCTTGGATACAAATCTTTTCCTTTTATTACTAAGTCCTCGTGGGAATAACATGATCATCCATGATCAAAACTGACATCCTTGCTGTTGTGTCTAATAACGGCAAGGTATCAAAAAGGTTTATTTATTTTTCCCAATTTCTTTCTAAATAATGCAACTTTGTGAGCACCGTCGCTTCTGGTAGAATGCGTGCTTCTTTTATTCCTTAAATCTATTTCAGTTATGTCGAATTCAAAATCATCACAACAAGACAGCTTATTTGCGACACCTATTGCTAACCTTGGTGACTGGCGCTTTGATGAAAAAGTCGCCGAAGTGTTTCCGGATATGATAAAACGCTCAGTACCCGGTTACTCAAATATCATCTCCATGATTGGTATGCTTGCCGGCCGCTTTGTTACGCCCAATAGTCAAGTCTATGATTTAGGCTGTTCTTTAGGTGCAGCAACCCTTTCTATGCGTCGTAATATTGATGTAACAGGCTGCAAAATTATTGGTGTTGATAATTCACCGGCTATGATAGAACGTTGTCAACGCCATATTGATGCCTATAAAGCAGATACCCCCGTCGATATTATTGAGGGGGATATTCTTGACATTGAGATCAATAATGCTTCAATGGTCGTGCTTAACTTTACCTTACAATTCTTAGCACCAAGTGATCGCCAAATATTATTAAACCGCATTTACCAAGGCCTTAACCCTGGTGGTGTGTTAGTACTTTCTGAAAAATTCAGTTTTGAAGATAAAGAAATTGGTGAATTGTTGTTTAATATGCACCATGATTTCAAACGTGCTAACGGTTACAGCGAATTAGAAATTAGCCAAAAACGTAGCATGTTAGAAAATGTTATGCTGACAGACTCTGTTGAAACCCATAAAACTCGCTTGCATAATGCTGGCTTCCCTCATGCAGAAGTTTGGTTCCAATGTTTTAATTTCGGCTCTCTTTTAGCGATTAAAGGCAATAACTAATGATTAATTTTGGCTCGTTCTATCAACTTATTGCGCAAGATGAGCGCTTATTTCATTGGTTAGATACTTTACCTGCTCAATTATCAGAATGGCGCTCAAATGCGTTACACGGTCACTTTTCTTCATGGGAAAGAATGCTCGATGGTTTGCCCGAAATAACCCCTACAGAACTTGATTTAAAAAATGGAGTGATTGCCAATAAAACACCTTCATTAAGTGCTGGCGAACAACTGGGTTTAAATAATATTCTGAAATCCTTAATGCCATGGCGAAAAGGCCCATTCTCTCTTTATGGGGTCGATATTGATACAGAGTGGCGTTCAGATTGGAAATGGGATCGTGTTTTACCTCACCTTTCTCCTCTTGAAGGCCGTTTAGTATTAGATGTCGGTTGTGGCAGTGGCTATCACATGTGGCGAATGCTAGGTGAAGGTGCTCAGTTTGTTGTGGGAATCGATCCTACTCAACTTTTTTTATGCCAATTTGAAGCCGTCAGAAAATTATTAGGGAATGATCAACGTGCACATTTAATTCCTGTTGGTATTGAACAAATGCCGGAATTAAAAGCCTTTGATACCGTATTTTCAATGGGTGTACTTTATCATCGTCGTTCACCACTTGATCATTTATGGCAATTAAAAAATCAATTAGTTTCGGGCGGTGAGTTAATATTAGAAAGCCTCGTTGTGGATGGTGATGAATTCCAATGCCTGATCCCTGGTGAACGTTATGCGCAAATGCGTAATGTGTATTTTATTCCATCGGCAAAAATGCTAAAAGTTTGGCTAGAGAAATGTGGCTTTAAAGATGTGCGTATTGTCGATGAAAACACAACTTCTCTGGATGAACAACGTAAAACAGATTGGATGGTAACGGATTCATTAGAGGCATTCTTAGATGCTGATGATAAAACAAAAACAGTTGAAGGTTATCCCGCCCCTAAACGTGCGATATTAATTGCCACTAAGCCTTAATTTTTTATTGAGATCTAAAGGGATATCAAGTTATTCAATATCCCTTTCTTTCATAATATTCATCTTGTTTTTTTATTAAAGACACCTTATACGCCCTCTTATTTTGCAGATGAACGATTAAAGAAATCTATGGCAAAGACACCAAAGAGCAAAGTTGCTACTCAAAAAGAAATAACACAAAAAAAACAACACGCTCTTTTACAAAAGAATAAGCGTCAGAAATATAATGATCCTATCTTTTCGTCCTTTGTCGAAACCACATCAGCAAAACGCCTTCCATTAACGCCATTACAACGAGGTGTTCAACTCTTTTTTTCATTATTTGACTATGCCACACAACTTTTATATATCGTGTTTATTATTACCGTTTGGTGGTTTCCTGAACATTTCTCAGTTCAAACAATTTATAATCTAACCGTTCTATTTTTATTTGAGTTTATTCTCGTGCATTCTGGTGTTTTTATGGCTGCATTTGCTCGTACTAAACTTGTTTTTGCTCTTATTCCCTTTTATGGAATATTTGCTCTTATCATAAATAGTATGATTATGGGTGATGAAAACCTGATTATTTGGCTTTATGCTGTAATTGTTGCTAATCGAATTATCAGTGGTTATCAAGTAAAAACTAAAGAAGAAATGGGAAAGAATTTATTCTATTCTGCACTATTAGTTTTAAATTTTATGCTATGCCTTTTTTCTGTCATGATTTTTAAGTTCTTAGTCCCTTATGGTGGGTTAACGCCCCAATATTTAAATGAAATTAACTATCTTTATTTAATTCCACAGCATAGCGATTATTTTAATATTCCACATGTTGGTATGGCTTACGGCACATTATTCTACGGTATTCCTTTAGCTTGCATTACCTATATTAATATGTCATCGATATATAAACGCATAATATTCAGAATAAAAGCTCGTAAAATAAGAGCCACACATAGATAACCTTATTCTGAGCTTGTTGTTCATCTTTATTCATGCTTAAATGCATGCGTAATCTCTTCAATTATTTCTCTTTTTAAGAAGGCACTTCCCTACGATGAACTAAATTCTGCCAGAAAATTTTTCATATACCTTTTTGGGTATTCATTTTCTGTTACTGGCAGACAATAATTTATTTCGTCGCATCTAGAAAAAGATCTCGGCTGTCTGCCACCTATTTCGCTTAGGAGGTATTACTATGACAATAGCCTGTCACTTCTCACAACTTACTATCGAGTTTAATCAAGCACGTCTTTTTCCGCCATTAACTCGCTCATTGGCTTGTCAGCAAAATGCATTAATCGGCCATAACGGTAAAGGGAAATCCATACTACTAAGATTATTAGCACAAAAAATAACGCCTTCAGCAGGGCAAGTTAATTGGAATATGCCTTTTGTTCACGTTGATCAATTAACACGATTACAAGGTAATACACTTGCTCAAGCGTTAGATATTCATGAAATTTATCAAGCATTCCAACGCGTTGATGCAGGCATTGCTACATTAGAAGATATTGAGTTGCTTGATGGCAAATGGCAACTTCCTGTTACGTGGGAGAATTTATTAGATTCAGCACAACTTCCTGTCGCATTAGATACCCCTATTGCGCATTTAAGTGGCGGAGAACAAACACGTTTAGCACTTTGCCGTGTATTTTTACAAACAGAGAGTTTTCTTCTTTTGGATGAGCCAGATAATCACCTTGATTATCAAGGTCAACAATGGCTAGTAAAACAGTTGGCTCAGCACAAAGCTGGCTCTCTTATTGTTAGTCACAATCGAAACTTGCTTTCATATGCTGATACCATTCTTGAATTAAGTGAGAAAGGTTTATTTGAATATGGTGGAAATTATACTTTATATGAGACACAAAAACGTGCAGAAATAGCATCGTTGGAAGCAGCAAGTGATCGACTAAATAGCCAAATTAAAAATGAAAAACGCCAACAACAAGCCACCTTGCAAAAAACAACGCAACGAAAACGACAAGGCGAGTCAATTAGGAAAAGTGGCTCTCAGTGCTTACTTTTATTAGATATGCAAAAAAATCGAGCAGAACAACGCCAATCAGCCGTAGCAAAACGGCATCTGCGTGTAATAGAAGATATGCAATCTAAAAAACAAGGTGTCGATGAAGAAAAAATGCATGTTCATCAGCAGAAAATAGTCTTGAATTATCAAAGCGATGGACATCGCTTAAATATATTTGTGGATAATCTTCAGCTTCCGTATGGTTATCAACACCCTATTTCATTTTCAGCTTATGGAAACGAACATTGGCATATTAAAGGTAAAAATGGATGTGGCAAATCAACGTTATTAAAATGTTTGATCGAGCAGTGCGCACCACTTGCTGGTGAATTTCGTCTCAACAAAGATTTTTGTTATCTTGATCAACATATTGCTTTACTTGATAAAACATTACCCGTTGCACAAGCACTACACCAATATCAACCCGCTATTTCTATCGAGCAATGGAGAACACGGCTGGGTATGTTAAGGATCAGAGGTGATAAATCATTACTCCCTCTAGAAAAACTAAGTGGTGGCGAACAATTAAAAGCAACATTATTGGCTTTAACACATAGCCCCAAGCCACCTGCAGTATTATTATTTGATGAGCCAGATAATCACCTTGATATCGAATCTAAACAACTATTGGAAAATCTACTCGTTGAATATCAAGGCACATTATTACTGGTTTCCCATGATGAAACCTTTGTTGAACATTGTGGTATAACACATACTTTAGTATTAGATGAAACTGCATAAAAAAACTGCGCAATAAAAGGCGCAGTTTTAAAATCGGCCACTAAAGTTAATTAAAACTAAGAGGCTAATGGCGCATAAATACTCATAATATCTTTCATCGCTTCAACGGTATCTTCATCCACACAATAATGGGTAAACTCATCAACTTCACTGTCTGAGCTCATTGTGACACCGGCTTTACGATAAATCATGGTTGAAGGTGCCACTTTTCCTGCTGAGCTATGTATTTCCTTTAATCCTGTATCTAGGAATTTTTGGATATTGCTAAGCCTTACACCAGCACCCGCCATAATTATAGGGCCTTGTGTTTTTTCATTTAACGTTCGTAATAATGGCAGACCGAGTTCTGCATTCGGTTGCTGTCCTGACGTTAAAATACGAGAAACCCCCAGCTGAGTCAGTTGTTCTAACGCTAATAATGGATTAATACACATATCAAAAGCCCGATGAAAAGTAATGGCCAATGGACCTGCAAGTTCCATTAAAATTTCCATTTTAGGCAAATCAATATGCCCTTCTTCATTTAAAAGACCAACAACTGCCCCTGAAAATCCCATATCACGGATCAGACTAATATCATTTTTCATTGCTGAAAAATCAGCTTGTGTGTAACAAAAATCTCCCCCTCGAGGGCGAATAATAGGATGAACGGGAATACGAACCAGATCTCTGACTTGTCTTAGCATTCCAAAGCTTGGCGTAATACCTCCTTCTGCCGGACTTGTGCACAGCTCTATTCTGTCTGCACCTGCTCGTTCTGCTACCAACGCACATTCAGCGCCAAAACAACAAATCTCCAATGTAGCCATATCATCCCTCTCCATCCTTAATAAAGAAAGTAATCAGAAAATAAATATCATTTCTCAGCGATTACTAACAATAGTTGTCGAATATCGTGATTCATTCAATTCCACTATCAGAATTTTGTGCTGACACAAGCAAACTATTTTCTGAAAGTGTCGTTCAACACTCACTTTCTACGATTTCAAGTAACGAATAAGGATGATACTTCACAGTGACTTTTCCATTAGAAATAGCCACCGTTGGATTAGGTAAACGCTCTTTCTCACCTTTAGGTTCACTGATTTTTAAGCTCACATTCTCCGGTAACATTTGGGGTAAAAAAGACATGACTCTACTTACTAACTCGCTTGGTTCGACGGAGATCACTTGCTCAATATGCTCCCAACCTTGATATTCATATTTTTTATTTGTGGGAAAAGGCAGTTCAACAATTGAAACTGATTGATTTAAAATCGTTAATGGCGTCTCTAATTGAAATAGATATATTGGGCGCCCATTAATCACATTATCAGAAATACACTTTCCACACTGACTTAATCCTATTCGCCACTGCTCTGCCAATGCCAATTCGTGACAACGTAACGACACATGATCAGTGGGATAAATAGCTAAATCCATACCTAAACTATCGGCCAATAGTGTCATATTTTCTTCAAACAAAGAAAGCTCACGAGTTAAATCATTTAATTGAGAAATTGAAGAAAATAACGCCATTTTGAATAACCTTAATGAAAAAACAGAGAAAAAACCTTAAAGATAAGGTCGAGATGGTAGCATGTTCTAGCCGGAATATGTTATAAATTCAAGGTTAATCCTAATTCTTTATAAGAAACCTGTCAGACTCTTGTCGTCAGGTTTTATTTTCTCAATAATTTAAGGTAACCCGGTGAATATTCAGGCTTTTCTTTCAGAAAAAATCAGTGTGGCAATGTGTGCTGCTGGCGCACCCGCTGATAGCGAACCTCTTGTCCGTCAGTCAGCCAAAGTACAATTTGGTGACTATCAGGCAAATGGTGTCATGGGAGCTGCAAAAAAAATGGGGATCCCACCCCGACAACTCGCAGAAAAGATCTTAGAAAAGCTTGATATTACGGATATTGCAGATAAAGTTGAAATCGCAGGCCCAGGTTTTATCAATATCTTTTTATCTCCACAATGGGTTGCAAAGCAAGCTGAAGACGCATTGGTAGATGAACACCTAAACGTAACCCCCGTTGAACCTCAAACTATTGTTATCGACTATTCATCCCCAAATGTTGCGAAACAGATGCACGTTGGCCACTTACGCTCGACCATTATTGGTGATGCAAGTGCACGTACTTTATCTTTCTTGGGTCATAATGTTGTTCGTGCTAATCACCTTGGTGATTGGGGTACGCAATTTGGTATGTTGATTGCGTATTTAGAGAAAAAGCAGAATGAAAATGCCGCTGATATGGCATTATCTGATCTCGAAGAGTTCTATCGTGAAGCGAAAAAACACTATGATGAAGATGAAGTATTCGCAGAACGTGCCCGTAATTATGTTGTGAAATTGCAAAGTGGTGATGAATACTGCCGTACAATGTGGCGCAAACTTGTTGATATCACAATGCAACAAAACCAAGCAACTTATCAGCGTCTTAACGTCACGTTAACCGAAGATGACATTATGGGTGAAAGTCTTTATAACCCAATGTTACCTGGTATTGTTGCTGACCTAAAAGCAAAAGGCCTTGCTGTAGAAAGTGAAGGTGCAACGGTTGTTTTCCTTGATGAATATAAAAATAAGGAAGGCGAACCTATGGGTGTTATCGTTCAGAAAAAAGATGGCGGCTATCTATATACAACGACAGATATTGCTTGTGCAAAATACCGTCATGAAACATTACATGCTGATCGCGTACTTTATTACATCGACTCTCGTCAGCACCAGCATTTAATGCAAGCTTGGACGATTGTTCGTAAAGCAGGCTATATCCCTGATTCAATGTCACTTGAACACCATATGTTCGGTATGATGTTAGGTAAAGATGGTCGTCCGTTTAAAACTCGTTCCGGTGGCACTATTCGTTTAACCGACTTACTCGATGAAGCCCAAGAAAGAGCTCGCGCATTAATCGCTGAAAAAAATCCAGATATGGATAAAGACGAATTAAATAACGTTGCTCGTGTTGTGGGTATCGGCGCAGTTAAATATGCGGATTTATCTAAAAATCGTACAACAGATTACATCTTTGATTGGGATCTGATGTTAAGTTTCGAGGGTAACACAGCACCTTATATGCAATATGCTTATACTCGTGTTGCTTCAATTTTCAAACGTGCAGACATTGATGAAAATGCACTAACGCAACCTATCGTACTAACACAATCTCATGAAAGACAGCTTGCATTGCGTTTAGTCCAATTTGATGAGACGATTATGCAAGTTTCTCGTGAAGGAACACCTCACGTTATGTGTGCTTATCTTTACGATTTGGCACAAGCTTTCTCTGGCTTTTATGAAAACTGCCCTATCTTATCAGCTGAAGATGAAAACACTCGCCAAAGCCGTCTAAAACTAGCTCGTTTAACCGCGAAAACCTTAAAACAAGGTTTAGATACTTTAGGTATTGAAACAGTAGATAGAATGTAATCATCACTGTTTTTAATAATAGTGATAAAAAAACCGGTGGTTAATTCATAATACCATCGGTTTTTTATGCGTTAAATTTTAATTCAAGATAGCTAAAAAATACGTCAAACAATGGCTCAAACAAATTTCCAATACGCCTTAATTATTAATCTTCGTTAGCTGTAATAACATCTTGGCACAATAATCCTGAGATATCTTTACTTTCAATCCAACCATCAACACTATCAATAGGTTTATCGGGACTATATAAGCGCTGGTCAACGTCTTTCGCTGTAAAGCTTACTCTCTCATTCGTTTTATCAAAAACGCCGACACAATTCACTGGCGTCAATCTTGATGTTTTAATTTTTCCATCAGCAGTACAGCCAGCAAGAAATAATGTAGCTAATGATACAGAAATGATAATTGCTTTTTTCATAGTAGCTCCTTGACTCTCTTATTGTTATTTTTACCAAAATCACTGAGTGATTATTTAGTAGTCTTAAACTAAAAATACCTGATGATTATAACTGTTTTGAGTATAACGAATAAATGGAGAAATATTTGAGTTATTGAGCTATGAATAAGAAATATTGAGAAGGGATAGAAAAGAGAGGGAAAAACAGAAAACAATGGCGGACAAATGAAAGCAGTAATTAGTGTACCATACTGAATTTTCAGTAATCTAATTATCTATTAACAATAGATTTAGCATTAATTTCATTATTCACACGACTTATTGTTTACTGCTTATCCCCAGCAATCGTGTTACCTATTTGAAGCGCAGACAAAATAGATATGATCACTTTCAGTAGTACTGAACGATAACAAGCAAATAACTTTACAGTCACGGTTAATCTACCTGAATAAAGAAATAATAATATGTCTTAAATCAAAAAAATCAAATGTTTTAAAATATACTGCAATATTTTGAAATATTCGTAATATCTCATCATTAAGTAAGAAATATTTAACAGATGTGTCAATTTTTAAACCTACACAGCACAAGAGAGTTTATCTAAAAAAAGATAATTCGTCAAACCGTAAGTACCTAGAATATAGCGTCTATTTTTTTACTTTATGTAGAATATCACGGCTAGTAAACAAATTGTCTAAAGATATTCGATATGATTAATGTTTAGATAAATTTATCAATATTGATTAAAAAACACATTCCAACACCGAAAAACTGTATAAATCATTTAGAAATTGGAAAAAAAATTTAATAAAAAAATAGAGAGAAAAAAGATTTTTGCATTTTCCTTACTTTTTCTTTTTTAAAGGATGGAGCAAATCTACATAACTAAATGTTAGAAGTGTGATCAATGTGGCATTAAAAATAGTCTAAAAATAGAGAAAGGTTCTAAATAAGGAGAGTTGCATTGTTTGAAAGATTGTTAATTTTGCAACTCCTCGCTTTTATACAAAAGCGAGGGTTCAGTGTTATCAGTTATAACGCACGTAGTGAGAAATGGCGAGGTCTAAATCCTAACGCATATAACGCAACAAAATAGCTTCCTGCTCCGACTACTACAACTAGTAGCAAGCGCAAGATACGCATTAGCATGTTGCCGACATCCCAACTTGGCATGATCCACAACATTCCAACTAATACAGCCGCCATTACGGCAAGCGCGATAATAAGTTTTAATAAGAATACAGGCCAACCAGCTAAAGGCTGATAAATATCTTTTTTACGGATCTGCCAAAACAACATAGAGGCATTAAAACAAGCAGCAATACCGATTGAGAGCGCAAGACCTACATGTTTTAAACTACCAATAAACGCAAGATTCATTAATTGTGTGAGTATCAATGTAGCAATTGCAATTTTTACTGGTGTTTTAATATCCTGACGTGAATAAAAACCTGGCGCTAATATTTTTATGATGATCAGCCCCATTAACCCAACACAGTAAGCGATTAATGCCTGTTGTGTCATTAGTGCATCATGGGCATTAAAATTACCATACTGAAATAAGGACGCAGTTAAAGGCCCAGATAATATCGCTAAACCAATAGTACAAGGCAATGCTAGTAAGAAACACAGTCTTAATCCCCAATCCATCAATTTTCTATATTCTTCAGTATTACCACTGGCAAAACTTTTAGATAATGAAGGAAGTAAGATTGTACCTAATGCAACACCCAATACCCCTGTCGGTAATTCCATTAAACGGTCTGCATAATACATCCAAGAAACTGAGCCAGACACTAAAAAAGAAGCAAAAATAGTATTGATAATTAACGATATTTGGCTAACCGACACCCCCAAAATAGCCGGTCCCATCAGTCTCATTACACGCCAAACACCGCTATTTTTAAATGATACACGCGGTAAAACAAGCATACCGATTTTTTTCAAATGTGGTAATTGATAACCTAGCTGCAATATTCCCCCAGCAACAACCGCCCACGCCAATGCCATAACAGGAGGATTACAATAAGGGGCGACCACTAAAGCGAAAAAGATCATACTGACATTGAGTAGTGTTGGAGCAAAAGCGGGTACTGAAAAACGATTCCAAGTATTTAAAATAGAGCCTGTCAATGAAGCTAATGAAATAAGGAAAATATAAGGAAAGGTGATCCGTAATAAATCTGTCGTTAATTGAAACTTATCGGGTGAACTACTAAAACCTGGTGCTGTAACATAAATCACCCAAGGCGCGGCAATAATACCAATTACGGTAACCACAGCGAGAATAAGTGTCAGCATACCCGAAACATAAGCAATAAAGGTACGCGTTGCTTCCTCGCCTTGCTGACTTTTATATTCTGCCAAGATCGGAACAAATGCTTGAGAAAATGCGCCTTCCGCAAAAATACGACGTAATAAGTTTGGCAGTTTAAACGCAACAAAAAAGGCATCGGTTGCCATACCTGCGCCAAAAATACGCGCAATAATTGCATCACGAATAAATCCTAGCACCCGTGAAAATAAGGTCATAGAACTCACTGCAGCAAGTGATTTAAGTAAATTCATAAAGTCATTCAGGTTTTTGTTAAATAGAATAAAAAGAAAGGGACTATACTCCGTCTCTAACATCGAAAAATCAATCTTCAATTGGCTAAGAATATGCTGATCCAGCCTATCTTGGACTAATCAAAGCGATTAAAAAATAGTTATTTATGGTTTCGTGAGTATTTTTCTCAACATTACTTCCACCATAGCGTGTATCTCACCCTCAATAATCGAGTTTTTATTCGGAAAGTAATGATTAACGTTTAAAATAAGCTCGCGTTGTTAATGCCGTCAGTACGTGATCTCGCCACTCTTGATTAATTTGTAGATAATTTTTGGCGTATCCTTCACGCTCAAAACCATGTTTAGCTAATAGGTTTCCACTGCGTAAATTATGAGGCATATAATTCGCCATAATACGATGCATCCCTTGTTGTCTTTGCATATAGCGAAGTGTTTCCGTTAACGCTTCCGACATATAGCCATGACCTTGCCATTTTTCACCGACTGAATATCCCAAAAAACAGGCATTAAAAGCGCCACGCATAACATTGCTATAATTAGCAACGCCAATAATTTCATCCTCTTTTTGTGTTAATAGCAGAAAATGAAAAGCACTTTCTTGTCGGTGTAATTCATTCATAAATTGTAAACGGTGTTCCCAACCAGAAGGTAAATAATGTGTTTTATCTCTTACGGGTTCCCATGGAATTAAAAAACGACGGTTTAATGTATAATAATTGGCCAATCTTTCAGCATCTCGCTCGTATGCTAAACGAATGACCATTCTTTGTGTTTCAAAACGAATTTTAGGAATTCCGCCACGATAACCAAACATTACAATCTCATTATCCTTTGATATAAATAAGTCTAATTCTGAAGCAACTCTTCTTATTCTGCCACTAACCTTAATAAAAAAATATCATCTTTAATTTACTAGGAATTATGCACATTTAGAGACAGAATAGTCGAAGAAATAAATTATTTCATTCCTCCCTTATTTTATTTAAATTATTTGCTTATTGATGGTGAGTAATGGCGCTGGTAACACAAGCCCGTACTTTGGGTAAATACTTTCTCCTAATTGACAATATGTTAGTTGTCTTAGGTTTTTTCGTCGTTTTTCCACTGATTTCTATTCGTTTCGTCGAACAATTAGGATGGGCTGGTGTTATTGTCGGCTTTGCATTAGGGCTTAGACAATTAGTACAACAAGGCCTCGGCATTTTTGGTGGTGCTATTGCAGACCGTTTTGGTGCAAAACCAATGATAATAACAGGCATGTTATTACGAGCTTTAGGTTTTGCTTTAATGGCAATCGCAGATCAACCTTGGATACTTTGGTTATCTTGCATTTTATCTGCATTAGGTGGAACGTTATTTGATCCTCCTCGCACAGCGCTAGTTATCAAATTAACCCGTCCTTATGAGCGCGGTCGTTTTTACTCTTTATTATTGATGCAAGATAGCGCCGGCGCCGTGATTGGTGCACTCATCGGTAGCTGGTTATTACAATATGATTTTCATTTAGTTTGCTGGGTCGGTGCTGGTGTTTTTGTTATCGCAGCCTTATTTAATGCTTGGTTATTACCCGCTTATCGTATATCCACAACCCGAACACCAATTAAAGAAGGGTTAAAACGAGTATTTCTTGATAAGCGTTTTGTCAGTTATGTCTTAACACTGACAGGCTATTTTGTATTATCCGTTCAAGTCATGTTGATGTTTCCTATCATCGTCAACGATATTGCGGGTACACCAACAGCAGTAAAATGGATGTATGCCATTGAAGCCCTGCTTTCTTTAACATTACTTTATCCGATTGCTCGCTGGAGTGAGAAACGTTTCCGATTAGAACAGCGTTTAATGGCCGGCTTATTTTTAATGAGCATCAGCATGTTCCCTGTTGGTATGATCCATTCATTACAAAGTATTTTCTTGATTATTGGCCTATTTTATCTTGGTACTATTACAGCAGAGCCTGCACGCGAAACATTAAGTGCCTCACTTGCCGATCCTCGAGCTCGTGGTAGTTATATGGGATTTAGCCGGTTAGGCTTAGCGTTTGGTGGTGCAATTGGATATACAGGTGGTGGATGGATGTATGACTTAGGCAATCAATTTGATATGCCTGAATTGCCTTGGTTCTTACTAGGAACCGTGGGTTTAATAACACTTTATGCATTACATCGCCAATTTAATCGTAAAAAAATAGAAACAGCCATGCTTACTCCTTAAAGATCGAGTAAACTTTTAGTTATCAATGATCAAGGAGTGTTTATGAAAGCAATTTTTCTAACCGCTATATTCGTATTAACAAGCTTAGTCACAGGGTGTGATCAGCTCAAGCAATTTGATGTGAGTGAAAACCTTATTAATGACTACATCCGTCAAAAAATAAATCTCCAGAAACATATTGGTGAAGATGAAGTTGTATCCGCAGATATTAAATTAAGCAATCTTTCCATTCAAATTGGCCGCACTGAGCCGGGTAAAATTAGTCTTTCCGGTACAACCGACCTGATGATTAATTCATTTTTTGGCAAGACAAGCGCTAAAGTTGAGCTTACGTTATCAGGCCAACCTTCTTATCAAGCTGATAAAGGAGCGATATACATAAAATCAATGGTTATTGATAGCTACAAAGTCTCTCCAGAAAAAATGGATGCCGTGGTTATCGCACTAAAACCTTATTTAGATACCACAATCACGACTTACTTTGATAATCATCCTGTATATGTTCTTAATCCAGAAAAAAACAGTGCTGAAGCTGCCGCATTTAAACTAGCTAAAGGAATTGAAGTTAAACCGGGTAAATTCGTGATCCAACTCTAATTGTTACGCGAGTTGATTAAAAATATTTATCGTCATTAATGAGAAAGGCAAACCTAATGGTTTGCCTTTTTTATGAATAATAAAATACTTTTACAAAGAAATAGTTATATTACTCTACTTCTGGATCTTCTGCCTTATCACTCTCTTGATCATCAGAGAGTTCTTCGCGCAATGCTGATAATGCACCACGTGAAATACCTGCTAGTGTACGATAGAAACCACTTGTTGCATGAGCTTCAACTTTTCCTAAAAATGTTCCAGCCCAAGGTAGCAAATATTCATCAAATAATTGTATTTGTGCTAATATTTCATCTTCCGCAGAATTATCTTCAAGCCATGAAGCAGCAAGTAATAAAGCACCAAAACTGTCTGTTGCATTATCAGTAACAGGCATCCCTCTTGTGACTAAGAATTGGCGGATATCATCTTCTTTGATTTCTTCATAATCATGGGCGTAAACTGACACAGCTGGCGCTTCACCAGCAAAAAGAGATTGATAATCAGCTTCAACGATAGCCAAATCTTTGACGCTACTTTTTAATGTATTAAATAGCTCATCTTGCTCTAATGGCCATAACTGACTAAGTTTCCCTTCAGCAATCATTTTAATAATTGGTGATAAAATAGGATCTTTGGGATCACGCTGAAATAATGTGCCTAAAAGTCGGCAAACTATTGAAAATTCATTCATTGTATTTTTATCCTAAAAAGTTTCGCGTTATTGTGCTTTTAATGGTAAGAAAATCAACTTTTTTCGTCATATCTCTTTTATTGTCAATATTAAGCTTACTCTCTTTAATCGCTTAAAACAGAAAAAGCGCGCTCTTATTATTAAGTCTTTTACTTAATATAAGAAACGCGCCTAATCCCATGCTACTTATCTTCTAAAGCAGTTTTATAAAAATATTAAAACAACTTTATGACAACAGCATTCTAATGCTTTTTAACTGGCTATATCGAGAAAGTTATCTCTTACACCATTTACACGAAACCACCCTGCAATACTGATTCTCTCTTTATAAGTAGGGAGTACTTCATGAGGGAATTGTTCTGAAAGGAAAACGACCAAACGCCCACCTTTAGGAGCGACTGTTGCAAGTTCATTATCTTCCAAATCATAAATAACTAACTCACCTCCATCTTCTTTTTTCCAATCCTCATTAAGATACAATACTGTCGTTAAACGTCGAGTAACATTCTGTTTAAATGCATCCAGATGTTTTTTATAAAAAGCGCCTTTTTCATAGCAAGCAAAATGCGCTTCATATTCAAAAAGTCCAAGAAAAAATTCACGATTCACAGCACGTTGAATAGACTCCATTTGCATTAAATAATGCTGAACGGGTGTTCCCATTTCGGGTTCTAGCCAACGAATTTTATCACTCCGTATCGCTATCTCTGCCTGTCGATTTTCATGACGCCCAATACGAGCTTGTTGTGCATCGCCATTAAAACAAGCACGTAATTGTTGAACAGCTTCTGGTGTAAGGAAATTATCCCATACACACCATCCTTTCTCCGCTATTTGCTCAAGAAGTTTTGCTATATTCATTAGGTATATTGCCTGATAAACATGGGAAACTACTTTATATCACCAAGTTAAACAAAATTACAATTTAATAAACTTATCTTTTCGATTACGTCAATTAATTAGCAATAAATACCATAAAAATTAAAAATAACAGATTAAACAAAATTTAACACCACTCATCTTTTTAAACCCCTTGTTCACCTAAGAATGATTTTATAAGTTACATCACGTTAACTATAAGCAAAACAAATGATTACATTAGAAATAATAACTAGTTGATATTTTTTCGATTGTCTCTTCATCCCCATTAAAAATATAATTAATATTCCCTTTAACTTGAGTATGCGTAATCGCTTTTTCACTGTTTGGTCGTATAAATATTGTTGGTAATGTTTTCTTTTTGTATGAATATTCACTAATAGACATAATATCTGTAGATTCAATTTGATATTTAACATTAGTAAACTGCTGTTTATATTCAGTATATAAATCATCCAGCTTTGTTTTGATTATATTTAAATCAATTTTTTTATTACTTCTACACTCTTCAATTAGATGATTTATTTCTTTTTTTAAATCATAACGAATTGAGCACCCTTGTTTATTCAACTGATAATTAGATATAAAATAAGGCTTAAATTTTTCATTCATGTTATTTTTTTTCTGAGAAGACAAAGTCTCTTTTCTTTCCTTTAATGAGGCTAAAAAAAGGCGAATATTATATTGTCTATTTTCCTTTGTTATTTGATTCTGAAAATTATCTTCTTTACTTTGAGGTGGGACAGTAATAATATTTTCATCAGTAATAACATTTTCATCAACATTATCTTTTAATTCATTAATCGGATTTTTATCTGATGATAAATTTAAATAGACTTTATTTAATTTATTAATATTATTAGAAAGTTGATATTTTTCTGGATAACTTTCTAATAACTTATTTAACTTTAATACTCTTTTATAAATTCCTTTTATATTTTTATTATCTTTCTCCAGAGTTTCTGCTTCTATTAATTTTTCACTTTTAAAAAGTGTAAAATTCAATAAGCTATTTATTCTTTTTTTCACCATTAATTCGAAATCTTTTACGGATATTAATGGATACCATTGAACAGAATAATCAGAAGTCGTTGTAGAAGGCATAATTCTCAAATCACGATAAAAATCAAAACCAAGCTCGATTAAACTGAGATCAAGCCTTTTTGTTTTTTTTGTGACATCTGTTTCACCAATATCAATTAATTCATTAATATTTAAATTTAGTTTTAATAAATTGAGAATAAAATTTACACCAATAGCATTTCTTGGTATAGTTAATTCCATATCGGGATTAGCAACTACATCAACATCAAAACTCACTTCATTTCTTAGTTCAGTTCCCACAGAAACACTCATATTTTTATCCATTTCAAGGATAGTATTAGTGATTAATTCATTTTCATTTAAATTAAGCCCTTGATTAATAAAATTTTTGACCTCGCTAATATCAATACTAAATGAGAAATTAGATTTTTTAGCATAAGTGGCATTTAATATAGCGCTTGCCATGACAGGAGTAACAAAACCATAATTTACACTTTTTGTACCCCATCTTTTTTCATATCCACCAATACCCGCGGACAACCCCGTAGATAAAAGTCTCGTCTTATTATTAATAAAAGAAAAAGTGATTTTATTATCTTCACTTTTTGATAATGTAATTGAGTGCGATTTTGCATAAGAAGCTAATATAAAAGCGTTAACTCCTATATTATAGGGTAAACTAAATGCATTAAAACCAAAGAAAGCTAAAAGCTCATTATGGTGTCCGATTGTAATACTTTCTTTATTTTTTAGATCATTAACCAATAAATGAATTACCTCACCTTGTGTTAAACCATTTTTTACACCTTTCACAATACGATTTAACACATCATAGCCTTTCCTTATATTTTCTTTAATACCATGTAATGCCATTGGCTTACTTCTATATATAGTGTTCGAAGAATTAATAAGTCGTTTTATATTACAAACGGTTCCTATAAATCCAGGATCAATAGCTTTAGCAATATTTATCAACATTGATCGATATTTTTTTAATGCATATTGTTCTTTAGCCTTACTAACATTTACTCTAATATTATCAATAAGAGATGATAAAAAAGGGATATTTCGGCTACTAAAATTTCCGATTGTCTGAGTCGAAAATGGTTGTCCTGAATGATAATTTTTATAATTATTTTCACCAACCATTGAGTAAAAAGATAAAGGAGGCTCCTGTTTTAAACGAGTAACCTCATACTGATAATCTTTAATCGCAAAAATATTGAAAGGATCTAGATAATATATTTTTATTTTATTACCTTTATCAACAATAATTTGAATCTGATTTAATATTGGCTTAATAGCTAATATTTTATCAGTTTTCTTCAATGGAAGTTTTATTCTATGCTTTTCAAGTTCAATATTACCATCAGTTTTAGCATAGTCAAACTGATCATATTCCGACTCTAATATTGCAGGTAATCCAGTTGTAAAAAGCTGGTTATCTTTAACTTCAACTGTAATGTTTAGACCTTCTCTATTTATTTTTATAATATTATTTTCTTCTAATTCAACAACATTATTAATATTTGATAAATCTTGTTTTTGATTATCATTAACTATATATTCTTCATACTCAACAATAAAGTTACCATCAATATTATTTGATGAAAAATCATTTAAATCATATTCTTTTTCAATTTTATTAAACTTAATTTTATATAACTCATTCTTGGTTTCTTCTATACTATTAGATTTATTTTCACCTCTCTTACTTCCAATTAAAAAACCATTATAATCAACATAAAGTTCTTTAAACTTCATGCTATCAACTTTTTGAGACTCTATATTAAAAACATTATATTTAAATCCTCCATTAAAATGTTTTTGATATACTCCTGTAAATAAATCATATGTTTTTCCTTTAATTAAGATCAAAGAACCATCATCTGCAAGCGTGATCCCCATATTATTAAGTAAAGGTGTATTGGTTGAGCCTAAATATACATAGTTATTAATGTTATTTAAGCTAAATTGTTTTTCTTCTTTTTGCTTATCACACGTTTTAGTATAGATACTATCGCTATTCTTTATATCTCTTACCAAGTCTCCTTCTTTACGTCCATGAAAAGTGCCCATAGGTGTTAATTTACTGTCTATCTTTTTTATTCCATTAACCATAATATACCTCATCATTTTAAAATAATGAGGAAATAATCAACAAGATAATTTGCAAAGGATATCTTTTTACAACTAGATTTTTATGACATTATATGGAATTTAAGAAAAGTATTTTTTTTGAAAGCTGACATAAAAAAAATAGACAGTAAACTAAATTTTACCGTCTATTATCTAAAATTAAAAATAAATAAAATAGACTTAGTACCCACTCTTCATATCAACCACACCCAAAGGTACATCGCCTTTTTCAATTCGATGAATATTTTCAACAATTGTATCCATTGCAATATTAGGAATGGTAAAAGCAGCAATATGTGGCGTAATAGAAATGCGAGGATGCGTCCAAAATGGATGCATTCCTGCTAAAGGTTCTTGAGAGAAAACATCAAGAGTCGCGTCAGAAATATATCCTTGATCTATCGCTTCGAGTAAATCTTGATCAACTAAATGCGCACCACGGGCAAGATTAATTAAATAAGAAGAAGGCTTGAGTTGTTCAAATAGAGAAAAATTTAAAATACCGTGAGTTTCAGACGTATAAGGTAATAAATTGATCAGTAGATTACACTCTTTGAGGAAATCACTGAGTTGATCTTTACCATAAAAGCTTTCAACATTTTTAATTTGTTTTTCACTGCGACTCCAACAGCGAACTTTAAAACCAAGTTCGGCAAGTTTAGTCGCAACACACCCACCTAAAGCTCCTGCGCCTAAAACGCCGATCACAAAATTATCATAAGAATGCGCAGGAAGCTGTTTCCATAAACGTTGTGATTGTTGGCGTTTATAATCATCCATACGACGAAAATAATACATCACTTTCGCAATCGCATATTCTTGCATTTGAAGCCCCATTCCTGTGTCTTCCAAACGCATAACCGGAACACCTGTAGGTAATGTGCCAGGCTTTTGTTGTTCTTGCTTTAAAATAGCATCAACGCCTGCCCCTAATGCAAAAATACCTTTAAGCTGATTACGACTGGCAAGCATTTCATAAGGAGGAAGCCAAACCATAGCATAATCAGCAGGTTGATTATCGCCAGGTTCCCAAATACGTATATTGGCATTTGGCAAACGCGCCTTCATGCCATTGATCCATGTTTCTGCGTCAAAAAAAGGATGATAAAAAATAATATTCATTTTGCCTTCCTCCAGCATTTTTATCATAGGGTGCGAGGGTTACGTTCTGATTTCAAGTCTCTTTGAATAAGTTGTTAATAAAAATGTTGAGAATGTTAACCAGTTAACGAAATTCTCAATTCTTTTTTCAATACGCTAACCTATTGCATGAATTGGTTTACTGCATAATTTGTCTAGCATTTGTGCATATTGTTTTTTATTTGACTGCTTGATACAAAAGTTAAAGGAAAAATGCATTTAGCTGTTGACGCCTATGAACCTTTTCCATATAGTAGCGCCCCGTTGAGAGATGTTAAGTACATATCCAACAACAACACGGTGAGATGTCCGAGAGGCTGAAGGAGCACGCCTGGAAAGTGTGTATACGGCAACGTATCGAGGGTTCGAATCCCTCTCTCACCGCCATATTCTAAAATAGAGCCTAGCTTTTTTAGCTAGGCTCTATTTTTTGGTATTAAAAATATACACTTCTAGTCTCGTTTCTCTTCACTAAGTTATTTATATCCACTATTCTTCATTTTTTGATGGTATTATTGTTAGCATACAACACATTTTTTATTTTATTTTTGCTTAATTATTTTATTTAATAATCTGTTATCACTTAACAATCTCTGATAATTAATTTTAATGAGTTGAAAAAACTTATGTAGTTGTTATTTATATCTATCCTATTTTTATGGCATAAAAAGATTTTATTATCCTATTTATAAACGACATTTATTCTAAAACAAAACACTTTTTATAATTTTAATATAAATTTAAACTTTATTCTCATGCAAGCAACAGAATAAACACAATAAGATACATTACATTATCTATTTAGGTTAACTTATTAGTTTAATTGATTTTATTTCTACTAAGCTTTAAGATATGCATTAATAATTTGATGTATCACATTATTATCAGCGAATAAAAGCGATATCCTCTCTTTTCCTTATCGCCGTTATTCGGCATCTGACTTCTTATTTTGGTTTAATCCTAAATGAAAACTCATAAAGTTAACCGGGTTCGCCCCTTTAGTGCATTTATTGATGCATGTGTAAAAGAGCCTTACTCTTTTGCGCGTTTATTAAAAGATATTATTGCAGGGATCACCGTCGGAATTATCGCGATACCTTTAGCCATGGCACTGGCAATTGGTAGCGGTGTTCCTCCGCAATACGGTCTTTATACCGCAGCTATTGCCGGTATAGTCATTGCTGTTTCTGGTGGCTCTCGCTACAGTGTTTCAGGCCCCACAGCGGCTTTCGTTGTGATACTTTATCCTGTATCTCAGCAATTCGGTTTAAGTGGCTTATTGATTGCCACATTAATGTCTGGCGTTATTTTAGTTGTTATGGGATTAGCCCGCTTTGGTAAACTCATTGAGTATATTCCTGTTTCTGTAACACTTGGATTTACCTCAGGGATTGCAATCACCATTGCGACCATGCAAATAAAAGACTTTTTTGGTCTTGAGATGGCGCATGTACCAGAAACTTATATCGATAAAATTATTGCCTTAGGTTCTGCATTACCAACCATTCACCTTGGTGATACGCTTATCGGCTTAACAACACTGTTTGTTTTAATCTACTGGCCAAAATTAAATTTACGCCTACCAGGGCATTTACCCGCTTTAATCGCGGGTACTGCAGTAATGGGTATTGTGAATATGTTTGGCCATGAAGTTGCAACGATTGGCTCACAGTTTAGTTATCTACTTCCAGATGGATCAGCTGGGCAAGGTATTCCACCTATTTTGCCTCAGTTTGTTTTACCTTGGAATTTACCAAGTACTGGAGCATCTCTTGAATTAAATTGGAGCACAGTTTCTGCTTTATTACCCGCAGCTTTTTCAATGGCAATGCTAGGCGCTATCGAATCGTTACTGTGTGCCGTTGTACTTGATGGCATGACAGGCAAAAAACATCACTCTAATGGTGAATTACTAGGACAAGGGGTTGGTAATATTGTCGCACCTTTCTTTGGTGGTATAACAGCAACTGCAGCGATTGCACGTTCAGCTGCTAACGTGCGTGCGGGTGCAACATCACCAGTTTCTGCCATTGTTCACTCATTGTTGGTATTACTAACTTTGCTAGTATTAGCCCCATTTCTTTCATATTTACCTTTAGCCGCAATGTCAGCACTACTGCTAATTGTTGCATGGAATATGAGTGAAGCGCGTAAAGTTATTGATCTTATTCGTCACGCCCCTAAAGATGATATTATTGTCTTAGTGTTATGTTTATCACTCACCGTTCTCTTTGATATGGTCATTGCCATTACTATCGGTATTGTATTAGCTTCACTGTTATTTATGCGTCGTATTGCCAATATGACCAAAATAACTGAATCCCCTTATACTGATGATGATAAGCAGTTATTAGTTGTGCGTGTTAATGGTCCATTATTCTTTGCAGCAGCTGAACGTATTTTTAATGAGTTACGCGAACGCAGTAAAGGTTATAAAACCATTATTATGCAATGGGATGCGGTTCCTGTATTAGATGCAGGGGGCTTACATGCGTTCCAACATTTCGTTACTGATGTAAAACATGATACCCATGTGATTGTGTGTGATATTCCTTTCCAGCCATTAAAAACGTTGGCAAGAGCAAGAGTCACGCCTATTGAAGGAGAACTTAATTTTTATCCTTCATTACAAAAAGCACTGGATGACTTGGAATTAATTCAGTAGTTATTTAGATTTTTAAGATAAAAAATTAACGCCTTTAATCAATATTAAATAAAGATTGAAGGCGTTTTTAATTATGAGTAATTCACTTAATAAGGAATAAATGCTTTGCCAATCCCACTACCTTGCACACCTTTTTTTAATAAATCTTGATAAAGTGCGTTCATTCCTAACCAGTGATTTTCACACCATTCAGGAGCTAATAACGTAGGTTTTCTAGCACTAGCGCAAACACGATGATAAATAATTTCAGGAGGAGTATGGCGGATCATCTCACCCGCTGTATAAACATATTGTTCTTGCGTCAATGCATTAATACGCCCTGCTTTCCATGCCTTAGCTATCGTACTGCCTTCAACAATATGCAAAGGGTGCAATTTAAGCCCATCAGTACCCGTTTCAACCACTCGTTCTAATGTCTGCATATTAAGCAGATGATCTTCTCGTGGTAACCCGACAATAAGGTGCGTACACACTTTTAAACCACGCTGGCGAGCTTCACGAGTCGTCGCTTGGTAACATTGAAAATCATGCCCACGATTAATGTACTTCAATGTTTTATCATGAGCTGTTTGTAAACCGAGTTCTAACCACACTTCATAACCTTGATCACGATAACCTTGCAATAAATCTAACACACTAATTGGCACACAATCTGGCCGGGTTCCTACACATAACCCTACCATATCGGCTTGTAATAGCGCGGTTTCATATAAAGTACGTAAGTATTCTACTTCGGCATAAGTGCTGGTATAGGCTTGAAAATAAGCAAGATAACGATGTGCACGGTTAATATTTTTAGCTTGTAATGCAATCTGTTCTTCAATTGAGTGATATTGTGTTTGCTCATCAGCAAAAGAAGAGACATTACAGAAAGTGCAACCTCCCCGCCCCAATGTACCATCTCGATTAGGACAGTTGAAACCGCCATGAAGGGTGATTTTATGAATTTTTTCGTGATAACGGCGCTGAAGATCAGCGCCGAACATATTAACAACCGTGTGTAGTTGCATAACACATTTTATTTGCTGGTATCTAACTCTGGGAAATTTTTTACCACTTCATCAATCGCTTTAATTTGAGCTAAGAAAGGCTCTAATTTTGCAAGCGGTAATGCTGATGGGCCATCACAAAGCGCATTATCCGGATCTGGATGAGCTTCAAGAAATAGTCCAGCAAGACCAACAGCCATACCTGCACGTGCTAACTCTGCAACTTGTGCACGACGTCCACCCGATGCAGCACCAAATGGGTCACGACATTGTAGTGAATGTGTCACGTCAAAAATAACTGGTGCGCCTTGAGACGCTTGCATCATGACATGAAAACCTAACATATCAACAACTAAGTTATCGTAGCCAAAATTACTGCCGCGATCACACAGAATAACTTGGTCGTTACCGCCTTCTTTAAATTTATCAACGATATTCCCCATTTGCCCAGGGCTGACAAACTGCGGTTTTTTCACGTTGATCACTGCACCTGTTTTTGCCATCGCTTCAACAAGATCAGTTTGACGTGCTAAAAATGCCGGTAATTGGATAACATCCACAACTTCTGATACAGGTTGAGCTTGTGCAGCTTCATGAACGTCAGTAATAATTTTAACGCCAAAAGTTTCTTTTAACTCTTGGAAAATTTTCAGTCCTTCTTCTAAGCCTGGACCACGATAAGAGTGGATAGAAGAACGGTTTGCTTTATCAAAAGAAGCTTTGAATACATAAGGAATATTCAGTTTTTGAGTTACAGTGACGTAATGCTCACAAATACGCATGGCTAAATCGCGCGATTCTAATACATTCATGCCACCAAAAAGCACAAATGGCAGGTTGTTTGCTACCTTGATATCACCAATATTCACCACTTTATGTTGCATATTTATCCCTATACTGTTTGTCATGTACTGTATTAATCAAGTACGTTTCTTAAATTTTTAATGTAGAACAATAGGATTTTGTTCTATCGAATGAATTTGGATTTTGATCATCTCTGAAATAGGATCTTCAGGACATTGCTCAACAAAATAGTTTAAGTCAGAAATCGCCACATGGTTACACTCTAACTGAGCAAAAATAAGTCCGCGATCACGTATCTCGTAAGGATCTTCAGGATCAAACATTAATACCGTTTCACTCGCTTTTAATGCTTGCTCCATATTCTTTTCTTCCATTAAAGAAACTTTTAATGTATCCAAAAGTTTACGAATAATGGAACTGTATTCTGACTCTTCTAAATCTGCCTCTAATAGCACCGAATTATTTCCTACATTCCCTTTTAACCAAACTTCTAGGGTATGTTGTGATAGATATTCGCCATTTATTGGATTTAAAAATAACGGTTGTTCGTTAGGAATATCTATTCTGATAATAAGTTGTGTAGGAAAAATAACAGGCGCTAACGGTAAATTTAACAATTGTGCGATATAAATAAGAATCGAACCCAGAGAAACAGGAGAACCTACATGAGTCGCTAATACTTTATCTAACCACAAAGTATCAGAAAGACAATATTTACCACTTGCACCACTAAAGTGCCACTGCTTATAAAACAGTTTTAGTAATGCTTCTATTTGCTCTTTGATGTTTCCTTGCTTAGGAATTTCAGCTTCTGCTTGTTCAACAAGTTGTGCTAGTTGATAACCAACAGAAGTAGTCGGAAAATCAGGTCGAATAGCCTGAGAGATAAGGATCATGCCCTTAACTAAAGGGGCTTTATTAAATTCGTAATCAGCTATGGTTTCTATCATAATTCCAACGACCTACTGTCACTCGCTCATTACCGCCATAATCACGGAAAGTTTCCACACAGCAGTAACCCTTATCAGTAAAAATTTTGCGAACACCTTCACCTTGCTGCCAACCGTGCTCCAGTAATACCCAGCCTTTATCAGTTAAAAACTGACGGGCGGTTTCAATGATAATCTCGATATCAGCAAAACCGTTATTACCAGCAACTAATGCGGTTAAAGGTTCAAAACGAACATCCCCCTGATGAATATGCTCATCATTTTCATCTATGTAAGGAGGATTACTAATTATCATACCAAATTGATACCCAGAGAGTGAACTAAACCAGCAACTTTCCATAAATTCTGTGTTGTTTAATGCTAAGCGGGTCGCATTCTCTTGCGCTAACGCTACGGCTTCGGCTTGAAAATCCACACCAATAATATGGCAGTCAGGGCGCTCTGATGCCATAGCAAGCGCAATAGCCCCAGTTCCCGTTCCTAAATCAAGAATAGTTATTGGCTCTGTTGGTAGTTTTTCTAACGCTTGTTCAACAAGACATTCAGTATCAGGTCGAGGAATTAATGTTGCAGGTGAGACTTTTAAAGGCAGTGACCAAAATTCTCTTTCACCCACTAGATAAGCGATAGGTTCACCTTTAATGCGTCGAGTAAGTAGTTGCGATAATTGTGTTAATTCGTCTTGTGAAAGCAACGTTTCATTAAAAGCCATTAAGTACGTTCGAGCACGCTGTGTTACGTGCCCAAGTAAAATTTCAGCATCACGTTTAGGGCTGTCACTTTCAATTAATTGCAAGGCTGCTTGACGCAGCCATTGTTCATAATTCATTAATTTAACTCAGAAAGTGCAGAAAGCTGGTCCGCTTGATATTCAGTGACAATAGGCTGAATTAGAGGATCTAATTTCCCTTCCATCACTTCATCTAAACGATAAAATGTGAGGTTGATACGATGATCTGTCACTCGCCCTTGTGGGAAGTTATACGTTCTAATACGATCAGAACGATCGCCAGAACCTAATAAGTTACGACGTTCAGACGCTTCGGCTTCTTGACGTTTTTGCATTTCAGCAGCACGAATACGTGCGCCTAATACAGACATCGCTTTGGCTTTGTTTTTGTGCTGTGAACGCTCATCCTGACATTCCACTACAATCCCCGTTGGAATATGCGTAATACGGATAGCAGAGTCGGTGGTATTAACGTGCTGACCACCCGCACCTGACGAACGGAATGTATCAATACGTAAATCGCTTGGACTAATATCAGGTAATTCAGCTTCTGGCACTTCAGCTAATACTGCAACCGTACAAGCCGAGGTATGAATACGACCTTGAGATTCTGTTTCTGGTACACGTTGAACACGGTGACCGCCTGATTCAAATTTCAATACCCCATAAGCGCCATCACCCACTACTTTTGCAATGACTTCTTTATAGCCACCATGCTCACCTTCGTTAGCATTCATGACTTCAATACGCCAGCGACGTGATTCTGCATAGCGGCTATACATACGGAATAAATCACCAGCAAATAATGCAGCTTCATCCCCACCTGTTCCTGCCCGAATTTCAAGGAAACAGTTAAATTCATCATCAGGATCTTTAGGCAATAACAGCACTTGTAATTGTTGCTCTAAATCATCGTTTAGTGCTTGCGCTTCTTTCAGCTCTTCTTGCGCCATCTCTTTCATTTCAGGATCATCAAGCATCATTTCTGCTGCTTCGATGTCGTCTTGCACTTTCCGCCATTGACTAAAACAAGCCGTGACGTCGGTTAATTGAGAGTATTCTTTTGAAAGCGCACGAAAACGCTCCTGAGAGGCAATCACATCGGCTTCTGACAGAAGAGCCTGAATTTCTTCATAACGCTCTTGTAGAGCTTCCAACTTAGCGACAATAGAAGGCTTCATTCGTAGATTAAGATCCTGTTAGACAAAGTTAATTATGGGTAATACCCAAACTTTCGCGTAATAAATTCAGGCGTTCAATATCACCATCACTGGCAGCCTGTTGAAGAGATTTCGTAGGTGTGTGAATTAGACGATTCATCAATTGATGTGAGAGTTGCTGAATAACTTTTTCTGCATCTGCGCCATTTTGTATCAATGTGATGGCTTTTTCTGTCATTTCTGCACGTAGCATTTCAGCACTGTCCCGATATTCTCTAATCGCACCCACAGCACCTTGCGCTCGTAGCCAATCCATAAATTGTCCACTTTCTTGTTGAACAATATGTTCGGCTTGAATAGCAGCCGCTTGGCGTTGTTCGCGGTTATGTTGAATAATCGCTTCTAAATCATCGACACTATAAAGGTAGACATTATTGAGTTTTTCAACATCTTGTTCAATATCTCGCGGAACCGCAATATCCACCAGCAACATAGGTTGATTGCGACGCTTTTTAAGCGCCCTTTCAACCATCCCTTTGCCAATAATAGGCAAAGGACTTGCGGTAGAACTAATAACAATATCAGCTTGCGATAAACATTCATCAATCTCTGATAATGTAATAACATCCGCATCGACTTCATTAGCTAAACGCTGAGCACGCTCTTTAGTTCGGTTAGCAATAATGATTTTTTTAACTTGATGTTCACGAAGATGACGAGCAACTAATTCTATCGTCTCGCCTGCGCCCACTAATAAAATAGTCAAAGAGGATAACGATTCGAAGATTTGACGCGCTAATGTACAAGCAGCAAAAGCAACAGAAACGGCATTAGCACCGATCTGTGTCTCTGTTCTCACTCTTTTCGCAACTGAAAAAGACTTCTGAAACAAACGTTCCAGCTCTGAAGAGAGCGAGTCATAATTTTGGGAATCGGCAAAGGCTTTTTTAACTTGCCCTAAAATTTGAGGTTCACCTAATACGAGAGAATCTAAACCACTTGCCACTCGCATTAAATGGCTGACAGCTTGATTATCTTGATGCCAATAAACACTGTTTTTCAGCTCATTTGGCTCTATTTGGTGATATTGACATAACCAGCGAATAAGCTGTTCATGACTATTTTCTTTGTCTTCCATACTAAGATAAAGCTCAGTACGGTTACAAGTAGACAGCACAACACCACCTCTGACAGCAGGTTGCTGTAAAAGGTTATTTAAGGCATCACCCATGGTATCAGGAGAAAAAGAGACTTTCTCACGTAAAGCAACGGGGGCTGTTTTATGATTAATACCTAATGCTAATAACGTCATATCAACTATATCGAGTTATGAATAAATACCGCCTCGCGACTTGACTTAGTGTAAACCTAAAACAGCGCATTTAGTATGGACTCTTCATTCCCGCCATTCTACTTGATGAACAGATTCAATAAAAGAGCTTACTTGAGTGATAAGAGATTTCTATACACAATTTAACGAAATATCGTTATATCATGAGGTTTATGATACTCTTTTTTTCAACTAATAACGAATTAAAGGAATGTCTCAGCTATGCGTTCACGCTTTTTTTCAACCAAACAACTCCTGCGCCTTATCCCGCTAACGGCGTTGTTGCTGAGTGCCTGTAATCTAAATCAGATAAAGACACAAGGTTCAGCATCTGATAACGATATGCAATGGCAAGCTCGCCAACAAGCATTAAAGAAAATTTCACAATATGAAACTCGAGGCGCTTTTGCTTATATCGAAGATACAAACAAAACCTATGCCCGATTCTATTGGCAAGACAAAGCAGATGAGCGTTATCGTTTATTATTGACGAATCCGCTAGGTACCACTGAGCTTGATTTAAATGTTATGCCAGGTGTCATTGAAGTCACTGACAATAAAGGTAAAAAGTATTATAGCGATAACCCAGCAGAGATGATCTACCAACTTACTGGCATGGTTATTCCACTCAAAAATCTACGTGCTTGGCTTGTTGGTTTACCGGGTGATGCAACTCATTTTGAGTTAGATGCTAATCACTTATTAAAATCTGTCACATTACCAGCACCTGAAGGTGATTGGATCGTGACTTACCAAGCTTATGATTCAAGTACCACCCCCAACCTGCCACAGCGTCTTGAGTTAAAACAAGGCGAACGCATCATCAAATTAAAAATGGATAACTGGGATATACAGCAATGACTCTAAGTTGGCCTTCGCCTGCCAAATTAAATCTTTTTCTCTATATCACAGGGAAACGCTCGGATGGTTATCATAATCTACAAACATTATTCCAATTTTTAGATTATGGTGACACATTAACGATTACTCCTCGTGATGATACTCAGTTAACTATCTTAACGCCGATTGAAGGCGTAGAAGATAAAGATAATTTAATTATTAAAGCAGCTAAATTACTGCGTGATTATTGCCAACAACATCATATTCCTTTGAGGTATCAAGGCGCAGATATTAGTGTTGATAAAAAGCTACCAATGGGTGGTGGCTTAGGCGGAGGCTCTTCTAACGCCGCAACCACATTAATTGCACTTAATTACCACTGGCAAGCGGGTTTAAGTGATGAAACCTTAGCTGAATTAGGGGTAAATTTAGGGGCTGATGTCCCTGTTTTTGTAAAAGGTCATGCTGCGTTCGCCGAAGGCGTTGGTGAAATTTTGACCCCAGCAGAACCAAAAGAACAATGGTATTTGGTTGCACACCCTGGAATTTCCATTCCAACCCCGACAATCTTCACAGATCCAGAATTAAAACGTAATTCGCCTATTCGCTCTCTTGGCGCATTATTAAAGGCTCCGTTCGAGAATGACTGTGAAATGATCGCAAGAAAACGTTTTCGTGAGGTTGAATATCTGCTTTCGTGGCTGTTAGAATATGCACCGTCACGCTTAACTGGGACAGGTGCCTGTGTGTTCGGTGAGTTCGGATCACAAGTTGCCGCTAGTGAAGTGTTAATTAACGCCCCTGAGTGGGTGCATGGGTTTGTAGCGCAAGGCGTCAACATTTCTCCTCTGCATTTATTCCGCTCAAGGATACCTGTGTTATTGCACCCGTAAGATGATGTTTACAAACCCTATGTTCATAAACACGTTCTTTACAGGTCAACAATATCTCTCTCTGGACGCAAGCCTGAGGTTTTTCTCGTGCCCGATATGAAGCTTTTTGCTGGTAACGCAACCCCGGAACTGGCTCAACGTGTTGCCAACCGACTCTACACTAGCCTAGGAGACGCGGCTGTAGGTCGTTTTAGCGACGGTGAAGTCAGTGTGCAAATCAACGAAAACGTACGTGGTGGTGATGTATTTATCATTCAATCAACCTGTGCACCTACTAATGATAACTTAATGGAATTAGTGGTCATGGTTGACGCATTACGTCGAGCTTCCGCTGGTCGTATCACTGCTGTTATTCCTTACTTTGGTTATGCCCGTCAGGATCGCCGTGTTCGTTCAGCCCGTGTTCCTATTACGGCAAAAGTTGTTGCGGATTTCTTATCTAGTGTAGGCGTAGACCGTGTTTTAACCTGTGACTTACACGCAGAACAAATCCAAGGGTTCTTTGATGTACCGGTTGACAATGTCTTCGGCAGCCCAATTCTTTTAGAAGATATGCTTCAAAAAGATTTGGACAACCCTATTGTTGTTTCTCCAGATATTGGCGGTGTTGTTCGCGCTCGTGCTATCGCTAAACTGCTAAACGACACTGATATGGCTATTATTGATAAACGTCGCCCTCGTGCTAACGTTTCTCAAGTTATGCATATTATTGGTGATGTTGCTAACCGCGACTGTATCCTTGTTGACGATATGATCGACACAGGCGGTACATTGTGTAAAGCAGCTGAAGCGCTGAAAGAA
Organism: Proteus penneri; assembly: GCF_003144535.1. GTDB lineage: Bacteria > Pseudomonadota > Gammaproteobacteria > Enterobacterales > Enterobacteriaceae > Proteus > Proteus penneri. The sequence continues at coordinate 513,071 of NZ_PHFJ01000001.1, read as the reverse complement.
CGTGGTGCGAAACGCGTATTTGCTTACGCGACTCACCCAATCTTTTCTGGTAATGCTGTTGAGAACATCAAAAGCTCTGTTATTGATGAAGTGGTTGTCTGCGATACAATTCCGTTATCAGCAGAAATCAAAGCATTAAATAAAGTCCGTTCATTGACTCTTTCTGGTATGCTGGCTGAAGCAATTCGCCGTATTAGCAATGAAGAGTCAATCTCTGCGATGTTTGAACATTAATTTGTTATAACATTCATTGCAATTTGAGATAACTAAAAACCCGCTATAGCGTTTGTTATAGTGGGTTTTTTTGTTGTTTTTTCTAGATTAAAAATTTTAGGCAACAAAAAACCCGTTATTATTAAACGGGTCTATAGATGTGTATTACAACACATAATGACAACTTTCATTCACCTAATATCAGTTTTAGCTTATTTGTTTTTTTATCTGTCCTGATATTTATTTGTGATAACAACATTATGGATAACGGTGATTATCATGGCGACGATAACGTTCATCATGATTACGTAACCACCAATATCTTTCTGCTATTGTTTCTCTACCCCCGATACGGGCACCTGCTAGCCAAACCAGAGCACCAATAAAGATCCCCATTAAAGAGATATCGGCTAAAAATTCAGGCAATCCTAATGGGAAAATATGACTAAGAAGCGTATAACCAAGACTACCGAGCATTACTATCATCCCCGTAGCCATACATAAATTACCAACTGCAAATGCATGTTTATATTTCATGTTGCACCTCCAAGCGCGTCGTCAGACGATTCAACAACAAAATACATCGAATAACCTTTTATTCTTTGTAGTTATTATAGCCATAAATGCTAAGAAGTTATTGTCGAAGGGATCACATCGCTCCGAAATTTATTGATAATTCTTAACAAAAAATGTGTTTTTATCTTTCAAAAGAAGAAAATAGCGCCAAATTTGTCACTTTCGCTTTTTTTGTTAAGTCAAAGAAGTGATATTTCCTCTGACTATCATTTCAAAAAACATTCTATGCAATCAATTTTGTGCTTCTGTGCTTAGACGGGTAAACTATGGGCTTTCTTTTAAGACGATAACAGTGAAAGGCTATTGTGAGTAAAATTAAACTTATCGTCGGGTTAGCAAACCCCGGTGCAGATTATGCCCAGACTCGCCATAATGCGGGAGCTTGGTATGTAGATTTATTGGCTCAACGTCATCAGCAATCTCTAAAAGAAGAGAGCAAATTTTTTGGTTACACCGCACGCATTAATTTAAATGGTAATGATGTTCGTTTATTGGTTCCGACCACTTTTATGAATTTGAGTGGTAAAGCAGTACAAGCAATGGCGAATTTTTATCGTATTGAACTTGATGAAATTTTAGTTGCACATGATGAACTCGATTTACCGCCCGGTGTTGTCAAAATGAAATTAGGTGGTGGTAATGGCGGCCATAACGGATTAAAAGATATTCAAAGTAAGTTTAGCAATAATCCAAATTTCTATCGTTTGCGCATTGGTATTGGTCACCCTGGTGATAAAAATAAAGTTGTTGGCTTTGTATTAGGCAAGCCACCAATGAGTGAACAAAAATTAATTGATGACGCTATCAATGAAGCACTTTCGTGCACAGATATTTTAATGCGTGATGGTTATGAGAAAGCAATAAACCGCTTACATAGCTTTAAAGCATAATCATTGCATTGATAAATTAAGCAATTTCAATATTCAGAGGGTAAAATGCCCTCTTCTTTTGTGCGATTAATTCCTGATGATTTAATCAAACAGGGATTTGCTCTATAATAGCGCCAAATTTTTTTAACAGCACACAACAGGAATACTCCCTTCTGTTGTTTTTATGTGACAAGGTGAACGTTTATGGGATTTAAATGTGGTATCGTCGGTCTGCCTAACGTAGGGAAATCTACACTGTTTAATGCCTTAACTAAGGCAGGTATTGAGGCAGCCAACTTCCCATTCTGTACTATCGAGCCAAACACAGGTGTTGTTCCAATGCCTGATCCTCGCTTAGATAAACTCGCTGAAATTGTTAAGCCACAACGTATTTTACCTACAACAATGGAATTTGTTGATATTGCTGGCTTAGTAAAAGGCGCATCTAAAGGTGAAGGTTTAGGTAACCAATTCCTAACGAACATCCGTGAAACTGAAGCGATTGGTCATGTCGTTCGTTGTTTTGAAAATGACAATATCATTCACGTTGCGGGTAAAGTTGATCCTGCTGAAGATATCGAGACTATCAATACTGAATTAGCGCTTTCTGACTTAGATACCTGTGAACGTGCAATGCACCGTAATCAGAAAAAAGCAAAAGGTGGCGATAAAATTGCTAAAGCAGAAATGGAAGTGTTAGAAAAATGCTTACCGCATTTAGAAAACGCTGGCATGTTACGTGCTTTAGATTTAACGGAAGAAGAAAAAGCAACGATTCGTTATTTAAGCTTCTTAACGTTAAAACCAACAATGTATATTGCAAACGTTAATGAAGATGGTTTTGAAAATAACCCATATCTTGAAACTGTTCGCAAAATCGCAGAAGCAGAAGGCTCTGTGGTTGTTCCTGTTTGTGCCGCTATCGAAGCAGACATAGCTGAGTTAGAAGATGCAGAACGCGAAGAATTTATGCAAGATTTAGGCATTGAAGAGCCTGGTTTAAACCGTGTTATTCGCGCGGGTTACTCATTACTGAACTTACAAACTTACTTCACTGCTGGCGTTAAAGAAGTACGTGCATGGACAATCCCTGTAGGTGCAACCGCGCCACAAGCCGCAGGTAAAATCCACACTGACTTTGAAAAAGGTTTTATCCGTGCTCAAACTATCGCTTATAACGATTTTATCACTTACGGTGGTGAACAAGGCGCAAAAGAAGCTGGTAAAATGCGAGCAGAAGGTAAAGAGTATATCGTTCAAGACGGCGATGTAATGAACTTCTTATTTAATGTGTAAACTTACACTCTAGTCTCATACTGTTTCATAAAGTATCATTTCATAATAAAAAAGCATAAAATTCATAACATTAACTGGGCTTTATGCTTTTTTTTATGTCTCATTAAGTTTCATAAAAGCTCGCGATTAAATGAGTTAGGATATCGACCTGATGCTATCGAAGCACAATTAGCCCATATGGACTTAAATAGCGTTAGACGTTCATATAATCATGCAACTTATCTTGAAGAGCGCAAAATCATGATGCATGGGCGTGTTGGCGTTGAAATATAACGATATTTATTATTTTTCAGCAAAACCTACAATTCAACCTACACTTAATTAATCCGTTGATTTATAGGTAGTTATTATTTATCTGATGTTTTTAGCATTATAACGTACAAAATTCATACCCACACCACAAGAACACGCTTATATGAATAAATACGATGTGTTTAACAGCGAAGGAAAATTTGCTGATGGTTCTGATGAAGAAGTGCTAGCTAATAAGCTAGGGCTTTCAAACGTTGATGATATCAATGATGCTGAGCTTGTCCTGTTAGAAAAACTGTATCAAGTCATTTTTGAAGAACAATTTTCCACTGAGCAAATTACCGTATCACTTATTCAGCGTTGGCACCGCCAATGGTTAGGGAATGTTTACGAGTGGGCTGGTCAGTTACGTACAGTGAATATTAGCAAGGGTGGCTTTATGTTTGCCCCTGCGAGTCGAGTTGCAAAGTTACTTGCTCAATTTGAAAAAGAGTTTCTAGCGAAGTACACACCCTGCACCAATATGAGCCGAGAACAAGTCATAGAAGCTATAGCCACAGTGCATGTGGAGTTAATTCTGATACATCCGTTTAGGGAGGGGAATGGGCGCTTATCGCGCTTACTTGCTGATGTGATGGCAGTACAAGCAGGCTACCAGCCGTTAGACTATGAACGTTGGACTCAACACCCCGAGCAGTATATTGCAGCAATCCACGCAGGGTTAAACCTTAACTATGAACCCATGAAATATTGGGTTAACGAAGCCTTGAAAACGAACTAAATCGCGAGTTTCAAGTGCCCAAACTTCTCACGCTTCGCTTTCATCTCTTCTTCAAGACGACGAGACTCCTGCCCTGTTTCAATCGCCGTAGAGGTTGCTACCGAACGAATAAGTTGAGTACGAGTTGGTCTTGTTGCTTGAATTAATTCATTCTTTTTCATGGTAGTCTCACTTCAAACTGAAGATAGTGCATTTTATCAGCTTTGTTTTATATGGCAATATAGATCACTTTTCTAGTTAAAAATTTTACAGCACAATGTCACTTCATTTCCATCTGCTTTGAGCGAACTGAGGAAGTTAGAAGTTACTCTTACATCTTATGTGAGAGCTACGTTAGTTCCAAATCAAAAACCGACATCAAGGAGGTTATATGATTTGGGCAAATGTAACCTTAACGCAGCTCATAAAAAACATCTATATTCAATTAACTAAGCGCACCAAGATAATGCTTTAGTGACAAAATCATCCGAATCATCGCATATGACCACTTCAAAACTTCTATCTTTGGCTTGGTACTTAAACATCTCTATTTCACCGTCAATACTCTTCCTGAGCGAGTTTGATAAACGGGTCATCCCTTGGGGTTTTAACACAAAAGCACTTTTTGAATTAGTTTTTCCCTTGGAGGCCATATTTACTAAAGAAAGATCTCTCATTGCTTCATAAAAACGAGTGGACCTTCGCTCAACATCTAAATAATCTGCAGATATTACTGTCGCAACATCACTTAATCCATTTTTTCTCATCGGAATATATGCGGACAAATCTTGTTTAACTTCTAAATATGGATTGTCTGGAATATAACCTTTATAAATATCCGGAATTTTATCTTTTAACGTTGTTAATAGCCTTTTGGCTGTCAACGGTGAGTATCTAGATTTTCTCTCTTTAGCTTTATATGCAGTTACTACTTGGCCCATTAATTGCTCGGTCAGTAAAATAGCACTATTAGAAAAAGCAATACCTTGATCTCTAATTTTAACTTGGGGAGTATCAATATCACCTGATATCGTGTTACTGCTAACCCTTGAATCATGTGAGCAAGTAACTTACGTCGCATCACATCACGATGCCACTTTTTCCATTCCCCATTTTTTGTTTTTCGCTTTGTCGTATTAAATGGTTGCTCAACCTCATTCACGACAGAAAGCCCATGCCTATTTTTCTTTCCTATTTTTAGATACTCGTCAATGAGTTGATTTATGCTTTCGCGTAGCTCTGTTGTCTCTAATTTCCAATGTTCCAGTATTTCTGATACATAATCGTTGGAATAGAGCTTTTTAACATCAATTCATACAGTGTTTCGGGTTTCTTACGCTTATCAAAATATTCGTCAAATAGGTATAGCGATCTGTACGTTTAAGATAATCCTTTCGTTTACCGGGAAATAAAGCTTTAAGGACACTTTTAGATAAAGCAAATTCTCGGCACTTATGGGTTCCATAGCTATGTTGGATAATTTTAATGATTTTAGCTTGTTCCAAAAACTCTAAACCGCGTTCTAAGCCTAAATCGCGACTTTGCTTAAAAATCATAGGAAATTTCTCTTTTCCCAGTTCAGCGGAAAATGGTACTGAATACGTCCACTCTTTATCTCCTTTAAACCTCGATTTTTTCTTCGTATTTTTGCTAACCGTCGCACTACAGATAATATGCTGTAAGAACAAGCCAATTTCACTGTAATATTGAGGTTTATGACGTTGATCGACGGTATTATCAAAGGGAACGCTCAGAACAATTGCTTTATAGGCTTCTACTGTAGCTTCTGTAACAAGAATGTTATCTTTGGTGATATATGCTGTCATTTCAATTTACCATGTTGTTAATAGTAAATTGAATTACGCAAATACCTTTTTTAGTGGAGTTACCGCTAACCCCATTTTTTAGTAGGTAATTAGAAAAACCAAGAAAGCGTCAAACACCCGTGCCAGCTACTCAAAGCGATCAGTTAAGAGCAACAACTCGTGGTCTAGGCGAAAATAGCAAATCCCAATATCCCCATACTATAGCCATATATAGATAACGTATAGCACAGGAAGAGTGGCAAGGTTTATGGGTGCCGAATGAGGCTGGCTGGGAAAGCCTCGGTGAGGAAAACATTCATCAAACAAGAGGAATTGGTGAGTGGCCTGACTTCCCCAATAAAAGCATGAAACCGTTGGTGCATGGTCTGCAAGAGGATGGAGGGGATTATTTGCGATATTTGATTTATTGGAAAAGCCAAATTTAGCCTCACATTATTCAGAATTGTGCTAACAGGTTAACTGTTAGCACAATTAAATCTGACAATCTGGTTTGAGCGAGAAGCGGACGTTGTTTACTATAGGGGATCTAGCAGCCAATCTTCAATATAATGGAAAGGCACTGGATATCGGTAACAGCGACAGGCTGTCAGTACCAATGGAGCCTTCCCTTCAGTAACGGCTGACAATCTTTTGAACGAATCGGAATTGCCGCACTCTTGAACTATATGCCCTATTGCTAATTTTCCATTCATTGGAAAGTGAGTTGATGCTGAACCATGTATATCTGAGTTCGAGTACATACTTTGTTCGCTGTCTTGATTTGGATACCAGTATTGTAACGTACAATGTTTTAGTTTATCTGCGGCAAATTTTTCTAGTTTTTGGCTTATTGAATCTAATTTATACAGAGAACAAAATACTGCTAGCAACGGGTATAAAATACTGGCTTCCGTAACTTTATTCTTATAACTATTGTCAGCCCTGTCTTTTTTCCTATGTTCAAGCAGATTTTCGTAAGACTCATGCACAACTGGATACATGCCATTACTCTCAAAAGAGAATATGCACCTATTGACCATTTCTGAGAGCCAGCTCCGCACAAATTCGTCGAGTTCTGAATTATTTGAAAGCAGCGTTAGAGCCAAACCAATATCAATGGCTTGCGAATCTTTGTATGGTGACAATAGTATTGGGTTATTAACAACCAACAGGCTAATTGACTTTGTTATTTCTCTAAGGCGCAGACATAATTTTTCTTGTTCTTCACTATCTCCGCGCACTGGTGGATTCTCAACGTAACTATTTGATAGTAAATCTAAAATCCAGTGACCTTTGACTGATAAGCGCCCTAACACATCAAAGAGCCTAATATTTACATCAATAGAACAAGGTGAGTGAACAGCATGCGAAAGCGCATATCTAAATTCAACATACGGAATTAAACATCGATCCACATAACAATCAGTAACTTGTTGGTAAGTATCTAAAATACTATCAAATGATTTTGAGAATTTGTTCCTTCCTGTATAGTGGCCTTTAACTTTATCCCAAGCCAATAGTAATGCTCGCTCAGATGAAAGATAGGCGGCTTCTAAATTTCCACCATCACGGCACCATGAAAATAGAACCCATAAGCAGACGTTTATCCGTGTTATGGACGATGCAACAGAATCAGTATCGGTGGCGTTTGACAGCACCTTATCGATCAATAGAGAAAAGTATTTGCTTGAACTCTCCGGCTCTTCGAGTAAGGCTAAGGATTTTCTTAACAAAGCCTGACTTGAGCTAGGTAGCAACTCTTCTTTCAACAAATATCGTTGAATAAACTCTGATAATTTATCGCCATTCCACTCTTCAAAAGAGATATTGTCTCGTGTATTTCGTTGCTCGTAACCAGATACATCTTGCCTAATTCCTGAATTAACATCTCCACCAAAACATAAGCAAATAACTATTTTCTTATTTCTATGTTCAGATGGTATACGGCTAGGAATAAATGAGTTTTGAATTTCATCTAACGAAGGCATAAGAGCTTGGGCTGTTGCCCCATTCCAAGTCTCACGAGTAAGGTTCCCAGATTTAACTGAGAACAAATAAACTTTTTCTTCCTCACCATTGACTCGCCCTACGGCTGCTATATCAACACCATACTCTTTAACCCCACGCGTCGGTGAGATAAACACATTCAGACCCATACTACTCAACAAGTCTGGCAGTACAGCATCTAATTCTGCTCGTTCTTTTAGTGAAGCCAAATATTGTTTAAGAATTAGCTTCATTTTTCATTCTCCCGTAGCGATACATGCGCAAAACGTAATCTAGCGACTCAGGATCTAAAACGTTCAATCTTGGCATTTCAGTCGAATGGGAAAAAGAGTGCATTTGCGTCTCCTGTCGTACAGGGTCCCCATCTCCTTGATGTATATAATAAATCGAACTGTTGCCGTACAATAATCTCTGCTTCGTCGCAATTATCTGAAGAATAGAAGATTTTGATGCGTTTTCGTGGGCTTCTTGCATACTTTTATCAAAGTCTTTCCAATAGGCTCTTACATTTTCACTGGGAGCCATTAACTCATTCAATTCAGACACTTTCTCAATATCAGCGTGATAGGTCTGAAGTTTTCCAAGCAAGCGCTCACACAGTTGTCCTTGAACATCTTTATCAATGCATGATAGGAAGAATCGTTCAAGCTCTCCCGGGTAACTTAGGAGCAAAGGATCGTACAAAACCTGTTCAAGGTTGTGAAGTGTAGTTGTTGAAGCTGTTTCGCAAATAGACAGTATGAAACTTGCTGCCGCGATAGGTCGTGTAAACAGCCAACCGATCGCCTTGTGGCTAACAAATGCTTGCCACTTATCATCCCCTAGCAATGCCATATCTGCCTTTAGCTCTATGTCCTTACCCGTTACATCATGAAGCAGATCTGAGATCGCATGACAAAGTGATGATTCTCCAGATAAAAACCACTTTGTGGTGATATGATTGCGTAATTCTTGATGCTTATCCAATAGCTCGTTGGAGAAATAGTCTAGTGATGTAAATTCCACACCCACAGCCAAAATCGATTCCAATAATTCGACAGCAAGAGAGCATGAATTACCTTCAACCAACTTGACTAGTAAATGATCAATGTTATCTACGGTACCTGTGTGCTCTGGGGAGATATTGGTTAACTGTTTTACCAGAAGACGCAGAACACTCTCTGGAAGATCGCCACTTTGAAATGCCATAATATTCGATATTGCATAGAGTATCTCAGGAGGAGCTACACCAACAAACGGAATTAGAAGCTCTTCTATTTGCGACCAGTAAGTTGGAAATTTTTCCCCGAAGTGAAGTATTGCCCTCAGTATCGAAGCACGACAATCGCTGTCATCCTCACTCACGGCACTAGCGCTAAGTAGCCCCCAGATGATACTTGCCTGAGTTTCATCGACATTGAGCCTCCCCAAAATAAAATAGGCTTGGTTTCTGACAGTCTGATTACTGTTAGTAATCAGATTTTCTGTCGTTTGGATAGCCTCAACCATACGATTTGAGTCATATGCGAGGATTGAACTGGAAAGAAAAGTGGCATACGAACTAAGCTCACTTTGTTTCAGGATAAATTCAACACTATCTTTGGAACGTTGTGCATCCACATTACAGAAATGCTGAAAGGCCCCATAGATTCCACCACTATCGGCTTGTTGCTTAAGATGAGCCAGACAATGTAGGACATCTTCAACTTTTGAGTTTAGTAAAGGTAGTGTGTTTTCAAAGGAATTCAAAATCCTAAAAAAATCGTTTTTGCAGGAACTTTTATCAACTCCTTTTACTATTTTGACGAAGTCAATCTCCCCTGAGTTGTGCAACTCAGATAGTGCTTCTGTCAAAATGTTCTCTTCAAAACGTCGTTCCTGGGCGTAAAAATCGCTAACTTGAGCAAGCAGACTCTCCGCCGTTTTATTTGCAGCCAGTAAGCAGGTTTTTATTTCTTCTAATGACATTTCCCTGTGCCTCGCTATACCGCCACTCAAGCAGTGAATGTTTTTAATATAAGGAGAGGTAGGGTAAATGGTAATCTCTCCCCATTTTTAAATGGTAATAAGTAGAATCAGTTTATGTGATGTGTATGTTGCATTGGTATAAAGCTATTCTACGCCATATTCGGTTGCTCATGATTATAAAATCATTGCTACTTTGTAGAATATCCCAGCCTCTCGTTTATTGAGCTAGAGATTCTGACTAAGTCAGCCATAGCAAGCTGCTCATTATAACGTTTAATACAAGCATTTTGCTAGGATCTACCCTATAGGATAAAGTTTATTCTGATACCTTGTTGCTTAGCCCATGCTATTACTTAGCCCATGCTATTAGAGTATTACCTACATATTCTGGAATATTGTCATAGCGAATCGATATCCCACTAAATCCTAACGACACAAATAGCGGATAGAGGCAAATCAGCTTTTAGTACTAGGCTTGACGATTAAAGTCATTGATAATATTCAGTAAGCGGACTGAGCGACCATCTGACAGTTGAACATGCCGAAATTTTGTTTCTAAATTAGCCTTACGGCAATTGTTGAATGGTTACAGCCTTGATAGCTGCCATAAACATTATCGATCCCTATTCTGTATTTCCATTACTTAACACATGGTGTAGCTTTCAACGTCCGCTTCTAGCACCAAGCGGCCTGTCAGATTATGTTATACTCTATGCAATAGATTAGTGTTTTATACTGATGTAATTTTACTTTGATAATCTTATAAGTACTATTTTAGCAGACACCTTGTTCTAAATGAGTACACCGCTGAGTGCAAAATAAACAACTTAAAATTAAATCATTATAAATCAAAATGATACACAATAAATTTAGGTTTAATGTGCAATAGCTATTTATATTAAACATCATATCTAAACCCACGAATCATTCGTGGGTTTTTTATCGATATTTCATTTTAATTTAAATCTTGTCATTAAAAAATTTCCTTCCATTAACTAATAATTACAAATAGAAACTACAATACTCACTATTACATTCACGTCTTTTCCTGAACCTATTCGCATACACTTTCGTCACCCAAAGCACATATTTTAGATATCAAAAGATAATTTATCTTTCTAGTAACTCACCTATAAAACTATTAATCTAACTCTTTTTAGCTAGCTCTTTCACTTATCATATATTATAACTCTATCTTATTAATAAAATCCCACTGATTAATTTCTTTTAAAAAATAATTAATTATAAAAATTAAGTTATATTTAATTTACACAATCATAACTATCACTTCTTATTTAATTACAATAAAAAACATTTGAAATATTTATGAACAAGGCTAATACTTAATTCATAATCAGTTAATGATTATTGTTTCTTAAATAAAGGAATGACTTTACCATGAATAATAATTTTCAATCTAATGTGCGAGATAATAGTGATATAGAAAATAATAAAAATAATTATTGTCAATGTGGACGAGAAATAATTACAAACTTAAATAATTATATTAATAAACATCCTGAGTGTACTGTTTATCAAAACTCATTAATGAGCAGTTTGATTGCAGGTGTTTATGATAGTGATATCACAATTGCTGAATTATTAAAGCATGGTGATTTTGGTTTAGGCACATTTGAACAACTTGATGGCGAACTCGTTGCATTCGACAATAATGTTTTTCAATTACGCTCTGATGGTAGTGCTCGTGAAGCTTTGCATTCTCAAAAATCTCCTTTTGCTGTAATGACATTTTTTAATTGTGATATTGAACATCACTTTTCTTATGGTGCATCACAAAAAGAGATACACAATATCATTAATCAGTATGTTCCTTCTGACAATCTATTTTGTGCGATCAAAATTGAAGGCGAATTTGAATTAGTCAAAACACGTACCGTCCCCCGTCAAACACCACCCTATCTTCCGATGTTAGAGGCTATCGAAAATCAACCTATTTTTACATTTCACAATGAGACCGGAATTATTGCTGGATTTCGCTCACCACAATTTACTCAAGGAATAAATATTGCAGGGTTTCATGAACATTATATTAATCAACAACGCCAAGGCGGTGGTCACGTCCTTGATTATTATTTAAAACAAGGTACCTTACAAATCGGTGTTATTTCCCGCCTTACTATTGACTTACCCTGTCATTCAACTTTCCTCCAAGCGAACTTAATGCCAGATAATCTTCACCAGGCAATAGAGCAAGCCGAAAATTAATTTAAAAGCCGCTTCATTTTATTCTCAATCTAATTTTTTATTCACTTGCAAAATTAAAGAAGGCTATATGAATACTTCTCATTGGAAATGTGGTGCAGATTTAGTTGTCAAACAATTAGAACAACATGGCATTAAACAAGTATTTGGTATTCCGGGTGCAAAAATAGATCGTGTATTTGATTCTCTTGTTGATTCAACTATTGAAACAGTGGTGGTCCGTCATGAAGCTAACGCTGCCTTTATGGCAGCCGCAGTTGGACGTTTAACAGGCAAAGCGGGAGTCGCTATCGCAACATCGGGACCTGGATGCTCTAATCTTGCGACAGGCATCGCCACAGCCACATCAGAAGGCGATCCATTAGTTGCATTGGGAGGAGCAGTAAAGTCCTCAGATAGATTAAAACTAGTTCATCAAAGCATGGATACCGTTACCATGTTTAATCCTATCACTAAATTCTGTGCAGAAATTGATTCTTCAAAATCTATTTCTGAAACCATGGCTAATGCCTTTCGCCATGCAGAATCAGGAAGACCAGGTTCGGCTTTTTTAACTTTTCCAATGGATATTTTAAATAATGAAGTTGATAGCCCAATATTAGTACCAAAATCAAAATCTAATATGGGGAGCGCTAATAATGATGCTATCCAAGAAGCCGTTAAATTACTACTGAATGCTAAAAGCCCCGTTATTTTATTAGGACTACAAGTTAGTTACCCTGAAAATGCATTAGCATTACAATCACTACTCGATATTTGCCCGCTCCCGATTGTAGGCACTTATCAATCAGCAGGTGCGATCGCTCAACGCCATTTTCCTTTGTTTGCTGGCCGTATTGGCTTATTTAATAATCAACCGGGTGATGAGTTATTATCTCATGCCGATTTAGTGATTACTTTGGGTTATAGCCCTATAGAATATGAACCGTCATTATGGAACCACAATAATGCCAATATTATTCATATAGACGAGATCCCTGCTGAAATTGATTTAGCTTACTGTCCTGATTTAGAATTAACAGGTAATATCAAATTAACAATTAATAATTTAACTCAGTATTTTGCTAAACAATCTACATCTCAAATTACACTCTCAAATAATACTCGTCAGATTTTAGAGAAAATTCGTCACCAAAGAGAAATTTTACAACAAAATAGTTATTTTCGACATGGTTCCCCTATTCACCCTTTAACCATCATCCATGAGATGCAAAATATTATTGATAACGATGTAACACTCTGTATTGATATGGGAAGTTTTCATATATGGCTTGCACGTTATCTTTATAGCTTTAGAGCAAGACAAATGTTAATTTCTAATGGACAACAAACTATGGGAGTTGCATTACCTTGGGGAATTGGTGCTTCTTTTGTTCGACCTTCTGATAAAATTATTTCTGTTTCTGGTGATGGTGGCTTTATGCAATCGTCCATGGAATTAGAAACTGCGGTTCGTTTAAATACAAATATCTTGCATATTATCTGGGTAGATAACGCTTATAATATGGTAGAAATGCAAGAGCAAGAAAAATATGGTCGTTATTCTGGCGTAAAATTTGGTGCAATTGATTTTAAACGTTATGCTGAATCCTTCGGAGCTAAAGGATTTTCTGTTGAATGTGCTTCTCAATTACGTACCGTCTTGCATGAAGCAATGACTGTTAATGGCCCTGCTGTTCTTGCTATTCCCGTCGATTACTGTGATAACGCTAAATTAATGGAACATATAAATTATAATTTGATTATTTAGCATGATACAGAACTAATCACAAAGAAGCTACCAAGAAGAATTAAATCAAAACACAAAGCCCACTACAAATGAGCTTTGTGTTTTTTAAACGAAAACGTCTCATATTGGGCTTCCAAGCCATATTCTCAATTTAAAAATATTTTTTATTTAAATCGTGTCCAATATATTGTTATATGTCGATTAAACATTATATCTACTTCTAAGTTTAATAACCGTAATAACTTATCTAACTTTACTTTTTGTGGAGTGCATTATAACTATCTTTAAACATCTCAAAGTCTTTATTAAATAAGTCATAATAATTAGTTTGTTCAATAAGTTTTCTTTTACCTTTGATATAAAGAGAAAACTTACTCCAACTTGCATTCATCCCTATCTCATCAGGAAATAACATATTTACTAGGTCTTCATGGCTAACAACTATCGTTTTATCACCACTTACAATAATATAATTTTTATTTTTCTTATCGCTCCAGTCAACTGTTTTATTATTCCAAAGATTTTCTTCTTTAGCAAAGTCTTTTATTTCTTCTATTTCAAGATAACTATTGTATAAAGACCTTCCTTTTTCCTGAATAGCTAAGTCATCATGATAAACAGTCAATGCCATCAATTTAATAAAACATCCATTTTTTTTCATCATGTATTCTTTGACTTTTTCATTATCAAGTTCACTGATTAGATCTAAATTAAAGGATAAAATACCAGAAGAGAGCTTATCAGAATACATGTTAACCTTCTCTTTTAAATACTTAGTATTTAATAAATTTTCAGCAAAATCTTTAATAACACCATCTTCTAAATAATATTTCTTAGACGTTATATTATCAATTATTGAATCAATAGGAAATGATTCCAACTTCACCTCACCACTATTATTTATTGATTCTATAATCTGTTTTACAAGTTTTATTTTTATTTCTTTGTATTTATCATCTATTGTATTTATTGTGTTTAATTTATTTAATGTATTACCACTTAACTTTCCGTTTAAGAGATAAGCACTTTCAGTTTTATTAAAAGATTTCGTTTTAGAATTAAGTTCGACACCATCGAGATTTTCATTTGTAAAATTAACATTACTTAGATTAGAAGCTAAAAAATCAAATTTAATATCTTTAAACTTTTCATTTTCAAAATCTTTATTTCTATTACTCAATGTGATGTCCTTATTTTTTATTTCACAACTTAGTAAGTTACCTGGGAGAGAAGTATTATTTAAAGATAGATTGTTATGTGTCAAATCAGGCGCAGATAATGCTCTATTAGATAAATATGATTTTAAATTTTGCAATACGTTAATCATGATGCTCCCCTATGTAATTATATCGAAATAGATTAAATAGTTTTAATCTGTTTTATATTCATGTCATAAACACTATAAAAATCATTAATCAAATACGCTATAATAAAAGGAACAACATTAAGATTTAAAAATATTATAAAATCATTGTCGTTTATAGTTACCACACTAACCATCTGCTTATCAACAGAACAGGTAGCAAATCCACTTTGCCAAAATTCCGTACAATACAATAGTAAATATGAAATGTTGGAATGCTACAGCTTTAGTCAGTAATACTGGTAACGATTATAAAGAGTAATACTGCAAAATCGAGTTTAAAGATAAATTAGGTTATATGCCCTTTTCTATCTTATAAACAGAATAAATTGTATTTACTCTTATCTCGCCTAATAATAACAACCTTTAGAATTAGCTAACTTCACTAATGCGGTGCAATTAATCATAAGGTAAATCATCATGTCTCAAACACAGTGTCCCTCTTCTCATGTCCGCTTTATTGCGGTTCGCCTTATTCCAGGTGAAGATGTGATTGTGGCATTACGACAGATAATCGCCGATAATCAACTGCAATCGTCTTACATTGCAGGTTGTGTAGGTAGCCTAACCGATGTTGCATTGCGCTTTGCAGGACGCGAAGAAAATCGCTATCTTACTGGTAAATTCGAAGTTGTCTCACTGATTGGCACATTAGATGCCACCGGCGAGCATCTTCATTTAGCCGTATCAGATGAAAATGGAATTATGTGTGGTGGACATATGATGCCAGGTTGTATAGTGCGCACGACGCTAGAGCTCGTTATTGGTGAGTTAGAGCAAGTGACTTTTAGCCGTCAGCCTTGTGAATACTCTGGTTATGAGGAGTTGGTCATCACACCGCGTTAATCGTCTTTTTTGCAGAGAACCTTATTGACGCAAAATAATAAAACCAATAATAACTATCCTTTGTAAAGGCTTTTTAAACTATGTCTACAACTCCTCAAATTTCGAGCCGCACTCTTGTGCTCATTGTCGTTTCTATTGCAATAAATATGATCGGTGGTCAAATCACCTCAATGGTCAAACTTCCTATCTTTTTAGACTCTATCGGTACACTTATTTGTGCCTTATTAGGTGGCCCATGGGTTGCATTATTTACTGGATTATTAACCAACTTATTATGGGGATTAATTAGTGGTCCAATAGCGGCTGCATTTGCACCCGTTGCCATGATGATAGGATTAAGTGCAGGTTTATTAGCGCGTGCAGGCGGTTTTCGTTCATTAATTCGAGTTATTGGCTCAGGCACTATTATTACTTTAGCGTTAATGATCGTTGCCGTTCCAATTCGTACTTATTTATTTGGTGGTGCCACAGGCAGTGGTGCAGATTTCTTTGTCGCTTATTTCCATGCGGTTGGTGAAGGGCTGATTGAATCCGTTGCAATCACTGTATTAGGTGCCAATCTCGCCGATAAAATATTATCAGCGATTATTGCTTGGTTATTAGTACGTCAATTACCTCAAAGAACACAACGTAATTTTCCTGCAATGGCTAAGGTTCGCTAATAATGCATCCCTTTACCTCACTGGCATTATGGCTTTGGCTAAGTGCTAGTGTGCTTTTCTTATCATTAAGCTTACCACTGTTGATTATCAGCAGTGGTACTTTTATTGGCTTATTACTTTGGAAAGCCTCTCGCTGGCGTTGGCGTCTTATTGCATGGCTGATGATCCCCATGGCGATAGGTTTATGGTTAGTTCATAGCGGTTGGCTTGCTTATTGGTTAACAGGTGGCATTTTAGATACCAGTAAACAAACCATGGCAATAACGCTATGGCTAAGATTATTAGCAATAATAAGTGGTGCTCAATTGTGGTTGCAGTACACTACAACTGAACAATTTATTAGAGCCTTATTTGCTAGCCGCCTACCTATAAGCCTTTCCTATTTATTTGCAGGTCCTTTGTTACTTGTAGAACAGCTACGCCAACAATTACACAATATAAGAGAAGCACAATTAGCACGAGGTGTACCTCTTGATGGTTCATTTTGGCAACGCCTAATAACATTACCTGCCATTATCCTACCACTGATTAGTCATGTATTAAGTGATTTGACTATTCGTAGTGCTGCATTAGATATGCGAGGATTTCGTATTATTGCAAAACGTACCACGCTTTCTCCTCCTGTCGATACACCACTACAAGAGATGTTACGCTATTTTATTTTACTGCTTATCTTTGTTGAAGGAGTTATTTGGCTATGGTATTAAATCTTCAGCAATTTAGTTTTACCCCCAAAGGCGACGAAAAACCTATTCTTGGCCCTATTGATCTGCAACTAAAACAAGGGGAATGGCTTGTTGTTTTGGGAGGAAATGGCAGTGGAAAAAGTCTTCTTGCCCAGCTATTAGCAGGTTGGTATCCCGATTTATTAACAGGCTCTGTACAAGGCTTGGGTATTGTACAAAACATTGCTCTAGATAAGGGTCGGTTAGTATCACTCGCCCCAGGAAGACAACTTGTTCAACAATCCCCTCAATTACAACTTTCAGGTTGTGCTTTTACAGTAGAGCAAGAGATTGCTTTTGGCCCTGAAAATTTAGGGCTAAGTGATAATGAAGTTCGATTTCGTATAAAAGAAGCAATGAAGTTAACACAATGTGACAACCTTCGTTTTCGCCCCCCTTCTACTCTTTCTGGTGGAGAGGCACAGCGTGTTGTGATTGCAAGCGCTCTTGCTATGCATCCCAAATTATTATTACTTGATGAAGCATTTAGTCGTTTAACACCGAATGCAACACAACAATTGCAACAACGCATTAAACAGTATGCACAAGAGCACAAATGTAGTGTGATTATTTTTGAACGTAACTTATTGCCAGCAATAACACTGAGTGAACAATTTTTATTATTAGAAGCCGGAAAAACAAAAGTAGCAGGCGCCTTAGAAGATATATTTCCTTTTTTATTTACAACAATTAATGCACCTGATGCTTGGCTAGCTTTAAATTGGTTAATTGAAAATCATCATTGGAATAAAAATATTGTACATAACGATAAAGCTTTACTTAAAGCTTTTAAGGAATTCTATGTTACAGCTTAATAAAGTGACTTATCGTTGGAGTGAGGATGTTCCCCCCTGTATTTCTCAATTATCTTTAACGTTAAATCAAGGTGAATGGATAACACTCGTTGGTGATAATGGTGCGGGTAAATCAACCTTATTACGTTTAATTGCAGGATTGTTAACGCCAAATGAAGGTGAAGTAACACTCAACCATCAGTCATTATCTCAAATGAAAGCTGAGCAACGTGCTCAATATATTGGTGTATTATTCCAAGAACCTGAACGACAAATATTTCATAATACAGTAGAAAAAGAAGTCTCTTTTGGCCTAAAGCAACGCAAGTTTTCTAAAGAAGAGATTAAAAAACGTTTAGATGAAACATTGATGCTTTGCGGTTTAAGTGATGTTGCTGATGTTCATCCTTTAGATTTACACGCAGGTCAACGCAGAATGGTTGCTGTCGCTAGTTTGAGTATTTTATCTCCTCAAATATTACTGCTTGATGAACCGACTCGCGATTTCGATGCATATTGGCTAACATGCTTTGAGAACTGGCTTCAGGTACAAAAAACATTAGGCACATCTGTTCTTGCTATAAGCCATGATCTTGATTTTACGGCGCGTCATTTTCAGCGGATTATCCATTTATCTTCAGGAAAACTAATTGCTGATGGCACCCCTGAAAGCGTATTAATGAGTTCAACACTGCAATCCCTTTCAGATATACCTGCACCTACGCTATACTCATTAAGCCAAAAGTTAAAATTACCGATTAAAAATTCTCCCATTGAATGGGCTACAATGCTAGTTGAAATGAATAAAAATCGTCAAATTAACGCATAATACTCTTAAGGTTTATTTATCTATTATTAGTCTTCGTTGTTGTTTATTTTCTTGTTGGAGACAATAAAATGGAACTTATTCACTCTCTATTAAATTCATTGGGTCATTTATCTCCTATTACACTTTTTCTTTCCATTATATTAATCACAGCAGGAAAATCGACTATTGGTATTTCTTCATTCTTGCCTCCTGCATCTTTAATGTTAATCTTTATTTTCAGTGCCTGCTTACCTTTTTATTCACCCGTTTTTCTTTGGTTAGCAACCAGTTGTGGCGCACTTTTAGGCTCAATTATTAGTTATGAATTAGGTCGTTCTATTTATCGATTTCCTCGACTTAAAGCATGGGTTAAGCGTTATCAGGCAAAAATTAATCGTGTTCAGCAACTACTGAAAAATAAAACTCACTACATTTTATTTATTTCTCGATTCCTTGCAGTATTTCGTTATTTAACCCCTTTCAGTGCCGGTTTGCTAAAACTACCTACATACGGTATTTACATTACCAGTGCTATTTCTGCATTAATTTGGTCAGCGATGTTTGTGCTGATTGCGACAGGTGTACTTTCCATTGCGCTATAAGGTCTGTAATTATTACTAAACTTTACTTATTTTCTTAACACTAAAATAGCCTATTTTTCTCCTTTCTTTATCAGATGATTTAACGATTTTCTGATCCGTCTATTTTTTCATTTTATTTTTTATTATCGATTAATAGGCTATTTTTTAGCTAATTTTATCGTTTCGCTAGCAAGTTATTAATATTTTCTTTTGTGTTTTATGATTATCACCATAATTATGATTAAAAATTGCATAATTACTATATTGATCACAAAGTGTTATTTTTTTGTTTCAATTTAATTAACCTACCTCACAATTTCTTAACGTTCCTTATTTCTATAAAAGTTGTCATGTTGTATACAAGTTGGTGTGAAACATTCACCTGCGTTTTTATGTACAGGAACAACATCATGAGAATAAGAAAAACAAAGCTTGCCATCGGTATTGTTGCTGTTATTGCTGTTGTCTCATTAGCAGTAATCGGCAAAAAAGAGAATGCGAATAAACAATTTCTCTCTGTAGCAACCGCTTCAACAGGAGGAACGTATTATCCGATGGGAGTGGGTTTAGCAAACGTATGGAGTACACATCTTAAGGATAGAGGTGTTCAAGTCACAGGACAATCTTCTGCAGGCTCAATAGAAAATATCTATTTAATGCAGAAAAATGAAGCTCAACTTTCAATACTACAAAGCCTTTTAGCCGTAGAAGCTTATGAAGGCGTGCGTAATTTTGAAGGCAAACCAGAAAAAGATCTGCGCTCAATTTCTATGCTATGGCCTAATGTTGAACACTTTGTTTTAATGGATAACAAAGTAAAAACTGGCACGTTAGACGATATTCGCGCGACTAGCTTTTCTGTAGGCCCTCAAGCTAGTGGTACTGAACAATCCACGATTATTATTCTTCAAGGCGTTAATTTAACTAAAAAAGATATTACCCCTGAATATCTGGGATATGGCGATACCGTTTCTGCCATGCGAGATGGTCGCCTTGATGGAGGTGCATTACCTGCTGGAGTGCCCGCTTCTGCGGTAACTGATATGTACGCAAGTGGTGTCAGTGCAAAATTACTCGAAGTCACAGATAAGCAACTTGATGATATCAATCATGTGGCGAATTCATGGTTCCGTTTTGAAATCCCCGCCAATACCTACCCTCGTCAAACTGAAATGGTTAATACGATTGCTCAACCTAATATCTTAATGACCACAACCAGTATTGATGACGAACTGGTTTATGAGTTGACAAAAACCATGTTTGAGAACCTTCCTGAGGTTCACCAAGTTCATAGTGCAGCTAAGTACATCACCACAGAAAATGCATTAAAAGGTGTTTCTGTACCATTACATCTAGGGGCTTACCGCTACTACAAAGAAATCGGGTTAGAGATCCCTGATTACCTTATTCCACCAGAAGCTCAAACGCAGACTAATAATAAATAACAGGAGTGAGTTATGACTAACAATGACCACCTAACTCCGGTAGAGCCACCTGCATTAGATAAAGAAGCAAGCTCCGGCAATCGCCAACTTGCAGGTATTTACCTGAAAATTACCACGACTCTTGCAATATTAATTTCGCTTTACGCTATTTATTCCAACGCATTATCAAATACTCAAGAATTTTACCGTAATACGATTTTTCTTAGCGGTATTTTAATTTTAGGCTTTATTTTGTTTCCATTTTCCAAGCGTTTTTCAACGCCTAAATTTAATGGATGGGATTATCTTTTTATTGCTTTAACATTAATCAGTTATGGCTACTTTTTCTTTAATTACGTTGATCTTCACGTTGTGAGAAAAAGTATTCCAAATACTACCGATTATGTCATGGCTATATTAGGAATTATTGTACTGTTTGAAGCAGCAAGAAGAACTACTGGGTATTTCATTCCAGGACTTGCAACTTTTGCCATTATCTATGCTTTATTTGGTCAGTATTTTATGGGTATTTTCGGTCATGCAGGATTTTCTGTAGAAAGATTGTTATACCGTTTATTTATGACCAGTGAAGGGATTTTTGGTATTACACTTTCAACGGCCTCCACCGCTATTGTGGTCTTTATTCTCTTTGGTTCATTCTTGAGTGTCAGTGGTGCTACTGCTTTATTTAATGATTTAGCATTGGCTATGGCTGGTCGTCGTCGTGGAGGGCCTGCCCAAGTTGCCGTTATTTCATCCGCATTAACCGGTTCATTAAGTGGTAGTGCTGTCGCCAACGTCGCAACAACGGGTACTTTTACCATTCCTTTAATGAAAAACATTGGATTAACGCCTCGTTTTGCCGGTGCCGTAGAAGCGACAGCATCAACAGGCGGTATGATAATGCCACCTATTATGGGGGCTGCTGCATTTATTATGGCGGGATTTTTAGGTATTTCTTATACCACCATTGTTATTGCAGCAATTATTCCAGCCTTGTTGTATTACGCAGCCTTAATTATGGCCATTGATATTGAAGCTAAAAAACAAGGATTAAAAGGTTTAAGTAAAGAGAATATTCCACAAGTTAAAGCCGTATTGAAAGCGCGAGGTTTATTATTACTACCTTTAATTATTGTTATTGGCACCTTATTAGTGGGGAAAACACCTATTTATGCCGGTTTCTTAGGTATTCTAACCATTATTGTTGCAAGTTGGATAACGCCTGATAAATCAGTCCGTATGACATTAACTAAAGTGGCTGACGCCTTAGCTGAAGCAGCTCGTGGTTCTGTTCAAGTGACTGTTGCTTGTGCGGCCATTGGCGTCATTATCTGTGTTGTTACGATGACAGGTATTGGTGCAACACTCGCCTTTAATATTGTTTCAATGACGGATAACACCTTATGGATGATCTTGTTAGTCGTTATGCTGGTGTGTATCGTATTAAGTATGGGCTTGCCTTCAACAGCGTTATATATTGTCGTAGCAGTTACAGTGTCACCTATTTTAATTAAAGCGGGTGTAATGCCTTTAGCGGCTCACTTCTTTGTTTTCTGGTTTGGTGCTTTATCCAATATTACCCCACCAGTAGCATTAGCAAGTTATACCGCAGCGAGTATTGCAAGAGCTGATCCAATGCAAACATCATGGGATGCGGTTCGCTTAGCACTTCCCGGTTTTATTATTCCGTTTATTTTAGTCTATAACCCAGCTTTACTGATGCAAGGTGATAATTTAGGTGTACTTTCCATTGGATTAATGATTATTACTGCATTAGTCGGAATTTATGCACTCAGTATCGCAACAGCAAACTTTTGGATGATTAAAACAACGTGGTTTGAGCGTATTGCATTTGCAGCAGCGGCAATTCTAATGATTAAACCAGGCTTATATACCGACCTTTTAGGTGTCGCCTTGATCCTATTAACCGGTACATTCCATTTATTACGGTCTAAAAAACAGTTAACCAATATGGGGCATGTATCTGGAGAAAACTAGATGATACAAAAGATCTCACGCCAAAAAGCGTCGCATCAAATTCTTGAGCAGATAAAGCAAAATATTAGCAACGGAACTTACCCTATTGGTGAAAAGTTACCTTCTGAAAATGTACTTGCTGACGCCTTTGGCGTCAGTCGAGTCCCTATCAGAGAAGCATTAGGTGTCTTAGAAGCGAGTGGAATTATTACCTCTCGTCAAGGTGGAGGACGACGTGTTATAGACCATTCTATCTTGAGTAAATATGAACCTATTGTAATGGAAATTGCACGTCCTCAAGAGATAGATTCTTTGCTTGAAATGCGTGAGGTCATTGAACATGAAGCGGCAGCTATTGCCGCTTTACGTCGGACACCTGAAGAATTACTTACTATTGAAAACGCGCATCAAGCCTTTATTTTGGCAACTAAGCAAAATAAAAACATTGGTCATGAAGAAGATTATCAATTTCATCGATCTATTATGGTCGCTTCCCATAATCCTTTTTTTGTTCGGATTTTAGATAACATGCATGAGCTTTATCTTGGGGTATTAATGTATTCATTAAGCCAAAATAAAGGTCGAGAAATGGAAACAGAACGTGTTATTGCAGAACATGAAGCAATTGTTGAATCTATACGCCAACAAGATCACGATGAAACAAGCCATAGAATGCGTCTTCATTTAACCAACGTACGTGGCAAATTAAAGCGTTTACAACAAAAAATCAGTTAATTCACTCTTTGTAAAATGGATAATATTATGACTTATGACGTTATTATCATCGGTGCAGGATTAGTCGGATTAGGCGTTGCCAGTGCATTACAAGAAAGCCAACCTGAACTTAAATTACTGGTGATTGATAAAGAATCAGGCCCTGCTGTTCACCAAAGTGGGCATAACAGTAATGTTGTTCATTCAGGTATTTATTACACACCAGGAAGCCTTAAAGCAAGGTTAGCAAAACAAGGCAATATTACGACATATGCGTTTTGCCAACAACATAATCTCTATTATGACCGTTGTGGCAAAGTTATTGTTGCTACCAATGAAGCAGAGTTAAAAGCATTAGAAAATATCTATCAACGTGGTATCGAAAACGGGCTTGAAGTGATCAAAATGACGGAAGCTGAGCTTAAAGTCAGAGAGCCTTATGTCAATGGTATTGCAGCTCTATTAGTTCCGGATGCAGGTATTGTGAATTACCCTGAAATTGCGGCGAAACATGTTGAAATTATTCAATCACGAGGTGGGAAATTTGCGTTTGGACAAGCGGTTACAGCCATTAATGAAACCGATGATACTGTCACCATCACAACATCCAATAATCAATTTACAAGCAAATGGTTGATTAATTGCGCCGGTTTATTTAGCGATCGTATTGCTAAAATGGCAGGCTATGACACAGGTATGAAAATAGTCCCATTCCGTGGTGAATACTTTATGCTTAATACTAATAAAAACTACTTAGTAAACCATCTTATCTATCCCGTTCCTAACCCTGACTTTCCCTTCTTAGGTGTACATTTTACGCGTATGTATAACGGACATCGCGATGTTGGGCCTAATGCAGTATTGGCATTTAAACGTGAAGGTTATAAAAAAAGCGATATTAACTTAAAAGATCTTGCTGAAGTGCTCACTTATAAAGGATTTTGGAAAATTGCTGGAAATTATTTAGGTGAAGGAATGGCGGAGCTTCGTCGCTCATATTCACGAAAACTATTTACGGCAAATGCACAAAAACTCATTCCTGATTTACGTGAAGCAGATATTCATCCTGGTCCTGCGGGAGTTCGAGCTCAAGCATTAACTCGCGAAGGGAAATTAGTAGATGATTTCCATTTTGTGAAAGGTAAACGTTCATTACATGTGTGTAATGCCCCATCACCTGCTGCAACAGCGTCTATTGAGATAGGACGAGAAATAGTAAAAGAGCATTTTTCTTTGTAATTGAAAGACGATACTGCGAGTAAAAATAATAAATAGCACTGAAACTCATCAGTGCTTTTTATATCACTCACAACACTCTTTTAGTGCTTCATTTATTAGCCACTGCTGAAATATTTCCATTGAGGCGGTCATTGGTTTTGACTTTAAATACGTTAACCAATACTTACCCATTTCAACTTCTATTTTAAAGGGCTGTACTAACTGTCCATTCTTAATTTCTCTTGAAAACATTTTTGCTGGAGCTAATGCAACTCCCCCTTCATAAATTGCACTTTCAATCATTAAACGTGAGGAGTCAAAAATAGAACCCGTTATTTTTATCGGTGATATTTCTGCTTTTTCAAACCATTTTAACCACTCATCTTCTCGATATGAGCGATATAAATTTTCATTTATTAAGTCAGTTGGATAATGTAGTCGTTTTGCTGTTGTTGGTGAGCACAAGACCGTTAATGGTGCAGAGAATAAGGCTTTATTATGAGTTAAAGGCCATAACCCTTCACCAAATCGAATAGCAAAATCCAATCCTTCGGTAGCCAAATTAACCACATTATTATTGGTTCTCAAATTTACTTCTATTCTTGGATAGAGTTGCCTGAATTCAGCCAATCTGGGTAATAACCATCCCACAGCGAATGTGCCGACAGCCGCAATGGAAACCACATCTCGATATTCACCACATTCAAATTGTTTAAATACACGCTCAATATCACTAAAAGCTGTTGTTAATACTGAAAATAAGATCTGCGCGTCATCAGTCATTTCTAAGCCTCGAGGTAGTCGCTTAAAAAGAGTAACACCAAGTCGATCTTCTAACATCCTCACTTGTTGGCTAACAGCCCCTTGAGTGACATACAGTTCTAATGCCGCTTTGGTAAAATTAAGATGTCTTGCTGAAGCTTCAAATGCACGTAATGCATTTAGGGGGAGATGAGTTCGCATAGTACGTTTAGCCATTAGATTTTCTATAAGCTAAGGTGATTTATTATCGATTGTCAATAAATCAATTAAATAGGATATTGCACCGTATAAATAAACGGCTCTATATCTACGCAATAACTGTCTATTTATATTGATATTTTCTTCATTAAATTAATATGAGCAACAATAACTATGTTTAAAAAAACATTTCGCCAAACTGCTGCGATCGCAGTTTCATTAATATCTCTATTGGCATCCGCCACTCTATGGGCTAACACCAATAATACAATTGAAGCGCAATTAAGTGAGCTTGAAAAATACAATCAAGGTCGTTTAGGAGTGGCTTTAATCAACACGGAAGATAACTCACAAATAACATACCGTGGTGAAGAACGTTTTGCGATGGCAAGTACAAGTAAAGTTATGGCTGTTGCGGCTGTTTTAAAAGAGAGTGAAAAACAAGCGGGATTATTAGATAAGAACATTGCGATTAAAAAATCTGACTTGGTTGCTTACAGTCCTATTACAGAAAAGCATTTAGTAACAGGAATGTCTTTAGCTCAATTAAGTGCAGCCACCTTGCAATATAGTGATAATACGGCAATGAATAAAATTCTAGATTATTTAGGAGGACCTTCCAGCGTTACTCAATTTGCACGTTCAATTAATGATGTAACTTATCGCCTAGATCGCAAAGAGCCTGAATTAAATACAGCCATTCATGGTGATCCTCGTGATACCACCTCTCCAATTGCGATGGCTAAAAGCCTTCAAGCATTAACATTAGGTGACGCATTAGGTCAATCTCAACGCCAACAACTTGTTACTTGGTTAAAAGGTAATACAACAGGTGATCACAGTATTAAAGCGGGTTTACCAAAACACTGGATTGTTGGCGATAAAACCGGTAGTGGTGATTATGGTACAACTAACGATATTGCCGTTATTTGGCCAGAAAACCATGCACCATTAATTTTAGTCGTTTATTTTACACAACAAGAAAAAGATGCAAAATACCGTAAAGATATTATTGCTAAAGCTACTGAAATTGTCACAAAAGAGTTTGCCAATTCATCTCAATAAAAATAAATTTCTTTATTGATAATCTAAACAAGAAATTAAATATAATAAAGCTATTTATTAGCTCCATTATTAAAGCGGGATTATTTAACTTATAGTTACAAAAAGTAGTTATAAAAAAGCCTCAGTTCAATTTTGAACTAGAGGCTTTCTCTACTCACATATTATGTGATGATTAAAAATCAACTAAATCTAGATGATTAGAAAATTAAAGTGGTAAAGCAAAACTCACTTTTACCGTTTCCATTGGTACTTCTGTTTTTATACTTTGGATGCTTGGAATTTGCGTTAAATAATCGGCATGAAAGCGACGATATGTTGCTAAATCTTTCGTCACTATTCGAATAAGAGCATCGCATTCACCCGCCATTAAATGGCACTCAACCACTTCAGGTAATACTTTGATCGCCTTTACAAATTCTTCAATAGTTTCAGCATCTTGTGCTCTAAACCAAATTCTTGCAAATAAAGATAATCCCGCATCAACCTTACTACCATCTAATACAGCAACATAACGAGTGATCACACCCGATTCTTCAAGTAAACGCACACGACGAAGACAAGGAGAAGGTGAGAGTCCAACCTCTTTTGCTAGCTCAATGTTCTGGATTTTGCCATCACGCTGAAGCACCTGCAAAATATGTTTATCTATTTTATCTAATTTTATTGACATCAAAGATTAACCTTAATTCTATTTGTGGAATTTTATTGCCAATTAATTCTTTTTGTTAGCAACAAAGCAACCCGATTTTTTCGAAAACATCATATAATCTTTCCGCTAAATTTCACAGCAAAAACGATCTTTCTCTTAAACTATCTCTGTCAGGTGAAAAGATGGAATTTAACACTTTATTATTATTTGCACTGACTGTTCTACCGCTGATATGTACACCTGGGCCCGATATTCTTTTTATCTCATCCCAAGGACTATCCGGAGGTATGAAATCAGCATGGATTGCCAACACTGGCGTTATATCAGGCTATTTAACTCATGCATTATTGAGTGCATTAGGGCTTGCCGCCTTAGTATCAGCATCCCCCATTTTATTTCATTTACTTAAATGGGTTGGTGTGTTTTATATCAGTTATCTTGCAGTCAAAATGTTGATATCCGCCTGCAAAAAAGGCCAATTAGCTCTCGATGCCTCAAAAACCTCACACTTATTTCGTAAAGGTTTTTTAACTAGTTTTCTTAATCCTAAAGGGCTATTAGTTTATCTCGCTATTTTACCAAACTTTATTGATCATCATAATGATATAGCAACACAATCATTGCTGTTATCTGGGATATTTATCACGACTTGTTTAATTATTTATGGTCTACTCGGCACCTTTTTTGCTTATATTGGCTTAAAAGGCGGTTTAAGTGAAAAACGTCGTCGCTATAACGATGGTATTGCAGGTGGATTACTCACTTTTGCGGCAATTAATTTGGCTTTAAATTAACCTTAATCCTAAGCACTATTTATTATTCTAGTCAGTATTTGACCACAAGAATGCCTCTATTTAAGTGGTCGAATATCTGACCATAATAATTGGCAATTTGCGGTTAACGGTCTTATTTCACCTTCTCGAATATCAGGTAGCCACCAAGCCCCCTGTCCTTTTGATAAACTTTGGCAAGTCGCGCCTAGTAAAGTCCATTCACCTTGAGTGACATAAATTAACCCCGCATGAGAGCTAGGCAAAATAAGCGGTTGTGTTACTAAAGTCGTCTCTGCTTTCCAGCATGTTCTTCGCACCATAATATTTAGGCATTTTACGCTGCCTTTAATAAGTTCAGATTTAACATAGGTATCACCTGAAAAATTAAAAGACTGATAAGCGTCTGTAACGGAATGACTAAGAAAATCTGGACTAATTAAATTGATACCATTACCTTCTAATAACACTATTTGCCGTTCAATATCAGGAAATTGACCTAATGAGCTATTTTCTTCGATAGAGGTTAAACACGCTCGCCATGAAAAATCATTATTAACTGGCCAGCACACAATTTCTTGCGTTGTGCCTTTTTGATTATTCCATGATATAAACGGTAACTCTTGTTGATCAAAACAACGTAGCTTCATTGTATCCTCCTGCAATATCTGGCTATCAGTCTGATAATGAGGTTAAGGATTAATCACTGGAGATTACCGCCAATAAATCAATAGGTAACTTTTAAAAGTGTGCACTGACGTCAGCTATTTACGTCGTAAGTTCTTGCACCCTGCACCTATTATTTCCATTCCTTTTTCAGTACGACTATTCCATTGAAAAGAAGAATTTAAACGAAATGCATGATCAAATTGGGAGCTAGTGGAAAACATTGAACCAGGCGCAATACTGACACCTCTTTCTAGTGCAAAATGATAGAGTTTATTCGCATCAAATGTTGATTCAAACTCTAACCAAAGAAAATATCCTCCTGATGGAATATTTACTTTTACATCTTCTGGTAAATACGTTTGTATCGCCTGTAACATACGATAACGTCTTTGTTCTAATACTAATCTTAATCGACGAAGATGCGTATCATAACCACCTTGTGACAAATAATCGGCAATAGCTTGTTGTGTTGGCATACTCGCAGATACTGTACTCATCATTTGCAACTGCTGTATTTTTGTTGCGTGTTTTCCAGCGGCAACCCAACCTACACGAAATCCTGGCGCAAGACATTTAGAAAAAGAAGCACAATGTAAAACGCTATTTGTTTTATCAAACCCTTTTACTGGCATAGGTGCTTTCTGGCTGTTATAGAGTTCACCATAAACATCATCTTCGATTAGCGTTATCTGTTTCTTCGCTAATATGCCCACCAGCCTTATTTTATTTTCATCAGGCATTGTTCCACCTAATGGATTTTGACAATGACTCATCAACCAACAAGCTTTAATATCGTATTGCTCAACCACTTTTTCGAGTTCATCTAAACAAATTCCTGTTACTGGATCTGTTCTAATGGCAATCGCTTTTAATCGCAAACGCTCTATTGCTTGTAATGCACCATAAAATGCAGGTGATTCAATCACAACCCAATCACCCGGTTCAGTAACGGCTTGCAAACTAAAACTTAGTGATTCCATTGCGCCGGCAGTAATCACAATTTCATCTGGAGAGACATGAATTCCTTGTAATGCATAACGTTGTGCAATGTTACGGCGTAACTTTTCATTTCCCGGAGGTAGATTGATCACTGAACTTTGCGGCGCTAAATGTCTTGCAGCAGAAGCTAACGCCCTACTTAATTTAGGCTGAATAAATAAACTGGGATCGGGGAAAGCGGAACCAAAAGGAATAATGTCAGGATCTTTACACGCTTGAAGTACATTGAAAATAGAGGTGCTTATTTCAACATTTTCACTCATGTGTAACCCTTTGCTGGCTGTCACTTGACCGAAACGGTTATTACGATGTGCAACGTAATAACCTGATTGTGGTCGCGCTGCTATCCATCCTTGACTTTCTAATAACTGATACGATTGTAAAACCGTCATTAAACTTAAACCAGATTGTTTCACCGTATCCCGTAATGAAGGTAAACGGTCGCCAGATTGCCAGATATTATCTTCAATTTGTTGACGTATTTGCGCTGCAAGCTGTTCATATCGAGTCATATAAAACTGTTTACCTCAAAACTGTTATAGTTATTTTTAAACTTATTGTCACTATTATAGCTTACTGTCATATGGTCTACTAATCCACACGATTTACCTGCGATTTACATTTTTATATCAATAAAACGAGGTTTTTATGCTTGGGTTAAGTGCCTTTGATTTGGCGCGTATCCAGTTTGCGTTCACAGTTTCTTTTCATATTATCTTCCCCGCAATTACTATTGGACTGGCTAGTTTTTTAGCCGTACTGGAAGGTTTATGGTTAAAAACGCGCAATAAGGATTATTTAGCGCTATTTCATTTTTGGTCAAAAATATTCGCTGTTAACTTTGCGATGGGCGTTGTCTCTGGTTTGGTCATGGCCTATCAATTTGGAACCAACTGGAGTTTTTTCTCTGATTTTGCGGGCTCAATTACAGGCCCTCTACTTACTTATGAAGTACTTACCGCTTTCTTCTTAGAAGCAGGTTTCTTAGGCGTGATGCTGTTTGGTTGGAATAAAGTAGGTGAAAAACTTCACTTTTTCGCCACTTGTATGGTGGCATTAGGCACATTAATGTCTACGTTTTGGATCTTGGCTTCAAATAGCTGGATGCAAACACCGCAAGGGTTTGAAATTATAAATAACCAAGTCGTTCCAGTAGATTGGATCGCCGTTATTTTCAATCCATCGTTCCCTTATCGTCTTGCTCATATGGGGGTTGCCGCTTTCCTTGCCTCTGCCTTCTTTATTGCGGCATCTGCCTCATGGCATCTACTCAAAGGCCATAAAACATCAGCCATGAAAAAGATGCTTTCAATGTCTTTATGGATGATTTTAATTTTAGCACCAATTCAAGCACTCATTGGTGATGTTCATGGTTTAAACACCTTAAAACATCAGCCCGCTAAAATTGCCGCTATTGAAGGTCATTGGAAGAATGAACCGGGAGAAGCGACACCGTTAATTCTCTTTGGTGTACCTGATATGGATGCCGAAGAAACGAAATATAAAATAGAAATTCCTTATCTTGGTAGCATGATCTTAACTCATAGCTTAGAGAAACAAGTTCCAGCATTAAAAGAGTTTCCTAAAGAAGATCGACCTAACTCACTTATCGTTTTCTGGTCTTTCCGCATTATGGTTGGCCTTGGCATATTAATGATTTTCGTCGGTGTTTGGGGAACTTGACTGCGATATAAAAAGAAACTTTATGAATCTAAGACCTTCTTACGCTTAACGTTTTTAATGGCGCCTTCGGGACTTATCGCTATTCTTGCTGGTTGGTTTACAACGGAAGTAGGTCGTCAACCTTGGGTTGTTTATGGCATACAGCGAACACGAGATGCTGTATCTGCACATGGTGAAATGCATATGAGTATAAGCCTGCTGATCTTCTTAGTCGTTTATAGCTCTGTATTCGGTGTTGGATATGCCTATATGTTAAAACTGATCCGCAAAGGTACACCGGAGGTTCATCATGGGAATTGATTTACCAGTTATTTGGTTCATCATTATTGTATTTAGTACGCTAATGTATATCGTGATGGATGGTTTCGATCTTGGTATCGGTATGCTTTATCCATTGATTAAAAGTGACCAAGATCGTGACGTAATGATGAATACTGTTGCCCCTGTATGGGATGGTAACGAAACATGGTTAGTTCTAGGAGGAGCAGCATTATTTGGCGCCTTCCCATTAGCTTATGCGGTTATTCTTGATGCTTTGGCAATGCCTTTAACATTAATGCTTGTCGCACTAATTTTCCGTGGTGTTGCCTTTGAATTTCGTTTTAAAGCCGATAATAATCACAAAGGTTTTTGGGATAAATCATTTATCTTTGGCTCTATCTTAGCCACTTTTATGCAAGGTGTTGTCGTTGGTAGCGTTGTTCAAGGTCTACCGGTTGTTAATCGCGCCTTTGCAGGTAGCTATTTTGATTGGCTGTCGCCTTTTGCACTTTTCTGTGGTTTTGGTTTAGTTGTCGCCTACTCCTTATTAGGATGTGGCTGGTTGATTATGAAAACCGAAGATCATTTACAACAAAATCTATATAAGGTTGCTAAACCTCTTGCTCTCATTATGCTTGCCGTTATTGTGGTCGTCAGTGTATGGACACCATTAGCGCAACCTGCAATTGCTGAACGTTGGTTCACATTGCCTAACCTTTTCTTCTTTTTACCTGTTCCTCTTTTAGTGTTGTACAGTACTTGGTTAATTTTGCGCTCAGTGAAAAGACAAGGGCATTACCTTCCTTTTTTTGGCGCGCTCGCTTTAATTTTCTTGGGTTTTGCTGGGTTAGGGATAAGCATTTGGCCTAACATTATTCCACCTGCAATTAGTTTTGTAGATGCATCGGCTCCACCAGAAAGCCAAGGATTTATGTTAGTTGGCGCGCTGTTTATCATCCCTATTATTCTCGTTTACACATTCTGGAGTTATTACGTTTTCAGAGGAAAAACAAATTATGAAGAAGGTTATCACTGATCCACAAATACAAAGTAAACCCTCATTATTAAAAAAATGGGGATGGTTAATTACTATTTGGTTTTGTAGTGTTTTAGCCTTATTCACTGTTTCTTCCCTCTTTCGCTTTTTAATGACGTTAGCCGGAATGAAAGTCAAATAAAGGTAAAGTATATACAGCAATATAATTAACACCAAATACGATAAACTATAAAATAAAATTAAAGAAAGGGCTGAAGTTATCTTCGGCCCTTTTATCTTTATTTAAGATAGTGGATTGCTCTTTCATGTCATTAAAACTTAACCTATTCTTATTAAATATTCTTTTAGTAACTAATTTTATATAAAGTTTTTTGTTATAAAAATAAGGCACAAAAGTAAATATTTTCATTTATCCATAATTAACTAAATTTAAATCAAATTATTTGATAAAATCACTTTAATTACATCATTTTTGATTAATAATAAGAGATAAAATCTTTTTTATGTATTCATTTTCGATAAATAAAGATGTAGAAAATCCTGTAAAAACTATCTTTTCTAAAAATAAGCTGGAATGAATGTTGAATTAAGTTTTCAAAGTAATTATGATATCGCCGCCTAGCAGGTTCATATCTGTATTATTCTATAAAGGCACAAAAAATGTGTCATTTAGATATGCCTTATGACTAATTCAAGAATTAAATCCACTCCCTATTAAAAAGGATGGATAATAGATGATCTCTGTTCAAAATACATATTTTGATAATTTAGATTTATCTTAATTGCTAAGAAAGATCACTTACACTAGGCTTACTCATTGTTGCTACTAAATTAAGGATGAAATCATGAATTGGTATTTGGAAGTCATTAAAAATAATTATGCTAACTTTTCAGGACGTGCTCGTAGAAAAGAATATTGGATGTTTACTCTAGTAAATACCATTATTATTACCATCCTATATGCTATTGTGATTTCATCAATAGACATGAATACGGGTGAAATGAGTGGGTTAGGTTCAATTGTTGGTATCATTTTAGGTATTTACTCTTTAGCTATTATCATCCCTAGCCTTGCCGTGACTATTCGTCGTTTCCACGACCAAGATAAATCAGGTTGGATGTTCTTACTTGCATTTATTCCTGCTGTTGGTGGATTAATTGTTTTTGTCTTTATGTGCCTTGAAGGTACTAAAGGTGACAACCGATTCGGCCCAGATCCTAAAGCTTAATCTATTACTAAATTAATATAACAATACAGTGAGTGTGCCTACTAATAAGTTTACTCACTGTATTCATTTATTCTCCCGCCTTTATTACGACCATCTGAAAACATCTTTTCTTTAAAGAAAATAACACCAACTCATCTTATCCCACATTGCGCTTCGTATTTTTATTTACCTTTGACTTCTTTAGCTAATGCCTCAACGTTATCAAATCATACTTATCACATTGATTATTATCTTCTTATTTTTAATTTGAACCTAATCACACTATATAAATAAAAAATACGCATTCCTTTACTAAATCAATATTAATATTGATAATGACTATCATTATTAATTGAAAATGATAATATCTACATCAATAAAAAATTAAATGAGTCAGGTAAAAAAAGTGAGTAACCAAAAAATATCTCAAGAAAAAAACATTTATAAACCCGCTCCTCCTCGCCTAGTTCAAGTAAAACATATTACTGATGTTACACCGGGAATGCGCTGCATCACCTTTACGAGTGATGATTTAGATACTTACCCAGCAGATACTGCGGGGGCACATTTAAAAATATTCTTACCTTTAGAAGGCCAAGTTAAACCAACAGTACCAGGCTTTTCTGAGAAAGGCCCTACATGGCCTGAAGGCGAACCAAAATCGATTGTACGTACTTACAGTGTTCGTGCTATTCGCCCCGAACAAAAAGAGTTAGATATTGAATTTGCAATACATGACGATGCTGGCCCTGCTATTCATTTTGCACTAAATGCTAAGCAAGGAGACTATATTGGGATCACTAATCCGGGTGGACCTGCTCCTTTATTAGCACCAGCGTCGCATTACTATATGGCAGCTGATCCAAGTTCATTACCTGCTTTAATGGCTTTGATAGAAACCATGCAACCTAATGTTCAAGGGAAAGTCATTATACGAGTAGAGGACGAAGCGCATCGCCAAGAAATTAAACGTCCTAAAGGCTTAGAGATAATCTGGTTAATCGGTTCTGTTGAAGAACAAACTCAAAACTTGATTAATGAATTTACGTCGTGGAAATTACCAACTGAAGATGTGGCATTTTGGATTGCTGGTGAAGACAAAATCATTCGTGCATTAAGACGTCATATTCGCCGTGATAACGGTTTCGATCGCAGCTTAATTTATGCTATTCCTTATTGGCGTTTTGGTTATGACGAAGAAGGCTATCACGCTGAACGTCACCATGTTATGGATAACGAAGACGTAAGCTAAGCGATAATTAAAGACTAAGCGTTGGCTGTACGGACTGCATATTAACTTCTTCAGTAATATGCAGTCTTTTTTATTATAAAATATAACTAATGTATATTCTTCTTATCTTGCTGATAATTTCCATCATCATCTATATAGATGACTGTAATAACTTGGTTAGTATTAATTCGTCCTTTATATTCGACTTCCTGTTTTGAGAAAGGCGCTATCATGGTGGGCTCAATTAAAGATTGCTCTATATTCTCTTGTGTATACATTTTTGAAATCGTAAAAAAATATGCTGAAGGATTATTAATCTCTAAATTCTGCTGTTTCTTTATAATTTCAATCTGTTTAAAAATAGTGCTACTGGTTAATTCAAGTTGTTTAGGACGATAGAAAAGCTTGATGCGAGTTTGTAATGCTAATTGTAACGTATTGGCATTTTCGCTGCTGTTAGGTCTAGGTGGAATATCAAGCACATTAAGATAAAAAATAGATTCTCTATCTTGAGGCAATTTATTTTCTAATTGTTGTATTTTTAATTGTGCTCCCCCATTAGCAGAGACTTTCATTATAGGAGGAATTACAATGAAAGGCGCTGTTGTCGTCTCAGGCGTTGATGCAATATCACCATCATCTATCCAAGATTGAACTAATGTTGGCTGTTCACTGCGATTAAAAATTTGCAATGATAGTGTTGATTTGTCCATGGGGAAAATTAAACGTGTACGTTCAAGTACCACACTTGCCTTTGCTATGGATGTTATAAGCGTAAATAATAAAATAAAACTAACATTTATTATTTTTTTCATTAGATACACTCTTTAGTCATAAGACATCACTAATGTCGCAGTGCTTGTTATTTTCCCTTGAGTAACTGAATTAACACTATAAGGATAATAATAAGCCCCCATATTTATCGAAAATGCAGAGGATAAGTTGCCACCTTGATTAACACTGAAAATACTGGTCGCACTGCCTTGAGAATTAATATTGTCAGAAAAAATAACGGGGCTATTGATATTATCACTTTTTACTACACGGAATCCGATCCCCCCCGCACCTTGCGCTGTTGTATTAGTTAATATAGTTTTGTCTGTCGCCAATAAATTTTGGCTCGATAAAAACATCTTAATATTTCTAGACGCTTTTGAACCACTTAAAAAGTCTTGGCACGTAAAATTTAATGTAAAAGGCGTGTATCCTGCTTTATCTACCGTTTTTGCATCTTTTACACTGATTAATGGCAATGAAACAACTAAACCCGCATTAGAAAAATTACAGGTTGTCATGACAGGATTATAAGTAATTAGCATTGGTTGTAAGAAAATATCATTTTGATCAACTGGCCATTGCCACGTTAATAAGAATTGCACAAGTTTAATAACAATATTAAGTAACCACTGAACTAACCCAACACTCGATGCATCTGACGCTAAAATAACAGGATTAACAACCGCTGTATTTCCACTCACCTCTTTATAATTGGTCGAGGGTTTACTACTCAATAACGTAAATTTTAAGGTGAAATTAGTATCTAAATCTGATGCAGGGTGTGTTCCCGCTGAAATATTCGTTACATTATCTTTTTCTAATGCCGTTAATGTAATAGAGACAAACTGCTTCCCACCATTAAAACCAATTGTTCCCGTTCGACCATCATTAAAAGGTGAGGCAATACCCACAGTATTAGGAAATAATACTCCTCTTGCATTACATTTAAAGGTACCCGGAAATGTTGTTCTACTCGTTTTTGTTACAGTTGTTGAAGCTGCATTTAAATCTGCAGATAAATCAAAGTTAATATTGGGTGCCGTAATAGTTTCCTCAGGTTTACAATTAGCAATTGCCTGTTGGCTTATCGCACCTAATAAAATTATAAATATAAAAGCTGGTGATTTCATAGCGCTTTCCTTTATCGACAAATATTACTATTTTTATCCATCGTATTTATTAAATGCTCCACAACACATTCCATCTTTTCAGCTTTATTTAATTTTATAAAGAGTGAAGAAGGTAACTCATCACTTTTTAAATAAAGCACACTTGATTGTCCGACATAACCAATACTCTCTTTTTTACTATTTAAAACTTCCGTACCGAAAGGTAAACTTTCATTATTTTCTAAAGATGCTTTAATAATAAATGTCTTACGTTTATCCGTTGTTAATGTGAGGTAATTAACTGCGCCTAAATACGGAGCCACCTGAGTTGTATTTCCAACAAGCTCGGCATTTGAAGGCATTTCGGTATTTGTCAAAGTATAATTATTTGTACGATAAGGGATACTATTAGGCACTAATACTATTCCTTGATTATTGGTTAATGTGGCTTTATTTCCATTAACCATCATATTATTGGCCATAGGTGCTTCGATAAGAGTATAGGTATTCCCTGTATTACCTGAAAAAACAATATGATTAGGTACGGCAACAACTGTTCCTCGAGCACCTAATCCCCCCTGGCGATAATTATTTGCTTCCGTATAAGATGCAGATAATGTGCTATATGGATGACGATAACTGACATTTGCACCGACTAAATTATTTCCACCCGTTTGATTTGAACCTGTTAAAGTATAATTAACTAGGTCATCTTTACCTGCTGTTCCACTCATACTAATTGTAGATTGCTGGTAACGTGAATCAGCCGCATAAATTGAATTATTAATATTGGCTCTTTTATCAAAAAATGAAATCGGCACACTAATATTAAAATAATAACGAGTCTCGTCTTTATTATCGTAATTTCTTAACTTTGAGACAGAAAGATTATACGCAATATCCTTATAATTATTTGAATAGCCTAACTGATACTCGCGATTACTCTCATCTGTATTCCAATAGTTTCGATGTGTCCCTGAAAGAAAAATAACACCACGTTGTCCACCCAAATATTGATTAAGATTTATAGTAAACGTATTTTTTGCTCTAGAACCTCGTAGTGCATCAAACGTTGATAAATCAAGATCAGATATTGCATTATTATTATTTTGTTGTTGAGCAATATCATTTTGATAATCTTTCCAAGCTTTATAGTTGTCATGGGCATAAATTGAATCTACAAAGCTATAATAATCACGAGTAGAATAACGATAAGCAGCCAATGTTAAATTGGTTAATGTTGCATCCATATATTTACTATAAGCGAGACGAAAGCTTTGTCCGGTTTTTTTACCCGTCTGTAAATCTGCACTTGCATGTGTTATATCTGCTGAAATTGCCCCGAATCTAAAATTCCAGCCACTACCTATCAATGCAGAGTAATAATCTTCACTGGCAATGCCTCCAGCATAAAGTGTAACAAGGTTACTTAAGCCATAATGAAACTCACCTTGTGCAAATTTAGGTCGGTAATCAGTATTATTAATCCGTGATTCCCCCAGTATCACGTTATAGCGATATACACCTTCTTTTAGCATGTCGGGCACGGCTGAAAATGGCACCGTAAATGACTCTCTTCTACCATCAGCTTCTTGAACAACCACTAATAGATCACCACCACCAGCTGTGGGTTGAATATCTCGAAAAGAAAACTCCCCAGGAGGTACATTTTCTTGAAAAACTAAATTTTCATTTTGATAAACACTAACTAATGCGTTTGTTTGTGCAACACCTCGAATAATAGGAGCAAAACCTTGACTTGAGTTAGGTAGCATTCCCATTTCTGTTGCCAACGATGCTCCTCTAAATGCAATGCTGGTAAAAAGTGTTGCTGGTGTATAAAAATCACCAATTGTTAATCCCGAAGTTATCTGACTAAACGCCTTATAAACATAGCGTGTATTGTTTTTCCATTGGCTGTTACCATGAGAATAATAAGAGTAGTTAGATTCATCTCTAAACTGCCACGCACCTAAATTAATACCTGAATGAATATTGGCAAAAAAATTTTCGTTATTGCTTTTACTTCCTTTTTTTTCTTTATAGTTATAGTAATTCAAATTATAAGACAAAATCAGTGCAGAAATACCTTGTTGCCAATAACTCGGATCAACATACCCAACTTCTGATTTTTTCACCGAAATTTGGGGAGCATTAATATCAAGCCTTAATTTATTTATATCTAATACCGATGTCACACCTTTTGCCAATTCATTTGATAATATTGTTTTTTGTTGCACAAGTTTTTGTTTTGCGGATAAAGATAAATTTAAGCCCAGTTTATTTACATCTACTGGCTCAAAACTAACCTCTGCATGTTCACCCGTTACATTTATTTCAAATTGCCCTTTCCATTCTTGATTAACATAAACATCAACAAGTTGTTTTCCTTCAGGGATTTTATCGTCGATATAAAATCGTGAAATATCTCCATTCTTTGAATTCCCAACAAGCAAAGATGTGTCAAATCCCTCTGCGTACAGATTTTGAGTGTAATGTTGTATTCCTAAAAAAATAAGGATTGAGAGATATCTTGGATTATTCACGATGTTATCTCGATTAGAGTTTAATATTTTGTGATTTATAAACACCAAAATCATCAACATAAATAACAACAACGGAATTACTTTTTAATGTATTAATTAATGGCAACTCACGAGAAGATAACGGAGGGATCATTTCAGAATCAACAAGCGTAATACGAGGTGTCTCTTGTGTAGAAATAGATGCTATTGTGAAATGATACTGTGAGTTATTTTTTACTAGAACTTTATTGCCATTTAATTGGTAAGTAATTTTTTCATTAACAGTCTCTGGGTTATCAGTAAGTCCTTTGGGGCGATAAAAAACTTTAATTCTTGTTTTCATTGCTAATTGAAGATAACTCTTTCCTTTTAATGCTTCCACATTTTCTGGAATATCTAATACATTTAAATAATATACTTTTTCAAGATTTTCCGATGGTATCTTATCGGAATTTTTTATTCTTAATGTTTGCCCTTGCATTCCTGCAATTTTTACAATAGGTGGATATAAATAAAAAGGAGAGTTCGCATCTTCAGGCGTTGAGTTTATATCTCCATCATCAATCCAACTTTGTACCAAAGAAGCTAAATTACCATTATTTGTCAATTCGATATTAACACTATCAACACCTTCATAGTAAAGAACGCGGGTACCATTAATAATAATGTTTGCTAATACGGCTGAAGGTAATATCAAGATAATTAAAAGTAATATTAATTTTTTCATTATAAGCACCCAAAAAAGCCAGACCCATTGAGTCTGGCTTTTTATATTATAAATAAGATACTGTATAAATAACGTTAGAGTGTACAGGTCCTGTTTTAGCTGCTGTTGCATTTGTTTTATAGTAACTGGCAATTAAGCGTAGAGTATCTGAATCTGGCGCTGTTTTATCGCCTTTAATACCTGTATCAAAAGTTGCATTTAGAGGTATAGCAACTGTTGGCGCAGCAGGTGTTGATAAACTAAAACCAACATTCTTTGCAACTAATGGATCATTTTCATTCGCAGTATCATTGACTAAATATAATCCACTTGTTGAAATAGTATTTGCAGATGAGAAATGTATCTTTAAATTACTGCCACTTGGTGTAGATGCTGGAGCACAATCAGAGAATGTCAAAGCAAACTCTTTTTGATTTTTGGCAATAACAGTATTTGCTGTTGTTCCTGCATCCGTTACGGTAATAGGATCTAATAGAATAGAAAAGTCCGCACTATTTCCTCCATTAATA
This sequence comes from Proteus penneri, assembly GCF_003144535.1. Classification (GTDB taxonomy): domain Bacteria; phylum Pseudomonadota; class Gammaproteobacteria; order Enterobacterales; family Enterobacteriaceae; genus Proteus; species Proteus penneri. Next base: position 472,140 of record NZ_PHFJ01000001.1, on the reverse strand, counting down.
GTACAAGTGGTATCACTAATAGCACCAGAGAAAGAAATTATTCCTCCTGCGCTATTTGTTGCAGCAAATGCCGACGACGACAATATAGCCACTGATAATAATGACAGTGGGAGTTTATTTTTAAACATATATAACTCCAGAATAGATAAATATTTAATTAGCAAAAATAAGATTCTATTATTGCCATCATTAACTAAAGGTGTGAAAGGATACCCTAGTCAATTTGATATTAGCCATACTTTAAAAACTCAACAAATAAAATTTTTTTATTTTTTAAAAATTGTGATTTAAGTCAAATATAATTAGCAACCACTCTTTACCAACATATAGAACATTAAAATTTAATTTCATTACAAAATTCATAGATAATAAACACAAAAAACAATAAATATAAAAACAATAACAGTTAATTTATTAATAACAAATCTAAAAAAATACTAAAAAACATCATTGGAATTATTTATTTGAATTAATTATTCCTTGATTAATAAAAAAATAGATAAAAATAAAATCTAAAAAATCAATAAAAAAGACCACATATTAATGTGGCCTTTTTCACTCAATATAAAATTCTTCTGTTCTATTTAATTATTATAAGCAGCTAATACATGCTGGCATAATGTAGAACGTACACAATCTTCTTGCATAAATTTAATCACACCTACTCGACTATTAGCCTCAAATCGAATAAGAGCATCCGCTAATCCAGACGATACACCAGAAGGTAAATCACACTGTGTAATATCTCCATTGACCACAACAGTGACATTTTCACCCATTCTGGTTAAGAATAGCTTCATTTGATTAACAGTAACATTCTGTGCTTCATCTAAAATAACAAATGCATTTTCAAAAGTACGGCCTCGCATATAAGCAAAAGGTGCAATTTCAACTTTTCCAATTTCAGGACGTAAACAATATTGTAAGAATGAAGCACCTAAACGTTTCACTAATACGTCGTAGACAGGACGAAAATAGGGTGCAAACTTTTCAGCAATATCACCAGGCAAGAAACCGAGATCTTCATCAGCCTGCAACACAGGTCGAGTAACAATGATACGTTCTATTTCTTTATGAATTAAAGCATCGGCAGCCATTGCAGCACTGAGGAACGTTTTACCACAGCCGGCTTCCCCTGTAGCAAAAATAAGATTCTGATGCTTTATTGCATTCATATATTGGCGTTGCACTTCATTGCGAGGAGATAACACACGTTCATCACGTTTTTCTCTCGCCATGCCAATAGTATCAATATCCCCAAATCCCGGTAAAACCATAACATTATCTCGGTATGCCCCATTACGTTGTTCTTTACGTGAAGTGCGTTTATTTTCTCGGCGTAAACGTGTTGCTGCTTTTTGTCTACTCATAGTGGTATTTACCCTTGTTAGTCTTCAAAAAGTCATCGACATCTCTGTTTGTATTCCATTCACTTACCGATGAGTCCCCTTCAGACTCTGTCTAGTCGCAGAAAACAAAAAAACCGGTCACAATCCTGAACATTAAACATCAATGAACGGTTGTTGCCGGTTTTCTGTGAGTAACGAGATATTTCCATTGCTTCTGTCATTCATATTCCCCATCATGGAGTTAGAGTGAAAATTAACGAAGCTTTATGACAGTATAATGACAAAAGAAAAATATTTTCAATACTAAGATGATTTATAACGAGATGGACTTAACATAAAAATAACAATAAGTGTTATTTTTGGGGGGAGTAAATGAATTTCTTGCGATTACCTTTTATTTATTGGTTACTACTTAACCTAATTCCATTTATTGGTTTTGAACTTCACTCTGGTTCTCTCAAAATGGGCTTCTTTTTTTACCTCGGTTTACTCACCATTACGACTTCTGGGATCTGGCTTTTTTATTGCCTTTCATTTTTTATTAAACAAAAAACGTCTCCTAATCCCAATCACACACCTCGACAATTAGTCACAAGTGGTCCTTATAAAATAAGTCGCAATCCTATGTATCTCGGCTTTTTAGACATTAGTATTGGGTTGTTTTTTATTTTTGGTAATTGGGGATTTTTGGGTGCAGCAATTGCGTTTTACTTTATTACTGATCGCTATACGATAGTACGTGAAGAGAAAATCTTAAGTGAGTTATTTCCGCAAGCGTGGCAACAATATTGTCGCCACGTTCGTCGTTGGATGTAATACGATTAGGGTTGTTTACAGTTATTAGCTAAACGGTAACCAGCCTTAATTGCTTCACTCTCCGTTTTAAACAAAACCGCATTTTTATCTGACATTGTTTTATAACCGGAGCAATGTGCAAAATGGTAGATCTTGCTATTTATATTACCTTTAATACTTTCAGATTGTGATGCATTTACTTGTTTAGATGTTTCAATTTTAGTGGTCTGCGTACTATTTGTTGCAACTAATCCGATACCACTATTTTTATGCCCTAATTGCCATTTCATTTCACCTGTCACAAAGGGATTGTGATATCCAACAATACGAGCAATACGATTATCACGCTCTTTTTCCCATGCTGTTGGTGGATAAGCTTTATCCCAAGCCATTAATAACTGTTGTTGCTGACGTGACATAGAAAGGTTATAGCGATCATGTAAGTAGAAATAAACCCTTGCTACTTGGCCTTTAACTTCATTACGAGGTTCAAAGGTTCGTGAAGCAAAATCAACGCGACTATGGCATTGACCATAATAGTAAGGCGCTTGTACAGGTAATTGCCCAAAACTAAAATTGCTACGATCGCCATTAACTTCACCTATAGATGGCGCCAAATTGTGTAAATCTGCTTCAATCTTGCCAAATATAGGATCGTTTTTCACACAATTAGTTCGGCCTCCATTTTGCCAACATTGACGTTGATGACCAAAAACCCATGCAGGTACAATGTGCTCCCACTCTATACGTTCCGCTCTTGTTTGCTGGGTTCTGACTTTATAGCCACAACTAGCTAAATCAACACGCCCTCCAGATTTACCTACCCATTTCCAATCACAACCACAATAAATAGTACCTTGTGACTTTTGATTTTGATCATAATAAATACGTTCTTTTGCTATCTCTTTCGCTTTTGTAAAATTTTCAGGTGCCTGTGCTTGAATATTTAGCGTAATAAAAAACAAACCCAACACAATCGCGGTATAGTGTAATATTTTTCTCAAAGTGGTATCTGCCTTACTCTTTGTTTTATTAAACCCAATAAGAATTATCTTTAATAACCAACTGATAATCTTATTTTTATTTCGCCTAATCTTACCTTTTTTTTATTTATTTTTGGCAATCTTTCTTGCTATTTTTTATATAAAAAATAAAACAATAAGCGTGAATGGTGATAGAAAAAGCCGTTATTCTCGACATTAACGTAAAGGGGATTTGCTATGGTTTAATCCATCAATGATTTGGAGAAACTTAAAAATGAATGAGAATATGCTGAATTTGATGGATGAATTAGTCGAAATAACAAAAAAGCATGCGAATAACGAAGATGTTAAAGCACATGCCAGTTTAGAATCTGAAAATAAATTACGAATTCAAATTATTATTTCCGATAAAAATGAATTGGATATTACATTAAACTCTCTGCAACACGCAATATAAGTCATTATACACTCGGACGCTTGCGATATAACCATAATCCCGGCAAAGATAGCCCGATAGAAAGCGCACCGACAATAAATGAAGCTTTAAGGAAATTAGTAACTAAAGCTTCAAAAATTTCTGCGCTATAACCAATTTGCGTTAACTTCACCACTGAGATCATCGCTATATATGCATTTATTCCGGGAAACATCGGAATAACAGCAGCAACAGTAAAGACTTTTGGATGTGCAAGCCACCAGCGTGACCACTGAATACCAATGCACCCCACTAAAATAGCAGCACAAAAACTTGCCCATTCAATATTCATACCACTCATTACTAATACAGTACGAGAGCCATGGCCTATTGCTCCTAATAGTGCACAATATTTTAATGCTCTTATAGGCACATTAAATACCATCGCAAAACCCACAGCAGGAATAGCTGCTAAAATCATATCTTCAATCAAGGTAAGGATTATCGTTATTATGCCCAATCTCTTAACCCCCATACTGCCATAGCTAAAATAACCCCTAAACAGGTTGCCAATGTTAACATTGTTGCCATTGCCCAACGCGCTAAGCCAGTATTAACGTGCCCTTTAAACATATCAGCAACAGCATTAATTAAAGGAAATCCGGGAACTAATAATAAGACGCTGGCAGCCATTGAAATAGTCGCCGTAGTTTGAAAATAAGAGAGTTTTAATAATAGACCTGAGACTGAAGTCGCTACAAATGCCGTAATACAGAAATTAATTAATGGATTCATTTGACGATGTGTTAATACTTGGCGGACAAACATACCAAGGCCACCGCCAATAGCAGAAACTAAAAAGCCATCCCAATTACCACCATTTAGTTTAGAGAAACAACCACACGATAAGGCAACCATAAAAATAATCGCCCAACGTGGATAACGTAATGGTTTTATATGCTCAAATCGTTTTCTTGCTTCATAAATATCTGCTAGGTGATGTTCGACCAAAATAACAATATGCTGAACTTCTGTCACAACATGCATATTAATGCCACGGTCGACTATCTTTCGTGTTGATGTTTGGCAATGCCCGTTAACAATAGTGGTTAATACAACCGCATTAGCAGAAATTGCACTTTCGACTTGATGTACACCTAAAGCTAAACCTAGACGAGTTGAAAGCTGTTCAACCAGCATACTTTCTGCACCATGTTGCAATAGCAACAGCGCAGTTTGAATACATAACTTAGTAATTTCACGCTGTTTATCTTGTGAAATGGCAGTGCACTCCGCCATTATCTCATTATCCATACTATGCCTTAGTTTTAATCAAAACGAGCTATTACGACTATAAACTTTATCGCATAGTCCGCTCCTCGCTCTATCATCTTTCACTACTATTATGAACAAATAAAATATTTTAGGCAGTAAGCAGATCAATTTTATAGATGGATGGTTATAAATATTGACATAAGAAGTACGGTGTAATGATAAAATACCTTCTCTTATTTTTAACTTGCTCAATCAAATAGCTATTACTGGTTTAATAAAAAACACTCATACAAAGTGCTTTATAAACTAATTTAAGCAATTACATTCACAAATCAATCTAAAATTAACCATGCTTGTATGCAAAAATAAAAACCCCTAAATAGGGATTTAGGGGTTGCGTACTAATTTCTAATTTTATAAAAATGTTAGCGAACGACTAACACGGATTGTTTAGCATAAGCGACAATACCTGATGCATTCGATCCCAATAGGTGTGTTGAAATACTTGGCCGACGAGAGCCTATTACAATCAAATCAGCATGAATTTTTTCAGCGAGTTCTAAAACCTTATCTCTTACAGAACCAAATACAGCTGAAAATTCAACTTGTTCATTTGGTAAATCAATACTATTAGCTAATTCTTGCAGTTGTTCTTGTACTCGCTCAAGTGCTTTATTTGCAAAAGAACTGAGCATGTCATAATGGTAACTATAACTAATAGAGAAACGTGAAATATCAGGAATAGCATGGAAAAGATGCAGTTTCGCACCTTCTAATTTGGCAATATAAACAGCATGTTGTAAGGCTTTAGTCGTTAACTCATCTTCTGAAATATCAACAGGTACTAGAATTGTCTTGTACATAGCAACTCCTCATTATCAGATTATTGTCTGTTTATTATTGTAGCGTTAACCCCTCAGCTTGCTTATTTAATCTTCTTCAAGATGCCATTTATGCAATTGTCGATGAATAAAAGGTGTCACTACAAGCCCAATTGATAAAATAAAAACACACTGAAGAAATAAACCATAGATTGCAATAAAAAAGCGTCCTGTTGGGGTTGCAGGTGCTGGCTCTACGGGTTGGCCACTTAACATAGAGATTGCATTTAATGAAGATTCCATAAAGGTATGCCCTTCAATTAAATAAAATCCTAATACGCCTGGTAATAATCCTAAAAAAAAGAAAATAGAGCCTATTACATAATAGCGTAAGATGCGTAGAATAAAATGATCGAGCCTTAAAAGTTCTTCGGTAAATTTTTCCATTCTTATCCACTTTCTAGACTGTTTATTCAATAAACTGCTGATGAAATAAATAAGATAAGCTACGCAAAAAAACTAAAAAATATGCTATGAGGGATGCTCATAGCATATTAGTAATATATTAACGAACAACTAAAACTGAAATTTCAGCATAGCGAACAACTCCCGCAGCTGTAGAGCCTAATAAATGAGTGCTAATATTAGGTCTACGTGAGCCAATCACAATTAAGTCTGCTTGAATATCTTTTGCTGTGACTAAAATTTCATCACGAGGCGAGCCAAAAGTAACCGTATAAGCGACCTTTTCAGCAGGCAAATCCACCGAATCTACCAATATTTGCATATCATTTTCTGCTTTTACTGTTGCTTTATCTTTAATTTCTGGATAACCCAATGAATAAGCATTAATGATTGCTGAAGAGATAGGAAGAACATGAATTAAATGTAAGTTAGCTCCTGTTTCTTTTGCTAAATACACAGCATGTCGTACCGCTTTACTGGTTAACTCTTCTTCCACAATATCAATAGGCACTAAAATCGTTTTATACATAATAACTCCTCTCAACTCTCCATTTACCTTAATCCTATCGCAATAACCCAAAGATTACTGTGAGTGAATTAACTAAAAACAACCTAATCTTAATATAAACCTACTTTAATTATTAATATGTTAAGCTAAAAAATAAAAGTGATTATTCAAAATAATTTGCATTATGTTGCTGTGTTAACGTCCATATTTGATTGCGAATATTGCGGATCGAATCAATCAATTCTGATGCAGTTAATCCTATTGGACCAATACCTTTTTTAACTAAGATATCCGCCGACATTCCATGTATCCAAACTGCACTTCTTACCGCATCAGACATTGTCATCCCTTGTGCTAAAAAACTTCCCATCACGCCTGTTAGCACATCACCACTCCCTGCTGTTGATAATCCACTGTTACCTGTTCTATTAATTATTATCTCCCCTGCAGGAGAAGTAATAACTGTATTTTGACCTTTAATAATGGCCCAACAATGATAAGTTTTCGCAATTTCTTTTGCCGCTTCTTCTCTATTATTTTGAATATCATTGAGTGTGCAATTAAGCAAAATAGACGCTTCTTTAGGATGTGGGGTTAAAACACAGTGCTGATTAAGTGAGAGTGCTGATTTAAATTTAGCCATTAACACTAATGCATCCGCATCAAAAACATAAGGTCTATCTTCATTACGCTGTGCTAAAGCTATTGATAAGATCTTTTCAGAATTTGCAGATAATCCCAATCCACAGCCAATCGCCCAAGCAGAAATATCTTGCCGATTTATTAATTCTTGTGCTGTTTTAAGCATAAGTTCTGGCGCACTATCAATAAAAGGGAGAGGAAGTTGTGGCTGAGCAAAACCGAGAAATACTTTTCCACATCCTGCTTTTAATGCACTTTTACCTGCTAACACAATAGCACCGCTCATTCCTTCCGCACTACCTACAATGCCTAATGTGCCAAATGTCCCTTTATGTGTATTTCCTGATTTACGCTGATAAAGTGCGGGATAATGAGTGATCGCCTGTAATAGTTGTTCTTCATTCATATTATTCTCCCTGTTTTTCTGCATTTCTTCTGATTTCTTGCAATGATTGCTTTACCACATTCGGCTTGTATTAACGTTCAAAACATAACGTTCAAAGTATAGCGTGATTTCAACAAATAAATGGGGGCACTAGCTATTTTATCTCTTTATCATGCTAACCATTTCAATATGATAAAATGCTTTCATTATCACTATTCATACCTTGCTGAGACTTTGCTATTCTAATGATCTCGCTTGATATGATTTATAAATTGAAAACAAAGGAACGTAAATAATGAACGAGAAGTTTAAAACACAAGCAGATGTGGAAACATTAGCAGAAGAAGTGGCTTGCTTAAAAACACTAGTCACCTATATGTTAAAAGCATTAGGTCAAGCAGATGCTGGGCGTGTTATTTTAAATATTGAACGTGCTATTGCTGAAGTTGATGACGAAAAACAAGCAGAGACTTTCCGCAATACGATTAGCCAAATTAAAACAGCCTATCGTCAATAATACGTTTATTTTCAAATAGAGTACTTGCACATATTTTTATTCCATTTTCTAAACTTTTTGTGCTGCACAAATAAACAAAAGTTGGTTTAAAACTTCCTATATACTCAATCTCGAAATAAACCATTCTTTATTCATTTAGCTACCCCTCTATCTTTGTAGAGGGGATTTTTTCTCTTTTATTCCTTCAATTTTTCTATTCAAATGATAATGAGTTTGTTTTCTTTTTGATGTTTTTTTATCTAATAGTCACCGTCATAGCTTCTTTTTTATTTAATACTATTTAGATTAAAGAGTAGAATTAGAAACTTTTCTATTATTGCCAATGTGAGCATAAACTAACCTTTGAAATACAATACATTAAAGTTACCTTTATGATAGCTGATGTTCACTTAACTCTTTTTTATTCTGATTTTTGTATTTAAAGCGCAGATTTTTTATTTTTAACATAAATAAAAAATAGCTGTGTGAGATGTAAATAAAGATAAATCCTAATATTATTATATTTTGAGTTAATTTATTTATTGTAAATAATTAAATTTTATTAAGTAAAAATTGCTAGCTTATTGTCCCTAAACACAATTATAACCAAAATAGCTAAAATCAATAGGATTAAAAATATTAATTATTCATATTTTTACACTTATTCTGATTTATCGTCACTCCTATTTATATGTTACACTCAATGAGTACGTACCAAAAAATAAACATGAGGCTAAAATGAAACCACTTCTCTTATCTCTGCTATTATTGCCCGCAGTTGCTTTTGCTAACCCAACCAAAATGGCTGATGATTACTGCGATACCTTTAAAGATATCTCAATTAAAGCTTATGATACAAAAGAACCAGCAGAGAAAATTGCCAAAGATGCAGTAGCCTCTTTAAATGCAAAGAAATTTGATTTCGCAAAATTAGAAGCAACTGAAGCTCAATTTACTGAAGGCACTATCGAAGTTGTTAACTCTTTACGTGACGCAAAAGCTGAAATTGGCTCTCGAGCAGAATTCCAAGAAGGCCTAACTCAAATTGTTGCCGCTTGTAAAATTCAAATGATCTCTGCATTAGAAGAGCAAAAAAAATAATCTTCTCAATAAAGAATCGGTAGAAATCAATTTAAAGAGTAGAAATTATCCTGCTCTTTTTTATTTCGCCTTCTCCATCACTTATTTTTCTTCCCTTTTATTTTTCCTTTCTCTTTTTTCTCTATAACTAACTTTCCATATTCTAGATAATTCAAGGTATAGCTAGGCGGCAAGTGAATAAGAATAATCATAACACTACAACTTGAAGTATAACGATTATCAATTATGCAGTATCTATCTATCAATATTAAGGTTTATAATACCTCGGTAAATACTTGTTAGTACTGGCCATAAAAAGGAGATATTGTGAGCAACGAACAATCCATCCAGCGTTTAAGAAGACTACGCCAGTCAGAAAACCTGCGCGCTCTCTTTCAAGAAACAACCTTAACTAAAAATGATCTCGCTTTGCCTATTTTTGTTGAAGAAGGGCTTGATGATTATCAGCCTATTAAAAGTATGCCGGGAGTGGTTCGTATTCCTGAAAAGCGTCTTGCTTATGAAATTGAACGCATTGCCAAAGCTGGCATTAAAACTGTCATGACTTTTGGGGTATCCCATCATCTTGATGAAACTGGGAGTGATGCTTGGAAAAGTGATGGCTTAGTTTCTCGCATGTCTCGTATTTGTAAAGATGCAGTACCAGAAATGATTGTCATGTCTGATACCTGTTTTTGTGAATACACTTCACATGGTCACTGTGGCGTTTTACATGGTGAACATGTTGATAATGATGAAACTATCTATAATTTAGGTCTTCAAGCTGTTGCAGCAGCACAAGCTGGTGCCGATTTTATCGCGCCATCTGCGGCAATGGATGGCCAAGTCGCAGCCATTCGCGCAGCGCTTGATAAAGCAGGATTTAGCGACACAGGCATTGTCTCTTATTCGACTAAATTTGCCTCCGCATTATATGGCCCTTTCCGTGATGCAGCAGGCTCGCGCTTAATAGGTGATCGTAAAACTTACCAAATGAATCCAATGAACCGCCGTGAAGCGATCCGTGAATCATTAATTGATGAGCAAGAAGGCGCTGATATGCTGATGGTAAAACCAGCGGGTGCTTATTTAGATATTATTCGCGATGTGCGTGAACGTACTTTGTTACCTTTAGCCGCTTATCAAATCAGCGGTGAATATGCGCAAATTAAATTTGCGGCATTAGCGGGTGCAATCGATGAAGATCGTGTGGTAATGGAAACTTTAGGTTCAATTAAACGTGCAGGAGCAGATTTAATTCTGTCTTACTTTGCACTTGATTTAGCTGAAAGAAACCTACTGTAATTCGCCAAGTATGACAAACCCTTAGTAAGTTAAATGACTCGCTAAGGGTTTTCCTTTGTAATATCCTCTTTCTTTTGCCTATTGCCTTTATTCTTATCATTTTGATTTTCTTGTCATTATTTAGTTTAATTTTGAAATAAATTACACATAGGGCTATCTTTTCAACATTAATTTTGCTGAGATATCAGCTCATTTTTGGCTATGAGGTTACTATGGATAATTGTATTTTCTGTCAAATCGTTGCTGGAAAGGCACCTTGCCATAAAATTTGGGAAGACGAACACCACCTTGCATTTCTGTCTATATTTCCAAACACCAAAGGCTTTACTGTTGTTATTCCTAAAAAACACTATCCAAGTTACGTTTTTGATCTTAGTGATGAAGCCTTAGCTTTATTAGTGATTGCCACAAAAAAAGTGGCAAAAATCTTAGATAAAACATTCCCTGATGTCTCCCGTACAGGCATGTTTTTTGAAGGATTTGGTGTTGATCATGTTCACAGTAAACTTAGTCCAATGCATGGCACTGGTGATATGACTAAATGGGCACCCATTGAAAATAAGCAGAAGATTTTCTTTGATAAATATCCAGGTTATCTTTCATCTCACGATTTTGAACGAGCGAGTGATGAAGAACTTGCACAATTAGCCGCCTTGATCAGAAAAAATAATCAATAAATACAACAAATAAAATTTAACTTATTTTTTATACCCAAGGCTTTCAAATATAAAAAAACGCTCAGTCTTATATTTTGAACTGAGCGTTTTTGATCAAGATAAATAAATTATTTAGTTGAAAGCTTTGCTTCCATCGATAAATAAGGCTGAACTTTCTGTTCAAGGCGTTCAATTAATGCCGGATCATTAAAGCGATAATTATCAGGTATTCCCAATGCATGGGCTTTTTTATAGCGCATGGTTGCAGGAAAATGTGCAGATAAGCGATTTAAATGTTTAGATTCCATAGTAAGGACTAAATCAGCCCATTTTAGCAATTCGTTATCAACAACACATTGCGCATCTTTGCGCGTACCCGCTGAAAGTGTATTAATCCCTTCTCTATCTGCAAACAATAGTTCAGCAGTCGGGCTTCGCCATTGGTTTTTACTGCAAATAAATAAGATATTCATTATTACTCACTATCAGATAACGCATTTAATCGACGCTGACTACGAGAAATTCTTGGGTATTCAATTCCTAGTTGTGTAGCTCTGGTCATTTTAAGTGATCGAGTATATAAATTAGACCATTTTTTTTCTGGTTTAAACATCACTCGTGAACAACCCATTTCTTGATGTTTATTTTTTCGGTTAACACATTGGCGCCAACCACGATCTCTTTGTGTAGACATAAAAACCTCTCAGATTAAAGGGATAGCAGCCGCAGTAATACGGAGAGGATCTAACAGCGTCTTATTTTAATTAAATTAGGTAAATCTGCAATGATTCATTTTTATTCAATAAATCTTGAAATAAGAAAACAAAGAGTATTCTAAATAGATTAACTATCTTCTTGTTTTATATAAAACACCAAACATGAGATAATAATAATTTAAATATATTTATTTGCGTTTAGGAATTGCATTTCACAACCATAAGGTAAATATTGATTTTTAAGTTAAATAATACAAATAAAAAAAACATAAAATAATTAAGCATTACATGTCTATTTATTATTCAATTTATTAATTTACTTATATAAAAAAGTCATCCTAAATAAAGATGACTTTTACTACAATTATTGGGTTATTATTTATAATTAACTAGTGTCGGCTTATCTAACATAATTTCTGTTTTTGCTGGCTCTGTTTGTGCGATCACTTTACCTTGACGAACGGAATAACGCACTGGTACTTGGCGACGTAAAGCATCAAATCCATTATCAGCGGGTAGAATGATAAAGTTTGCACTATTTCCTACTTCAACACCATAATCTGTTAAAGCGAGTGTTTTTGCACTGTTGTGGCTAATTAACTGTAATCCGTTATCAATTTGACCATAACCCATTAATTGGCAAACATGCAGCCCCATATGTAAAACTTGAAGCATATTTGCTGTACCTAATGGATACCACGGATCAAAAACATCATCATGACCAAAGCAGACGTTAATATTACTTTCTAGCATCTCTTTTACGCGAGTAATACCACGACGTTTTGGATATGTATCAAAACGCCCCTGCAAGTGAATATTCACTAAAGGATTCGCCACAAAGTTAATGCCTGACATTCTTAATAAACGGAATAAGCGCGAAGTATAGGCCCCATTATAAGAGTGCATTGCGGTTGTATGACTTGCAGTAACTCTTGAGCCCATATTTTCTTTATGTGCTAAAGCGGCAACGGTTTCAACGAAGCGAGATTGCTCATCATCAATTTCATCACAATGAACATCAATTAAACGATCATATTTTTGTGCTAATGCGAAGGTTTTATGCAATGATTCAACACCATATTCACGCGTAAATTCAAAGTGTGGAATAGCACCTACAACATCAGCACCTAATTTTAATGCTTCTTCTAATAAAGCTTCACCATTAGGGTAAGACAAAATACCTTCTTGTGGAAAAGCAACGATTTGTAAATCAACCCAAGGTTTAATTTCTTCTTTCACTTCCAGCATTGCTTTTAATGCGGTGAGCGATGCATCCGAAACATCCACATGAGTTCTAACATGTTGAATACCATTAGCAATTTGCCATTGAAGCGTTTGCCATGCACGTTGTTTAACATCATCATGAGTTAACAATGCTTTTCGCTCTGCCCAGCGCTCGATACCTTCAAATAACGTACCTGATTGATTCCAATTCGGCTGCCCCGCAGTTTGTGTAGTATCTAAATGAATATGAGGTTCAACAAAAGGAGCGTGAACTAAACCACCTTGCGCATCTAATGACTCAAGATGAAAATTATTTTCAGGCTGAGGCTCTATCGCTTCAATTTTGTTATTTTTTAGCGTAATGCGCCACAAACCTTCTTTTCCAACTAGACGAGCATGGTTAATTTGTTCGATATTTTTACCCAGCATGATTTATCTCCGCTTGTCGAGCTGTACGACGATTTAATATGGGATTTAACACAGCATAACTTATTGCTCCCCCCAACACGGCATTAACAGGCACAATACCCGGTAACCAGTGCCCTGCGATAATACCAATTGCAACAGCGAGTAATGCAACCCAGTTAACCGATTGCATTGTAGCAACATTAAAGCTGTTATAGCGTGCTTTATTCATCAGATAATCTGCAATAATAACACCTCCTACTGGTGGAATTGCTGCAGATAAAAAGGTAAGCCAACCAACAAAGTTATTATAAAGCCATAATGCACACAGCGTACCAATGATACCGTTTATTACAGAAAGTTTTTTACTTGATAAACCAGTGATATTGGCAAAGCCCAATCCTGATGCATATAACGCATTATCATTGGTTGTCCAGATATTTAAACCTAGCACCACGATAGCCGGCAGCAATAATCCTTGCGCAATCATCACATCAGAAATATCTGCCATTCCCAGTGAAGCGGCGCCTGCTGCGCCAAAGACAAACATCAATGTATTGCCTAAGAAGAAGGCGACAATTGCAACAACCACTGCGACTTTAGGGTTTCGTCCAAAGCGGACAAAATCAGCCGTCAGTGTACCCGCACTAATAAACGATCCGACAACCATCGCCAGCGCTAAATTAAAATCTAATGGCTGAGTAGGTTTAACAGCCATTAACGTAGAAAGCCCGCCCATATCATGTATGGCAAGATAAACAGAGTAACTTCCAAGGATAGCAATAGCGGGAACAGCAATGATAGAGAGAACGGTGAGAGCGGAAATGCCGAAAAATACAGTGATGGTCATTAAAATGCCGGAAACGGCGATGAGGAGATTGATATCAATACCAGTGGCTTTTCCTACTGGGATGGCAAACATTGCCACCCCCACACCGAACCAACCAACTTGAGTACCACCGAGTAAAAATGAGGGAAGCCAAGAACCTTTAATACCGAAAGAGTAACGCGCGAGAAGATGAGTAGTAAGACCTGTTTTTGAACCAATAAAACCAAGAAATGCGGTGTAGATACCAAGAAGAAGATTACCAATTAGAACTGCGAGGAAGAAATCATTAAAGGAAAGACCAGTACCAAGAGCGCCGCCAGTCCACATACTGGCTGAAAAAAACGTTAATCCCAACATCACAAAGGTTAACGCTAATCCACCCTTTCTTGCGGATATGGGCACTGGGCTCTGACTATAATTGTTGTCCTGAGACACTTTAACCCCCTATTAATTTCACCAGGCCAAAAAAATCTGGCGAATTCTATCTACATAAAAATATTATGCAAACGTTTTCGTCGTCTGTTTATTATAATTAATGGAATGCTTCACTTATGGAGAGTTGATATTCGTCACAGAAATGGCAGAACAATCGTTGTTTTACTTGAATTTATCTCGTTATTTCGAATACGACTTATCAAGTAATTTTATTTAGGAATATTTATGATAAAGATTAATCACATTCCCTCTCTCGAAAACCTCAAATTACATAAATATTTCTTATTTAAATTGAAAGCAATAAAAAGAAATTATTGATAAACGCACAAAAGAGGAACTTTCATCCCCCTTTTGCATATTGTAAATAACTTGCTTAATTTCGTCTTCTCACCGGAGTATTATCTGCAACATAGTATTTTGCCTGACTTTTAGGTAAAGGTTTAATCCCTCTCACCTTATCAGCTAACTTTTCTGCAATCATAATTGTAGTCGCATTCAAATTCCCAGTGATTATTAGTGGCATGATAGATGCATCAATAACTCTTAAGTTTTCCATGCCGTGTACTCGACCTTCACCATCAACAACAGCCATTTCATCCGTTCCCATTTTACACGTACCACAAGGATGAAATGCTGTTTCAGCACGTTCTCTAACAAAAGCATCAAGCTCTTCATCACTTTGGATATGTTTGCCTGGACTAATTTCTTCACCACGATAAGCATCTAATGCCGGTTGTGCCATTATTTCTCGCGTGATACGGATAGCTGAACGAAACTCTTCCCAATCTTGTTCTGTGGACATGTAATTAAATAAAATATTGGGATGTTGATGAGGATCTATAGATGCTAATTTTACTCGCCCTCGACTGGGTGAACGCATAGAGCCCACATGCGCTTGGAAACCATGTACTTCTACCGCATTGGTGCCATTATAATTAATGGCAACAGGTAAAAAATGGAATTGAATATTAGGCCAGGCAAACTTTTCGCTAGAGCGAATAAACCCTCCCGCTTCAAATTGATTGCTTGCCCCAATCCCTGTTCCTTGAAATAGCCATTGCGCACCAATCTTAGGCTGGTTATACCATTTTAAAGCAGGATAAAGTGAAACAGGCCTTTTACATTCATACTGCAAATACATTTCTAAGTGATCTTGCAGATTTTCCCCAACTCCAGGTAATACATGTACTGGTTGAATATTAAATTCATTTAGTACTTTTTCAGGCCCAACACCAGAACGTTGCAAAATTTGGGGCGAAGCAATTGCACCAGCGCAAAGCAATACTTCTCGGCGAACTTTTACATGGTGAGGAGTGGTATTTCTCCCTAAAAAATAGCGAACGCCTACGGCTTTTTTGCCTTCAAACTCAATAATATCGGTCGTTGCATGTGTCTCGATCGTTAAGTTTTTGCGTGCTTTCGCTTGATCAAGATAGCCTCTTGCTGTGCTTGCTCGACGGCCTTTAGGTGTGACGGTTCTATCCATCGGGCCAAAACCCTCTTGCTGATAGCCGTTAAGATCAATCGTTCTTGGGTATCCTGCTTGTACACCCGCCTCAATCATTGCTTGAAATAAGATATTATTGCCTTTTTTCGGCGTAGTCACACTTACAGGGCCTTTATCACCATGATAATCATTGGCACCAATATCGCGACTTTCTGCCTTACGAAAATAAGGTAAACAACTTAAGTAATCCCACTCTTCAAGGCCGGGGAGTTTTGCCCAACCATCAAAGTCCATCGCATTACCACGGATATAACACATACCATTAATTAATGATGATCCACCAAGCCCTTTCCCACGACCACATTCCATGCGTCGGTTATTCATATAAGGTTCAGGCTCTGTTTCATAAGCCCAATTATATCGCCTACCTTGTAACGGATAAGCTAATGCCGCTGGCATTTGTGTACGAAAATCGAACCTGTAGTCCGGACCTCCAGCTTCAAGGAGCAGCACAGTAACTTCAGGATCTTCTGTCAAGCGGGTAGCAAGAACGTTACCGGCTGAACCAGCACCGATAATAATGTAGTCATAGACCATTGTTATCTCCTCTGTTTCAGTCATTAAAAAAAGAATGGATTAAAAAACGGATGAAAACTCCCCAAGTTCAACTTGAATAGATTTTATTTGCGTGTAATTTTGTAATGTAACTAGGCCATTTTCGCGCCCCACCCCAGAATGTTTATAGCCACCAACTGGCATTTCTGCTGGAGACTCGCCCCATGTATTAATCCAACAAATTCCAGCTTCCAATTGGTGAATAACACGATGAGCTGTTGTGAAATCTTTAGTGACAAGACCTGCGGCTAAACCATAAACGCTATTATTTGCGCGTGAAATCACTTCATCTTCAGTTTGATAACTCAAAATACTCATCACTGGGCCAAATATTTCGTCTTGCGTAATTTTCATATCATCAGTGCAATCAGTGAAAACCGTCGGTGCAACATAAGCACCTTGCGCAAAATTGCTTTCTAACAAACGGTGACCACCACAAAGTAATCTTGCCCCTTGAGCTTTGCCTAACTCAATATAATTCAAGACTTTTTCAAGATGAGGAAAACTGACCAGTGGACCAAAATTGGTATCCATCTCAAGAGGAGAGCCGATCCTAATACGTGATACGCGCTCTATAATTTTCGCTTCAAATGCAGCCTTTAATCTTTCGGGAACAAAAACACGAGTGCCATTGGTACACACCTGCCCCGAACTATAAAAATTCGCCATCATCGCAATATCAGCGGCGGTATCTAAATCTGCATCATCAAAAATAATTAAAGGCGATTTTCCACCAAGCTCCATGGTTACTTCTTTTAAACTTGAAGCAGAAGCATTTGCCATTACCTTTTTACCCGTTTCAATTCCACCAGTGAAAGAAACTTTCGCGATATCAGGATGCTGTGTTAACCACTGTCCCACATTAGCTTTTCCTGTAACAACATTAAAAACGCCCTTTGGCAATCCTGCCTCAGTGTATATTTCGGCAAGTTTTAATGCTGTTAATGAAGTCATCTCACTTGGTTTAAAGATCATGGCATTACCTGCGGCAAGTGCAGGTGCAGACTTCCACAACGCTATTTGAATCGGATAATTCCAAGCACCGATACCAGCAACAATTCCCAATGGTTCACGGCGAGTATAAGCAAAAGCCGTTTCTCTTAGTGGAATTTGCTCTCCTTCAAGTGCAGGAATAAGACCTGCGTAATACTCTAAAACATCAGCGCCCGTCACAATATCGACATAACGTGTTTCAGATAGGGGTTTGCCTGTATCTAGGGTTTCTAAATAAGCCAATTCATCATTACGTTCACGTAAAATATCAACAGCCCGTCGTAAAATTCGAGAGCGTTCCATCGCGGTCATTGCACGCCAAATTTTTTGCCCTTGCTTCGCACTCTCGACGGCCCAATTGATATCTTCTTCACTTGCAGATTGTAAATGTGCAATCACTTCGCCATTAGCAGGATTAATCGCATCAAATTGTTCACACTCTGGCTCTGCACAATCGACATATCCACCATGAATATAAAGTTTATGTAACGGTGGGTTTGGCATAGTTTCTCCTTTATTATTAGTTTTTTAAGTCTTTATTTGACTCCGATTTGTAAGTTGCATATCGATATATTCATTAGTAATGGTTTTGGCCTCTTCAAGAGAAAATGGTGCATTACTTAATGCACTTCGTAGCCATAAACCATCTATTAATGCGGCTAAACCTTTCGCAGCCAAACGTGCTTGATCTTTAGTAAGAACACGCCCAAACTCGTAACTTAAATTGGAATAAAGTCTTCTATCATTGACCTTTTGTAGACGATTCAAATTAGGCTGATGCATACTACTCGCCCAAAACGCTAGCCATGTTTTCATGGCAGCTTCACTGGTTTGCGTAGTATCAAAGTTACCTTCAACAATGGCTTGGATACGTCGCTTAGGTGTTGCATCGCTTAACATTCTTAAACGTATCGCCACCGCAAAACCCAATTGATACTGGATATGGCGCATAGCAGCTTCCAACAATCCATTTTTATCACGAAAGTAGTGGCTAATAATGCCGTTAGAAACACCGGCTTTTCGAGCGATCAATGCGATGCTCGCCTCTTGCATTCCAACCTCATTAATAACTGCTAACGTCGCTTGGATTAATTGCTGTTTACGTATCGACTGCATTCCTATCTTCGGCATGTTTTAAAGACCTAAAAAATACATTGAACATATTCATTAAACGTTTTTTTAATTGAACATTCAATCAATATTAACTATTGTTTATCACAATTAATTTACATTTCTATATGGGAGGATATTGTGAAAATTTGAATCTTTGCAACTAATTCAATTAGTTAACAAAGAATGCAACTTTTAACTTTTAGATAAATAAATTTTTTGGAATTTCTGATGACAACTCTTAACAGCACAAAAAAACCACAGAAAGACAAGCTAAATTCTGTCGTTTTTTTCGCTTCAGCAACGCTGATTTTAGCGTTTTCTTTCTTCACTATTTTGATGACAGAAACAGCAAATACATGGATTGTGGCAACACTGGGATGGGTATCAAAAACCTTTGGTTGGTACTATCTATTGGCAGCCACGTTATACATTGTTTTTGTTATTTTTGTTGCCACATCTCGTTTTGGAAATATCAAATTAGGACCTGAACAATCGAAACCTGAATTTAGTGTTTTAAGTTGGTCTGCGATGTTATTTGCAGCCGGTATTGGGATTGATTTGATGTTTTTCTCTGTAGCAGAGCCGATTACACAATATATGTTACCGCCAACCGGCGAAGGTGAAACAATAGAAGCAGCCCGTCAGTCGATGGTGTGGACTTTATTCCACTATGGCCTGACGGGCTGGTCTATGTATGCACTTATTGGTATCGCACTAGGTTATTTTAGCTATCGTTACAATTTGCCATTAACCATACGCTCTGCACTTTATCCTATCTTTGGAAATCGTATTTATGGCCCAATTGGTCATACAGTTGATATTGCTGCGGTATTAGGTACCATTTTTGGTATTGCAACAACGTTAGGTATTGGTGTTGTACAACTTAATTATGGCTTAAAAGTTCTTTTTGATTTACCCCAAGGATTAGGTGTCCAAGGTGGATTAATTCTATTATCCGTTATTATGGCCGTTATTTCGGCAACATCGGGCGTTAATAAAGGGATCAGGATTTTATCTGAACTGAACGTATTACTCGCATTGGGGCTTATTTTATTTATCTTATTTGCAGGGGATACTGAGTTTTTATTAAATGCACTGGTATTAAATGTCGGTGATTACACTAATCGTTTTTTAAGCATGACATTAAATAGTTTTGCATTTGATAGACCAACAGATTGGATGAATAGCTGGACACTGTTTTTCTGGGCTTGGTGGGTTGCATGGTCACCTTTTGTTGGACTCTTTTTAGCACGTATTTCAAGAGGACGAACAATTCGACAATTCGTCATAGGTACTTTAATTATTCCCTTTGTTTTTACACTGTTATGGTTATCCATTTTTGGTAATAGCGCTTTATATGAAGTGATCCATGGCAATAAAGCACTCGCACAAACCGTATTAGAAGCCCCCGAAAAAGGATTCTATTCTTTATTAGAACTCTATCCCGGTTTTGGTTTAACGGCTTCTGTCGCCACAATGACGGGATTATTATTTTATGTCACTTCTGCCGACTCTGGTTCATTAGTATTAGGCAATTTCACCTCTCAATTAAGCCATGTTAATAACGATGCACCCAATTGGCTTCGCATTTTCTGGTCTATTGCTATTGGTTTATTAACGTTAGGTATGTTAATGGCAGATGGTATTTCTGCCTTACAAAACACGACAATAATAATGGGATTGCCCTTTAGCTTTGTTATTTTCTTTATTATGGCCGGACTTTATAAGTCATTAAAAGTTGAAGATTTCAGACGAGTTAGTTCGCTAAATACCAATGCGCCGGCACCACTTTATGGTAATACGACGATGAATTGGAAACAGCGTTTAGGGCGGGTTATGAATTTCCCAGGAACCACCTATACACAACGCATGTTAGATTTAACCTGTATGCCAGCAATGCAAGATGTGGCTAAAGAACTTTTATTACGTGGAGCGAAAGTTGAATTCAATTATTACCCAATCGAAGATAATGAACGCTTACATCATTTAGAACTTGTGGTCGATCTTGGCCAAGAGCAAAATTTTATTTATCAAATTTGGCCACAGAAATACTCAGTACCTGCATTTACTTATCGTGCTCGTCGAGGTAAATCAGACTATTACCGTTTAGAGACCTATTTATGGGAAGGTACACAAGGTAATGACTTAATGGATTACACCAAAGAGCAAATTATTACAGATATTTTAGACCAATATGAAAAACACCTGAACTTTATTCATCTTAGTCGTGAAGCACCCGGATCGACACTAACTTTTCCTGAATAAAAGCTATAAATAGCCATTAATATCTAAGGGAAATCTGATAAACGATTTCCCTTTTTTATTATATTGATATTGAACCGTGTTAGACAATGTTTTCCAAAGAACCACGCAAGAAAAAAAGTGAATATTTAATTATTTTTATTACATAACTATTTACTTTGGTTTTCTTTTTAGTAATCTATGTGAACTAATAAAACATAGAATAATTTACTTGGGAAAACATCACATGAATCGTCGTTCATTCTTAACATCATCCAGCCTAGTGATTGGGGGGCTTTCGTTAAGTTCCTTTGTTAGCTCTGCTTATGCCAATGAACCATTGAAAAATAAATTGGTATTTAATGCAGAAAATCCGTTACTACTCAATTTTAATGAAAATTCACTTGGCATGTCGCAAAAAGCGAAACAGGCTATTATCGATGCTTTACCCAATGCTTTCAGATATCCAGATGATGCACGTAGCGCATTAATTAGCGAATTAGGGAAAGAATTTAAACTTTCAGATAAACATATTACCTTAGGAAATGGCTCATCTGAGACAATTCAAGCAGCCGTACAATTTGTGGCAAACAAAGCACAAAAAGAAGGTAAAGCAGTTCAACTTATTGTTCCTGACCCGACATTTAACTATGCCGAGCTTTATGCTGAACCTTTAGGTGTAAAAATCGTTAAAGTACCCGTTGATAATACTCTAGCTTTCGATTTAACAACCATGCAGAAAAAAGCGCAAGAATTTGACGGTATCAGTATGGTCTATTTATGCAATCCGAATAATCCAACAGCAATGTTAACCCCTAGTGCAGAATTATCGAACTGGGTAAAATCAGCAAAAGAGAATGTCTTTTTTATTATTGATGAAGCTTACGCTGAGTTTGTTTCAACACCTGAATTTATCAGTGCAATTTCGTTAGTTGCTGCAGGATATAAAAATCTGATTGTCGCCCGTACTTTCTCAAAAATTTATGCCTTAGCTGGGTTACGTGTAGGTTATGGCGTTGCTGTCCCAGAAGTAATCTCACAAATTGATTCCTTTGTTTCTATTGATAATACTAATACTGCAGGTGCAGTTGCCGCATTAGCCTCACTAAAAGATAAAGCTTATGTGGAATATAGTCGTAAATCGATTGATGTTTCACGTCAGATAGTCGTTGATGCCTTAAAAGAGCTGAATATTGAATACGCACCTTCTCATGCAAACTTTATATTTCATAAAGTTAAAGGCGATGTAAAAACCTATCAAAATAGAATGAAAGACGCGAATATTATGGTGGGTCGTGAATTTCCACCTGCTTTGGGTTGGAGCCGTTTAACTTTAGGCACACCCGAAGAGATGAGCTATTTCGTCGCAACCTTAAAAGAGTTTCGAACTAAAGGCTGGATTTGATTTTATTTTATTCAAATTCACTCATAATAGTTTATATATAAAGGGAACTAAAACGTTCCCTTTATAATTTAAAGATATTCTAAAGAAAACAAAACTTCGCCATTTGCACTACCACTGACAACAGACGACCCTGTTGATACATATTGCGCATAAAAATCAAGAGCAATATTATTGATTGTTCCTACTGGATAAATAACACTACTTTCACCTGGTAATACCTTATCTTTATTTTTATCTAAAATTGCGATCCCAACATTTTTTGCAGAGTCATTTTCTGACAATTTAAATAGTGTATTATCTTGATTATCAGTATCCCCTTTAAAGGTCACTTTCACTCCCGTCGTAAATACACTACAATCCGTTAAGTTAAGCGTAAACTTTATCGGTTCTGTTGTTTTGTTTTGCTGAAAGTCTTTCGTTCCCCACACACCTAAATCTACGAATTTATTCATTGATTCAGGACTTACTCTACATGTATTTGCAACAATATTTGCTTTTATAACAATATTGGTATTTGCCAATTCAGCTTTTGCGTCTTGAACTAGAAATATTGAACACCCTATCAATAAAAATAGTATCCATAATAAAGAGCGCATTATTTTGTTACTATAAAATAACTCATTCATGATGTGAGCCTATATAAATTTAAGGGAAATCGACTCTTAAGAAACCACTAGATGTCACGGAACCTTCTGCTGGTGTTTTTCCATCAATACTGACAGGATACACATTAATAGTAACATTAGAGTCAGAATTTCCATTTAGTTTAAAAGGAATAAAACTGGATAAATCGTTAGGGGTTAACTCCGTACCGTTAGCGTTCGCAATAATAAATCCAACACTTTTATTATTAGAAACAATTGCATTACCGTATACAGAATCGGCTTGTAAACGCATTGTCAAATCTGCACTGGCCTCTATATTGTCACATTGAATATTTAAATTACGCGAAATTGTATTTACTCCTTCCGCTTTTTTCCCCGCTTCTTTAAAACTTGATGCAGGAATATTATCAAAATCAATATTTAACACTTGACCCGAATTAATCACACAAGATTGTGGTACAGATATCGAAAGATTTAAAAATAACTTAGTGATCACCGCTTGTTTTGTTGCGCAATTTTGTGGTTGGCAGAATCCAAATTCACCGACAAAAATATTATTTACATAAGTACCTGAAATAATCGCTTTATCTATTTTTATTCGTGTCTGATATTTTCGTGTAGAAACAACCCCTTCTTCACCTTCTGTATAAGAACGAGGACCACAAGTAGAACTTAAAGTTGGTACATTATAAGGAACATAAATTGTTCTACAATTATTTGTCATCCTTAAAGCCACAGATATATAGTCATCTATTCTTGAGTATACCCAATCATTATTACTGGTGTTAGCTGTAGGAATATTACCATTAGAATATGTTGCCCAAGTTTGTCCTTGACCGGCATTCCACCTTAATGTTGTTCGATTTGTTAAATTAATATCAGAAGCATCTTTAGTGACCCCTACTTTATTTTCATTCTTTGTTAACTGTCCACTGAGTGTTGAAATTTCATTAGCATTACAACCACTGATGCAGTTAACAGCAATAGCACTATTTGAAGCAATGGCTATTATCGTAAATAATAATATTCTCATCATAAAAAACCCATTCAGTTGCTATTTATCAGATTGACAAGTAGAAGAGATAAAATAAATCCCTTTTTCTTTAGATGATTTATCGTTAATTTCATAATCAAATGTACATTGTTGGTCTTCCATTCTTCCCCACTTAGCTTTTAATTTCCCTATAGGTGCTAATCCAGAAATAAAGACATTCCCGTTATCACCAACAATACCACTTACAGAACGCGATTCGTCAATAACCATTGCACCAAATGGGATAATCGCACCATTTTTTTTCTTTAAATTTACTATTGCTCGATAACCGATATTGGTTTTAAAATTAGCCTGCACTAATGCTCCTTTAGTAGGAATAACATTCATAATTGCATTTTCTAATTCAATATTTTCACCTAATGAATTTATATCCAAAGAAACACGATTATTCTTATAAATAGATGCATAAGGTAGAACGGCATATCCTTTATTATTAGTTAATATACCATTAGCATTCTCAACTCTAATGTTATTAGCATCATTTGCTTTAATAAGAATATTTGTATCACCTAAAGGCTGGCTTAAAGTAATTCCACCAGAATGTGCAACAACACCACCATTTAAATTATAATTTAATTCATGCCAATCGTTATTATAATTATATCCGCTCCCCAGATTAGCATACTTTCCTTTATAGTTAGCATAAACCATTCCAGAGTAACCACCACCGTTATGAGCATACCCTTGTTGGATATTATAATTTAAATTATTATCCTCAAGTAATGTTCCTGTTAATCCAGCTTGTTGAACCCATACATTGTCATTACTTCTATTCATAGAATAAACGGCATACATACTATTTCGACTAGCGTTTAAATCATTAACTCTATTTTGATTAAAAAGATCATTAATAGGAATAGAAATATTAAATGCAATATTTTTATTATCTCCACTCATACCTGGCGATTTAGATTTAGAAAAATTCAAGCTATAATTAATTTGCTTTATATTTCCATTATAACCAATTTGCCATAATTGTTCTGTTTCTGTTGTTCGCCAATAATTTTGATAAGAACCCAATAAATATAAAGAACTGTTATCCGTCACTTGCTGATTTATATTAACTTGAAAACGTCCTTTTTTAGAATAATTTAAATTATAATAGTTAGATAAACTTTCATTATCCCTTATTATTCCATCAGAAGTGATAATTTCACGTCCTTCCATTTTATTGTAACTAACTTCATTTAACGTATAATATCCTTGAGTCGAATATCGATACCCCATAATTTGAAAGTTTGTCCCTGTGCTATTAATTGACTTCGCATAAAGTAGACGAAATGATTGTCCTTTTTTATGTTCATCATTTGGTAAAATACTATTTGCTTGAATAACATCTGCTGATATCGCACCTAAATTTCCTAAATTTCCACCTAGACCAATAGCATAAGCTTGATAGTTATTCGAAAATTGACTTCCCCCATAGAGGGTTAAATTATAAGGCAAACCATAAATTAAATTTAATTGCCCAAAATTAGGTTTATCCTGAAAATCAGACCCACTTCTAAATTCCCCTCCAATAAACTCATATTTAAGGCGTCCTTCACGTTGCAAAATAGGAACATTTGAATAAGGCACAACAAATTGAGTAATTTCTCCATTATTCTCTTTGATTACCACATCTAAATTACCACTGCTTGATGTTGCATAAAGATCTTTTATTTCGAATGCACCAGGAGGAACAGAAATTTGGTAGATAACAAAGCCATTTTGTTTAACAGTAACAATCGCATTGCTATTTGCAATCCCTTTAATTGTAGGAGCAAATCCTCTCATACTATCAGGTAGCATATTATCATCAGATTCTAGTTTAGCACCTCTAAAACCAAGGCTATCAAAAATGATACCGCTAGAAAATGAATCACCCACTGTCAGCTCTGCTTTTAATGGAATTATCGGTTTTTGTACATATGTTCTTATATTACGCCATTTATTCTGGTTATTTTCACCACTAGCGTACATCCATGTGCTTTCATTACGTAGTCGCCATGATCCTACATTAATACCAGGGTTTAGATTTAAAAAGTAATTATTATTATTAATATTATCTTTGAAATTTTTACTATTTCTTCCTGTAAAATTATAATTTAACAAAAAGGCATTAATACCATTATCCCATTTTTCTGGAGGAATATAGCCACGAACATTATTTTTAAACATTACTTGTGGAATACTTAAAAATAACTTTTGACTTTCAAAATCAAATCTAATATTTGACTTTTCAATCTCATCTAATATATCAATACACTCTTTACTATTAATTTTTTTACTATCATCATTTAAACTCACACCTATATTTTTTAATTCTTTATTGTTTAAACAAGGTAGCAACCCTGTTCCATCAGATGATTTATTATTTTCATAAAAGGGAATACTTTTAGTTTCAATATATTCATTATTGACATAAATTTCGACTGAATAGATTCCTTCTGGCTGGCCTTCACCTTTATCAAAGCGTGATAAATCTGCAACTTCACTATCAATGCTCGATATCAAATTAGGATTAAAAAAGCTATCTGCATAACTAATGCTAGAATAAAAAGATCCTAAAACGAAATAGAGATTAAAAATTATAGTCTTAGATTTTAACATAATAAAACCTTATCATTAATTAATCTTGTAGTATTATTTACTAACCTTTTTTATTATTATTGGCGTACTGGCACCATAATCATTAATAGTTTGATAAGATATTTGATTATAGCTAGGATTATTGACTTTTATTTCTATAGATCCTTTAGGCGGCACCATAGTACTATTCAACTTTTCTTCTCCGACTTTTATATTAATTAAGGTTGCATAATATGGTGTTGGATTTTTTATTGTTAAATTTTTCCCTGAAGGTATAAATTCAATACTACTAGGAACATCTTCAGTTCTAAATACCAAGCCTTGTGGCCTAACAAATATTTTTATTCTAGATAACACGGCCAATTGCAATATATTTTTATCTTTAATTTCTTCTCTTTCAATTTCAGGTATTGCTTTCATATTTAGCCAAAATAAACTTTCTCTATCAGTAGGTAAAATTTTTCCTGCATATATAATTCTTAATTTATTTTCACTTTCAGGCTTACTTACAAAAAGAGGTGGAGTCACAATAAATTCATTTGTTTTTTTATCATCGTTATCATCAATCCACGACTGAATTAAAAAACGTAATTTTTTATCTGTATTATTAATAGTAATTGATGTCTGTTTAGCATCCATTGGATATATAATTCGAGTTGCAGCCAATGCTACACCTCCAGCATAAGAGAATGAAGAAAAACAAAAGAGAAAAAATAAAATAATATAGTTTCTATATATTAAATACATATGAGCCTCGAGTAACAGGTTTAATTAGTGATAACTAAAAACAAACCACACAACACTATCGGCCTTACCGCCAATAACCGTTTCTTTTGTTGCTAAATAGCTTGCTTTAAATTCTATTTTTAACTCATTTTCTTTAATAAACTTATATTTATTAATATTATTTGGAATTATCATCTCATCTTCAGAATTAAATAGTGCAACACCAACACCTGAAGCTGAATTTTGTTTTTCTGTAATATTAAATAATCGTTTATCTATACTATTGACATCACCTAAAATATATAAACTGACTTTATCAGCCATATTTTTATTACAATTCATTAATTTAATAAAAAAAGGGAGCTTTATTGAATGACTTCCTACACCATTAAATTGATTACTACTAATAATACCTAAATCAACAATCTGATTTTTACTTTCTGGAGATACTGTACATGCTGGTTCAACAATACCTCCCCTAAAATAAACAATACCATCATCTAAAAATGTTTTATTCCTTTCTATAGAATATGTTGTAAATGAAATAGAAAAAAACAGTGCAATAGAATATATTAAGCTATATTTCATATTTGCCTCGATATAAAAGTATGGCCTTTATTATTAGGCCATACTTCTCAATAAACTAATTAGACTTATTCATATTGCATTCTAAAAGTCACATTGGCATCAGCCTGACCCGGTGTTACTGTATCTAATGTTGATTTATAGCGGGCAACAAAATTCAAAGTATTAGCTCCGTCAATTAACTGTTTAGCGGTAGAGAACACAGAACCATCTGGTGATAAAATTTTACCCGTATGGTCTGTAATCTCAATACCAACACCTGTGGCTGCGCCTGCGCCACCAGTTGTAATATTACTGACAGCTAATACTGTTTTGTCATTTGAATCACTAACACCTGAAAATGATGCTGAGGCATTTTTTGCAACTGTAGTATCACACGCTTCTAAATCAATCGAAAAATCAGTGTTTCCAACAGTTTTACCAACACTATCAAATTGGGCTGTTCGATATTGACCAATATTGATAGTTTGATTCATTGACTTTGCACTAACAGCACATGCAGCATTTACTATTTGCCCCGTAAAATTAATTTTACCACCATTAACAATAGTAGCCGCCGAAGCAATACTACTCAGTGATAAAACTGATACAGCTAATACGGTTTTAACTAGCATTTTTCTTTTAAGCATTGACTTTTCCTTTTATATTACAGGTAAATATAAACAACATCTTCACTTCAAAATATACTCAAGGCAATAAAACTCATATTAAAGAGAAATATTAATAATGGATTTCCATATCTAAATATAAAATTAAGATATGGATATTAAAATAAAGTATCAAGTAACAATAACTCAATAGACATGTCGATATTACATAAATAGGATTTAATTTAAATCCTTATTAAAAGTGTAATATTGGTATATCTATATAAATTAAAAAATCAAAAATATATTAAATAACATTTTTAAAAAAAGGAATGTTATTATCAGTATCATATTTTATTTTATACTTTAGTGTAATTACTCTATTTCTTACTCGATCAAAAAAATCACTAATTGAAATATCAAATATATTTAGTATATAACATAATATATCTACAGGTATTTTATTTATACCTCGTTCATAACGAGATATCTGTTGTTGAGAAATATTTAATATTTTTCCTAGTTCAGCCCCCGTCATAAAATTACGTTGTCGTAAGAGAGAGAGTTCATATCCTATCGAATGACAAAATATCTTTCTTTCTGAGATATATTTAAAATTCAATGAGAAATCATTTATTTCCAAAATTATCTTCCCCAAATGTATTTGTATTTAATTTACGATATAAGATTAATAAAATCAAACATTCAAAATTTTCTAACCAATTAAGATGCACATAATAAAACACCAAATAAGTGTAAGTAAATATACTCAATCACCTTATATCAGGAGGTTAATAATTTATTTTATTTATATCATCTTTTTTGTAAGGTGATAAAATCTAAAAAACAATGATTATTTGACAAAATAAAAGATAATATTCTGCATTTATAGGAAAGGTAAACACTTATCATTGTATGATAAAAGAATAATTTTGGAGGGATTAATATTTAATTAAAAGTAAAAACAAAGACAAAGCTAAAAAACAGTCTTTTTCATCCTTTTGAATTAAGTTAAAGAGATGAAGGCATTAACTAATCTTATTAATTGTAAAATATAACTAATTCCTGCTGAGTTTTGTTGATGAAAATCAAACTTTGTGTTAATTAATATTTCATTACAATAGTGAAAGTATAAGTCTCACTTAAACCACACCTAACTCATTAAAAAATAATATTTTTTTCAATATATTAAGATATCTAAACACAATAGATATGGTTAACATTAAAAATAAGCAACTTAATTGGTTTATAATTAGAATATTAATTATAAAACTAGGCTTCTTAAGCTTTTTGAAAAAATAATGATAAGCACTAAAACAAGGTGTATTAATAAAATATTTTTTGCTTATTAAACAACATAGAATTGACGTTCATATTTTATGATAAAAAAAGTCTGAATAAATTCAGACTTTTTTTATCCATTAGTATAATTTTATTAAAAATTAAAGTGGATCGACTTTTAAACAAGAGACGGCATGGCGGAAGCTTCCTTCTAATAAAGGTCGTGTTTTTGCACATTCTTCATCCGCCATAGGACAACGTGTACGGAAAATACAACCTGATGGTGGATTAATCGGAGAAGGCAACTCCCCCTCTAATAAATCAATGTGCTTATTACGCTCTTTATCGGGATCAGGAATAGGTACTGCTGACATCAACGCTTTAGTATAAGGATGTAGTGGATGATGATAAACTTCATCATAGGTTCCTAATTCTACCGCATGCCCTAAATACATCACCAAAACACGATCTGAAATATGCTTTACCACTACCAAATCATGCGCAATAAAGATTAAAGATAATCCCATCTCTTTTTGAATATCTTTCAGCAAGTTAACCACTTGAGCCTGAATTGATACATCTAATGCTGAAACGGATTCATCACAAATCACTAATTTAGGCTCTAGAATTAACGCGCGAGCAATACCGATACGCTGACATTGCCCACCAGAGAATTCATGAGGATAACGGTTGATTAAGTTTGGCAATAATCCGACTCGCATCATCATTGCTTTGACTTTTTCAACAACTTCAGCCTGTTTCATTTTAGGGTGATAAGTTTTTAATGGTTCAGCAATGATATCGCCAATCGTCATTCTTGGGTTTAGAGAAGCCAGCGGATCTTGGAATATCATCTGGATATCTTGGCGAATATCGCGCCATTGCTTATTCCCCATTCCCAGTAAATCATTACCTAACCAAGTGACTGTTCCACCAGAGGCTTTGACTAACCCAATAATGGCCCGCGCAAATGTCGATTTACCACAACCAGATTCACCAACAACCCCTAATGTTTCACCTTCATATAAACGTAGCGTGACACCATCAACGGCTTTGAGGCTTTTTTTAGGTTGCCAGAACCACTGTTTATTATCTTGAACATCGAAATAAACTTTTAAGTCATTCACTTCGAGAATAACTTTTCTATCTTGTAACATGGCTTGAGTCATACCAATTCCTCCACCGCTTTAAAACAGGCACGTAATCGCCCTTGTGCAAATTGCTCTAATTGAGGTTCACTCGTTAAGCATTGCTCTGTTGCATACTGGCAACGAGGTTGGAATGGACAGCCTTTTGGTAAACGCAATAAGTTAGGCGGATTACCCGGAATAGTCGCTAGTCGCTCATCTTCACCGTCTAAACGCGGAACGGCTTGTAGCAACCCGATAGAATAAGGGTGTGATGGTTGATAAAAAATATCACGCGCATTCCCATATTCCATCGTGCGCCCTGCATACATTACCAATACTTTATCGCAAATTCCTGCAACAACCCCTAAGTCATGGGTGATCATAATAATTGCGGTGTTTAAATCATTCTTAAGCTCATTTAACAGTGTCATGATTTGTGCTTGAACCGTCACATCAAGCGCTGTTGTCGGCTCATCAGCAATTAATAGTTTAGGCTTACACAGCAATGCCATTGCAATCATGACACGTTGACGCATCCCACCTGAAAATTCATGGGGGTACATACTCATTCGTTTATGCGCTTCAGGCATTTTTACGGCATCTAACATACGCACAGATTCTGCATATGCATCGTTTTTACTCATGCCTTTATGAAGCATTAAGACTTCAATAAGCTGTGAACCCACTTTCATATAGGGATTTAATGAGGTCATTGGATCTTGAAATATCATGGATATTTCTTCAGCACGCATTTTATTTAATTCACTTTGGCGAAGATTTAAGATCTCACGACCATTAAAGTTTGCGCTACCCGCTGTGCGACCATTTTTTGCTAATAATCCCATCAATGCGAAAGCTGTTTGCGATTTACCTGAACCCGACTCACCAACAATGCCTAGAGTTTCACCTGCGGCTAATTCAAAATTGAGTTTATTAACTGCGGTGACATCACCATCTGCGGTACCAAAAGTGACACTGAGATCTTTAACGCTTAATAACGACTTATTTGCTGTATTTGTCATTTTGTTCTCCTTAACGATCTTTCGGATCTAATGCGTCACGTAAGCCATCACCGATAAAGTTAAAGCAAAACAGTGTGACAACTAAGAACGAAGCCGGGAAAAGTAACAACCAAGGAGAAA
This sequence comes from Proteus penneri, assembly GCF_003144535.1. Taxonomy (GTDB): domain Bacteria; phylum Pseudomonadota; class Gammaproteobacteria; order Enterobacterales; family Enterobacteriaceae; genus Proteus; species Proteus penneri. The sequence continues at coordinate 439,861 of NZ_PHFJ01000001.1, read as the reverse complement.
CTTCCATTGAGTTTGCACCATCACTTAATAGTGCTCCCCAACTACTTAATGGCTCTTGTGTTCCTAAACCTAAGAAGCTTAAGAAGGATTCAAATAAAATCATGCTAGGCACTAATAAAGAGGCATAAACCACCACCACACCGAGTACGTTAGGTACGATATGTCTTAACACGATATTGCGTGATGACACACCACAAACTAATGCAGCTTCAATAAACTCTTTACGTTTTAGACTTAAGGTTTGTCCTCTTACAATACGCGCCATATCGAGCCAAGATACCATCCCAATCGCAACGAAAATCAGTAGGATATTTTGACCGAAAAATGTCACCAGTAAGATAACAAAGAACATAAATGGGAATGAGTTTAATATTTCCAGTAAACGCATCATAATTGAATCAACACGCCCACCAATATAACCCGCCATTGCGCCATACAGCGTACCAACAATAACAGCAACAAAGGCGGCGGCGATACCGACCATTAATGAGATACGACCACCAATCGCAACCCGTACTAATAAGTCACGACCTGATGAGTCAGTGCCAAAATAGTGAGAAGAGGCAAAGTCAGGTGCCATCGACATCATTTCCCAATCAGTATCGTCATAAACAAAGGGCGATAACATTGGGGCAAAAATAACAAATAATAAAATAAAGAAAAGTAACACAAGACTCGTGATCGCAGCTTTATTGTGCATAAAACGACGACGAGCATCTTGCCATAAACTACGACCTTCAATATCTAGCTGCTCCGAGAAATTCCCCAGAGCTTCGCTGTTTTCCTTCAGTGATAACATAACGTGCTCCAGTGTCTATTAATAACGAATTTTCGGATCAATAACGGCATATAAGATATCGACAATGGCATTAAAGAAGATCGTTAATGCACCTACGATAATGGTTAAGCTTAATACCAATGAATAATCTCGGTTTAAAGCACCATTAACGAATAATTGTCCGATACCCGGCAATCCAAAGATGGTTTCAATAACCATTGAGCCCGTAATAATACCGACAAATGCAGGCCCCATATAAGAGATAACAGGTAGCAACGCGGGTTTTAAAGCATGGCGCAGTACAATTCTTTTCATCGGCAAGCCTTTCGCTTTTGCCGTTCTAATAAAGTTTGAGTGTAATACTTCAATCATTGAACTACGGGTAATACGCGAGATACTAGCAATGTAAGAAAGCGACAGTGCGATCATTGGCAACAACATATATTGTACAGCTCCGCCATTCCAGCCCCCTGCTGGCAACCACCTTAAGGTAATCGCAAAAATAAGCACTAATAGTGGTGCGACAACAAAACTCGGTATTACAACCCCCGTCATGGCAAAAGTCATGACGGTATAATCCCATTTGGTGTTTTGATTCAGTGCGGCTATCACGCCTGCCCCCACACCTAAAATGACAGCAAAAATAAATGCCGACAGCCCTAATTTAGCTGAAACAGGGAATGCTTTACCGACTAAGGTGTTTACACTGTAGTCTTTATATTTAAAAGAAGGCCCTAAATCCCCTTTCGACAATTGAATTAAATAATCGAAGTATTGCTTATAAATGGGATCATTTAAGTGATATTTCGCTTCAATATTTGCCATAACCTCAGGCGGGAGTTTTCTTTCACCCGTAAAAGGACTACCCGGGGCTAAACGCATCATAAAGAACGAAATCGTTATTAGAATAAATAGAGTCGGTATCGCTTCTAAAAAGCGACGAAAAATAAATTTGAGCATTGCCCGTTCCTATAATACAAACCTATTCAGGCGTGACGATAAAAAGACCTCGTCTTAATAAGACAAGGTCTCGCCCGATTATTTAGCAATAATATACAAGTCTTTAGTATGTAAATTATCTAATGGATCTTTACCTGAATAACCACCCACATAAGGTTTAACTAAACGGGTGTTTACATAATAGTAAAGTGGAACAATGGCCGAATCTTTATCTAATACACCTTCAGCTTTTTGATAAATAGCGGCACGTTCATCATCAGATTTCACACGTAACGACTCTTTGAGCAATGCGTCAAATTCTGTGTTTTTATAGTGAACAGTGTTGTTACTGCTGTAAGACAGCATCATGTTAAGGAATGAAGAAGGTTCATTATAATCTGCACACCAACCGGCACGAGCAACATCATAAGTTCCTTGATGACGAGTATCTAAGAACGTTTTCCACTCTTGGTTTTCAAGAGAAACATCAGCACCTAAGTTTTTCTTCCAAATTGAAGAAGCGGCGATCGCGACTTTTTTATGTAAGTCGGATGTATTGTACAGAAGCTTAAATTTTAGTGGATTTGCTTTATTATAGCCCGCCTCTTCTAATAATTGGCGTGCTTTTTCATTACGTTGTTCTTGAGTCCAACTTGCAAACCACTCAGGTTTGCTCTCTTTAATTCCATCTGTAAATGGAGGGGTAAAGCCATAAGCTGGGATATCACCTTGGTTTTTCACTTTATAAGTAATGATATCTCTATCCATTGACAGTTTCAGTGCTTCACGAACACGAGGATCGTTAAACGGAGCCTTCTCATTATTAATTTCATAATAATAAGTACATAAATATGGGCTTATACGCAATTCATCAGGGATCTCTTTTTTCAATTTTTGGAAAAATTCGATTGGTAAATTGCTATATGTCATGTCGATTTCACCCGCACGATAGCGGTTTACATCAGTGACTTCTGATGAAATAGGTAAGAACGTCACTTGATCAATAACAGTATTTTTGTTATCCCAATAAGTTGGACTACGCTCTAACACAATACGTTCGTTGACTGTCCAGTCTTTTAAATGATAAGCGCCGTTACCGACGAAGTTAGCAGGTTGCGTCCATTTCTCACCAAATTTTTCAATCACTTTTTGGTTAACTGGCGACATGGAGGAGTGAGCTAATAATTTTGGTAAATAAGGCACAGCTTCAGATAAAGTGATTTCTAATGTGTTGTTATCTAATGCCTTAACACCTAATTCTGTGGCTTTTTTCTTACCTGCAATAATATCGTCGATATTCACGATATGCGCATATTGCAGATAACTTTCATAAGGAGATGCAGTGTTAGGATCCGCTAAACGTTGCCAGCTATAAACGAAATCTTGCGCTGTAACAGGTTCACCATTCGACCATTTAGCACCTTCACGAATTTTAAATGTCCAAACAGTAAAATCTTTATTTTCCCAACTCGTTGCGGAGCCTGGTAAAATTTCACCATCTGGTCCAACAATAGTAATGCCTTCGAAAAGATCACGCGCTAATGCAGACTCAGGTACACCTTCGATTTTATGAGGATCAAGTGATTGTGGTTCAGAGCCATTATTACGCACCAGCACTTGTTTTTCAGCCAATTTCACCCCGTCAGGAACAACAGCAGCGTTAGCTGTTAGCGCTGACAATCCAAAGATTGCGCTTATTGCAATCGCCAACGCACTCTTTTTAGTTAAATTACTCATCTTATAAAATACTCCCAGTTAGTGAGCTGGTTGTTAGACAACCATTCTGTGATGTTCAGTTGTGTTTTAGAACGGTTTACACAACTTATTGTTTTTACAAAAAATAAATCAATTTTGTTTATTTGCTATCAGTTCTTAATTGCCTGATAGCATTATAATTTTTTTAATGCCGCTATCTTTTTTGGGTAGTTTTTTATTGTTTCACTACTTTTTAAATAACTTTTAATAATTAAATCGCACATAACTATAGAATGTCGATAATTTACCAGTTTTAGTTATCTGCCTTTATAAAATAGCGCTTTAAGTCCGTATAATCAAAGGGGTCTTTACCTATAAATCCGCCTACTTTTGGACTAACTAATCTAACACTGACACGATAATAAACAGGTACTATCGCCGAGTCCATGTCTAACAAGGCTTCAGCGCGCTGATAGAGTTGATGTCGAGCCTCTTTATCAACCGCAATTGAAGCATTATTTAATGCGTCATCGTAATCATTATTTTCATAAAAGACTGTATTAAGACTACTTGTGGAAAGAAATGAATTTAAAAACGAGGTTGGTTCATTGTAATCTGCACACCACGTTGCTCTCGCAACTTGATAATTTCCTTGATTACGATTTTCTAATGCGGTTTTCCACTCTTGGTTTTGCAACGTCACATTTGCACCAATACTTTTTTTCCACATTGATGCAGCAGCTATGGCCTGCTGTTTATTTTGATCAGACGTATTGTAGAGCAAAGTAAAAGTTAGAGGATTTTGAGCATCAAATCCCGCTTCTTTTAATAATTCACGCGCCCTCTCATTACGTTGCTGTTGTGTCCAATAAGCCCATTTAGGCGCTTTAAAATTACCGTTACCAATAAAAGAGGGAGTAAAAGAATAAGCGGGTATTTGCCCTTGTCCCATTATTTTTTCAGCAATAACTTCTCTATCAAGTGTCAGTTTCACCGCTTCACGAACACGAGGATCATCAAAAGGCGCTTTTTTATTATTTAATTCATAATAGAAAGTACATAAATACGGTGTGACATGTAAATTCTCTGGCTGTTCTTGCCTCATTTTTCTATACAGAACAGGAGGAATAGCGCTATTAGTGATATCTATTTCACCGCTACGATAGCGATTAATATCACTGGTTTCTGAGCTAATTGGTAAAAATGTAGCTTGCTCAATAATGGTGTTTTTATTATCCCAATAAAGTGGATTACGTTTTAAAGTCACCTTTTCATTCACAACCCAATTTTCAATAACATAAGCACCATTACCGACAAAATTTTCAGGACGAGTCCAATTCACGCCATATTTTTCAACAACCTCTTTTTTAACTGGTTTTAATGGCGTATGGCTGACCATATCGACTAAATAGGGAATTGGCTTGGTTAAATTAATTTGCAAAGTATGAGGATCTATCGCTTTCACACCTAGTGCTTCAGGCGTTTTTTTTCCACTAAGAATATCTGCAACATTTTCAACATAAGCATATTCAAGATAACTGGCATAAGGTGAACCTGTTTTAGGATCGACCACTCGACGCCAGCTATAAACAAAGTCTTCAGCGGTCACTGGTGTACCATCACTCCACTTTGCATCTTCTCGCAAATAGAATGTCCACACCTTGTTATCATCCGTTTCCCAGCGTTGTGCAACGCCCGGCATGCTCTCGCCATTAGGCCCCACATAAGTCAGACCTTCTAATAAATTTAAAATAATATTAGTTTCTGGTGCGCCTTCTACTTTATGCGGGTCAAGAGATGAAACTTCAGTACCGTTATTAATCACAATATTCTGTTGTTTGGCCAGAGTAGTGCCTTCAGGAAGAGTAATGGCATGAGAAAAAAAGGAGGTTAATACAAGTGACATAATACTAAGTGGGAACACTGTTTTTAACGTGGCTTTATTTTTCATGGGTACCTCTCCTAATAAACAATAATTTATAGCGGGGTCGCTCAATTAACGATATGTATCGTTGTTAAATTTTGATTGTAATATTTGTGGCTCTTAAAGATTTTAAAGATATTTATGAGATAAAAATGATACCAACACTCTTCTTTTTTACACTTATCGTAAATTTTGTCAATTAATGCGGTATTCTTATCACTTAACTTTATTGAGCCCTCTAGAGTTCTATCCTGAGAAAATAAAATATATATATCGAGAGGAACAAAACAACAAATAAACATTAAATTAACATCATGCAAGTTTTATAGATAGAAAACCTACTCAGCTCACAAATTTAATATAATTAGGATGGGTTTTACTTAACTCACAGAACTTTATGATGCTTTATTTGTAAAAAATTTCTCTTTGAAATTAATTTAAAATAACAATAAATTCATCTCTAAACTGAATAACAATTCTAATATAAAAATATTTATAGATTATTAAATATTCACTTTTATTATTTGTTTTTAAAATTTAATCTAAATGTTTAATTTGAATGGAAAGTGATCGTCTAAAGACATATTTCATCACCCTATTCTTGCGGTTAATTATTCTTCTACCATAATTAATTTTGGCTACTTATAACGAAGGGTTATATGTAAGCGTAATTAAAACTTTGCGCATTGGTCACGTTTTGCCTAAGTTAAGTTCACAAAGTAATAAGTAATAAGTTATTGACATAACGACTTTAGCTACACCATTTCAGGGAGCGTCTCATGAAAGCAAAATTATTATCATTATTCGTTGTGGGTGCCCTTTCCGTACCGGCATTTGCAGCAACACCTGCGAATACATTAATTGTGGTACAAGGGCTTGATGATATTGTTAGCCTTGATCCAGCTGAAAGTAATGAACTGTCTAGTATTCAAACTGTGCCTAGTTTATATCAGCGTATTGTTCAACCTAATCGTGATAATCCTGAGATTAATGAGCCAATTTTAGTTGAAAGCTGGCAAGCAAATCCTGAACAAAAATCTATCGTATTCAAAATTAAACCTGATGCAAAATTTGCATCTGGTAACACCGTTCGCCCTGAAGATATTATCTTCTCTTATCAGCGTGCGATCACCATGAATAAATCACCAGCCTTTATTCTAAATGTCTTAGGTTGGAAAACAGAAAACATTACTTCATTATTGAAAAAAGTCAGTGATAATGAATTAGAAGTGCGTTGGACTGCGGATGTCAGCCCTGATGTTGTGCTAAATATCCTCTCAACCCCAATTGCTTCTATCGTTGATGAAAAGCTAGTTTCTGCTCACATTAAAAATAATGACTTTGGGAATAGCTGGCTGAAAATGAACTCAGCCGGAAGTGGCGCATACAAAATGCGGGCTTATCAACCACGTCAAGCCATAGTGTTAGAAGCAAACCCTCTCTCACCAACTGGCGCGCCTAAAATGGCGAATATTATTATTAAAAACGTGCCCGATCCGGCATCACGTCGCTTATTGATTGAAAAAGGTGATGCAGATATTGCACGTGAACTAGGCACTGACCAAACTGCCGCATTAGCAGGCAAAGCAGGGATCAAAATTTTAGATATCCCTTCTGCAGAACAAGTGTATATGGCGTTTAATACTGCCAGTGGAAACCCTGCACTGAGTAACCCTGCATTTTGGGAAGCGTCTCGTTATTTAGTTGACTACAAAGGCATTACTGAAGATCTAATGCGCGGTCAGTATTTTATTCACCAAAGTTTTTTACCCGTAGGTTTACCGGGTGCACTAAAAGATAACCCATTCACTTTTGATCCAAAGAAGGCCAAAGAAATTTTAGCCAAAGCAGGCATTACCAATGCTCGCTTTACATTAGATGTTGAGAACAAAGTACCTTATATTACGGTGGCACAATCCATTCAGGCAAGTTTTGCTCAAGCAGGTGTACAAGTAGATTTATTGCCAGCGGCAGGTAGCCAAGTGTATAGCCGCGTACGCGCTAAACAACACCAAGCCGCGATTCGTTTTTGGATCCCAGACTATTTTGATGCGCATTCAAATGCGAGTGCCTTTGCTTATAACGATGGACAATCCAATACTGTTGCTTGGTTAAATGGTTGGAAAATTCCTGAACTAAGCCAGCAAACATTGGCTGCACTTAATGAAGCAGACAAAACAAAACGTCAATCGCTCTATACTGAAATGCAAAAAGAGTTACAACGTAGTTCACCTTATGTCTTTATCGATCAAGGTAAAAACCAAATCGTCATGCGCGATAATGTTAAAGGTTATGCCCAAGGTCTAAATGCAGATATGGTTTATTATGACAAAGTAACTAAGTAATATTTTCTCCTGAAACCATCCACAGTCATGTTATTGTGGATGGTCTATTTTTTGCCATTTCACTAGGCTATTGCTGTATGAATACTGCTATGACGTTACCTATTCGTCTAAAAAGTCAGTTAATTACTTTTGCTCAAGGAATATTGACATTAGTACTTACACTTTTTGGGCTTCTTGTAATTACTTTCACGCTTTCTGCACTTTCCCCTGTTGATCCTGTTCTGCAAATTGTTGGTGATCATGCAAGCCTCGAAACCTATAACCAAGTCAAACATGAATTAGGGCTGGATTTACCTCTCTATATGCAGTTTTTTCACTATGTGGAAGCACTGCTACAAGGGCATTTAGGTACAGCAACATCAACAGGCCAGCCAGTGCTTGATGATTTGTTAGCAACATTCCCCGCGACATTAGAATTAGCGACGATTGCATTACTGATTGGTGCCAGTCTCGGTATTTTATTCGGTGTTTTATGTGCGCGATTTGTGGGAACACCTCTCGATTTTATTTTGCGCATTTTGACGCTATTGGGTAGCTCTGTTCCTATTTTCTGGTTAGGTTTGATTTTGCTATTGATCTTCTATGCCACATTACAATGGACTGCTGGCCCCGGACGATTAGACGATATCTATCAATTTACGATTGAACCCGTAACAGGCTTTGCGTTAATCGATACCTTATTAGCAGGTGATAAAGACGCCTTTTTTAACGCGTTATCACACCTTATTTTGCCCGTTTCTCTGTTAGCTTATTTTGCCCTTGCTTCTATTACTCGTTTAACTCGTTCGGCCTGTTTAAACGAAATGAATAAAGAGTATGTCACACTAGCGAGAGCAAAAGGCATTGGTGAGTTACGTATTCTTTTTTATCACGTATTACCCAATATTCGTGGTGTTTTAATGACTATTATCGCCCTATCTTATACCGGTATGTTAGAAGGGGCGGTATTAACAGAAACGGTCTTTTCTTGGCCGGGAATCGGTCGATATCTTACAACCGCACTTTTTGCGGGTGATACCACCGCTATTATGGGTGGTACTTTAGTTATCGGTTTATGCTTTGTCTTTATTAATAATATTACCGATATCGTTATTCGTTTGACTGATCCGAGGCTCCGCTAATGTCACCTTCATTTTTAAGAAAAATAGCGCGTTCGCCTTCCGCATTTATCGGTTTATCGTTGCTTATTTTACTGTTAATTATTGCTATTTTTGCACCTTGGTTAGCCCCTTATGATCCCAATTGGCAACATGCAGCCCAACGTTTGTTAGCACCCAATGCTGAACATTGGCTAGGCACAGACAATTATGGACGCGATATTCTTTCTCGCCTTATCTATGGTACTCGCCCAATGCTAGGTTTGGTGGGATTGGTGGCTATTATCACCTTACCATTAGGATTGTTGATCGGGATTTTATCTGGATATTACGGCGGTTGGACTGAACGTATTTTAATGCGCATCACCGATATTGTAATGTCGATGCCTTCTCTTATTCTCGCCTTTGCCTTTGTCGCAATGTTAGGTCCTGGCCTGCTAAATGGTGCATTAGCACTGGCTTTAACTGCATGGCCTGCTTATGCACGTCAATCTCGCAGTGAAATTCAACATTTGCGTAATAGTGATTATCTTGCTGCAGCCGAAATGATGGGAATTAAAGGTATTCGACTTTTATGGGGACATATTTTACCTCTATGCTTACCGTCAGCCATTGTACGTTTAGCCCTTAATTTGGCGGTGATTATTCTTGCTGCCGCAGGTCTGGGTTTTCTTGGATTAGGTGCTCGCCCTCCTATGGCTGAATGGGGAGCAATGATCGCAGAAGGTATGCCTGTTATTTTTGACCAATGGTGGGTAGCCGCTATTCCGGGTACAGCGATTTTAATCAGCAGTCTGGCATTTAATTTATTGGGTGATGGATTACGCGACGTATTGGGAGATACCCATGAATAAAACACCATTAATTGAGGTCAATAACCTCTGCATCGATTTCCCAAAAGCAAGAGTTGTCAATAATGTTTCTTTCTCTTTAGGTCAAGAGCGTTTAGCGGTTGTTGGCGAATCAGGCTCAGGCAAATCAATGACCGCTCGTGCATTAATGGGATTAGTTCGTCAGCCAGGAAAAGTCAGTGCAGATAAACTCAATTTGCAGGGAAATAATTTATTGGATTTCTCATCGCGCCAATGGAATAACATCCGAGGTAATACGATTTCAATGGTATTACAAGATCCTCGTTATGCCTTAAATCCGGTAAAAACCATTTATCAGCAAGTAGAAGAAACCGTCAAACAGCATCAAAAACTTTCTCGCCAAGATAGACGTCAACTTATCATCGATACACTACTGTCTGTCGGTTTACCTGAACAGAATATTTATCGCTATCCCGGTGAATTATCAGGTGGTATGGGGCAACGAGCAATGATAGCTATTGCGCTAATCAATAACCCTACTATTTTAATTGCCGATGAGCCGACATCAGCACTTGATGCTCAGTTGCGTCATCAAATTCTTGAACTGATCACCATGCAATGTGAACAACGCAACATGGGCCTATTGTTAATTAGCCATGATTTGCCTCTTGTTGCCGAATATTGCGAACGTGTAATGGTGATGTACCAAGGCGAACAAGTGGATGAACTCAATGCGAAAGCGCTACCGACAGCTACGCACCCTTATACTCGTACACTTTGGACATGCAGACCTAATGCAAGCACTTATGGCACGCAATTGCCGGTATTAGATAGGACGCTTAATTTCAAGGGGCTACATCATGTTAATTGACATTCATGATTTACATGTTCAATTTGAGCAAGGCAAACAAGCAAAGCACGTTGTAAAAGGGATCAACTTACATGTTCAACAAGGTGAAACTTTTAGCTTAATAGGTCGTTCTGGTTGCGGAAAATCGACTATTTTACGAGTGATTGCTGGATTATTGACTCATTGGCAAGGTAACATGTCACTTTTAGGGCAAACCATTAAACCACAACAACGTTTTCAAGGCGCATTACGTCGTAATATACAAATGGTATTTCAAGATCCCTACGCCTCTTTACACCCTCAACACCGTATTGAGCGTGCGTTTTCCGAGCCTTTAAAAATCCATCAAATTCCTTTCGATAAAGATACGATTAAGCAAGCATTGGCCCAAGTTGGTTTGCCTGCAGATGTGACAAGTCGTTATCCTCATCAACTTTCGGGTGGACAGCGTCAACGCGTCGCCATTGCCAGAGCCCTTTTATTACAACCTCAATTATTGCTTTTAGACGAGCCAACCTCAGCGCTAGATATGTCAGTACAAGCCGAGATCTTAAATCTGCTTAACACCCTGAAAAAAGAGCATAATATGACATATTTATTAGTCAGCCATGATGCTGATGTTATTGCACATATGTCAGATAGAGCCGCATTAATGGAAAATGGTGAACTAACACAACATTATGATCGGGAGGCGTTATCAAAAGGGATACATCGTCTCGATTGAGATAAAAGAGAATAAATAAAAGAAAGGAACCGAGCAGTATTGCATTATTAATACTGCTCTTTTTAATTGTTCTGCGCTGTGTTTAAACTAATAAGCCGGGGAAAATAGAACGCAATCCGGTCACAATAAATTCAATACCTAACGACATTAATAATAAACCCATTATACGAGTAACCACATTAATGCCAGTTTGCCCTAAATATTTTACTAATAGTGTTGCACTGCGAAACAGCAACCAACAGCAAAAGGCAAAAAAGATACTGGTTGCGGCTAGTCCTATAAAATTAGTAAACCCTTCCCAGCGAGAGCTCCACACAATACAGGAACTGATTGCCCCGGGTCCCGCCATTAATGGTAATGCTAAAGGTACAACCGCAACACTATTGCGTACTGCGGATTCGTTTCGTTCTTGGTTGTTTTGTTTATCTTCCCCTAAACGCCCATTAATCATCGTCATGGCAATGGTAACAATCAGTATCCCACCAGCTATACGAAACGAGTCGATAGAAATACCGAAAACATTCAGTATAGAATCACCGATTAACAGAGAAGAGACTAAAATAATTGCAACAGAGCCATTCGCAATTAAGTTTGTTTTGTTGCGCCCTGCATCAGTTTGATAACTCGTCATACTGATAAAGACTGGCAAAATACCAATTGGATTTACAATCGCAAAAAGACCGACAAAAAATTTAATATAACCGGATAAATCCAGTAATGACCCCATGAAAAGCCCCTTATTGGCTAATAAACATGCGAATTATCTATAAAAAGATAGATTAACTCCAAAAAATGCGCGTTACTTTAAATCAATAAACCAGTTAATTCTATTAGTTAACAAGTTTTTACCTAAAATATTCTATTGTAAACTGATTAAAACCTAGTGGTTTAATTTTATATCGAAATCAAGTCTACGACAAAAAAATCGTTGAAGATTTATTACATATAAGAATCATTCTCATAAAAAGCCATGCTGAAAGGTGTCAGCTTGCCAATTTTGTGATATATATCACGTTAATTAATTAGAAAGATGGTAAGCTGTTATCATTCAAAGAAAGAGGGCTACTTCAAAAATATATTTTCCTTGATTATTGTTTTTTTTAAGTTTTTTAAGCAAATTATGCTCTCTAATAATTATTATCGAATTGAGCACATTATCATCTTTCTAAGCTATTCTTATTAATTATGATGAAAACGGCTAATTTGCTTAAAAAATTTAACATTTTATCAGGAGTCTCTTTATGTCTGTAACTAACGTTACTGAACTCAATGATTTGGTTGCTCGTGTAAAAAAAGCCCAACGTGAATTTGCTAATTTCTCTCAAGAACAAGTTGATGCTATTTTCCGTGCTGCTGCATTAGCTGCCGCTGATGCTCGTATTCCTCTTGCAAAATTGGCCGTCAAAGAGTCTGGTATGGGTATCGTTGAAGATAAAGTGATAAAAAACCACTTTGCTTCTGAGTATATCTACAATGCGTATAAAGACGAAAAAACCTGCGGGATTTTATCTGAAGATCTCACTTACGGCACAATAACCATTGCTGAACCTATTGGGATCATCTGTGGTATCGTACCGACCACTAACCCAACTTCTACTGCGATTTTTAAAGCATTAATTAGCTTAAAAACACGTAATGGTATTATTTTCTCTCCACACCCTCGAGCAAAAGAAGCGACAAACCGTGCTGCTGAAATCGTTTTAAATGCAGCTATCGCCGCGGGTGCGCCAAAAGACATTATTGGTTGGATTGATGAACCATCAGTCGCCCTCTCTAACGCATTAATGCACCATGAAGATATCAACCTGATCTTAGCAACAGGTGGTCCAGGCATGGTTAAAGCAGCATATAGTTCAGGTAAACCTGCTATCGGTGTTGGTGCGGGTAATACGCCAGTCGTTATTGATGACTCAGCAGATATTAAACGTGCTGTAGCATCAATCTTAATGTCTAAAACTTTCGATAACGGCGTAATTTGTGCGTCAGAACAATCTGTTATCGTTGTTGATAGCATCTATAAACAAGTTCGTGAGCGTTTCTCAACTCACGGCGGTTATATGCTAACAGGTAAAGAATTAAAAGCGGTTCAAGATATCATCTTAAAAGACGGTAACTTAAACGCAGCTATTGTAGGTCAACCAGCAACAAAAATTGCTGAAATGGCTGGCATTGAAGTACCTGTAAATACCAAAATTTTAATTGGTGAAGTAAAAGAAACTACAGAAGCAGAACCATTTGCTCACGAAAAATTATCTCCACTACTAGCAATGTACCACGCTCAATCGTTTGAAGATGCGGTACATAAAGCAGAAAAATTAGTTGAAATGGGTGGTATCGGTCATACATCTTGCTTATATACAGACCAAGATAATTGTCCTGAACATGTTGCCTATTTCGGCGATAAAATGAAAACATCTCGTATCTTAATCAATACTCCAGCATCTCAAGGTGGTATTGGTGATTTATACAACTTTAAACTTGCTCCTTCTCTAACTTTAGGTTGTGGTTCATGGGGTGGTAACTCCATTTCAGAAAACGTAGGGCCAAAACACCTTATCAACACTAAAACCGTGGCGAAAAGAGCAGAAAATATGTTGTGGCATAAACTCCCTAAATCTATTTACTTCCGCCGTGGTTGTTTACCTATCGCACTGGAAGAGATTGCGACAGATGGTAAAAAACGTGCTTTTATCGTGACCGATGGTTTCTTATTCAACAATGGTTATGTTGATGAAGTAACTCGTGTACTGAAAAAATTTGGTGTTGAAACAGAAGTCTTCTTTGAAGTTGAAGCAGACCCAACATTAAGTGTTGTGCGCAAAGGCGCAGAACAAATGAACAGCTTTAAACCTGACGTGATCATCGCATTAGGTGGTGGTTCCCCGATGGATGCGGCAAAAATCATGTGGGTTATGTATGAGCACCCAGAAACTCACTTCGAAGAATTAGCATTACGTTTTATGGATATCCGTAAACGTATTTATAAGTTCCCGAAAATGGGTGTGAAAGCACAAATGGTTGCTATCACAACAACATCAGGTACAGGCTCTGAAGTAACACCATTTGCAGTTGTAACTGATGATGAAACCGGTCAAAAATACCCATTAGCAGACTATGCATTAACACCAGATATGGCTATTGTTGATGCAAACCTTGTTATGAATATGCCTAAATCATTGTGTGCATTTGGTGGTTTAGACGCAGTAACTCACGCATTAGAAGCTTATGTTTCTGTATTAGCTAACGAATATTCTGACGGACAAGCACTGCAAGCATTGAAGTTACTGAAAGAATATCTGCCAGCAAGTTATCATGAAGGGGCTAAAAACCCAGTTGCTCGTGAACGTGTTCATAATGCGGCAACTATTGCGGGTATTGCTTTTGCTAACGCATTCTTGGGTGTTTGTCACTCAATGGCGCATAAATTAGGCTCTGAGTTCCATATTCCTCATGGTTTAGCTAATGCGTTATTAATTTCAAACGTTATTCGTTATAACGCTAATGACAACCCAACAAAACAAACTGCATTTAGCCAATACGACCGCCCTCAAGCACGCCGTCGCTATGCAGAAATCGCTGACCACTTAGAACTTTCAGCACCGGGTGACCGTACTGCTGCTAAAATTGAGAAGTTATTAGCTTGGTTAGAGGAAATGAAATCTTCATTAGGAATTCCATCTTCTATTCGTGAAGCTGGTGTCCAAGAAAGTGATTTCTTAGCAAGGGTTGATAAATTATCTGAAGATGCGTTTGACGATCAGTGTACTGGTGCTAACCCACGTTACCCACTGATATCTGAACTAAAACAACTGTTATTAGATTCTTACTATGGTCGTGAATTTAATGAACATCCAGTTGTTGAAGTAAAAGAAGAGACAAAACCAGCTAAAAAAAGCAGTAAAAAATAATTGAAATACACTGTACTAGTGTGATCCTCAATATTTCGGTTATTTATTCTTAAATAGAAACCCAGTCCTACCATGGCTGGGTTTTTTTATGGCTTCTCATTTGCTTATCTATAATTTGCGACTGTTTTCTAATATTGAGGAATAAGGCGTGATAGGTCACTATTTAGCCATAAAATATAAGTAGTTATACTTATTTTGTAAATTTGATTTTTACTATAAAAATAACACCTTTCTTTATGCATTCATAATTGGCTCTAGAAAAGGCGCTGAGCAACTCATCGATCAAGCCATACCAACGTATTACCACATGATAAAAAATGCTTTGTAGGGGATTATAGAACGCGTCAAACTCTCCCCTCTTTGATTTAGTTAGTTTAATCATCTCACTCTTATCTTATATCCTTCACATAATGACGATAACAAAATGTTATTTGAAATCATCGTGATTACTTTACGCTTTCTTACAATTGAATTCTTATCCGATAAAACAAATAGACTTCATTATTTGGATTATTAATTTGTGTTTAAAATATGGAGATATAAATATTTTATATCTCTAACCGCGTTGGATTTATAAAAAATATAATCTCAATAAAGTATTATCAGAATGAAGCTGATTAACTTATTACCGAAATAATAACGTAATAAAGGTCGCTATTTGTACATTACGCTTAGAAACTTACTCCTTTAGGAGTATGAGAAGAGCCTGTTTATCCGTATTAACAGCTACAAAATGAAGTGTTTTATTTATTCAATGATAACTTAAACAGTCTATAATCAGCATCTATAAAACCTGATATAAACGTTTCATTATACTAACCATAGATAAACGAAATATCTTTTAGTGTTTTCCGCCTATCTTTATTCAACTTTATTAAACTATGAACAATATAAATGAATCAAATGTCCCTCTCTCTTATCATTTGTAAAAAACAATATCGACATCACAAAATAAACACCTTACGTATATTTGATTATGTCTTTTTTGATTAATGATAATGAAATCGATGAAATAAATAAATTTTCCTGTCAAAAAATAACATATCTTCACAAAAGAAAATCAAACTCACCGCATTTTGATATAAAAAAAGCCAACAAATTGGCTAAAAATTAAAAATGTATAAACATTTTTTGGTATTACATAATATAACGCTTTATTTGAATTCTTATTTCATCCCCCTCTTTTACCCTAACAAATTAGTAAAAGAGGGAAATTGAAAAAGTTACTCTTGTTCAATACACCCTTTTAAGGTTGCCTGCGTATAATGCTTACGACAGACTGAAACATATTTTTCATTTCCACCTATTTCAACTTGAGCACCATCACTCAGAACATTTCCTTTATCATCTAGGCGTAGTACTTTATTTGCCTTTCTACCGCAGTAACATACTGTTTTAAGTTCTACAAGCTTATCAGCCCATGCTAATAAATAAGCACTGCCAGTAAATAACTCACCTCTAAAGTCCGTTCTTAATCCATAAGTGAGAACAGGAATATCATAGGTATCCGTTATTTCGCAAAGTTGTTCAACATGTGCCTTACTTAAAAATTGGCATTCATCAATCAATACACAGTGAATAGGTTGTTTGTTATGTTCAGCAACAATAACATCACGAATATTCATATCATCACT
Organism: Proteus penneri; assembly: GCF_003144535.1. Lineage (GTDB taxonomy): Bacteria > Pseudomonadota > Gammaproteobacteria > Enterobacterales > Enterobacteriaceae > Proteus > Proteus penneri. The sequence goes on along the minus strand of NZ_PHFJ01000001.1, from coordinate 423,155 downwards.
AAAGAGTAATGCATCAGCACTTAATCCTATTCTTGAGCTAACCTTTCCCTTTGCAAAGCGTGTATCAATAGCCGCTGTGAAAATCAATGTGCGCATTCCTCGTTCATTATAGTTATAAGAGGATTGCAATAAAGATGTTGATTTTCCAGCATTCATGGCTGAATAATAAAAGTAAAGCTGAGCCATCAGCTCTCTCCTTAAATAGTGTTTATTTTCACGAACGACAGTCTAACATAAACAATCTACAAGTTATCTATAACAAGTATTTATAGCCTTTATTTCTATTCTAGATATACCATCCAAAGATAAAGTTTGTTGTTAATGCTAATTTTGTTTAAAAAATAAATAGCTTTAATAAGTACTTAACATATTAAAACACACCTTGATATACCTTTATTAAAGTATGAAAGTTAGTCCGATTCCATTTTTAGAAAAAAGTCAGTTATTATAAAAAAATGAACAAAGCTTTCTATTCTTTAGCATTAGCGCTATCATCACTTAAAAGATGCATTTCCTTACTAATATTTCCTTTATTGACTAAAGATACCTCAACTTTTATTATTTTTTTCGTTGAGATATTAGTTTAAAAAAAAGAAATTTTACGTAAGGTTTGTATTTAGGTATTGCAGAAATTTAAATAGCAATCTATTATTAGTATTACATCAGCCAACAACATTTATTTGAGACCAGGAAAATGAGCGAATCTTTAAAAATATTAAATAACATCCGTACTCTCCGCGCACAAGCAAGAGAAACTTCTTTAGAAACTTTAGAAGAAATGCTGGAGAAACTCGAAGTTGTCGTTAATGAGCGTCGTGAAGAATTCTCATTAGAAAAAGCAGCTGAAGAAGAACGTGTTCAGAAATTACAAAAATACCGTGAAATGTTAGAAGAAGCCGGTATTGATCCAACAGACTTACTTGAAGCAAGTGCAACTAATAAAACTGGCCGTGCTAAACGTGCAGCTCGCCCAGCTAAATATTCTTACGTTGATGATAATGGTGAAACTAAAACTTGGACAGGCCAAGGTCGTACACCAGCTGTAATCAAACGTGCTATTGATGAAGAAGGCAAATCATTAGAAGATTTCCTGCTGTAATTTACAGTCAATACTCTATTTGAAATACCCTTTTAATTACTTAAAAGGGTATTTTGTTGTTTATCCCATTTAATTAAACAAGCGTTTAATTTTAATATGTGCTGATGTTGTTTGTATTAGATGAGGGTAAACAAAATAAAAAATGTAATAACTACGTTATTTATAATGAAAAAGGAGCTTTATCGCTCCCTTTTTTTTGATTTAATGAAACTAATATTATTAATTTTTATAATAACTTAAATACCAATCAACAAACTGTTTTACGCCATATTCTACTTCTGTATTCGGTGAGAAACCTATTGTTTCAGACAAGTCTTGGCAATCGGCACAAGTAGAAAGAACATCACCATCTTGCATCGGCATTAAATTCAATTTAGCTTTAATATTTAATGATTTTTCTATCGCTTCAATAAATGCCATCAATTTAGTTGGTTGCCCATTACCCACATTATAGATTTTATAAGGAGCAGAACTTGAAGATGTTTCACCTTTCTCTACTGTCCAGTTTTCATCTGCTTCTGGTATAACATTAACCAATCGAACAACGGATCCCACGATATCATCAACATAAGTGAAATCACGCGTCATATTTCCACCGTTATAAACATCAATAGGTTCACCTGCTAACATTGCTTTGGTGAATTTAAATAATGCCATATCAGGACGTCCCCAAGGGCCATATACCGTGAAGAAACGTAATCCCGTTGTTGGTAATTGATATAAATGTGAATAGCTATGAGACATTAATTCATTGGCTTTCTTTGTTGCCGCATATAATGAAACAGGATGATCAACACTATCTTCTGTTGAGAAAGGCTGCTTCTGATTTAAACCATAAACAGAGCTTGATGAGGAGTAGATAAGATGTCCGACTTTATTATGGCGACATCCTTCTAATATATTAATATGACCAACAATATTCGCATCAATATATGCCATTGGGTTTTCAATTGAATAACGAACCCCAGGTTGAGCAGCTAAATGAATAACTCGGTCAAATTGGTGTGATGCAAATAATTGAGCCACTTTTACTGAATCAACAATATCAAGTTTTTCAAAATGGAATTTTTCTAGCTGTTGTAATTTAGCTAATCGAGCTTCTTTTAAGCGTACATCATAATAATCATTCAGGTTATCTATTCCAACAACATGATAACCCATTTCGATTAAACGCTGACTCATATGATAGCCAATAAAACCCGCCGCACCTGTTACCAATATTTTCATATTATCACTCAAATAGCCCAATAATTTATTTTTATGCCAACGCTATCATACTTAATATCACCTCGATTAAACATCATAACGCTTAACATCATCATACATAACAGAAATCAACATGGCTCAATACTATATGCATTGAGCCATACCTTAATCTCCTACAATCACTTTATCTAGCTTTTCCCACAAAATAATCACTTATTATGCATTATACATTGACAGGAATTATACAGTGAAATTAACTAGATAAATGATGGTTAATAAGCTTTATTTTATTGTATTTTTAATGATTTTATCCATTGGGCAAAATCTTCGCCAAACTCTTCGTGCTGTATTCCATACTCTACAAAAGCTTTCATATACCCTAGTTTATTACCACAATCGTGGCTTTTCCCTTGTAGGTGATAAGCTTCAACAGCTTCTTTTTCAATCAGCATTGCAATTGCATCAGTTAACTGAATTTCATCTCCAGCACCTGGTGCAGTTTTCGCTAAGAGTGGCCAAATACTTTCAGATAACACATAACGCCCTACGATAGATAAATTCGAAGGTGCTTCTTCTTTTTTAGGTTTTTCAACAACACGAGTAATTGGTTTGCTATCACCTGGGCATAAGCTTTCGCCCATGCAATCAACAATACCATAATTAGAAACTTCATCTTCAGGAACAGGTTCAACAAGGATTTGGCTTGCGCCGGAATGTTCAAAGTGAGAAAGCATCTCTTTTAAGTTAACTTTGGTTAAATCAGCACTGTATCTATCTAAAATGACATCAGGCAGGATAACAGCGAAAGGTTCATCACCAATTAATGGCTTAGCACATAAAATAGCATGGCCTAATCCTTTTGCTATTCCCTGACGAGTTTGCATAATAGTGACATGGCTTGGACAAATGCTTTGTACTTCTTCTAATAACTGGCGTTTAACTCGTTTTTCTAAAATTGCTTCTAATTCAAAACTGGTATCAAAATGGTTTTCAATTGAATTTTTAGATGAATGTGTAACAAGTACAATTTCATTAATACCTGCTGCAATACACTCATTCACTACATATTGAATAAGAGGCTTATCAACCACTGGCAACATCTCTTTTGGAATTGCCTTGGTTGCAGGTAGCATTCTTGTTCCTAATCCAGCAACAGGGATCACCGCTTTTCTAACTTTACGCACTGCTGATGACATTACATTTCTCCTGCAATTCGTACCGTTCTACTTTCAGATTGTGAATGGGTACAATTAAAAATAATCGCCAGAGTATACCAGCTAATATCTAAGGATAAACAGACTCCTACCCGTTAATTGAGATAGTTCTTCATTTATGTTTAATATATGCACGATATTCTATTTTTATTTAATCTAAACTTAACTTTTATAGATAGGAGAAAACATTAATTTAATCTGATTTGTGTTATCCCAAATTTTACATTGCCAAATTGTTCCCTCACATTTTATTTGATTAATATATAAAAGTTGCAAGGTGCCCAAGGGAACACCACTATTTAATTTGAATTTTTTACTTTCTGTTTTTATTTCAGCTTTTAAGCCTGCTGAGGCTAAAAGGATATTTTTTTTCTGAGTATGATAATAACCAATTGTAATAGGAAATTGTCCTTTCACCCCAATTTCATTAATCATTTTATTTAATTTATTCAACATATTATGCATACTTGGCAAAGATCGTACTTTTTCTGATGATTTTAATACATCATTAAAAACAACCCGTAAAAGTAAAGCGACTAAAAGTCCATTTTCATCATCTCTCGATATATCAACACAATAGAAAATAATTTGATCTTCTGATAAAGCTGCAATATCAAATAATAACCCCATCTTAGCTATATCATTTAATTGACGATAATTAACACAATATCCCGCAACAACCTGCTTAACCTGAGGTTGCATCTGTTTTATGAACGACTGAATATAATGAGTATCTTTTTGTAAGCTATTCCAAAGTGGTTTTAAGTGTATGCCTTCTATTAATACTGATTCAAAAAAACCAGGACATAATACTTCAATGACTTTTTGTTTTAATTTATCAAGATGTATTATTGGTTTAAGGAAAATCTCCTGTGCTCCTAAACGCAACATATCATCTATTTCAGCCATATTATCTGCACATGAAATGGCAATAACAGGAATAGCCAATTTAAGTTGTTCAAGATGATACAAAAAAGTGGGCCCATTCATTATCGGCATACGGATATCACATAAAATAAGATCAGGAAGCAATCCCCCTTCTAATAAAGATAATGCTTGGCTACCGTTATCTGTTGTATAGACACATGCTTTTTCATGTGAGAAATATTCCGTCAACATTGTGCGAAAAACGACCTCATCATCAATTATTAAAATTTTTTTACCCACTAAGGCTTTGTTCATTGGTGACTCCGGTAACTATCGTTTCACATGCTGATAAATTAGCGCTACATTATTAGTTTAGTTCAACATTGACGTTAACTATTCCCAATCGTTACTTTTTTCGCGCTATGGGAAATCGTCATACTGATAACGTGAGTTAGGACATTATTTTGTCGAGTTTATGCCCCTGCAATAGCCAATTATTCTACTCTGATTGTTGCGAGCCTTACCATTTAGGTCAAAAAAACGCCCCAACAGCAGAGGCATTGATGCGTTCGCGTTATAGCGCGTTCGTTAAGCATAATGCTGATTACTTAATAAAAACGTGGCACCCCTCTTGTCGTGTTGCATCCTTACATGATGAATTAGTTTCAGGCTTTCCAAATACACAATGGCTTGGACTCAATGTTATTTCATCGCAAGCGAGCACAAATAAAAATGAGGCATATGTTGAATTCTCAGCTTGCTTTATTGAAAGAAATGCCGATGATAAACAGTACTTACATGAACGCTCTCGTTTTCTAAAAATAGATGACTGTTGGTTTTATATTGACGGTGTGAAACCGAAAGTGGGACGAAACGATCCCTGCCCCTGTGGTTCAGGACGTAAATACAAAAAATGTTGTGAAAATAACATCAAATAACTGCAAACACAGAAGTAAAAGAAAGGATTTATCCATACATGCAACACCAAAATATTCAAAAAAAAATACTACGTACTATTTGCCCTGATGCAAAAGGACTTATCGCTAAAATCACCAATATTTGTTATAAACATCAATTAAATATTGTTCAAAATAGTGAGTTTGTTGATCATCGTACAGGTCGTTTTTTTATGCGTACCGAGCTTGAAGGTATCTTTAATGATGAAACCTTTCTTGCCGATTTAGATGATGCCTTACCACAAGGTTCAAAACGTGAATTAAATACCGCAGGCCGTCGTCGCATCGTCATTATGGTGACAAAAGAAGCACACTGCTTGGGTGACTTATTAATGAAAAGTGCATTCGGTGATTTGGATGTTGAAATTGCCGCCGTTATTGGTAATCATGACACGTTAAAACATTTAGTAGAACAGTTTGGTATTCCTTTCCATCTTGTTAGCCATGAAGGCTTAACCCGTGATCAACATGATGAAAAGTTAATTACACAAATTAATCAATACAAACCTGATTATGTTGTACTCGCAAAATATATGCGTGTATTAACACCTGCATTTGTACAAAACTTCCCAAACCAAATTATTAATATTCACCACTCCTTCTTACCTGCCTTTATTGGTGCACGTCCTTACCATCAGGCTTATGAGCGTGGTGTTAAAATCATAGGGGCAACTGCACACTACGTAAATGATAATTTAGATGAAGGTCCAATCATCACTCAAAATGTGATCAACGTTGACCATACGTTTTCTGCTGAAGATATGATGCGAGCGGGTCGAGATGTTGAAAAAAATGTTCTTAGTCATGCATTATATTGGGTACTTTCACAACGTGTATTCGTTTACGGTAACAGAACAATCATTTTATAAGTTTTCTGCCACTAATAACGCGAGCATGACTATCTAAATGTAAACCGCGATATCAAGCATATCGCGGTTTATTTTTATCCCTTATTAATAGAGATGATATTAATTAAAATCAACACGATAGCGCATAAAGCTTGAACGATACGCACATTTTTACAGCAGTCAGACTCTTTTTAGTAAAATAGCGCTTTACAGATCTCAGGTATTTGGTATTATTGCGCCCGCTGTCACGGACAGCAAAACAATTTAATGTTGGTGGGATACCCAAGCGGCCAAAGGGAGCAGACTGTAAATCTGCCGTCACAGACTTCGAAGGTTCGAATCCTTCTCCCACCACCATCTCCTCTTCGTTTTAGTCTAGAAAAATCCTTTTCATTCCATTTTATTAATTAAATCTAAAAATCGATTCAATACACTTGAGTGATACTTAGATTTATAGATGTAACAGTTATATCGTATCTTAGGTTGAATTAATGGTATAAAGCATAAGTCTGCTTCATACTCATCTTTCAATGGGTTTTCATCTGTCAATAAAAGAGAATTATGCGTTTGAATAAAACGTAAACAGCAATTAAGATCATCCATTATTCTGACACACACAGTCTTTCCTCTATCCCCCATTTCACTCTCTAATTTTTTTATCTTAGTTGTTTTGTATAATGCCGGATCACATAACCAAATATTTTCACTTAAAAGTCTATCAAGATTATTATTTACACTATTTACAAGTGTTTTTTGACAACAAATACCTAAGTGTTTATTTTCTATTTTATGAAGAAGGCTAAATTTTTCACTAATAATTTTATCAGAACTTAATATTAATGTATTACCATCATAATCAGGTATTTCTTCAAAGCTTTCTCTTGAGAATCGCATTATATTTATATGGGAATAATTTTTATTTGCTGCTTGATAAAGCTGAGTTAAATATTGGCTTTTTCCCCAATCATAATAAACATGAATGCTATTATTTATAATACCCGAGATATGTTTTTTAGTTATCTCTTTTTCCTGTAGATAGAGCGATTTCAAATCATTATAAAGCTCAAGCCCTTCTTGGGTTAAACTCATACCAAACTTCTCTCGTTTAAATAAACGCTTTCCTAATACGGCTTCAAAGTCTTTGATAGATTTAGCGACGGGAGGCGTTGTGCGATTCATCACCCGAGCAGCTTTACTTAATGAGCCATTTTCGACTACGGCCATAAAGGCTTCTAATTTACGAGAAAAAAACATAATTCACCATTCCTTAGCTGTGTAGAATAAAATAATTTCATTAATTCATTTGATGTAAATGAAATAGTGATTAATTAATTTAAAAATTAATTTTATATAAAAGCAGTTTTATATAAATATTCTTTTACCTCCTTTTAATGAATACAATTTATAACTACAATATTATTTTTATTATGTCATCATTCTTCACATATAAAGAATAATAATACTTATATTCTTCTATCAAAGATTAGTTTATGTTTCTAGTTTGTTTAATTAATATTTTTTGTTATGTAATTAATTATTTTTATTAAATTGGCGTACTCTATTTAATAATCTTTATTTTATCTCTCTCTTGATAAGCTGTACCATCATTTCAGTGATTTGCTTACATTCATTTTATGATCCTGTTAGTATAAGGCATCCTATTATTCAATATATAAATGGTTACAGTCACATGAAATTTGTCTCTTTCAATATTAATGGTTTACGCGCTCGTCCTCACCAACTTGAAGCTATCATAGAAAAACATCAGCCAGATGTTATTGGACTTCAAGAAACAAAAGTTCATGATGATATGTTTCCATTAGATACAGTGGGTGCCTTGGGTTATCATGTTTTCTATCATGGTCAAAAAGGGCATTATGGAGTTGCCTTACTCACAAAGGAAAAACCCGTCGCAGTACGTAAAGGTTTTCCTAGTGATGACGATGATGCTCAACGCCGCATGATCATGGCTGATATCGAAACACCCGCGGGTTTATTGACAGTGATGAACGGTTATTTCCCTCAAGGTGAAAGCCGTGATCATGAAACTAAATTTCCAGCAAAAGAAAAATTTTATGCTGACCTTCAAAACTACCTAACTGCCAGCTTAAAACCGACCTCTCCAGTACTTATTATGGGTGATTTAAATATTAGCCCAACAGATAAAGATATTGGTATTGGCGAAAATAATATGAAACGCTGGTTAAAAACAGGTAAATGTTCTTTCTTACCAGAAGAGCGGGAATGGCTGGCAACATTGATGGGCTGGGGATTAACAGATACTTTCCGCCAACAACATCCTGAAGCAGATGATAAATTCTCGTGGTTTGATTATCGTTCTAAAGGATTTGATGACAATCGTGGACTACGTATCGATTTACTCTTAGCCAGTCGTTGTTTAGCGGATAATTGTATTTCAACAGGAATTGATTACGATATTCGTGGAATGGAAAAACCATCTGATCATGCCCCTGTATGGGCTGAATTTAAAATCTAATCAAATAAAATTTTAATTCAATAAAAGCACTTCGCTAAATATAGAGAAAGTGCTTTTTATTTGTGCTTAACTCTCAGTCGTTGCGTCTTTACTCTGCGCTTTATTTTTTTTGGCGCTTGCTTTATGACTTCCTTTCGTTGCTGTCTTGCGCTTTTTGTTATGCGCCGGTGCAGGAAGATTTCTAAAAGCTTGAATATTCGGACGACGTTTTGCTTGAGTAATCAACTCTATCAAGGTGTTATTTAATGGCATCATAAAATCTTGATATTTAAATTGCTTTTCACTAATTTGCGTGAGTATCGATTCCCAGTGTGCGGTCATATCCGGTAAGGTTGCCATATCGGGCAATACATGAATTAATGCTCTACCGGCCGGCGTTGAATTAATGGCTCGCCCTTTTTTTTGCAAAAAACCGCGTTTAAATAATAGCTCAATAATCCCCGCCCTTGTCGCTTCAGTACCTAAGCCATCTGTTGCTCTTAGGATTTTCTTAAGTTCTTTATCTTGAACAAAGCGCGCAATTCCGGTCATAGCTGAAAGCAATGTTGCATCAGTAAAAGGCCTTGGGGGCTGCGTTTGCTTTTCAACAATTTCACCCTTTTCACACAGCAACTCATCACCTTTAGCCACTATTGGCAATGCAGAACCATCATTTTCAGCATCTTGCTCTTTCGCACCTAGTAATACTCGCCATCCTGATTGTGCTAAAAAACGTGCTTTAGCAATAAACTTGCCATTCTCAATATCAAGTTCAATAACGCATTTACGATAAACTGCATCAGGCATAAATTGCATTAGATATTGGCGAGCCACGAGATAATAAATATTTTTCTCATTTTCACTTAATGAGATATTACTCGTTTTTGCCGTTGGAATAATCGCATGGTGAGCATCAACTTTTTTATCATCCCAGCAACGATTCTTTTTATCAATATCTAGGGTCGCTTGCGGTAATAGGCTTGGATCATGTGTACTAATCGCATTAATAACAGCATGGCGACCAGCAAAATGTTCATCAGGTAAATAACGACTGTCAGAACGCGGATACGTGATCAGCTTATGTGTTTCATATAGGCGTTGGCATGTATCTAAAACTTGCTGTGCACTTAAACCAAAACGTTTTGCTGCTTCAATTTGTAATGCAGAAAGTGAAAAAGGAAGTGGTGCTATTTCAGATTCTTGCTTATCTTGATAATCCGTTACATACGCAGGTTTGTTTTTAATTCTCTCAACAACATGCTCTGCAAGTTTACGATTTAATAATCGCCCTTCTTCATCTTGCCAAGGTTCACAATGTTCACTTGGCTGCCAAATCGCAGTAAAGCGTTCATCAGCAGGTGTTACAACATGTGCTTTAACTTCAAAGAAATCCTTAGGAACGAAGTTTTCAATTTCTTCATCACGACGAACGACTAAGCCTAATACAGGCGTTTGTACACGCCCTACAGATAATACGCCTTGGTAACCATTGCGCTGGCCTAAGAGTGTATAGGCTCGCGTCATGTTGATACCATAAAGCCAGTCTGCTCTTGCTCGTGCCAAAGCAGATACACATAATGGTACAAATTCATGGTTATACCGTAGCTTATCAATAGCACGTGTCACAGCCGCGGGATTTAAGTCATTAATTAAGCAACGGCGTGCCTGTTTTCTTTGCTCTTCACTGATATTTAAATAGTTAAGCACTTCATCTACTAAAAGCTGACCTTCACGATCGGGGTCTCCCGCGTGGATCACTTCTTGTGCCTGCTTAAGCAGTGTTTTAATGGTTTCCAGCTGTTTCTTAACATCAGCTCGGGGTTTCAGTTGCCATTTTTCAGGAATAATGGGCAAATCATCTAACGACCAGCGGGCGTACCGCGGGTCGTATGCATCCGGCTCAGCTTGTTCAAGTAAGTGACCAACACACCACGTCACATACTGGTTATCACCACAAAGAATAAAGCCATCGCCCCGTTTATGAGGTTTTGGCAATACATCAGCAATAGCTCGAGCAAGGCTGGGTTTTTCTGCAATAAATAATCTCATTACGTTAGTTAATCACTTCAATCAACGCTTTTCCTGCCACTGGCTCAGTTAACTCACCGATAGAGGTTAGTTCAATATCAAAACGAGCCGCGACGTCTTTAACTTGTTCCACAGCTTCAGGTAATACTGCTAATAATAAGCCACCTGATGTTTGTGGATCACAGAGTAATTTGCGTTGCATTTCAGTGATCTCACCAATTAAATGACCATAACTTTCAAAGTTACGACTTGTACCACCCGGAACACAGCCTTGTTCAATATAAGACTCGACTTCTGGCAATCTTGGTACTTGTGAGAAGTGAATAGTCGCTTGTACACCAGAGCCATCACAGATTTCACTTAAGTGCCCTAATAAACCAAACCCTGTAACATCAGTCATTGCAGTGACACCATCAATATCAGAAAAATCAGAACCGGCTTTATTCATACGACACATAATTTCTGTCGCTAAACCTTGGTGTTCTGGTTTTAATAAACCTTTCTTCTCAGCAGTTGTTAATACACCGATACCCAAAGGTTTAGTTAAAAAAAGCTGACATCCTGCTTTAGCTTCACTGTTTTTCTTCACTTTACTCACAGGCACTACACCCGTTACGGCAAGACCAAAAATAGGTTCTGGCGCATCAATTGAGTGACCACCAGCTAATGAAATTCCTGCTTCTTGACAAGCAGCTCGACCACCTTCAATCACTTCACGTGCAATTTCCGGTGCCAGTTTATTAATTGGCCAACCTAAAATAGCAATCGCCATAATAGGTTTTCCACCCATTGCAAAAATATCGCTGATTGCATTTGTTGCAGCGATACGCCCAAAGTCATAAGGGTTATCAACAATTGGCATAAAAAAATCAGTGGTGCTGATAATACCTGTACCATTTCCTAAATCATAAACAGCGGCATCATCTTTAGTTTCATTACCAACAAGTAAATGAGGATCATGAAATTTAGCTTGTTCGCTGTGTAAAATGGTTTCTAAAACTTTTGGCGAGATTTTACAACCACAACCTGCACCATGACTGTATTGTGTTAAACGAATTGCTTCAGACATAACATGCCATCCTTTTTTAAAAATAAGTCACAAAATCAGTTAAGTCAGCAGGAGAAACCGTCATTGGTGCTTTTAAAGCTGGTGTACCTAAATAAAGGAAACCAATAATCTGGTCGTGTTCACCACAGCCAAGCCCTTCTCTTACAACTGCGTCATGAGTCCAAGAGCCTGAGCGCCAAATTCCCCCAAATCCTTGTGCAACAGCGGCCATTTGCATTGCTTGTACGCAACAACCTGCTGCAACAACTTGCTCCCATTCAGGCACTTTAGGATGATCTTTCACTTTCGCAATAACTGTGATGATCAATGGGGCACGAAAAGGTGCATTTTTTGCTTTTTCTTCAACCTCAGGGCCTAAATTACTCACAACCGCGGCTTTATGCAGTAATTGGCTAAAACGCTCAATACCTTCCTTTTGCATTACAACAAAATGCCAAGGCTTAAGTGCACCATGATCAGGCGCGCGCATACCAGCTTGTAAAATAGTATTGAGGGCTTCACTATCAGGGGCTGGTGTAGTCAGGCGGGAAGCTGAACGGCGGTTCAAAAGCAGTGTTAATGCATCCATTTTTATTCTCCTGTCAGCATTTTATTTTAGCAAGATCCCATTCTTATGGGGATGGACAGTTCTTATCAATTCGCAGTATAACAAACTGTTATATTACCACCATCCACAGATTTAGGCGGAAATTTTTCTAAAAGTCAGCGATGTGGTTATTTAATCGTAAATTATTGTTCATAAAATGATTAACATCAGCCTACTCCGTTAATTTAAGTCTATTTTTATCTTTAATTCGACGATTCTCATATTAGTTTGATGCCTTTTTGTGTGAATTTATTTAGCTATTTTTACGTAAAATAACTTTTTACTTAATAACATCTTAAGCAAAGAGTTATCATTCGAGGTTTCCTAAAAATCAATGACAGACATTCAATAAGAGCTATATTAGAATATTCCTTCATTGTTATTGCTATTCTCTCTATTGCTAACAACATTCTTTGTTTTAATAGTATGAGATTATGTGGATGTAACCTGCTTACCAATAATTCTAGCATGACTGTTTAGGATTAAATTTTAGCTTTACATGATGTGGAGATAATATGAATAAAATTATGGAGTTAATCGGCGTAATATTAAAATTCAGTTGGCAAGCCATTAACTTTATCAGGAAATTAATCTTAAACGTTATTTTCTTTTTCCTTCTCTTTATGGTTATTGGTATTTTCTTAATTAGTAAGGAAGCACAAAAACCAATGGATTATGAAGGCGCCCTTCTTGTTGACCTTAAAGGTGTCATTGTTGACCAAACTGCAACCCAAAATCCCTTAGGAGAAGTTGGACGTGAGCTTTTAGGCGTTTCTAGTAGTCAGCTTCAAGAAAATTCATTATTTGAAGTTGTCGACACGTTACGTCGAGCAACTCAAGATCCCAAAATTAAAGGTATGGTGCTTAAACTTGATGAATTTGCAGGCGCAGACCAGCCTTCGCTAAATTATATTGGTAAAGCACTTAATGAATTTAAAAAGACAGGCAAACCGATTTTTGCAGTAAGTGGCTATTACAGTCAACCACAGTATTATCTCGCTTCTTATGCAGATAAGATTTACCTCACTTCTCAAGGTGCCGTAGGCATTTATGGTTTTGGCTTTCAAAACCTCTATTACAAAACACTGTTAGAAAATTTAAAAGTTAGTACTCATATTTTCCGCGTAGGAACGTATAAATCCGCGGTTGAGCCATTAATGCGTAATGACATGTCTGCAGAATCACGGGAAGCTTCATTACGTTTAGTTAATTCACTATGGTCTACTTATTTAACCCAAGTTGCAGAAAACCGTAGCATTACCAAAGAAGATGTTTTCCCTGGTGCAAAAGAGATGATTGCACAGCTACGCAATGCAGATGGCGATAACGCAACTTATGCGCTAAATCGTAAATTAGTGGATTCTGTAAGCTCATACGCTCAATTTGAAGCAGATATGACAGAGACCTTCCAGTGGGATAAAGAAAACCAACAATTTAACAATATCAGCATTTATGATTATGCCGATACATTAACTTCATCATTACCTGCAAATGATGAAGGGAATATTGCCGTCGTCGTTGTTCAAGGAGCCATTATTGATGGTGAAAGTATCCCGGGTTCTGCAGGAGGGACAACTATTGCTAATCAAATTCGCCAAGCACGTTTAGATCCGAATATTAAGGCACTTGTATTACGTGTAAATAGCCCTGGAGGTAGTGTTTCTGCATCAGAGCAAATACGTAGTGAAGTTGCCGCCTTTAAACAACAGAAAAAACATGTGGTTGTTTCAATGGGAGGTTTAGCCGCATCAGGTGGATATTGGATCTCAACCCCTGCAAATAAGATTATTGCTAGCCCATCGACATTAACAGGCTCAATTGGCATCTTTGGCGTTATTAATACCTTTGAAAACAGCTTAGAGTCTATTGGTGTTTATACTGATGGCGTCACAACTTCACCCTTAGCCGGATTATCTGTCACAAATAAACTACCTGAAGAGTTTGCCGAACTTTTACAGTTAAATATCGAAAGTGGTTATAAAACGTTTATTCATTTAGTCGCAGAATCTCGTAAAAAAACGCCAGCTCAAATTGACCGTATTGCTCAAGGTCGAGTGTGGGTAGGAATAGATGCAAAGAATGTGGGTTTAGTTGATGAGTTTGGTGATTTTGATGATGCTATTGATGCTGCGGCTAAAATGGCAAAAATTGACCAGCCTGTTGTTGATTGGATGAAACCTGAATTAAGCCTGTCAGAGCAGATCATAATGAGTTTATCGTCTAATGCAAAAGCGCTCCTTCCTGATCCATTACAAGCGTATATACCTGCACCTGTTTTAAAAGAAGTTAAAACCCAGACAGAGTTTTATCGCAATATGAACGACCCGTTAAATCGCTATGCGTATTGTTTATCTTGTGGGGATATTCAATAATCTTTTCAGTCTCAACACCCACCCTTTCAAGGTGGGTGTTTTCTCTTTTATTTCTGACTTTATTTGGCATAATATGCTGGCGATTATTTTTCACTCATTCTTATCAATGATATTTTTAACGCGATGATTTAAAGCGGATATTCATTAATCTCTATTTTATTTTTTTAGCATCCTTTCCTTTTTTTATTCTGTAAACTCCCTATAATCAGATATTTCTCACAGCTGAATAAGAGTGCTTTGTCTGATGCAAAAAAAATCAATCTACGTTGTTTATACTGGCGGTACTATTGGTATGCAACATTCTGAACATGGCTATATTCCTGTATCAGGGCATTTACAACGCCAATTAGCTAAAATGCCAGAATTCCATCGTGAAGAGATGCCCGATTTTACAATCAAAGAGCACCTTCCTTTAATTGATTCATCAAATATCACCCCAGAAGATTGGCAATCTATCGCTGATGATATAAATGAAAATTATCACAACTATGATGGGTTCGTTATTCTTCATGGTACTGATACCATGGCATTTACCGCATCAGCACTCTCTTTTATGTTTGAGAATCTTAGCAAGCCTATTATCGTTATTGGCTCTCAAATTCCTTTAGAAGCCTTACGGTCTGATGGACAAACAAACCTATTAAATGCACTTTATCTCGCTGCACATCATCCAATTAATGAAGTAGCACTTTTCTTCAATAACACGTTGTATCGAGGAAACCGCACAGTAAAAGCACATGCTGATGGCTTTAATGCCTTCGCGTCACCGAATAGCGCACCATTGTTAGAAGCGGGCATTAATATTAAACAATTTAAAATTAACTCTTTTCCCAAAGGGAAAGGGGAATTTATTGCACATAATATTACGCCCCAGCCTATCGGTGTTGTCACGATTTATCCTGGCCTTTCAGATGTAGTAGTGAAAAATATTCTGATACAACCGGTGAAAGCCTTAATATTGCGCTCTTATGGTGTCGGTAATGCACCATCACACCCTGCTTTACTTTCTACACTGCGCGAAGCAACAGAGCGTGGCATTGTGGTTATTAATCTTACACAATGTATTTCTGGTCGAGTGAATATGGAAGGTTATGCAACAGGCCAAGCATTAGCGGAAGTCGGTGTTATTAGTGGTTATGATATGACATTTGAGGCGACATTAACTAAACTGCATTATCTCCTTAGCCAACAATATAATTACACTGAAATTTGTCGCTTAATGCAACAAAACCTTCGCGGTGAAATGACATTAAACGATAACGACTAAGCTTAATAAAAGGGCAACTTTAGTGAAAAACTCTGCGCTATTACTGGTTGATATACAAAACGATTTTTGTACAGGGGGAGCTTTAGCTGTTAACGAGAGTGAGAGGGTTATTCAAACAGCCAATCAGCTTATTAATGGTTTCAAGCAAACTAAAAGCCCGATTATTGCAAGTTTAGATTGGCATCCAGCCGATCATCTTAGCTTTGCTGAAAATTCAGGTACTGTTGTGGGAGAAATCGGTACACTTAATGGATTACCACAAGTTTGGTGGCCAGTTCATTGCGTACAACATTCTTATGGTGCTGCATTTCACCCTGAATTAAACCAAGCCTTAATTAATCATATTATTTATAAAGGGCAAAACCCCCTTATTGATAGTTATAGTGCTTTTTTTGATAACGACCATGAATATCAAACCGGCTTACACACACTTTTACAGACGCTCAATATAAAACATCTTTATATTTTAGGAATTGCTACAGATTACTGCGTCAAATTTACAGTGCTAGATGCGCTGTTATTAGGATATCAGGTCTCAGTCATTACAGACGGTTGTCGCGGTGTAAATATTCAAAATGACGATAGCGAAAAAGCACTGGAAGAGATGCGAGTGAAGGGTGCAATATTAATTGATTCAGCTCATTGGCTTAATCGTAATAATCAGTAGTTCAGTAGTCCAGTAGTTTCTTTATTTTTTATCTCATAAAATGAAAAAGGAGATACTATTAACCAACTTGGTTAATAAATATCCCCTTTTTATCTCTGTTCTATTCATTTAACACATTTTTTAGTCATCATCTATTGGCGTTAACGTTGCTAAACGTTCAGATTGAAACTGAGCTTTTAATTCTTGTTTGCTCTTCATGGTAATTTGTCCATTAGTGCCTACTGTCATATGCTCAGGTGTGTGGTTATTTTTCGCCTGCCATAATAAAACAATCTGCATACAATGCTCTTTTTGTTCAGCTGTCAATGCAACGCCATCAGGCCATTTACCTAGTTCAACTGCGGTTGAAATACGCTGATATATTTCGGGTGTTACCATCGAAATAAGTTCATTAACTTCCATTGATTGCTCCATAAGCTAAATAATCACTTGAAATAGCTGAATCGTTTTTTCAGTTGTTGTTATTTTGTTAACTCGCTAAATTAACCAGCTTGTTTTTCGCCTGTTTCACTATTCGTAAATGAAAGAGATGCTGAATTAACACAATAACGCTCCCCTGTTGGGGCAGGACCATCATTAAAAACATGACCTAAATGTGCATCACATTGTTGGCAACGGATCTCCGTTCTTTTCATATTATGAGAAAAATCATCAATATAGCGAATTGCACTATCACTAACAGGTTGATAAAAGCTAGGCCAACCACATCCTGCATCAAATTTGGTATCTGAATAAAACAAGGGAGCAGAACAACATAAACAGTGATAAATTCCTGTTTCGCGATTGTGTAATAATTTACCACTAAATGGGGGCTCTGTACCTTGTTGTTGCGTCACATAACGTTGCATTTCGTTGAGTGTTGATAAATCAAGGTGATTGTTATTACTTGAAATATTCACTTTCTTTTCATTATCTGCCATATAGACCTCTTGCCCAGAAAAATGCTTTTTAAAACAACAGTGAATAATAACAAAGATTTAACAACAAATCTGAAAAATATAGTCTAAAATCACTAAGAGTAATCTTTAGTTTTTGAAATGTGATGAGTTTCACATAACAGAGCAAAGGTAACTTCATTTATCGGCATTGATCCCGATAATACACAGCGTAACATTTGTCTAAAACGACCAATCTTTAAGCGAAAAGTGTTTTTTTAATTGATTTTTTGCAATTATTGACACGATTCCGCTTGACGATTGGCGCGGTTTTGGTAACTTTAGAATCAACTTTTTAATTCACTAAATTAAAGCTGGTGGAATACATATGACTATCAAAGTAGGTATTAATGGTTTTGGTCGTATCGGCCGCATCGTTTTCCGTGCTGCTCAAGAACGTTCAGATATCGAAATCGTAGGTATTAACGATCTGTTAGACGCAGACTACATGGCATACATGCTGAAATACGATTCAACTCATGGCCGTTTCAACGGTACTGTTGAAGTAAAAGATGGCCACCTCGTTGTTAATGGTAAAACCATCCGCGTAACTTCAGAAAAAGATCCAGCAAATCTGAAATGGAACGAAGTCGGTGCTGACGTTGTTGCAGAAGCAACTGGTCTGTTCTTAACTGATGAAACTGCTCGTAAACACATCCAAGCTGGTGCGAAAAAAGTTGTTCTGACTGGTCCATCAAAAGACAGCACTCCAATGTTCGTTATGGGCGTAAACCATAAATCATACGCAGGCCAAGACATCGTTTCTAACGCATCTTGTACTACTAACTGCTTAGCGCCTTTAGCTAAAGTTATCAACGACAACTTCGGTATCGTTGAAGGTCTGATGACTACTGTTCACGCAACAACTGCAACTCAACGTACTGTTGATGGCCCATCTTCAAAAGACTGGCGTGGTGGTCGTGGTGCTTCTCAAAACATCATCCCATCATCAACTGGTGCAGCTAAAGCTGTAGGTAAAGTTATTCCTGAGCTGAACGGCAAATTGACTGGTATGTCTTTCCGTGTTCCTACTCCTAACGTTTCTGTTGTTGACCTGACTGCACGTCTGGAAAAACCAGCAACTTACGCTCAAATCTGTGACGCTATCAAAGCAGCAGCTGAAGGCGAACTAAAAGGCGTTCTGGGTTACACTGAAGATGCAGTTGTTTCAACAGACTTCAATGGTGAAGTTCTGACTTCAGTATTTGATGCTAAAGCAGGTATCGCTCTGAACGATAACTTTGTTAAATTAGTTGCTTGGTACGATAACGAAGTTGGTTATTCAAACAAAGTTCTGGATCTGATTTCTCACATCTCTAAATAATTAGAGTTTAGAAAGTCACGATTTCTTTTAGAGCCACCTTTCGGTGGCTCTTTTATTTTCTAGCCAGTCAGTTTATTGTATTGAAATAGTCAGTGACATAAGGTCATAAGATAATGAATGAGAAAATTTTTTCTTTGCCGATTATTGAACAAATATCACCTTACTTAAGTCGTCGGCAATTAGGCGAGCTTTCTATCCTTGTTATTTCACACCCTAAAGTACGCGCAGCTATCAGTCTTCAAGGCGCGCATTTAATTGCTTGGCAACCCGCACAAGAACATCCTGTGTTTTGGGTAAGCGAAGCTTCTCTCTTCACTCCTGGCGTTGCCATTCGTGGCGGTATTCCTATTTGCTGGCCTTGGTTTGCTTCAGCAGGTACACCAAGTCATGGATTTGCGCGAATTATTCCTTGGGAATTTAGTGCCCATACAGAACAAGATGATGGTGTTCTCATCACTATGACATTAAAAGAGAGCCAGCAGACACAAAAATATTGGCCTCATCCCTTTACTGTTATTGCTCGTTTTAAATTAGGAGCAACCTGTGAGGTTGAATTAGAATCTTATGGTGATTATGAAGCGACAGCTGCCCTTCACTCTTATTTTAATGTGAGTGACATTGATAATGTATCTGTAACCGGCCTAGGAAGCCACTACATTGACACAGTGGCAGATAAAGAGGTTTACACTGATGAAACCTCATTGCGCTTTAATGGGCGCACTGACAGGCTTTATACCGAGCCTGAGGATTTTAACCTTATACATGATGATGGTTGGGATCGCACAATTGAAGTTCATCATTATCATCATAGTGATGTGGTTTGTTGGAACCCCGGCGCAGAGCTTGCAAGTTCAATGAAAGATATGAGTGCAGGTGGCTATCGTAAAATGGCTTGTGTAGAAACTGCTCGTATTCACCAACCATTAAAACCAGATAACGTTCATCCTGGTCGTTTATCTCTGGTAGTTCGTGTTCGTAAAGATATAGCCGAAAAATAAATTATTACTGGTATCTTACACAATAAAAAGCTTCGAGTTTAATCGAAGCTTTTTTATCATTGCAAATCTTACTAAATTTTAGTGAGTTAGAATGTGTAAGTCACACCAGTCCACATAATTGCAGTCACAGATTTATTCACCATAGGACTGTCTTTCACTTCACTTGGTAAATGGTCAATACGTCCCATCGCAAAGAAATTCCATTTTTCTGCAAATTTATAGTTAGCAGAGATTTCAAAATAAGGTCTCCAACTATCATTTGGCGTATATTCTGCTAAACCACTGCGTTGTGATTCTGCGTGGCTAATTCCATAAGCATAACGGTTTTGCTTTTTGTTTTCCCAGACAACACCCGCACCTGGTTGTAAAGACCAATTACCAAATTTGAAAGGATATAAATAAGCAGCGTCAGCAATAATACCGTTACTTTTACCTAGCATATCACCCGATACAATTGCTCTTAAGCTACCCCATGATTCATGATGTTTATAAGTAAAGCCACCCATCATTGTGTCACGACGACGATTCAATTTTTTCATTTGCTCGTCGTCACTATCGCTTGGTTTATAAGCTTGAGGGTAATAATGTAAATCAACAGAAAGTTGATCTTTAGGGGTGTTCCACAAGTAATACCCTGCGGCTAATGTCGCAAAATAGAAATTTTCTGATTGGTAGTTAACTTGTGGCACGGGTAATAAATAATCTTTTGATTTAGCCCCTTTATAAGGCGTGACTTGCGCTAAGACCGAGCCACCAATTGACCATTCTCCAGCAAATGCTGCTGGTGCGCTAAGTCCTGCAATAACGGCTAAAGAAATGATAATCTTCTTATTACTCACGATGATTTTCCATATTGTCATTAATAAAGTAGCAACCAAAAACCAATTTCAGTCACAATTAACTAAAACCAATATTATTTTACCTATAATTATTTTAGTTTTGCACTAGATGTGTAGCAATCAGTGCTTGCCCTAATGCAATACCACCGTCTCCAACGGGTAACATCATAGGGGTTAGTACTTTTTTATTGTTTAATTTTTTCTTAAACATATGTTTGAGTAATGTGTTATTTAACACACCACCCGTAAGTACAACAGTATCAATCTGATGTTCATCGGCATATTGCAATGCGATATTGCCTAAACTTTCAGCTAATAAATAATGAAATAGCCATGCCTTTTCACTAACATTAAGCTTTATACTTTCCCATTGCGACCAAAAAACGCCCAAATCAAGCACACTATTTTTTACAGGCATCAAATGCCCATATCGCTCAATTATTTCTGACTGTTTTTCTTTATGACATGCTAATGCAGCAGTTTGTAGATAACAGGCTGCTTCACCTTCCCAGCTTATTTCTTTAGGAGCTAATCCTAATGATGCCGAAACTGCATCAAAAAAACGGCCACAAGAAGAAGCTTTAGGTGAGTTTAAGCCACGTTCTAATGCCTTATTTAATATATGTAAATCATGGTTAGGCATCATTTGGGTGATAACACTACCTTGCCAATTCTTAGAAAAAGTAGCTAAATGTGCGAACCAGTTTCGCCAAGGTTGAATAGAGGCAAGATTACCTCCGGGCATCGCAACAGCAGGAAGTCCACCAATCCGCTCTGATCTTTTATAGTCCACCAGCAGACATTCTCCTCCCCATAACGTACCATCTTGCCCAAAACCTAATCCATCAAGAGCAATACCAATGACCGCACCTTGTCGCTGGGTATGACCATGTTCAGCAAGGCAAGAAACAATATGTGCATGATGATGAGAGACTTCAATAACAGGAATATTTTGCTCTTGAGCAAACTGCTTACCCAACTGATGGCTGATGTAGTTAGGATGTGCATCTATTGCAATAGCTTTAGGTGTAAACCGATAAATCTGTTGGAAAAGAGTCAACGATTTTACCAACTGTTGTCTCACGCTTAAATCATCAAGATCTCCTAAATGAGGCCCCATAATCGCTTGATGTTGGCGTAATAAACAAAATACATTTTTGAGATCGCCCCCCATGGCAAGCACTGAGGGTTGTGGTTCAAAATCGTCAGGTAATGAAATAGCATCAGGAACATAACCACGAGAGCGTCTGATCATAACGCTCTGTTTACCCTCAATGCGAACTAATGAATCATCAGCCCTTTGTATGATTTCTCTGTTATGCATTAAGAATAAGTCCGCAATGTCTTTCAATTGCGTTAAGGCCTCTTCGTTACTTAATGCCGGTGTATGACCAGAAGCATTTCCTGATGTCATAACAAGAGGAATATTCGTACCACGCGCTAATAAATGTTGTAAAGGATTGGCTGGCAACATTACCCCTATTTCAGTTAATCCTGGCGCAATAAGATCCGCAAGTTTAGGGACAACAATTTTAGGGACTAATACAATTGGGGAAGCAGTGCTTTGTAATGTTTGAATAGCTGTTGGAAGAAAATCTGGATCTTGCTTATTTGCTTTGATTTGATCAATACCTGTGATCATCACAGCTAATGGCTTCGCAGGTCGGTATTTGCGTTCACGCAATAATGCAACACTCTCATTATTACGTGCATCACACACTAAATGAAAACCACCAATACCTTTAACTGCAATAATCTTTCCAGCAAGTAACGCTTCACAGGCTTGAGTTAATGCATGCTCTTTTGTCGCTAATTCTTTACCCTGATTATCTGCAAGCCAGATATGGGGGCCGCATACAGGACATGCATTAGGCTGAGCATGAAACCGTCTATCGGCAGGATCTTCATATTCGCGTTTACATTCAGGACAGAATGGGAATTCAGCCATTGAAGTAAAAGGCCTGTCATAAGGCATTTTTTTTATGATAGTAAAACGAGGACCGCAATGTGTGCAGTTAATAAATGGATAATGATAACGACGATTTTGTGGATCAAACAATTCATCAATACAAGCTTGGCAAGTCGTTGCATCTGGAACAACTTGTGTATCCATTTCGCCACCACCGCTTTTTACAATAATAAACTCAGTAGGTAGCTGCTCCCATTGATAGGGTGATTCTTCTATACGTTCAATGTGTGCTAATGGTGGGCACTCTGCTTTTAATGCTTCTATAAAGAGTGAATTTTTAGGGGAAAGCGTTAAATGCACTAATACACCCAAACTATCATTGCTTACTTGCCCTAATAAACCAAAACGATGGGCTAATTGCCAAACAAATGGGCGGAACCCAACGCCTTGAACCTTTCCTTTCACACGCAATGTAATGCCGTTACTCATAGGATCACCAAATCAAAATAAATTTAAGCTTATTCTAGTTTAGTGATTATCAACAACTTTCATTTAGATCAGAAAAAGTGGAATTAGGTAAATTTATCATCACTTCGACAGTTACTCTTGGTGCTATTGCACACAGTAATTCATAACCAATAGTGCCACATGCTGTTGCAACATCATCAATAGGAAGTTCTTCCCCCCATAATTCAACAGGGCTACCGCAATTGACATCAGGAAAATCCGTAACATCAATGGTTAGCATATCCATAGAAATACGCCCTACCAATTGTGTTTTATGTCCATTAACAATAACTGGTGTGCCATCTGGTGCATGTCTTGGATAACCATCAGCATAACCACAGGCAACAACACCAATCCGCATATCACGCTCAGCGGTATATCGGCTACCATAACCTATCTGCTCACCTTTTTTGACTTGTTGAATAGCTAATATTTCACTGTTAAATGTCATTACGGGTTGTAAATCGAAATCAGCAATATCTTGCCAAACACCGGAAGGCGAAACACCATATAAAATAATGCCCGGGCGCACCCAATCTTGATAAGTTTCAGGATCAAATAACGTTGCAGCTGAATTTGCCAAACATCGAGGTAATTCATTTACCATTGCCTGATTAATGGTGGTCTTTTGTGCATCCATGTTCAAGCCAGTATCTGCATTAGCAAAATGCGACATTTGGATGATAGAGCCAATATTTTTAATACTTTTTGCACGATCAATTGCTTGTTTATAGGTGTCTGGTCGGTAACCCAACCGATTCATTCCACTATTTAGTTTAAGATAGATGTTAATCGGTTTTTCTAATTGTGCATTTTCTATAGCATCAAATTGCCAATCAGAATGTACTGTTGTTGTCAGAGAATAACGTTCTAATAAATAAACATCTTCTGGCCTAAAAAAACCTTCCAGCAAAAGGATAGGTCCTACCCATCCTTGCTCTCTTAACATGACAGCTTTGTCTAACTCAATTAATGCAAAACCATCAGTATGACTTAATGCAGGCCAAACATAGGATAAGCCATGCCCATAAGCATCTGCTTTCACAACAGACCACACTTTGCTGCCTTTAGTTCTCTCTTTAATAACAGACAGATTATGGCTTAATGCATCGAGGTTAATGGTTACTTTTGTGGGTCTGGACATGGTTTTTCCTCAATTAATAAGCCGCATCAAGTTTTTGCCCTGGTAAGAGCAATTTAGTATTAAAGCCATCGATATACCGAAACACAGATAAATCATCAGCAGCAATAGCAGGTTTATTCCCTGAAATTAAATCAGCCAATAATTGCCCGGAGCCACATGCCATTGTCCAACCTAATGTGCCATGCCCTGTATTTAATGATAAATTGCGATAAGCCGTAGGTCCTACAATAGGTGTACCATCAGGTGTCATAGGCCTTAAACCTGTCCAAAATGTAGCTTTCTCAATATCACCACCACCTTGATAAAGATCTTGTACAACCATTTTTAATGTTTCACAGCGTGATTTTAAAATATTCAGATTAAAACCAACGACCTCGGCCATTCCGCCGACACGAATTCGCTCATCAAAACGTGTTACCGCAATTTTGTAAGTTTCATCTAAAATAGTGGATGTTGGCGCTCGTGAAGCATCAATAATCGGCATCGTAAGCGAATAACCTTTAAGGGGATAAACTGGAATGGCGACTTTGTTTTTCAAAAACTCTGTTGAATAAGAGCCCATAGCCACAACATAATGATCAGCAGTTAATAATCCATCATGACATTGAACGCCCGCTACTTTATCACCATCAAATAACAAATGTTTGATTTCTTTGTTAAACAAGAATGTAACACCAGCATTTTCTGCCATTTTAGCGAGTTTTTTCGTAAAAATTTGGCAATCACCCGTTTCATCATTGGGTAAACGTAAACCACCTGTCAATTTGTGACTAACATGCTCGAGTGCGGGTTCTGCTAATTTTAGTTGATCGGCTGTTAACAATTCATAAGCAACGCCCTCTTGCTTTAATACAGCAATATCATTTGCTGCATTATCAAATTGTTTTTGATCACGGAACAGTTGCAGAGTACCACCTTGACGACCTTCGTATTCAATGCCTGTATCTTGGCGTAATTGACGAATGCAATCACGACTATATTCGGCAATACGCACCATACGACTTTTATTCATGGTGTAATGTGACGCATCACAATTACGTAACATTTGCCACATCCAACGTAATTGGAAAAGTGAGCCATCAGGTTTAATCGCTAATGGTGCGTGTTTTTGGAACATCCATTTTACTGCTTTTAATGGGATACCTGGTGCTCCCCAAGGCGTTGCATATCCTGGGGATATTTGACCTGCATTACCAGCACTAGTCTCTTCTGCTGCACTATTTTGTCTATCAACAACAATGACTTCATGGCCTTGTTGCACAAGATACCACGCACTTGTTACACCAATAACGCCGCCACCTAAGATGATCACTTTCATGGCAAGACTCCAATAATTTACATTGATATAACATAAGAATAATATTCCATACACAAAAAGCCAATATAGAATAATCATCTAGACCAATAAAAAGACAGATTTTAGAGTTAAGTCACACTTGATTGTTATTCGATAAGTAATTTTCAAAAAAAAATATTGAATTAACACGTAAAATCAACAAGATATAATTTTTACTATAACTTATAAAAATATTGCTTAATAAATTATTTTGAATTGAAGAAAGTTTTATGTGTAGGGAAAGGAAATAAGGGTTTTATTAAAATCTAAGATTGAACAATATTTTAGATTTTAATTCTTAAATTGGCTCGATTTGGTTATTCTTTTTACTAAAAATAACCTATTTAAAGCATTGCCTAAAAAAATGACCTGTTGGACTTTTTTAAATGCATAAAAAAACCAGTATCTCAAATTATGTAAATACTGGTTTTTTATTGTGATAACACAACAAACTTAATTAGCGTTTTACTTCTTCTAGGTCACTCGGTAATGGTGACTGTAAACTTTGCCAGATAATACCACTGTCTTTACCATATTGGCGGACACATTCCATGACATGCTCGACATCTTTTTGCTCACATAATACAGCCAGTTTTTTATAAAATGCTAACGCGAGTTCTTTGGCTTGAATATTTGAGAAATAATA
The DNA here is from genome assembly GCF_003144535.1 of Proteus penneri. Taxonomy (GTDB): domain Bacteria; phylum Pseudomonadota; class Gammaproteobacteria; order Enterobacterales; family Enterobacteriaceae; genus Proteus; species Proteus penneri. The sequence goes on along the minus strand of NZ_PHFJ01000001.1, from coordinate 396,862 downwards.
ACGGCCTACACGTGTATAAAGCCCTTTTAAGCCGTTTAAGATAAGACCATAAATTGGGTTACCTGATGCAAACGCCAATCCACGAAAAATGTTGTAATCCAGTTCACTAAACTCATCAGCACTATTTTCAGTAGTAAGTTCATGATTTAAAACTTCAATACATTTTTCAGGGCTATTTCTAAATGCTGTACGTATAAAAATAGCAGAGATATTGGTTCTGACAGCCAATAAGTTATCTATTAATTGTGGTACTCGATCATGATCAAGGCGAGCGACTGTTTCAAGGATATTAAGGCCTGATGTTTCCCAGAAATTGTTTACCTTCGTTGGCTTTCCGTGCTGAATAGTTAACCAACCATCACGAGCAAGGCGTTGTAACACTTCTCTTAATGTAGTTCTTGTAACGCCAATTAATTCAGACAGCTCACGTTCCGCTGGAAGAATAGATCCAGGAGGAAAACGATTATTCCAAATGCTTTCAACAATATACTCTTCCGCAAAACCTGCGGGGCTTTGAGCCTTAATAACCATATTTTTATTTCTTCCGAAGCGACTTTTCTGCTAATAATGGAAAATATAATATCAGAATGCGTAATTTTGATATAGCTCAACCATCATTAAATAGTGAATGGCATCATAAAACTTGATGTCGTTTTACTAATTAATTATGACTAATGAGCTTAATTTCACAGCGATTAGCGCGTACTATGGTTAGATTGCATAATATTGCGCTAAAAATCTCTTTTTGGAGGATGAGAAACCTAATGGATATGAGTATAAGACAAGCACTACTAAAGAACTTTATGGGGAACTCCCCAGATTGGTATAAGCTTGCTATTCTTACTTTTTTAATTATCAACCCACTGATTTTTTTCTTTGTTGACCCTTTTGTTGCCGGCTGGCTATTAGTTGTAGAATTTATTTTTACACTGTCCATGGCACTAAAGTGTTATCCATTACAACCCGGAGGATTACTTGCTATTGAGGCCGTCATCATTGGTATGACTACCCCAAAACAGATTGGTCATGAAATTGCCAACAACCTTGAAGTGATTTTGCTTCTTGTTTTTATGGTTGCTGGTATCTATTTTATGAAGCAATTATTACTGTTTGCTTTTACTAAACTACTGTTATCTATTCGTTCTAAACGACTGTTATCTATTGCTTTTTGCTTTGCAAGTGCATTTTTATCTGCCTTTTTAGATGCTTTAACCGTTATCGCGGTTGTCATCAGTGTCTCTCTCGGTTTCTACTCTATTTATCATAATTTTGCGTCTAATCAATCAGGTACAGAATTAAGTAATGATGGGTTTATTGATACCGCAGAAAAAAAACAAACTTTAGAACAATTCCGTGCCTTTTTACGCAGCTTAATGATGCATGCCGGTGTCGGTACTGCGTTAGGTGGCGTAATGACCATGGTGGGTGAACCACAAAACCTGATTATTGCAAAACATTTAGAATGGGATTTCGTGACTTTCTTTATCAGAATGTCACCTGTAACTATTCCAGTCTTCTTTGCTGGTCTTGCGGTGTGCTACTTTGTAGAACGCTTTAAGCTCTTTGGTTATGGCGCTGAATTACCTGATTTGGTTCGTAAAGTTCTAACTGAATACGACAAGAAAAACAGTGAAAAACGCACTTCTCAAGAAAAAGCACAACTAATAATCCAAGCATTAATTGGTATTTGGTTGGTTGTTGCTTTAGCGCTCCATTTAGCAGAAGTCGGTATTATCGGTTTATCTGTTATTATTCTCACCACTGCATTTTGTGGGATCACAGAAGAACATGCGCTTGGTAAAGCATTTGAAGAGGCCTTGCCTTTCACTGCATTATTAACCGTTTTTTTCTCTATTGTTGCTGTTATTATTGATCAACAATTATTTGGCCCTATTATTCAGTTTGTTCTTCAAGCTTCAGAATCCTCACAACTGTCTCTTTTTTACCTCTTCAATGGCCTATTATCTGCTATTTCAGATAACGTGTTTGTGGGTACTGTTTATATCAGTGAAGCTTTAACAGCATTGCAAGATGGGTTAATTAGCCAATCACAATATGAGCATATTGGTGTTGCTATTAATACAGGTACAAACTTACCTTCTGTTGCGACTCCAAATGGTCAAGCCGCATTCCTGTTCTTATTAACATCAGCACTATCACCACTCATCCGCTTATCATATGGCCGTATGGTGATAATGGCACTGCCATATACTATTGTGATGACATTATTTGGTTTACTGGCGGTTGAATTCTGGCTTGTTCCTGCAACACATTGGTTCTATGACATTGGTTTAGTTGCTATTCCATAACAATTGCTCCACAGTTACACCACATAAATAGGACTTTTATTCGATAAAAGTCCTATTTTCTTCATAAAAACAAGCTTCAATGTAAATATTTGTGAAATAACGGATTTTAACTTTTTTTGCGCTTGATTTTTGGGCAAAATAGACACTTATTTTATTTAATATTTAAATGGATATTATTATGCTGACATCTCTTCGTCACTGGTCCCAAAGCCGTTTTTCATGGCTGTTGCTTGCATTAACTGCAATAGGTCTTGAAGGTGCTGCATTGTATTTTCAGTACGGAATGGAATTAATGCCTTGTGTAATGTGCGTCTATCAACGCATCGCGGTATTAGGGATCTTAGTTGCGGCATTGATTGGGGCATCCGCACCTAAAATGACACTTATGCGTATGGCCAGTAGTTTTTTATGGATTTATTCCGCATACCGAGGAATTGAACTCTCTTGGGAGCATACACAACTTATTCTGAATCCCTCACCTTTTGCAACCTGTGACTTTTTTGTCACATTACCTTCTTGGTTTGCCTTGCAAGATTGGTTCCCTGCTGTATTCCAAGCAACCGGTGATTGTTCTGTCAGCCAATGGCAATTCTTAACTTTAGAAATGCCACAATGGATGCTTATTATTTTCTCTGCTTATTTTGTTGTAGGTTTATTAGTATTAGTGAGCCAAATAACAAGTTCTTTTAAAACAAAAGAATAAAAAAGAAAATAGCCTTTAGCGATAAACTAAGGGCTATTTTTATAATAGAAAAACAGCGATTAAATATTCAACCAAAGACAAACTTTAACCTGGAATACAAGCCCCTTCTATTAAAGCTTGTTCACTACAACGCTTACCATTAGCGAACTGACACACGGGTGTCTGACCGCCATGCAATTCATAGTTTAAAGACGGCACACCACCTGAAAAGACACAGGTAGCCTTGGCTGATTCTTCTAAGGGAATATCAGGACTAGTTATCAGTATTGTCCGACTCTTACTCACTATTTGTGTAGATGGGTGTTGTGTCTGCTCTGAATTACTGCATCCTGCAATAAAAGCAAAGCTAGTTAGCAGCATAGATAGATAACAAGCTATTTTAAATTTCTTTTGCATTAAAGAGACCCTAATTTCTTCCAGTTATTCCTATTAATGTGAAGCACTTTTTGAAAGTAGATTTATAACTAAAACACCAGCAATAATTAAAGTCATACCAACAATGGCAGGTAAATCGAGCTTTTGTTGATAGAGAAACACCGCTGCAACAGAAACTAAAACTATTCCTAATCCACTCCATATTGCATAAGCAATGCCTAATGGCATAACTTTTACCACTTGAGAAAGTGCCCAAAAAGAAAAACAGTAACCAATGACGACTACAATAGACGGATATAATCGGCTAAAACCATCAGAAGCTTTCAGCATTGTTGTCGCAATGACTTCAGATATAATTGCCAACATTAGGTAAGTTAATCCATTCATTTTTTCGTCTTAATCCTATACAAAGTCAATTTTGTGAATTCTATCACAAGCAAGATTAAGGATATTCATCTACAACAAATAAAAAAGGCACTCTTTCTATTGAATAAGTGCCTTTATATTATGGAAGTTTGGGAGTACTTATTTAGTGTTGATGGAGTTGATTTTTTTGACGGGGTTCCCCGCCCATAGAAACACGATAGCGATTAAAGATAAAACCACACCAAACCACTGCAATAATACTTAATATTGTTCCTGCATAACCAATATTTGTCATACCGGCATGTAAAATAACCTGATTACCAATCAATGCCCCAGCACCAATACCAATATTAAAAATACCAGAATAGATAGACATAGCGATATCAGTTGCATCAGGGGCTAAATCAATCACTTTAACTTGCATTCCTAGCCCAATACACATAAATCCAATCCCCCAAAATATAATCAGTACAATAAATGCTGTTAGATTCTGGCTACTGATCATTAATAAGCCTAAACAAAAAGTAAGCAATATTAAGGCTGAAAATAAGAATGATGTTGGCATTTTGGCACTATAACGACTAAATAACACGCTACCAATGATACCGGCTCCACCAAAAATCAATAAAACTAACGTAGCAAAATTCTGATCCAGACCCGCAATATCAACGACAAAAGGCTCGATATAACTATACGCTGTAAAATGCGCTGTTACGGCAATAACCGTTAATAGAAAGATCCCCATAAGCGGGCCACGCTTTAATAACATTGGCACACTTTTTAGTGACCCTGAATGCTCACTTGGTAATAAAGGTAAATAGCGCATTAATGCAAACAGGGTAATTAAGGCTAATATCCCAATACCCATAAATGTTGCACGCCATCCTAACCACTGCCCAACAACACGACCAATAGGTAAACCTAATACTGTTGCAAGTGCTGTTCCTGTTGCTAATAAGCCTAATGCCTGGGCGCGTTTACCAGCAGGCGCCACTCTAATGGCCAGTGACGCGGTAATAGACCAAAATACAGCATGAGAAAAAGCGACACCAATACGCCCTACTATCAGTGATTTAAAATCCCACGCGACGCTAGATAAAATATGACTTAAAATAAAAAGTATAAATAAAATAATAAGTAACTTACGTCGCTCAACTTTACTTGTCATTATCATTAAAGGCAGAGACATTAAAGCAACAACCCAAGCATATATCGTGATCATTAAACCTGTTTGAGCAGGGAGCATACCGAAGCTTTCAGAAATATCACTTAACAGAGCAACAGGAACAAATTCTGTTGTATTAAAAACGAAAGCCGCGAATGATAATATTATTACTCTGATCCATGCTGTTTGACGACTAACTTCATTTACGTTTGATGTTGCGATATTCATAGTTAATAGATACTTTCTTAAATTATATTGATATATATACCATATTTTTTTGTAGAAGTTTTGTCTGATTTTCTTTTCTTACTTGAGATAAAATGGATTAATTACATTGAAAATAAAAAAAAGCATAAAGATAAAAATGCATTTTATTAGAAACAAAAAATAAACCAAATTATCACTAAACTTCATTGCTAAAGCGAATCAGCTATTAATTTTAGCATATTCACATCGCAACTTTAAATCCCTTTAGCAACTTCTTTTTAACGTTAACATAATCTACTAATAGTAAAACTGTAGATATAAATGACCGGTTATTACTTTATATTGGAAAGTAGAAATTTACTCTTTTTAAGAAAAATATATCGTGTATTCATTGAATTAAGTTAAGATATATTAATTTAATAACCGAAAATAATCTTATTTTTGGATAAAAGATAAATAAAAATAGAAAGGATATTGAGATTACTGACTTAATTCATTAATAACTTGAAGTGCTTGTTCGCAAGCAATGTTTTTCGTAGGTGATGTTGAACCATTAAAAGCATTTTTGATAGTCGAAATTTGTTCTTTTGCTGGTCGTGGTAGCACTAAATTTCCATTAGAAAGCGCTTTTTCAACATCGTTTAGTTTTTCAGCTAACTGCTGGCAACTTCCATTATTATCTTTAGATTGATAAAGAGCCATCAGCGTATCGTGTTTTGCTTCTACGGTAGAAAAAGTTTCACGTAATGTTGATGACGAATTCTCAATCACTTCGTGGCTTTCACTCCAAAACTCATCTGTATTTTCTTTAATCACAGACTCTATTAAAATAGCAACAAGAATAGCTAGCATAATAGTCAGCGATAACACTCCTCCTGTAATAATAAGTATCTGTTTCATATAAAACTCCACATATAAACCATATTTTTTTAATATTTCTTTTTAAGATATATAGTTTAAATAAACCAGGTTCAATCTGAATTACGATTCTTTTTATTTTTTACATTTTATTACGGAGATATACAGTTCTATTTATTTTCACTTCTGAGAAATCAACAAATAATAAATCGATAAGACTGTGATTTATTAAATACTACCTATCATATTTTTCATTTTTACTTTCTAAAATTCTTATTAAAAAATTAATTATCAAAAATTTATTTCATACATTATGATATTTTAACTACTACAATATTAATTAATTTATACCGTATGGAGCCTATCTGAAGAGATTAAAAAAATAATATTATTAACTCAAAACCAGTAATTCGATTTTTGTTACTACAATCCGACAACTATTTATTTTGGAAAGAATTCTCTTGCTAAATTAAATGATGAATTACCGCATTATGGCGAAACAGTTATGTTGAAGTATAGCCGTATCACATCATTAGAAACCTTAGGAGCAACAAGAGAGATGCTACCAAGTATTGCTCAATCCACAACAATTATTGATAAAGGCTATAGGAAATTAACAACAAAAAATGTCCTGAATATTTTAGACGCTTGTTTTTAACGATGATTTTAAAAAATTACTATTGTGTAAGTTGTTAAAAACAAGTTACATATCAAAATGTATCATAAGTAAGGTGATTATTTATAGATAATCACCTTACTTTCTACAAGTCAGCATAATGATTACTCATTTCCAATCCAAAAAAGTAATTAATTTTTTGATAGTAATGCCTAAACATATCGAATAGCTTATAATCATAAACATACATTATGATTAACGCTTAAGTTATTACTTACAGTGTTATTTTTTCATTCGAGTATGAATAAATCTAATTATGACCAAAATATTAATAATACAAAGAGATAACATTGGTGATTTAATACTTACAACACCATTAATTGATGCTCTTGCCCACGAATACAATACAAAAATTGATCTTCTCGTAAATTCTTACAATCAAGCAATCTTAGAAGGTAACCCTTCTGTCGGAAATGTACATATTTACAGTAAGTTACATCATAAAAAATCAGGACAATCGTCCTTAAAGCTCATTCTAAGTCGCTTAAAAATTATTTTTGATATGCGTCGTCAGCATTATGATATTGCAATTGTTGCTCGCGATCATTGGGCCAAAAGAGCATTACAATGGGCCAAATTATCAGGTGCTAAACGGATTATCGCTATTGGCGATGACGCGCCATCAGCAGTGACAGATCCCATTCCAACACCGTCTAACAAAGGTCATATCGCTGAGTTATTCTGTCAACTAGCTCGTCCTCTTGGAATAGAGAAAAAAGCCGGCCCTTTGAAGTTGTATGTTAAAGACGAAGAGATCTCTACAATTCGGCAACGCATTAAAATAACTGAAAATGTTCCTGTTTACGGCTTACAAATCAGCTCACGTAAACCACAACAACGTTGGCAAGCAGAAAAATTTATCGCGTTAGCACACCAATTAACGCAACGCGAAAAATGCCATGTTCTTCTCTTTTGGTCGCCAGGAAGCAATGATAATAAGCAGCATCCTAGTGATGATGAAAAAGCACAATTTATACTCGAACAATGTAAAGATATCCCTATTACGCCAGTGCCTACGCAAAATCTTCGAGAATTAATGGCGGGTATGTCTTTATGTGATCAGATGCTAACCAGCGATGGTGGTGCATTACATATTTCAGTCGGTGTTGGTGTGCCAACAGTAGCAATGTTTGGTAATAGTGATGCTGATTTTTGGGGACCATGGCATATTACCAGTGAAGTACTGAAAGCACCTGAAGATACTGTAGGGCTTCTTACGGTAGACGATGTATTGACTCGTTTTATTGCACTAAGAAATCGAGTTACTATTTTAGATACAAATAACTAATCGACTATTACTAAAAAAACAATAATTAACTGAAAATCACCTTATTACTACAACTGATAAGGTGATTTTTATTTTTTATGATCAAAAAAAAGACCTCAATGAGGTCCGTTTTTTTATATGGTGCCCAGGGCGGGACTTGAACCCGCACAGCCTTACAGCCGAGGGATTTTAAATCCCTTGTGTCTACCGATTTCACCACCTGGGCTAAATTGTATTTACTTGTTACGCATAATACTTACTTATCATACAATTTAAATAACAAATAAATTTAAAACGTTATGTCTAAAATAACTAACTTCAGTTTTTTGATTTTTCTCTCTAACTTATCGCTAGAGGAAGAAAAAACGGACCTAAGTTAAGGTCCGCTATTTATATGGTGCCCAGGGCGGGACTTGAACCCGCACAGCCTTACAGCCGAGGGATTTTAAATCCCTTGTGTCTACCGATTTCACCACCTGGGCTAAATTCTGTGGTACGCCCGTAAATTCTTATTACTAAGAAAGATACTGGTATGGACGACTTATTTATTCTTCACTGCCATTTATAATGGACTTTCTTTTTGCACCTAACTCTTTATCTAAAGAGATGGTGCCCAGGGCGGGACTTGAACCCGCACAGCCTTACAGCCGAGGGATTTTAAATCCCTTGTGTCTACCGATTTCACCACCTGGGCATTAATGGAGGCGCGTCCCGGAATCGAACCGAGGTACACGGATTTGCAATCCGCTGCATGACCACTCTGCCAACGCGCCTCAACTACTCAATCTCATAAGAGATTGGAGCGGGAAACGAGACTCGAACTCGCGACCCCAACCTTGGCAAGGTTGTGCTCTACCAACTGAGCTATTCCCGCTTTACCGAACTTGCTGATTTACTTATTTATTTCCGTAAACCGTTGTGCCTTTCGATGCGTTGCATTCTACTGATTTCCTGAATCTAGTCAACACTATATTTGCATCTTTTTGACTGTTCGGTGAATTTTCAGTCATTTCGATCAACCTTCACGCAAATCTGACCACGCAGCGCTCAAATATTGAAACATTGACCAGAAAGTCAACACTGTTGCGATATATAATAAAGCGAATCCAAACCACTCTGCTTCAATAGTAGGACGCCATAATAACACAACCAACGATCCCATTTGTGCGGTCGTCTTCACTTTTCCTATCCAAGAAACAGCAACACTGTTACGTTTTCCTAATTCAGCCATCCATTCCCTTAATGAAGAGATAATAATTTCACGAGCAATCATTGTTGCTGCTGGTAAAGTTATCCACCACTCATGATAGTATTCAGTAATTAAAACAAGTGCTGTTGCAACCATTACTTTATCCGCTACTGGATCGAGAAAAGCGCCAAAGCGGGTAGTTTGTTTCCATCTACGTGCTAAAAAGCCATCAAACCAGTCTGTTGCAGCTGCTACCATAAAAATAATAGCGCAGACTAATGGAGCATCTTTGAATGGTAAATAAAACACCAAAACAAAGAATGGAATTAGAGCGACACGAAATAGAGTTAGCCAAGTTGGGATATTTAGTTGCATAGCGTTCTACACGACCTAGAAAAGTGAGAGTTATTAATATGGTGCATCAATACACTTAGTGTTTCAACGCATTAAAAATTTTTTCTGCTAATGCAGTCGAAATTGTCGGAACTTTCGCAATTTCTTCAACACTTGCATCTCGTAAAGCTTGTAGCCCCCCCATATATTTCAACAACATTTGACGACGCTTAGGTCCGACACCTTCAATAGACTCCAATGAACTGGTATTTTTTACTTTGGCTCTACGTTGACGATGTCCAGTTATCGCATGACGATGCGATTCATCACGAATATGTTGAATCAAATGTAACGCAGGTGAATCGGAAGGCAACGCCATTCCTTCCCCCTCCGGCACAAAAAACAAGGTTTCAAGCCCTGCCTTACGGTCACTCCCTTTTGCAACACCAATTAATTTCGGGTGTGATTTGTCCCAATCAACATTAAGAGAATCAAATACCTCTATTGCTTGTGCTAATTGCCCTTTACCACCATCAATAAAGATAATATCTGGAACCTTGCTGTCTTCTAATGGTTTACCATAACGTCGAGTGAGCACTTGATTCATTGCCGCATAATCATCACCAGGAGTAATACCACTGATATTATAGCGCCTATATTCCGATTTTAATGGGCCATTCATGTCAAATACTACACATGAAGCCACAGTTTGCTCTCCCATAGTGTGACTAATATCAAAACATTCCATTCGTTTTATCTCTTTCATATCAAGAAGAGACATCAAAGAGGTATAACGTTGTGAAATTGTCGATTGCTCGACTTGTTTTGAAGCCAATGCCGTAGCTGCGTTTGTTCTAGCTAATTTCAAATAGCGCGCCCTATCGCCACGCGGTTTGGTTTGAATTTGAATCTTTCGCCCTGCAATTGAAGATATAGATTCAGAAAGAATAACTTTATCTTCTAAATTAAAATCAAGCAAAATTTCAGTGGGTAAAGTACGAATTGCACTGCCTTGTAAATAAAATTGACCAATAAAAGTCTGAACAACCTCATCAATTGAGGTATTCGCAGGAACTTTAGGAAAATAACTCCGACTTCCTAACACTTTACCTTGACGGAAAAAGAGAACATAAACACAAGCAATCGCACCATTAAAAGCAACACTTATCACATCAAGATCATCACCAATATTGGCAACAAATTGTTTTTCAGTCACTTGCCTTACTGCTTGGATTTGATCTCGGATGCGAGCAGCCTCTTCAAAACGTAATTCTTGGCTTGCTTCTTCCATACGTTTAACCAATCCGTCAATAACTTGCGTATCATCACCTGAAAGGAAAAGTCGCACATAATTAACTTGTTGGGCATATTCTTCATCAGAAACATAGCCTTTTACACAAGGAGCAAGACAACGACCAATTTGATATTGCAAACAAGGTCTTGAACGATTGCGATAAACACTATCTTCGCATTGACGAATAGGAAACAATTTTTGCATTAATGCCAGTGTTTCTCTTACTGCAAAAGAGTTAGGGAAAGGTCCAAAATATTCCCCTTTGGCATGTTTGGCTCCTCGATAACTAGCAATTCTGGGATGTTTATCACCACTTAAATAGATATAAGGATAAGATTTATCATCTCGTAGCAACACATTATAGCGAGGTTGATAACGTTGGATGTAGCTGTGCTCAAGCAATAAAGCTTCCGTTTCTGTATGGGTGATCGTGACATCAATATTTGCGATACACTTCACTAAAGCTTCGGTCTTACGGCTATTTACCTGTGTGCGAAAATAGCTAGAAAGCCTTTTTTTCAGATCCTTAGCTTTACCTACATAGATTACTGTGTCTGTCGCATCATACATCCGATACACACCCGGTTTATCTGTGATTCGGCTTAAGAATGCTTTGGCGTCAAATTTGTCTTCCACTTTGTAAATGACTCTCTATCTCAATTAACCCATAACGTATTGCTATATGTGTTAATTCTACATCACCTGAGATTTTAAGTTTACTAAACATTCGGTAACGATAGCTATTTACTGTTTTTGTATTAATATTCAACTCACTTGCGATTTGTGTGATTTTTTTCCCTCTGATGATCATCGACATAATCTGCAATTCTCTTTCAGACAAATGATGTAAAGGATTTAATTCTTGCTGTAATTTTGTTAGCGCGATTTCCATTGCTAACTCTTGGCTTATATACCGCTGACCGATACAAACCTGTCGAATAGCTTGCAGAATATTTTCACAAGAAGTATCAACAATAATAAAGCCTTCAATACCCAATTGAAGAAGTGTTATTGATAATATAGAGTCTGTTTTTGGTGAAATAACAATTATTTTAATTGATAAAGATGAACGCTTTATTCTTTTTATAGAATCAATTAATGAAACTGAAGGTGCTGAGTAAAAAATAATAAGATTAACCGAAAATTGTCGGCAATAGCGGAATGCATCACTTTCATCATTCATTACCTTTCGAACATTAATTTTTTTAATCTGACTAAGAAGTGTTTTTATTCCCAAGCTAAATATTTCAACTCGACTTATTATCAATGTATTTATCAATAACTCTTTCCTTTTAAATTAAAATATAACAAAGAATGTTAAATCAACTTTCCATAAATTTTAACATGATTATTATACTATAATAAAAAAGGCTCATATAGAAAAGAGCCTTTAAAAAATATAAAAAAATCAATAAATAAAATATTATTAATTGAACATATTCATAATATCTTGTTCTGTTAGCATTGGTGTTTTTTCTACAAAATTATAATAGTGGGGTTTGCTATCTATATAAATTTGCATTGTCAGTTTGCTTTCTTTCGCATCAGGAAATAATCCTGCTGACACATAGTAAGTATGAGTTTCTTTTAGAAGGTAAAAAAGATGAGAGCCACAATGCTTACAAAATGCTCGCTCACCCCATGAAGATGAATCATAGCGTGTTATATATTCTTCACCTTCAATCTTCAAATCTGATTTGCAATCAATTGAAAAACCAGGCCCCCATTCCAACGTAAACACATACTGCAATGACAAACGCTGAGCGCAGAGATATCTTGTGCTGTTGATAATTTAACTTTACCGCATAAACATTGACCTTGATGCATTATAGTTCTCCTTTCCATTAAATCATGCATTAATCATTTAAGATTATATGCATGATTTAATTTTTATAATAAACACAATGTAAGCATAAATATTACTTACACACTTGTATTGTTACTCTGTTTTTTCGGCGGTAGTGGTGAGAAATATCCAATTAATAAAATCAGTATTGCAACACCAATAAAGGCCAATGCTCTGAGTAATCCACTACTTAATGATGTGTCAATTAGGAAAAGTTTAGCGATAACCACCGCCAACAGTACACCACCAATAAACCATTGTGAACGTGACTTCTTACGTGTCGCCATCACCATAGTTACTAATGCAGTAATTGCCCAAATAATTGCTAATACTGTTTGGATCACTTTGGAATTAATTATTGCATAACTCGACCAATCAACATCTGTTGCAAAGACTAATCCTCTTAATAGAACACCATTTGCCCACCAGAAAATCATAGCCGGAATAATGTAATTCAATATAGGTAAGCTATTTTTCAATAATGCTTGATATTTAGGTGATTGTTTTATTACTGAAATAAATTGATAACCAATCCATATTCCAATAATACCCATTAGATCCATCAAATTAAATAATGGAATAAATTTAATTCCACTTTCAGTGCCATCATTAAAGTTTGCAAAGATTAAAGAGAGTGCTAGTAAACCTAAAATAGGTAAAGTGACTATCCAATAAGCATCTTGGTACTCTTTTGTCCAATTCACTTTCATTGCGAATATATAGCTTATTGCAATAAATAAACTGATAACAAAAATTACACTTGCAAAATGTAAGCTCACATAAAGATACGTAACATCCATTAACCAAATAATTTCAGTAAATAAGAAGAGACCAATAAAGATAAGATGCATACTGTGGATCAATGCTTTATTTATCCTTTGTTTCGGCAATAATGTATTTACTTTAAGTAAATAGAAACCACTAGCAAAAATTGCGAACCAGATAATCGCACTTAACCAATTATCAATTAACGAACCTGCAAGATAGATATATACCAACATAATAAGTGCTGACATCGGCCATAATAAAATAGAGCAACTTGCCAACTCAAAAAATTGGGATTTCTTCCCAGCAAAGAACATGCCCCAACAGCTGATAAGAATAAAAGCAAAAGTAATGGATTTTACTTCTGGAGAGAACCAATGTTCACCATATTCTTGTAAAAGTAAAACACTATATCCCCAGCTTACAGCAGAAATAAACAGTGTGACATATCCAATAGCTCGATTATCAATATTAGTAAATTGCGCTCGATACCACAGTACTGCGACAGCAAATACAACGATTACTTGTGTTACCAGCATTAGCCAATCACCCAACGAGATAACGGGCATGTTAAATAATAAAACAAAAGAAACTGCAACTAAAATAGTCCCTGCAATAGCGGGTTTCTTTTGCTGCTGTAAAACAGAAAAAGCAAGGATCATCATCCCTTCAATTGCCCATACAATCGATGTCCATTCAGCAGAGAATGCAAATGGTACGGCTAAAGTGGCAAAGGTGGCAGAGAGCATAAAGAAGGCAATTGCCAGCAATTTACCCTCTTTACGATAACGCTTAAGTGCAAACCAACTTAGTATAAAATAAGCTAATCCATAAAGAGATGAAGCAATAGCAACTCCATATGGCCATTCTGAGGCTAATCGATATTGGAAAATAAAACCAATTAATGGTGTGCCAAACAGTAATGTGGCATCAAAAGGAATATTAAGTTTCAGTTTATTTTTTAGTGTTGAAAGTTCCGTTGCAACACCAAAAATCAACCAATTCGCAATTAGAAATAACTGACAAGGTAAATAATCGGCATGAGTATAATTTGGTATCGCCCATATAAAACCAATACCAAAAGTAAAAGCAAAACCAATAAGATTTAATAAACGCCAAACTTGCCAATGGCTGATAATAAGAATGCCAATTGAAAGAATAAGATAATAACTAAACAAAGCAATATAATTGCCACTTCCTGTGGACAATAATACAGGCGCTAAATATCCTCCTAATGAAGCTAATACAGCTAAACTAATTGCTCGATGAAGAACTGCTAAAATAACACTGACAATACAAATAAAGACCATAATGGCTAAAGCAATGCCAATAGGAACAAAATCATAAATTTTAGTCGCAGCAAAAATAGTGATGTAGACCCCACCAATGCCGCCACCTTGTAAAATTAATGCATATATCAGGTTTTTCTTTCTAAGCCACCAGCCAATACCTAATAAGGCCAAACATCCTGTTCCCGCCATCATTAAACGTGTTGATGCTGAGACAAGTTCATTCTCAATACTGTATTTAAGTAAATAAGACAGACCAAAGAAGAGCAATAGCATCCCTATTTTAGCCAGCGGATTTCCTGTTACTACCCAATTCCAAATAAGTCCCAAAATCGATTTCTGTTGACGTTTTGGGTGAGGATTTAAATTAGGTCTATATTGCGATGCTGGTCGATTTACTTGAGGTGTAACATTTCCTAAATGACCCGTTTCAGATCCCGCAAGACTTGTACTTGTTACACCAGCACTATTCTCCACAAGCAGATCTGCTGCTGATCCAACATAGGTTTGTTTTACCTCTTTTTGGTAATGATGAGCAAAACGGCTTGTTGCTACCTTCGGCCGATATGGTTCAGGCTCTTTAGGTATAGGGGCCGTTGATATTTCTGGCTTATTAGGTTGTTTGTTTTCAAGGTTAATATCATTAACCATAGAAGCTTGGACTGATGGATTTTCTTCATTAGGAAAAGCTTTATTAAATACCTTTTCTTGTGATACTTGTGCATGTTGATATACAGGCGTACTTTTATTCTCCGCCTTATTTTGCACCTGTTCTATTGTGTCAGTAGATTCAACTGTTTTAGGTTGATAAGTTGAACCCGTTGGTTGAGGCTCTTTTTTTATATCGCGAGATAAATCCTTAACTTCACTTTTCTGAGTATCAAGCTCTGTGCGAATATCCACAGCGTTATCTTTATTTAATAACTTAAATAATTTCTCTTGTTGCTCAGTAAACTTTTCTTCAAGCTGTTTAATTCGATGTAACAATGAGTTGCTATTTATATAAGCGTGATATTGCCAATACAAAGATACCACGACAAATATTGTAACAATGAGCGTCAAAAAGTCGTCCATAAACCTAATCCTTTTGCGTTAAGCATCACATAGTTTTAATCTCTTCCCCTTAGTTATACTTTAATTTTCACAGATTTATCTTAGTTTATTCCTAAATAATCTATTTCGAGAACTCTTGATTTAAACCTAACACACAATTTCGAAAAAAAGGTATGATCGGTAACCTAACTTAATCTTCCATTTATATCGCAAAACACACTCATAATATGAAATTAAATGACGAATTAACTAATGCTATCGCTTCTGTAACAGAAGCCGCAGCTATTGCAGCAATGCCTTGGATTGGAAAACAAAATAAAAATGCAGCAGATGATGCTGCTGTCAGTGCCATGCGTGAACGTTTAAATAACCTAAATATCAATGGTGAAATTGTCATTGGTGAAGGTGAAATAGATGAAGCGCCTATGCTCTATATTGGCGAAAAAGTAGGAAATGGGAAAGGCGATAAAATAGAAATTGCAGTTGACCCCATTGACGGTACACGCATGGTCGCTATGGGTGAAAATAATTCCCTAGCTATTTTAGCCGCTGGCTTTGAAGGCAGTTTTTTACAAGCTCCTGACATGTATATGGAGAAATTAATTGTTGGTAAACAAGCTGCTGGTGTGATTGATCTTAACCATTGCCTTGAATATAACCTTGATGCTATTGCACAAACATTAAATAAACCTATTGAACAGCTAACCCTTGCTATTTTAGATAAACCACGTCACCACGATATTATTAAAGATCTGCGCGCGAAAGGTATTAATATTATTACACTACCTGATGGTGATGTTTTAGCTTCTTTATATGCCACAATGCCTAATAACAGTATTGATGTTATGTATGGTATTGGTGGAGCACCCGAGGGCGTAATTAGTGCGGCTATCGCGAAGGCATTAGGCGGTGATATGCAAGCACGTTTGATTACTCGAGATATTGCAAAAGGAAATAGTGCGGAAAATAGAGAATATGCCGTTTCTGAAATTGCTCGTTGCCACAAAATGGGTACCGATGTAAATATTAAATTGTCATTAGACACATTAGTACGTAACCAAGATGTTATGTTTGCAGCAACAGCAATTACCAAAGGTGATTTTTTATCTGGTGTTAATCAACAAGCTCAATACTTACAAACACACTCTTTAGTCATTAATGGTTCAACGCATTCATTGCGTTATATTGAAAATTTCCATTTACGTTAATGCTTCATTTTGTCTTCTTTTCCTTGAAACATAAAAAAGCGGCACTTTATTAAGATGCCGCTAAATTTACTTCAAGGGGTATATTTATTGTTATTTACTCACTTCAGATTTAAGCCAATAAATTAGCTGGATTATCTACACATAATTTTTTAATAATAGATTTATCAATGCCACGTTGAGCCAATAATGAAAGGAATACATTAGGAACAAATCCCCAACCATTTCCTCCATTTTTCGCCCACATCTGTTTTAAGAACACATCATGGCTTAATACAATTTGGCTACCATAACCTCTTTCAATTAAGGTTGCGACGGCTTCTACGGTATCCATAACACTTGGTGCTGCCCCTTCTTTAGGGAAAGAGATATCCAGACCAATCATATCAAACTCAAGCCAAACACCGCGATCTAACATTTTGCATTGATAATCAATATCTTTACCTGATGGGTCCGAATGTGCCAATGAAATCTTAGCGGGGTTACATCCCATTTCTGTTAATAGAATATCTAAAACTTCATCGCCACGACGTTGCCAACCCGGCATATGAATATTCATTGAAACATGAGGATTACCATTTTGCGCAATGGCAGCAGCACGTAAGCTATTTTTTTCACCATCAGTAAAGAATGGAGAAACGCCAATTTCGCCAATCATGCCAGCACAAATATCAGTACCATCAATACCTACATTCAATTCATCATCAATGATTTTTGCCATTGCATCAATATCATCAGCCAAACGCTTCCCTTCAAACTTTTCAATATAAAGTCCTGAAGAAGCAACAACGTTAATACCAGTGATTTCTGCAACTTGTCTTAATTTTCTAATATCACGTCCAATTGATGAAGATCCTGTTGCATCAACAATTGTTCTGCCTCCTAACTCTTTGAAGTTATTTAATTCAAAAATAACATCTTCGATAGGCTTTTTATCCATATTATCGCAACAGCAATATGGATCGTATTTAAGTCCCCACTGAATATCTGCACTCACCTTCTTATCAACTAACACATGCGAGAATTCATAAAAAGGTTCATCAACAACACCTGAGAGATCATTAAAAAGGTGTTCATAAGGCAATGTTAGCCCCATATCTTCTTTTTTCACGGGGCCAGTTACGGTTTGAATATAACCTTTCATTACGATACTCCTACGCTTTTGCTGACTTAGTCGCTCTGAATTCAGGAATTGTAGTTACAATCGCACCCACTAACGCAAATAATGTTCCAATGATTGTCACTAAATAAACGGTATTGCCTAATGACGGTAATAATAAGTCAATTAATACAGAACCTAACAACTGACCCGCTGTTGAGGCAACGCCTAACATCAGTAAGCCTAAACCACGTACTAAAATAGCCATTAATGCGATAGACATAAGTCCTAAAGGACCACCTAAATACATCCACCAAGTACCTGGTAATTCAAGAGTGATATGACCTAATGCCATGCGAACAATGAGAGCAATCGTTAAAACAGTGAAGCCAACTATAAAGTTCCAAGTGATAGACACCATCATAGAACCTGTTGCTTCAGCAACTTTAGCGTTACCTGCTGGCTGCCAACCGGCTAATAAACCAGCCAGAAAAGGTAAAATTGCTAAATAAATAAATGAGGTTGAGTGCCATTGTGGAGAAACTACAAATAAAGTTGCAACAACAGCTAATATTGCACCTAATACACGATATGGTGTGAAATATTTTTTCTCATCAACACCGACACCAAAGCGGTCACATAATAAACCTGATAATAAGAGTGCTGAAATTAATGCTGTTTGGAATGTTGCAATTCCTAACGCGCTCGCAGAAGCTCCTTCAGAGAAAACAACCATTGCACCACAAAGACCCGCAAACCAGTTCCATAATGGGATTTTACGCGTTTTAATTAAACTTGGAATTGAAGCAAATTGTTGGCGATACTGTTTTTTCGACATAATGATAAAAAACATCACCACTAAACCACTGGCAAAAGAGATAACTGCACTGGCGTTACCATCTTTTAAAACATGCCCTAACTGCCCATTCACCGCAGACTGCATTGGTGATAGCATACCTGCTAACACAGTTGCTAACATCAGCAATGGTGTTGATAAATTTTTTGTACTCATAAGATGTTCCTTTTGGATTATTGGCTATGAGTGATTTCTTTTTTTATTTTTCAAGTAATCGGTTTTATTAGCGCAGAGCGGCAACTCTGCGCTTTTTTACTTTTTATTACAGTTATTCTTAATTCAAATTAACGGGCAATTTGTTTAAGAATGTTAACCCACATATCTGCATAATGAGGCCATGCTAAAAACTCTTTGCTACCCCAATGAGGAGAACAATCACTCATAAAGCAGCCTGTTTTTCCTTTTTCGAACTGACCAAATACCAGCAATGGATCTTCGCCAATATTTAAAACGGTTTCTGTATTCTCTTTAGCTGAAACTTTGTTATAGCCAAGGAACATAGGCCATTCACCAAAGCCTTTTACTGATGCATGCTCAGCGTTTACAGCACTTGCAAATACACCTTCAGGCGCTTCTACACGATCGTCGCCATCCAGCATTTCAACAGGCAGAACTTCTGCAAGTAATGTATTTTTGTAGTTTGCTTTAGCCTCAATACCCATAAATGACAGGTAACCACCAATCATTAATAAGCCACCGCCATTAACTACAAACTCTTTAATTAACCCTAATGCGTTAGGAATGACTTTCATGTTATAGAACGTATCGTTTTGCAGAAGGAACGTATTTGCACCAATATCACTAATAACAATGACATCGTATTTAGCCAATGCTTCAGCCGTTTGTGGAAATGCAACCTGAACGGTATGGGCAGGCATATAATCAACTTCAACACCTTTTTCTCTTAAGCAACTTAATAAGAACGTAGAACCTTCTTCATATTTGCTGGAAGTGAAACTGTCGTAGCCTTTAGAGTGGATCATATGAATGTGCCATGACTCACCAATAAATAAGATTTTCATTTTTATTCCTCTTTCAAAAAAGATTATTTATTCAGGGGATTGGGTGACAATCTGTGAATATGTTGTTTGATTGATGCGATGCATGACATTAATATCTTCAGGCATTTCTGAAGCATTACTCGTCTCAACAGCTAATGATGAAAAAGCTGATGCATAGCGTAACGCATAAGAAAACTGCTTTCCTTTTGCCAACGAGGCAGCGAGCGCTCCATTAAAAGCATCACCTGCCCCTGCTGTATTTTTTACAACTGCCGGATATGCCGGCGAATAAATATACTTATATCCGTCATAAGCTAACGAACCTTTACTACCCAGCGTAATAACCACTTTATTTACGCCTTGTTGATAAATAGAAACTGCAGCATTTTTTGCAGATTCTAAATCGAGTACTTCTATTCCAGATAATAAACTGGCTTCCGTTTCATTAGGTGTTAATACATCTATCATTGGAAGTAATTCATTAACTATTTTATTATAAGGTGCTGGATTAAGAATAATAGGTATATTATTTTCGTTTCCAATAGCAATAATTTCTTTTAATGCCTCAATATTTGTTTCTAATTGAAGTAAAATTATATCCGCATCAATAATTTTATCTTTTTGTATTTTTACTTCATCAGCAGTAATATCCATATTAGAGCCAGAATAAATAGAAATAATATTTTCCCCACTCTCTTCAGAAACAAAAATAGATGCAGTTCCTGTTTGATAATTTTCAGTTTGATATATCGTTGATGTTTTTATTCTTGATGATGATATAAAATTAACTGCATAATCACTAAATTGATCAGTACCTATCTTCGTTATAAAATGCACCTGTGCATCAGCATAACTCGCCGCCAATGCTTGATTACAACCTTTACCTCCTGGTGAGAAGATAAACTTATTCGATAATAAGGATTCCCCGGCTTCTGGCAATCTAGGAAGATAACTAATCATATCAACATTAAATGAACCTAGTACGCACACCTTATTTATTGCTGTTTTGTTTGCTAAATCGTTTTTATCAATTTGATCATTACATTCTAGAAATTGTATAATTTCTTTTTTTGCAACTTTATCTAAAGTTTCAAATTCTATAAAAGCACCACCATGGCACCTTTTTATAATTCCTTTTTCTGCGAGTGTATTTAAATCTGATCGTATTGTTTCTTTGGTAACATCAAGTTCTTTAGCCAAAACAGAAACTTTTACTGCACCATTACCTTTAATCAGATTAATTATTTTTTTATGACGTTCTGCTTTCATTTAATGTTACCTCTATGGCAACAACTTTAGTTTATTAGTTGTTATGGGATTGTGATTACAATCATATGTTATTTATTAAAAGCAAAAAAAAGCAGAAATACAAAAATAAAAAACAAAAAGAAACAGAAATAAACAATGACAATAGTAAGATAATTTAATAAATGAATTTTTAACTTATACTTTTTTTAGAAAAAAATGAGTAAATTTACAATGTCGTCTTACCTTATTAATATAAATAAATTTAATATTGCTTTTTTATTTTTATACGGAAAATAATATTATTGATTTACATATAAAAATAAAATTTATTTTTATATGTAAGATCTTACAAAAGAAATCATTTTATATCACTATAAACTATCCGTAATAATGCTTAAATAAAATACAATCTAATTGAATCGTGCAATGCATTAATTATTTTTATCATCTCTGATTTTTAAAACGCATTTACCATAAAGACATTTTAATCATTAAACACCAAAGAAAATGTTATCTTTTCACCAGAGAACGTAAATTACTTAAGTAATGCAAAAGCAACGCTTAAAACACACTCAGTTTTCATCTTTCATTTTTGTGACCTAAGTAACATTTAGTTAGATAAAAACGTCATCATCTTTGTCTATTTAATTCACCAATGAGTCAATCTTTGAATTCATATTGTAAATCAAGAAAGATTTTTATCTATTTTTTGTGCTATCTATAAATATGATTTGTTTTTTTTAATTACACCACCTATAGCAATTAAATCTATAATAAGAATAAATGGAGATAATAATGCTAATAAATATAGTATATTGAATATTTCTAACCAGTAAGATTTGTCAAAAATTCTTTTTTTAGAAACATTTAGACATAATTATTTCCTCGCACTTCACTCATTTTATACTAAAATTTATCCATACCGTCAGACATAACATAAATTACTGACAAAAAGCACAACGTAAAATAAGGATATATCAATGAAAATAAAATCACTTATCGCAATCTCATTATTAAGCGCTAGTTTTTCTCTTTTTGCTGCAGAAAGTTCATCAACTGCTACTAACATTCAAACTCAAGATGTTATTCAGGCTCAAAAAGACCTTAACGATTATGAGAAAATCATGATAGAAAAAGTTTGGATAACAACTGACGCTATCGATGAAAAAGGAAATAAAACAACTCCAGATAATGCTCAAGTTAGCAACTATTTTGGGCTTGCAGAATACTACCCTAATGGCACATTTATTATGTTTACGCCAGAAGGTAAACAAAAAATGCAAGGTGACTGGTCAATGTCAGACGATGGCAAAATACGCACCTTAGTTGCCAAAGATACTGAAGGTAAAACACTATTCACCCGTGATGTAGAAAATATCACAGTTAAAGATGATGAGTACACCTATCGTATTTATCCAAATGCTGATGATCGTAATGTCTATTTCGATATTATCCATCACGTTAAAAAGTAAATTGAGTACGTTGTTTTACTTGTGAATTAATCCTACTCAATAAGTAAAAAAGGGTTACTTATTTTTATAAGTAACCCTCATTTATTTTATAACCGACTTAACATTTCACCGAGATTAATCAATTAATTAAAATATGGTCTGAGATTGACCTTCAATCCAATAAATCACTTTGTGTGCCTCTTCTGGTGTTGGTACTTCCAATTTATTCAACATACGTTCCATTACTTTAGCTGGCACTGCTTCGTTTCTTGCATTATTTTGCCTCTGCCATTGCGCATAAGGGACTTCAATATATACCAACGTAATCTTTGCATTGTAACGATAAAACAAAGAGATAAGTTGATCTCGCATTTTTCTTGTAATATTGGTGGCATTCCAAACAAAAGGTTTATGCTCTCGTAAATATATACGAGCTTGTTCTTTTGCTTGCTGTGCTATCCAACCATTAGCATCTCTGTTATCAGGTTTAATATTATGTTGGCGACGGAGATCATCTAAACTCACAATCGGAAGATCTGCACAATGTTGGCGAATAAAGGTATCTTTTCCCATACCAGGTAATCCACATAACACTGTCACTTCACTTCCTTTTTCAGGATAAGGCTCGTAATTACAATCCGTACTACTGTCTGTATAAAAATAGTGAAAACGAGCATCATTTGAAGGAAATGGAGCAGCTCTACGCCAACAATTTAACTCTTCACAATAAAGTGTAAATAACGCAATTTTATCAAAAAGAGCTGGTTTATCTTCACAGTCTCGCCCTAAAACATCAGCTTTAGCTAATAATGCTAATAAATAGCAATCTACTCTCTGTGATGCAGCAAGCAGAGCTTTTTTAGGATCAGGTTTATCCATCACCCACAACGGTAAACCGTGAAAGCGAACTAAAGCAGCGATCTGCTCTCTATCAGCAAAGCTTAAAGGTACTTTTTTATATAGAAAAAGACGCGTTGTTAGCTCACCTTTACGTGCATGACCCGGTGAAACAATACGTCCCTCTTCTTCCCGGGTTGTAGAGCGTTTTTCTACATCATGAAATAGTGCCGAGATCCATAAAATTTGCTGTTCTCTTTCAGTTAGCCTCGTATATTCTGGCAATGATTTCACTGAATTGATTACTCTTTGTGTATGTATCGCCACATCGCCTTCTGCATGATGAATAGGATCTTGTATAACACCAGCCATATCATTTATTTCATCATACAGTTCACAAAGGTGTTCCCATGACATTTCAGTGTGTAGTTTTTTATGAAGCATCATTGAGACTCCTGTGTTTTTTCCCAGATTAAAGGGGCTCGCCGCCAATTTTTTTTCCAATGAACATCTGTTTTAACATGGTCTTTTCTAACATATTTAAAAACACGATGAGAAAAATCATTTAAAGAAAATGACTGTGCATCTCGTGTAACAATACCTTCCATTGGGCTTAGTTTTTGAGTTAAAACATCTTGAGATTGAAAAAAACTTGCCTTTTTGGCTTGTGAAACAATCATATTTTCAAACTCTGTTTTATCCTGACATTCAGGCAATTTAATTTCTGGCACAGTAGGAAGATCAAACAAAGAAGCATAAAACTGCACTTCTTCCCAACCTAGCCATTTATCTTTATAACGAACCGCAAACACATAAAAATATTCTTCTAAGTGTGCATATTCAATAGAATGAATGGCATATAAATTTTCACCGAAAATATCTAATTCACCTAAATCATTTTTCATCATTTGCCAACGTTGACGCAATTGAGATGTCCACGCTGATTGCGTTGGAGTTGCATGCGAACGCGCAAAAACCCCCATTTTATTTAGGCAATTATTTTCTCCATCTAGTTTTTCTGTATGGATAAGTTGTTTTATTTGACAAATATCCTGCCACCATTGCGCATTTATACGATCGTCGTTTGTTGTGCCTGGTGAAAAAGGATAGTGATAGGTTCTATCATATTTTTGTGATTGATTATTCATTATTTAATACTCATTAAGTAACAGAAGCTCTACCAAATTTTTAAAATAAATTTGGTAAGTTAATTTTTCTGTATTTGCACGATTCTTTCAGTGCCTTAATGCGTATTACATAATAACAACCTACAATAAAGAGAAGTGAAAAATAAATAAGTGGCTATATTAACCATAAGCTTAGTAGAGTGCTAGATAAATAATCTTATTTATCTCTTATATTACTTTTTGCTTAATTTTCAAATCGAATATCGGAGGAAGTATGTACAACGATCTTCAAGGAAAAGTCGCTGTCGTTACGGGGTCATCAAGAGGAATTGGTGCTGCTATTGTGTCACGATTAGTCGCTGAAGGAATGAATGTCGTGATTAACTATCATTCTGACGAAAAAGAGGCTCAATGCCTTGCCGATGATTTAAATAAATTAAATTTAGGTAAAGCCATTATTTTTGGGGGTGATATTAGCAACGAAGATGTTGCCCATAATTTTATTTATTGTGCCATCAATCATTTTGGCAAGCTCGACCTTCTTATTAATAATGCTGGTATTGAAACACAAACACCTTCCCATGCTGTTGATTTAGCTGATTGGCGTAAAATTATAGATGTGAATTTAACGAGTTACTTTCTTACCGCCCGCTCTGCGCTAAGATATTTTGTAGAAAATAAAATTCAAGGCAATATCATTAATATATCTTCAGTTCATGAAATTATCCCTTGGCCCACTTTTGCAAGTTACGCAGCAAGTAAAGGTGGGGTAAGAATGCTAACTCAATCTCTCGCTCTTGAATATGCAAGTCAAGGTATTAAAATTAATTCAATTGGCCCCGGAGCAATAAATACCCCCATCAACCAAGAAAAAATGCAAGATGATACGCTTCGTGAAGAATTAGAAGAGATGATCCCCATGAGATATGCTGCTGAGCCAGAAGTCGTTGCTAATGTAGCCGCTTGGTTAGCATCTGAACAATCAGCCTATATCACAGGACAGACTATTTTTATTGACGGAGGGATGACACTTTATTCCTCTTTTCAATCTGGTAAAGGTTAATCGACAATAAAGTTCCCACTTTCTATATTACTAGAAAGTGGGATGTATTATTAATTACTCTCGTTCTAAATAAAGCACAATATTTTCAGAGTTAATCAAGTTATTTTAAAATAATAAGCTCTCTATCTGAAACAAATGGTATATCTAATTTTCGAGTTCTCTTAGAATAGGCCCCTTCTCTGTTAGCCATGCCATAACGGCGTGTTCTGTCCAATAAACACTTAGTCTTGAGTAAATACTAGATATCTGTTTTTTAACTAAATTTATATAATTAATAAACATTATTTAAATTAGTTTCTTATGGGGGATATTAATTTAGATAATGCAAATAACAATATTACAACAAGTAAGTAGCCTGAAAAACAATTCTATTTGTTTTCACAATATATCAATAGCGTATTATTCTCTGATGATTAGGTTATTCGCCTATAACACATTACAAAAAAATACAAACAAACACTAGAAAAATTGTGATCAAATACACTTTTTTGCATCATTAATGCTATTTAAGACAAATAGAAACTGCTTTTTTATCAACAAATAGGTAATCTAGCGGTCTGATTTTGATGACCAAACATGAATAGTTAAAAGGATATTTTATGTTTACTTCACAGCTCATGCTGGTCGGTTATGTATTGTTGGTAAGTCCTTGTGGAAATGATTCTTGTGATGCTGTTCCTGTTACAGAAACAATTTATACTAAAGATGAATGCACAACGCGACTTAACTACTTAAAACAAAAAAGACCTGACCTTATTATTTTCTGTGGAGAAGTCTTGAGAGATCCTGAAGTCACTGATGAAAATCCTTATCTCACCCCACCAGATAGTGCAGATGACGTTTTCAAAATTAAGTAATTAATCTATTCTTAATTTTATTCTTAAGGTAAAATACAATTTAATTTGTTTTCTTTTTACGATATACTCTTTGTACTTGAATATGTAAGGACACGTATTAGGAGTCACTAATGTCTATTGCGAAACGTACCAAAGATAAACGCATTGCGTTAGGTTTAACACAATCAGAACTTGCCACTTTAGCAAGTACGACACAGCAATCCATAGAACAACTAGAAAGCGGTAAAACTAAACGTCCCCGTTTTTTACCTGAATTAGCAAAAGCGTTAAATTGTGATTTGGCTTGGCTACTTGGAGGTGAAGAACAAACCAATGCAACTTCTGAAATTCCACCAGAGAATGAATGGCAACCTGTAAGTGAATGGGACAGTAATACTCCTTTAGGTGATGATGAAGTAGAAATACCCTATTTTAAAAGTATCGAGCTCGCAGCAGGTGACGGTTGTTGTACTAACGAAGATCATAATGGATATAAATTGAGATTTTCAAAAAGCACATTACGCCGTTATGGCGCATCATCTCAGAACGTGATCTGCTTTTCTGTTTATGGCGACAGTATGTCACCCGTTATTCCAAATGGCTCAACAGTTACTGTCGATACAGGCAATACTCGTATTGTTGATGGTGGTATTTATGCTATCGAACAAGATGCTTTGTTTAGAATAAAACTACTCTATCGTCAACCTGGCGGTAAATTAATTATACGTAGTTATAATAAAGACGAATTTCCTGATGAATCAGCGGAAACAAGTTCTGTAAAAATTATGGGGCGTATTATCCATTGGTCAGTAATGGCTTGGTGATCAATAAGCAATCAATAACTTCATAGTATAGAATTTTCAGTAACAACTTGTCCTTGAGACAATAAAACCGTTTTATCTGCTAGCGCTTTTATTTCACGAGGCTCATGAGTAACCATGATCATCGTTATCTCCTTAGATTTTAAGGAACTCATTAAATCCCAAAGTTGATAACGTGTTTCCCAATCCAAACTCGAAAAAGGTTCATCCAGTAGTAAAAGTTTGGGTTGGCTAATAAGAGCTCTTGCCAATGCAACACGTTGTTGCTCACCTCCTGATATTTGATAAGGATAACGTTCAGCAAGATGTGTAATTCCCATTTGCTCTAATATCGCCTTTTCTCTCTCCTTACTTCTTTTCTGTTTTGCACCATATTGTGCTAGCCATAAATTTTGTGTCACCGTCATAAACGGAAATAAATAAAGCCGTTGATTTAAATATCGGCAAGAACGCAACCACACAGGCTGTTCATTTATACTTTTATTTGCAAGATAGATATCTCCAGAGTACGAAGTATATCCAGCAATCGCATTTAAAAGTGTAGTTTTACCGCTTCCTGATGTACCACTTATTCCTAAGCAAGTTCCTTTCTCTACCTTTAACGAGACATCTTTTAATATGCCCGATGTTAATGAACGAATTTCTAACATGATGCCTTCCTTTCTCGCTGTAAACGATGCAACGCAAATAATAAAGTAATCGCGATAGCGATAAGAACGAGCGCACAACCTATTGCCAAGGTGAAATCTCCACTGGCGATATTTAGATAAATTGCCATAGGCAACGTTTCGGTTTTTAACCTTGTTGCACCAGCTAACATTAACGTAGCGCCAAATTCACCTAAGGCTCTAGAAAATGCGATAATACTTCCACTCATTAGAGCTGACCAGCAAAGTGGTATTTCAATTAAGAAAAATGTTTTTGTTGGTGTTAATCCTAAATTTTGTGCTGTTTGAATATAAGCAGGATCAACCGACTTAAAAGCAGAAAGGCTGTTTCTCATAATAATCGCGCTAGCAACATAAGTTTGAGCAATAATAATACCCAACGGTGAAAAAAGAGAGCGAGATAACTCAGGAAAAATACCTGTTAAAGGCCCCTGATTTCCTAATAACAATAATAATCCGATACCGATAACTAATGGAGGAGTCACCAAAGGTAAATCTAATAACGCATCAATGAAACGATGCCCTTTAAAAGGAATTCTTGTCATTGCCCATGCGGCGGGTACACCTAAGATAATTGCTAAACATAAAGAAGTTAGCGCTGTACTGAGTGACATACCAATAGCAAAATGAAATTCAGGATCAATAATAACTTGCCTCAATTCAACATAAGAAAGTTGACATATCAGCGCAATTAGCGATCCTAAGATCAGAAATAACAATAAAAAGAGTGGAATTAATGCCCATCGAAACACGTTATTTCCTTTTTACGATAAATATTTATTTTATTGTGATAATGAAAAAAGCCACCAGTGAGTTGGTGGCAAAAAAACACAATTTATGTGAGAAAAAATTTATGGTTTCGAAATTACAGGAAGAAAACCATAATCAGTAAAAGCCTTGATCCCTTCAGAGCGAGTAAAATAATCAGCAAGTAATTGTGCTTCTTCTGGATTTGCTGATGTTTTTAAAACAGCAAGTGTTGCCACTTCTTCTGGACTACCTTCAGGAACTGGAAGTAAAACAAGTTTATCTTGGTTTTTCATTGCATCTGCATATCCAATAATGGCAGCATCCACTTCCCCATTTAATAAATACATAAGCAATTGTTTAATTGTTGCAGTGCGAACCACAACTTTATCGCGTAATTTATCACCTTGTCCTGATGCATCAATAAGTTGTTCGCCACTTTTTCCTAATGCGATAGCTTTAGCATCACCCATACCTAGTTTTAATGAACTATTCGCAAGATCTTCTAGGGTTTTAATATCCCCCACTTTATCTTTACGCACAGCAATAACTGGAATATGGCGAATAATAGAATACTGATTAACCACTTGCCCTTCTTTATCTAACTTTTCAACATAATCTTGTGACCCAGGAAAGAATAAATCTCCCTGCTTAGTTAAATTAAAGCGTGTTAATATTTGGCCTGAACCACCATATTCAATAGTGACTTTATTTCCTGTCTCTTTTTCAAACACACTCACAACCTGCTCTACGGGTTGTTTTAATCCAGCCCCTGCATAAAGATGAAGCTCAGCTGCAAATGTATTATGACAAATTAATCCTAATGCTAATCCTAAACTAGCAAGCAATTGGCGTTTCATAAATATGGTAATCCCAATCATCGTTATATAATTTTTTATATAATGAATGATATAAGCATTTAAGGCAAGAGACTCATATTAAAAAAAGGTAAAAATGTTAACAACTTATCATTTTTATCTTTTTCTTTATGTATAAGATTTACAGAAAAGACCTTTCAAAATAAATGCTTATTATCAGAGATAAGTAGATCTTAAATAGTCATTTGCCAAAAAATCCTCGCTTTCACGAGGATTTTATTACTAATTATCTAACTCTAATAATGCCAACGCTGTGACTTCATCAATTACAATATCAGTGGCATAACCTCCTTTTATCGCCCCTATTGTTGCTTGAATATTTTCCACACCACCAGCAATAAAAAGTCGTTGTGTTATTTGTCTTAACTGAGCAAGACTTATTCCCATTATCCTAAGGTCAATATCAGAAACTAAAGGATTACCTTGCGCATCATAAAAACGTCCACAAATTACACCGACAGCGCCTAAATCACGATATTGAGCCATCTCACTACTCGTTAAAACCCCCGTTGTTACCAAAGGATTATCATCAAATGTATTACCCACAACAAAAAGGGCTTTATTACACTGATTTAGCGCCGAAAAACTGCGCCTAATAATAGGCTCAGCTTGAAGTTCCATTGCTAGGCGCGCACTAGAAACTACCGCAGGTACATGCAAATTAATACTGCACCCTGACAACTTGTTTGCAATTAACGCGGCTGCTTCTGTTGTTTTAAAATCAGGCTGTGGCGCTACGGCGCCTATCATTTGTAGTACTGTGATATTTTTTAATGACTTGGGTGAAAGATAATTACCCAATTTATAAATTGTTCGTCCCCAAGCAACACCTAAAATATCATCGTCATTAATTATCTGAGAAAGATACATTGCTCCTGCTTTCGCTAACCTTTCTCTGTTCATATTTAAAGTATGTTGTGATTTATTCTTTTCTTCATCAGGTAAAATAAGCACATTATTAAGATCGAATTTTGCTTTTATTCTGAGGGCATAATCAATCGTAGAAAATACTGATGAATCCAAGTTAATATTTACGAATCCTTTTTCTCTAGCTAAATGCAAATATTTCACGACAGTAACACGAGAAACACCCATAATATTTGCAACTTCACTTTGGCTGAGTCCGTCCTGATAGTAAAGCCACGCTGCATAGAGAACGGGATCATTATCAAATAAACTCGCGTTTTTTAGCGAATTATTATCCATTTTAAACCCCACAAATTTTTATAAATCTTATGACTAATTAGTTTATTTTATATTAGAGATATTATTGAAAATAAAATGCCTTTAGCCAAATTAAGCCTATAACACAAATAGATACATTTCATTAATCTACCAATAATATCGGCACTCTTATATTTTTCTTTACTACAAGAACCTTATAATACGTAAAATGCCCTTAATAATGCCGTAAACAGCTCATATCGAGAAAGTTTTTTTTGAAAATACTGTTTTATTTCGCTAAAAATAAAAATATTAGATTTAAGTTTTAAAAAGTTTTATTTTGATAAAATTAAAATCATCAAGCCTGATTACTGCTATGAAAAATCAAATTAATTTTAAAAGGACAAACAATGATAATTGCATACTCTACAGCACCAAATGAAAAAATCGCTAATGAAATTGCGCATTACCTCATCAATACAAAGCTTGCTGCTTGTGTAAACTTAATACCTCAAGTTAAATCTATTTATCATTGGGATAATAAAATTATTGAAGATAATGAAATACTTATGATGATAAAATCTGAAAAAATTAAACAGCAAAACTTAATTGATGCTCTTGTCGAAATACATCCCTATGATACTCCCGAAGTGATTATAATACCGATTGAAAATGGTTTTAAAGGTTATCTTAATTGGATCCATACTTCCTTGGGCTAAAATAACGTTAAATTTTTATTGAGATCTCTTTTCCAATATCTTTTTTCAAAAAGATGATAATTATTTGTAATTTAAAACATCTTATATCATTATCATCTAAATTATAAGACAAGTAACCCATTGTTAATATTAAACTAAATTTATTATTTTTAATAATGACAGTATTTTAAATACTCTTTATAAGAATAAAAATTTTAATTTAAAGTAACGACAATCTAGTTAGTTAAATTTCGACTAGAAAAACATTTTTTATTAATCTAAATATATTTTAAAAATTATAGAGAAAATAGCCTTTAATGCTAAATTAATAAGGTTACCAACACCTTATTCTTTTTATTTTCTGTTATAATAAAAGGGCTTTCTCTAAATTACATGTAAAAAGGAGTGAGTTGTGAAAACAAACAGAGTCGCAAGACGAATTTTAGGTTTACCTTATAATTTAAGTCGGTCTAAAAAGAAAGTGCGTTTTTCCATTATTGCCTCTACAAACGCTGAAAATGTACCTGCTGAGTTAAAAAATGCAGCTAAAATCTGTTTAAAACAGGATTTCAGAAAGAAAGCAACGCACAAGCGTATCTATATGAAGTTAACAGATGCTTATCCTGAGTATCTTGCAACTAATTAATATTTTCATACGCAAACGCTATTTAATAAATATTTTCGTATTTAGTTTGTATACTTAAAATATTAAAAATAGCATATCCCTTACATTATGTAAGGGATATTAGTTTTCTAGGCTAGTTCATTTTTCTACTATTTATAGAGCGCTTTTCTTATATTTATAAGAGCAACTTCTGCAATTGAAGGCTCAATTTCATCAGGCAATAGACTTAGTTGAAATGCATTATTAATGGTCTTAATAAGAATTTCACTACGCTCTAATAATTCATCATAACTAAATTGTCCTGCTTTAATTGCTAATAATTCATCTCTATTATCACACCAAACCTTCACTTTCCCTTCTTGTGCTATCCCTAGTGCGATATAAAGTAATCTAAAAGTATGCATCATATTCTTACTATCGTAATTTCTTCCATGATCGATGTTTTGTTGGTAACGAACATCATTACGTTGCTCAACCCATTGCCAATATTCATGATATTGCTTGCGATATGCACTATAACCTTCTTTATTAAAGCTAAGATAACCTTCTGGTTTTGCTGTTTTAGAAATACTACTTAGCAATACATCATTAGCATTTTCTTTTTTTATTATTCCTTGATAAGACACTTTATCATCATAATAAATTGCATAAATATCTTGTGCGTGGGTAAGTTTTGTTAACCCAATATGTTCTTGTTTCCAATGCCGATTTTTTAGCCATGTATTGATTAATATTGTTTTTCCATCTTCAATGACATAACAAAAATCGAGAATGGTTTTTAATTTTTTTTCAACTGGATTTACTATTTTTTTGTTTAGCCCTTGAGCCTTCTTAACCTGCCTTTGTGCATAATGTACAAATGTTTGAACACAAGTTTTAGACAAAAACCATTCTGGCTTTATTAATGACATTAAAGGGTGTCGATAAATAACCATATGTTCAGGTGAATTAAGTAGCTCTAAAATATTAGGATTAGATGCACATAATAGTTCTATAAATCTCCCAAGCTCATAATAGACTATATCATTGCTTTCATTACTTACTTGTGGTGTGTATTCCAACCCATAAAAAAGATCTTTAGGGAGGTAAAAGACTCCTTTAATATCTGTATCTGATTTTTCTGTCGCAAGATTATGTGAACGACTTCCAGCGATACTTTCAAATAAAAGGTAAGGTTTTATATCTTCAATAGTCAGTTTCATCTAATTTTTTCCTAAACCAATTATTTAAAATATCATTATCAGGTACTATTCTTTTGGTTAATTGGACATTTGTCTCTTTCCATAAAAAAGTCACTAGATATTGCATCGTATGTGTTGGAACCCAAGTAAAATATTCATTTTTATCTGATTTAAATTCTACTAATTCTTTGATGGTTTTTTGTTCTTCAACAGTTAAAATTTTTATCAGTTTATCCAATTCCATAGGTGGAATTTCACCCGTTTTCACCATCCAATAGGCAGATAAAAGAGAACGTAACATATAGAACCATTTTTTTAATTTTATTGGCTCTGCACTAATCTCATTTTTAGAGTTATTTTCAGGAGAATATCTACTCACAACTTTAGCAATTCCTCTGTAATGATGAACAATTACTTTTGGTTGATAATAGAGTTTTGCCAGTTCAAATAACTCTTTTTGAACATTAGAATATTGTTGATAAATTATTGGCGATTGGAGCCATTCTAATAATATGCAATTCGATTTACGTAATAAGTGCAGCGCTTTTGTAATATCCCAAGCACCAACATCAAACCAACTATTTTCTATCCATTCGAAGGTTTCTTTAGGTTTATCAATAGAAAGATAAGCATTGCGTGGACGTATAAAAATACCTCTCACATCATAATCACTATCTGTTGAAGCAACCCCCCAAGCTCGGCTACCACTTTCTGCAACATAAAGTAATTTAACTTGATACTCTTGCTCTATTTGCGGCAACTTTTTTAATATCTCATTATGCATGATCTCCTTATCTCCTATTTTCTTAATTTGCAAGATCTCTTGGCACGAATAATAAAGGCGCTATTAATTACGATAGAAAAACTTATTCTAAATTACCGTTAAGTGAGCAAATATCAATCCAAAACTTTATTGAGTTTATTATTTATAAAAATAAGCCTATCACTAATAAATAGAAACATACAAAAAAGCCACCAGTAACTTACTGATGGCTCTTAGTTTTTTAACCTTTATCAACTATTGCTGATAAACGGTATTTTATTCCCACTCAATGGTTGCTGGTGGCTTACCGCTAATATCATAAACAACACGGGAAATTCCGCTTACTTCATTGATAATGCGATTAGAAACACGACCTAAGAAGTCATACGGCAAATGTGCCCAATGCGCAGTCATAAAGTCTACGGTTTCAACTGCGCGTAATGAAACAACCCAGTCATATTTACGGCCGTCGCCCATAACACCCACTGAACGTACAGGTAAGAACACAGTAAATGCTTGGCTTACTTTGTTATATAAGTCAGCTTTATGTAGTTCTTCAATAAAGATAGCATCAGCACGGCGTAATAAATCACAGTACTCTTTCTTGATCTCACCTAATACGCGAACCCCTAAACCAGGTCCTGGGAATGGGTGACGATAAAGCATATCGTAAGGTAAACCTAACTCTAGGCCAATTTTACGCACTTCATCTTTAAACAGTTCTTTTAATGGCTCAACTAAGCCCAGTTTCATATCTTCTGGTAAACCACCCACATTGTGGTGTGATTTAATCACATGAGCTTTACCAGTTGCTGACGCTGCTGATTCAATCACATCAGGATAGATAGTACCTTGTGCTAACCATTTAACTTGTGGCTGTTTAACGGCCTCTTCATCAAAGATTTCAATGAATGTATGACCAATGATTTTGCGTTTTTTCTCAGGATCGTTTTCGCCTTTCAGTGCAGTCAAGAAGCGATCTTCGGCTTCAACATGGATAATATTAAGGTCAAATTTACCTTTAAACATTTCCATCACTTGTTCTGCTTCATTCAGACGTAATAAACCATTATCAACAAATACACAGGTTAAACGTTTACCAATTGCACGGTTTAATAGTAATGCGGTAACAGAGGAATCAACACCACCTGATAATGCTAAAATAACGTGATCATCACCAATTTGCTCCTTTAAACGAGCAACTGTGTCTTCAATAATTGCAGCCGATGTCCACAAAGCATCACAACCACAAATATCTAAAACAAAACGTTTTAAAATCGCTAAACCTTGGTGAGTATGTGTCACTTCTGGATGGAATTGAACGCCATAGAAGCGTTTTTCTTCATTGGCCATAATAGCAAATGGGCAAGTTTCAGTGCTTGCTACTGTCACGAAGTCTGATGGAATAGCAGTAACTTTGTCACCGTGGCTCATCCACACATCTAATAATGGTTTACCATCTTCACTAACTGAATCTTGAATATCATTGAACAGTGCACAAGTTTCACGAATTTCAACTTGTGAATAACCAAATTCACGCTCACCAGAAACTTCGACGTCGCCACCTAATTGCATCGACATCGTTTGCATACCATAACAAATTCCTAATACAGGAACACCTGCATTAAATACATATTCTGGCGCACGAGGACTATTGTCTTCTGTAGTGCTTTCAGGGCCACCAGACAGAATAATACCATTAGGATTAAATTCACGAATTTGTTCTTCTGTAACATCCCATGCCCAGAGTTCACAATAAACGCCGATTTCACGAATACGACGAGCAATAAGCTGCGTATACTGTGAACCGAAATCAAGGATAAGAATGCGATGATTATGGATATTTGCTGTCATTTGTGGTGAATTCCAAAACAGATAAAGTCATAAAGTTGAAAGGCTTGCGCTGTATTATTACCACAAGCCTTTCTCGGAATAAATTACATACCTAAGCGATAATTAGGTGATTCTTTTGTGATAGTAACATCATGAACATGGCTTTCCTGAATACCCGCACCACTGATGCGAACGAATTCAGCTTTAGTATTTAATTCTTTAATGGTTGCGCAGCCTGTTAAGCCCATGCATGAACGTAAACCACCCATTTGTTGATGAACGATGGTTTTCAATAATCCTTTATAAGCAACACGACCTTCAATGCCTTCTGGTACTAATTTGTCTGCGGCATTATCAGTTTGGAAGTAACGGTCTGATGAACCTTTAGACATTGCACCTAATGAACCCATACCACGGTATGATTTATAAGAGCGACCTTGGAACAGTTCAATTTCACCTGGAGATTCTTCAGTACCTGCAAACATTGAACCAACCATAACGCAAGCTGCGCCCGCTGCTAATGCTTTCGCGATATCACCAGAGAAACGAATCCCACCATCGGCAATAACAGGAATGTTGCGATCTTTTAGTGCTTCTACCGCATCTGCAATAGCGGTAATTTGCGGTACACCAACGCCTGTTACGATACGTGTTGTACAGATTGATCCTGGGCCAATACCTACTTTAACCGCGCTTACACCAGCATCAGCTAATGCTAAAGCTCCTTCTGCGGTTGCAACATTACCACCAATAATAGGTAAGTTAGGATATAAAGCACGAGTATCACGAATACGTTGCAGTACACCTTCAGAATGACCGTGAGAAGAGTCAATAAGCAAAATATCAACGCCAGCAGCAACTAATGCAGCCACGCGCTCTTCATTACCTGCCCCCGCACCAACAGCGGCACCAACACGTAAACGACCATGTTCGTCTTTACAAGCATTAGGTTTACGTTCTGCTTTTTTGAA
Organism: Proteus penneri; assembly: GCF_003144535.1. Taxonomy (GTDB): domain Bacteria; phylum Pseudomonadota; class Gammaproteobacteria; order Enterobacterales; family Enterobacteriaceae; genus Proteus; species Proteus penneri. The sequence goes on along the minus strand of NZ_PHFJ01000001.1, from coordinate 360,095 downwards.
ATCTTTTACAGTGATCATACCTTTCAGGTGGAAGTGGTTATCAACCACTAACGCTTTTTCTACACGTTTTTCATGCATTTTTTGCATAACGATATCGCGTGCTTCACCTTCTTGTACTGTCACTAAGCGTTCTTTAGGTGTCATTACCGCAGTAACAGGTTGGTCTAAATCAGTTACAAAACGAACATCACGGCCAGTAATAATACCAACTAATTCGTTATCATTAGTCACAACAGGATAACCAGCAAAGCCATTGCGTTCAGTCATTGCTTGAACTTCACGTAAAGAAGTTTCTGGTGTTACGGTGATAGGATCAGTGACAACACCACTTTCATGTTTTTTCACACGACGAACTTCTTCTGCTTGGCGTTCGATAGACATGTTTTTGTGGATAAAACCAATTCCACCTTCTTGAGCTAATGCGATAGCTAAAGGCGCTTCAGTCACAGTATCCATTGCAGCAGAAAGCATAGGAACATTTAGGCGGATTGTTTCAGTCAGTTGAGTAGATAAGTCGGCAGTATTAGGAAGAACAGTGGAGTGTGCAGGAACTAACAAAACATCATCAAATGTAAGTGCTTCTTTTTTAATTCGTAACATAGCAATATCTCACCAAGGCGGCTTTTAAGAAATAGAAAATATTGCCGCGGCATTATACACACCGAAATCGGTTGCTTCTAGCTTTTTTTCAAAATTTTTATTGCCCCTACCACTAACTTAGGTAGTATCAATCAATTAAGTCTTTGTTTTAAAATTTGATCTGGCTCACATGACACTACCAATAAACAATAATATTTTTACTGTTAGCCGTCTAAATAAGACCGTTCGTCAGTTATTAGAAATGGAAATGGGTCGCATTTGGATCAGCGCTGAAATTTCCAATTTTACTCAGCCTTCTTCTGGTCACTGGTATTTTACGTTAAAGGATACTCATGCCCAAATTAGAGCTGCGATGTTTCGTGGGCAAAATGCTAAAGTGACTTTTCGCCCTCAGCATGGTCAGCAAGTCTTAGTTCGCGCAACAATTACATTGTATGAACCACGAGGTGATTACCAATTGATTGTTGAAAGTATGCAACCTGCTGGTGACGGGCTTTTACAACAACAATTTGAACTATTAAAACAAAAACTCAGTGCAGAAGGATTATTTGATGCCATTTACAAAAAACCTCTGCCATCACCAGCAAAACAAATCGGGGTCATCACTTCTTCAACGGGTGCCGCATTACACGATATTTTAAATATTCTTCGTCGTCGTGATCCTTCATTACCTGTGCTTATCTACCCAACCGCAGTTCAAGGTGCTGAGGCGCCTATGCAAATTGTTCATGCCATCGAACTTGCTAACCGCCGTAAAGAGTGTGATGTCTTAATCGTTGGCCGTGGCGGTGGTTCATTAGAAGATCTCTGGGCATTTAATGATGAACGCGTTGCCCGTGCTATTTTTGCCAGTGAAATTCCCATTGTAAGTGCTGTTGGTCATGAAACTGATGTAACCATAGCTGATTTTATTGCTGACCTTAGGGCGCCAACACCTTCTGCAGCAGCAGAACTAATCAGCCGAAACAAGCTTGAGCTATTGCGCCAATTGCAATCACAACAACAACGCCTTGAAATGGCAATGGATTACTACTTAGCGAAAAAATTACGCGCAATAACACAGCTTTATCACCGTTTACAGCAACAGCATCCTCATTTACGTCTTGCTCGTCAGCAAAATGTATTAGCTTCCACACAACAGCGTTTAGTTTCTAGTTTTCAGCGACTATTGCAAGCCAAACAACATCAACAAACACAACTACAAAAACGCCTTAATTACCAAGAGCCTAGTTCCCAAATTCAAACATTACTTCGCCAACAACAGCTGTTGATTTACCGTATGCGAGAAAGTATTGCACAACAGCTATCTCGTCAACGTGAACAGTTCGCTATTAGCTGTTCTCGTTTAGAAAGTGTGAGTCCTCTCGCAACACTTTCTCGCGGTTACAGTATTAGTGAAACTATGTCTGGAGAGGTGCTGAAAAATACTAAACAAGTAAAAGTGGGTGATCCTCTAAAAACCCGAGTTGAAGATGGTTGGATCACTAGTGAAGTGGTGAAAACACAAAAGATAAGAGCAAAACGCAAAACAACTGCTAAAAATAACGATTAAGTCAAATCAAGTGATTTAAGCTTTATATAAATATAAAAGAAAGACGGCCTCAAAATCATATTTGGTGCCGTTTTTTATTATTTACTCAGATGACATCTTCAGATAATTATTATTAAATACTAAAAACGCACCTCTCCTGCAAACAAGTAACTTCTACCGCGAGCCGTCTGAGTGTTAGCACCCGGATCTTGCATAATTGGCGCTGAATTACTTCTATCAAGTGCATTAGAATAATTTTTATTCATTAAATTATGCACAGCAAATTTCAATGAGACATTTTTATTAATTTGATAATTACTGTAAACGTCAATTATCGTTGGGATTTTTTCTTGTTCAACCATAGGTACTATACCTAAATCGTAGTCTACCCCTTCCGGTGCTGATTTACGCGATTTACCTGTTATTTGGATCACCGTACCTAATTCTAATGACTGGTCATCAAAGAAGCGAACACCAGTATCAATAGTGGCATAATATTTAGGAAGTTCTGAAGCAGGAGTTTGTCCAAAATCTAAACTCGCAATTGATGTGGGTTGTGAAGTGCGTTGATCACTATAGGAAAGGTTAGCGTAAAATATCCCTGCATCATAATTAGCTTGTAGCTCATAACCACGCAAAGTCACAGGATCGATACTGTTAGTATGAAGATGAATGTTACCGTCATTTTCCATATTGGCGTAGTCATCCAATGTTAATGAATCATCAGCTCTACAACGGATCCCTCCTTTACACACTATAAAAGATTCACTAGAAATATAATTTTTGATCTTGGTGTGATACCACAATCCTTTAAATCGTAAGCTATCCCCTTCAACAATTAAATCAGGACGATAACTATTAAATCCAAGTTGGAATGTATCAGCCTTTTCACTCTTTAAATATGGGTTCATTGAAGCACCGCCTTCATTGGCAAAGAAGATCTCTTGTGAAGTTGGCGCTCTCATAGTGTGAGCATAACTTGCAAAGGGCTGAAATTCAGGAATAATTTCAGCTGCAATTAGCATTCCCGGCTCCCAATTTCTATCATGGCGATTAAGATCCATTGCACCTTCAGGGAAACATGCATCACGGCTAGCACACGCTGGTTTATGCCCTTTTATATTGTAATCCACATAATTTAAATTGAAATTTAGCGTATAAATATCATATTCAAATTTCATTTGTGAAAAGAAGCTGGTTAAATTATTTTTCCCTTGAGGTGCAAATACGTTATTTTCAACCATATTGTTTGCTTGCCAAGCATCTGTTGATGGTGCAATAACGCTACGTTTATATTCTGTAAACATTAACTTTGAGCCTAATGTAAATGCCATATCCAATTCGCCGTAATTAAAGCGACTGGTATTTTTAGCCACTAATGAATCAGAGATATTTTCTGCATTTGCATTACGCAAGCTCATTAAAGAATCACCTTCAAATTTTTGAGAGGCTTGGCTGTGACTTAAACGAATTTCACTATCAAAAAGGTCATTTAATGGCGTATAGCGATATTTTGCATAATAATCTTTAGCATCAATTTTACGTCGATTAAAGTTATTATTATAAAACCGACCACTTAATTCTAATTCATGAGAATCATTAGGTTTAATATTAATTTTCGCCAATTCTGAGTGTGGTTTTTGATTAAAGTGTTTATTAGTGGCAAACTCTTCACTATTAAATCCTGCACCATTCTTATAAGACGATTCTATTTTATGCCCACTTAAAGCAAGCATTGCGCCAACTGAACTATTATCATTAAATAGAGAACGTTGCCCTGCAAAAGCAATCATACCGTTATAGCCTAGACCATTCGTGCCACCAGCAGCTTTACTTCTTATTCCCCATGAGTTCCCTTTAAATAAAACATCTTCGACACCAATGGTTTTAAAGTTAGCGCTACCCGCCAACGCATTAATGCTATTTTCACCATCTTGTTGACCGCGCGAAATATCCACTTGAATAATAAAGTTTGGGTCAAGCATGCTATTAAATTGGTTATATGGTTGACCGCCATGACTAATTTGACTAGGGGATGTGCTATATGTCGTTTGTGTGACACCATCCACCATCATATTCACGCGCCCAAAACCACTAAGCCCGCGAATATTGACACTAACACCCGGTTGACTTACATCCATTTGAGTATACGTTCCTGGCGTTGAACGTAATGCTTGTTCTACAGATTCAAGATTATTAATTTCACCAATAGCGCTATAAGCCCCTGGTTTTCCCAATGCTTTTTGTTCTGGCGTTTCTTTTTGTGTTGATGATACTTTTAAACTACTAAATTGAACTGCTTTATCTGTTTCAGAAGCGATGACAAAATGATTAACACCCGAAAATAAAATAAGAGTGCTAATAATTTTTCTTGTAAATTTCATAATAAACCTATTCTTTATTTTTCTTTAAATAGGCTCACGTTGCTTTATATAAAGTTATTAAACTAGAAAATATTATTATTGTTATATTCGTTTTAAATAATAGCACTGTCTCTCTTAAAGAGAGACAGGCTAAATTATTAAACTGATTTATTATACCGATTATTCTATTTTATATTTTGAGTTTTAAAATAGACTTCAGGCTGTTCTAACATCAGAATAAAGGCATATTCTTTTGCGGTATCACGTAAGCGATTAAAACGTCCTGATTTGCCACCATGCCCTGCACTCATATTAGTATCAAGTAATAGTAGGTTATTATCTGTTTTTAATTCACGTAATTTAGCAACCCACTTCGCAGGCTCCCAATATTGTACTTGTGAATCATGTAATCCTGTTGTGACTAATAAATGAGGATAAGCCTTAGCAACGACATTATCGTATGGGCTATAAGATTTTAAGCGGAAATAAACGTCTTTATCGGCAGGATTTCCCCACTCTTCATATTCTCCTGTTGTTAAAGGAATTGAAGCATCGAGCATGGTTGTCACAACATCAACAAATGGAACTTGGGATACCACACCACGGTATAATTCTGGTGCCATATTCACAACAGCGCCCATTAATAAACCACCCGCACTGCCACCCATAGCGTAAACGTGTTTAGGTGCTCCGTAACCTTCTGCAATTAGGTATTTAGTGGCATCAATAAAGTCAGTAAACGTATTAACTTTATGTTCCATTTTACCTTGGTTGTACCAACGCTTACCTAATTCACCACCACCACGGACATGAACAATCGCATAGACAAAACCTCTATCTAACAAACTTAAACGAGGAGAACTAAATGATGGATCAATGCTACTACCATAAGAGCCATAACCATAAATTAAGATAGGATTTTCACCTTTCTTAAATAAGTCTTTGCGATAAACCAATGATACGGGAACTTCAACACCATCTTGTGCTTTTACCCAAATGCGCTCACTTTCATACAAATCACGTTCAAAACCTTTTACTTCTTGCTGTTTAAGCAGTTTCTTTTGATGTGTTTGCATATTCCATTGATAAGTTGAAGATGGTGTTGTCATGGATGTATAACCAAAGCGAAGCTCTTCACTATCTGCTTGAGGGTTAAATCCTAACCATGCCATATAAACAGGATCGTCAAACGTGACATTAGTTGATTGACCTGTTTTCCAATCAATCTGACGCAATGAGACTAGACCTTGTTTTCTTTCTTCCACAACCAACCAGCGATTAAACAGATCAAAACCTTCTAAATCGACATCTTTTTGTGGTGCAATGACGGTTTTCCAAGGTTTATCGATTGATGCCGTTTTATAAAGACCAAACAACTCACTCTCATGATTCGAACGAATATAGAATTCACCATTAAAATGGTCGATATCATATTCGCGCCCTTCTTGACGTGCAGAGAAGATAACCATTGGTTTTTCTGGTGCATTCGCATCAATTAAACGAGACTCTGAGGTTGTTGAGCTTTCAATAGAGACCAGAATGTAATCTTCAGATTTGCTTTTACCCATCCATGTATAAAAGCGATCGTCGTTTTCTTCGAAGATTTTGACGTCTTGTTTGCGATCAGTGCCATATTGATGGCGATAGATTTGATAAGGCAGTAGCGTTTGCGGATCTTTATCAACATAAAATAGTGTTTTGCTATCATTTGCCCACACTAAGTTTGCTGAGATATTGGTTAACACATTCTCTTTCCATGTGTTATCTGACAAATCTTTATAGGCAACATTATAGTTTCTGCGCCCTTCTTTATCTTCAGCAATCGCTATACGTTTGTTATCTGGACTGATAGTCAAATCACCTAATTGATAGAACTCATGCCCTTTAGCACGTTCGTTTCCATCAACGAGAACTTCCCATTCACTCTCGCTATTAACTGGTTTACGCTGATAAATAGGAAAATCTTTACCTTCTTGGTAAATAGTACGATAAGTATAACCATTATAAATGTAAGGCACAGACTCATCATTTTGAGCCATGCGGCTCACCATTTCATTAAAGAGTGTTTCTTCTAAGGCCTTACCTTCTTTCATTACGGATTCGGTATAGGCGTTTTCAGCATTAAGATAATCAAGCACTTTAGGATCTTTACGTGAATCATCTCTTAGCCAATAATAATTGTCAGTACGCGTATCTCCATGTTCTGTCATCACATGAGGTACTTTATTTGCTTTTGGTGGCGTCACTAGGGAGTCCTTTTGATTTTGAGCCAATGCAGGTGTTGTTGAAATTAACAATGCTATGATCGCACTCGTTAATTGCAACGTCATCCGTTTTTTGGTTGCGACTAGCATAACGTTTATTTCCTTTTTAACCTGTCGTTAGAATGTTAGTGTAGAAAACTCAATTGGCATTTCAACCATTATTTTACCTTTCGACAATAACTCAAGAGGCGGTACCGGTAAGGGTTCAGCACGTTTGAGTACTCTTTGCGCTTCTCTATCTAAAGAACGCACACCACTACTGAGAATTAGTTCACTCGATATGACATAACCTTGTTCATCAACAATAAAGCGCACTTTAGAAATCCCCGTTCTCCCTTTGCTTTTTGCTTCTTCAGGATAGGCTTTATAGCGATTAAGATGTCCTTTTGTTTTAGCTTGCCATAATGCTAATGCGCTTTCTGAACTATCCGAATCACTGTCATAATTTGCACTAACATCACTAGATTGCTGTCTTGCCGCAGAGCGGCTACTTGAAGGTGCTGATTGGCTAGACACATTTTCACTAATGGTAGGTGCTGGCTTTACAGGAGAAGTAACAGGGGCTACTTTAGCAGTTTGCTCTACATTGACCCTTTTTTTAGGTTTTTCGATCAAAATATCAGCATTTTCATTCACAATCAGATCATGCTGCTTTTCAGCAATATCTTGCTCTACCTTTTTTTGGCTTGCCACCGCCAGTTGTTGATCGGCGCCTACAATCTGTTTTTCATCGCTGATTGCTTGTACGTTTTCACTTAAGCTCATCATTACAGCTACTTCAGGCTCTTGTATAAATACCGTATTCTCTTTATTGAAATAAAAATAAGCCATGACAAAAACAGCATGTATACCGATAGCCAAAATAAATGCTTTAGAACTATAAAGCTGAAATTTCGGCATTTGATCCATAAAAGAGGAAATAAGCATATTCGTGTTATCAATAAATTAAGGTAATGCGACAGGTGTTATCCAAAGATAATCGGCATGAGCTGAAGTGATATCACTTCCCTCTTCCATCATTATCACGACTGTCACATTTTCATTCGGTGCTAAATCAGCAACGTGCAAAGGTACACCCATTACTTTTGTGGCATGAAAAGAGCCAGCAATTAAAAGTGCGGGTGTCGGCGCATCTAATAAACTTTTCGCCATTGCACGATCACGCAATTGCTGAATAACTGTCATTTTTTCTGCTTGTGTTTTATCAAGCTCACCACCATGAGAAAGCTTGATTGTTTTTTCAATAAGTTGACGAACAGATGTCTCAGTTGAATGTACACCATCAATAATAGGTGGATTTTTATACGCACTAGATATTTCACTGCGATCAATATTTGCCGCTAATAAAGGATAATCAGCGCTTAGTCCTGCTTTAACAATATTACCATACCATTTCCAAGGCCAACCTGAATTCCATTTTAATGCCGCCATTAATCGCTCATCCCGTAGGTATTCTGAGCCTGAATAACGTTTTTTTGTGTTATCAACTAATGATTGCTGACTTGGTGTTAGCATCTCAAGTAAAACCGCGCCTTGAGGGCGTTTTTTAGGCAGTTCTGTCATTAACCAATATTCAATGTCATGATGATAAGCATTGTCATGTTTTTCACCAATAATCACACGTGCTTGACTTGCTAATCGTGTTAACAATGTATCTGCCGTGATGGATTGCCCTGTCTGAGTATCAATGATGTTTGCCGACTGAATAATTTCTAAATCTAGGGTTGATACCGGTTGTTTTTCTATCGAATGACATGCTGAAAGGCTTATTAATGAGACTAGTAGTAAGATCCTTTTTAATATTGAGAAAAACATAATCATCCTATTAGTTATATATACCTACTTTGGTTAGACGAACAGGTTAATATTATTGCTAATAATTATCAATATCATTCTTATATTAATTTGCATTTGATATTTTATATCTATTCCAATAGTATAAAAAAAGCGCCTAATAAAAGGCGCTTTATGGATGAAATTATTTAATTAGTTACAATTAATTTTGAGATTGAGCCTGAGCTTCAACAACAGCTAATGCCACCATATTTACGATACGACGTACTGACGCAATTGGCGTTAGGATGTGAGCTGGCTTAGCAACACCCATTAATACTGGACCTACGGTCACACCATCAGAACTCGTTACACGTAGTAAATTATAGCTAATACGTGCCGCTTCCATTGTTGGCATAACTAACAAGTTTGCAGAGCCTTTTAATGGGCTGTCTGGCATCACATCACGGCGAATAGACTCTACTAATGCCGCATCGGCATGCATTTCACCATCAATTTCTAATTCAGGTGCACGTTGTTTGATTATCTCTAATGCTTTTCTAAGTTTAATTGATGATGGGCTATCAAAAGAGCCAAAACTTGAGCGAGAAACTAGCGCTGCTTTTGGTTCAATACCAAAGCGGCGAATAGTGTCCGCTGCCATCAGAGTAATATCGGCGAGTTGTTCGGCTGTTGGATCTTCATTAACATAAGTATCTGTAATGAAAGTATTACCACTTGGCAATAACAGGGCATTCATTGCTCCTGCCGTTTCCATACCTTCACGTAAACCAAACACATTTTTGTAGATTTCGAAGTGTTCTGCATAGCTCCCTACTGTACCGCAAATCAAACCATCTGCTTCACCTCTGCGAACCATAATGGCGCCAATAAGTGTTGGATTGCCAATCATTGCACGGCGAGCTTGCTCTTGTGATACACCGCGACGTTTCATAATTTGATGATATTCTTGCCAATATTCTTTGAAACGTGGGTCATTTTCATTATTCACCACTTCAAAGTCTTTACCCGCTTTAATATGTAAACCCAATTTCTGAATACGCATTTCAATCACACTAGGGCGACCAATTAAGATTGGTGAGGCTAATCCTAATGTGACTAATTCTTGAGTTGCATGCAGTACGCGGTTTTCTTCCCCTTCTGCTAACACAATACGTTTTTTCTCTTTTTTCGCTTGAGAGAAAATAGGTTTCATAAATAAGTTCGTTTTATAAACAAACTCATTAAGGTGTTCGATATAAGCAGAGAAATCCTCAATTGGGCGTGTTGCAACACCAGAATCCATTGCTGCTTTTGCAACGGCTGGCGCAATTTTCACAATCAAGCGTGGATCAAACGGTTTTGGAATAATGTATTCTGGACCAAAAGAAAGCTCTTGATCACCATACGCTGAAGCGACTTCTTCGTTTTGTTCAGCTAACGCTAATTCGGCTATCGCATGAACACAAGCAAGTTTCATCTCTTCATTAATTGTCGTCGCACCAACGTCTAATGCACCACGGAAGATGAAGGGGAAACACAATACGTTATTAACCTGATTTGGGTAGTCAGAACGACCAGTACAGATAATTGCATCAGAACGTACCGCTTTTGCTAGTGGTGGTAAAATTTCAGGCTCTGGATTTGCAAGCGCGAGAATAAGTGGATCGCGTGCCATTTTCTTGACCATTTCTTGCGTTAATACGCCAGGCCCTGAACAACCTAAGAAAATATCAGCATCATTAATAACATCATCTAATGTGCGAGTGCCGTTATCTTCAATCGCATAAGCAGCTTTGGTTTCTGCCATATTAGCTTCACGGCCACGATAGATAACCCCTTTAGAATCACATACTGTGATGTTTTCGCGTGCTAGCCCTAAAGCAACTAATAAATTCATACACGCAATTGACGCGGCACCCGCTCCTGATACCACTAATTTTACTTTGCTAATCTCTTTTTTAATAATGCGCAAGCCATTGAGAATAGCGGCTGTAGAAATAATCGCTGTACCATGCTGATCATCATGGAATACAGGAATATTCATTCTCTCACGAAGTTTTTTCTCAATATAGAAACACTCTGGTGCTTTAATATCTTCGAGGTTAATACCACCAAATGTTGGCTCTAATGACGCAATAATATCAACAAGTTTATCAGGATCTGTTTCATTAACTTCAATGTCAAAAACATCAACGCCAGAAAACTTCTTAAACAAAACGCCTTTACCTTCCATTACAGGCTTACCTGCTAAAGCGCCGATATTTCCAAGTCCGAGTACCGCAGTACCATTTGAAATCACCGCGACAAGGTTACCTTTTGCCGTATAGCGATAAGCAGCAAGAGGATTTGCTGCAATTTCTAAACAAGGAACAGCGACGCCTGGTGAATAAGCTAATGCTAAATCACGTTGGGTTATGAGTGGTTTTGTTGGTGTTACTGTGATTTTGCCAGGTACGGGAAATTCATGAAAATCTAGAGCGCTTTGTTTTAATTTGTCTTCCATCTTCATATCCTTTGTATCAATAGGGTAAGGGCTTCGTTAGTATAATGGTAATGGAGCGTTAAATCATGACGGCTACGACACTTTTTTCAAATTAGTAAACTTGATTTATTAGAAACAATTAATACCTAGTTATAGGTATACTATTAACACTATTTAATTTCATCGTTGTAATAAACTCGAACAGAAAAAAGACAATATTTGTTTATTATTTACCAGGTATTAAATTAACATTTAAAATAATTAAATTTTTTATATAGTTTAAAAAAACAATAACTGTTTTCACTTGTTGATTATTTTTAATATAGGCTCTCTTCTTTACAACTCATTGTAACTATAAAGATTTTATAGAGTTAGATTTTTTGTTAGTCTTTTCGGTTATTTTCTTTTTTACCCGTAACAATAATTGGTGTAATATTGCCAACCGTCAATTTTATTTTCTTATTGTTTTAATAAGATATCTGATTCTAATTTTTATTCCTCATTTGGAATTTACTTTTTTATTTTCTGCGCTTGGAAAGATTACGCACATTATTATTTTTTTTAGGGAGAGGGGTTATGCCTAGCTACTCAATTATGATAGTGGATGATCACCCTATCATGAGATATGGATTACGGCTATTGCTAGAAAAAGACAAAGATTTTGTCGTAGTAAGCGAAAGTGGCAATGCTCAAGAGGCGGTAACCGCTGCAAAACAGTTAAATCCAGATTTAATTATGATGGATTTAAATCTACAAGGGCGTTCAGGTATTGATATTATTCGAACACTTCGTCGCTCTGGTTTAACATCTTATGTTCTTGTTTTATCCGTTTCTGATTCACGTAATGATGTTTACGCTGCGTTGGATGCAGGCGCAAACGGTTATCTCTTAAAAGAGTGTGAGTTAGATATGCTATTACTTAGCCTACGCAAAGCGGCTGTTGGACATCCGGTTTATAGTGAGCGAGTGTGGCAATATATTCAGCTTAGACAAAACTATTCTGATCCACTTTCAGCATTGACTAAAAGAGAGTTGGATGTACTTCATGAAGTGTCTGCTGGAATGAAAAATAAGCAAATTGCTGAAAATTTATTTATTTCAGAAGAAACAGTGAAAGTTCACATTCGTAATATTTTAAAGAAATTGCAAGTCACGTCTCGTTTAGCTGCCAGTCTTATTCTTATTAAGCATCAGTACTAAACGTATTACCCCGACACTGGGTCGGGGTAATAAGATATATCGCTTTAACATTCCATTTAAATTTATGTTAAATCATGTATTACTCAATCGGTACTGGATAACTCAATACTTTAAAATGGTTATCAGGTAATTTTTCGATATTAAGCTGATACAGCTCTCGATTTATTCCATTAATCACAATATCAAGTTCGCTAAAGGCGGATTGTATTTCCTCATTGGTTGCCCATGAAGGGATACCTCTTACACCATAATAGAAATAAATTTTACTTTTACCTGAGTCTATTGGCTGAATTTCTTTTATCTGACTAATAAAAAGGTGACCATAGCAGAAGTCTTGATAAGGTTGCCAAGCTTTACGTCCTTTATCACTAAGATTAAACACCCATTCTTCTCCATTTTCGGTTTGTTCAATCAATCCTGCTTCAACTAATGCATGCATTCTTTCTAAAACCCATGGTGCATCATCTTCATTGCTGTAGACAGGCCATTTCCCTTCGCCCAAACACAATAAATAATCACTGTTAAAAAAGGCCTCTAAGGCTATTTTATACTCATCAACTTTTGGGTCATCTTGTTCTTCATCAGCCCAACTAAAAGAAGAGAGTAAAAGCAATATAAGACTCAGTGAAATACTTTTCATATTTTCTTTTACCAACGGAAATCTTTATTCGTATTTATATTACCCTACGCTACACAATTCGTTACACTAACGTGACAGTTTAATATCCGATATATTTTATAATGTAAATAGGATTTTTCACTACACCAAAAGCTGTTATTTTGGAATTGTATAACACTCATTCTCATCAATACTAATATTACGTATTGTCATATAAGGAAAATATCATGTCCACGACAAACCTGACATATACCATGTACGGCATAAAAAATTGCGATACCATCAAAAAAGCGCGTAAATGGTTAGATGATAATCATATTCCTTACGCGTTTCATGATTACCGCAAAGAGGGTTTGACGGAAGCATTATTACGCACCTTTACAGAAAATTTAGATTGGCAGACACTTGTGAATAAAAGAGGAACAACTTGGCGCCAATTATCCGATGAAGAAAAAAATGCAATCACTGATGTTACCTCTGCAATCTCGTTGATGTTAGATAAACCCGCCATCATTAAGCGCCCTATTCTTGTCTCATCAGATAACCGTTTTATTGTCGGTTTTAATACCAATGACTATTTGACCTTTACAGGAGCCTAATATTTATGTCCTGTCCTGTTATTGAACTTGCACAACAATTAATTTCACGCCCTTCGATAAGTCCTGACGATCAAGGTTGCCAACAATTGATTATCGATAGGCTAACTCCTCTTGGTTTTACGATTGAAAGAATGCCTTTCGGTGAGACTGAAAACTTCTGGGCTTGCCGTGGTGGTGAAGGTGAAACACTGGCTTTTGCTGGTCATACTGATGTTGTACCAACAGGTGATCCTAATTTGTGGGATAACCCGCCTTTTGAACCCTCTATTCGTGATGGAATGTTATATGGGCGCGGAGCAGCAGATATGAAAGGCTCGCTTGCTGCCATGATTGTCGCGGCTGAACGTTTTGTTCACTCTTATCCGGATCACCGTGGACGGCTTGCTTTTTTAATTACTTCAGATGAAGAAGCTAAAGCCACAGATGGTACGGTGAAAGTCGTACAATCTTTAATGTCACGTGGCGAACGCCTCGATTATTGCCTTGTGGGTGAGCCTTCGAGCCAACATCATTTAGGTGATATGGTAAAAAATGGTCGTCGAGGCTCAATAACAGCAAATTTAATTATTCAAGGTGTACAAGGTCATGTCGCTTACCCTCACCTTGCAGAGAATCCTATCCATCTTGCCTCTCCTTTTATCCAAGAACTCATTAATACGGTTTGGGATGAAGGTAACGAATTTTTCCCGGCGACCACAATGCAAATTGCCAATATCCATGCCGGTACAGGCAGTAATAATGTGATCCCTGGTGAGCTATTTATTCAATTTAATTTCCGTTTTAGTACGGCTATTACAGATGAAGAAATTCGCCAACGTACAGAGGCGTTATTACAAAAACACCAACTTCGCTATCAGCTGGAATGGTCTTTATCTGGTCAGCCTTTTATTACTGGGCAAGGAAAATTACTTGAAGCTGTATGTTACTCCGTTAAACATTACACCAATTTAGAACCAGAACTCTCCACCAGTGGAGGGACTTCTGATGGTCGATTTATTGCCCAAATGGGAGCGCAAGTTGTCGAGTTAGGCCCAGTTAACGCAACAATTCATAAAGTTAATGAATGCGTTAATGCAGCCGATTTACAACAACTTAGCCGAATTTATCAGCGGGTTATGGAGCAACTTATTTTATGATAACGCCTTTAATGCTAACAGGCCGTTCTACTGACCATTTAGTCACTTTATCCGGTCAGCATCGCTTACAATTTAATGCCACTAAGGCTTTTTTAGCATTACAACAACAAGCCACGAAAGCTGGCTTTAAATTAATGCCAGCCAGCTCTTTCCGTGATTTTAATCGCCAATTAGCAATATGGAATGGCAAATTTGAAGGCACTCGCCCTGTTTTAGATGCACAAAGTCAACCAATAGATATTCATGCATTATCAGAAGGTGAACGCTGTATCGCGATTTTAAAGTGGTCAGCGTTACCTGGTGCAAGTCGTCATCATTGGGGTACTGAGATTGATATTTATGATCCTTTTCGTTTACCTGAAGGCCAGTCATTACAATTAGAACCTTGGGAATACGAGGATGGTGGCTATTTTGCAGAACTTAATGAATGGTTAACAGAAAATATGTCAGCGTATGATTTTTATCGCCCTTTTACTCATAAAGAGAGCGATATTGCTTACGAACCTTGGCATATCAGTTATTGGCCTCTATCTCATGAAGCGTCTCTTGCTTATACACCTGATATTCTAAAATCTGTGTTAGAAGAAGAGAATATTGATGGTAAACAGTGGCTATTAGCTAATCTTGACGAGATATTTGCTCGTTACATTATTTTGCCTGAATAATGTTATTTTTCATATGGAGCTTCTTGTTGATCATTAACAGGAAGTCTCCACATAAAGATCAATAAACAACCTAAGATTATCAGTAATAAGATCCTGACCCAAAGCATAGACACAAACCATAGTGAAATTGCAAAGGTAATTAAGATCACTAAAATAGCTTTAGGTTTTGCCCCTTTAGGCATAGCGCGATAAGTTTGCCAATATCGTAAATAAGGACCGAACCAAGAGCGATAAAGTAACCAATAATGGAAACGCTTTGACGAACGAGAAAAACACCATGCCGCAAGTAATAAGAAAGGTGTAGTAGGTAACACAGGCAAAATAACACCTAATGTGGCTAATCCAACACATAACCAACCTGCTATAATTAGTAATACCCGTTTCATGCTGTGTTTTTCCAACCTATGCTTTATTGCGTTATTTTATAGACCAAATAAAAAAGATCCTCATTCTCAACAACAATTTTAAAATATAAGGCTTATTTATGCACTGGTTTGCTGACTATTGGTGGATAATTTTAATTCTTTTAGTAGGAATTATTATTAATGCTATTAAAGATATGAACAAAATCGATCCCAAGCAATTTCTTAAAAATAAGCGGAAGTTGCCTCCACATCGTGATTTTAATGATAAATGGGATGATGAAGATGATTGGCCTAAACAAAATCAAAACAAGAAGGATGAGAATAAGTAGATAACCATTGTTGATAACGCGATGTTAATTGAGCATCTTTTTCAGCCATTAATTGCGCACATTGCTCTCTTAATTGCTTGGTTAAGACTTTTTTTCCTGATAAAGAAAACTCAGCCACACACTGTTCAACTGATTTATTGTCTACAAAAAAAGCGACTAATAACGGATAGTGTTGCTCATAACCGACCAGAAAGTTAGCAACACTCTCATAAACAGTAAGAACTGAACGATGAGCAAAGGCAAAACCCGCCATCATTAACCAATTATCTTGTGCTGTCGCACTATGACTTGGTATTGACTTATCTGCTAAGCAGAGCTTTGTTTGCCGTTCTATCTGCTGATATTGCAAAGCAAAGGCACTTAAAGACGAGCGCAATAGCTGCTCGCCTTTTTCAGTTAGTGGATAAATCGCCATTGCGGTATAACATCCGCTACTTGCCTCTTTATGTACCCCCAGTCGTACTATTTGAAAACCACATTGCATCCAAAACTGCACTAATGTCTCAGTGTAACCAAAGCTCACTGAAAGATAATCAACAGCCTGTTTTTGACTCTCTTTTACAATATTAGCAATCAAAGTCGCAGCAATTTTTTGCCGCCGATATTGAGGTAAAACAGCGATACGACTGATACGCAATGAGTTTAAACACATCGCATCCGGTGTTAAACCATAGGTGACTAATGATTGAGCAACCAGATTACCTCTAGGCCGACGAATACCTAACCAAACATCGTGAGCAAGTTTGAAAGGTAATCCCCCTTCTTCGATACACCACACAGCACCTACGATCTTTTTATTGATTGATGCTGACCAATAACGCTGTTTTCGACCATCAAGTAAACGTCGTAGATCAAGTGGTGTTGTTCGATAATGCGCACTAGTAAGAAGTTGATAAAAACCATGTAATTGTGGAATATTATTATGCCAATTTCCTTGAAGCTGTTGGATATCGACATCACCTTGTTGCTGACAATCAAAATTGTATTCTGGCTCATCAAGCAGTAACAACTGATTAAGCCAATTTTCTAATGGGCAATCTTTAGCCCAACGAATAGGTATTTGTAATTGATAGGTACGCAAATTAGGAATGTTGTCTCCTAATTTAAGCATAAAACCGCGGCCAGTTCCTTCATAACCTTGTACTGTGGTTGTCATTAATACATTAGGAAAGTAACCACACAACGCTTCTAATTGTGCAATGGGCACAGAAGCCGCCTCATCAATAATCAGCCAATCACTTTGAATTTCGTTATTTATACACTGCGCTAATAAATTATCAGGGGAATAAAATGAAATAGCTTTGTTGGTGTGTGAAGATAAAACATCTGTACTATTTTTAGCTGGCGCACATACCAATACATTTCCTTGATATTGCTCGATAAACATACCAGCAAGCGCTGATTTTCCTCGACCTCTTGGTGCAATAACACTCCAAACACCCGATGTCGATAGGAGCAATTTATCTAAAATAACTTGCTGTTCTGCGGTCGGTTTACCCTGTGGAAGCGCCCAAGGTTTAGCTTTTTCAATCAATGTGGGTAATTGAAATGGCGTTGATTGTTGCCATACAATCACTTGACTATCACCTAACGTGATATCTTTTAGCCATTCCATAAAATTTGGTGTTGAAAGTACACCTTGAGCATCATTCCAGCGCTGACTATCGTTATCTATGTAGCTATCCCAATTCTCAATATCGGGTAAGCACAAGATCAATAAACTACCGGCTTTTAATGTGCCCGTTAACATCGCTAAAGCATCGGTATTAAATCCCTCATTAGCATCAAAAACAGCATGTAAGAACTCACGCCCTAATAGGCGAATAGCATGATCAGGTAAAATTGCATTAGGCTTACTGGAGGAAATCGTTATCCAATCACCTTGGCATAATTGGATAATTTGCTGGATTTGTTCTGTTTGCCATGCAGGTTTACCCGCTAATAACAGTAATTGGCGTTGCCCTAATTGAGCTAATTTTTGCTGATATTGATGTAAATGGGAAAATGACACAGCTAGGATTTACCGATTAACAATGAAAGAATACCAGCTGCAATTAATGGCCCAACAGGTACACCCCGAAAAAGCGCTACTCCAATAACCGTTCCTACTAATAAGCCGGCAACCGTTGAAGGTTGGTTATTCATTAAAGAAACACCTCTAGCGCCCAACCAAGAAACAGCAATACCAATAGCAATCGCTAATAGTGATTTCCAATTTAAGAATGAGTTAAGCACTTCTTGTCCTGAAATACGCCCCGTTGCAATAGGTGTCATTACCCCAATCGTCAGAATTAAGATCCCGATGGTCATGCCATATTTTTCAACAACAGGAAAATATTGGTTTAATGGTGTGATTTTAATGACTAGCAAAGCCAGCATAGCTAACGTTACAGTCATATTATGACTAATAATGCCAAGTCCTGCGAGAACCAGCAAAATTAATAGTGAGGGATCAACGTTACTCATGTTTGTTCCTAAGCCTTTCGCTTTATAGCGTTAATTATCTTATAGTTACCGACGAATGGTATTAGTTCAAAGACGAAGAAGCAAATGTATCGCAAGATTTGATGCTACCACTGTTATAGCCTCTCATAAACCAAGTCTTGCGCTGTTCTGCCGTGCCGTGTGTAAAACTATCCGGTACAACATAACCTTGCTGTTGTTTCTGTAACTTGTCATCACCGATCGCTTGCGCCGTTTTGATCGCAGTTAATAAATCGCTTTCATCAATACGACCTTCACCCGCAATAAAACGTCCCCACATTCCAGCAAAACAGTCTGCTTGCAACTCTAATTTTACGGATAAACGATTTACCTCTGCTTTCGAACGCGCCATTTGTTGTTGTTCACGCATTTGATTAGTGATACCCAATAAATGCTGAACATGATGCCCAACTTCATGAGAAATCACATAACCTTGGGCAAATTCTCCACCACCACCTAAGCTATTTTTCATTTCATTATAAAAGGAAAGATCAAGATAGATTTTTCGATCAGCGGGACAATAAAATGGCCCCATTATTTTTGTGCCAGTTCCACATTGTGTTGTCGTGCTATTGGTATATAGCACGAGTTTAGGATCACTATATTGTTTTCCTGCTTGTGCGAAAATTGTTCGCCAAAAATCTTCAGTACTGGCTAAAATAACACTACTAAAATCGGCAGCTTCATTATAAAGTGCGGTTTGTTGCTCATTACGTTGTGAGGCTTGATTGTTGCTCCCCGTTAATGTGTTAAAATCAAATCCCATAAAGCTGGCGATAACTAAAACAATAATTATTACAAAACCATATTTAGTACGCAGTAAAAGTGCAATTAATCCTAATGGGAGATTACCACCGCCAGATGCGGAGGAAGATTGCCCTCTTCTATCTTCAACATTGTCACTTCTTCGGCGATCATTCCAACGCATAACTTATCCCCACAGTTTAAATAGATGATTTTAGCTTTATAATGAATAAATTTATCACTTGATTTGAGATAATAACAAAAAATTACAAACACTATTCTCTATTTTTTAAGAGCAAGATAATAGAGACTATCAGAGTAAAATAGCACTCGTTAGCACCACGAACAAATGAGCATCATAAGGAATTAAAACGGCTTTCTTAATGATTTCATAATAGAATTCTTATATCTTGCTTCTGTTTTTCTTCACTAATAAATAGATACCTTAAATGACCCGAACTCAACGTTTACTCACTTTATTGCAGATTTTAAAAGAGAATCACTATCCGATAACGGCAGAAGTGTTAGCAAATAAATTACAAATTAGTGTCAGATCTATTTATCGAGATATTGAATCTTTACGTGATCAAGGGGCTGAAATCACGGGTGAAGCAGGTATAGGTTATCAGCTAAAATCCGGTTTACTCCTACCACCACTAGCCTTTGATATTAATGAACTTGAAGCACTTATTCTGGGATTACGCTGGGTAGAAAGTAATACAGATAAAGAATTAAGTCACTCTGCATTACGGGCAATTAATAAAATCAATGCAGTGGTAACAACACAACATCAAACATTGCTTGAACAAAATACCTTGTTTGTTCCCACACACCAAATTATTGAAGTTGATCATGCCATTGCTAAAGATATGCGTTTTAGTTTACGCGAAGAAAAGAAAGCCCAAATAAATTATAAAGATGCCCAAAAACAATTAAGCACTCGAATTATTTGGCCTATTGCTGTGGGCTACTTTCAAGATTCTCAAGTTATTGCTGCATGGTGTGAATTACGCCAAAGCTATCGCCATTTTAGGCTTGATAGAATTATCTCTTATGAAGTATTAAGTGATAATTTGCCTTACCCTAAAAGTTATTTATTCTCACGCTGGAAAAAAGAGATCTTAAAAGAGGCTCCTGACAAAAATTGACACAATGTTTGCGTAATATCTTCCTTGCTGTTCTTCATTTAGCTATTTCAGTTTAAATAACATCATATTAATCAACACAGTAAGGAAATATTATGAATGAACTTATTCTTTATACTAATACAATGTCTCGCGGTAACACTGTTGAACTTTTCTTAAAAATGTTAGATGTGCCTTATCAGCGTGTCGAATTAGAATATGGCGAACCAATGCGTACTCCTGAATATCTTGCTATTAATCCTATGGCAAAAGTTCCTGCATTAGTTGATGGCGAAATCGTGGTTACAGAGACAGCGGCAATTTGTGCTTATTTAGCAGATAAGTTTATTGAAAAAGGATTTGCGCCTGCCATTAATTCACCTGAGCGTGCAGTTTATTATCGTTGGTTCTTTTTTACTGCTGGCCCTATTGAATCCGCATTTACAGTGAAAGAGGTTGGTATTGAACTTAATGAAGAACAGCAAAAATCATCTGGGTTTGGTTCTTTTGAACGCGCCTTTCATTGTTTAGAAACAGGGATAGCTAGTGCCAATCCTTATATTTGTGGCAAAAATCTGACTGCTGCCGATGTGTATGTGGGCTATTTCCTTATATTTTTATGCAAGTATGCGCTTATCCAGCCTACGCCACTGATTAATCAATACCTTGATAGCCTTGCGCTTAATAATGAGATTAAACAATTATTAGAAAGCTTAGGATTACGATAAATTTTTTATTATTAAACGTTATTTATCAAGCTATCTACATAGCTACTGAGTTATGTTCGTTTAATACATTCCATTTTAAACGCACTACTTAAGACAAAAGGCCAGCTTTAAGCTGACCTTTTCTATTTACATCTTGTTTAACTTGACGTAATCGTTTGCGTATTTAGTCTAAAGAAACACCGATTCGACGTGCAACTTCTTCGTATGCTTCAATCAATCCGCCTAAACTTTGACGGAAGCGGTCTTTATCCATTTTATCTAAGGTATTTTTATCCCATAAACGGCTTCCATCAGGAGAGAATTCATCACCTAATACAACTTTGCCATGAAATAAACCAAACTCAAGTTTAAAATCGACTAAAATAAGTCCAGCTTTATCAAAGAGTTTGCTAAGGACATCGTTTGCTTTATAGCTCAAACGTTTCATTTCTGCGAGGTTTTCTTTAGATACCCAATCAAAGGTTTCACAGTAAGATTCATTGACCATAGGATCATGGCGGGCATCATCTTTTAAGAATAAATCAAAGATTGGTGGATTTAAAAGTGTACCTTCTTCGATACCTAAACGTTTAACTAATGATCCCGCTGCACGATTACGGATAACGCATTCAACAGGTACCATATCGAGTTTTTTGACTAGCACTTCATTATCAGAAAGCAAACGTTCCATCTGCGTTGGGATACCCGCTTCTTCCAGTTTATTCATAATGAAATAGTTAAATTTATTATTTACCATCCCCTTACGATCAAACTGTTCAATACGTTGGCCATCTAACGCTGATGTATCATTTCTAAATTCAAGGATAAGAAAATCAGAAGATTCAGTGGCATAGACTGTTTTTGCTTTTCCACGATACAACTCAGCTTTTTTCTGCATCTGACACACTCCAAAGATGTGATAGGTTTAACAAGAAATTTGCTTCCCATACTCTACTCTAGATTAGATAAAAAAGCTTTTAAAACGTGAGTACTATCACTAAAAAAAATCTCATCGATAATCCACTATCCACAACGTTTTTTTATTAAAAACTACACCATCATTAGAAATCATATTTCAATTAATTCCATTAAATAATGGCACTAATAAAAAGTAGTTTGATAAAGCCAGAAAATATAAAAAGTCAGAATAAGAATAATTATAGATTATATCACCATATTATTTCTATTTTTTAGATTATATTATTAGTAAACACTAGGTCTATTTGAGGTTACACTTATTTAGCGTAATCAATAATAAAAAACCAGATTAATTTCTTTTTATGGAGAATTAATCTGGTTACCAATATTAGTATCAACACGTTTTGATGATTTATCTCTTATCTATTTTTATATTTAAATACACATATTATCTCTTAATAATGTAATGCTTGAATTAAATAATAAAACAGTAGATCTCATAAGCAAACCAACCTAATAAAGCACCGGCAGGTAAATCAATTAAGTAATGTTGTTTCGTAAACATGCAAGATAATGCAATAAACAATGGAAATAAGAAAACCCATGGTCCTAAGCTTGCATAAGCAAGACATGCAGTGAGTGTTGCTACGGAAACATGCATACTTGGAAAACAGTTTGATGAGTCATCAAAATACTGAACGAACTTAAGAAATTTCTCTGATGCGGTTTTACCTGGATTTAAAGTACGCCAATGTGCTGGGGTTGCAACAGGGAATACAATAAAGAAAAACATTTGCATGACTAACAAAACAATATAACTAAAAACAATCATAATAAATTGTCTTGAGTCTTGAATGATCCAATTAAGATATAAAATTGCAGGATAATATAAAAAGCTATAGATCCATGACCACCATGGCCAAAAAGGAATTTTTTCATCAATCGGTGAATTAATAATTTTCACTTCTCTCAATGTATATCGTTGAGTAAAAAAATAAAATTGATAAACACCTACAATAAGTATCCCACTTAATATCAAGTGAATAATCATATCACCAGCGCTCATAAATGCTCCTTCATATAGTCAGAGAGTGCTTTGTTATTTTTATTTAAAAATAAGAATTGAGGCAATATTGCATAAATTTAAACGTATTGCATTAAGATTAATATTATTAATAACTTTAAATTAAATCCTATCATTAAAAGAGTATTCAATTAATGATGTTTAATCTGATAGTTCCAATTGTCTTGTTGTAAACACATTTCAATTTAGATTAATACCATTAAATTAAGATAATAAAAAAAGCCGCACAACCTTTATTGTGCGGCTTCTCATATTTTTCAAAAATAATACTTATTTAACAGGCTTACTGAAAGCGGCTTTCAGTGCAGCAACCATTTGATCATTTTGTGATTGTGTTAATGGTTTACCTTTATCACTGATAAATTGTAAACTACTACGGTTATTTAAATCACCGACTTGTAATTTATAATCCGCCTCATCAACAGTTGGTCTATCAACACCTAATGCACTCCAGTTTGCACTGCTCATTCCTTTATAGGTTACTTCTATTGAACCTTTAGAACGTGTGCGATCGCCCATCTTCATGCCAATACTTTCTAATGCGATTGGTAATCTATCCCAAACCACATCGAATGGAGCACGAACGATAATGACTGGAAGGCCAGCATTATCACTACCACTTTGAACATCAATAATACCTTGTAAGCTACTACTTGCCGTATTTTCGCTTAAATTACGCATACGGTTTAAGCCATCAACCAATTCGTTAAGCATTAAAGTATTGTAACGCTTCACTTCATCCGGATCTGTCATTTCCGTTTCGCCTTGGCGTAAACCTTCGTTAGTCACTGTTAACGAAATAACATTACCTGACTGAGCAATCACTAAACGCTGACGTGTTTGGAAAGGTACGTTTTCATCAGCACGTAACCATGTGATCCAATCTGTATGGATCTCTTTTTGCTCTGCATCACTTTTAACAATCGCAACACCTTTCTCTGTTAAGATAGAACTAACTTGCTCGTATAGTGTTGTATTTTCTGGTGAATTTGGTAATAACAAACGGCTGTTATCTGCATTGTTTTCACTGCGTGAACCACTTAACAGATTCAGTGCTTGAGTTGGTGGACGAATATCAAGCGCTAAACCAACAGGTTCAGTTTTTTTAGGGGTTGGAATGTCATATTCCCCATTTTGCAAAGGCAACACCATACCCGCCGGAATCGCTAAATTCTTTAGCCCTGCCGTCTCTAAATAAGACTCATCACCACTGACCTGACGTTTATAGCGCTGATCACTTGAACAGGCTGCCAGTAAAACCACCAGCGACAGACCCGCGACTTTCATAATCTTTGATTTATGCAATAGTGTTGCCATTAAAATTCCCTAAGTTTTACAGTATTCCCGCTGTTAACAGCGCTTTCTCAACAATTTGCTGACCTGATGATGTCAACGGAGTCATAGGTAAGCGCAATGTGGCGTCTTCAATCAACCCAATACGTTGACACGCCCATTTAGCTGGGATTGGATTAGGTTCAACAAATAACTGATGATGTAAGTCCATCAGACGTCGATTAAGTTCACGTGCTTTCGCAAACTCACCCGCATTTGCTAATCGACATAATTCTACCATCTCTGACGCAGCAACGTTAGCAGTAACCGAAATAACACCGTGACCGCCAAGTTGCATAAAGTCTAATGATGATGCGTCATCGCCACTTAATAAGATAAAACTATCATCATTAACCAACTCTTGGATTTGACTAACCCTACTTAAGTTCCCTGTCGCCTCTTTAATTGCCACAATATTATCCAACTTGGCTAAACGTGCAACTGTTACTGGCAATAAATCACATCCAGTACGACCCGGCACATTATACAGGATTTGTGGTAATGCAGTGCTTTCAGAAATCGCTTTAAAGTGCTGATACAAGCCTTCTTGTGACGGTTTATTATAATATGGCGTTACACTTAAACAACCTGCGATACCTTTATTTTCAAACTGTTGCGTAAACCAAACAGCTTCAGATGTTGCATTAGCTCCCGTACCAGCAATTACAGGAATACGTCCATCAGCCATATCTAATGTCATTAAAACGACATCAACATGCTCGTCATGACTTAATGTTGCAGACTCCCCTGTTGTACCGACAGAAACAAGGGCAGCACTGCCTGCATTAACATGATAGTCAACTAATTTACGTAAACTAACCCGGTCAACATTGCCTTTTGCGTCCATTGGTGTAACCAATGCCACCATACTGCCTGTAAAATTAAATTCGTTATTCACCATAATCATTGCTCCGAGATAGACGTATACTCAATGGTACTCATTCATTGCTCTATTGAAAACTACTTAACTCTAGGTTTCTAATGAAATTTGCTAATATTCTTTGATATGAATTAAAGAGATATAATAATTGAAGATAGTGAGCAAGGGATCTTGGCAGAAATCAAAATTTGTGTTTACCTGTTAAGAATAAACTGAAAGTCAAAAGGAACCTCATTTTGCCCATACCTGATAAACATTTTCTCGTCATTACTGCATTAGGTGCTGATCGCCCTGGTATTGTTGATACCATTACACAATTAGTCAGCCAATGCGGATGTAATATCGAGGACAGCCGACTTGCGATGTTTGGTCAAGAGTTTACGTTTATCATGCTACTCTCAGGTGGCTGGAACGCTATCGCACAGTTAGAAGCGTTGTTGCCGATTAAAAGTGCGGAACTTGATTTATTGACCGTCATGAAAAGAACCAAAAATGGGGCTCCCATTACCTATCCTTCTACCATTGCAGCGAAGGTTGATATTGAAGATGCGCCCGGTATTGTAGAACGCTTTACTAATTTATTTAGCCAGCATAATTTTAATCTCGCTGAATTAATATCTAAGACACATCCTTCAGAAGATGGCTCACCTGCCCGTTTAGAAATACAAATTACGGCGCATAATCCATTAGATGATCATGGTATTGTTATTAATGAGAAATTTAATCAATTATGTACAGAGCTAAATGCTCAAGGCACAATAAGTATCGTAAATAGTCTGATGATGAAACAGTAAAAAATGGAGAATGACCAAATGAACCCATTAAAAGCCGGTGAAAAGGCGCCTCAATTCAGTCTGCCCGACCAAGATGGAGAAATAATTAATTTATCTGATTTCGCTGGTCAACGCGTGCTCGTTTATTTTTACCCTAAAGAAATGACACCAGGCTGTACGACACAAGCTTGTGGCTTACGTGATGAAATGGATACATTAAAAAAGGCCAAAGTTGAAGTATTAGGTATCAGCACAGATAAATCAGAAAAACTATCCCGTTTCGCTGAAAAAGAGATGTTAAATTTTACATTACTTTCAGATGAAGATCATAAAGTTGCAGAAGAATTTGGTATCTGGGGAGAAAAGCAATTTATGGGGAAAACTTACGATGGTATTCATCGTACAACATTCTTAATTGATAAAAATGGTGTTATCGAACATGTGTTTGATAACTTTAAAACCAGTAATCACCATCAAATCGTTCTCGAATATCTCGCTCAACATCCATAATTAAAACTTCAAATAGATAAAAAAAACAGACAGTTTACGCTGTCTGTTTTTTTATCTATGCATTCAATACGGTACTTAGCTTTTCTTTATATGTTGTTCACTCGCAATTTCATCAGGTAGTGCATGCAATACAGCTTTTATCAGCGTTGCTAATGGAATAGCAAAGAAAACACCCCAAAATCCCCACATGCCACCAAATATAATCACGGATAAGATAATAACTAAAGGATGCATATTTACAGCTTCAGAATACAGAATTGGCACTAATAAATTGCTATCTAATCCTTGAACAACAAGATAGGCGATAAATAACGCCCAAAAATCAGAGCCTAATCCCCACTGAGATAATGCAATCACAATAACTGGGATCGTCGCTAAAACAGCACCAACATAAGGAACTAAAACAGAAACACCGACGATAACAGCAAGTAATACAGAGTAACGTAAGTCAAAGAATGCAAATACAAAATAAGTGAAAACACCTACAATTATCATTTCAGTGACTTTACCGCGAATATAATTGGTAATTTGCTGGTTAACTTCAATCCAAACTTGCGCTGCCAATATTCTGTTTTTGGGTAAAACACGGCGAACTGCATTAAGCATCTGTTGCTTATCTTTAAGTAAAAAGAACGTCATTAAAGGAACAAGAATAAGATAAATCGACAGTGTAATAATTCCGATTAACGAAGCTAAAGACACTTTTAATACAGATTCAGCCACTGTTGAGAACTTACTACGTAAGTTTTCTGCCATCATATCAACAATACCCGCATCCATTAATGCAGGGAAACGATCGGGTAATTCATGTGCAAATGCATTGAACTTATTGATCATATTTGGGATATCTGAAATCAGTGTCACCCCCTGCTGCCACACGGTTGGCGCTAAAATTAAAATAACAATGGCACTAATACCAATAAAGAGTGTCAGAATTATCGATACTGCCCATATACGGGCACATCCTAATTTTTCGAGTAAATGCGTTGGCCACTCTAAAAGATAAGCAAGCACAATTGCCACTAATAAAGGAGCAAGTATGCCACTGAAAAAATACAGAATTGAAAAGCCAGCAATCAAGATGACCACAAGGGCGATAACTTGTGGATCAGCAAATCGACGTTTGTACCATTGAACAAGCAAGTCCAGCATGAAAATAAAGATCCTTTATAATAATCAGAACAATAGAGCTATATGTATTCATTTACATAAGCAATAATCTTTTGACAGATTTTACGTTAGGTTTTGCTATCATACATCATTAATTATTAATTATTCGTTAAGATAGCCATCAGGATACAGTTGTATGAAACTCAGACTTAAAACCCCTTTAGTCGCGCTTCTTGTTTCTGCGTTGCTATCAACATCAGTAGTGCCAGCACATGCTGCGATTGATATTGAAGATTCTTTACCTGATATGGGAACTACCGCAGGTTCAACATTAAGCATCAATCAAGAAATCGCTATGGGTGATTACTATACTCGCCAACTGCGAAATAGTGCACCATTAGTTTTTGATCCATTACTTTCTAACTATATTAATAATCTAGGACAAAAACTCGTTTCTAACGCCAGCTCGGTCAAAACGCCTTTTCACTTCTATTTAGTTAACAACCCAAATATTAATGCCTTTGCTTATTTTGGGGGAAACATTGTTTTGCATTCCGCGCTCTTTCGATATAGCCAAACTGAAAGTGAATTAGCCTCTGTTATGGCTCACGAAATCACGCATGTTACTCAGCGTCATTTAGCACGAATGCTGGAAGATCAGGCTAAAACAACACCTCTTGCTGTTGCCGGCGTATTAGGTTCTATTCTGATATTTATGGCAAACCCAAATGCAGGCCTTGCAACATTTACAGGAAGTATGGCGGGTATGCAGCAAAATATGATCACCTTCACCCAAATGAACGAGCAGGAAGCAGACCGTATCGGAATACAGACGCTCTATCGTGCGGGATTTGATCCCAAAGGGATGCCTGATTTTATGCAAATTCTTGCTGATCAGGTACGATATAGCTCTAAACCACCGGAAATGTTATTAACGCACCCCTTGCCCGATAGTCGCTTATCCGATGCAAGAAGCCGAGCAAGCCAATATCCTGCTCGACAGGTTCCACAGTCAGCTGACTTTCTATTTGCTAAAATGCGTGTATTAACCATGCTGACGAAAAATCCAACATCAGAGAATGCATTACAAACGGTACTTGATCAGTTTAAGCAAGGTACTGCTCTTGAAAAATCAGCTGCAAATTATGCGCTTATACTGATCTATTCTCGTGATCGCAAATTTGATGATGCAAGAAAACTGCTCACTCCTATGTTAGAAAAAGAGCCTAACAATATTTGGCTTATTGATGCCATGACAGATATCGATTTAGAACAAAATCGCGCAGGCGATGCGGTAGCAAGATTACAACTGGCATTGAAACAAAGGCCCAATAACAATGTCCTTATTGCCAACTTAGCTAACTCATACATGCATAATAAGCAATATAACGAAGCTAGCCGCCTACTTTATCGTTATACCTTTGATAACCCAAACGATCCTATTGGTTGGCAATTAATGGCAGAAAATTCAGCCAAACAAGGTGATAGAGCGCATGAATTAGCGGCTTATGCAGAAGATTTGGCCCTAAGAGGTGACTTTGAAACGGCGATCCGTTATTTAGGTGATGCAAGCCGACAAGTCAAATTAGGCAGTAATGATCAAGCTCGCTTTGATGCTCGTATAGACCAATTAAGAAAAATTCAGCAAAGAGACAGTCAATTTAAATAAGGGACAAAATGACCAAGAAAGTGACGATTTATCATAATCCACGCTGTTCAAAAAGCCGTGAAACCTTACATTTGCTAGAAGAAATGCAAGTAACCCCTGAGATTAATCTCTACTTAGACACTGCGCCTTCAGTAACAGAAATTAAAACTCTTCTTAAAGCACTAGGGTTTGATGATGCAAGAAAATTAATGCGTACAAAAGAAGAGATCTATAAAACACTCAAACTTGCTGACGAAACGTCACAAGATGCATTAATTCAAGCAATGCATAAAAATCCTAAGCTTATTGAGCGCCCTATTGTCGTTGTCGATAATAAAGCTCGTTTAGGTAGACCACCAGAACAAGTGAAAGAACTGTTTAATTAACCTTCAATATTTAAAGCCCATATTTATATTCTTACCTATATGGGCTTCTGTCTATTTACTTCATTATTAATCCCGCAACCGTTTACTCTCTTTTCTCAATTAAGAAATAAATCATCGAATGTTATTAAATTGTAAGTATTACAATTAGCAAAGAGTTTCTTATTTCCATAATAGAAAAAAATCAATCGTTTTATGCTTTCAAAAATTTTCATCTCAAATTCATATTTTTTATGAGTAAGAAATTGCTATTTTTAAAAACTTTTATCAAGATCACACCATACCTTACGAAGTCACGGTTATAAGAAAAAAATAATCATGTGTTTCATTTATATTGTGACTCAAGTCTCTTTACACAAATACATTCCTACATATCATGGGCATCAGAAAATATGATAGCAGAATTGATAAATAATAAATTCTCGTCGAAATATTTTTTCATTATTATCCAAGAAAGAAACTAACAAGAAGTACACATTTAAAACAATACTGCAACACGGCAATAAACTTTCAATTTGTTATTTAGTCTATCTCTTCTTTAGTTGTTAATTTTTAATTTGATGACAATTAATCGGTGTGAAATGAAGTTATAGATGTATATGAAATAAACAACGTTATAGCCAACATTATGGGCAATTAAAACTAACCAATCATCATTATGATGTCGGGTGATTGCTAGGCTAATAGGAAAACAGATGAATATCGTACTTAGATTAAAACTTGTCTCATTCCTCCAGTTCTTTATATGGGGGTCTTGGCTGGTAACATTCGCCTCGTACCTCTTTGGAGAACTGCATTTTAAAGGTAGTGATGTTGGGCTTATTTTTAGTGCTCTTGGGCTTGCCTCACTTATCGCACCTGTCATCATGGGATTTATTGCAGACAAAATAAATAACCGCAAATTAGTATTTATTACCCTGCATATTTTTTCCGCATTAGCATTAGTGTTAATGTCGCAAATGACAACAGTAACCACCCTATTCTTTGCGACTTTGTTGCACTTGTTGTTCTTTATGCCTAGTATCTCAATGGCAAACAGCATCATTTTCGAACTGTTAGAGCAAAAACATTTAGAACCTAACAACTACTTTCCAAAGATCCGTGTTTACGGCACAGTCGGTTTTATCGCGGCCATGTGGGTTATTAGCTTCTTAGGTTTAGGTAATAGCTACCACCAGCTCTTTGTGGCTGCAATTGCTTCTATTATTCTCGCTATTTTTGCCATGTTCTTACCTGCAACAAAAGCTATTGACAAAAATGAAGCTAAAGCAGAAGAAGCAGCATTTAGTCTTTCTAATATTTTGCACGTATTTAAAAAGAAAAATGTCGTTGTTTTCTTATTCTTCGCAACATTGTTAGGATCTGTACTGCAAATTACGAATACTTTTGGTGTACCATTCCTGCAAGATATTGCACAATCTCCAAATGCAGATGATTCATTCTTTGCACGTTACCCTTCCGTATTCTTATCTATTTCACAAATTTCAGAAGTCGTCTTTATTTTATTCCTACCTCTGCTACTAAAACGTGTAAGAATCGAAACTATTGTTTTATTTAGTATGATTGCTTGGATTTTACGTTTCGGTTTCTTTGCTTACGGCGACTACACATCATTAGGACAAATCGTCTTATTATTATCAATGATTGTGTATGGCTGTGCATTCGACTTCTTTAATATCTCTGGTTCACTGTTCTTAGAAAAAGAGATCCCATTGCAATATCGTTCAACAGCACAAGGTATGTTTATGACCTTAGTGAACGGTTTTGGTACTTATTTAGGTGCGATGTTAAGTGGTTGGGTCATTGATTTATATACTACCAATGGTGCAGTTGACTGGAAATCATTCTGGCTAATCTTCACTGGTTACACCGTTGCAATTACTGCACTTTATCTGATTTTCTTACTGGTACCACAGAAGAAAACTAAAGTAGTAGAAGCACACTAATTATTTAACCCTCCTCCTTTATTGTTTGTCTTTCTCACCGCTTGCCTTTTATAAAGACAAGCGGTTTTTTATCTCGTATTTTTATCGGGAAAGATAAAAAGAAATGTTCACCATTAATAAGCAACAAAAAATTGTTATCTTCAAAGGGTATTTAATTTCGAAAAGAGGGGTTAGATTTAGATTATTCGCCTCACCTAATAAGATGAGTGAGGCCATTTAAAGTTTGAGTATATCTTTCACAAATGGGATGGTCAGTTTACGCTGAGCAACAATAGAAGCATGATCAAGTTCATCGAGCATTTCAAATAAGGTACGCATTTTTCTATCTAAACGTTTTAATACAAAACGTCCAACATCTTCAGGTAGTTCAAACCCACGAAGTTTTGCTCTTAATTGCAACGCTTGAATTTTTTCTTCGTCACTTAAAGGCTGCAAACGGTAGATTTGTCCCCAATCAAGACGAGATGCTAAATCAGGAAGTTGTAGTTCTATTTGGCGAGGCGGTCTATCCCCTGTAATTAATAAACAGGTTCGCCCATGCTCTAACACTCGGTTATAAAGATTAAATAAGGCGAGTTCCCACTCTTCATCACCCGCAATACATTGAACATTATCGATACAAACTAAGGATAAATGTTCCATACCTTCAAGAACATCGGGAACAAAATAGGCGCGTTTATCAAGAGGAACATACCCCACTGCATCACCTTTTAAGGAGAGCTCTGCACAAGCGGCATGTAATAGATGACTCTTTCCACCTCCGTCACGAGACCAGAAATAGATATAACTGCCATGAGATTGATGAATGGCGGTTCGAATTGCCGCGACTAACGACGCGTTTTCCCCTGCATAAAAGCTATCGAATGTCTCATCATCGGGCAGAGATAGTGGTAATGATAGCTGTGACGGCGTATTCAGAAGCACCTCACCTGAATAGTGTAATAAACATGGTGATTCTAACACAAATTCTCACAAGGTCAGAATCAATATTAAAAAAGCACATGATACTGGTTAAGATAACAGCAAGATCACCATAATAAGTCTATTTTATATACTCCGAGCCCCTTATTGAATTGTTACTTAGCGACCCCTTAAATTATTTAGAGCAAAATCAATAAATATTCCATGTTAATAAGTTTCACTTGGTTATCTGAAGTTTAATTTCGCAACATCATTACCGGAAGGTTGCTGATAAATGTCGAGTTTAAAATATTTGGCTGATGCGTTTATATACTCAAAAATTTCAGATTGAGTTTCTTCATATTCAACCCAAGTGGTTGCACGAGTAAAGCAATATAACTCTACTGGTAATCCCATTGGGGTCGGTGGCATTGTTCTGATCACCAAATACATATCAGGTCGAACATCGCCACGCATTTTTATCCAATTTAGCATGTACTTGCGAAATAATTGTAAGTTAGTCACGCCTTTTGTTTCTAACCACTCATTAATATCACCAATCTCTTCTTCTTTTCCTTCAAGCATTGTTTCTATGCTATTACGAAGCGGAGCGGTATTTTTTAATTCTAATACTAATTCTTGCGTTGCAAATGAAATCGAAGATTGGTCAATATAAAAACTACGTTTAATCCGACGCCCTCCTGATGAAAACATCGGTTGCCAATTAGTATATTTTTCCGTCAAAAAGTCTTTGGTTGGAATACGGGAAATTGTATTATCCCAATTACGTACAGTAATCGTATGCAATGCAATATCAATAACCTCACCGCTGATATTACTACTCGGCAATTCTATCCAATCATAAAGCTTTAATACTTTTCCGTTAGAAATAAGAATATTGGCAACAAAAGAGATAAGTGTATGCTGAAAAACAAACATTAACACCGCAGCAATAGCACCAAAACTTGAGATAATAATAAGTGGTGACTGTTCAGTAAATAACGCAATGATCAAGATAAAAGAGATAATCCAGACCACAATTTTGGCAATCTCAATATAGCCTTTGATGGAATTATTCCGATGCCACGCTTTTTTAGCATGCCTAATATTGAAGATATCAAGGGCGTTATTAAGTAATGAGGCGATATTGATGATAATAAAGGCACGAGCAACCGTCTCAAAGATAATATTCATTTCCGTTGAAAAAGACGGTAGTAGCTGATTAATATAGAGAACGAGTGTAACAGCAACAATAGATGCACTCTTTTTAGCGATATCTTCTATGGTTTCTTCATCTGAAAGCTCAGTAAATAAAAAAGTAAACGCTTTGCGATTCGGCGGAAAATCATTTTGGCGAGAAACCATACTACTAACAACACAATAACTAAAAATATTGTGGTAAAAATCTGCTTTGATGTAATGAAATCATAAATTTCAATCAGGTTTTTCATAAATTACGTTATACCTTTATTGAGATACCTCAACCTTAAAACGAATATCACTTAAATCGCAGATAAGATGCCTATTTCGCATAAGAACAGACTACCATTGTCTCATTTATTTTATTTAAATAAACATCATGATTGAATTATTCATGCTTTTCTAAGTCTTAAACGCTTAAAATATCAAAAATCTTAGTTTTTAATATGACACAAGAATAAAACACAATAAAAAAAGGCGGAGATCATCCACCTTTTTATTAATTTCAGTATATTGCTTTAGATTTTCTTAATCGATTACTTTTTATTTGCTGTACCACTAACCGACTCAATGGTGTTATCCGCTAATTCTGTTTCGGGACGAATAATGCTGACGAGTTTAAAAATCAAACTTAAAACAATACCCACGATGGTTGCTAATGCCATGCCTTTTAATTCAGCCGCACCAATTTGAATGGAAGCACCACTCACACCGACAATCAGAATAATAGCCGTTAATATCAAGTTTTGCGGTTTATTATAATCCACTTTTGAATCTAATAAGACACGAATACCTGATGCACCAATGACACCGTAAAGCAGTAATGAAACCCCGCCCATAACTGGAACAGGCACAGCAGCTATAGCCGCAGCCAGTTTACCAACACAAGATAATAAGATAGCGAGAATTGCTGCACCACCAATAACCCATGAACTGTAAACCTTAGTGATAGCCATAACACCAATATTTTCACCATAAGTCGTATTTGGTGTTGAACCAAAGAAACCCGAAATAATGGTAGAGAAACCGTTTGCGAACATAGAACGATGTAAGCCTGGATTTTTCATTAAATCGCGTTGCACAATATTTGCGGTAACAACAAGGTGTCCAACGTGCTCAGCAATAACAACTAACGCGGCGGGTAGAATAATAAAGATAGCACTCCATTCAAAACGTGGTGAATAGAATGTTGGTAGTGCAAACCAGTTAGCTTCTTTAATTGGCGTAATATCAACAACGCCCAAGAAGAAAGAAAGAGCATAACCTGCTAATACCCCAATAAGAATAGGAATAATAGCAAGAAATCCTCTAAACATCACTGAACCTAAAATAGTCACACCTAAAGTGACCATAGAGATAAGCAATGTTTGACTATCAACTGGTGCATCCGCACTGGGTAATAATCCTGCCATTCCTGCTGCGGTTCCTGCTAATTCAAGCCCGATGACGGCAACGATTGCGCCCATTGCTGCAGGCGGGAACATCACATTAATCCAACCTCGCCCTGCTATTTTTACAATACCTGCCACAAGACAAAATAACACGCCACAGACGATAAATCCTCCAAGTGCTAATTCATACCCTAATGGTAATAGCAAAAGCACAGGTGAGATAAATGCAAAGCTTGAACCTAAATAAGCAGGAATGCGTCCTTTACAAATAAAGAGATAAAGCAGGGTTCCGATCCCGTTAAATAATAATATTGTTGCCGGATTAACTTTAAATAAAATTGGCACAAGTACGGTGGCGCCAAACATTGCAAACAGATGTTGAAGGCTCAACGGGATTGTTTGTAATAATGGTGGGCGCTCTTCTACCCCGATTGCACGACGAGTCATGCTTACGACCTCTCTTTAATAGGAATGTGAAATTGGTTTGTATTTTTAACTTCATACTCGTCTTATTTTAAGTCGCCATGTTGCTGACTAAGCCCTCTCGCACTAGTCATCTAACAACCCCTTAAAATATTTAGAGTTTAATAATAAATAAGTGATCCAAAAAAAAGCCGACTATCAAAGTCGGCTTAATTATTATTTTGTACCAAATATCTTATCACCAGCATCGCCAAGACCTGGAACGATGTACCCGTGCTCATTAAGATGGCTATCAATAGATGCAGTATATAATTCCACATCTGGATGAGCTTCTTCTAATGCCTTAATACCTTCTGGAGCAGCAACCAGTACTAATACTTTAATTGAAGTACAGCCTGCATTTTTTAATAAATCAATTGTGGCAATCATAGAGCCGCCTGTTGCTAACATAGGGTCAACAACAAGAGCCATACGTTCTTCAATATTGGATGCTAATTTCTGGAAGTAAGGGACAGGTTTTAATGTTTCTTCATCGCGGTAAACGCCAACTACACTGATTCGGGCACTAGGAATATTTTCTAATACTCCATCCATCATCCCGATACCTGCACGGAGGATAGGAACTACTGTGATTTTTTTTCCTTTAATCTGTTCTATCTCTACCGGACCACACCAACCTTCTATTGTTACCGTCTCTGTTTCTAAATCGGCGGTAGCTTCATACGTCAGTAGACTGGAAACTTCTGAAGCCAGTTCACGAAAGCGTTTAGTGCTTATATCATGATCTCGCATCAGCCCCAATTTATGTTGAATGAGTGGGTGTTTTACCTCAACGATCTTCATAATTTCTCCTAATGTACGACGCAGCCTGACAAAAAAATCGCGAGATTATACCGCTTTTTTGCCAACATTCCATCGTTTTTCTATTGATATTGATCAAGCGCACAGCTTTTAACCACACCAACATGAATAATTGTGACCTATAAAGAAGATCCTCGCAAACGTTTGCTTTGCC
The DNA here is from genome assembly GCF_003144535.1 of Proteus penneri. Classification (GTDB taxonomy): domain Bacteria; phylum Pseudomonadota; class Gammaproteobacteria; order Enterobacterales; family Enterobacteriaceae; genus Proteus; species Proteus penneri. The sequence goes on along the minus strand of NZ_PHFJ01000001.1, from coordinate 323,594 downwards.
TGTTAGAATAGCGTCCGCACACATTTTTTCTTAACAGCAACTTGCCGTGAGGGCTCTACGTGACTAACAAATCCTCTCTCAGCTATAAAGATGCCGGTGTCGATATTGATGCAGGTAATGCTTTAGTCGATCGTATCAAAGGTGTAGTAAAAGAAACCCGCCGTCCTGAAGTTATGGGGGGTTTAGGTGGTTTTGGCGCACTTTGTGCAATTCCTTCTAAATACCGCGAACCTATTTTAGTTTCAGGCACAGATGGCGTAGGAACTAAACTTCGCCTTGCGATGGAGTTAAATCGCCATGATGACATCGGGATTGATTTAGTCGCAATGTGTGTCAACGATTTAATTGTTCAAGGTGCAGAACCCCTTTTCTTCCTTGACTACTATGCCACAGGAAAATTGGATGTCGATACCGCGGCTCGTGTCGTAACAGGTATTGCAGAAGGTTGTAAGCAATCTGGTTGTGCATTAGTAGGTGGCGAAACAGCAGAAATGCCCGGTATGTATCATGGCAATGATTATGATATCGCAGGCTTTTGTGTTGGCGTGGTTGAAAAATCAGAAATTATTGATGGCAGTAAAGTTAAAGCTGGTGATGCACTCATTGCTTTAGCATCCAGTGGTCCTCATTCTAATGGTTATTCATTAATCAGAAAAATTCTTGAAGTCAGCAATACGCAAGCAGATAGCACATCACTAGGTGACAAATCATTGGCTGACCATTTGCTAGCTCCTACTCGTATCTATGTAAAATCCTTACTGTCGCTCATTAAAAATGTTGATATTCACGCGGTAGCGCATATCACTGGCGGTGGATTCTGGGAAAATATTCCTCGTGTATTACCTGAAAACACACAAGCGCGTATTGACAGTAAAAGCTGGGAATGGCCGTTGGTTTTCAAATGGTTACAAGATGCTGGACAAGTCAGCACACATGAAATGTATCGCACCTTTAACTGTGGTGTTGGATTGTTAATTGCCGTTAACCCAAATGATGTTGAAAAAACATTAGCCCATCTTGCTGAGTGTGGTGAAAACGCATGGTTAATTGGCAAAATCGCGCCACAAGCTGCGGGTGAAGCACAAGTTATTATTAACTAATGAAAACATGTGAATGAAAAATATTGTCGTCCTTATCTCTGGAAACGGCAGCAACCTACAGGCGATTATTGACGCCTGTAGGGCAAATAAAATCACAGGTAATGTGGTTGCTGTCTTAAGTAATAAAGCTGATGCATATGGTCTTGAACGGGCAAAACTTGCTGATATTCCAGCTTATTTTGTTGATCCAACTCTATATAATGACAGAGCTGATTACGATAAAGCATTAATTGAAAAAATCGATGCTTACCAACCCGACATTGTGGTTTTAGCCGGTTTTATGCGCATTTTATCGCCTGATTTTGTGACTCATTATCAGCATAAATTATTAAATATTCATCCTTCTTTGCTTCCTAAATACCCCGGATTACATACCCATCGCCAAGTTTTAGCGAATAAAGACTCTTTTCATGGCGTTACCGTCCATTTTGTTACAGAAGAACTTGATGGTGGTCCTATGATTATTCAAGCGCGCATTCCTGTTTTAGCTGACGATACTGAACAATCCTTACAAACAAGAATACAAGCAGAAGAGTACCGTATCTATCCATTGGCGATCGGATGGTTAGCTGATGAGCGATTAAAAATGCAGAATAATCAAGCTTTTCTCGATGACATTGCGCTTTTCGACAACCTTGGGTAACTATTTCATTTAAGATAAAAAGTCACATTGTGCTACACTGTAGCCCGCGTGACTTTTTTTGTGTCATCCTTTTCTCTTTTTATTCAATGCATTCACCGAGGTGCTTATGTCCGGTGGTAAGAAAGTTCCACCTATAAAATTACGTCCTCTCGAACGAGAAGATCTCTCTTTTGTTCACCAACTTGATAATAACGCTAGCGTTATGCGCTATTGGTTTGAAGAGCCTTATGAGGCTTTTATCGAGTTAAGCGACCTTTATGAAAAACATATTCACGACCAAAGTGAACGCCGTTTTATTGCCGAAAATGACGGCACTAAAATTGGACTTGTCGAGCTGGTTGAAATTGATTATGTTCACCGTCGTGCTGAGTTTCAAATTATCATCGCCCCTGCGCATCAAGGCCATGGATATGCTGCACGAGCAGCGAAGCTGGCAATGGATTATGCTTTTTCTGTACTTAATTTATACAAGCTCTATTTAATCGTCGATAAAGAGAATGCTAAAGCGATTCATATTTATGAAAAGCTTGGCTTTAAAAAGGAAGGTGATTTAATAGATGAGTTTTTTGTTAACGGTGCCTACCGTTCTGCGATTAGAATGTGTACTTTCCAAGCACCTTATTTTGAAAAAAAAGCCAAAGAGGCAAAACCCGAAAATTTTGTTAAACCGGGTGCGACTATAAAGCAACATGTCTGATTTATTCAGATATTAAGATTTAACTTTAACCCTAGTTGGAGTTCAGATGTCCCAGGAACGACTCTATATTGATAAAGAGATCAGTTGGCTTGCGTTTAACGAACGTGTATTACAAGAGGCGGCTGATAAACGAAACCCGTTAATTGAAAGAGTCAGGTTTCTGGGGATCTATTCAAATAATCTTGATGAGTTCTATAAAGTCCGTTTTGCTGATGTTAAACGCCGTATTTTAATTAATGAAGAGCGTGGCTCACGCTCTGCATCAAGCCATGCTCGCCATCTTATCAAAAAAATTCAGTCAAAAGTGGCTAAAGCTGACCAAGAGTTTGATGCTTTATACAATGATTTGTTACTTGAAATGGCGCGAAATCAAATCTTTTTAATTAATGAACGCCAAATCTCACCTAATCAACAAATTTGGTTACGCCAATATTTCCGTCAAAATTTAAGAAAACACATCACCCCTATTTTAATTAATCCTGAAACCAATTTGGTTGAATTTCTTAAAGATGACTATACCTATTTAGCGGTTGAAATTGTGCAAGGGCAAACTATTCATTATGCTCTGCTAGAAATTCCATCAGATAAAGTCCCTCGTTTTGTTATTCTGCCAACAGACCAAGGACGTAGTAAGAAAAAGTCCATGATTTTGTTGGATAATATTTTACGCTACTGTCTTGATGAAGTGTTTAAAGGCTTTTTTGATTATGAGTCATTAAGTGCTTATTCCATGAAAATGACACGAGATGCAGAGTACGATCTTGCGACAGAAATGGAATCAAGCTTACTTGAAATGATGTCATCGACATTAAAGCAACGCCTTACAGCAGAGCCTGTCCGTTTTGTTTATCAGCGTGATATGCCTGATGAAATGGTGGCATTGCTGCGCAGTAAGTTAGGTTTATCGAATAATGACTCCGTCATTGCTGGTGGTCGTTATCATAATTTTAAAGATTTTATTAACTTCCCAAATGAAGGAAGTAAATTTCTATTAAATAAGCCGATCCCTCGCTTACGCCATATTTGGTTTGATAACTTCCGTAATGGTTTTGATGCCATACGTGAACGCGATGTCTTGCTCTATTATCCTTATCATACTTTTGAACATGTGCTGGAATTGTTGCGCCAAGCTTCTTTTGACCCAAGTGTTATCTCAATAAAAATCAATATTTACCGTGTTGCTAAAGATTCTCGGATCATTGATTCGATGATCCACGCTGCGCATAACGGCAAACGTGTCACGGTCGTTGTTGAGTTACAAGCACGTTTTGATGAAGCAGCGAATATCCACTGGGCAAAACGCCTAACAGAAGCAGGTGTACATGTTATTTTCTCTGCTCCGGGTTTAAAAATTCATGCGAAATTATTTATCATTTCACGTTTAGAAGATGGTGAAATCATTCGCTATGCCCATATTGGTACGGGGAACTTTAACGAAAAAACAGCCCGTCTTTATACTGACTATTCACTATTAACCGCTAACACTGAAATTACCAATGAAGTCCGCCGCGTCTTTAACTTTATTGAAAACCCTTATCGCCCTGTGACTTTTGAACATTTGATGGTTTCACCACAAAATTCACGTATTCTTTTAAATCAATTAATCACAAATGAAATTCACAGTGCTCAAGCCGGACATCCTGCAGGGATCACATTAAAAGTGAATAATTTAGTTGACGAAGAGTTAGTTAATCGCCTTTATGACGCATCAGAAGCCGGCGTAAAAATACGATTATTAGTCCGTGGAATGTGTTCTTTAGTCCCTAATCAACCAGGATTTAGTGAAAATATTCAGGTCACCAGTATTGTTGACCGCTTTTTAGAACACGACCGTGTTTATGTGTTCACTAATAAAGGCGATGAAAAGATCTTTCTCTCTTCTGCAGATTGGATGACAAGAAACCTTGACTACCGTATTGAAGTTGCAGTGGCTTTGCTTGATCCTCAACTCAAACAGCGCGTTCTAGATATACTGGATATTCAATTTAATGACACAGTAAAAGCACGTTATATCGATAAAGATTTAACAAATAGCTATGTTCCTCGTGGAAATAAACGTAAAATCCGTTCCCAGCTTGCTGTCTATGAGTACATTAAATTGTTAGAACAACCAGATTCACGAGCGTAATTTTATGCCTTTATCACAAGATGACACTTCACCACGTCCTTTAGAAATTGCGGCTATTGACCTCGGTTCTAATAGTTTTCATATGATAATTGCACGTGTTGTTAATGGTGCATTGCAAGTATTAAGTCGTTTAAAGCAGCGAGTTTATCTTGCTGATGGGCTTGATGATAATAACGAATTAAGCGAAGAAGCTATGTTACGTGGGCTTTCTGCTCTTTCTCTTTTCGCTGAAAGGTTACAGGGCTTCCCCGCAGAAAATGTCACCGTCGTAGGAACACATACTTTGCGTGTCGCCACTAATGTTAAAGTCTTTCTTCAACGAGCCAAAGACGTTATTCCTTATCCTATTGAAATTATTTCAGGCCATGAAGAAGCACGACTTATTTTTATGGGTGTTGAACACACTCAATCAGAAAAAGGTCGGAAACTCGTTATCGATATCGGTGGTGGTTCAACAGAACTCGTTATTGGTGAAAATTTTGAGCCCATTTTAATCGAAAGCCAACGCATGGGTTGCGTCAGTTTTAGCCGTCAATTTTTCCCAGAGCAGAAAATTAGCGAATCCGCTTTTCGTAAAGCGCGAGAAAAAGCAGCGCGTAAAATGGAAAAAATTGCATGGCAATATAAAATGACTGGCTGGGATGTGGCTTTAGGGGCATCAGGAACAATTAAAGCAGCCCATGAGATCTTAGTTGAGTTTGGTGAAAAAGACGGTGTTATCACACCTGAACGCCTACTTATGCTCACTAAACAAGTTTTACGATTTAAGAAATTTAAAGATATTGCCCTGCCGGGTTTATCTGATGAACGTAAACGTGTTTTTGTACCAGGTTTGGCTATTTTATGCGGCATTTTTGATTCTTTAGGATTAAAAGCCTTACACCTATCTGATGGTGCATTACGTGAAGGTGTGCTTTACGAAATGGAAGGCCGATTTCGCCATCAAGATATTCGTCAGCGCACAGCTAAAAGCCTTGCAGAGCACTATAATATCGATAGAGAACAAGCAAAACGTGTTCTTGACACAATGCAATCGCTTTACGCTCAGTGGGCACAACAAAATCCTAAACTGGTTCGCCCTGATTTAGAAGCTATTTTAGTTTGGGCTGTCATGTTACATGAAGTAGGATTAAGCATTAATTTAAGTGGATTACATCGCCATTCTGCCTATATTCTTTCAAATACTGATTTACCCGGTTTTAATCAAGAGCAACAGCTGTTATTAACAACCCTCGTTCGCTATCACCGAAAAGGGATCAAGTTAGATGAGTTGCCTAAATTTAATCTTTATAAAAAGAAACAGTATTTTCCACTCGTACAAATACTAAGGCTGGCGACTTTACTGAATAATCAACGACAATCAACAACAAAACCTGCCTCTTTGCGTTTAGTTACAGATGAAAATCATTGGACACTTTATTTTCCTAAAAAATATCTTTCCGATAACACATTGATGGAATTGGATTTAGAAAAAGAACAAGAACATTGGCAGTCAGTTCCCGGTTGGAAACTGGATATAAAAGAGGAATCTGCTTAACAATATGATATTATACAGAAAAAGACGCTAGTCAATGCGTCTTTTGTTGCATCTATCATACAACGACTATCACATAACAACATAGGTTTGATTTGTGACCATAATATGAACATCACCAACGCAATATTGTTCAAGATTCATATATTTTATACGGAGAAGACCGATAATCATCCTAAAATGGAATAATTAGTATCAGTGGTTATCTCCCTCGTAAGAATTAAAAAGGAATAACATGTCTCAAACAGCTATCAACAATGATACTGCGGCTGCCATCAATCCGTATTCACAAAAAGTGGCACACCTGCGTCAGCAAATTTTGAGCATCTTTCTCGAAGATGAGCCTTTTGTTGAAACCGTTTTAGGTGAAGCGAGTGAAAATGATAGGCTGAGCCACCATGAACTTCATGAAAAAATCACCACTGTTAGAGAATTACTACAAGATCTACACGCGGCAGATATTGCAGATATTCTTGAAGCCCTTCCCTATGACGAACGTCTAGCTTTGTGGCATTTGGTTGATAATAATGAACGTGGTGCTGTTTTAGTCGAAGCTTCTGTCGCCGTTTGGGACAGCTTAATTAAAGATATGACTGATCGTGAATTATTACGATCGGTCGCCACATTACATGTGGATGAGCAAGCGTACATCGCAGAACACTTACCTCGCGATACAATGCGTCGCCTTCTTACCTATTTAGAACCAAGCCTGCGTAATAGAATAAGAGAAGTTCTGCAATATCCCAAAGACAGTGTCGGCCAGATGATGGATTTTGAGTTCGTCACTGTGCGAGGGAATGTCACGTTAAAAACGGTACAGCGCTATCTACGCCAACGAGGTTCTATTCCTGAAGCAACGGATAAAATTTTCGTTATTGATAATAAAAACCATCTGTTAGGTGAACTTCCATTAACGACTGTTTTGACGCAATCTCCTGATAAGCTTGTCTCTGATGTAATGAAAACAGACACCGTTAGCTTTATGCCTGAAGAAAAAGGTGAAGATGCAGCGGGTGCGTTCGAACGTTATGACTTAATTTCAGCGGCTGTTGTTGATAGTAATGGCCTTCTAATGGGTCGATTAACGGTTGAAGATATCGTTGATAACATGCACGAAGAGAGCGATACCAATATTCGTCGTATGGGTGGTTTGAGTCCAGAAGAAGATGTCTTTGCACCAGTCGGGCAAGCGGTTAAAACACGTTGGACATGGCTTGCTATTAACTTATGTACCGCCTTTGTGGCTTCTCGTGTGATTGGTGTGTTTGAACATACGATTTCCCAATTAGTCGCTCTCGCTACATTAATGCCGATTGTTGCGGGTATTGGGGGAAATACAGGTAATCAGACTATTACAATGATTGTACGTGCTTTAGCACTACATCAAATACAAACGGGTAGTTTCTCTTTCTTAATTTTAAGAGAATTAGGTGTCGCCCTTATTAATGGTATTGTGTGGGGAGGCATAATGGGAATTGTCACCTTCCTACTCTATGGCGATATGGCTATGGGTGCAGTAATGACAATGGCGATGGTATTAAACCTCTTAATGGCTGCCATGATGGGGGTATTGATCCCAATGACAATGATTAAATTAGGTAAAGATCCCGCCATTGGCTCAAGCGTTATGATAACCGCGATTACCGATACAGGTGGTTTCTTTATCTTCTTAGGTTTAGCAACCATCTTCTTAGTCTAAATAAAACAAGCCTTATAACGCTAACGCCACTGATAATAAAATACAGTGGCGTTTTTTATGTCAATCAAATAGATATTAGACCGTTGTTGAGAGGTAATAATAGATAAGCAACAAAGCGATAACCAATGAAGTAACAAAAGTCTTTTTAACAGAAGTACTTAATAAATAACTGTCATTTGGGTCGGTGTCATTAAGCATAATTTTTAATGCTAAACCACCACCTAATGCGACGATAGAGAGTGATACGAACAGAACAATTGCGGCTAAGAGAACAGCACTCATTGAGATAGAGACCATAAATCCTCCGATATATCAATTGACGTCCTGATGTAATTATAACCAAAAATAGTTTTTTTGATGCCTCTTTTTGTTTTTATTTTCAATTTAGAGAAGAAATTCATGAAAACCACATTATGCATAAAAAAACAAAAATAAAATCACCATCATAATCTTTGTTGAATTTAAATTTTAATAAAAACAAATATAGTAAAATTAAATTTCAATAAATCAAAATTTAACATACAGCAGAATATTCTAATAATTCATTTTCTATCAGATCATATCTTTCATTATTGATACTGTTAGCTTTCTTAATTATCTAATAATAACTTTATTTATGGAAAATAATAAATTAACTTATTCCCTAATTTATTATTCTTATATATAACTAGGGTTGAATAAATATATTCAACATTAAACTTTTTTTATTTAAAAATACTGAGTTCTTACTTATTTTTAATCAATATAATAAATTTATTATCTATTGATAAATTTTAATTTAATGATATTTAACTTCAGTAAAATGCAAAATCACAAGTAAATAAAACCACAAGAAATTAAAATGATAGTCAATAATATTGTTTTAATTTCATCTATTTACATTATAAAGAGCTTCCTGTTATAACTTAAACCATCATCACAATATTATTCTTTCTCGCATAAGTAGCCTTTAAATAACTTTTTTGTTATTTATTTTCACTCTAATTTATTCGCTTATTTAAAAAGAATCTCATTGTGATCTTATTACTTATTATTCTTATCACGATAATTATTATAGGTTGTTATTATGACATCACAATCACACTCCACTCAGCCGTTGAGTCAACCTACGGCAAGACCATTGAACCGCAACGACTATAAAACGTTGGGTTTATCCTCACTAGGAGGAACGTTGGAGTTCTATGATTTCGTGATCTTCGTGTTCTTTACGAAAACATTGAGCCACTTGTTCTTTCCTGGTGATAACGCCTTTATTGCACAAATGCAGACTTTAGGTATTTTTGCAGCTGGCTATCTTGCTCGGCCTTTGGGTGGCATTATTATGGCACACTACGGCGATATTATTGGCCGTAAACGCATGTTTACCTTAAGTATCTTCTTAATGGCGGTACCAACATTAGTTATTGGTTTATTACCCACTTATGCCAGCATTGGTGTTGCAGCGCCATTATTGTTGTTATTAATGCGCATTATGCAAGGTGCTGCTATTGGTGGTGAAATGCCTGGTGCTTGGGTGTTTATCGCAGAGCATACGCCAAAACAACGTTATGGCTTAGGTGTAGGCACATTAACCTCAGGCATTACAGGCGGTATTTTATTAGGTTCAATCGTGGCGATTATCGTTCAGCGTAGCTATAGTGCTCAAGAAGTGAATGATTTTGCATGGCGAATTCCCTTTATCTTAGGGGGGATTTTTGGCTTAATCTCTGTTTACTTACGTCGCTTTTTACAAGAAACGCCTATCTTTAAAGAGATGGCAGAGAAAAAAGCGTTAGCACAAGAAATGCCCGTGGTTTCAGTTATTAAAAATCATAAACAGGCGTGCTTAATTACTGCTGCATTAACATGGTCTTTATCAACAGCCATTGTTGTCACCATATTGATGACACCTAGTGTTATTGTTGAAGGGATTTACAAAATTGATAGAACCACCTCATTGGAAGCGAACTGTGTTGCAACATTAACCTTAACTTTAGGTTGTATCTTCTGGGGCTGGATTGGCGACAAATTGGGAACACGAGTTTCAATGACATTATCATGGGGTGGTTTGATTGTTACAGCATTCCATTTCTATGGCAGTTTAGATGCAACAATGTCTGGTTTTCAGTTAGCATTGAATTATGGATTAATGGGCTTTTTTGTTGGTGCGATTGCAACAACACCAATTGTTAGTACAAGAGCATTTCCACCATCAATTCGTTTTTCAGGCTTGTCTTTTGCTTACAATATGGCTTATGCCGTGTTTGGTGGATTAACCCCAATGTTAACTGGTGCATGGTTAGAAAAGACAGCAATGGCAGGTGCCTATTATGTCGCTGGAGTCTCATTCTTAGCAATTGCTGTCGCATTTTTACCTTTAGCCTATAGAGGTTGGACTGCGGTAAAGCCAACTACCCGTGAAAAAGACGTTGCATTACAAATTGATAAAGTTGTTAGTTAAAACGACTTATTATCAACGTTCTCTGCTCAATACAGCTCCTTGATAGGGGCTGTATTTTTCTATATACAACAAAAAAGGACGCCTTATGGCATCCTTTATTTTTCTTAAATTTTTTGTCTTTTTAATGGCACAACTTATTGTGTCATTTTACTTAGCATAGGTGCCGTGATCAGCATTAGAATTGCGATAACACCTGTTACAATACCGATTTGTAAGAATACACTGCTGTAAATTTCTAATGAAGCGTGAGCACTTTGTACATCTTCTGGTACTGCCATTAAACTCGCAACTTTACCTGCAATAATTGCAGCAGCGGCAGAAGTTAAGAACCAAGCCCCCATAATAAAGCCCATTAAACGCTGTGGTACAAGTTGTGCAACCATGGCAAGTCCAAGCCCTGAAATCATTAACTCGCCAATACTTTGGAAACCATAGCTTGCGACTAACCACCATGAAGACACAATCCCTGCTTCATTTGCCATGCTTGCACCCAGTGGTAGCACTAAGAATGCGGTCGCACTTAAGAACATTCCAACAGTGAACTTATAAGGCATAGGTAATTTATCGCCCATAAAGTTATACACTGCGGCTAGTAATGGACTCGCTAACATGATCCAGAATGGATTAAGTGATTGGAATTGTTCTGGTTGAACACTGAAACCTAACAGAGAATGTTCTACGTTATGAATTGCGAAGAAGTTTAAAGATGTTGGCATTTGATCGTAAAGAACAAAGAATACCACAGCCTCAACCATCAGTAAGAATGCAACAATCATCTTGCGACGCGCCACACCTTTCATCATGAAGGTTTCACGCGCAAAAATGAGGATGATACCTAATGAGATCACAGCTAAAGACCAACTTGCCACTTCATTATTATGTAACAACCAAGTCGATACTGCCGTTAAAGCAACGATACCCACTAGCGTTAATAACAATTTTGAATAATTAAGCGGTTCAAAATCAGGTCTAGAGCCTTTATCTTTGATCCATCCCCGACAAACCATAAAGTTTGCTAAAGTGATCAGCATACCTACAACACTTAATGCAAATGCTACATCCCAACCATAATTAGCTGCTAACCATGGTGTTGCTAACATAGATAAGAACGAACCTACGTTGATAGACATATAGTACATCGTAAATGCACCGTCTAATTGCGGATCGTTTTTCTCATAACAGGTCGCGAGTAATGAAGATGGATTTGCTTTAAATAAACCATTACCTACAGCAATGGTTGCAAGTCCCCAATAAATCACATCTTTATTGTGATCTGAGAAGGCCACCATCGCATAACCAATTGCCAGAACGATAGCACCGAGGATTATAACCCTTTTTGTACCAAGGATTTTATCACCCAGCCATCCACCGATAGCAACAAAACCATAAACTAATGCGGTAAATGCAGCAAAAACAGTGATGGCTTCTGCCTCACCCATGCCCAGCATTTTAACCAGATAAACGGCCATGATCCCTTGCAGACCGTAATAGCCGAAACGTTCCCATAATTCGATTGAGAAGATGAGATAAAACGCACGAGGCTGTTTAAATGCATTCAGGCTCGGTTTTTGTCCATCGTCAGGTGTGTTTGCAGTTGACACTAAAAACCTCTAATTATTCTATACGCCTTTATAGTTAGGCTGATTTTTACAAAATTTTCGTTATTCAAGACAGAGTTAAAGCTCGGTGAATTTCATACTGGATTGTTATTCTTTGAAAAGAGTTCAACGCAGAGAAAAACAAGGTTGGCATTCTATCACTGGAAAGAATAATTATCTAAGAATTATAACTAACTATTGCGTTTTATCATAGTTACAGGCATTTGTACAAAATAGTTATGCGATTAAAAAACCACCAATCAAAATAACGTACTGATTATTAATAAATTATATTCCACTTAATTATCCCTATATAAAGAATTAAGCTACGCTAGTGATTATCGCTAATTTGCTAAATTATCTCTTATTGAATAACAACGATAAAATAATGCCAGTAGCAATTTGTTTTAATTGATTAAAATAACGCCAATAAAACACATTCCTTGACTTAATTTCCATATTTCCTCCATTTTTAACTGTGTAGAAACAGGTAGAATGTCACTATTCCAAAATTTTATTTCAGTATTTCTGATTAGCTAGTTGCCAGTGGGATCACAAAAGTAATGAATAAAAACAAAAATGCTAAAAAAAGAGTTTCTCTCATTATCGCTTTAATCGTCGTAATCGCAGGGGGTTACGCCTATTGGCAATTTAATGCAGCAAAAACAGCGTCACCTGAAAATAAAGTGGCTCAAGCAACTAACTCACAAAGTCGAAGTACATCTGGATCTCGACGCCCTCCTTTACCGCCTGTTCAAGTTGCAACATCAACACAAGAGGATGTACCTCAATTTTTATCGGCCTTAGGTACAGTGAAAGCAACCAATAGCGTCACAGTGACAAGTCGAGTTGAAGGTCAATTAATGGCTTTACATTTCACGGAAGGGCAACACGTTCAACAAGGTGATTTATTAGCAGAAATTGACTCCCGTCCATTTGAAGTACAATTAGCCCAAGCCAAAGGACAACTTGCAAAAGATCAAGCCACATTAGCTAACGCACGTCTTGATTTAGCGCGTTATCAGAAGTTGGCAAAAACTAATTTAGTCTCACAACAAGAGCTAGATAATCAGCAAGCTTTAGTGAAGCAGTCAGAAGCAAGTATCCGTATTGATGAGGCTACGATCAGTAATGCGCAACTGCAATTAACTTACAGTAAAATTACAGCACCTATTTCAGGCCAAGTGGGATTAAAACAAGTTGATGTGGGTAACTATATTTCAGGTGGTTCATCAACACCGATTGTAGTTATTAATCAAATGGATCCTGTTGATGTGCTTTTTACATTGCCAGAACAAGATTTAGCTAAAGTCATTCAAGCACGTAAAAACAGTGCTGATTTGCCTGTCACCGCATTAGACAGAAATAACCAATTTGAATTAGCTCAAGGTAAATTATTTAGCGTTGATAACCAAATTGATGCTACAACTGGCACCATTAAGTTAAAAGCACGTTTTCCACAACAAGAGACGACATTATTTCCTAACCAGTTTGTAAACGTGCGTCTTTATGTCACTACATTAGAAAAAGCGGTTGTTATTCCGAATGCTGCTCTACAAATGGGTAATGAAGGTCACTTTGTTTGGGTCGTGGATAACGAAAACAAAGTGAGTAAATTACGCGTAGAGGTCGCCTTACAAAATGCGGAAAAAGTCGTAATAGCATCTGGTCTATCAGCAGATCAGCGCGTTGTAACCGATGGAGTGGATAGATTAACACAAGGTGCAAAAGTCGAAATCGTGACGCCTACTGCACCAAAGACTAAAGAAAATAACCGTGTTGTTGCGGAGAAAGCATAATGACCGAAAAAACACACGGTACAAGTGGCGGCCCCTCTCGCTTATTTATTCTGCGCCCTGTTGCAACAACTCTTTTTATGGTCGCTATACTCTTAGCCGGAATTGTCGGCTATCGAATGCTACCCGTCTCTGCGTTACCTGAAGTAGATTATCCAACTATTCAGGTCGTTACACTCTATCCTGGAGCAAGCCCTGATGTCATGACATCAGCTGTCACTGCGCCACTTGAGCGCCAATTTGGGCAGATGTCTGGGTTAAAGCAAATGTCATCTCAAAGCTCTGGTGGTGCATCGGTGATCACACTGATGTTCCAATTAACATTACCATTAGATGTTGCAGAGCAAGAAGTACAAGCAGCGATTAATGCAGCCACTAATCTGCTACCATCCGATTTACCTTACCCACCAATTTACAGCAAAGTTAATCCAGCTGATCCGCCTATTTTAACCTTAGCGGTGACTAGCTCGACATTACCGATGACACAATTGCAAGATATGGTTGAAACCCGTATTTCGCAAAAGATTTCACAAGTTAATGGCGTAGGCTTAGTGGCTTTAGCGGGTGGTCAGCGTCCTGCTGTTAGGGTCAAACTCAATGCACAAGCCGCAGCATCTTACGGTTTAGATAGTGAAAAAATTCGTGTGGCAATCAATAATGCGAACGTTAACTCAGCGAAAGGAAGCCTTGATGGCCCTACTCGCTCTGTAACGTTATCGGCTAATGACCAAATGAAATCATTAGAAGATTATCGCCAACTCATCGTTGCCTATAAAAATGATGCGCCTATTCGTTTATCTGATATCGCAACTATCGAACAAGCGCCTGAAAACAACCAATTAGGTGCATGGGCAAATAATGAACAGGCGATTATTATAAATGTGCAACGTCAACCCGGCGTTAACGTTATTGATACCACTGATAATATTCGTAATTTATTACCCGATTTAGTCTCTAATTTACCAAAATCCGTGAATGTTGAGATCTTAACCGATAGAACCACAACGATCCGCGCGTCAGTTAAAGATGTACAGTTTGAGCTTGGTTTAGCTATCGCCCTTGTGGTGATGGTGATTTATCTCTTTTTACGTAATGGTGTCGCAACCTTAATTCCAAGCATTGCTGTGCCACTTTCATTAGTCGGCACATTCGCAGTGATGTATTTTTGCGGTTTTTCTGTCAATAATCTCACCTTAATGGCATTAACGATTGCGACAGGCTTTGTTGTCGATGACGCCATTGTTGTGATTGAAAATATCTCTCGCTACCTTGAGCGTGGTGATAAACCATTAACTGCAGCGCTAAAAGGGGCTGGTGAGATTGGTTTTACCATTATTTCGCTTACCTTCTCTCTTATTGCTGTCCTGATCCCTCTGTTATTTATGGGGGATATTGTCGGTCGCTTATTTAGGGAGTTTGCCATCACCCTTGCTGTCGCGATCCTTATCTCTGCGGTGGTTTCGCTCACATTAACGCCAATGATGTGTGCTCGGTTGCTAAAACCTGAAAATGAAATCAAACACAATCGTTTTGAAATAGCGTGCGAGCGTTTCTTTGAAAAAATGATTGCCGTGTATGCAGTTTGGCTCAAACGTGTTTTAAACCATCAATGGATAACGCTTGGCGTAGCACTTAGCACATTGGTATTAACTGTTTTGCTGTATATGTTTATTCCTAAAGGTTTTTTCCCATTACAAGATAACGGGCTATTGCAAGGAACCATTGAAACCTCACAATCCATTTCTTATCAAGCAATGGTAGAAAAACAACAACAAGTGGTTGATAAACTCATTGATGATCCCGCTGTTGATAATATTGCCAGTTTTGTCGGCATTGATGGCAGTAACGCAACACTCAATACGGGGCGATTGCAGATCACGCTAAAACCCCTTGATCAGCGTGACGATAGGATAGATGTGATTATTCCTCGTTTACAAGCGCGTATTGCGTCTATTGCAGGAATGACTCTTTATCTGCAACCGACTCAAGATTTAACCATTGATACGCAAGTTTCTCGTACTCAGTATCAATTTACGTTACAAGCAACATCATTAGAGGAGTTGGCTTATTGGGTGCCTAAGCTCTCTCAGGCACTAAAAGAGAGTCCTGAATTAACGGATATCAGCAGTGATTGGCAAGACAACGGCATGATGGCATATATCAAAGTAGATAGAGACTCAGCAAGCCGTTTAGGTATTTCGATGAGTGAAATAGATAACGCACTTTATAATGCTTTTGGTCAGCGTTTAATTTCAACTATCTACACTCAAGCCAATCAGTACCGCGTTGTATTGGAACAAGATATTCGCAATGATGATGGTTTACAGGCGCTCTCAGCCGTACATTTAACTGGCAAAGATGGTGCTATGGTGCCTTTGTTATCTATTGCATCTGTTGAACAACGTCTAGCACCTCTTTCGATTAATCATCAAGAGCAATTTCCTTCAGCAACATTCTCATTTAATGTCGCAGAACAATCCTCTCTTGAAGACGCAGTGAAAGCAGTAAAATTGGCTGAAGAGCAGATTTCTATGCCAAAAGATATCACCACCCAATTCCAAGGTGCGACGTTGGCATTTGAAAGTGCGCTTTCTAGCACTTTATGGCTGATTATCGCGGCTATTGTGGCAATGTATATTGTACTCGGTGTGTTATATGAGAGCTTCATTCACCCTATTACTATTTTATCTACGCTACCTACCGCAGGTGTCGGTGCGTTACTTGCATTAATGGCCGCCGGTAATGAGCTTGATATTATTGCGATTATTGGGATCATCTTACTTATCGGGATCGTAAAGAAAAACGCGATCATGATGATAGACTTTGCCCTTGCCGCCGAACGAGAGCAAGGTTTAACCCCTTACGAGGCTATTTATCAAGCGTGTTTATTACGTTTTCGTCCAATATTAATGACCACAATGGCGGCTCTTTTAGGTGCTTTGCCTTTAATGTTAAGTACCGGTGTGGGTGCAGAATTACGCCAACCATTAGGGGTTTGTATGGTCGGTGGCTTAATTATGAGCCAAATATTAACTCTGTTTACTACGCCTGTAATTTATCTGCTGTTTGATAAATTATCACTCTATGTAAACCGCAATAAACACGTTGAGAATAATAACGGGGCTGTATCATGAAGTTTTTCGCCCTCTTTATTCAACGACCTGTAGCAACTACGTTGCTTAGCTTGGCGATTTCGCTATGTGGTGCATTAGGTTTTATGTTGCTCCCTGTCGCCCCATTACCCCAAGTTGACTATCCGGTTATTAATATTTACGCCTCCTTACCAGGGGCTTCACCAGAAACCATGGCATCTTCAGTGGCAACACCGCTTGAGCGCTCTTTAGGGCGAATTGCGGGTATTGATGAAATGACATCAAGCAGTTCACTTGGAAGTACCAGCATTACGTTGGTGTTCGATTTAAATAAAGATATCAATACCGCAGCTCGTGATGTGCAAGCGGCATTAAATGCTTCACAAAGCTTATTACCTTCAGGAATGCCAAGCCGCCCGCGTTATTATAAATCGAATCCTTCTGATGCACCGATTATGATCTTAACGCTCACCTCTGACACACAAAATACTGGGGAACTTTACGATCTCGCTTCAACACGGCTAGCACAAAAAATCTCACAGATTGAAGGTGTGAGTGAAGTTTCGGTTGGTGGCGGCTCATTGCCTGCAATACGTGTTGCTCTCAATCCTGATGCGCTATTTAACCAAAATGTCAGCCTTGATGATGTTAGAAAAGCAATTAACCAAGCGAATGTGCGACGACCTCAAGGCTTTGTCAATAATGATGAAAATCGTTGGCAAATTCAAACCAATGACGAGCTAAGCAAAGCGGCTGAATATCGCCCAATCATCGTGCATTACAATCAAGAGGCTGTTGTGCGTTTAGGCGACGTTGCGCAAGTCACTGATTCGGTACAAAACTCACGCGCAGCAGGGATGAGTGGCGGTGAACCGGCTATTTTACTGGTTATTCGCCGTGAAGCGGGTGCCAATATTATTGAAACGGTTAACCGTATTCGTGATGAACTTCCTGAATTACGTGAACTTATTCCTGCCAGTGTTGATTTAAAAGTTGCCCAAGATAGAACGCCCACTATCCGCGCATCCTTAGCAGAAGTTGAACGTGCTTTAGCTATTGCTGTGGCGCTAGTGATCTTAGTCGTATTTTTATTTTTACGTTCAGGTCGTGCCACACTGATCCCTGCGGTTGCGGTACCCGTTTCATTAATTGGTACTTTTTCAGCCATGTATCTTTGTGGCTTTAGTTTAAATAACCTTTCATTAATGGCATTAACCGTAGCCACCGGCTTTGTGGTTGATGATGCCATTGTGGTGCTTGAAAATATCTCTCGTCATATTGAGAATGGTTTAAAACCTAAAGATGCCGCCTTGAAAGGGGTCGGTGAAGTTGGTTTTACAGTTCTTTCGATGAGTATTTCTCTTGTTGCCGTTTTTATTCCATTACTGTTGATGGATGGCCTTGTTGGACGATTATTTAAAGAATTTGCTATAACCTTAACAACCGCTATTGCGATTTCGCTGTTTGTTTCTCTAACGCTCACCCCCATGATGTGCGCGCATTTACTCAAAGGGATGAAACCTAAAGCACAATCGCATTTACGGGGTTTTGGTAAGTTACTTTTCCGTCTCCAACAAGGTTACAGTGTCACATTACAAGCAGCGTTACGCCATCGGCGCTGGGTTATGGCTATTTTTCTCGCCACATTGGGCTTAAATGCTTATTTATACATCAGCGCACCTAAGACGTTTTTCCCTGATCAAGATACAGGTCGTTTAATGGGGTTTGTCCGTGCTGACCAAAGCATTTCATTCCAATCAATGAAAGAAAAAATGACCCGTTTTATGCAAGAAATTAATGCAGATAAAGACGTTGATAGCGTAACGGGTTTTACTGGTGGGGGGCGTATTAACAGTGGATTTATGTTTATTTCCCTCAATCCCCTGTCAGAACGCACTGATAGTGCCAACCAAGTGATCAATCGTTTACGTGCCAAACTTGCTGATGAACCTGGCGCTAACCTCTTTTTAATGCCTGTGCAAGATGTTAGAGCGGGTGGACGTCAAGCGAATGCCAGTTATCAATTCACATTATTAGCTGATGATTTAAGCGAGTTGCGTAAATGGGAGCCCATTGTTCGTAAAGCGTTAGGCGAACTGCCTCAGCTGGTGGACGTTAACTCAGATAAAGAAGATAAAGGCGCCGAAATGGCACTGACGTACGATCGTGATACTATGTCGCAATTAGGTATTAATGTTAGTGATGCCAATAATCTACTGAACAATGCTTTTGGTCAGCGTCAAATCTCCACCATTTATGCGCCATTAAATCAGTATAAAGTGGTTATGGAAGTCTCTGAACAGTATACACAGGATGTTTCTGCGTTAGATAAAATGTATGTGGTCAATAATCAAGGTGAACGTATTCCATTATCGGCATTTGCAAGTTGGTATCCTGCTAATGCACCGTTAAGTGTAAATCACCAAGGGCTATCTGCGGCCTCAACTATTGCTTTTAATATTCCTGAAGGCTATACATTAGCCGATGCCATTAATTCTATTGAACGCACAATGACCGAGTTGGGCGTACCCAATACCGTAAGGGGCACCTTTGCAGGTACTGCACAGATTTTTCAAGAAACCATCAAATCACAGCTTATTCTTATCTTAGCGGCGATTGTAACGGTCTATTTAGTATTAGGTGTGTTATATGAAAGTTATATTCATCCGCTGACCATTTTATCTACTCTTCCTTCCGCGGGTGTTGGTGCGTTATTAGCGTTGCAACTTTTTGATACACCTTTTAGCTTAATTGCGCTTATTGGCATTATGTTGCTGATTGGTATTGTGAAGAAAAACGCCATTATTATGGTGGATTTTGCGATTACAGCACAGCGTGAAGGCAAGTTGTCAGCTAAAGAGGCGATTATTCAAGCCAGCCTATTACGTTTTCGCCCTATTCTTATGACAACACTCGCCGCATTATTTGGTGCATTACCACTAATGTTAGGTAGTGGAGATGGCGCAGAGTTAAGACAACCTTTAGGGATAACAATTGTCGGCGGTTTATTAATGAGCCAGCTACTGACCCTCTATACAACTCCGGTTATTTATCTATTTTTTGATGGATTGCGTGAACGTTGGCAACAACGGCGTTTCAGCAAGAAAGAGGCTAAAGCATGAAACTGAGAAGCAAGCTGTTCTTGGTCATTTTCGCTACCTGTATGGTTGTGGTTCTTGCCATGCATATTGGTATTCGAGGTAGCTTTCAACAAGGATTTATTGGCTATATCAAGAAAAACAGTGAACAACGTGCAACTCTTTTAGCTGAAGCCTTAACAGATCAATATGCTTTAACCGGCGACTGGCGTTTTCTTAATAGAGATGATCGTTCTCTTTATCAAATATTACGCAGTATCGACCAAATAAGCCAAAGCAGTGAAGGCCCTCCACCCAAAGGCTGGCGCACACAGTTTTGGATCGTTGATAAAAATATGAAGCGCTTATTTGGTCATGACAATCAGTTTCCTGAAGAAACGTTCAAAAAACCAATTACTGCTCATGATGAAATTGTGGGTTGGGTGATTGTCAGTGCCGCTGATAAGATCAGTAGTGAAGCGGATATCAGTTTTGATAAACAACAACTGCGTACCAGTTGGATCATTGCCGGTTTAACGGTTCTTTTAGCTTTACTTATTACACTGATCCTTTCTCGCAATATGATACGCCCCGTTAAACGACTGGTCGAAGCGACACATAAATTAGCAGCAGGTGACTTTTCTGTTCGAGTAACGCCCACAAGTAAAGATGAAATCAGCCAACTCGCCACAGACTTTAACCAACTCGCCAGCACACTAGAGAAAAATGAGCAAATTCGTCGCGATTATATGGCAGATATCTCACATGAATTGCGAACCCCTCTTGCCATATTAAAAGGCGAACTCGAAGCGTTACAAGATGGCGTAAGAAAGCCCACGGCAGAGACATTAAACTCACTTTTATTCGAAGCAACAAACCTGACAAAACTGGTGAATGATCTCCATCAACTCTCATTATCAGATAGAGGCTCTTTAACTTATCGTAAAGATTTTATTGATATTAATGAGGTGATTTTGTTGGCTGTGGCTTCTTATCGTCACACCTATCAAACTAAAGATATTGCTTTATACACTGAATTAGATGATGTCTCTCCATTAATTGTACAAGCCGATCCTGACCGACTTATTCAGCTTTTTCATAATCTATTAGAAAATAGTGTGCGCTATACCTATGCTGGTGGGCAATTACATATCAAGACAAGAAAAGAGAACAACTGCGTATTGATAACTTTGGAAGATAGCGCACCTGGATTAGATAGATCACAGTATCAAGCCGTTTTCCAACGCTTTTATCGTGCAGAAAGCTCACGAAATCGTGCCAGTGGAGGCTCTGGATTAGGTCTTGCGATTTGCGAAAATATTGTTGAAGCTCATAATGGTAAAATAAGTGCTATGCCTTCATCTTTAGGTGGCATGAAAATTCTTATAGAATTACCCGCATATTCTGATGATCTTTAAGCCTAATAACCATTGAGCCAATAAATGACCCTATCTGAATCCCCTTATTCAATCCTGATTGTTGAAGATGAGCCTAAACTTGCCCAATTGCTTATTGATTATCTTCAATCATCAGGTTATCAAACTTATTGGTTAGCAGATGGTGCTGAAGTTTGCCATTGTGTAAAACAGCAACATTACGATTTAATACTATTGGATCTGATGTTGCCCGTTAAAGATGGCATTACTGTCTGTAAAGAGTTACGTCAGTTTTCCGATATTCCCATCATTATGGTCACAGCGAAAACAGAGGAAGTAGATAGATTACTCGGGCTTGAGATTGGTGCTGATGACTATATTTGCAAACCCTATAGCCCAAGAGAAGTGGTCGCTAGAGTCAAAACTTTATTACGCCGTTTTTATCGACCACAAGATATTGTTCAAAACGATAAATTAGTCGTCATTGATGAGCAGGCTTATCAAATCCAATACAACAATAAAATTCTTGATTTAACGACTGCTGAATTTCGTTTACTTAAAGCGTTAGCCACTCAACCCGGTAAAATATTGACGCGTGACCAACTTATGGATCACCTTTATGATGACTACCGTATTGTGACGGACAGAACCATTGATAGTCACATTAAAAACTTACGACGTAAACTAGAGCAACTTAACGATCAAATTGAATTTATTCGTTCAATTTATGGTCAAGGCTATCGTTGGGAAACCCAAGCTTACCGTTTTCGATGATATTTTTTCAGGAATACATTGAACCTCGCTACACTTAAGCGCTAGAATCCCCTCCTTTATGATATACCCCTACCCAATGTGTGGGGGACTGACTTGAAATCAGAACCAGGAAATTAACCATGTTTACACCCGAATTGCTCTCTCCTGCTGGCTCATTAAAAAATATGCGCTATGCCTTTGCTTATGGCGCAGACGCCGTTTATGCAGGTCAGCCACGTTATAGCTTACGTGTGCGTAATAATGAGTTTAACCACGAAAACCTAGCCAAAGGTATTCAAGAAGCCCATGAATTAGGTAAACGCTTCTATGTTGTGGTTAATATCGCACCTCATAATGCTAAATTAAAAACCTTTATCCGTGACTTAAAGCCTGTCATTGATATGGGCCCTGATGCGCTGATTATGTCTGATCCGGGTTTGATCATGATGGTACGTGAGGCCTTCCCTGAAATGGATATCCACCTTTCAGTACAAGCCAATGCCGTAAACTGGGCAACCGTAAAATTCTGGCGCCAAATGGGATTAACTCGCGTGATCCTTTCACGTGAACTTTCTATTGATGAAATTGCTGAAATTCGTAAGCAAGTTCCTGATATGGAATTAGAAGTTTTTGTTCACGGTGCATTATGTATGGCTTACTCAGGCCGTTGCCTGCTATCTGGTTATATCAATAAGCGTGACCCAAACCAAGGTACATGTACTAACGCTTGCCGTTGGGAATATAAAGTCGAAGAAGGCAAAGAAGACGATGTGGGCAATATCGTTGAAAAATACACGCCAATCCCAGTTAAAAACGTTGAGCCTACTTTAGGCGTTGGTGCACCAACAGATAAAGTCTACTTAATTGAAGAAGCAAAACGCCCTGGTGAATATATGACTGCGTTCGAAGATGAACACGGTACTTATATCATGAACTCTAAAGACTTACGTGCGATTGAACACGTTGAGCAATTAACACAAATGGGTGTGCACTCTCTGAAAATTGAAGGTCGTACTAAATCCTTCTATTACTGTGCCCGTACAGCGCAAATGTATCGTCGTGCAATTGATGATGCTGTTGCGGGCAAACCCTTTGATCCAACGTTGCTAACGACATTAGAAGGCTTAGCACACCGCGGTTATACCGAAGGTTTCTTACGTCGTCATACCCATGATGCGTACCAAACTTATGAATATGGTTACTCTGTCTCTGACACCCAACAATTTGTCGGTGAATTCACTGGTAAACGCGTAAACGGTTTAGCGGAAGTTGATGTTAAAAATAAATTTGTTTTAGGTGATAGCCTAGAATTAATGACACCAACTGGAAATATTCAGTTCACGTTAGAATCACTGTTTAACAAAAAACAGCAACCAACTGATGTTGCTCCGGGTAATGGTCACATGGTTTATTTGTCTGTTCCTGAAGATGTTGATTTAGATTTCGCACTGCTGATCCGCAATCTACAAGGTACAACAACACGTCAACCGCATAAAATTGATGCGGTAGAAGTGAAGTAAAGCGTCATAATCTGATTTAAAGTGGTCAATTTCAAATACAGATCACATCAATAATGATTTGTTTGCCGTATCATCAGTTCCGAAAAATAAAGAACTAGAATGAATACAGTAAGACTAGGAACCACCTCCTTGGCAAATCCAATCTCCCTTGGATTTGCCTTTTCTTTTTTCACTTCCCGTTATCAATTATCTTTTCGTAAAACACATTCCTTTTTCGTTATCCTTTGTAAAAAAAATAGTAATTTTCTCGATATCCATTACCTTTAAAAGAGTGATTCAATTAAAGGAACTCATCAATGAGTAAAATTAGTTTACTGATCATTAATGGAAAAAGCGCGAACAACGGTGCATTGAGAAAAGCAGTCTACCAATTACGTAACGAAGGTTTTAACCTCCAAGTAAGAGTAACTTGGGAATCCAGTGATATACGTCGTTTTGTACAAGAAGCTATAGATATACAGGCAGAAACGGTGATTGCAGCAGGAGGCGATGGAACAATTAATAGCGTTGTATCTGAACTAATTCATCTCTCCCCCTCATCGTTACCAACACTTGGCATTATTCCATTAGGTACAGCAAATGATTTTGCCACCAGCGCACAAATCCCTCGTGATATGGAGAATGCCCTTAACTTAGCCGTTAAAGGACGGGCAGTGCCCATTGATGTTATCAATGTAAATAAGACCCATTATTTTATTAATATGGCTTCTGGTGGTTTTGGTACCAAAATTACCACTGAAACGCCAGAAGCCTTAAAATCGGCATTAGGAGGGGCAGCTTATTTTATTAATGGTCTTTTAAGTATTGATTCTTTGAAAGCAGATTACTGTACTATTGAAGCAGAAAACTTTCACTGGAAAGGTGAATCCCTCATTCTCGGTATTGGTAATGGTCGCCAAGCTGGGGGCGGGCAACAACTCTGCCCTGATGCATTAATTAATGACAATAAGCTTAATATCACTATTGTTGAAGCGCACGAATTACTCCCTTCTCTTTTCAATAGCCTGTTTGATCGGAAAAAAAATGACAAGATAATCGAACGTGAAAGTCGCTGGGTAAACATTAGTGCTTCTCATGAAATGATATTTAATTTAGATGGAGAACCCCTTTTAGGAAATAAATTTGAATTTATTGTGTTACCTGAAGCGATCCACTGCCGGTTACCGCCTCAATGTGACTTGTTATCTTAATGTAGATAAATGACAATCACTCTCATCTCATCATGAACTGGAGTATGTAATGACTGATATAGTAAGTTTGTTAGGTGCTGATGCGAAATCATTATTGGAACATCGTTGCCAAACCATCCCGAGCGAAAATCTCTACCTGCCAGGTTCTGACTTTGTTGATCGCGTTATGATTGATAACAATCGCCCTAATAGCGTGTTACGTTCAATGCAAACCCTGTTTAATCACGGGCGTTTAGCGGGAACGGGTTATCTGTCCATTCTACCTGTTGACCAAGGGGTTGAACATTCTGCTGCAGCCTCTTTTGCCGCAAACCCACTCTATTTTGATCCGAAAAATATTGTTGAGTTAGCTATTGAAGCGGGTTGTAACTGTGTTGCCTCTACTTATGGTGTTCTTGCTTCTGTTTCTCGTCGCTATGCACACAAAATCCCTTTTCTTGTGAAATTAAACCACAATGAAACCCTAAGCTACCCAGCGCAATATGACCAAACACTGTACGCCAGTGTAGAACAAGCCTTTGAAATGGGTGCTGTTGCAGTGGGTGCAACCATCTACTTTGGTTCACAAGAAAGCCGTCGCCAAATAGAAGAAATTTCAATGGCCTTTGAGCGTGCACATGAATTGGGGATGGTCACTGTATTATGGGCTTATTTACGCAACCCAGCCTTTAAAAAAGATGGCGTAGATTACCATGCAAGTGCAGATTTAACCGGTCAAGCAAACCATTTAGCCGCAACAATTGGTGCTGATATTGTTAAACAAAAAATGGCTGAAAATAACGGTGGCTTTAAAGCAATTGGTTTTGGTCATACTGATGAGCGTGTTTACACCAAACTCACTACTGAAAACCCAATTGATTTAGTTCGTTACCAATTAGCAAACTGCTATATGGGACGTGCGGGATTAATTAACTCTGGTGGTGCTTCAGGTAATAATGATCTTGAAGATGCTGTTCGTACCGCCGTTATTAATAAACGAGCGGGTGGTATGGGCTTGATCTTAGGGCGTAAAGCGTTCAAAAAATCAATGAAAGATGGCGTGGCTCTAATTAATGCCGTACAAGATGTTTATCTAAATAAATCTGTCACTATTGCTTAATTATCTGATTTTACGATCAGTTAAAGCCCCTTTTATAGGGGCTTTTTAGTATTACCACCAGCGATGAAAATGGTGTACAGGGCCGAAACCTTGTCCAACCTCTAAACTATCTGCATGTTCTAACGCTTGTTGTAGATAGGCTTTTGCTTGCTCAACACAAACCTGCCAATTAACAACTTGGGGACGAATAGCGGCTAAAGCGGCTGAAAGTGTGCATCCTGTACCATGAGTATTTTTCGTATTCACACGTTTTGAGGTAAATCGCCACTCGCCATCTTGAGTAAATAACCAATCGGGACTTTCATCTTCAGTTAAATGTCCTCCTTTCATTAACACGGCTTTGCATCCTTGCTTTAGTAATGCATAACCTTGTTGCTTCATTGTTATTTCATCTTGAGCAACTTCACAACCTAGCAAGGCAGCTGCTTCAGGTAAATTAGGTGTGATCAAATCAACCAACGGTAAAAGCTGACTGACCATTTTATTAACCGCATCAGGCTGTAATAGAGGATCACCACTTTTTGCAATCATAACCGTGTCAAGAACAACAAAAGGAATAGCATATTGCTGAATTTTGTCGCAAACCACATCAATAATTGAAGCATTAGAGAGCATACCTATTTTGGCGCTATCAATTCGAACATCAGACAAGACAGCATCTAATTGAGCTGCAACAAAATCAGGGGATAAATCATAGACACTACGGACACCACAGGTATTTTGAGCAACAAGTGCTGTCATTACTGTTGTGCCATAAACACCCAGTGCGGAAAATGTTTTCAGATCAGCCTGAATACCTGCACCACCACTAGGATCGGTGCCTGCGATAGACAATGCATTGAATCTCACTGATTAACTCCTCCTTTCACCAGTTACAGAAAAGTCGGGCTCTGTTAATCAGCAGAGTTACCTTGACTTCCCTACGCTGGCATTATCCAGATCAGGTTATACGGGTTCATCTCAGCCATAAGGCGCCCCGAGCCAAAGCCTGTAAATTCAGGCGATAAGAAGTATCGCATGCTCAAGATAAAGATGCTAGCTTGATAACAGACCTCTATTGACTAACTTTCTATTTTTGAGATTTGTTATTCAGTAAGATAAATCAGTGAAGGTTGTATATAATAAATACTAAGCCGATGGCTTATATTGCGCGAAACATCAATTTAAGGAATATATTTTAGCTATCTTTAAATAAGAAGAATAAAATAAATTATTTTGCTCGTTTTAACGACAATAGATATATTATCTGCTAAATGAGGTATTTATAATGCATTTCTGGACAATCACACAATGCGGAGGGGCTAAATGAAAAATGAACCATCGCAACAGAATAATGGACAATCAATGCCTTATCTTATTCCTGATGCAGACTTTAATGTAAAATTGAAAATTCACTCTAGAAATATTGATCATACAAAAGAATTCCTTGAAAAAGGTGTTGAAGACTTTGTATTACCAGAATATAGCATCCCCAATGGGTATCGTTTTGTTAAGTCTTTAAAACGAAATCAATATCGTTTAATTTCAACTACCAATGCACCTGAAACAGTTTATCTTGTAGAGCTTATTTTTCGCAAAGATATTATATTTAGCAAAACAACATGTACTCAAGTTAAAGTGTGGCGAACTGTTTCTGAAGAACATGATATTGCGACAAGATATCTCCCTAGATACTTCTTCAGCTATTTACTTAAAACATACAGTATTGTTGTTTCTGATGAAGAACAAACAGGTGCAGGTAAGCGTTTTTGGGAAACAATGATTGATTGGGCTTTTACTGTTCACCTTAATGTTTATATTTCAGATGGAACAGAAGAAAACCGCCCTCTAACCGTTGTGAAAGATACGGATGATCTTTATGAAAACTGGGATGCTTTCTGCTGGGGGAAAGATCGAGATACTCATACTCATCGGCTCCTTGTAATTAGCAAAGAAAAATTATCTCAATAATAAGTAATCTATTTCCTGAAAACGTGTGAATAAACATTATTCACACGTTTTTAATTTAGGATAATCTGCACAAAAAACCGACACTTCACTAAATAAAACCCACGTAACTTAAACAATTTATAAACCAACACAGAACTTTTCTTTTTTTTATTTAACTCTTCTTATTTGTTACTTTATTATTCAGCTGGAAATTAATCTCTTTTTCTAAGCTAATGTTGTTAATATTAATTTTATTTCAATATGTTAATTGAGTCATAAGAATAAATATTTAGTGTTTTTTTTCTGTTGAAAGTAACCAAACCTAAATTAAATCTTACAAGGCTTATTTATCAGCTATTTATTTAAAATCTAATAAAATTTAATTTTCATTAGAAACAATATTTTATCATAAAAAAATAACATTATTTAATATCAGACAAAATTACGTTCATAAGTACAATAAGCCTATTGTTTTATTCTTAACCGATTCTACCCCCTTAAGATTTTATTTAAGAAGTAAAGTTTCAGATACCTCTTATCTTAAATACTTGTCGATTAAATAACACTATTAGTAATGTTTATTTGTCATCACCAGAATCACTGTTTATGCCGTACTCGGAGTTATATTATGTCATCGTCCTATTTTCACCCTAGCGTATTAGCTACAACGCTGTTTTCACTTGCGTTAACAACTTCTGCTTTCGCTTCTGAAAATAATACAGATACCAATCAGACTATTATGACAGAAAACCAACAAGTCACCAGCAACCCTCCTCAATCTAATAATGAAGAGAACTACTGGGAAAAATTCAAACGTAATGTTAATCAAACTTGGGATAATGACCAATATAATTACTATTTACCTGTATGGACTTGGCATAACCGATTTACTTACGATAAAGAAAAAACTGATCGCTATAACGAAACACCTTGGGGCTTTGGCATGGGTAAATATCGTTATGACAATGATGGTGATTGGCACTCTCTTTATGCGATGGCATTTATGGACTCAAATAACCGCGTACAACCTATTATAGGCTATGGTTTTGAGAAAATGTGGTATCCCGGTGATAAAGACGGTTTCCGTATGGGCGCAGGATTTACACTGAGTATTACAGCACGCCATGAATATAACTATATTCCTATGCCACTTCCTTTGCCGTTAGTGTCTGTCGGTTATGGGCACCTTTCATTACAAGCGACCTATGTACCTGGTACTTATAATAATGGTAACGTGTTATTTGCTTGGTTACGTTGGCAGTAATTTCTTATTTTTGCCTATCAGAACAGAATAAGTGTAAACAATAAAAATATAGAACAATACAATTAAAAAACGCATCATTTAGATGCGTTTTTTGTTCAATAAAGTAACTCAATCAACCTGTAATAACTTAAATATCTTGACTGGCTTGAGCATTATCCGGTGTTTTCTTCATACGGGAAATCTTAAAACCAACCCATAAGAATGCGATCCAGAATGGCATTAAAATTACTGAAATATTCACTTGTGGCATAAATAAGATAATCACTAAAATCATGCATAAGAAAGCAAGACAAATGTAGTTACCATAAGGATACCAAAGTGCTTTAAAGAAAGGCTCTATACCCTCTTTCGTTTTTGCCGCTCTAAATTTTAAATTCGCTAAACAGATCATAATCCAATTAAGTACTAATGTGGTTACAACCAATGCCATTAATAATTCTAACGCTTGATCAGGTAATAAGTAATTAACTAAAATACCTAATGAGGTCGCAATAGCTGACAATAGTAACGACACTACTGGTACACCACGTTTATTAATGCGAGAAAGTGCATGTGGTGCATTTCCTTGTTTTGCCAAGCCATAAAGCATACGACTATTAGAATAAACACCACTGTTATAAACTGACAGTGCAGCCGTTAATACCACAGCATTTAAAATATTTGCGATTAAGAAATTATCCAAGTTATGGAAAATCAGGACGAATGGGCTTTCACCTTTCACAACTTGCGTCCAAGGATAGAGTGAAAGTAACACTAACAACGAACCGATATAGAAAATTAAAATACGATAAACAACTTGATTAGTTGCTTTTGGGATGCTGACTTTTGGATTTTCAGCTTCAGCCGCAGTGATCCCCACCAGCTCAAGTCCCCCAAAAGAGAACATCACAATGGCTAATGCAGACATAAAGCCCGTAAAACCATGAGGGAAAAAACCTAGCTCCCATAAATTGCTAACCGAAGCTTGGGGACCACCATTACCACTTACCAGTAAATAGCTCCCAAATAAAATCATACCAACGATCGCCAACACTTTAATAATGGCAAACCAGAATTCTGTTTCACCATACATTTTAACGTTAATCAAATTGATTAAGTTAATTGCCACGAAGAAGATAGCAACGGAAACCCAAACAGGGATATCTGGTAACCAGTAGTTAATATATTTACCTGCAGCGGTTAATTCTGCCATACCGACAAGAATAAACATCACCCAATAGTTCCAGCCAGATAAAAAGCCAGCAAATGGGCTCCAATATTTATTAGCAAAGTGACTAAACGAGCCCGCAACTGGCTCTTCGGCAACCATTTCGCCTAATTGGCGCATGATCATAAACGCAATAAAACCACCAATAGCATATCCTAATATTACTGATGGGCCTGTCATATTAATAGTTTGCGCTATACCAAGAAACAGACCAGCGCCGACAGCACCACCCAGCGCAATTAGCTGGATATGTCGATTTTTCAGACCGCGCTTAAGTTCTGTCTGTTGCGACTCTCTCGCCATACATCCTCTTCTCTTTATTATTTTATCAACTTAATATGTAAACTAATGTTTACGATTTTATTCATTTCGAGCCACCATTAAAACACTATTCTGACTTGAATAACAAATACATTTTATGCTAGGCGAAAAATAATAAGAAAAGCTATCTTTTAGTTAGTGATGTTTTGAGGGAAATAATGTGGTAAAGCGGCAAAGGCCTTGTTGGAAATCCTCTCCTCGATCGCAAAAATTATCTAAAGCCACCAGATAGAGGCCAAAGGTAATGACCAATGCAATAATTAAGCTAATAATTATTTTCTTTGCGTTCAATTTAAAATCCTTTAAATACATTTTGTTAGTATGACTTATCACATTATAAGTATTCGCTTAAATACGATAACAAGAAAAGGAGTTGTTGTTATAAAATTCGCAATCAATTATCTCTATAAGTAAATTTAGCATAACTTTCATTATGAAAGGTAAATGCTTCCTCGACAGACTTCAGATAATGTGCATTATTTCGCTCTAAACTGTATGTAAAATGACCTTATATTATTAAGTACACATTTTGCCAACGATTAGAGATAGCTATCCATTAATATGGATTTCTCTGTCTGCCATTTTTTGTATAAGATTAGGGAGTTAATTTTGATTTTTACCTTAACTTCATTGATAGAATGGAACTGTAATGCCACAAGATAATCATCTCGCATTAGTGTGCGCGCTAAGTAAATGGATTGAGGAGCATTTAGGCCGTGTTATCCATCTTGAAGAGTTGGCGGCTTATTCTGGATATTCTCTTTGGCACATGCAGAAAATCTTTAAAGAAGTCACAGGCACCTCTTTAGGAAAGTATATCCGTCAGCGTAGATTAGCTGGTGCTATTCATTTATTACGTACCAGTGAACGTTCTATCTTCGATATCGCTCTTGATTTCGGCTTTGGTTCGCAATCTCACTTTACTTATATGTTCCGTAAAGAGTATGGCATCACGCCTTTCGACTTTCGGCAGAATCAAGAGATCGTTTTAGAAACCAAACAGCCATTACATTTACAATCACCTTGTTGTGATTAACCCTTCTATTTATGTGACATTATACAGATAGCCTTTAATGTCACATAAATAATACTCAAGCTATGTGATGATAGACCGCTTCGTCCTTCCTTTATCATGATTGCTTTTATTTAACATGGGGATGCTAATGAGTATTAAGCTTATCGCTATTGATTTAGATGGAACCTTGCTTAACAAACAACACGAAATTACGCCAGAAGTAAAACAGGCCGTTCAGAGAGCAAAAGAAGCGGGAGTTAAGATTGTATTGGCTTCAGGGCGTGCCTTTAATGGCATCTATCCCTATTTAAAAACACTCGGTCTTGATACATCTAACTGTTACTGCATCAGCAATAATGGTAGCCAAATCCATCAAGCAGATAATGGTGAAGTTATTATTCAAGATCTGCTCAATTTTGAAGATTACCTCTATTTTGAAAACCTCGCTCGCGAGATTGGTGTCCATTTTCACGTTATCAGCGATAATAAGATTTATACCACTAATCGTCATATTAGCCATTTCACCTGCCAAGAAGCCTTTTTATCTTGGACTCCACTTTATTATCGTCCACTGAATGAAATGCAAACTGATATGTATTTTAGTAAGTTTATGATTGTTGATGCACCAGCCGTTTTGGATAATGCGATTCAATATCTTCCTGCTAATATTTATGAACAATACAGCATATTACGCAGTGCACCTTATTTTATTGAAGTGCTGAATACCCATGTCAATAAAGGAAGTGCTGTTCAAAAAGTCGCTGAACATTTAAAGATTACACCAGAAAAAATCATGTGTATTGGTGATCAAGGTAATGATTTGGCAATGCTAAAATATGCAGGCTTAGGTGTTGCAATGGGAAATGCCCCTGAAGAAGTGAAAAAAGTCGCTAAATTCGTCACACTTTCTAATGAAGAGCACGGTGTTGCAGTCGCTATCAATAAATTTATTTAAACACGATTTTTTTTGTGTTTTATCGCGAATGTCTACAAAATTATATAGCTATTGTGATCCTTAGCAGAGGATCACACTGCTTTTCGACCAAAAATATAGCCTTTTATTATTCTATAATTGCTGTTAAATGAGCGTTAAATCTGCCTTTCTTCTTACATATCCTTCAGAATTTGTTACTATCAATTCACTTTTCGTTATTCAAATTGCATTTTCACAACATATTAAGCTGTTAATTAGGCTAGATGTAGAATAACAAATATAAATCATTTATATATTTTCTTCACAGACAGGTAGTTTAAGTTATGCTTTCTACAAAAGATATGCTCGTTCTTGGAATGATGGTTTTTGCACTCTTTCTTGGTGCTGGCAATATTATTTTCCCCCCTATGGCGGGTTTTCAATCGGGAAACCTCTGGTTTAGTACATCTTTAGGTTTCCTAGTTACTGGTGTCTTACTCCCATTTCTAACCTTAGTTATCGTTGCAATTCGTGGACGTGGTGAGCGCCTTTCTATTGATTTACCTTCATGGGTTGCCGTCATTTTCTGGGTAGCACTGTATCTTATCGTAGGTTCTACTTTTGCGATGCCTCGTGTTACCAATACTGCTTATGAAATGGGTTTTTTACCTTTAGGGCTCGTTGAAAAAAATACGGCAACACACCTCACTTTCGCTCTTGTGTTTAACATCACCAGTATGTTCTTCATGTTAAAACAAGGCACGATGATAAGCGCCATTGGTAAATTTATGACACCCGCGCTTTTAATTCTACTTGTTGTTGTTGGTATTGCTGTTGTGGCTAAACCGATTTCCCCAATTGGTGAACCGACAGGTCTTTATGCGGTAAATGGCTTCTTCTCTGGCTTTATTGATGGCTACCAAACCATGGATGTCCTTTCAGCCATGGCATTTGGCGGTATCGTGGCTCGTGCTTTATATACCAAAGGCATTACTGAACCACGCCAGATCGGTTTTATTACCGTAAAAGCGGGTATGATTTCAGTCTTACTGTTAGCCGCACTTTATCTGTGCCTTTTCTACTTAGGTGCAACAAGCTACTCTGTGTCTGTTTTTGCTGATCCTGCACTCAATGCGACTAACGGTGGTCAAATTTTCTCACGATATGTCGATGCGCTATTTGGTTCTGTCGGTACTTGGTTAATGGGCGGGATTGTTTTATTAGCGAGTATGACAACACTTGTTGGTGTAACAAGTGCTGCTGCTGACTACTTTGCGACATTCCATCACCGTTTAGGCTATCGCTTTTGGGTTGTGGTATTTACATTAATGACCACAATCGTATCAACGTTTGGCCTTGATACATTATTAAGAGTAACTATTCCTGCATTATTAATGATTTATCCAACTGCAGTTACATTAGTATTACTGCAATTTATTCGTAATAAATTAAAAGCGCCTCGCTTCACCTATCGCTTTACAATTGCCATCATTGTTTTAATGAGTCTTTTCGATACATTGAAGCAACTGAAGTGGTTGAATGCTGATTTGCTGCAATTATTTAGTTATATCCCGCTGTCTGATTATGGCTTAGGTTGGGTATTACCCGGTATTATTGCATTCGTTATTTCATTAATCATCAGTCTCAACTTTAAAGAAACTGAATCTGAAATTACCACTCCTAACATCATAAAATAAATAACTTGCCCCAAGGCGGATATCCACTTTGGGGCAAATTATTAAATAATTGAATGTTCTGTGACCTAAATAACTGGCTGTATCCATTTCGTACGATATTTATCAATTAATGCCATTAAAATAGCTTCTGATTGTGCATCCGGAATACCTTTAATATCACTTGCTCTAAAATGCATCTGAAATGCGCTTACCACTTTCTGTGTCTCGGGATCTAATACTCCACTCGTAGGAGTTTGATAGCCATATTTCGCCAAAAGTGTTTGGAAGTTAGCAATATCAACAGGCTCAGAGATTTCTCTTCCTGCTAAATAAAAAGCAACTGTTTCTTCATCAGGCCAAGCTCCTATTCCCTGTTTTGCTAACTCAGCCCATGGGAAAAGAGGTCCGGGATCGACCTTTCTTTGAGGAGCTATATCACTATGCCCTAAAACATTTTGAGGCTCAATGCCATAGCGTTGAATAATATCTTTCATCATTAATGTGATCGTCAAAACTTGCTCAGGAGTATAAGAAAACCAATACCTTAATATTCCCTCATCTTTATAACCCAAATTTGTAATTTCAATACCAATAGAGCCGTCGTTAAGACCTGCACTATTTCCCCATTGGCTTAGTCCCGCATGCCATGCTCTTTTATTTTCATTGACCAAAGATAAAACAATAGGTTTATTATTGATAAATTTAGGCTTTGTTGGTATTAGGTAATGACTACTTACTGTTCCTCCTGTAAGGGTTTTTAATGAAACAGCATCATTTGCTGCCGTATAATGCATAATTAAATATTTGACACGATTATCTTGTCCTGGATTATTAGCAATAATCTCAGCAACATAATTTCCTCGATCGATTAATTTGGGCTGTGTTGAACAACCTAAAAGTAAAAATACACCCAATAATAAACTTATATTGTATCGGCTAAAAATCATTATTCATCCTGAATTAAGTTGATATCATTAGCTAAATAGTAATCAAAAAACCCATATTAGAAAATATGGGTCTTGAGTTTTGTTCTTTTTTTATTATTGCTAGCTTTAATTATTACTCACTTTTTCACATCGAATTAAAGGTTCATCTGAAACAATATTCTTATCCCAAATTCCTTCTTCAATATCATCTTGTAACTCTGGATATTGTCGAATATCAAACGTAGGCAATAAACCTGCTTGTCGTTGCTGGTTATAATCTTTAACTAATTTTAAGGCGACACCAGAAAGTAAAATGATTGCGATTAAATTAGTCATTGCCATTAATCCCATTGAGAGATCGGCCATTTTCCAAACAAGAGGCATATCCGCTAAAGCGCCAAACATCACCATGGCTAACGCTGCTGAACGTAACAGAAATAGCCCTGTTGTGTGATTACGTCCAAGGAAAATCATATTACTCTCAGCATAAGCATAATTAGCAATAATGGAGGTAAAAGCGAAGAAGAAAATTGCAATCGCGATAAAGGTACTCCCCCAACCCCCTACACTAGATGACAAAGCCAATTGCGTTAATTGAATACCGTTAATACCTTCTGGATAACTATCTAATACCCCCGATGATAAAATGATCACCGCAGTGGCACTACAAATAACCAAGGTATCCATAAAAACACCTAACATTTGAATATAACCTTGGGATGCAGGATGTGGTGGATAAGGTGTTGCTGAAGCCGCAGCATTAGGTGCTGATCCCATACCTGCTTCATTAGAAAAGAGGCCACGCTGAATACCTTGTGTCATCGCTTGACTAATACCATAAGCAATTGCACCTGCAGCCGCTTCTTGTAATCCAAACGCACTTTTAAAAATTAAAATAAAAACTTCGGGTAAGCGCTCAATATGATCTGCAACAACCCAAAATGCTAATAATAAATAAGCTGTTGCCATAATAGGAACAACTAACTCAGCAACACGAGCAACCCAACGCAGGCCACCAAAAATAATAAATCCGCTCGTTAATACTAAAAAGAGCCCCACATAAAATGGATCAAAATTAAAAGCAGAAGCTGTAGCTTGAGCAATCGAATTCGCTTGGACAGCATTAAAAACCAAGCCAAAAGCGATAATCAAGAAAATGGCGAAAAGAACCCCCATCCAGCGCATTTTCAGTCCTTTCGTCATATAATAAGCAGGACCACCTCGGTAATTACCATCATCATCTTTGGTTTTATAAAGTTGTGCTAATGTACTTTCTATTAATGATGTTGCCATACCAATTAAAGCAACTACCCACATCCAAAAAATAGCGCCAGGCCCCCCCGCTGTTAAAGCAATCGCAACTCCTGTCAAGTTACCAGTACCTACACGCGCAGCTAAACTGGTGCATAATGCCTGGAAGGAAGAGATCCCTGATTTATCTGACTTATGGCTATTTTTCAAAATAGAGAACATATGACTAAAATGTCGGATTTGTATAAATCCGGTACGGATAGTAAAGTAAATACCTACTCCGAGAAGTAAGTAGATAAGAACATATCCCCATAAAATGTTATTCGCAAAGTTTATTAGCCCTGTCAAATTAATCCCCTTATATAATAACGTATATAACCTATCCTTACATCGCTATTGAAATAAAAAAGTAAGCAGATACCGTGTAATTGAGTCAATTACTGATCCGAATCTGTCTTAAAGTAATATCAAAAATTACTGTGTTAAAAGCGAACTAAATGTAACACAATATTGTGTTATATGTATATTTTTTGTTTATTTTTTTACATGTTATTATTTTAATTTAATTATCTCATTAACGAAAACAAACAATATTGAAAAATAAAAAAACCATACATATCATTAAGATAAATAATCATTTCTTTATTTTATTAACTCAAAAAGTAAATTGGGCACATTAGTCATCAAGTTAATCAGTCATTTTAGAAAAAGAATAAATAGATTAAAAAAACATCAGTTAATAATCTTTTCTATTTATCTAAAGTAAGATTTAAATGAACTATTAAAGTCATTAGTTAATGATGTTTTTTAATATTCGATTTAACATTTAAGAATTAAAGATTTTCATAACTATTAACAATAAATATTTTATATTGCCATATCAATAAAACACTTTAATATTAATAAGATATTAAGGTAAGATAAAAAATGAACTTTACATTCTTATTTTATCATACTTCTCTAATGTATTAATTCTAAAATGGTTTGTTATCTTTCATTTTTAAGAATACTGCTGATTTGTTTCTCTTCCCTTTTTTATTCACTTACTATTCATTATATAGCTCTATTTTTTGAAAATTAATTAAAGATTTAATAATACTTTATTTCATATTAATAAAAAAATGTAGAATCACGTAAATTTACCTATTAACCATTTAGTTAATTTTATTTATACTATGTTTTTCCCTGGTGTTGTATTAATTTTAGCCCTGTTTCCCCAACAGGGCATTTTTTTATCTCAATATTTCAGTGTATTATCATAACTCATTGTCAAATAATACAAAATTAAAACATATGAAATATCTAATTGATAAATTAACATTATTTAATTTATTTATTTTCAATGCAAAATTCCCATTAATTTTCATTGATCTAAATCAAATTAAATATTCATATTATTTACTCTTTTCATAGATAAACTGCTTTTTCTCTATTTAAAAATCCATTTGATCAGGGGTGAACGTGCGTATTTTATCATTAGCCTTATTTGAATTACTATAAAGTGGTATAACAATTAATGAGGAATAAAATTTTGTTGTTATATTTAATTGTCTTGATTAAAAATCACCCCAAATAAAACACGTCATTTTTACTACACATTAATGACTAATATCTTTATTTGCTTGCATTAATAAGCACGCTATTTTACCTTACTTATATTGTTATAGAGGGAAAGATAATGAGTTATAACCTTTCAGAATTAACACAAGAAGAAAAAGATAAGCTAAATGTAAGCTTAGCCGCTTCAGGCGTCGCTTTTAAAGAACGCTATAACATGCCCGTTGTAGCAGATGCCGTTTTAAGAGAACAACCTCAAGCTTTTCAAGCCTTCTTTCAAGAGAGGCTGGTATTTTATCGTGCAAGAAGCCAACACTATTCTCGTTTACCTTATGAACCATCGGTAAAAAAATAGTCAAATACTTCTCGTTATTTTGATAATGGTAAAAAAAGAGATAAACCAAGGTTTATCTCTTTTTTCAATAGATTAATAACAACTCACTATCACCTATCTATTATTTAGGGGAAACATAAGTAATAGTATTATCATCACAATTGACTTGAACATTGTAACGAAGATCTGTTCTCGCCCCTCTTACATTCAATACCATCTGATAGTTATTATTCATCTTGATAATTTCATTAGCATTAATACTTGCAACGGGTTTTGGCCCTAATGCCTTTTTATCATCTTGCCAACGAGGTAAGCGATTTTGTAAATAATCATTTTTTACTCTTGTAACAAGTTGATTATTATCTAAATTAACGCAACTCGAAAAAGGAGCAGAACGTACAATATCTTTATTAACATTTTCGATACTTTCTGCAGATGCTCCAAAAGAAATAGCAAGCAAAAAACCTGCTCCAAGTATCCCTGTTTGACCAATAAACTTGCTTAATTTCATATAACCCCCCGAAAATATCCCTTAAAACAGGATGTGTATTCATTAAGCATAGCACATGGTTAATCACACAATTGTGACATTTGTTAAAAAATTGTTTTATTCATTCTCTTCATCAAATACGATAGAAACTGATTCACGGGTTGTATGCTTCTCTCTTAATTCTTGAGCAACCAACTGAATTGCTTCTCCGCTACTCATACCCTCAGCCATTAGAGATTGAATTTTTTCCACTGCTTTTTGCTGCTCTTCATGTGTTAATGTAGGCATTCCTAGAAACATAATGTTACTCTTATCTTTATTAACGTCATTAACGTCTATTTTGTATTTACATGAATGTAATCTTTTTGATTACAATTTATTGTACGAATGATACAACATACTTTGTTTACATGGTCATAAGATGGATATGCAATTACAACAACGCGAATTAACTTATACCCCTGATCTGGCACTGCGGGTATTTTCTCCTATTGCGTCATTGCCTTGGTCTAGTTTACTTCATTCTGGTTTTGCCGAACATCCTCATAATCGTTTTGATATTGTTGTCTCCGATCCTGCTGTGACTTTAGAAACTCGCAAACAAACGACAACGATTAAAGAAAAAAACGGCACGGTAAAACGTTCTAAAAAAGATCCTTTCACTCTCATTCAGTCTGCGTTAGAACAATTTGATTTTCACCCAGAACATAATGAGTCATTGCCTTTTTTAGGAGGTGCTTTAGGTATCTGGAGTTATGATTTAGGTCGTCATCTTGAGAACTTACCTGAAATCGCGAAAAATGAACTTAATTTTGCAGATATGGCAATTGGTATTTATGATTGGGCCCTTATTGTCGATCACCACTTAAAAAAAGCCACTTTAATTAGTTATCACAATATTGATGAGCGCTTACAGTGGTTAGAAAGCCAAACTTCCACATCCCTTGATTCGCAATTCACCTTAACAACAGATTGGCAATCAAACATCAGTAATGATGAATATAACGAAAAAATTGCTAAAATTCATCAATACTTACTTTCGGGTGACTGCTATCAAGTTAATTTAGCTCAACGTTTTTGTGCAAACTATACTGGTAGTGAATGGAATGCATTCTTAACATTAAATCGAGCTAATAAAGCACCATTCTCTTCTTTTATGTGCTTACCCAACAATTTTGTAATTAGTGTTTCACCTGAGCGTTTTATTCATTTAGTTGATAATAAAATAGAAACTCGCCCAATAAAGGGAACACTACCTCGTAAGGCATTACCAGAAGAAGATGATAAACAAGCACAATTATTAGCAAATTCGCGTAAAGATCGCGCAGAAAACTTAATGATTGTAGACTTAATGCGTAATGATATTGGCAAAGTTGCAGTAACAGGCTCAGTAAAAGTACCTGAGTTATTTGTTGTTGAGCGTTTCCCAGCAGTACATCATTTAGTCAGTACGATTACGGCACAACTACCTTCTCATTTAACAGCAACTGATTTATTAAGAGCAGCTTTTCCTGGTGGTTCTATCACTGGAGCCCCAAAAATCAGAGCAATGGAGATCATCGAAGAACTTGAACCTCATCGTCGCCATGGATATTGTGGTGCAATTGGCTATATCAGTTTTTGTGGCACAATGGACACCAATATCAGCATTCGCACTTTATTAACTGAAAAAAATAAAATTTACTGCTGGGCTGGCGGTGGTATTGTTGCTGATAGCGTTGCTGAAAAAGAGTACCAAGAAACATTCGATAAACTTGGGCAAATATTAACTGTTTTAAGAGAGTCTGCTATTGATGACACCCATTGATACTTTTATCAATCGTTTTCAACTTACATTACCTGATGATAAGGTAAATCAGTCTCTTCATACCCAAAAATCGGCAGCCGTTTTGCTGCCGATTATCAATAAACCTAATCCAACATTATTATTAACAGAACGTGCATCAACGTTACGCTCTCATGCAGGACAAGTTGCTTTACCTGGCGGTAAACGTGATCCTGAAGATAGCAACCTTATTGCAACTGCACTAAGAGAAGCACATGAAGAAGTGGCTATTCCACCCAATGCCGTATCCGTTATTGGTCAATTAGCCCCCTTTGCAAAGTTCTAGCGGATATTTAGTTACTCCTATTGTGGGTGTTATTCCTGCGGGTTTACCTTTACGTAATAATCCAGCTGAAGTCGCCTCTATCTTTGAAATGCCACTAAGCCATGTACTTAATGCTCAACATTATCAACAATTAAATTTCCATCGTGCTGGTGAAAATCATCGTATCTACTTTTATCCCTATAATGGATATCTTGTTTGGGGATTAACCGCCGCTATTTTACATAGGCTCGCTCTACATATCACTTAACTCGCTATTTTATATTCAGCTTGTGCTTTTTATCAGCGCCTTCACAACTCTACTTAGCTATTTTAAAAAAATGTTGTAAACTACATCATTAACGGGACGATATAACTGTAAAAACGATCCCTTTACTATAAATAACTATATTTTATTCTTTTTAACCCTCTCTCTTATTATTAAGGAGTCTGACGTGATTAGCGTTTTCGACATGTTTAAAGTGGGCATCGGACCATCTAGCTCTCACACCGTAGGGCCAATGAAAGCGGGTAAAGAATTTGTCGATGATTTAGTCAGCCAGGAATTGATTGCGTCTGTCACTCGCGTAGCTGTTGATGTTTACGGCTCCTTGTCTTTGACAGGCAAAGGCCACCATACTGATATCGCAATTATTATGGGGTTAGCAGGTAATTCACCCGCTACTGTCGATATTGACAGCATTCCCGGTTTTATTCGTGAAGTTGAAGAAACAGGCAAGCTATCATTAGCAAATGGCTTAAAAGTAGTTGATTTTCCAGCAGAAAGTATGCATTTTAGCAATGACAATCTGTCATTACATGAAAATGGTATGACAATCCATGCTTTTGTTGACGACAAAGAAGTCTATAGAAAAACGTACTACTCTATTGGTGGTGGTTTTATCGTTGATGAAGAAAACTTTGGTAAATCAACATTAAATAGCAAGCCAGTCTCATATCCTTATGCTAGCGCAGAAGA
Source organism: Proteus penneri (assembly GCF_003144535.1). GTDB lineage: Bacteria > Pseudomonadota > Gammaproteobacteria > Enterobacterales > Enterobacteriaceae > Proteus > Proteus penneri. Next base: position 281,903 of record NZ_PHFJ01000001.1, on the reverse strand, counting down.
GTTATTAAAGCACTGTAAAGAAACGGGTTTATCCATTTCCAGCTTAATGATGAAAAATGAGCTGGATCTACATACTCAAGCAGAAATTAATGCTTATTTCGCTGATGTTTATAAAACCATGCAAGAATGTATTGAGCACGGTTTAAATACAGAAGGCGTATTACCGGGGCCATTACGTGTACCTCGTCGTGCAGCTGCATTAAATCGCTTATTAACATCGAGCAACAGCCTGTCAAACGATCCAATGAAAGTGGTTGATCTGATTAATATGTTTGCACTGGCAGTTAATGAAGAAAACGCAGCAGGTGGACGCGTTGTAACAGCACCAACAAATGGCGCATGTGGCATCGTTCCTGCTGTATTAGCTTACTACGATCGTTGTATTGAGCCCGTCACACAAGAGATCTACTTACGTTATTTCTTAGCATCCGGTGCAATTGGTATTCTTTACAAAATGAACGCTTCTATTTCAGGTGCTGAAGTCGGTTGCCAAGGCGAAGTTGGTGTAGCTTGTTCAATGGCTGCTGCGGGTCTTGCTGAATTATTAGGTGGAAGCCCAGAACAAGTCTGTGTTGCTGCCGAAATCGGCATGGAGCACAACCTTGGTTTAACTTGTGACCCAGTTGCAGGCCAAGTTCAAGTTCCTTGTATCGAACGTAATGCAATTGCTTCAGTTAAAGCTGTTAATGCCGCACGTATGGCTATCCGTCGTACCAGTGAACCTCGTGTTTCTCTCGATAAAGTCATTGAAACTATGTATGAAACAGGTAAAGACATGAATGCTAAATACCGCGAAACATCACGCGGTGGTCTAGCAATCAAAGTGCAGTGTGACTAATTAACGCTATCTAGACGAAAAGCCATTCATTTTGAATGGCTTTTTTTATTTTAGCTATTTTATTTTAATCACCGCTTAACTCTTAGATAACTAAAGATAATAATCATAAAATACACATTTAAAATTAAGTAATATATTTTTTATAACTTAAATATTTCTTATTTTTCTATATTAAATACAAGTATTAATATACGTATTAAATATAGGTTCATTTAGTATTCATTTAATTTTATAGAAAATTGAGCTTATAATTTTCAGGTGTATTCATTTTTATAAAAAATTAATATCTTATTATAATGATAATTAAAACCCATTGTTTATTATATGGTTATTTATTCATCACATTGAAATTTATCATTTTTTTAACATATGGTAATTATTTATAATATATTTTAAGTCTCCATACACAATAATGATAATTATTATCAATATCATCTTTAAAATATAATAAATAATATGTTGCCTTTCGAAAATAATATGTTATCTTCTGCACCAAGTCATTGGGGAGTAGCCTGTCTTAAAATAAAAAATCTTATTTTAAGAAATCTGTATCAACATACTCGCTTATTTTTATCTAGCGTGGTACAGATGCCGTAATACGGTTGGCAAGACCATAGACACATGATTGTACTTCTTTGGTTGGGGGTCAATTGTGTGTATATGGAAATACCCCAACCGAGGCTTTATTATGAGTTTCTACGCTACTATCATTCTCGCCCTAGCCCTTTCTATGGACGCATTTGCTGTCGCTGTCTGTAAAGGTGCCACATTACACAAACCCCGTTTTCGCGAAGCGCTCCGCACTGGATTTATATTTGGTATTATTGAAGCCAGCACACCCGTTATTGGTTGGGCATTAGGTTTATATACTAGCCAATATATTATTCAATGGGATCACTGGGTTGCCTTTGGATTACTGTTTGTTCTTGGTAGCCGGATGATTTACCAGAGCTTAAAACGTGGTGATGACTGTCCTTGTGAAGAAGATGCTCCACAACGTCATGGCTCACTATCTTTAATCGCAACAGGTATTGCAACAAGCCTTGATGCAATGGCAATTGGTGTCGGTTTAGCATTCCTTCAAGTCAATATTGTTCATACCGCAATGACAATTGGTATGATGACCATGATCATGGCAACTCTGGGTATGTTAATTGGCCGTTATATTGGGCCAGTACTTGGAAAAAAAGCAGAAATTATTGGCGGGATTGTATTAATTGCTATCGGCTTTAATATTGTATTTGAACACTTAGAATTATTTATGTACGCTAAATAATCGCTAATAAATCATATTAAAAAGCTTAGGTTTGAAGTATCACGACCTAAGCTTTTTTATTAACTTAACAAAATACTTTTATTTCACGTTATTAAGCATGACGTTGATAGACACGAATTAAAAAGTCTGTTTCACATTCAAAGTCTTTACTTTCCGCTAATGCCTGTTTTACTTCTTCACTTGCACGCCATGCAAACGGTGTCATTTGTAATAAATCAAAAGCCTGCTTACCGTTTAAATTCATCATATAAGCAACTTGATGTTCAGACACTTTATTAAATCCATCGAATTGTTCTTCTTTTAATGGATGAAGATGTACTTCTGAATAAATCAGTGATTTTAACTGATAGAGATGACGCGGCGCTGGCGTAACAGTAATAATATAACCATTGTGCACAATAACTCTTGCTAATTCATCACTATTACAAGGGGCGTAAATACGCACAACCGCATTTAAAGAAGCATCACAAAAAGGTAAACGTTGACTTGAGGCTACACAAAAATGAATTGATGAATAACGTTTAGCTGCATATTTAATCGCAACCTTTGAAACATCTAAGCCATACACTTGTGGGTTATGTAATTTTAAGTTTTGATAAAACTGATGAGTATAATAACCTTCACCACACCCAATATCCAATATAACACTGTTATCTTCAGGCAATAATCTTTGTATTAATTCAGCCACTTTATCTCGCATTGGCTGGTAAAAACCTGCATCTAAAAACGTACGGCGTGCGTTTATCATTTCAGCACTATCACCGGGCTCTTTTGAGCGTTTAAATTGCACTGGCAATAAATTGACATACCCTTCTTTAGCACAATCAAATTGATGATTATTTTCACAGATCCAACTGTGGGCTTGAAGAGAGAGAGCCTGATAACATAATGGACATTGATAAGACATAGTAATATTTTTGTATAACTCAGAGTAGAATAGGGAGAGATAATAACATACCTCTCCTAATCTTGCGGAAAACCTGACTATTTATTTTTAATTTTAAGTCATGCTTTTTATACTAAGTAGCTTAATAATTACAACTTATAGACGGTTCAAGTACGTTTTAGTTTTTCAGTATTCGCGATAAATAACGCAATAACTAACAACAATATTGCACCTGATTGTATTAGCGTATCAACCGAATTTTTATGCTCTACAATAATTAAACGCACTATTGCCGTTATTCCAATATAAATAAAATATCTAAGGGGGAAATGCCCGCCAGATAAAAAATACTTAACAATAAGCGCAATAAACTCAAAATAAAGAAAGTAGATCAAAATACCTTCTAATAATTGATAAGACGACTCTTCTGCGCCTAAATTAAATAATAATGAAGCAATTACATACGTTTCTTTGATAAGAAAACTGACTAATACAATCGCTAAAATAAGTAATCCAATATTAAGCACCCACTGTAATATAGTGGCAATGCATTTCAGTAATTCTTCGCTTGATTTTTTCATATAAACTATAACCTAGTGGGATCATTCCGTGATATGTAAAAATAATAAAAGGTCAATTAGACAATTTTAATGGATTTACACATTCATCACACCATTTTTTTATCTTTTAGAGCCAAAAAACCAAGAATAATGATGCGGTAATCGCAATATTTACTTTAAAATTTCAACTTGTAAGCTGATTTACCTATACTTAACTTCAGGGCTAATATATTAAAAAGGCACACTATGGCTAACAAATACCTCGTTGCAATTGATTTATTAGAAGATAGCAGAATTCAGCGCATGATCGAAGATATTCACTTCCTAGCTAGAAAACCAGAAAATTATTTCCATTTCATTACAGTGATGCCCAACTTGCGCTCTTTAGAAACTTATGGGCTTAATTGTGATAGCCCGTCTGTTATTGAAAAAAAGCAACAAGCTTTAGTTTTATTAACAGAAAAATTAGAACAATGTGTGACACAGCAATTTAACTTACCCAAAGAACAATACCAATGCCATGCCGTTATTGGTACACCTAATTATAATATTCTAGAATTAGCAGAAAAAATTGATGCGGATACCATTATTATAGGTTCAAGCTCACGTAACCAACGCAATATATTACTGGGTTCGACAGCGGATTATATTGTAAACAACACGTCACGTTCAGTAATGGTTATTCGTAAGTAAAATTACTAATAGACTTTCCTTTTGGCAATAAAATTAGGTTATTTATTGCCAATAAATATTCTGCTATTCTTTTCGTTATAAATAGCACTAAATGCACCTTAATTTTTTCGTTTTAAATAGTTAACTTGCTAGAATACAGATCAAAAAACAAAAAATTCATCTCTTTTTTATCGCAATTTCTGCTTTTACCCTAAATTTAATTTCAATAAATTTTTTCATTCTCTATCTTCTAATATCTTAAATGAGATACTTATGAATCAAGATCTAAAACAGAAAATCTGTACATTTGAAGAAGGCTCTCCTGATGAAAATCCATGGGTAAATGGAAAACCAACACCTAGTGTAATAAAGATTGAGCCATATAATAAACTATGGGTAATATTATATAATCAACAAAAAGAAAATATTATCCAAAAATTAAAAGGTAAATGTTTAGCTATTGAGCATATTGGGTCAACAGCAGTACCTGAATTAAGTGCAAAACCGATCATTGATATTGACTTAATTGTTGCTGATCCTGCCGATGAACCAAGCTATATTCCTGAGTTAAATCAGTTAGGCTATAAACTTACAGTAAGAGAGCCTTCGTGGTATCAACATCGTATGCTAAAACTAGAAACACCTAATGTGAATCTACATGTCTTTGCACCTAATTGCCCAGAACACCTTAGACATATTTTATTTAGAGATTGGTTAATTAACCATAAAGAAGATAGAGAATTATATATAGATGCAAAACTCAGCGCCAAAGAAGATGTTGAAAATGTACATCAATATAATCAGAAAAAAGATCACATTGTAAAAGCCATTTATCAGCGAATTTTTAATTCACTTTGAGTAACTTATCCTCCTTTTTATTTCGTATCCTCATACTATTTCTAAAATGAGGATAAAAATTTTACTATTAATTTTTATTCAAAAGATAACGATTGTCCTGTATTGAAATCTTTAGCGTTAAGATATTTTCGCCCTAATACCCCCGTACAATGACATCCATACACATCAATATTTTTATCTATAGCTTTTTTAGCACGTTGTAATGCTGATGGTGTTGCACAACGCAAATGTAGGCCCCCCACAATTGCTTGAATTTGATGATTTCCTGTTATTTTTTTCGCATGTTCAACTATAGATTCAATACCCGAATGGCTACAACCAGTAATAATTACTAGACCTTTTTTTCCTTGCCAAACAAGAAAACTATCATCAAGAACGAAATCATCTTCTTCTCCTGATCCATGAATAATAACACCATAGCGTTTATTCACCTGACGTTGCGTCACTTGTCCCGAATAGATAAAATTTTCCTCAATAGCTAAGGGTGCTTGTGTTAATTCAAAAGAAAACTGTGCTTCGAGTTTTGCACGATCAAATAAAGGCGCTAACCGTTTAAATTTAATATTTTTATTACCTAGAAAAAAGGCTGAATAGCGAACAGAAAATAAATGAGGATGAGCGATAATACGCGGTTTATGAGTAAAAAAATTTGCTTGCAAGTGTGTAAGCCCACCAAAATGATCATAATGTCCATGGGACACAACAATCGTTTTCAATGTGGTTAAATCAATACCCATTTTTTTTGCATTTGAAATAAAGGTAAGGTCTTTTCCAGTATCAAAGAGAATTTTCGCTTGGCACTCATCATCTTCTAACAATAATGATAAGCCAGAATAGTGATTAAGCGCTGGATTGACTGATTTATTTTCTAGTAATGCAGTAATGGTTAACATGAGTTTTGATGAGTATCGTTATTAGAAGATGGCTTATAGTAGTTAAAAAAAGGAAGTGTTCCAAATATAAAAACCATTAATTTGTGTGACCCTCACTATTTCGTTACACAACCGCTGTTATATTAAAATCAAATATAACAGCGGTATAGTTATAAATTGCAGTGAATCTTATGCAACTATACAGTCAGCTAAGTCTTATCTCACCACCATAACAGAGCGTTTAGCGTAGCGTGTAATATCAGCAGCGGTTGAACCGATATGATAAGAATCATCTTCTGGATTATGGGAGCCAATTACGATTAAATCTGCGTTTACTTCATCTGCAACCTGCAATATGGCATCACGTGGTGTTCCTATGCAAATATGTGTTTGCATTCTATCGTCCGGTAAATCAAAACGCTCAATTATTTTTGTAAGCTCTTTTTCTGCTGACGCTTTTAAGCATCCTTGATCTAATTGATCACCATTCATAACAAGTCGATAATAAGAAGATTGTGGAAGTTTTGGGAGGACATACAAAAAATGAACATAAGGATCTTCATTTTTTGCAATATCTTCCACTAACGGAATTGCTTTGTTCATCAGGTTATCTTCATCAATATCAATGGGAACCAAAATATTCTTATACATACCGCCTCCTTTTATTTTAATTGTAGGATAGTGTATTTTTAAAAAATTACCGGATATAGTTAACATATTTTAAAAATATTTTATTGCAAAAAAATAATATCTAATTTTCATTCAAAACAATAGTAAAAACTAAATCAATAAAAAATGAAAATAAATATAAAATTTATTTTTAATAATTTTTTATTTTAATAAACTATTAATTATTTTGTTAGCAATAGCATTTTATTTTTGATAAAAAAGCCTTATTAAATAAATAAGGCTTTTTACTTTTACTCTATTGCTATAATATTACTTTTGAGTGAGATTTTTCTGTTTGTTCTTTTTAACATATTGATAGCCTATTGCTAGTGCAATAAACCACAATGGTGTCACACTTAACGCTTGGCGAGTATCATGTTCGAAAGCTAATAACACTGTCATAAAAGCAAAGAAAGCAAGGCATAGCCATGACATCAGAATACCTAATGGCATTTTATAAATAGATTTTTCATGTAACTGTGGCCGTTTTTTACGATACGCTAAATAAGAGCATAAAATCATACTCCAAATAAACATAAATAATAACGCCGACACTGTTGTTACCAAGGTAAATACATGCATAACATCGGGAATAAAGTAGATTAATATAATTCCACATGACAGACATAAACTAGTAAATAACAGCCCATTGGCAGGTACAGCCCGTTTAGATAATTGGCTAAACTGCTTTGGTGCTTCGCCCTCTTTTGATAAACCGAATAACATACGACTTGTGGAAAATATTCCACTATTAGCAGAAGAGGCTGCAGCCGTTAATACGACAAAGTTTACTAAACTTGCTGCTGCGGGTATCCCTATCATGACAAATAGCTCAACAAATGGGCTTTTATCAGCCAAAATTGAGCGCCATGGTGTCACCGACATAATAATTGCTAAGGCCAATACGTAAAAAGTAATAATACGAATAGGAATAGCATTAATCGCTTTCGGCAATGATTTTTCTGGATTACGTGTTTCAGCCGCAGCGGTTCCTACTAATTCTATTCCGACAAAAGCAAAAATAGCGATTTGGAAGCCCGCAAAAAAACCACTTAGCCCTTTAGGAAACATTCCTCCATCATTCCAGATATTCTCTAATGCCGCGGTATGTCCCGCGGGAGATTCAAATCCAATACTGATAAGAACAATCCCCACAATGATCAAAGAAACAATCGCTGTTATTTTTATCATGGAGAACCAAAATTCCATTTCACCAAACAGTTTTACTGTCGCTAAGTTCAAAATAAGCAGTGTCAGCACACAAATAAAGGATGTTCCCCATTCAGGAAAATTAGGCGCCCAATAACTAATATAAGACGTTATGGCAACAATATCGGCAATACCTGTAATAACCCAACAAAACCAATAAGTCCAACCGACAAAAAAACCAGCCCACGGTCCTAATAAATCACCAGCAAAATCACTAAATGACTTATATTCTAAATTTGATAATAACAGCTCGCCCATAGCTCTCATCACAAAGAACAAGACAAAGCCAATTATCATATACACAAAAATAATTGATGGCCCAGCTAACGAAATGGTTTTCCCTGATCCCATAAATAGACCAGTACCGATAGCTCCACCAATAGCAATTAATTGAATATGACGATTTGTTAATCCGCGCTGTAGAGTGGCATTTTTCACTCTAACAGGAGGAGAAATTTCTGTTTGATCTTCCATACAATACCTGAAGTGTTTTCATATTTTTGATGTTGTTTTCACCGCTATTTTATTTTTTGACGCGGTAATATGTTTGCGAAATTATTGTGACACAAATCTCAGTATAAGTAATGAAAAGATCACTTTTAGTAAAATGAATGATGCTTTGATAACCAGATAAGATCCTTTCTTTAATTTAATCGGCGATATTTTATCCATTTGAAAAAAAATCGAAATAAGCACTTGACCATCACATTTTAGAGGAGAATAATCAGCGCATCGGGTTGTTAGCTCAGTCGGTAGAGCAGTTGACTCTTAATCAATTGGTCGGGAGTTCGAGCCTCCCACAACCCACCAAATTTAAGCTGATAAATCAGACATTTATGCCACTTAGTAATAAGTGGCTTTTTTATATCTGGAAGAAAGTGGCGACAAAATGGCGCATTTATCTTAAGCCGAAAACTTAAAATAATACGCCAATTAATAAAAACAGCATCTACTTATATTTCATCCCATTTTTATAATTAATGGAATTAATTAAAATAGAGAATTACTCTAACTTAATCAGACAATTTAATACAAACCACTAGAAAGTCTATTTTATCTCTTTTTTATCTTCAAATTCCCCACCAAAATCATCAATTAAAACATAGTTAATGGTATTTATTTTACTATCCTCTAGATTGATTTTCTGTTTGGAAAATGGCGCTATCATAGGAATAAGAATATTAGGATTATTTTCGCCAAATGCGGATTTAATGGTGACATAAAAAGGTGTCGGATTTTCAATTGTTAACTGTTTATCTGATTTTGTAAAAATAAGAGCTCGACTAACATCAGAAATCACCATTATTAAATCATCAGGGCGATAGAATACTTTTACTTGTAATCTGACGACAACATTAATTAAACCTTCATCATATTTTTTGTTCGCTGGCTTAGGCATGATTTCATATAAATTAAGCCAGTAAAGTGTCTCTTTCGCTTTATCTGTATTAGTAAATTTATTAATCACTCGTACCCGTTGTGATTCACTCGGTTTTAATTGTAATACTGGTGGTAATGATAAAGCGGAAACATCAGTTATGGTTTCTGGGGTATTTTCTGGGTTACCATCATCTACCCATGTTTGAACCACCACAGGAAGTTCACCATCATTTTTTATATTTAAGGATGCTTCTCTATCTGAGTGATAAAGGATCACTCTAGAACCTTCTAAGGCTAAATTCGCTTTGGCGATAAACGAAAAACACAGTAACAAAATAAAAATACCGCTCTTTTTCATATTTATTGCACCTGTATAATCACTTGTAATGTCGCATTAAATTTACCAGCAGTTATTTTCTCTCTCGGTAACGCTTCTAATGAGGCATATAATGTTTTAGTTAAATCGGTAATACCATTATTAAATGAGACTGAACTAGCATCATCATAAATAGGATACCAACCATAACTATCACCTTGCCCTTCATTCGCTAATGTTGATAATAAGTTTAATGGCACACCTGATGGACGATATATTCTTACACCAACCCCTTTTGCCATACTTGAGTCAGTACCATAACCATCTGTCACTAAATGAGTAATTGCGGCACCATTAGGTACTGTTAATCCTAATTCAATTGCTTTGTTAACATTTGCAGGTCTAGGTAAAAATCCCATTGCGGTTTGTCCCGCTCCAGTCCCACTGGAAATATTACTCAAACCATCGCTAGCGGGCGGTGCTGATTGACAATAAAAATCAATCGTAATAGGTAAAGTGACTTTTTTGCCACTTGCTAACTCATTAATAGTAACCAATGGAAATAAAACATAAGGCGTAACGTTTCGCACAAAACAAGTAGACGCATTACGTATATAAATTCGGCGAGACATATTTACAGCAGCAGGCCAATAAGCATAAAAACCATGATAATTTGTAGCGTGATCTGCACCATCTTTTAATAAATAAGAGAAATTAGAGCTTTGAAAAGCGATATAACCTGCCGGTTGATTAATAAAAGTAATTAACCCACTACTTGATTGTGCTGGTGGCATATCACTTGTTCTTTCATAGTTAATCTTAAATAACTCCACTTCCATATTAGAGAAATTTTTTGCTTTTACTAAGATCCATCCTTGGCTATCTCTTTCTAAATTATCTAAAGCACGAGATTTCCAATAGCGACTATAATATTCGCCTGTAATGGTATTTTTAATGCGAATACCCAATCCTCTTGCCAGACTAATATAGGTATCATTTAAACCTAATGTTGGATTAACTAGATTTCTACCACCATAATTATAGTCACCATTAGTTGAGTAAAACTCTCTTAATTTACCCTCTTCATCGGCTGTGCAACGAAATAATATCTGTTCTGGATCATAAACCTCATAACCCGCCTCAAAAAAAGAGACAAAACCACTCGCCACTAATGTACCCGGAATTTGAAACTGATCATTATTAACATTAATAACTTTAGGGGTACTTCCCATTGATCCCGAATCATCTCTCGCACCTTGCCAACTTTTCGCTGAACCTTTGCCCGGCTCGGTATAATACACACTATTAGGATTAGTCGTCGTAGTTGTTATTTTATAACATGTTGCCAAGGCTAAAGAAGGGAATAGCATCAAGGCTAAAGAAGGGAATAGCATCAAGGCTAATAAAATAGAGGAGTAATGAGAAAATAAACAGTGATTTAATTTCATAAGCATTGACCTGATAATAAAATGAGTTTATCTGCTTCTTTTTCTTCTGGTATTGAGTAATCAATTTGGCAACTATCTTCATCTTTACCGACAGTCAGTGTCCCTTTCCTATTTTCAACCCTGACATAAATCTGGTTACTTTGCCCTACCATACCAACAATGTGCTTATCTTTATCGAAAACATTTTCGCCTAATGTCAATTCACTTTCTGGCTTAATCGAAATCAATACAGGATATCCGACTTGGGTTTTAAAAACGATTTTGGTGCTTGAACCTGAATACGGTGCTATTTGCTTCGTACTTTCCAATAGCTCAATATTATTATTTCTAATATTTTTCCCATCCAAGCTAACATTGTTATATTGATAAGGGACAAGAGAAGGCACAATAGCATAACCAAAAGGATCAATGCGGGCGCCCATACCATTACTCACACTCGCACCACTTGCACCTTTTGCTTCCACTAAAGCAAAAGAATCACTAATACGAGGACCTAATGTTATCCCTCCACTGTGTGCAACTAACGCACCTTGAATACCTACGCTACCTTGCGTGTAATGTTTACCATTAGAGATACTGCCTGATAGCGTGGTAAAAGGAAGCTGTTTAATTAAATGTAAACCACTGCCTATCGCTCTATTTTGTGTGTCATAATCCGCATTTACACTATAAGAAAGCGTTTTATCTTCACCTAAAAGTCCTGATAAATTCGTTTGATAACTCGAATCATCGCTAGAATGACTAGAAGATAGTGATAGCATGGGTGAATAATCAGAGCGTCCTAATGGCATAGAAACAGATAACATAACCATATCCTCAGATATCGGATCGGTTGTTATTGGTGTAAAAGTATTATTTGCCGTCATTTGTCCCGTTTTTTGGCGACTATAAGCAAGGCTATAAGCAATATCTTTATAGGTATTTGAATAACCGATTTGATACTGGGCATCATGTCCTTTATTACCATAATAGTTACTGATAGAGCCCGAAATATAAAGCTGCCCCCACTTATCAAGAGACTGATTAACACTAAGTGTAAACTGGCTTTCTTGGTTATAGCTGCTGGAATTCCATTCCATGTCATTACTTGCACTTTTTCTCAACCCCAATACATCATTATATTCGCGAAAATTCTCTGTTGAATATTTATAACCTGCGAGTGTAATAACAGTATTTGTTGGGCTAAAAGTACGGCTATAACTAATGCCTAATCGTCCACCTTGATAATTTTTACCGTCCACTTCAGCGTTTGAAAATGCTGAATTAAAACCGATTGCACCTAATTTTGTAGCAATAACAGAGCCGACAAATATGGCTTGATATTGGTGTCCTACACGTACCCCCCGTATTTAGCGTTACCATATTGTTCACACCATATTGCAAAGCAATATCTGAAAAATAGCTATTTTCTGCAGCAAAGTTATTCACTTCACCCGCAGTAAAGTTATATTTAAGGCGCCCAGCTCTTACAGATTCAGGTAATGCGGTAAATGGCACTGTAAAAGAAGAAATTTTGCCATTACTTTCGTAAATTTCGACAAACAAATCTCCTTCATAACTAGTTGGATAAAGATCATTTATTTCAAATTGCCCAGGTGACACAGTCGTTTGATAAATTTCAGTACCATTTTGTTTTATCACTATACGGGCGGTTGTCGTCGCAATACCACGAATAACAGGTGCATAACCTTTTTGAGAATCTGGCAACATTCTTTCATCAGACATTAATTGAATACCTTTAAATGCCAGACTTGAAAATTGTGCGCCTGTTGTATAAATATCACCGACAACTAACATCGACTTTAATGTCAGTAACGGTTTTTGTAGATAAGTTCTAATCCAATTAAATTCACTATTACTTCCCGACTTTGATGAATTATAAGAGTAAGACGCTTGTTGACGAAATTGCCAGGTTCCTAAATTTATGCCCATGTTGACACTACCAAAACCATAGTCTGAGCTTTGTCCGTTCGATTTATTCTTATAGTAATTACCAGAATAATTAGAGAACAACATGGTATTGCCCGCATCTAAATCATCTTCATTGACATAACCTTGTGGCCTTCGTTTTAATAAGATTTGAGGCACTGCAATCATGATTCTAAAATTAGAAGCATCAAATGAATCTATAATATTTTTATTAATTTGGTTTAATACTAAACATTGATTATTATCTTGACTAAGTTCATCATCCAGCAAGATCCCCATATCATCAATCTGTTGTTGATTAAAACAAGGCGTCACTTTACCGTTATCATTTAATTGAAAATGCACTATTTTTCTTTCAAAAAAGCGATTATTAATGTAGATATCAACATCATAATTGCCAGGCTCCACATAATTACTATCATGAAGCTGATTAATGTTGATATTACTTTTGCTACCTAGTAATAAAGAAGGATCAAATTCATAATCATCGGCCAATGCAGAAGGCATTGATTGAATAAATAGAGAAAATGAGCCGATTAAGAATACGACTTTTATTCTCTTATTTAATTGTGCTGTGTTTTTTTCTATAGATTTCATTTCAATTCCATTTTTTTAATGAATTAAATCTGTCGCACTATTTTGCCCACCTAGATCATTAATGTATTTATAGGTCATTTTATCGGGTGAAAATGAAATCGTTCTGCCATTTTTAGCGACTAATACTTCCGTTGATAACGGAGAAACCATAGTTGGTTTAAATATAAATTTTTGACCCGAAGTATTCGTGGCCTCAAGTTGCGCAAATGACACAAAAAAAGGTGAATCGTTTTTAACTTTTATAGTTCCATTATTCTCTTTTGAGAATGATATTTGTTTCTCGATATTATTTAGCTGTGAGACAATCTCAGTTGGACGATAAAATATTTTTAATCGATGATGCACAATAACCGTAAAGCTATTTCCTTCTTTTATATCTTTATTCAAATCTTTAGGTGGAATTTGTGCCACATTTAAAAAGAAAATAGATTCTTTATCTTGTGGTAGACCTTCGCCAGTATAAATTAATCGCGCGTCTCTCCCTGTTTTAGGATCGATACGAAAAACGGGGGGTTGAATAACAAAAGGGGCATCTGCATTATCTGGGGTTGAATTAGGATTATTTTTATCTGCCCAGATTTGCATAATGTAAGGAATTTCATCGTTATTCATAAACTTTAAAACTTCAAAACGTGAATCCGATGAATAAACAATACGTGTTTTTAGCATGGTGACACTAGAATACGACGCAGTGCTATAACTTAAGAAAAATACGATAATTAGCATTATTATTTTTTTCATTACTTATCTCCCTCTTATATAAATAAAAAATGCCTCCTTTATATAAAGGAGACATATAAACATTATTGATAAGAGATAGAGTACTGCACACTACCCTCTACTTTACCTGCTGTTGCAACATCATCTGCATAATAACGTACAGCATAATCATAAGATGCTGATTTTTCGTTTGCTTTTAACACTAAGCCTTCGTTACCTACACCAGTTAAATCAATTTTTGTACCGGTTTTCGCAGGGTCAATAATTTCTAAACTAACATTGTTATTTGCTGCTGTATTACCAATACGACCTTCTGTTGTCAGATTATTAGCAATAAATATAGTTTTAATATTTGTATCTGTTGGTTTAGAACCAGTACAACCACTCACTGCAATAGTAAATGGTGTCTGACCTGCTGTTTTACCCGCAGTATCTAATGCGGTTACGGGCACGGTTGGTAATAAAACAACAGGAAGTGCTGAATTACCATTAACCGTTACAGTACAAGTTTCATCAGAAACTTCGCCTTGAAAACGGATAGTGTTATCAGAAGCCGCATAAACTGTAGATGAAAAAATACCTGCGATCATCGCAGTAAGAAGCATTTTATTCATAATAAAGCTCTCTCTTGTTATATATTTAAATAAGTTGTTTTTGGGGTTAAATAAACGAAAAGGCTCACACGAAATAAAATGTTATCAATAACATTATTTCATGTTTATTACGTACTAATATTTAAGTATTTGCAATTATCATCTCATTTACTCGTAAAACGCAACTACATTTAACACGTATAAAGCGTAATATTTATATATTTTTCGATTTTAAGCATATTCTTATAGTCTAAATATGACTATTTCGCATTTTTAACAAAAAAAACATCTATTTATTAGGATTAATATTAAAAAAAATATTAACTTACTTAAAATTGATATTTATCATTTTTAATAAAAAAAGCTCAATAAATTCATTATTTTTTAAAATTTAAAATAAAATCATCCGTATTATTTTAGCATTATCTATATCACCTGTTTCTTTCAGTAATATTTAAATTAGATTAATAAATTAACATTTATTTAATTGATAAAGTTTATTTACAGCAAATGCATTCGCTATATTATAATTAATATAACCACAGATTGTTTAACTTATATTTATTAACCTATTAATGAAAAACAAGGGAAGCATTTTAAATAATAGTATCTTTCACTTAATTATTATATTTTTATATAACTATATATATTCATTTAATCTAAACGTAAAACATTCTCAAACTTATTCAGGTTCTCTTTACTAAAAATAATAGAAATAAAAAGTATGTTGCTTACTTTTTTTAATGATATTTCATAATCTCCTACTGGGAGAAAAATAATTTCTCCTGCGCGATATTGTGGATCACCTGGCTCTAAATCACCGCCAGTTGTATCCTCTCCTGCACCAATAAAAACTTCACCTGATGGACAGTTTATATTTATTCTTACATCTGGATCTTCAATTTTATCGCATAGATTAATAGTGTAAAAACCATCATTACCTAAACCAATAAATGCAATATTGCCTTTATTCATCTCATCTAACTCATCATCAGGTATGCTCCACCAATCTGCTGTATCTGATTTTCTATGTTGGATCGCTTGTAAATCAAAAATAGCCAGAGTTGCCGTATCAGTCATAAAAGAAAATGCGTTTGACATATTAATGCTCCAAAAAACAGTTTTGATCGTACCAAAATATTTTTCTTCCCTTTATATATTGGCTAATTATATAGGATTTTATCTATACTATTTGGCAAACCAATTACTTATACTAGACTCATATTTTATGCACTACTTATACTCTAAATAATTTGCAACAACTTGAAGATATGCAAACAAATACTCTAAATAATCCAAGTTACAGCTAGGCGACAATGCTGTGGCTTGAAATATGACGAATATATGCATGGACGATCTTATGAAATTACAACGACTCCTTATCCCTCTTTCCCTTTATGCGATTTCCTCATCGCCAGCAATCGCTGCTTCTGCTCAATGTACAAATACTGAAAAGCAAACCAATATTGCCAATAGTGACATTATATTGCTCAGCTCTTATAACGGCCCAGTTAAATCCGTCACGATGACCAGCACGATACCCCATGACGGACGTTTTAAAGCACTAAAAGGTGAAATCCACTTTGATGAATGTGGAAAGTTATTGAAAAATAGCACATCAATGCAAGAGTACTTTGAAGGCAATGTAGAAACTAATTTAATAAGAACATTGCCTAATAACCCTTCTGTTATCCGATATCAATTTCAGATAAAGAATGCCTATGGCTCACACTCTATCTACATGCAAGAAACCTATCATCAAGATAAACAGAACCGGTTCAACAAAAGAGTAATCCAATATTACGGAAATGATGGCACTTTATTAGATACAGTCACTAGCCAATTCGACTATAAAGATGGGCGTATTATTAAAGAAACAAGCGAATCGTCTGATCCTACAACTAAGCCTATCACAACAGAGTACATCTATAGCCCTCAAGGAAAACTACAATCCGTAATAGAGGACGGCAAAATAAATGTAGAATACCAGTATGATCTCGACGGAAAAGTTGTTACTCAATCAAACTATATCAAAGGCATTAATGGAGAAGATAAAGCCTTTATCACCACCTGCCTTGAATGGGACAAATTTGCTAACTGTTCAAAAGAGGAACTTGAAAGTACGATTACATTTAATGATAAAGTCATTAATTTCAGTAAAGCCATGCTTCATAACGAGTTTATTTATTACGAATAATGTTTACATTATATCTTTTGTATCTAATTTAAATTAACAATAAAGGCCACCTCATTAAATAAGGTAGCCTTTGATTTATCTAATTTTATTATGTATTACGATATTGAGTCTCAGCTTCTTCAAAGCGTTGTTGATTCTCTTTGTTTGGTTCTTTCCCCATTAAACTAATGACAACAATAGCAATAGAAGCAAAAATAAAGCCGGGAATAATTTCATATAACCCAAACCATTTATATTGCATCCACACTAACACGGTTAAAGCCCCTATCAACATTCCGGCAAATGCACCATTACGAGTCATACGTTTCCACATTACAGAAATGAGGATCACAGGACCAAAAGCGGCACCAAAACCTGCCCACGCATTACTTACTAGATCAAGCACCTTATTGTTTGGGTCACGCGCTAAGAAAATTGCGATGATCGCAACTAATAACACCATGCCACGCCCTACCCAAACTAGCTCTTTTTGGCTCGCACTTTTACGAATAAATGGTTTGTATAAATCTTCAGTTAATGCACTTGCGCAGACTAATAATTGACAGCTTAATGTACTCATGACCGCTGCTAGAATTGCAGACAAAAGAATACCAGCAATCCATGGATTAAAGAGCAGCGAAGCCAGCTCCATAAAAATACGTTCATTTTTAGCTGTTACAGCACCCGCTTGTGCTGGATTCATTTCAAAGTAAGCAATACCAAAGAATCCAACCGCAACCGTGCCGCCCAAACAGAGGGTCATCCACGTCATACCGATACGACGTGCTTTACGAATTGTTTGATTTGAATCTGCTGCCATAAAACGCGCTAAGATATGAGGTTGCCCAAAGTAACCTAATCCCCACGCCAATAAAGAGATAATGGCAATAAAATCAAGACCTTTGAACATATCAAGATAAGACGGATCTTTTGCTTTAATAATGGCAATAGAAGTATCAATGCCGCCGACTGAGAAAATTACAATAATAGGTGTCAGGATCAGAGCAAAAATCATTAACGTTGCTTGGACTGTATCTGTCCAACT
This sequence comes from Proteus penneri, assembly GCF_003144535.1. Classification (GTDB taxonomy): domain Bacteria; phylum Pseudomonadota; class Gammaproteobacteria; order Enterobacterales; family Enterobacteriaceae; genus Proteus; species Proteus penneri. The sequence continues at coordinate 263,859 of NZ_PHFJ01000001.1, read as the reverse complement.
TACTGCAAGAAAGCCACCTAAAAAGGTATATGCGATAGTTGCAATCGCACCATAAATCATAGCTTCGTGGTAAGGGATATGGAACGTAGATTCAAACAGCATTCCACCAGCAACCACGCCTGAAGCACAATAGATAGTAAAGAAGGTAAGAATAACTAACGCTGAAATAATACGTAGCATTTTACTTTTATCATCAAAACGTGATGTCAAATAATCGGGTAACGTCAATGCATTATTGTTTTTTTCAGTTTGCAAACGCAAACGCCCCGCAACTAAACGCCAGTTTAGCCATGCTCCTAAACAGAGGCCAATAGCTATCCAACTTTCTGAAATACCAGCGAAAAATACTACGCCAGGTAATCCCATTAATAACCAACCACTCATATCTGAAGCACCCGCTGACAGCGCAGTGACTACACTGCCCAATCGCCGACCGCCAAGAATATAATCATCAAAGTTTTTTGTTGAACGATAAGCAAGGTAGCCAATAAAAAGCATACCCAAGATATAGATCGTAAATGTAATTAGCATTGGCGAAGTTAGAGCCATAATTGCAGCTCTCCATAAATCTGTTTCCGATCATCGGTATGCTTTTGACTTGTACAGGAACGTTGCACTTAGTTGCACATTAATGATCTTTTCAGTTTGTAATTAAAATAATTTCTTACAGCAACAGATAAAGCATTCACATCAATCCTAGAATAGGTTAACTGCATTTAACAAGAAATTAACGTTTAAATGTTTAAATTTTGTATATGACCTCACACTATTTATCTTAATTCGAGGGTTCATTATAAATACAAACATCAATAAAATAAATATAATTTATTGATTTATATATGAATATATATAAAAGGATAAATTAAACTATTTTTAATCATGTACAAAACCTGACTACTTTCACATTATTTATAAATAAATTGTTAACAATGTTGCACAAAGTTGCAACATGAATGATATTAATAAAAATAACGGGTAACTGTACTTGTGAATTAGAAATAGAATATGAGGAGCACTGCATGAGTAGCACAACAATGGGTGTTAGACTTGACGAAGAAACCCGCAATAGATTAAAAAAAGCTGCGCAGAAATTAGATAGAACATCACATTGGTTAATTAAACAGGCTATTTTCAATTATCTAGAACAAGTTGAAAATGATCAGGTTAGTCTTGGTAACTCAACATTTGCAGAGCAAGACATTGATGAAAGCACTGAAATACCAACCGCTCATTATCAGCCCTTCTTAGAGTTTGCTGAACATATTCACCCGCAGTCTGTTTTACGCTCAGCAATTACTTCTGCATATCGCACACCTGAAACACAAGCTGTACCTATGCTATTGCAGCAAGCGACATTACCTGAAAATGAGGCTCAAGCAACACACAAATTAGCCTATTCCATTGCCGAAAAACTACGTAACCAGAAAAATGGTGTTGGACGCTCCGGGTTGGTTCAAGGTCTATTACAGGAATTTTCACTTTCTTCACAAGAAGGTGTTGCCCTAATGTGTTTAGCTGAAGCTTTATTGCGTATTCCAGATAAAGCCACGCGTGATGCCCTTATTCGTGACAAAATTAGTCATGGTAATTGGCGCTCACACTTAGGACAAAGTCAATCGATGTTTGTGAATGCAGCGACATGGGGCTTATTATTCACGGGTAAATTAGTTTCTACTCATAATGAAGAAAAACTCTCTAACTCTTTAAATCGCATCTTGACCAAAAGTGGTGAGCCATTAGTGCGCAAAGGCGTTGATATGGCCATGCGTTTAATGGGTGAGCAATTTGTGACAGGTGAAACTATTTCTCAAGCACTTGCAAATGCACGCAAACTTGAAGAAAAAGGCTTTAGCTACTCTTATGACATGTTAGGAGAAGCGGCATTAACAGAAAAAGACGTGCAAGATTATTTAGTTTCTTATCAGCAAGCCATCCACGCAATTGGTAAAGCATCTAATGGTAGAGGTATTTATGAAGGCCCTGGAATATCTATCAAGCTTTCAGCATTACATCCTCGTTATAGCCGTGCTCAATATGAGCGAGTGATGTCAGAGCTTTACCCTCGCCTACTCTCATTAACATTACAAGCAAAGCAATACGATATCGGGATTAATATTGATGCAGAAGAAGCGGATAGACTAGAAATTTCACTCGACCTACTTGAAAAACTCTGCTTTGAACCTGAATTAGCAGGCTGGAATGGAATTGGTTTTGTTATTCAAGCTTACCAAAAACGTTGTCCATTAGTTATTGATTATGTCATTGATTTGGCACGCCGTAGTCGTCGTCGTTTAATGATCCGTTTAGTAAAAGGCGCCTATTGGGATAGCGAAGTCAAACGCGCTCAAATTGATGGTCTTGAAGACTATCCTGTCTATACTCGCAAAGTGTATACCGATGTCTCTTATCTTGCTTGTGCGAAAAAACTACTCGCATCACCTAATTTTATTTACCCACAATTCGCCACGCATAATGCGCACACACTATCAGCAATTTATCATTTAGCGGGTCAAAACTATTACTCTGGACAATATGAATTCCAGTGTTTACACGGTATGGGAGAGCCGCTTTATGCACAAGTTGTAGGAAAAATAGCAGACGATAAATTAGGTCGTCCTTGTCGTATTTATGCACCTGTAGGAACACATGAAACATTACTTGCCTATTTAGTCCGTCGCCTACTTGAAAATGGTGCCAATACCTCCTTTGTAAACCGAATTGCAGATACCACAATTTCTCTTGATGAATTAGTGGCTGATCCAGTTAAAGAAGTGAATAGAATGGCTCAAGTCGAAGGCCAAGTTGGACTTTCACATCCTAAAATTCCGCTTCCTAATCAACTGTATGGTGATGAGCGTAAAAACTCACCCGGTATTGATATGTCAAACGAACATCGCTTGGCATCGCTTTCTAGTGCTTTATTAACATCAGCAACTGAAAATATACATTGTGAACCTTTATTAGGTGATACGTTTAACTCTTCAGAAAAAACACCAGAACCTCAATCTGTATTAAACCCAGCCAATCATACGGATATTGTAGGTACAGTAAGAGAAGCGACCGAAGCAGAGGCAGATTTTGCTTTAACCATTGCTCAAGAAAAAGGCGAGATCTGGTTTGCAACACCACCAGCAGAAAGAGCCTCGTTCTTGATCCGTACAGCGGAATTAATGGAACAGCAAATGGGGCCACTTATGGGAATATTAGTGCGTGAAGCGGGTAAAACTTACAGCAATGCCATTGCGGAAGTTCGTGAAGCCATTGATTTTCTTTATTACTATGCAGCACAAGTGACTCAGGATTTTGATAACAATACACATCGACCTTTAGGGCCTATGGTTTGTATCAGCCCGTGGAATTTCCCATTAGCCATATTCAGTGGACAAATTGCCGCAGCTTTAGCCGCTGGTAATACGGTTCTTGCAAAACCCGCAGAGCAGACACCTTTAATTGCATCAAAAGCCGTTGAGCTTTTCCATCAAGCAGGAGTTCCTTCTTTTGCTCTACAACTGCTACCAGGGCAAGGTGAAACCATTGGTGCTCGTTTAGTGGCTAATGAGCGTGTTCGTGGCGTGATGTTTACAGGCTCGACAGATGTTGCACATATTTTACAAAAAACCTTAGCGGGTCGATTAGATAGCGAAGGTCACCCAGTGCCTTTAATTGCAGAAACGGGTGGCTTAAATGCCATGATTGTGGATTCATCTGCATTAACAGAACAAGTGGTGACTGATGTTATGGCATCTGCTTACGATAGCGCGGGGCAACGTTGCTCAGCTTTACGTCTGTTATGTATTCAAGAAGAAGTGGCCGATCATACTATCGAGATGCTTAAAGGTGCGATGGCGCAAGCTACAATTGGTGATCCAAGTTTGCTATCCACCGATATTGGTCCTGTTATCGATAAAGAAGCAAAATCAGCCATAGAGAAACATATTCAATCTATGCGCACAACAGGCTACGATATTTATCAAGCTTCACACAATAACCTGCCAAAACACATTGAAAATAACAGTACCTTTGTTCAACCGACTTTAATTGAGTTAGATAAAGTCAGTTCATTGAAGAAAGAAATCTTTGGTCCTGTATTACATGTTGTGCGTTATGCAAGCCAAGATTTACCTGCTTTGCTAGAAGAGATTAATGCGACAGGTTATGGCTTAACAATGTGCGTTCATACGCGTATTGATGAAACTATTGCTTATGTTGCATCACATGCCAAAGTGGGGAATTTATACGTAAACCGTAATATGGTTGGTGCGGTTGTCGGTGTTCAACCCTTTGGTGGTGAAGGATTATCCGGTACAGGCCCGAAAGCTGGTGGCCCTGTTTATCTGTACCGCTTATTATCCAAACGCCCTGAAAATGCAGCAACGCAAACACTAGCGCGTCAAGATGAAACATTCCCGCTTGATACTTCTATGCGTAATTTACAAACTTACCATAAGTATATGGAATGGTTATCAAACAAAACAGATAAATCACACTATGAAGCCTTAGAAAAATATGCCCTTGCATCCCAAGCAGGCACATTACGTGTATTGCCGGGTCCTACTGGTGAGCGTAACACCTATCAATTAGTTCCTTGCGGTCATGTGTTGTGTATTTCCGATAATGAGCAAGATGTATTCACTCAAATTGCAGCTGTTCTTGCTTCTGGTTGTCATGCCGTTGTCGTTAATAGTCTATTCTCACAAAAAACATATCGTGAATTGCCTGATATTGTCAGAAAAGCCATTACATTGACGGAAAACTGGCATGATGAGTCACTGAAAATAAATGCTGTGATTTACCATGGTGATGGCGATCAATTACGTGAAACTTGCCAGAAAATTGCTCAACGTAAAGGAGCTATAATTTCTGTTCAAGGGTTTTCTCGTGGTGAGACGGGTCTCTTGTTAGAACGTTTATTACATGAAAGAGCCGTAAGCATTAATACAGCAGCAGCGGGAGGCAATGCAAGCTTAATGACGATTAGTTAATTCCCCCTTCTCTTTCTCTCCTTGTCTTTGAGACCACCTTTAAAGTTTGTTTTCTTAGAGGTGGTTTTTTCTTTTGTTACTCTATTATTTCTAAAGAGATAGTCAAAAGTGTTATTTTTTTGGAAGAACAACAGAAAGGTAAATAAAGTATGATTAGATTATAAACAACAAAGAAAGGAGTAGGCTAGGCTACTCCTTTTAAGGTCTCTCTTGAGCGCAATTAGTGACTGCTATTCATCGATGGTGGCTCTTGACACCAATCGAGATATTGCTCGTACTTACGTAGCGCAATATTGTAGTTACTAAATGCAGAGGGAGTGAGCTTTTTACTCAGGTCTGACTGAATTTTCTCTGTCGTAAATTCTTGACGAGGAAAATTAGTTGAAGTCAGTAATTCATCGAGCCGACGTAAACGAACCACATACTCACGAACAGTACTGTGGCTCATCTCCGTTTGTTCAAACAAATACTGCTTAAAAGACATAATGTCAAAGTAGTCAGTTTCACTATTACAGTAAATCTCACTACAAAAACGGCATAGCGCAGAGAATTTCTCTTGTAACGTTTCCCACGTTTCATCATCAATTAAATCCGTCATTTCAGAAATGGCTTCTTTATTGATAACTTGGCGATTGAATACGAGAGAGATCCGATCCAACGCCTTGTGGCAATGTAGACAATGAGTCTGGCTGTGTTTATAGTCTTTAATGTAACGGCTTAGCGGCCGTTTCTTTTGTGTTGAAACAGACATAATAGATAAAGCCCTGTGTTGTAGTCTTAATAAACAAAAACAAAAATAAGCAAAACTCCTATTTCTCTGGGTTTAAGCGTGCTCGCAACCTTTTTATGGCTTGGCTGTGTAGCTGGCTCACGCGGGATTCCCCGACATTAAGCACTGCGCCTATTTCTTTCAAATTAAGTTCTTCCTGATAATACAGAGTAAGAACCATTTTTTCCCTTTCGGGAAGCAATTCTATCGCGTCTATGACTCTTTGGCGAATATCACTTTCTAACAACATCTGTAATGGATTGTCATCATGATCTTCGTCTTGAGACGGTTCACAGCTTTCACCGTAAATTTCATGCCATTCGTCATAAGAGAACAATTGGCTGTTATTCGTATCCAATAGGATCTGCCGGTATTCTGCTAACTCAATCTGCAAATGATCAGCAACTTCCTGTTCTAATGGTGGTCGTCCTAGATCCTGCTCTAATTGATGAATAGAATGAGTAACTTCTCTTGCATTACGACGCACACTGCGTGGCGCCCAGTCTCGACTGCGTAGCTCATCTAACATTGAGCCACGGATACGTTGAACAGCATAAGTGGTAAAGGCAGCACCTTGCATTGAGTCATAACGCTCAACGGCGTTTAATAACCCAATCCCACCCGCTTGCAAAAGATCATCCAATTCAACACTCGCAGGTAACTTGACCTGTAATCGTAATGCTTCATGGCGAACCAACGGGACATATCGCTCCCAGAGGCTATTTTTGTCCATCACGCCTTCGGCGGTATACAAATCACTCACAACAAAAGACACCTTTGGATAAAAGACCGGAAACCATTATCTGGCGAAATAAATTTAGCAATCGGCTGAACAGTGAAGCAAAAGCGCCTCTTTTTCACCTATGCCAAATTTTCAGCAAAAATCGGGTTTTCATTGATAATTAATTTGTCATTGCATTACGAGAACTACTTTACCTTACAAGAGGAGCGACTAATCCTTAGAAAAACCGTTAATTAAATTGATAATTTAGCTCATTAAAAGAAATCGATGCATTGAATCTGCATTCTGTTCATAAAAAAATAACATATAAATCATAGTATTTTATTTTGTGAGATTTTAGCTTCTAATTAGCAAGTTGAAATACTCATAAATGATTAATTAAAAAAACGATTGTTTTGATGATAAAACACCCACTACAAAATAATGTAATGGGTGTCATTTGAGGGTTATTTAAGATTGAAATTAACGAAGCAGTGATAATACGTTTTGAGGCATTTGGTTTGCTTGCGCAAGCACAGAGGTGCCTGCTTGTTGCAGGATTTGACCTTTACTCATATTAGACACTTCTGTCGCATAATCGGCATCTTCTATACGGCTACGTGATGCGGTCAGATTATTAACCGTGTTGCCTAAGTTAGCAATGGTAGAATCTAATCGGTTTTGCACGGCACCCATGGCACTGCGTAGGCTATCAACTTGAGATAATGCTTTATCTAGTGTTGATAATGGTTGTTCATTAGCTATATCTAAACCTGCTACCGCTGTTGTAGTAACATTCACTGTTGCTTTAGCACCTGCAGCACCAGGAGTTACAGTTGCATCAAAGTAACCTTCAACACCTTTTGCATCAACAGTTTGTACGATAAGTTTTGATTTATCGTCTTTACCATCGGCACCTTTTGCATAATAGATATTATAGCTTTTAATTGTGCCTTTTGTAACTTTGTCATCTAGCGCTTGAGTATCTAACTGTTGTATTTCTTGTTTAGAACTAACAGTCACTTCTGCTTCTATTGCTTTAGAACCGAGTTTGCTTTTTGCTGATAAATCCAATTTATCAATACCCAATGTAGTCGCATCCGTTTTTTTCAGATCAACACTGATTTGTTCTTTATCATGCGCGCCCACTTGTAAATTTAAAGTGCTATCTTCACTTAACACTTTTACGCCATTAAATTGAGTCTGCGCTGAAATACGATTAATTTCCGCAGTACGTTGATTCACTTCTTCCTGAATAGATTTAATATCAGAATCTGAATTAGAACCATTTTTTGCTTGGACGGTTAATTCACGAATACGTTGCAGGTTATTATTAATCTCATTCAAGGCCCCTTCTGTAGTTTGCGCAATCGAAATACCATCATTCGCATTACGTGCAGCTTGAGTTAAACCTTTAACATTAGCCGTAAAGCGGTTTGCAATCGCTTGACCCGCTGCGTCATCCTTGGCGCTATTAATGCGTAAGCCAGAAGATAAACGTTGAATTGCATTACCTAATGCACTTTGTGAACGATTTAAATTATTTTGAGTGACCAGTGACAAATAATTGGTATTAATGACTTGTGCCATACAATATTCCTTCGACTTGATTTTAAAATACTTTTAAATGAATAGGGTTGTTATTACGTCGCTGTAATAACGTTGCCTAAACACTATCGTCATCAAATTTGAGGGATTTACGATTTTTGGCGTCGCAAAAATAGCAAAAAAAAGCCAGTCAGTTAATTTATAAGAAGTAATTAATTGCAGAAAAAAGTAAAAGAAATTGAGAGAAAAAATAAAACTAAAAAAGAGTAGAGTTAAATATAAAATAAAACGACAAAAAAAGGCCCTCTTACGAGGACCTTTTGAATATAGAAAGGTATCTTTTGTGTCAGTGTACGAATTAACGTAACAGAGACAGAACAGTTTGTGGTACTTGGTTTGCTTGAGCAAGTACAGAAGTACCCGCTTGTTGCAGAATTTGACCACGGCTCATGTTAGACACTTCTGTTGCATAGTCAGCATCTAAGATACGGCTACGTGAAGCAGATAAGTTGTTAACAGTGTTGTTCAGGTTGTTGATAGTAGATTCGAAACGGTTTTGAATCGCACCTAATTTAGAACGGCTTTCATCAATTGTGTTGATAGCTTTGTCTAAAGTTGCTAAAGCGTCATCTTTAACGTCTAAAGTTTTAATTTCTTTAGCATCAGCTTCAACAAATGCTGTTTTCGAAGCGCCAGCTTTCAGTGCTAATTTGCCAGCACCATCTTTTTCTAAATCAGCTTTGTTAACAACAAATTTCTCGTCAGCGTCGTTAGTAATGATAACTTTATCTGCATCTGCAGTACCATCTACATTATATGCAAGAGCAGATTTAACAGTGTTACCAGTACCATCGCCAAAAGCAGAGCCAGTAGCTAAAGTATCGGCTGTAACAGCACCACCAGCTTTAATTTCACCTTTTGTAACTTTAGTTTCAGTAAACAGTTTGTCACTTGAAACACCTAACGTATCGTTATCAACTTTATCTAAGTTAAATTTGATAGTTTCGTTATCGTTAGTACCAACCTGAATAGTCATTTCAGCTTTTTCGCCGCTCAGTACTTTAACGCCGTTAAACTGAGTTTGTTCAGAAATACGGTTGATTTCACCAAGACGCTCTTTAACTTCTTCCTGAATTGAAGTGATGTCTGAGTTAGAGTTAGTACCATTTTTAGCTTGAACTGTTAACTCACGGATACGCTGTAAGTTGTTGTTGATTTCGTTCAGCGCGCCTTCAGTCGTTTGAGCGATAGAGATACCATCGTTCGCATTACGTGAAGCTTGAGTTAAACCATTTACGTTTGAAGTGAAACGGTTAGCAATCGCTTGACCCGCTGCATCGTCTTTTGCGCTGTTGATACGCAGACCAGAAGACAGACGCTCGATTGCACTTCCTAAAGCTCCCTGAGATTTGTTCAGGTTGTTTTGAGTTACCAGAGATAGATAGTTGGTATTAATGACTTGTGCCATAGCTAGATTCCTTTAAAATCAAGTCGATAAAATAAAAGTTTGCCTATTCATTTTCGGTGTTAATCACCGGCAACAAGTTTATCGGCACCCCACATACAACCTTTAACTTTTCCTACAAATATTTCTGTGTTTTTTTATAGAATCAACATCAAGTCAATGATAAACAAAGAAATTAATTTATTATTTTTTTATTTATTTTTTATCAATTTTTGTCTCAATCCTTTTTCTACCCTTCTAAATTCGACTTTGGTCACCAATGGCAATAAATGGCTTCTATATGGCAGCCTGTTTACGTCATCAAAAATACCAAATAGACGTAAACTTTTCGCCGATTCTACCGATAACGCTTTTTGAGGATTATTTTACGAACACAGAAAGGAGACCGGTATGGCTGGTATTGCTTCACTAGGCGTGGGCTCAGGGATGCCTCTTAGCCAAACATTGGCACAATTAGAGGCGTCGGAAAATAAACGCCTTGAACCCCTAGATAAACAGATGAAAAGCTACGAGGCGAAAATTACCGCTTACGGTAAAATACGCGGACAGCTTGATAAATTACAAAAAGCGTCTGAAGATTTAAAAAAATTCGATAAAATTGTTGCTACAAAAGTCGATGATGAGTTTGATGCTTTTAAAGTCACTACCGATGGTAAAGCCAGCGTGGGTAACTACACTGTTTCTGTTACCCAGTTAGCACAAGCTCAAACATTACAATCAACTAAAGTCTCTGATGTGAAAGAAACTTTAGGTGAAACCTTGGGTGAAGGTAATAAACGCACCTTAGTGATTACCCAAAAAGGTGAAAAAGAGCCATTACGTATTGAATTAGAAGATAAACAAACATCTATTCTCGAACTGCGTGATGCAATCAATAAAAAAGAAGGTAACGTCTCCGCCACGATTGTTAAGGCTAAAGATGGTGAAAACTATTTAGTCCTAACTTCTCGTAAAGAAGGCACAGACTCTAAAATGGAAATCACTGTTGAAGGTGATAATAAACTTAATGAGTTTTTAACAACTTCTTCTGCAAAAGGAATGAAAGAAATCGTTGAAGCAAAAAATGCAGATTTAACGATTAACGGAATTAAAATTGAACGCCAAACCAATGAGATAAAAGATGCCCCTGAAGGGATTGTTTTAAATTTAAAGAAAACGACTGACAGTAATAAAGATAATATTGATAAGCCTGAAATTATTAATGTTGCTCGTGATATTGAGCCGATGAAAAAAGCCATTAAGGCTTGGACAGACGCTTATAACGAGTTAAACAGCACCTACAAATCACTCACTAAATATACGCAAGTAGAAAAAGGTGAAGCGGCATCTAAAGATAATGGTGTATTACTCGGTGATAGCACCAGCCGTATGATTATGTCGGAGCTAAAAAGCTTTGTTACAAGCTCGCAAAGCACTTCAGAGTTAGATACCCTGAATAAAATGGGTATTAAATTTAAGGTTGATGGTTCTTTAGATATTGATAGCAAAAAACTCGATGAAGCGTTAAAAGAGAAACCTGCCAACGTGAAAGAGTTTTTTATGGGTGACGGTAAAGAAACAGGCTTTGGTACTCAAACCTATAATTACCTAAAGAAAACCCTGCAATCTAATGATGGTACTTTAGACATTGCCACTGATGGCGTGAAAAAACGCAAAAAAACATTAGATAGCCAAATTAAAAACACCGAACGTAATATTGCGGCGACGATGGAACGTTATAAAAACCAGTTCCAACAGTTAGATAAAATGGTCAACTCCATGACTAACTCCAGTGCCTCAATCGGCCGTCTATTAATGTAATTTTTAAAAGTAGGATAATATGTATCAACAATCAGCCAGTAAAATGTATGCTCAAATCGACGTTGAAAGCGAGATTTTAAATGCCACGCCTTACCAGCTGATCCAGATCCTATTTAATGGGGCGCTAAGCGCCCTTCGCCGTGCATTAATATTAATGGAACAAGGAAATATCGCCGGTAAAGGCGAAAATATCTCTAAAGCCATTAATATTATTGGTAACGGATTAAAACAAGGTCTGGATAAAGAAAAAGGTGGTGAGCTTGCAGAAAATCTGGAGCTCCTTTATGACTATATGGTTAATCAGCTACTCGATGCTAACTTAAAAAATAACCCAGAAAAAATTCATGAAGTCATCAAGCTCTTAACTGAAATTTCTGATGCTTGGCAACAAATTGGCACACAGATTAATTCTTATTAAATTAGAGTGGACAACAATATGGATATTATGGCGGCTTACGAGCATGTTTTAAAATCAAGTGAGCAAATGTTAACGCTTGCCAAAGATCAGCAATGGGATAAGCTGATAGAAATGGAAATGGATTATTTAAAAAGCGTAGAAAAAATCACTAAGATGGTAAAACCTGCTGACGGTGAGCTGAGACTACAACAACGACTCACGGATATGCTAAAGAAAATCTTAGAGAACGAAAACGAGACGCGAAATTTATTACGGGCTCGTCTAGATGAGCTTGGCATATTAATAAGACAGACTGAACAAGAGCAGAGGGTACAGAATAGCTATGGTCAGTTTACAGAACATAGTTATTATCCTGATCTCAATCTTAAATAACTCTCCTCTGCGCCAAAAGCGGTTTTATTAGCTAATGGCGTCTTTACTTAGAAAAACTATCGCTTGTTATTCAGCTTAACTTGTTATCGGTAACGTTCTTTTTTTTCATTTATCAACTTACCCCCTTTCCTTTTTTTATGTTTTATTAGAGTAAAAATCGCCCACTAAACAGTGAGCGATACATTAATACATTATTGTGTGATCAATAAAATCTTATTTAATCACATCATAAAGTTGCAGATTAGATAAATAATCTGCAGTTAAACCTGCTGATGGATTATATTGTACGCCAAAGATCTCAGAGAATGCTTTACCCTCTTTACCTAGTGAAACCTTACGTTCATCTTTACCTGTGCTTTCATGGATAGAATAGGTTTTACGGCGCATGGCTATATATTTATCTGCATCATTAGCAATATCGGTGTGATAATCCGTAATTTGTGTATCCGTTAAGGCCAATTTATTAGCTAAATCACAACCCCAGCGGGTTAAACAGACTTCGGCAAAATGGCGAACCACTATACCCGGTGCATATAATGCATTTTCACCTTCACTACCATCAATAGACGCATTGCCCACTAATGTGGCATGGCGCCCTGAAATAGGGAAAATATGCATTTTAGTATCAGCAACAACAGTTGGGATCACGCAAGTAAATCCTTTAGAGCGCTCATCTCTTGCATAAAATCCGACATATTCTTTGACGTTTTTACCCAGTGACACTTTTTCAGGTTGAAAATTCAGTGGACCTGGAACGGGATCAATAGCAAAAATATTCACGGGGATATCTTTTAATTGAGGATCTGCCAACATCGCATTTGCTAGCATATGGCAAGTAATTCCTCCACGACTCCACCCCACTAAGTTAACTTGCGTTGGAATAATGCCATCTTTACGGAAGATACGAATAATTTGCTGTTGGAGTTGCTGTTGAGTGACATGGCGATCGCCATAGTCATATTTACGCCATAAAAAAGAGCCTGTGACTTTGACATCTTCAATAGGTATGCCCGCTTTTTTCAGTTGGTTATACTGCTGTTCTGTTAATTTTTCACGTTGCCAATCAAAGTGACCTTTCATTAAACAAAGTGCGTGATTAACATTTTCTTCCCAACCACTGCCAAATAACGAGCCTTTAATATCAGAGTAATTAGGGCTTTCAACCCATAAATCATCTTCTTGTAGATTACCACTACCCGGACCATCAACAATAAACCACTGTGCAAATTCTCGTCCTTGGTTGTTTTGCGCTAAAGTGGAGACTAATTCACCTTGCCAGAAGGTCGGATTATTATTATCAAATGAGTTTGAGCCAGTGCCACATAAATAAACGGTTAATACTGTCATAATTAAATTTCCTTTTATTAATAACTAAAAATCAAAATAATGATTTTTATTTCCTTGTATTGAGCTATTCCTTAGCCCACCAGCACATTAACCATAAGCCTTTTTTTATTCAATGAGTAAAAATAAATTAGTAAAGCTGAGATCACATAATGGAACTTTATTTAGGTAAAAGAAATGAAAAAACTCTATCAGATCAATGTAATTAAATTTTATAAGTGGATACCTTACTTTTTTATTAATTCTATTAGTTAATCAGTTCATAAAAAAGCGCATTAAATAACCAAGTTTTAAATTTAAAATAAAAAAAATCCCACATTAAATGAATGTAGGATTTCTATTAGGTTGATAGAATTTTTTATAAACGATTAAAAGCCACAACTCTCACCGCAGGAATATCAGCTTGTGCTCCTTCAGCAACTTCCTGACATGCTTTATCTAACGCAATATGGGGTGTGATCCCACTTTCTGTTTCTACAATTTTATGTCCGGCGTAGGTATCACCATTTCTGGAACGCACTTTATACGCAATAAACCAATATTCCATATCATCACCGTTTACGTTATTAATCATGTAATTACCATAGCCGTTTATGACCCGCTTTAATGTGATAATAATCAATAATTTTTAGTTTAATAAAATCGTTTTATAAAAAGATGAACTTCATCGTAAGAAATTTAAGCGTACTCTTTCATTTCTGATTGCACTCATTTTTTATTTTTACTGTTTTTTCAAAGTGATCTAATTTATTCAGAATAATTATCAAGGTTTACCATAGAGTAATAAATTAAGTAACTTATTTAACCATTTGATTTTGATCTTTTTTGAAATATAAGAAGGGATAAAATAGCGAGTTGCTTTGATATAGATGTGAAAAAGCACACATCAATAAAATGATGTGTCTATTTTCTCTGTACAAATCGGGGCGCTCATCATCATAAATAGCAAACAATAGTATAAATATTCGAACGTTTAATCACATTCAAAAGCTTATATCATCTATTTAATGATATTGAACCATATGCCCCATTCTGTTTTGATTAGGTACGTCTTTATTGCTATACAAAAGAAAAGCAATCATTAACAAATGATGAGGCACTACACCTGCATTGACATTATTTCTTGATAAGCAGCAACGAGCTTATTACGCACTTGTATGCCCATTTGTAATGAGATACTGGATTTTTGCATATCTACCATCACATCGTTTAACTCGACTCCAGGTGTACCTAAGGTAAACGCTTGCACTTTGTTGGTTGCATTCACTCGGGTTTCATTAATTTTACCCACAGCTTGAACAAGCTGAGTAGCAAACCCTGCTTGTACTGGCTGGGGTTTTGCAATATTGGATGCTTGCAAAGTCTGGATTTGCATTTTATCCAGAACACTTTCAATAGCTGGAATTGACATATAAACCTCTGCGTTAATCATCTAATTCAATTACTGAATCAATGTCATAGTAAGGAAGTGCACCAACACGCTTACCGAGTTATACCCTAACACAGGGGCTTCATTCCAAAGCGAGTAATTAACGCAAAAGTTAAGGGCTAATTACGCCATTAAATGAAACGCAAAAGGCCAATAATGAGACACCTGAGAGTAGGTTTATTTATTTGCGTAAGGGGAGTCTGTTTTGTTACGCCACGCTTTTAGTATTCATCCCGAACTACAAGGCAAGGATTGTCTATGAATGCCGAAAAAACCGACGTTGTGAACCAGAAAAAGGGTTTTAACGCCATTATTAACCGGATAAAAGCCGATCCGAAAATTCCGCTCATTATTGCGGGCTCGGCGGCGATTGCCATTTTTGTTGCTGCATTTTTATGGTTACAAAGCCCTGATTATAAAGTGCTTTATAGTAATCTTAGCGATAAAGACGGTGGCGAAATTGTCACACAGTTAACACAAATGAACGTACCTTATCGCTTGTCACAAAATGGCTCAGCGATCATGGTGCCTGACAATCAGGTTCATGAATTACGCCTGAAACTCGCGCAAGCGGGACTTCCTAAAGGCGGTGCTGCCGGTTTTGAACTGTTAGATAAAGAAAAGTTCGGGATCAGCCAATTTAGTGAACAAATTAACTATCAACGTGCACTTGAAGGTGAGCTTGCTCGCACTATCGAGACATTAGGTCCTGTACAAAATGCTCGTGTTCATTTAGCACTGCCAAAACCATCTCTTTTTGTTCGTGAACAGAAATCCCCTTCTGCATCCGTTACGGTGGGTCTTTTACAGGGTAGAGCGCTGGATGAAGGTCAAATTAATGCCATCGTGCATATCGTTGCGAGCAGTGTTGCAGGTATGCCTGACAGCAGTGTGACTATCGTTGACCAAAGTGGCAAATTATTGACACAACCAGATGCATTAGGTCGTGATCTTAACTCTATCCAACTGAAATATGTTCAAGAGCTAGAAAGCCGTTATCAGCAACGTATTGAAACGTTATTAGGTCCAATTGTGGGTCGTGGAAACGTTCATGCACAGGTGACAGCTCAAGTTGACTTCTCTCATACAGAAGAAACAGCGGAAGAGTACAAACCAAATCAGCCACCAAATCAAGCCGCCGTGCGTTCAAAACAATTGAGCCAAAGTGAGCAAAATGGTGGCATGTTAGCGGGCGGTGTCCCCGGTGCATTATCTAATCAACCTGTTGCTCCACCACAAGCGCCGATTGAAACGCCAAAGGTACAAGAAGGTGAAAAAACAGAGGGTACCAATGCAACGGGTACTAATCGCTCATTAACGCGCAATCCAAACAGCAATAGCCGTTTAGATGAAACAACCAACTATGAAGTTGATCGCCGAATTCGCCATATCAAACGCCCTGTCGGTAATGTCGAACGTCTTTCTGTTGCTGTTATTGTGAACTACAAAACAGTTGAAAATAAGAAAGAAGCTGCTGAAGGCGAAGAGCCTGTTGTTGAAACTAAACTTGTTCCGCTAACTGATGAGCAAATCCAGCAAATTGAAGGACTTGTTCGTGAAGCGATGGGCTATTCCCAAGAACGTGGTGACTCTTTAAGTGTCGTAAACTCACAGTTCAACGATATTGAAGAGAAAGTGATCACGGTTCCTGTATGGGAAAATCCTGAAATTCTTGCGAAAGCATTAGATTTAGGTCGCTGGTTATTACTTATCATCATCGCATGGATCTTATGGCGCAAACTGGTGAAACCACAGATTGAAAAACGCCGTGAAGCTGAAGCTGCTGCACAGAAAGCCGTGCTGAAAACCAAGCTACAAGTTAAAGATGATGTAGATGAAGCAGAATTAGATGACGAAGCAAGACGTAAACAAGCACGTAAACGTGTCAGTGCCGAATTGCAAAGCCAACGTATCCGTGAAATGGCAGAGAAAGATCCTCGTGTCGTTGCAATGGTAATTCGTGAATGGATGAGTAAAGAGCAATGAGTAATAACTTAACTGGAACCGAAAAAAGCGCCGTTATGTTACTAACACTCGGTGAAGACCGGGCGGCGGAAGTATTTAAACATCTAAGTACACGTGAAGTTCAACAGCTGAGTATTGCAATGTCATCAATGCGCCATATCTCAAATCAGCAATTGATTGATGTTATGGCAAGCTTTGAAGAAGACGCTGTTCAATATGCAGCGTTGAATGTGAATGCGAACGATTATTTACGCTCAGTTCTTGTTAAAGCCTTGGGTGAAGAACGTGCAAATAATCTATTAGATGAGATCTCAGAAACTCGCGAAACAACAACGGGTATCGAGACACTTAACTTTATGGAGCCACAAATGGCTGCCGATATTATCCGCGACGAACATCCGCAGATTATCGCAACCATCTTGGTTCACCTCAAACGGGGCCAAGCAGCAGATATTCTTGCCCTGTTTGATGAGAAATTACGTAATGACGTGATGTTACGTATCGCAACATTTGGTGGTGTTCAACCGTCAGCATTAGCAGAGTTAACTGAAGTACTGAATAACCTGCTTGATGGTCAAAACCTCAAACGCAGTAAAATGGGTGGTGTTCGTACTGCTGCTGAAATCATCAACTTGATGAAGAGTCAGCAAGAAGAGAATGTCATTACTGCGGTTCGCGATTACGACGGCGAATTGGCACAAAAAATTATCGACGAAATGTTCCTGTTCGAAAACCTTATCGATATCGACAACCGTTCTATCCAGCGCATTCTGCAGGAAGTGGAATCCGACTCCTTGGTTGTGGCATTGAAAGGATGCGATCAAGAGCTGCGCGATCACTTCCTCAACAATATGTCGCAACGTGCTGCTGAAATCATGCGTGATGATTTGAATTCTCGCGGCCCTGTTCGTATGTCTCAAGTGGAAGCAGAGCAGAAAGCAATTCTGCTTGTGGTACGCAAATTAGCAGAGACTGGAGAGGTTGTTCTTCATGGAGGAGACGATACCTATGTCTGATAAACATACTGATACTAACTGGAAGCCTTGGGTTCCCAAAGAACTCACTGATTGGGCATTAACTGTCGAGGAAACGGCAGAAGACGAAAAGGAAGTCGAAAAACAGGAAAAAGAAGTCGTTCAGCAACAGAAAGTTCTTGAGCAAATTAATATGCTTGATGACATGAAAGAAAAGGCTCAGAAATTGGGCCACGCTGAAGGCTTTGAGGCAGGGAAAAACCAGGGTTATCAGGAAGGCTATCAGGCTGGATTACAATCAGGTATTGAAGAAGGTATTCGCCAAGGCATTGCTCAACAATCACCATTAATTAATGAGTGGCAAGGGTTGTTAGCTGAATTTAGGCACTCTTTAAATGGGTTAGACAGTGTTATTGCTTCGCGTTTAATGCAAATCGCCCTCACTGCGGCAAAAGAAGTTCTCGGTCAGCCTGCGGTTTGTGATGGTTCTGCATTACTGGCGCAAATAACTTTAATGTTGCAACAAGAACAAATGTTCTCAAGCAATCCACAGTTACGAGTGAATCCAAAACATATTCCACAAATTGAAAAAGAACTGGGTGATTCCCTTTCTGCTCATGGTTGGAAAGTGGTTGCCGATAACAGTATTCATGTGGGTGGATGCCGTGTTGTAACAAATGATGGCGATCTTGATGCCACGATTGCAACTCGTTGGCATGAGCTTTGCCGTCTTGCTGCACCGGAGGCGTTGTAATGACAGCAAGATTGGGGCGTTGGTTAGAAAAACTCAGTGAAGCAGAAGCGCGTTTAAATAAAATTCCGCGTGTACGTCAATATGGTCGTTTAACCAGAGCTACAGGTTTAGTCATGGAAGCTAAGGGGCTTGTTATGCCTCTTGGCTCTACATGTTTAATAGAACGTACTATCGGTAAAACGGTTGAAGAAGTCGAAAGCGAAGTGGTTGGGTTTAATGGTAGCCAGATGTTGTTAATGCCTTTACAAGAAGTGGAGGGATTAACACCAGGTGCTCGTGTTTATGCACAAGCCACACCCGGTGGTGAAAATGAAGGTCGCCAATTACCACTAGGTGATGCGTTATTAGGACGTGTTTTAGATGGTTCTGGTTACCCTTTAGATGGTTTACCACCACCGGATACAGGTTATCGTGCCCCACTCATTACGCCACCGATCAACCCACTACAACGTACCCCTATTACTGATGTACTGGATGTGGGCGTGCGTGCAATCAATTCACTGTTGACCGTAGGTCGTGGTCAGCGTATGGGACTTTTTGCAGGCTCTGGTGTGGGTAAAAGTGTGCTATTAGGCATGATGGCACGTTTTACTCAAGCGGATGTCATTGTTGTTGGCTTAATCGGTGAACGTGGTCGTGAAGTTAAAGACTTTATCGAGAATATCCTTGGTACTGAAGGCCTAGCTCGTTCTGTTGTTGTTGCCGCCCCCGCAGACGTATCACCACTGCTTCGTATGCAAGGGGCTTCTTATGCCACACGTATTGCTGAAGATTTTCGCGATAGAGGTAAACATGTCCTGTTAATTATGGACTCACTCACCCGTTACAGTATGGCACAACGTGAAATTGCTCTTGCTGTTGGTGAGCCACCTGCAACCAAAGGTTATCCACCTTCGGTCTTTGCTAAATTGCCCGCACTGGTCGAACGTGCAGGAAATGGCGTTGATGGTGGCGGTTCTATCACGGCTTTCTATACTGTTTTAACAGAAGGTGATGACCAGCAAGATCCTATTGCAGATTCTGCACGTGCGATTTTAGATGGCCACATTGTGCTTTCGCGTTCTCTTGCAGAATCTGGGCACTACCCTGCTATCGATATCGAAGCTTCTATTAGCCGTGCAATGACGTCACTGATTGATAAAACACATTATCGTCGCGTACAAATGTTTAAACAGCTTTTATCTAATTATCAACGTAACCGCGATTTAATTAACGTAGGTGCTTATGCGGCGGGTAGTGATCCTATGCTTGATAAAGCCATTGCTCTTTATCCATCTCTCGCGAAGTTCTTACAACAAGATATCCAAGAGCAATGCAGTTATCAAAGTGCATGTGAGCAACTTAATCAACTGATCACAATAAACTAATTCTGAACATAATCAGAGAAAGTAAAGAGGGTTCCAATGCGGGAGCAGTCACCTTTAGTGACACTGAGAGAACTGGCACAGACAGCGGCTGAACAAGCCGCTATTCAACTGGCTCAGGTCCGGCAGAGTCATCAACAAATGGAACAACAACTCAATATGTTGATTGGGTATCAGGATGAATACCGTGTACGTCTAAATGAAACGTTAAATTTAGGGGGGATGTCGTCAGCATCGTGGCAAAACTACCAACAATTTCTCAAAACGCTCGAATTGACTATCGAACAACATAAACAGCAACTTCAACATTGGCAGGCGCAACTCGATCTTGCAACTGAACAATGGAGAGAAAAACAGCAACGACTCAATGCATTTGAGACTTTGGAGCAACGCGCTGAAGATAGCCGTAAGCGACATCTTGATCGTATTGAACAGAAACAAATGGATGAGTACGCACAGCGTAGTACTTTACGGAGAACAACTTGATGGAGATAACGCTTCTGACCATGGATGTCGCTGCAGCCTCTCCGGGAACGACATCTGCTTCAAATAGTCAACCCGGTGATAATGCCCCGACATTTGCTCAGCTTTTGGGCTCTCAACCTCAAAATGCGCAGAGTGATAAAAAAACAGCCAATATCACAAATCATTCAACAAAAGAAAATAAGGCGCATTCACACTCTGATGAAGACAAAACAAAAGAAGACGGTAGTCATCTTGCGTCTGCCACTACAGAACCTAGTGTGATAGAAGATTCATCTCTTGAGAAATCTCAATTGGCTCTTACTTTGCCAGATAATGAACAATTTGCGGCTATTGTTGAAAATAAAAATCCTTCTTTATTAATGTCAGCAGAAGAGCTTGCTGCCGAACTGCCGGTTCAATTAGCCGGATTACCGGGATTAAAACGCCTACCCCTTCCTTCAGAACAACTGACTCAAGCATTACAACAGCATCAATCAGTTAAAGGTGATGAAGGCTTAGCCTCGTTAGCGCGTACTCTTTCAAAAGATAGCGATATGTCGGAATTCAACCTTGCCGACAAGCTCAATCTATCAAAATCAGATGAAAAGTCCTTGTTAACCCAGCTACGACCAGAAGCAACAGCACTAGCAACAGAAAGTACACTTGTTGGTGCTAATCAGACAGAAAAACCTTCTGCGAAAAAAGGAGATAGCGTCGCAACACTTTTAACGCCAACAGCCGAAAAAGTGAATGCATTGCTAAACAGCGACAAGCAAGTTACAAATGCAAAATTAGCGGATAATGTTGCTCAGCAAATAGTAACAAGTAATCGCGTTGTAGAAAGCGATCTTCACAGTACACTTTCTACCTCTTCTTCTTTGGCTTCACAAGGCATTACGGGCCATGCTCACTCATCAACACAACCACAAATGCAATTTTCACCGATGGCAACACAGGTACTCAATGCACAAGTGGGAACACAAGAGTGGCAACAGCAACTCAATCAACAAATTGTGATGTTTAGCCGTAATGGCTTACAAAAGGCAGAGCTACGCTTACACCCTGAAGAGCTAGGTTCATTACATATCCGCATGAAAATAGAAGATGGGCAAGCACAGCTACACCTAGCTTCACAAAACGGCCAAGTTCGTTCTGTATTAGAAAATGCCATGCATCAATTGCGTCAAGCGCTCTCTGAAAATGGGATCCAGCTCACGCAGAGTCAGGTGTCTAGCGACACTAATGACAGTTGGCAACAACAAAATATGTCAGATTCCTCTCAATTTAGTGGAGATGGTGCCGATAATCATCAAGGAAGCGAGGGTAATTCACTGCAATTAGCCTCTGAAACGACACTACAAAAGATAACGCTTACGCCTCAAGAATTAGCATCTGCTCGTGGTGGTGTTGATATTTTCGCCTAATACAAATGTATTGGGAGGACACACTATGTCAATAAACGTAAGAGTTAATGGTTTTTTCCCTATCTGTTTCTGCAATTAAAAAACAGAAATAGCGGGATAATTAAGGTTGATTTAGATGGATATGGAAGTCCACAACAGTGAACACGTATCCACTACAAAACAGGAATTTAACTGTCCATGTCTAATTACAGCAATGAACGTAAAAGCTATAGCTTAATTCTGATCATCGTACTATTGGTGATCGCCATTATTGCAGCGGCATTCGGTGGATATAGTTGGTGGGCATTGAAGCATGCTAAATCAGGTTCAGCGGGCACAAGTCAGCAAAAAGTTATACCAGCACCCGTTTTTATGTCATTAGAACCCTTTACGGTAAATCTAATTGATGACGAAGAACACTTAGACAGAGTGCTCTACATAGGGATCACATTAAGATTACATAATGAAGACACTCGTAAGCGTCTACATGATTATTTACCTGAAGTTCGTAGCCGCTTGTTATTACTGCTTTCTCGTCAACAGGCTAATAAGCTCGCGACAGACAATGGAAAACTCCAGCTAATGACGGATGTAAAAGAAACACTGAGACCGACTCTCGTACCGGGAGAATCAGAACAGATCCTCTCCGATGTACTGTTTACCACGTTTATTCTGCGATAATCATTATGAGCGATAATATCCTTTCACAGGCAGAGATTGATGCTCTGCTGAATGATGACACATCAGGTGACGACGCCAAAAAAAGCGCGAACAGGGAACCTGCGATAGCGAAGGATCCGAATGAACCGGATATTCAGCCTTATGACCCCAACACGCAACGTCGTGTGGTTCGAGAACGTTTACAGTCGTTAGAGATTATTAACGAACGCTTTGCGCGTCAATTTCGTATGGGGCTGTTTAACATGCTTCGTCGGAGTCCTGACATTACTGTTGGTGGCATTAAAATTCACCCATATCACGACTTTGCTCGTAATTTACCTGTGCCAACGAACCTTAACTTGGTGCATTTAAAGCCTTTACGAGGAACAGCATTATTTACTTTTGAACCCAATCTGGTTTATATCGCGGTAGATAACCTGTTTGGTGGTGATGGCCGTTTTCCAATCCCTGTGGAAGGGCGTGAATTTACCAACACAGAGCAGCGGATCATCAACAAAATGTTGAAATTGGCACTTGATGCCTACCGTGATGCTTGGGATTCCATATTTAAAATTCAGGTGGAATATGTTCGTTCTGAAATGCAGGTGAAATTTACCAATATCACCTCATCACCGAATGACATTGTTGTTACGACACCTTTTCAGGTAGAAATTGGTTCCATGGTTGGGGAATTTAGTATTTGTATTCCATTTGCCATGATTGAGCCATTACGTGAACGACTGATCAATCCACCAATTGAAAATGTTCGTCAAGAAGATGGGGTTTGGTTAGATAGTTTAGTCAACCAAGTTCAGCATTCAGAGCTTGAACTGGTCGCAAACTTTACTGACATCCCACTGCGCTTATCAAAAGTGTTAACACTTAAAGAAGGGGATGTTATCCCGATTGATAAACCAGAAAGATTGATTGCACATGTTGATGGTGTGCCCGTATTAACAAGCCAATACGGTACAGTAAATGGGCAATATGCCCTTCGTGTTGAACACCTAATTAACCCTGTTTTAAACGCTCTGGATGAGAAACAAACCAATGAGTGATGCAAATCGCCCAACTGATAATTCACAATCGGCTGAGGATATGTGGGCTGATGCAATGGAACAGCAAACTGGTAAAAGCCAGGATAATAGTTCCGATCTATTTGAACATCTTTTACCTGAAGACGACACACTGAACCATCTATCTGACATTAATTTGATTATGGATATTCCTGTCAAATTAACAGTAGAGTTAGGTCGCACCAAAATGACCATTAAAAAATTACTTAGCCTGTCACAAGGTTCTGTCGTTTCACTGGATGGTTTAGCTGGTGAGCCTCTTGATATTCTTATCAATGGCTATTTAATCGCTCAAGGTGAAGTTGTGGTTGTTTCTGATAAATATGGTATTCGCATTACCGATATCATTACACCATCAGAACGTATGCGTCGCCTGAGCCGTTAATCTATGGAACAGCTTCCTTCCTTTTCCAGCCAAGGTGCGGTAAATACTACCGCACCCGCTACAGCACAAACAGTTCAAACACCTACACAACCGTTGCCTGTAGGTCAAAGCCTTGCTCAAGTTAGCACGGCACTTGCAGGCATCATCGTTCTTATTATTGTTGCTATGTGGTTATTTCGCCGTTTTGGCTTTAGCCGAAGTTCATTTAAAGGAACAACAGCACAACTTAGCGTCAAAGCAAGTTGTTCATTAGGTGCGAAAGAACGTGTGGTGGTGGTTGAAATAGAACAGGAATGGCTCGTATTAGGGGTAACTGCATCGCAGGTAAATCTGCTGCATAAATTACCCGTTCCTGATAAAGCCTCGCAGGAAGCGACCTCATCACCAACATCACCCTTGTTTACTCAAATATTACAAAAAACGCTAAAGCGAGATAAAGGCAACTCATAATGCATCAGTGTGTCACTTTTTTTAACGCATTAAAGCGTTGGCGTCTCTTCGCTAGTGTGCTGGTTTTACTCTTGTTACCTACCAGTGCGTTTGCCCAATTTCCGGGTATTATTACACAGCCTTTACCGGGTGGAGGTCAAAGTTGGTCACTGCCAGTACAAACCTTAATCTTCATTACAGCATTAGGCTTTATTCCTGCTGTTTTGCTGATGATGACAAGTTTTACCCGTATTATTATTGTCCTTGGATTATTACGTAATGCTTTAGGTACACCTTCTGCCCCGCCAAACCAAGTAGTTCTTGGTTTAGCATTATTTATGACATTTTTCATTATGGCACCCGTTTTTGATAAAATTTATCAAGATGCCTATATGCCATTTACTGAAGATCAAATTACCTTTGAGCAAGCCTTAGAAAATGGTTCAAAACCTCTACGTCAGTTTATGATGCAACAAACTCGTGAAACTGACTTGGCTCTGTTTGCTCGTCTTGCCGATGCACCTGCATTTGAAACTCGCGAAAGTGTACCTATGCGTATTTTGGTACCTGCATATATTACCAGTGAACTAAAAACCGCTTTTCAAATCGGTTTTATGATTTTTATTCCTTTTCTTATTATCGACTTAGTTGTCGCCAGTGTGTTGATGGCGCTAGGTATGATGATGGTGCCACCAGCCACAGTTTCATTGCCATTTAAACTGATGCTTTTTGTTTTAGTCGATGGCTGGCAATTAATACTAGGCTCGCTTGCACAAAGCTTTTTTAATTAGCGCAGAGGTAACCCCATGACACCAGAATCCGTCTTAGCACTAGGTACTGAAGCGATGAAAATCGCTTTATCACTAGCAGGCCCTCTTTTATTGTCCGCTCTGGTAACGGGTCTTGTGATCAGTATGCTTCAAGCTGCAACACAAATAAACGAAATGACATTATCGTTTATTCCCAAAATTCTTGCTGTATTAGTCGCTATTTTAGTTGCGGGTCCTTGGATGTTAAGTTTACTTGTCGATTATATGCATAACCTATTTACAGGCATTCCAGGGATGATTGGTTAATAGCAATGATAACCCTGACCAGTGAAATGCTTAGCGGCTACATTAGTGATTTTTTCTGGCCATTTGTGCGAATACTCGCGCTTTTTAGCACCGCACCGCTATTTAGTGAAAAACAAACACCTAAAAAATTTCGTATTGCACTCGCCTTTTTAATTACTGCATTAGTCGCACCGGGCTTACCGCAAAGTCATGTGCCTTTATTCTCGCTAATTGCCTTTTGGGTACTGCTGCAACAAATTTTGATTGGCACCATTCTCGGGTTGTCGATGCAACTGGCGTTTGCTTCTGTTCGCCATGCCGGTGAAGTGATTGGTTTACAGATGGGGCTTTCATTCGCTACCTTCGTTGATCCATCAGGTGGCCCTAACATGCCGATTCTGGCACGTATTTTTAATATGCTAACAATGCTATTATTTATGGTCTTCGACGGTCATTTATGGCTATTATCTATATTAGTTGATACATTCTATGTCGTTCCTATTGGAAATCAGACCTTTAACTCATTAGGCATACTAACTTTAGTTCAAAGTGGTGGAACTCTATTTATCAACGGTATGATGTTAGCCATGCCATTAATCACTCTACTTTTAGTGCTCAACCTTTCATTAGGTATTTTAAACCGTATGACACCACAGCTTTCTGTTTTTGTGGTCGGTTTCCCACTAACATTAACCATTGGTATGCTAGCGCTATCAATGATCATGCCCGCTCTTCCTGTCTTTACTGAGCGTGTCTTTAGCGATACATTTAATCGCATCACCTTAATACTACAGCAGTTGGTTTCTTGACATAAGACTGATTAAAAATACATACGATGGGCCTTTTCAATAATAAAATTGACAAAAGGCTCTTTTATTAAACATTAATATTATTATTGACAACACATTCATACTTGAATTAATGATAATATTTATTTCATATAAAGCCATATATTAAATTTTCATAGAGAATAATAATTCGCTATAAAATAATTTATTTATTATTTATTTAATTAAAAAGAATGAAAATAAAAGCCATACCTATTTCTATATTTTTTTATTTTCATACTCTCGTATAACATGACAATAAAAATCCTCCCAGTTTTTATCTAGCGTTTGTAATATGAAATATAATGTTTCAATATTAACACTCGTCTCTGCATTTTCATATCTTGATATTTGTTGCTGACTGACATTCAATAGTAGCCCTAATTGTTCACCTGACAATGATTTATTTATACGCGCTTTTTTTATATACTTTCCGATTATTTTACGTAATGGTTCGTTACAATGCTTTCTCATATTAATAACCTATTCTTTTATATATCATTGAATAAAATTTATAGAAAATAAAAATATAATCATTCTAATTTAGAAAACCTAACATTTCTAAATTTTCACTTAAAATACAATTTTATATATTTATAAGTATTTATTATTAGAAAAATAAATTTTTTACAATATAAATTTATAAATATTCACTGTAAATACGCTATTATCAATCAATAACTCAACGCTTGATAGGATACATCTATTAATCTGTCAAAATAGATCGTTATACACTATTAAAAATAGTTAAAAAAACTTATTTATCAAATAGATAATTAAATACAGAAGAGAAAATTATCCTTTTTTCATAAATATTAGCTTTACTTAATCTTTAATGACTTATTTTTAAACAAAACTTAAAGAATAATAACTAATTTTATATCGAATTAATGAATAAAATATATATCAAGAATAAAATAAAAATAATATCCATTGACTTATCCGAATGAATTATAATTGATCATCCTTAAAAGAACGTCTTTATTAGATATTCTTTTTCCTTTTTAAATCAATAATGTAAATTAAAAAAAGAAAATCATATTATGACGAGTGATAAATTAACTTATATAGTTTATACACACAACAACTCCTGTTAGGATTTATCCCAATTAAAGTTTAATAACGATATTACTTTCAAAGTTGGAATGTTAAAACAAAAAAACAAATAACATACGTAAAATAAGCTGATAAGAAATCGAGTTTATTCTGCAAGGAATATCCACACAAAAAGGCAGGATATAAAATTAGATGTGGTAAAATCACATTAGATAACTGGATAAAGCAAAGGAATTTAAAAAACAATGACGAGGTACATCTCATATTTTGTCGTTTATAAATAAAATAATTACTATGTTATCTAGACTTACTGTTAATATCATTTCAATGAGAAAGGCCTTGATGCTAATTTATTATGAAAAGTAGTTTCACAATATTTCATTGTTGCCAAAAATATTGGTGTCAAGCTAATTATGATTGATACCTTTATAAAAAATATAAAACGGCTTTATCATGGTTTTGAAGTTTCATCAGCAAAACACTTTATTTCTAATATTAAAAAAATGAACTTATCAATTGTATTCAATAAACAATAAAAAAAACTCCCCTGATAAATCAATATCAGGGGAGATATCAAAATGTCGCGAAACAGTACGATAAAAATTAGCGATACATCTTGAACATCGACATCTCTTTCATGTCGTTAAAAACTTTATAAGAAGCCTGTAAGACAGACTCTTCTTGATAATAATCAGAAATTGCTTGTGTCCAATCTAAGTCACGCAACTCGCTTAAACGTTTTGCATTTCTTAAAGAGGTATCTGCCCCCAAATCATCTAAATTATCAAGCTCTTGAAGTTGTAAACCTAATTTGGCTTCTACACTAGAAATGTTATTTAAAGTTGCACGGTTAACACGGTTTGCAGCATCAATTTTATCTAATGCTGCATCACGATCTGCTTGTGGTTTACCTGTTAAAGGTTCACGTAACGCTGTAATAGCATTATCAAGTGCATTAAAAATATCAGGCTCTGTCCCTTTACCACCTGAAGATTGTAATGTTTCAATTCCAGTGAAGTTGGTCGTCATTTCAATATTGCTATCTACTTTTTGGGTAATTTGCTTGTCGCCACCTTGATAGGTGATTTTACCCGTTGCATCAGCAACAAAAGGCGGTTTATCTGATTGGAAACCGGCAAAAATATAACGACCCACACCATCTTTTGTATTACCAATACCCACTAATTGATCTTTTAAACCTTGTAATTGATCAGCAAGAGATGAACGGTCTTCATCACTAAGCGTGGCGTCATTACCCGCAGCAACCAGTGTTTCTTGAATTTTGGTGGTGATATTCACCATTTGACTCGCTAAACTCATTTGCAATGACATGCTGTTTTTTGCAAATCCGCGCGCTGTTGCATACTGTTGGTTACGTGATTCAGATTGTTTCACCATTACCGCTTGAGAAGCCGCCATGGGATCATCTGAAGGCTTTTCAACGCGACGACCACTTGAAATTTTATTTCCTTCAGTCATCCATTTGCTTTGCGAGCCAGTGATATTATCCACACGCTGACTAAAAATTTGATTTGAACTTAAACGCACCGTGTTATTCCTTATTCTGATGAAGGGTTACTTAGAAAACTTGCATAATCGCATCAAACATACTGTTTGCAGTTTGAATAACTTTCGCATTTGCCATGTAGTATTCTTGAATGCGATACATCTCACCGTACTCTTCATCCAAGTTCACACCAGAAACAGACTGCTGTTGTTCGACAATACTTTTAGTGATAGAAACCTGAGCATCAAAATCAACTTGCGCGGTATTCACTTTATTACCCACCATACTGATCAGTGAGCCATAACCACCTGCAATCGTTGTTTTACCATCAATCACTTTTTGGTCTGGTAAATCAAACAATTTTTTCATGTTTTCGTTATCACTTGGTGCCGTTGTTCCATCCGCGTTTAGCGAGCCAGCTGCCGCTATCTTGCTTGGATCAGTCACTGCAACTTCCATACCAGCAATAACATTACCGACAGATTGAACAATAATAGAATCTTCTTTTTGTGCTGTACCATTGATTTTGATACTCATGCCTTCGAATTCTAATTCGCCCGTTGCGCTTACTTTTGCATTAACTTTACGACCGCCCGGCTCTACCGTAACATCCCACTTACTACCATCATATTTAACAGTATAATCAGCCGCTTTCACTGCTTTGGTATCGGTATATTTGACATCAAAGGTAGCGTCACCTTTATTCTTACCGTTAGGCATAACATGAGCGCCACCAAGTTCGAAGAACTTCTCACCGTTTTTACCATCTAAATCAAAGCCTTGCTCATGTTGCTTATTAAATTGATCACCCAACACTAACGCTAATTGATTTAACTGGTTACGGCTTGGATCTAACACTTCTTCACGGCTACGATACGCGCCGCCAAGTTCGCCACCTTTAATGCGTTTTGCATCCACTTCGCGAACTTCATCAATGCCATTACTATAACCAAGAACAAGACGTTCACTATTTTTATTAGATGGAATAGCAGAAACTTCATAAGAGCGAGTACCAGATACTAATGGCAGACCATTAGCAAACGTGACGTTAACAAAACCACCATCTTGTTGAGTCACTTGAACATCAACCAGTGTGTTTAACTCTTGAATTAAACGATCACGTTGGTCTAATAAGTCGTTAGGATCAGCGCCATTGAAGCCTTTAGAACGACTAATTTCGTTATTTAGTTTTGCGATCTGTTTTGTATATTCATTGATATTTTTAGAGGTATTTGTCACCTGACTATTAATATCTTTTTCTAAATCACGCAATGATTGGTCTGCTTTAGCAAACATATTCACCATGGCTTCCGCTTTACCAATTACCGTTGTACGCGCAGGGTTGTCTTCGGCATTATTGGTTACGTTTGGTAAGCTAGTAAAAAATTCGTCAATCGCACTGGAAACGTCATTTCCTTTATCTGCTAACAAATCATTGATTTGTGAGATATTTTTGGTATAGCTATTAAGTGCGCTTTGTTTTGACATTGCACGGTTCATTTGACCAGCAAGAAATTCGTTATACTCACGATGAATACGGCTAACATTAACACCATTACCGATATAACCATTACCGGTCATTGTGCCGCTGTTTTCATTAAAAACAGTCATTTGACGGTTGTACCATTTTACATTTTGGTTAGCGATGTTATTACTCACAGTGCTCATCGCAGCTTGTGCCGCATTAAGTCCGCTCATCGCTGTATTAATTAAACTGTTGGACATTTGTCTATCCTTTTACGTTTAGTCATCACCCGTATGCACGGAGCATAGCTGGCAAGTTGGAATGAATGCTCTGGTCTTTATTATCGGTACTTCCCCTCTAAACTTGAGGGGAAAGCATTAAAATAGATCGCTTAAATCGTGAGTATAAGTTTTAGCAACTTGCTCACCGCTTCCTTTTAATTGACCAATGATTGAAACCAGTTTTTTCGCATAACCTGGATCGGTGGCATAACCCGCTTCTTGGATGCGATAAGCAGCTTGTTCTGGGGTTTGAGCTTGAGGTACTTTTGCGTAACGAGGACTTTCAGTAATCAATCGGAGATAATCTTGAATGGCTTCAACATAAGAGCCATAAACGCGGAAATTATCCCGCATTTTAATTGACTTACCGTCAATTACTTCAGTTGTCATGATATTTGTGACAGGCCCTTTCCAGCGACTTCCTGCTTTAATACCAAACAGGTTATAACTTGGTTTACCATCACCCGTTAGGATCTCACGTTTTCCCCAGCCTGATTCAAGCGCGGCTTGAGCAACAACTAAAAGATGGTGTACACCCGTGCCTTCTGTCGCTTGTTTAGCAGGCCCTAACAATTTTGATGCAAAAGAAGCACTGCTTTCAGATAACCCTTTAAGCTTACCAATCGTACTTTCAATTGCATTTTGATAAGGCTGCATTGCACGATAAATTTGCCCCAAAGATTGTGTTGGCATGGATTGAAAAATATCACTGCCATCTAATGGCATTGGTGTTTTACCCGCCATTTCACTTGGGTCCATCGTGACTTTGGCAGAAAGTTGTTTTTCTATCATGTCAGCAAAGCCCAAGCCTTTTTGTGATAGGTCTTGAGCGATTTGTTGATCATAAAGTGAGGTGCACATCTTGGTACTTTCTGAATTAAACATGCTCTCTTGAGGTATTGCATCGCGCATGCTCTTTAACATCATTTGAACAAAAACACCTTCAAGTTGTTGCGCCACTTGGCGCAACCCTTGCTGATCAGCATTTTGTCCAACCTGATATTTAAGTTTATTCAATGCATTGCTGTCATATGCCGGAGTAGAAACGTTCGGCATTGAAGAAAGCAGAGATAAATCTTTCATCAGATAATCTCCAATCTCGCACGTAAGCAACCCGCGCTTTCCATTGCCTGCAATATCGACATTAAATCAGTTGGTGTTGCACCTAATGCATTTAATGTACGAACCACTTCGTTTAGGCTTGCGCTTGCATTCACTTGCTGTAATGAGACACCTTGTTCACTCATATTCACGCTAGTATTCCGTGTTACAACAGTGCTACCACCCGCAAATGGAGTATTAGGTTGGCTTACATTGACTTGGCTATTAACCGTAACGGAAAGGTTGCCTTGTGCAATCGCACAACTTCCTAATGTCACATCACGATTCATCACAACTGAACCCGTTCTGGCATTAATGATCACTTTCGCATCAGCAACAACACGTTTAATTTCAAGGTTCTGAACTTCAGCCAAGAAACGGACTTGTTCGCTTTTACCAATAGGAACACGTAATTGAACGGTACGAGCATCTAAAGGAATAGCCGTTCCCACACCACGTAATTTATTAACGGTATCAGAGATATGTTGTGCCAATGTGAAGTTTTCTTCATTTAGTTGTAGATTTAGCAGACCTGTTTGGCCAAATTGCGAAGGCAACTCACGTTCAATGATAGCGCCACTACTAATGCGCCCACCCGCTAGCTGGTTAACTTTAACACTATTACCCCCCGCAGATGCGCCTGCTCCTCCGACAACAATATTGCCTTGTGCTAAAGCATAAATCTGATTATCAACACCTTTTAATGGTGTCATCAGCAACGTACCACCACGTAAGCTTTTGGCATTACCTAAGGATGAAACAACGACGTCGATTGATTGCCCTGTACGACCAAAAGGCGGTAATTTTGCTGTTACCATCACCGCAGCAACGTTTTTCAATTGCATATTGGTGCCGGGTGGTACTGTGATCCCCAATTGTGAGAGCATGTTATTCAGACTTTGTGTGGTAAACGGGGTTTGCATTGTTTGGTCACCCGTTCCATCTAATCCCACGACCAAACCATAACCAATCAGCGCATTTTCTCTTACCCCTTCAACAGAGGTGAGATCTCTGATCCGTTCGGCATGAGCGGAAAAACCGACACATGTCATCACGATAAAGAAAAGGCTCATCGCTATTTTTTTCATCTGGATCCTACTCATTAAAAAGGTGATACATTTAAGAAGAAGCGTTGTAGCCATCCCATAGATTGAGCTTCATTGATATAACCGTCTCCGATATATTCAATACGAGCATCAGCAACTTGGGTTGAATTTACGGTATTGGAACCACTAATTGTTCTTGGATTCACCACACCTGAAAAACGGATAAATTCAGTACCTTGATTGATAGCAATTTGCTTTTCACCAATAACGTGCAGGTTACCATTGGCAAGAAGCTGATCGACGGTAACAGTAATGGTGCCTTTAAAGGTATTGTTCGCATTTGCGCCACCTTTACCGCCAAAGTCACTGTTTCCTTCCATTCCCATATCAGCGCGATTATTACCAAACAACCCTTCTAAGAATCTTGGGGTGATCGAAGCAAGGAACCCAGCTTTACCATTACGGCTTGCATTAGCAGATGAGTTTTTGCTTGCACTGACATTTTCTTGCAACGTGATCGTCAGCGTGTCACCTATATTTCGAGGGCGTCTATCTTCAAATAAAGGTTGATAGCCAAAATAAACAGGCTGAGTTGCCTGAAAAATAGAGCCATTTGGTGCAGGTGCTGTTGGTGCCGTTGGAACCGCCGTTGTGTTACCTTCTACCAACGGTTTTTTCGGTATATGTGCGCATCCCGCCAGTGTCAGTACCAACAGGGCGGTACCTAAACGTTGATGACGACGCCATCTGACACTAAGCTTTCTTGCCCCAGAATTGTCAGTAATGACCTTTGTATCCATCTTCGATACTCTTTTAGTAATATGCCTGACAGGAAACCCTGTCAGGCTAATGAACAAACGAAATTAGAGTTGCGTTAGTTTCTGTAACATCTGATCAGATGTTGAAATTGCTTTACTGTTAATTTCATAAGCACGTTGAGTCTGGATCATATTGACCAACTCTTCAGCTACATTAACGTTAGAGGTTTCAACATATCCCTGATACAACAAGCCTGCGCCGTTGATACCTGGAGCATTTTCAGTCGGTGCGCCAGAACTTGCGGTTTCTAAGTACAAGTTTTCACCGACACTTTCTAATCCGCTGTCATTAATAAAGGTTGTTAGCGTCAATTGCCCCACTTGTTGTGGTGCTGGTGAACCTTCAATTTCAACACTAACAGTACCATCACGACCAATCATGACCTTTTTCGCCGTTTCAGGCAGAATAATTGCTGGAACGACTTGGAAACCACTGGTTGTCACTAATTGCCCATTTTGATCCATTTGAAAAGAACCATCACGGGTATAAGCGTCTGTGCCATCAGGTAACTGAACATGGAAGAAACCCTGTCCTTTAATCGCCACATCACGAGTACCATTAGTTTGAGCCAAGTTACCTTGACTATGTAAACGCTCAGTAGCAACAGGACGAACCCCCGTACCAATTTGTAAACCTGACGGTGCATTCGTCTGTTCAGAAGTCATCGCCCCCGGTTGACGGATTGTTTGATACAGTAAATCTTCGAAAACCGCACGTTGACGTTTAAAGCCATTGGTGCTGACGTTCGCGAGGTTGTTGGAAATCACATCCATGTTTGTCTGTTGTGCATCCAACCCAGTTTTAGCAATCCATAAAGAACGGATCATGGTTTTCCCCTTACACTATTTAACTCAGTGATAGCAATTGGTTAGCTCGTTGCGCATTATCGTCAGCGCTATGAATAACCTTCATTTGCATTTCAAAACGTCTTGCGTTTGCTATCATATCGACCATGGCTTCTGCTGGATTAACATTACTGCCTTCTAACACACCAGCTAACACCTTCACGCTATCATCCGCAGGTAATTCCGCACCTGCACGTGCAACGCCGTTCGGTGATAAATGGAATAAACCATCATCGCCACGAACTAAATCGTTTTGCTCTGGTTTTACCATTTTCAAACGACCAATCTGACCCAACATTTTTGGCGGATCAGTCGGCACATGCGCAGTCACAATACCGTTATTGGCAATACTGACATCTGCTTGAGGAGGTACTTCAATCGCACCGTTATCCCCCATTAACAAACGCCCTTGTACCATCAACATGCCGTCAGCGTTACGTTGGATATTCCCGTTTCGGGTATAGGCTTCAGTACCATCTTCAAGTTGAACCGCTAAATAGCCGTTATCACTTAACGCAACGTCCATTGATCTGCCGGTATAGTTCATCGTTCCTTGACTCTGATCGCTACCAGGCGTTGAGGCTACCGTTAATGTACGAGTTGGTAAGGTATCGCCATTGACAGGTACGGCTCGCATTGCACTAAGCTGCGCTTTGAATCCCGGCGTTGATGCGTTTGCTAAGTTGTTCGCCACGACAGCTTGATTTTCCATCGAGTGTCTGGCGCCGCCCATCGCGGTATAAATCACATGATCCATAACAGATTATTTCCGGCGTTATTAGCGCAAGCTAACCAGAGTCTGCAGGATCTGATCCTGAGTCTTAATGGTTTGTGCGTTTGATTGATAGTTACGTTGAGCAACGATCATATTGACTAACTCTTGGCTCATATCCACGTTAGACGCTTCTAATGCGTTATTGGTTAATTTGCCGAATACACCAGAGCCAGCAACACCGACGATTGGCGAACCTGAACCGTTAGTTTCAGACCACATGTTGTCGCCTTGTGAGCTTAAGCCGCCAGCGTTTGCAAAGTTAGCTAATGCGATTTGGCCAACAACTTGGCTTTGTTGGTTTGAGTAAGTCGCCATAATAGAGCCGTCTTGCTCAATACGGAAGTTGGTGAATTCACCTGCTTGATAACCGTTTTGCGCCAGTTTAGAAACACTTGATTCGGCTACTTTTTGTTGAGTACTGCCTGTAAAGTTCATCGCCATATCCATGGTTTCTGAACCTTTATAAGACACAGTAGTGAAATTTTTAATGCTAGTTGCCGTTTCGTCTAGTACACCATTATTTTTATAAACTAACTTACCTAGATTTTGAGCTGGCTCACCTGTTGTAGAGTCTTGAGCATGAACTTCCCATTCATTATCTTTTGTTTTCACAAAGAATAAGTTCAAGTTATGTTCATTACCTAAGCTATCATAAGTTGTTACGTTAGTACTGAAGTTATAAGAGTCATTATCTTTAGGATTAAACGCATGAGTCGTTTGGTCAATTGGCTCTTCAGCTGAGTTCAAGTTAACCGTCATATCCACTTTATCGGTTGCACTTGCATTCATCATATCCGTAGGAATAACGATAGGTGTTGGCGTTGCCCCTTTTTGAACCACGTTTTTACCATCAACGCTTTGTACTGGATAACCTGTTACAC
Organism: Proteus penneri; assembly: GCF_003144535.1. GTDB lineage: Bacteria > Pseudomonadota > Gammaproteobacteria > Enterobacterales > Enterobacteriaceae > Proteus > Proteus penneri. Next base: position 227,878 of record NZ_PHFJ01000001.1, on the reverse strand, counting down.
GCATACCTTGCATGTTAGTCAGAAAACCATTTTTATCTTTACCAAATTCACCATTACGTGAATAGAAAACGCCGCCGTTTTGATCTTCAATACGGAAAAAACCACCACCAGAAATCGCCACGTCTGTTGGACGGTTAGTGGTTGTGATACTACCGTCTTTAAAGTTTTGGCTAATACCCGCCACTTTAACCCCCAGACCTGCACCTGAACCAGCGAATACGTCTGCAAAAGAAACGCTTGCGCCTTTAAAACCGTAGGTTGCGGAGTTAGAAATATTATTACCGATAGTATCTAAGTTAGCGGCTGCTGCGTTTAAACCACTTACTGCTTGTGAAAAGGACATGCGCCCTCCAAGTTGAATATGTGTTAGTTAAAGAACCTGACGAATTTCATCCAATGAAACGGTATTACCTAAGCCAACATCAAGGCGGGCACCACCATCCACCATGGACACACTATTCACCAGCGCATAATTCAGTGTCTTAACAGGGACCTGAGCATCATTAAGCGTGGCGTTAACGGTAAATTTATAACTGCCTGTTGGAACAGGATTGTCATCTTCATCAGTACAATCCCAAGAGAAGTTATAAACATCCGGTAGCATCTTTTTGTCCATTTGGATTGTACGAACGGTAACACCACTCGCATTGGTGATGTTTATCGTAAGAGAATCGGTTGGACTGAGTAATTCAAAACCAAAAGGTGTTGAAAAAAGGTGTTCATCGCTAGGCGTAGTTGGGTCAGTACCTTCTGATTTATACGTTCCCATTTGCTGGCGCATTTTTTCATTTTGAGTATCAGGTGTTGGAATTGTGTCATCCCCGTTACCAGGTTTTTCAGTCTCACCTTTACCGTCAGTTGGCTGAAAGACAACAATTTTATTCCCAGAGACCATGACACCATGGCCAACTAAGGAAGATGCTCGCAATGCCTGACTTTGATCAATCTGACCAACAATGTTGTTCACTGTTTTATTCAGTGTTTCGATACCTTCAACGGTCGAAATTTGAGCTAACTGGGAGGTTAACTCATTATTTTGCATTGGATTTGTTGGGTCTTGGTTTTTCATCTGAGTGATGAGTAGTGTTAGGAAATTCCCTTTGATATCCTCACTACCACTTTTTTTCGTATGGTACGAAGAAGGTGCATCCCCGATAATGGTATTATCATAAGGTTCATTCATTGAGGCGGAAATACCCACAATTTATTCTCCCTATTGGCCTATCATCAGTGTTTTTTGCATCAGTGATTTGGCTGTGTTCATCACTTCGACGTTAGCTTGGTAGCTTCTTGATGCAGAAATGGTGTTAATCATTTCACCCACAACATCAACATTCGGCATACGTACATACCCTTTTTCATCGGCAAAAGGGTGTCCCGGCTGATATTCCATACGAAATGGAGCAGGATCATCCACCACTTCAGTGACACGAACACCACCAACTTCTTGACCAGCAGGTGCGTTAACCTGAAAAACAACCTGTTTTGCACGATAAGGTTCACCATCTGGGCCTGCAACACTGTCGGCATTTGCCATATTGCTAGCGCTTACGTTTAAACGTTGAGATTGCGCTGAAAGTGCTGAACCTGAAATATCAAAAATACTAAATAAAGACATGCTCTTTACCCTACTGTTGCAATACAGCCATCATGCTTTTGACTTGCGAGTTAATAAATGTCACATCAGCCTGATACTTAAGGCTATTGTCAGCAAAATTACTACGTTCCATATCCATATCCACGGTATTACCATCCATCGCCGTTTGATGAGGTACGCGATAGAGTAAGTCTGCTTCTAAGCGATAACCGGGTTTGATCGGGATATGGCGCTCTGATGTCATCGCCAATTGCATGCCATGACTACCAGTACGTCCGTTTTCAATGGTTTTCTTCAATTCAGAAGCAAAATCAATATCACGAGCCTGAAAGCCTGGGGTGTCTGCGTTAGCGATATTCGCAGCGAGAATTTCTTGGCGTTTATTGCGTATTGAGAGCGCTTCTTGTTGAAAATGAAACGTATTTTCTAATTTATCGAGCATCTTCTATCCTTGGTGGCTAAGCCACTTACCTCAGCTGATAAAACAATTTCAGTTGACAGAATAAACGCTCAAAAAAAAGATGATTGGAGGAATAGGCGTAAATTGGATTGCTATTTATGCGTTTAAGGCATGCAAAGTCGCTGTACACTGTTGTTGCTAAATAATGACAAACGCACAATTAGCATCAACTCTGTAAGGTGATACAAACTATGTTAGTTAAAACTCTTATCGGTCTGTTTTCTTTTTTCTTTATGGTGAATGTGAGTATTGCGAAATCACTTCCTGAAGAACTACAAGATTTCTTTGTCGCGCTTCATCAACAAGGCGATAAAGTGACAGTCACAGTTTTAACACCGGAAGAGAAATGGCCAGTGTGTCAAACACAAGCGATCCAACGCCATGCAGGCTCTCGTAATTGGGGGCGGCTTTCGATTCCCATTCAATGTGATAAACAACGTCGTTTTATTCAAGTTGATGTGAGTGTAACGGGTAAATATTTAGTCGCCAAAAAAGACATCAATCGTGATGATGCGATTGAAACGGCATCAGTCAGCATGATAACAGGTGAATTAGAAAAGCAACCTTATGACGTATTACGTGATCCTACGTTAATTAAAAATGCCATTGCTATGCGCCAAATTTCTGCCGGAAAACCTATCACATCGACCATGATCCGTCGCCCTTGGGCTATTTTGGCAGGTCAAACCGTTACTGTTTTTGCACAAGGCGATCATTTTCAAATTCGCTATGAAGGCAAGGCAATCAACAATGCTGTTGCCAATGAAACGATTAGAGTTAGAGTGAAATCAGGCCAAATCGTCATTGGAGAAGCTCTTGAAAATGGCTCTGTTCGCATCCCTCTTTAATAAATAAAAAAGCTGATAAGCAGAATAAGCCCTTATTAAATTGCTTGTTAGCCGTTTCAGTTATGGCAAGCCGAGGTAAACTCTCTTGCGCTACATTTTTTACTCTAAATAATTTAAAGCATCATATGTAGATACTCTAAATAATTTAAGCTGTAGTTAGATAACAATTTAAAGCATCTAATATAGATACTCTAAATAATTCAAGTTGTAGCTAGGCGACAAATGAACGAATCGCTAGGAGCATACATAAGTATGTGACTAGTGTGAGTGAATGCGGTCAACAACGCTACGGCTTGAAGTATGACGAGTATGATGAATATGACGACTAAGATTAAAGTTTTTGATTCGATAGCCGATATAAAGAACCAAGATGATAGGCGAAAACACATAGGTTGTTTTACAATGGCTTCATCTGACTATTAATTGATGCCTAACAAAGGATTTTCCTATGAGTATTGAACGCGCAAATCCACTGCTTCCGATTAACGCAATTGCACAACGTAACCCAAGTGAAATCACTCAGGGATCACGTAAATCGGGAACAACTGAACAAAAATCTACAACAGGTGACACGTCTGTAAAACTAAGTGAAGCGCAGAAAAAACTTGTTCAACCTGGCAATAAAGACATTAACGTTGAGAAAGTTGCTCGCTTAAAAGAAGCAATTGCCAACGGAACATTAACCATGGACAGCGGTAAAATTGCGGATGCTCTTTTCCGTGAAGCTGCTGAAAGCATAACTCAATAATATTTTAATGATTATGATGGAAGAACTCCGCCAGACTTTAGATCTTCAATTATCACAGCTTAATACCATTGCGAGTATTTTACGTGCTGAACAACAGTTATTATGCGCTGGTAATATTGATATCAATGCCCTACACGAAGTAACTGAACAGAAGAATTTTGTCTTGTCGGCTTTAGGTCATACAGACCAACAGCGTCATACGCTAAGCCTACAAGCCGGTGTAGAAAAGCCTTATACAGGGTTACCATTCTTATCTGATTTATGGATACAGATAATGGATATTACGGCGGAGCTAAAACATCTTAATCAACATAACGGATTACTACTTGATCAACACATCTCTCGTAATAGTGATGCAATCCGTTTTTTGCAAAAGAACCACAGCCCAACCCTTTATGGTTCTGATGGGCAAGCACAACGTTCAATATTAGCTGGGCGAAAAATCCAAGTATAAAATTTAAAGAAAATAACAGTCCTTGCATTATATCAACATAATACAAGGACTATTTTATGTAACCTATTATAGTTACTTATATATAGTAACTATAAAATAAGCATTAAATTAATGTTACACGTTAAATCGATAGTAATAATAAACATGATATTTTTATCATTACTTTTTAATTAAAGTCTATTAACGGATTTTCACGGTTGATGTTTTTTTATCTATAATAGTTGATGTACCTAATCGAAATTTCGGTAGTCCCTTTAATTCTACTAGCTCTTCTCCTGTTAACTCTATTTTATCTTTTCCATTAAAATTCCCTTTTTTTCCTTCTAACACAACACGACCTTCCCCATGGATTTTACCATCAATATTTATACGATGCAGAGAAGTAACATCAAGATAGCTTTTATTCAACGTAATGTTATTCATATCTATATAATTAACACGTGATATTAAATAGCTATTGTCGATAATATAATCGTTAAGTAACACCATATCTCCCGCATTAATAAATAAAGCACTATCTTTAACATAAAAAGATGATTTATCAGCACTAAAATAATACGTTGAAATATTTAACTTTGATTTTTTTACATCATCATAAGCTGTTTTATATAAGTTTATATCTCTATTTAAATCAATGATTGAATCATTGAGGTTCCACCATATATTGACATTTGCATTTAAAGATAAAGTATCAATATGACCATAATGACTAACCGCAGCCTTATTCCCTTTTATTATTAAATACCGACTATTTAACGTTGCATTATCGCTTATTACCAAATCTCCCATACGATTATAAGCATTTGAATAATTAAGGTTAAATTTATCTAAACCGATATCAAAACGGATATATTCAGCATTAAAATCACCTTTATCCAGCATTATATTATTAGATATGATATTTATATATTTAGGTGAAATGTCTTTATCATGACGATTGATATGCGTAAGCTTATTTCTAGGTAATTTATTGACAAAAGCAAAATCAACAGGATTATCTGTTATAGTAAATTCCTTAGAAAATTTTCCTACACTGCTACCAGAAATTAACTTAATATCATCAATTCCTGAGAAAGAGCAATCATAACAAGAAATTCCATTAGGGTTAGCTATAATTACTGTCGCCTTTTTTCCTTGTAACTCAAGATCACCATGCAACTCTGAACTTTCGTGAGAAACAACCTCATTAATAATTAATTCTGCTTTATCATTATCTAATGATAAACCATCATTATTAATATTAAAACGGTCGTAATAGATATGGGCTACATTATCTTGATTAGTGTTTATGATTTTAACTTGTGTTTTACCTATATCATCATTAATTGATACTTGTGCATCAGATAATGAATTAGCATTTAAAACAACATCTTGAGTAGCATAACAAGATACTGAAACAAATATAGATAATAATGAAAGAGTAAATAAAGGGATTTTTTTCATAGCCATTTCCTTTGGTTTTAAAGTAATTATTATAATTAATATATAATCCGATTAATTTTAAAAACCATCCACATAAAAAACATTCATATAAAATATTTTATAAAAAAACATATATAAATAATTAATATTAAATATTTAATAAGGATGTTATCGCTATTTTTCTGATTAAATCTAATATCCGTACTGTTTTGAATAAAAACTTTACCAAGGGAATCAATAAAGAAAATTTCCCCATTGAGTATTACTCTTTTTTCAGCATCAATAACCATTAAAGAGTTAATGTTAAATGATTTACTTTCGAAAGAATGAATATAATTACGTACATTAGCAGAAAATTTACTCTTCTCTAAACGTAGGGAACCCTTATTAAAATAAGTTACCTTTAGATAAATTAAAATGAACATTAGTCTTATAAATAGTTAATCTAGAATTTTTTTCATTACTGAATATCTTAGCATTCAATATGGTATTTTTTCTGAAAAATCAGTGTTACTATATTTCTTATAAAGATTTTCAAAAATGGAATCAATACGCCAACTTAATATATTTATTTCCCCTAAGTTGATTATTTTCCCCTTTGTATATACAACTATCACTCCCATATTTAAAATACCATTTTTTATAAGAACATTATTTCCAGCAGAATAAATAAATTTCTTTGCATTAATAATCGAGCCAAAATCTAATAACAATTTTCCTTTATGATACTTTTAGGGGAATTTATTATACATATGGTAAATCTGTTTACCATTAAATGAACATCCTTGACAATGTATTCCATTAGGATTTGCAATAACGATACTTACAGGGTTGCCATTAATAGATAGGTCACCTTTAAGCATTGTTTTATTTTTAGATGTCACTTCATTTATAATGGTTATTACATCTTGCTCTTTAGCGTTATTAAACACTACACCTTTTTCATCAACATTAAAGTCACTATAATGATTATGTGAAACCCCTTGAATATCATTTGTCTCAATATTAATCACAGCTTTTCCACTTTCATAATTAATAGAAAGTTTTTTTCTTTATCATCATCTTTAACGATTAACATATCCGAAGAAGCTTGAGAGGAAAAAAATAGTGATATTATAAATAAACTATGATAACAAAAATAAAGTATTTTTTGATTTCATTACTAAACCTATTTATATTATATATTAGCAGAGATAATAAGAAGTATTTCATAAAATACTTCTTATTAAATTTATTACTTCTAGAAAATAAACATCAGCACGTTAACTCTATATGTGATTTACCTAAATTAGCACCTATATATTTTATATTTAAAATAAAAACGTCATTTTTATATATTAATTACCTAGATATATAAAGAGCACTATTTCCAGACAAATCATCAATATTTAATTTACTTTTCGTTATATTATAAGCACCTTTATCAAAATAAACCTCACCATAACCATGCTTAATATTAATTTCATTTAAATTAGATTTAAACCCTTCAAAAAAAGAAATTTGTCCATTGTGATTAAATTCATTTTTTGAAAAAAGATGATATGTTTTCAACCCACTAAGTATATTTAATGTATCAATAGATTTATTTAATGTTCCTTCCATAAAAATTTTATTAGAAATAAGATTAATTTTTTGACTAGCGATCCGTTTTAGACCATGAATAGAGACATAATTTTTATCTGATAAAATGAAATCTCTGACACTGTCATTAGTTTTTCCACTAATTAGTGTAAAATCAGTAACTCTGGAGGCAGAACACTGGTTGCATTCAATACCATTAGGATTAGCAATAATTACATGAGCCTTTAGTCCTTCGACTCTAACATTACCATTAATTAAACTCATTTCATTTCCAGTGGCTTCATTAATAATAATATTTGCTTTGGCTTTTCTATTATTAAGAATGATCCCCTCTTTAGGAACATTAAATTTATGGTAAAAATTAAGTGAAATACCATCTTCAAGGTTTGTATCTATATTAATGACATCTTTATTTTTTTCATTATCAAAAGTGAGCGTTGTCTTAGGCGATAAATTATCATTTACAATAATATTCTCACCTGCCAAAACCATTTGTGAATTGAATAAAATAAATAATGGGAAAAGTAATTTTTTATTTTTCATTAATAAATCTCCTATAAAAAAAATTATATTAATGAAATTAATTTTCTTAGATATTATAAATAAAACATCATCTGTAAGGATTAAAACAAGATAGAGATAAAAAAACACGCAACTAATCAAATTAGTCGCGTGTAATAACATGTTCAAAATAAAGATTATTGGTCTATATGACGTCTAATTATTAGTTTAGTGTGGCTGTCCACCAATCATCGACGTCATACGAATACGACGACCTTCACTGATTTCCATATTTGATAATACGGCTAATTGTGGCAGGCTACGACGTAAAAAACGTGACAATAATGAACGTAGCGAATGATTCACTAATAATACTGGCGCACCGCCGGACATCTCTTGATGGCGTACAGCATCTGCCGCTTGTTGTTCAATATTTTCAGCAAGCCCTGGTTCTAATCCACCGCCACTTTGCATCGCTTGAACCAGAATACGCTCTAAGCTTGCATCTAAACCAATCACCTGGATTTCATCTTGATCACCAAACCAATGTTGTGTAATCGCTCGACGAAGTGCAACACGAACCACGGCGGTTAATTCAGCTGGATCTTTTTGTTCTGGTGCATGCTCCGCTAAGGCTTCTAATATAGTTCTCATATCACGAATAGGCACCTGCTCAGACAGTAGGTTTTGCAATACTTTGTGCAATACCGTCAGTGAAAGCATATCTGGGATCATATTTTCTGTCATTTTAGGGAGCTCTTTACTGACCCTATCAAATAACATTTGTGCTTCTTGACGACCAAATAATTCTGATGCGTATTTCGTTAATGCATGATTAAAGTGCGTTGCAATAACAGTACTTGCAGCAACAACGGTATAGCCCTGCACCTGTGCTTGCTCTCTTAAACTGTCATCGATCCAAACTGCCGGTAAACCAAATGCAGGTTCTTGAGTAATATCACCTTCTAAAGAGCCAACAGCATTACCCGGATTGATTGCTAACCAACGCCCCGGATGCGCTTCTCCATGACCAATTTCAACCCCTTTCATTAGAATGCGATAAAAAGAAGGTTTTAATTCCATATTGTCTCGAATATGAACAACGGGAGGGAGATATCCTGTCTCTTGAGCAAACTTTTTACGAATCCCACTAATTCGACCTAACAACTCGCCATTTTGGCGGCTATCTACCATTGGAATTAACCGATACCCCACTTCCATCGCTAATGGATCTTCAAGTTGCACATCTTCCCATGATGCTTCAACAACACGATTTTGTTTTTCAACTTCTTCCATCTCTTTTTGTTGTTGTACTTCAGGGTTAGCATTACGACGTAAGATATACCAACCTAATCCACCTAATGCTGCGGTGAAGAATAGGAAAACAAAGTTAGGCATTCCCGGTACTAAACCTAACAAGCCTAATACCCCAGCTGTTAACATCAGTACACGAGGATTATCAAATAGTTGGGTCACCATTTGTTGCCCAACATCTTCATCTGTTGCAACACGCGTAACGATAACACCTGCTGCTGTTGAGATAATCAATGCTGGGATCTGAGCAACCAGACCATCACCAATGGTTAAAAGGGTATAAGTCGTTGCAGCATCGTTTAATGCCATTCCATGTTGAGCGACACCGACGATAAGACCGCCTACCACGTTAATCACTAGGATCATTAAGCCTGCGATAGCATCACCACGAACAAACTTACTCGCACCATCCATTGAGCCGTAAAAGTCAGATTCTAATGAAACTTCTTTACGACGTTTTTTAGCTTCATCTTCGTTGATAATGCCCGCATTCAGGTCAGCATCGATTGCCATCTGTTTACCCGGCATTCCATCTAACACAAAACGTGCACCCACTTCAGCAATACGTCCCGCACCCTTGGTAATAACCATAAAGTTAATCAAAATAAGGATGATAAAGACCACAATACCGATAGCAAAGTTACCGCCAACAAGGAAATGGCCAAAGGCCTCAACAACGCGCCCTGCGGCTTCTGGCCCTGTATGCCCTTCCATTAAGATGATACGCGTTGAAGCCACGTTTAATGATAAACGTAACAACGTGGTAAACAGCAAAATAGTCGGGAAAGCAGCAAAATCTAAAGTACGCTTTGTAAACATTGCTACTAACAGCACCATAATGGAGAGTGCGATATTAAAGGTAAATAATAAATCCAATAGAAAAGGTGGCAATGGCAATACCATCATTGACAGTATCAACAAGATAAGCACTGGCCCTGCCAGTATCTGCCACTGAGAACTTTTCCAATTTCCCGGCAAGCGGAGTAATGAGGCCAAATTAGCCATGACGATTATCTTCTCCAGCAAAGTCCAGTGCGGGAGGCACTGGCAAGTTCATAGGTTGTTTAGGTTTTAAACCACCTTCGGTTTTCCATCGTTTCAGTTGATAAACCCATGCAAGTACTTCTGCAACCGCAGCATAAAGGGTTGAAGGTATTGCATGGCCTATTTCACTGTGACGATATAACGCCCTAGCAAGCGGCGGCGCTTCTAGAAGCGGAATTCGATTTTCTGCACCAATTTCTTTAATTTTTAACGCAATAGCCCCAGCCCCTTTTGCTAACACTTTAGGGGCTGTCATTTTGTCGTTATATTGCAGTGCGACAGCATAGTGGGTTGGGTTTGTCACAATTACATCTGCATTAGGCACATCTGCCATCATTCGACGACGCGACATCGCATGTTGCTGCTGGCGGATACGCGCTTTAAGTTGCGGATCACCCTCTTGCTGTTTAAATTCGTCTTTAATTTCCTGGCGTGTCATACGTAGTTTTTTCAGATGACTACGGATTTGGAAAATAATGTCGAATGCCACCATCGGGATCAGCATAAAAACCGTAATGTAGACAGCAAAAATTAGCAGTTGCATCGCATTGGCTAGCGCACTAAGCGGTGGAAGCGTGATCAGATGGAGAATATCGTTCCAGTTGTGCCATAAAAACACTGTTGCAGCGATCCCCACAAAGGTTGATTTCAGTATCGCTTTAAACAACTCTGCTAACGCATTCATAGAAAAAATACGTTTTAACCCAGAAATAGGATTCCATTTTTTGGGATCAAACTTAATGGATTTACTACTAAAGTTAATCCCACCTAATAAGGCAGAGCCACCAATTGCTACAAATACTAACCCCAAAAACACGGGTGATAGCGCAAAAACAGCTTGTTTAATCAAGCTACCAAATCGAGGGATCAATAAATTCTCATTACCGATAAGGTGATGATTAAACGTAAACCCTTCTGTTAACATGGCATATAACTCACGAGTGATAAATCCACCACTCATCCACAGCAAACTCACGCCACCCAAGATCATTAAAACGGATGAAAGCTCTTTAGAACGGACAATTTGCCCATCCTTTTTAGCTTTTTCCCGTTTATGGGGTGTGGGTTCCTCTGTTTTTTCGAGATCGCTATCTTCAGCCACAGTCTGTCCGATTTAGGTAATGAGATTAAAAGCATGAATGAAATGACTCTAATCATGACAAATTCAGAGGAAATTGATGGGTTGAACAATCGCAAATTTACGGGGCTTTTTGGGCTATGACGGCATGCACTGAAAAAAACAACCTAATGATAAAAATGGAGATATGACCAAAATTGACGCTGATTATAAGGAAATTAGCAAAATTCACAGTAAAATTGAGTTATTTTACTTTTGATGTTTATTTCAACAACTTCAAAAGCCGCTTAAACAAAGCGGCTTACAGTTTCTTCAATAGCGTGAGCTATTAAAGCATTATTACGTGATTTTTTATCCATAAAATACACCATCCTAAAAGAGCAGAGCATAGAGCGAATGCGTCCTGCATATCTCAACGTCCTTATCGCCCTACAACTCATCACAGGTTAAAAACCTAGACTTTCTAGCAAATCATCAACTTGATCTTGATTTTTGATCACACCAGCGTTGTTTTTATTAACCTGAGGACCATTTAATAAAGAGTCAGTCTCTTTCTTCACATTAGACTTTTCAAGTTGCTCTGGTGGCAGGTTTTCCATTAATACCATCACGAGTTGTTTTTCAATTTCTTGAACGACACTCATCATGCGTTTAATCACCTGACCGGTCAGATCTTGGAAATCCTGTGCCATCATGATTTCCAATAACTGACTGTTAGTAAAAGCCGTACTCTCAGGGATATCCCGCAAATAATTGCGGGTATCGGTTACAAGAGAGCGTACATCTTTCAGCTCTTCTGGCTGTTCGAACCATTGGTCCCAACGTTCAGTAAGCTTAGTCGCATCGGCACTTAACGCATCCTGTTTAGGCTGCGCAGCTTCGACACAATTCAATGTACGCTCTGCTGCCTGAGCGGTCATTTGAGCAACATAGTCCAGTCGTTCCCTAGCGTCAGGGATGGCTTCTGCTGCTTCGGCTATTGCTTTATCCAATCCTAATTCTCGCAAACTGTCGCGTAACATCCGCGTCAATTGTCCGATCCGGCTGATAATATCAGATGTCATTTCAATATTATCTTTCGGCATAATTGGATTCCCACTCATTGCGACTCCTTAGATGCCCAGTTTTTCAAAAATTTTATTTAGTTTTTCTTCAAGAATTGCTGCCGTAAAAGGTTTAACAACATATCCACTTGCACCAGCTTGCGCTGCTGCAATGATATTTTCTTTTTTAGCTTCAGCGGTTACCATCAGTACTGGTGTTGCTGCAAGTCCCGCATCACTACGAATATTTTTAAGAAGCTCTAGACCATCCATGTTTGGCATGTTCCAGTCTGTAATCACAAAATCAACTGCCGAATTGCGTAATTTAGCTAACGCGTCAGCACCATCTTCTGCTTCTTCTACATTCGTAAATCCTAATTCCTTTAGCAAATTACGAACTATGCGGCGCATTGTTGAAAAATCATCAACCACTAAAAATTTCAGATCCTTACTTGCCATTGAAAACTCCTTCAAAATATATCGGCAAATTACTGTGTTGCTTTTTAAACTGAACTTAATCAGATACGCAATGATTGCGTGCTACTGATTTTCATCAGCACCGCTTTACTCATTGCGCTTATGCTTTTCACTTCGTCTACTGCGCCTATTTCAACCGCAGCACGAGGCATACCAAAGACGACACAACTCGCTTCATCTTGTGCAAAGGTATAACTTCCTGCTTGACGCATTTCTAATAACCCAACTGCACCATCACTTCCCATCCCAGTTAAAATAACGCCAATAGCATTACGCCCCGCATATTTTGCAACTGAACGAAATAGCACATCAACTGAAGGACGATGACGGTTTACTGCAGGTTCTTTATTAATGTGGATCTGGTAGTTAGCACCATTACGACGAAGCTCCATGTGATAATCACCTGGTGCAATATAAGCATGCCCAGGTAATACACGTTCGCCGTCTTCTGCTTCTTTTACACTAATTTGACATAATCGATTTAATCGTTCTGCAAATGAGTGTGTAAACCCTGCCGGCATATGTTGCGTAATTAATATCGCAGGGCTGGTAATCGGTAATGGTTCTAGAAAATTACGAATAGCCTCTGTGCCACCAGTTGATGCACCGACAGCGATCAACTTTTCACTCGAAATCATCGGTGTAAATGACAATGATTTAGAAGGCTGTGCTTGTACTTCTCGGCGATTAATTCGTGCCAGTGCTGCCGCTCGAATTTTCTCGGCAATCAGTTCGCTATAAGCCATCATACCTTCACGCAAACCAAGCTGTGGTTTAGTCACAAAATCAACCGCACCCAACTCTAACGCTTTTAACGTTACTTCGGAGCCTTTGGCTGTTAATGATGAAACCATAACGACAGGCATTGGTCTTAATCGCATCAATTTTTCCAAGAAATCAATACCATCCATACGTGGCATTTCAACGTCTAACGTTAATACCTGTGGGTTGTACTTTTTTATTAAGTCACGAGCCACTATAGGATCTGGTGCACAATCAACAACTTCCATATCGCTATGACTGTTGATGATTTCTCGCATGATTTGACGCATTAACGCCGAATCATCGACACAGAGTACCGTTATTTTATTCATAACCTCTCCTTGCTGGTGTCAGCCCGTAAACGGTATGCCCATGCAAGTAGAAATTCTTGCTAAGCTGGCTTACATTCTCTGAATGTCCAACAAACAGCATTCCGTCTGGCTTAAGTAATGAGGTAAAGCGGTTAAGTAAGGTTTGTTGTGTTTCTTTGTCGAAGTAAATCATGACATTACGACAAAAAATCGCATCAAAACTACCTTCTAAATCCCATTGCTTGTCAAGTAAATTCAAATACTGAAAAGAGACCATCTCGCTAATTTGATGTCTAATTTTCACGTATCCTTCAAACTCGCCGACACCTTTGAGAAAATATTTTTTCAAATATTCATCATTTAATGTTTTAAGCTCTTCCTGTCGGTAAACACCTTTTCGTGCTTTATCCAACACATTAGTATCGATATCGCTGGCAATAATTTTGGTTTTATACGGGTTATTTCCAAAAACATCGCGTAAAGTCATCGCTATTGAATAAGGTTCTTCTCCAGTAGATGCTGCTGCACACCATACTCGGTAGACGCCTCCTGCTTTTTTTCTGGCATGTTTTGCCAAAATAGGAAAATGATGCGCTTCCCTGAAAAATGCAGTGAGATTGGTTGTTAATGCATTGACAAACTCTTGCCATTCAGGGTTGCGTACATCACTTTTAAGAAACGCAAGATAGTCACCAAAGTTATTCATCCGTAATTCACGTAACCTCCTAGTGAGACGGTTATAAACCATCTCCCTTTTGTTGTTAGTCAGCACAATACCAGCCTTTTGATAAATCAATTGGCATATAGATTGGAACTGATCATCGGACAACATGAACCGTTGGGTAAAAATATCCAACGGTTGAGCAGCGATATCTGATAAGACTTCAGTAACATTACGTTTCATTGTTTTTTAATGGGTCTTTTTAAAAAATGATTTTTTATCTGCTTTTTTCAACCCATTACCTTCTAAGGATGAAGAATTATTACTCTCATCCGTGTCAGGCAACTCGAATGCCGATACAGCATCAACAAGGTTATTAGCCTGATCTTCTAATGCTGCGGCAGCAGATGCTGATTGCTCCACCAAAGCAGCGTTTTGCTGTGTCACCTGATCCATCTGACTGACTGCATCAGCGACTTGGTGAATACCTCGGCTTTGTTCATCAGAAGCTGAGGCGATTTCTGCCATTAATTCAGTGACTTTATTTACTGAGGTGACGAGTTCCTCCATTGTCTGTCCTGCATTATTAACGAGTTGAGAACCTTGAGAGACACGTAAAACGGACTCATCAATCAACAACTTAATTTCTTTTGCAGCATCAGCACTGCGTTGAGCAAGGTTACGAACTTCTCCTGCAACGACAGAGAATCCACGCCCTTGTTCACCCGCGCGAGCAGCTTCAACCGCCGCGTTAAGTGCTAATATATTGGTTTGGAACGCAATACCATCAATCACACTGATAATAGCCCCTATCTTTTGAGAACTTTGTGTAATCGCATCCATGGTTTCAACAACACTATGCGTGATTTGCCCACCACGTATAGCTGTTTCAGAAGCAGATTCTGCGAGCTTGCTCGCTTGCAGAGCGTTATCAGCATTTTGTTTTACCGTTGCTGTTAACTCTTCCATGCTTGCCGCAGTTTCTTCTAACGAAGCAGCTTGTTGTTCAGTTCTTGAGGATAAATCCGTATTTCCTTTGGAAATTTCTTGAATACCCGAATACATAGCATGGCTATTATCACGAACGAGACGAATAGAACGTGCAAGCTCACCACGCATCTCTCGTAGTTTTTTAAACACATTTCCTATTTCATCATCGGTGAAGACAAGAATTTCACGATTTAATTTACCAGTAGCAACATCATTAAAATAACGGCTTAAACTTGCGAAAGGTTTAATGATATTAAAACTTAGCCAGCGATGAGCGGCGATTGATACAACAATAACCATCGCTATTGCACCGATAAACATCAAGATAGCAATAGTATAAGAACGATGTCCTTGCTCGATAGATTCAGTAATTTCATCCTGAACATAATTCATATAGGTATTAAATGAATTTTCCATCGCTGTTTGATAACGTTCTGTTGGTTGATCTAAAAAACCTTGGAAGTTATCGTTTTTTAACATGCTATGTAATTCGGTTAATGCACCATACAAAACGTGGTAATCATTTTTCACTGCATCAACAATTTCTTTTTCTTCTGTTGGGATTGCCTCTTTATTTATTTCAGCAAGGAAATTTTGAAAATGAGTATTCGCCGTTTCCAAACGTGAAAGTGCAATTGATTCAATAGATTGAATATAATCCGTTGACTGTTCAGTTTTCACTGCGATAGCTACACGATTAATCGCATTACGTGTTTGTATTAAAGATGCCCAACTTAATCCTAATTCATCTCGCTTAGATGTATCTATATCTACTTTAGTGATCTGTTCGTTATTCAAATGAACAATCCCTAGCGAAATACCACTAGAAATCAATTGCATAACGCAAAACATCATCAGTAATAAATAGAGACTGGTGGATATCTTTAATTTGCGAAACCTAAACATGCCTTCACCTCGTTTAAAGCGGTGGTTCAAAGCCACCGCTTGTCAGCCACTTGTTGTTGTTAGAAAGTTTCCCAATTAGCGGGATCTTCAACACTGCTGCTCTTTTTCTTTTCTGAGGTTCCTGGTTTTATAAGTGGAGCAGCGGCTTTAACTACAGGGGTTGCATCCAATTCCTTTTTTTCTAGCGTTTTTTCTTCCTGACCCGGTAATTTGAAGATTGAAACTAAGCGGGTTAATGCAACTGCTTGATCTTCAAGACCAGCAGCAGCGGCTGCAGATTGTTCTACTAAAGAGGCGTTTTGCTGAGTAACACGATCCATTTCAGAAACCGCAAGGCCAACTTGTGAAATACCTCGGCTTTGCTCATCTGATGCTGAAGCAATTTCGCCCATGATATCAGTAACGCGCGTTACTGAATCCACGATACGCGTCATCGTTTCACCCGCACTTTCAACAAGCACAGAGCCAGTTTCAGTACGACTTACAGAATCTTCAATCAGTGTTTTTATTTCTTTAGCAGCTTCTGCACTCCTCTGTGCAAGGTTACGAACTTCTCCGGCAACCACCGCAAATCCGCGACCATGCTCACCGGCTCTTGCTGCTTCAACAGCTGCATTCAGTGCCAAAATATTGGTCTGGAATGCAATGCCATCGATAACAGCTGTGATATCGGTGATTTTCTGAGAACTTCCGGCTATGTCGTGCATTGTTTGCACCACATTAGCAACAACTTTTCCACCTTGGCGGGCAATATCTGAGGCGTCATTAGCAAGGTTACTTGCTTGGCGAGCGTTATCTGCGTTCTGTTTTACAGTTGCAGTTAATTGTTCCATACTTGCAGCAGTTTCTTCTAACGAAGCGACTTGCTCTTCTGTACGAGCAGATAAGTCATTATTCCCCGCAGCAATTTCACTTGTACTGTTATAAATATTTTCTGTACTTTGATAGACACCACGAACAGTTTGAATTAGCTCTTGTTGCATATGTTTTAAACCACTCGCTAACAAGCTCATTTCATTGCGGCCATTCACCTCGATATTTGGACGTAAATCACCTTCAGAGAAAGTTTTAATGCTTAATAGAAGTGAGTTTAATGGTCTAATTAAGGCATTACGTAATGCAAACCAACAGAGAATTAATGCCGCAATAACGATAATGGCTAACACTGCTATAGTAATGGTAGTACGTTGGTGAGAGGCTTCTAATGCCATATTTAACTCTTCGTTAAATTTCTCATTACGCATAACATATGAAAGATATTCTTTATATAAAGCATCTTGATAACCCGTAGTTGGTTGCTCAAAAAAATCTTTTAAGTTCTTATCTTGAAGTAAAATTTCTAATTGGTTTAATGCAGAGAAATATTCAATAAAGCGCCCTTTTAGACTACGAATATCATCTTCTGAGTGAATTTGATAAGCAGTAATATTCTTTTCAAATTCTTTAAATTTCTCGTCTGCACGCGACATATTTTTGCGAGCAAGTCCCGCCAAATAATCAACAGACAGAGAATCATCTACATTAAGATTTTTATCTTGTAATAAAAAACTAATCGCAGCGCGGTTAATATTATTACGAGCTTGAAGTAAGTTAGCCCAGCTTTCATCTAGGCGTTCACGTTGCTTTTGTATTGTCAGTGTTTTATTAAGGTCGTTTCTTGTCTCAACGATATTTGAGTAAAAAACGCCCCCTGAGACAAATTGCAAAACACCAAACAACAGAAGAATGGATAATAATCCAGTCACTATTTTCATTCGGCTAAACATAGTTTCCCTTTTTATAATAAACGGTAATGAGCAAGTTATCGGCAGACTTAAGAGAAACTTTATAGGATTCATTTCGTCTTAGTCACATTTTGCTCCATTAGAAAGCGGTGGTAATACCATTTTTAATTAAAATTATAAGTATAAAAAACTTTAAAGTTATTTCCGTCAGTAGAAAAATATTACAGCTAAGTAATAGCTACTTATTAAGTTAATAAGTAATAAAATAGAACTTAACTAAAATTATTAGTTCTTTTTTATCTTTTAATTTCACTTAAGGTTAATTTAATGTGTTAACGCTCACTAATAAAATAAAAAAGATAAAAATAACTATTCCGGCAAAATTACCGGAACAGTATTTAGATTATTTTTTTAAAAATAAAAACTTATTTAGCTTGAATTGCAGCACTATCGACTAATTCCATTTCTTCACTATTGAGTAATTTTTCAATATCAACAAGAATAAGCATTCTTTCATCTAAAGTACCTAAACCTGTTAAATACTCAGTAGACATGGTGACTGCAAACTCTGGCGCAGGGCAGATTTGTTCTGGCTTTAGCGTAAGAACATCAGAAACGCCATCAACCACAATTCCTACAATTCGATTTAATAAGTTAACCACGATAACAACAGTATTGTCATTATAAGTTACACTTTCTTGTGAAAATTTAATACGCAGATCAACTATCGGAACAATAACGCCCCGTAAATTAGTTACACCTTTAATAAAGCTAGGTGAATTAGCAATACGTGTAACTTGATCATATCCACGAATTTCTTGAACCTTTAAAATATCAATTCCATATTCTTCATCACCCAGCGTAAAAATTAGAAATCCTTGTCCAACAGTTTCACCGGATAATTTCTCGAAATGTTCCGAAGCCATAATCTTATTTTATCCTCACTATTAAATGACTGCACTTGCAGTTGTATTCTTTTTCTTATTCGTCATTTGTGTATGACTTAAACGTTGCAATTCTGGTACATCAAGAATTAAAGCTACACTACCGTCACCCATAATTGTTGCTGCAGATATCCCCGGAACTTTTCGGTAATTACTCTCTATATTTTTAACAACAACTTGATGCTGACCAACTAATTGATCTACTAATAAAGCATAACGACGTCCGGCACTTTGAACAATAACCGCAATTGCTTGGGTAATATCCGTTTGAGCGCCTTCAATATTAAAAGTACGATGCAATTCAATCAGTGGTAAATATTCCCCTCTAACCTGCAATAATTTCTCATCGCCAGCCAATGGATAAATATCATCTTCTTCCGGTTGTAAAGAACTGACTACCGTTCCTAATGGTAAAATAAAGACTTCGTCATGAACTTTAACAGACATACCATCTAAAATTGCTAATGTTAGTGGAAGTAAAATACGAATACGCGTTCCTTTACCAACCTCAAAACTGATCTGAATTTGCCCCCCCCCATCTCTTGGATATTTCGTTTCACAACATCCATACCCACACCACGGCCGGAAACATCTGTTACGACTTCGGCGGTAGAGAAACCCGGTGCAAAAATCAGCATAGCAACTTCTTCGTTGCTCATATTTTCAGAAACTGCAAGCCCAGAGGAAATCGCTTTTTTCAAAATACGTTCGCGGTTTAATCCTGCGCCATCATCAGTCACTTCAATGCAAATATTACCACCTTGATGTTCCGCAGACAGCGTTAACTGCCCTGCTTCCGGTTTACCCAGTGCAATCCGCTCCGCTGGCATTTCAATACCGTGATCAAGGCTGTTACGAACTAAGTGAGTTAAAGGATCGATAATTTTTTCAATTAAGCTTTTATCAAGTTCTGTTGAGCTACCAATCATGTTTAACTCAACTTTCTTATTCATTTTACCTGCAACATCACGAACAACTCGAGGGAAGCGACTGAAAACATATTCCATCGGCATCATACGTATTGACATAACAGATTCTTGTAAATCTCGAGAATTACGCTGCAACTGAGCAATACAACTTAATAAATCACTATATATTGCAGGCTCAAGACTACCGCTGTGCTGCGCCAACATTGACTGTGTAATAACCAGCTCACCAACTAAGTTGATTAATTGGTCAACTTTTTCAACTGCAACACGAATGCTGCTTGATTCTGTTTTTGGTGTTGCCGCTGCAGTTGGCCTTTTCGTTGGTGCTGCTACAGGTGCTTTAGTTGGTTCTGCCGATGGCATCACCTTTTCAACCACTGTTTTTTGTACAGGTGCAGGTTGCTCAGCTTGGCTTTCAACATGAGCATCATCAACAGATGTTGTACTTTCTTCTGTAACTGCATTTTTTTCTGGTGTTTTTTCTGCAACAACCACTTTTTTAAACGAGATTTGTTCAGGTTCAATCACAAAACAAAGTACAGCGCTGATATCTTCTTCTGTTGCAGTAGTTTTTAATATTGCTTCAAGGCCATGATGCTGTTTTTCAACTTGGCTAACTTCACCAAGATGCTTTAATTCATCGAGCATTAAATCAATATCTGTCTCTTTCAGATCAGACAAAATGATATGATGGTAATAATGTCCATCAGCTGCCATTGTCGATGCGACTTCAACTCTGTTTTCTACGGCTTCACTTTGCACATTTTCAGCGTCAGATGACAAAACAGGAGTTTCAATCATTGTGGCCTGTGAGTCCGAAGCTTCAGATCCAGCAACAGCCTCAACTTGAGGAGCGGATTGTTCTTCTTTTACATCGAGAGCCAGCTGACGCAACTTCTCACAAATATAGTTAAATGTTTCCTCATCAGGTTCTTGTGAGTTTTTATGTGCATCCAATTGCTGTTGCATAATATCTTTCGCTTCCAGAAACAGGTTAATAATGTCGTCGGTGAGCGCCATCTCATGACGCCTTGCACTATCGAGCAAGTTTTCAAGCACATGAGTGGTCTGTTGAAGTTTAACGAAGCCAAATGTTGCAGCTCCTCCTTTTATGGAGTGTGCACTACGGAAAATTGCATTCAACTGTTCTTGATCTGGATTTGCCGGATCAAGTAACAGCAAATGCTGTTCCATATCAGCTAACAACTCATCTGCTTCATCAAAAAATGTTTGATAAAACTCAGTAATATCCATCGTTACTCATTCACCTTTACGCGATTACTAACAAATTAGGGGGCTGTTCCCTGCTTTGTAGTAATATTTGTCGATTGTGATGGCAAACTTTCCCCAGAAACTCCTGTTTCAACATTTTCCTTTTTTGATTCGGGAAGCTCAGATGCAGAAGACACAGACGAACCCGTCTGTGTGTTTTCTGCTTTTTCTTGTGGGGTTTCTTGCCCTGAAAGTAGAGGTTTAATTTCTGAAGCCTCTGTTACTGTCGGTGCAACCCGCTCATTTTCTTGTACAATTTTTTGTTCTGCTTGCTTCGTTAAGACCAAAATACTGATCCGTCGGTTAGCAGCTGCAAAACCATCCTCTTTAACTAAATGAACTGTTGATGCCATACCCACAACACGCAATACTTTCCATTCATTTAAGCCTGCACCAATTAATTCTCGACGAGAAGCATTTGCACGATCCGTTGATAATTCCCAGTTACTATATTTAAAAGCACCACTTGCATAAGGGATATCATCGGTATGACCCGATAAACTGATTTTGTATGGCGTATCATTTAAAATAGGTGCGATTGCCGTCAAAATATCTTTCATATAAGGTTCAACGGTGGCACTACCGACTCTAAACATCGGTCGATTTGCTTTATCAATAATTTGAATGCGCAAACCTTCATCCATCATGTCGATCAGTAAATGAGGCTTCAGATCTTTTAACCGAGGATCATTTAAAATGACTTGTTCTAAATTCTCTTTTAATCGGCGGAATTGTTGCTTTTCATTGAGCTGTTTATCTTCTTGGCCTTTTGGCAAAATATCGCCTTCGTTATAGACAGGATCACGCCCTCCTCCAGGAATAGGATTGGTTGCATCCCCACTAAATCGCCCTTTTTCAATAGCGACTTTTAATGGCGTACGAAAATATTCGGCTACACGAGTTAATTCTTGTGGACTAGAGATTGAAAGTAACCACATCACCAGAAAGAAAGCCATCATTGCGGTCATAAAGTCAGCATAAGCTATCTTCCATGCACCACCGTGAGCGTTATGTTGCTTTCTCCCTCGCTTTTTAACTCGGATGATTTGTGAATTACTCTTCATAATTACTCTTCTTTCATTGCATCAGGATTTGCCTGCATTGGTGTCCGTACCTGACGTACATGTTCTTCCAATTCAATAAAAGAAGGTCTGTCTGCCAGAAAGAGGGTTTTACGTCCAAATTCAACAGCTATCTGTGGTGCATATCCATTCATGCTAGATAACAATGTTGTTTTGATGCACTCCATCATTTTCATTTGCTGACTAGAGCGCTGTCTGAGCCTAGAAGCTAATGGTGAAATAAAGCCATAAGCTAATAAAATACCTAAGAAAGTACCAACCATTGCATGACCAATGAGAACGCCCATTTCACCAGCAGGTCTATCGGCTGCACCTAACGCATTAACGACCCCCATCACCGCAGCAACAATACCAAATGCGGGCAGTGAATCACCCATGGCAGATAATCCCGTTGCAGGAACTTCGCTCTCTTCCTCAAAAGTTGCAATCTCTTCATCCATCAGAGATTCAATTTCATAAGGGTTCATATTCCCTGTCACCATCAGACGCATATAGTCAGTAATAAAACTGAGCATATAAACATCTTTCATAATGCGAGGATATTGGGAAAAAATGTCACTTTGTTGTGGATTTTCGATATCTCTCTCTAATGCCAACATCCCGTTTTGACGAGCTTTTGACAATAAACGAAACATGAGTGCCATTAAATCCATGTACATCGCTTTATTATAATTTGTACTACGAAGTAATTTCGGTAGGATCTTCATTGTCGATACAATTGCTCTACCATTATTACCTACAATAAAAGCACCGATACCGGCACCAAAGATGATTATAAATTCGGCTGGCTGGTATAAGGCACCTAAACTACCACCGACGAGAAGATATCCCCCGATGACGGCGCTCATAACCACGATATATCCTAAGAGTACTAACACGCGATATCCCTTTAGCTAATTTCGTTATTGAGAGAATGGCGAACATAGCAGCAAGAGATAGGAGGGGGAGAGGAAACGGTACAGGTTATAGATAACTAAGCTCTATAACCTGATATTTAACTTTCAATCTCGAATCACATTGCAAACTGTTCAAGACCATCCAACAGTTGTAAGTTAATATCGGCAGGATTGGCGGAAAGTTTACGTTTTTTTATTGCGCGAGAAGGTGGCTGGCAAAGACTACAAACATAATTACTAGCTGGCTGGTGTGCGTATGTAATAAATGAACCATTACATTTGGTACAAACAGAAAGTTGCAACATACCACTTTCAACAAAACGTACTAATGTCCATGCTCTTGTTAGTGCTAAAATAGGTTCTTGATCTTTAACAGGAGGACATTGCTCTAAGTATAAACGATAAGCCTTAACAACAGCCTCAACGCCAACACAACCGCCATTTTTTAATAAAAAGCGATAAGCATTATAAAACATTGAGGAATGGATATTTTGTTCCCATGTCATAAACCAATCCGTTGAAAATGGCAGCATTCCTTTTGGAGGGGGCTCCCTCTTAATTCTTTGTATAATTTAATTAAACGCCCCCGACTTAATTGAGTTTCACTTTCAAGCATTTGTAAGCGGGCACCCAAGGTGATTAATTCCATTGCTAAGCGAATATCTTTCGCTTCTCGGACGATACTTTTCTCACTCATTGTTATGCCCGTTTCTTTGTTGCAGTAGTGTCTTGTTCCGATAACTGACGAAACAAGTTAGAAGAAAGAAGAATGCCAGTATGAATTTGTTGTAAATCATCCACTCTAGATTCTTTAGTGAGTTGTTCTATTGTTTCGCTGTCTTCAAAGCGGAAATTACAGATTAGTTGGTTTGTTTCAGCCAACTTAACCAATTGTGGCAATGTAAGCTCTGCCAGTGCATCCGCCATTGCATCACTAATCCCAAGCCGAAACATTGCGGAAGCCTTTTCTTGGTTAATTAACCTTTGCGCCAAAAGCAAATACGATAAATTTATGTCATAAATATGCTTAAGCAATTCAACCGTACTCATCTCTTTACATCCCGTCCGATTATATTGAACAAAGAGGATCTTTCTAATGAAAGATCCCGAGGAAATTAATATAAATGTAATATTAAATTCCAGGCCCCATTTTATGAACATGACACGTAGTAACACTACCTTGTATTACTTAGTTACGGTCATTTTCAAAAGTAGCGAAAAAATCATTTAAATTAAAAGTAAACTTTAAATGCTCGCCAATATAGCTCGTTAAGAATAATCCTAACGCAACAACTTTACTCCTTAACGATTAAGTTATTCAACGGATAAAGTAGTCTAATTTAAATACTATGTGAGTCACATCACAAAAAGATAATCATTATTATGGAATTAGTTCATTAACTATTCAAGTGATAAAAGTAATAAAACTTGGTGTAAATTAATAAGCTAATCTACCCAAATTAAAATATTAATGATAATTTTTTATTTTATACGATCTATTAAACTTATAAACCTAAAAATACAGCATAAAAATTTGACAAATCTACAATTAGAGATTTTTTTGATCACAGTAACATATATTGATATATCTCCCCCTCATCTTTATCTAAACAAGCTTCTTAAATTTAATAAATATTTCTATAGATATTATTTTTTTCACCATTTACGCAAACCTTCATAAATGATCACTTTTTGTTTACAATTTGTTTGAAAAATAACCCATTCTAATTATTTATAGTTATCCTAAATTTTTTTATTATTTCAAACCAAATATTATACTTTAAAATCAATATGATAAGTTAATGCATTTATTAGACAGGACGATAAGTCATATAAAATTAAATTCTTAGTTATGCATCTTCACCCTTAAATCATTGAATATTTATTTCTACATCATTAAAGTTTCAACTGTAATAATTTAATTTAGCTAATACTTACCAAGTACTATTTAACACTTAAATTACAGAACCCTTAATAAGAGTTTTATTGCCTTTAAATTAATCACAGAGAAATAATATCCACATATAAATAAGTTTTTTTTATGAGTCATAGTATAATTTATGAACAATATAAATTTAAAATTACTACTAGATTAATATAAAAACAAAATAATCTTTTTTATTTAATTAAATAAAACCTTTTACCAATTTAATTATTAATTCAGAATTGAATATGAAAATAATACAGTATTTAACTTAAGTTGAATCAAAAAAAACACGCATTTTTTTATAAAATAAAGTCAAAGATTATTAATATAAGAAATTTAAAATTTCTTATTTTTCACTGTATAGTTATATTCCACCAATAATTTACAACTAATAAAAAACACAAAAGACAGTAAAAAAATAAAGAAAAAAAGCAGATTTATAAAATCATGTCTTATATAACCACATCTCTTTTTTTATAAAAAAAAGACATTTCTTGAAATATAAATTTCAATTTCATAAAAAAAGATCCCAAGATCTCCAAGATAAAGTAATTAATTCATAAAATAATAAGGTAAAATATAAATTCTGTTTTTCCTGTTAACCGTATTGCCTCTACACAATAAATGGCTGTAATGGCAAATATGATAACCCGAAGTTAACACCTGTATAGATGCACTTTCTCAATGTAAAGCCAGAAAAACAAATATGATTAAAATAACACCTTATTGATTACTCCATTAGCATTGGTACGAATAAAAAAATATCAAATGTTAACTTTTAGCCCCAAATAGTTTCTAACAACAATTTGTTTTACTCTTACAAATGATGAGTATTGTTTCACCTTCTCTCTTATCATGTAGTTAGCCTCTTTTTTTCAACCTAGCTATCACAAGTCTCAAGGCATTACGGAACTAAAAATGCTGACTTCGTAACAACACTATTACTTAACAAAAGTTGGTGTTGACGAACCTAGGAGAGTATAAAGATTTAAATATCGGTACATCTTTACTTAAAGCGCCAAAATATATCTCTAAATGTTCCTCTATTCTAACTACTAATTTGACTCATTTTATTACCCTTTTTATGAGTAATTTCAACATTAAAAAGACTTTTTCTCTCGCTCAAAACCTAATAAAAATATTGATATATCTAAATAATCAAGGCTTATATCTCATTTATTAGATTAGTCTTAAAAACCAATAACAGTACTTAGTATTCTATAACCCCAAAGTGTTCTAATTTTTTGGAAAAAGAAGGTATTGAAAAATATTGTAACCGTATTTTGTTATAGTAATAATCGAGATCATTCATGAGGTGAATGCAAATAGTTTGTGTATTGCTTCCAGTTCTATTGAAACGAGTTACATTGTTTTTTAGTAAGCGAACATGAAATTTTTGTTCACACTTTTATACCAGCAATGTTTTAAATTAGTGTTCCTCTTATACTTGGTTTTATCTTTTTTGGTGAATCAAAAAAGGTCAGTACCACAATTATCCTTTATATATATTTTCAAGAAAAATACTAACGACACATCTATTTCATACTAAGATAATTCTCTTTCTGTAATAAGTAAGATTTACATCCTTGACAAAGTTATAAACAATATAATTTTGAAATGATTATTTTACTGAACAGAAAGAGTGGTGTAATTTTTCTACTATTATTATAAGATTACTTATTGGTATCAATTTTTCCACATGGTCTTTACAAAAAAAACCACAATTCTTCAAAAGATTTTCATTCACCAATGATTAGTGATTACAGACAACATACCACAGCAATTCATCAGCTTTACTGTAGCAGTATAAGCCCACCGTTTTCCTAAATTTTTCTTCATATTTTGAGAGTCTAATTAAATTAAATTAAAAACATTACTCAAAAAAATCACGCTTAAATTAAATATGGCAGTAAATGTTGATATATTTTTAGCCAAATACATTGAAATAATTTGAGAGTATAATTTAGGTATTAAAAAAATCTAATATAATCAATGGAAAACATCAATTTTTATCCCAAATGAAATACTGCTCTAAGCCCCTTAATAACGACTTTTTGTCCCATAATACTCCTAAGTACCTCATTTAATAAGTAAACCATGGGTAGCAATCTCTTACTTGATTTTAGTTTTTTCTATTTATTAAAAACAAAATAAACAGAGATAAATCAAATCAGAGCAAAAGAAACGATTAATAAAAATGAGAAATGATACCAAACACCCCACAAAGGTAGTTCAATATTTTTCATTCATAACTCATTATATGCGGGTTAACCACAATACAAATAATTGTACATTAATCAATTTAGACAAAAATGTTTGTTTTTATTAAAACGAAAATGAACGTATCCTCTCTATCACGTATTTTAATTAGC
Source organism: Proteus penneri (assembly GCF_003144535.1). GTDB lineage: Bacteria > Pseudomonadota > Gammaproteobacteria > Enterobacterales > Enterobacteriaceae > Proteus > Proteus penneri. Next base: position 200,535 of record NZ_PHFJ01000001.1, on the reverse strand, counting down.
TTTTTTTGAATATATTTTTCTATTTTTTATTCCATAAAGTAATAGTTACGCAAATAATAATTACACAATTAAAATACTTTATTTCTATATGTTAGTAATAATACGTAATTTATAACTAAAGCCTTATTCTTCTCATTAGAGAAATTAGTTTTAGAATTAAATATTATGTAAATACTCTAAGTGATTTGGATTTAGGTAGGAAAAAGTGAATGGTTTACTATGAACATACAAAAGAATATGTCTGTACGAATAAACATAATCGACTATACAACAACTTGAAATATGACAGTTCTATTACTTACAAATTACAAAATTATATTCTTTATAACTTTTATTAATATTCATATTCCTTTTTGAAATAACTTTGTAAGTTGATCTCTAACTAGTATCTACATGACAAAAAAGCGCCCTATACTGAATATAGAGAGCCTTGATTAGAATAATCTTGTCTTAAAAAAGATCCGTTAAATAGGATGCTCTGCTGCTATCTTCCAATTAATTGCACTGACACTCTTTTCTAAACTTACTCTGCAAACAATCGCTTCTATCTCTTTTTGCTCGACAGGGGTTGCAAGTAATTCGGCACAAACTTCCAATTGACTAGGCATCAATGTATCAGCACTACTTAAAGACTGTAATCGAACATGTAATCCATTTATTGCCTGTAAAATCAGAGTTCTAACTAAAACTTCATCTTCTTCATGACAAATAATTCGTATTGAGTAGCGTTGCTCAATATCTATTGCTTGATGTTGTGGTTGAGCGTTTATCCGCTGAGCAGCTTCTCGCAATAAAATATTCGCACAAAGAATAAGAAGTGCTGCTATGGTCGCCAATTGATATAAACCTAATCCACTCAACACACCAATTCCCGCAGAACACCAAAGCGTTGCTGCTGTATTAAGCCCTCGTATATTCATTCCTTCGCGCATGATCACACCAGCACCAAGAAATCCAATACCTGAAACAACTTGAGCTGCAATCCGACCAGGGCTATCTGACGAAGTTTCTATTGAGCTTAAAATAAAAACAGCAGCCCCCGTTGCCACTAAAGCATTTGTTCTTAAACCTGCCATTCTTTGTCGCCATTGACGTTCAGCACCAATCAAAGCACCAAGGCACATTGCAATCACGAGATTTAAAATATAAGGCGTCATCGTCATGTTTATTTCCTCTACATGATGATTAAAATCGATATGAAAATTTTGCTCTGACAATTCAGAGTGTTGAAATCAATTCATCGCCTTAGGAGGAGGAAATAAAGAGAAAAAAATATAGCACATGAAATTACCCTTCTTGTTTTAGCTGCATAAGGGAAATTATTTGGGTAAGTGCATAATTGAAATATAAGAAAGGAATATTACAACGCACTGCCCACCAAAATGGTAAGCAGTTTTACTGAAGAAAACAGCTTACCTATTATTTTGAATAAAATTATTCTCGATTAATGGTTTTATCATTAACCTACAACTTTGTGTATCCAAGGTGTTTTCTCCTAACTATAATTTAGCAAAAGTATAAGTAGCTGATTTGAAAATGTAAATGAACCAAACCTAAACGTCAGTCACTTTTGCTGTATTGGTCTCACAAATATTCCTTCACCGCCCTCTTTTTCATTAAAAAACCAAATTCCTTTTGGATATTCAGGGAGTGATACCAAATACATTATACCTTCATTAAATTCTTCGATAAGTAGGATAGTTCCTTCACGATCGTCAATACCATCTGTTTTTACAACAACATTATCATTAACCTGCATTTTCTCTCCTGATAAATATTATCATTCTCTTTTTTTATTTTACCCATAAAGAAAAAGCCTGCCACCATAAGGTGACAGGCTTGAAGAAAATTTTTAAAAGGCTTTAATTACAGAGCAGTTACGTTAGCAGCTGCTGGACCTTTTGCACCGTTTTCAATTGTGAATTCTACGTTCTGACCTTCAGCCAGAGTTTTGAAACCGTTACCTTGAATGGCAGAAAAGTGAACGAATACGTCTTTGCTTCCGTCTGCTGGAGTAATAAAACCAAAGCCTTTAGACTCGTTGAACCACTTAACTTGACCTTTCATTTTGTCAGACATGTGACTTTCCTATATATCAATAAAACGTTGCCTTCTCGGCATCTACTGGCCTGAACTACCTATAACTTATGGGCACACATGAAGAAAACGGTCAAAAAGCGATGCTGTTTAAAACTCATTAACTTAGAATGTCAATCATAAATCAGGTCTGTATTGAGGCCTTACTCATTAACGCATGAGACAAGTTTAATAGCAATAGTTTTATGCACCTAAAGATTAAAAAAATGCAAATTGCACATTAAAAATACAATTCTTCCTCGATTTTTATCACTGTGCATAAAATTTATTTGATATTTTATCTCTATTATTAACAACGAATAAGAATATTCTTAATAATCTAACAATAACAGTTAATGCCAGAATTTAAAAAAACTGTTCTACCCGCTTATCTTGCCCACGTGATAATCTAGTAACAAGAAACAAGTTTGCAACATTCATCTCTTAAGGTGTTTACAATGAATGTATTAAAAGAAATCTTAGAGCGTGATTTAGACCGGATCAATAAAGCAGAAAAAAGAGACGGGAAACCACATTTTAATAGTCAATTTTTAAAAAACCATATCTGGCTATGTATCAGCATGGTTCTCTCTTATGTATTACTCGCGGCGTTATTAATTTATTCACCTTACTTTGGTGTTATCTCGCTGACTCTCTTTACTATGATGTTCTTAGCTATGGCTGGTATCTTATTATTTGATATAAAACCTATCTATAAATTTGAAGACATTGGCGTTCTCGATTTGAGAGTCTGCTATAACGGTGAATGGTATACCTTTGAAAAACTCTCTGATGAAGCCATAAATGAGATCCACCAGCACCCTGCGATATCTCAACAAATAAAAGAAGACATTCGTGAGATTATTAGTAAAAAACAAGAAATTCATTTTTACGATGTGTACTTGATGGCATTTGATCCCGTTCAACAATCAATTTCAGCATCACAATTATCTCATCAAGCCTAATTGATTCTCCGTGTTACAGATAAAAACACGGAGAATAACTTCTATTATTTAGCCACTTTGTCGATAAACCCACCAAACAGATATTTAATCCACTTTTAACGTTGACACTCTGATATATCATCGTTATTATGCGCCTCGTTCTCACGAGAACTCGCTTCCTCCATAGTTCAGTCGGTAGAACGGCGGACTGTTAATCCGTATGTCACTGGTTCGAGTCCAGTTGGAGGAGCCAAATTTAGAAAAGCCCGCGCTATTGCAGTGCGGGCTTTTTACTTTCTACATTCTTATCATCTAAATCAGCTACCTAAATCCAATCAGTATCGTTATCTTGCTTAATTAATAAATAGCTAATTTATATCTAGTACGATAAAGACCTAACCTGCTATTCCAACAATTTCGTGTTTTAGGTGTTTTTTATACGCTTCAACATCTTGCTCAATTTGCGGTTGTTTCACCACATCAAACATTCCGAAGGTTTTTAATCCTTCCATACCTAAAAATTGATTCGCTTTATGGAATGGAAAATAGACAGCATCAATCCCTTTTCCTTCAAAGAACTGTTCTTGTTCTTCAAAAGATTCAAAAGGCGCATTCCAAGTTACAGAAAGAAGATACTTTTTGCCTTGTAATAATCCACCCGAACCATATTTTTTCGAAGGATCTTTTCGTGTACGACCATCATCAATATACATTTTGCCGTACCCAGCACTAAATACATCATCAATATATTTTTTTAAGATCCAAGGACCTTCCATCCACCATGCTGGCATTTGATAAATAATGACATCGGCCCATAAGTATTTATCAACTTCTTCGTTATTATCATAACCATCATCAATGCGTGTTGATTGCACATTTATCTGATGCGAAGACAACAAATCTGTGGCGACTTGCGTTAAATGATCGTTGAGTTTCCCTTCAGAACCATCAAACTCTTTTGCAGCATTAATAATAAAAACGTTAGTCACTTCTAAACTCCTTGTATACACATATTTAATAAGCAAACTATAACGCAATTACTCATCACTGCTTTAACTCATTTCTCCATTATTCTTGCCTAATAATCCAAAGATACCATTTCAGTTTCTGATTCTTTTAATCGTTGAATATCTTTTAAGGGCGATAAACCAAATAATCGATGATATTCACGACTAAATTGTGATGGGCTTTCATAACCGACGATAAATGCTGCTTTAGAAACATCACTCATTTCAATCAGCATGATCCTTCTTGCTTCATTCAGCCGTAACCACTTTTGATATTGCAACGGCGTCATGCCAGTTCGTTTTTTAAAGTGAAAATGAAATGATGAGGTGCTCATACCCACTAACGTTGTAAGATCTTCAATCCGAATTGTTTCGTGATAATGTTGTTTAATCCAATCAAGCGCATCACTAATTTGCCGACACTGAGGATGTTGTGATGCTAATAGTTGCTGACGCGCACCATCATTCGATCTTAATAAGTAATAAAGGATCTCTTTTTGGATCAAAGGAGCAATAAAAAGTGCATCTTCTGGTGTATCTATTAGTTTTATAAGTCTTGTTACTGCTTGTAAAATTGGCGCGGTTGCTTGAACAATTTGTTGAGCGCTGATCTCGTTATTTTCTTGTAGTAATTCAAACTTATTTTCGGCTAGCAGTTCAGGTAATAGAGCGAGGTCTAATTTTAGCAACATTGCTAAAAAAGGCGTTTCTTTTGACGCTTCACAGACTTTAGCAAAAGTAGGTATATCTGATGATGTTAAAAGCATATTCATAGGGCGATAACAGTTTGTCTCTAGCCCTATCGTTATTTGCTTTGCACCTTGTGCAGCAATAGCCAAACTGGGTTCATACATCCAGCCTTCAGACTCTGTAATAGAAGTATACCGACATAACGCTAAACCAGAAACAGAGGTATCCCATCCTCCTTCTTTATCTTTTGTATATAGAAGAAGTGTTTTTTTAAATTGCTCAAACTCTAATACCATCGGTACTGATAAATTCGTAGTATCCATCGTCTCGGGATCTTCAATTAGTCTTTGAATTCGTCAGATTGTATAACTAAACAGTATGAAAAACTTTCTTTTAAAAAAACGCTTTATCTTTTCTTTCCTATGTAAGACACATTTCAGCGACTAGAAATGAAATTTCGAATATTATTTCTATTGATAACCATCTATTTTTTATACATTTTTATCAAAAAAGAAACAACTTGATGCAGTCTTGAGCAAACGGTATTTTTTTTCATTTTTTTACTTTACAAGGTGATAAAGGATAGCTATTATTCGCCTCGTTCTCACGAGAACTCGCTTCCTCCATAGTTCAGTCGGTAGAACGGCGGACTGTTAATCCGTATGTCACTGGTTCAAGTCCAGTTGGAGGAGCCAAATTTAGAAAAGCCCGCGCTATCACAGTGCGGGCTTTTTGCTTTCTACTCATTGACTATTTTTATTCCTCTATTTTCTTATTTATTTCTTTTGTATTTTTATATGTCCATCTTCAATTTCGTGTTAACTCAAAATCATTAATAAAAGAATGCCTTTTTATAAGGTCATTTCAATCAACACTCTTCCACCGACTATTTTTTAAACTCAAAACCTCCTTATTTGATTTAAAAACCATAAATTAGTTATTTTTTAACCACTTAAACTGTTATTTCACTTTTTTTACTTTACAATGTTCATCTCCCTCGCTATTATCCATCTCGTTCTTACGAGAACTCGCTTCCTCCATAGTTCAGTCGGTAGAACGGCGGACTGTTAATCCGTATGTCACTGGTTCAAGTCCAGTTGGAGGAGCCAAATTTAGAAAAGCCCGCACTATCTCAGTGCGGGCTTTTTGCTTTTCATCTTTTCTATTATCATTACCTTTCTTCTTTTTCTATCTCATTTATTTTTTAGATTTCCGCGTTGACTTAAATACGTTATTTCTTTATTTTCAGTATTCGGCGTGGAAAAAACATCCAATTAAAAAATGTTTATTATCTCATAATTAGATTATCTGTTTTAGAAACGAACAATATGTCGTTTATCTATGCACTTAAACAAATATCGTCGATTGTCCTTTGACATATCAAACCACCCACTATATGATACACGCCACTTAATGATGTTCCTCCATAGTTCAGTCGGTAGAACGGCGGACTGTTAATCCGTATGTCACTGGTTCGAGTCCAGTTGGAGGAGCCATTTCTCTTTGTGTCACCCTCGTAACATTTTGATTTTATTCTCTGTTTTACCTTACACACTTCCCAAAAATATAATAAAAAAATGCGATTAAATGGTAGCTATTTAATCGTTTTCGTATTAGCATTCATTTCCGGCTTGACTACCTAGTCCAATCCAATCCTTGATCTTTCGATTTTCCTAAGACACACGGAGCCGGTATATGACCACTGCACAACCTATCACCCTCACTATTCACCGTCCAGATGATTGGCATGTTCACTTTCGTGATGATGACATGCTAAAAACTGTTGTTCCTTATACCAGTCGCTATTTTGGCAGAGCTATAGTCATGCCAAACCTTGTTCCACCAGTTACAACGATTGAAGCTGCTCGCACTTACCGTGATCGCATCAAAGCGGCTATTCCTGCCGGAGATAACTTCGAACCGTTAATGACTTGCTATTTAACAGATAGCACACTACCTTCAGAAGTCGAACAAGGTTTCTTACAAGGTGTTTTTACTGCTTGTAAACTTTATCCTGCAAATGCAACAACCAACTCAAGTCATGGTGTATCTGATATCACAAAGATTTATCCTATCTTAAGTGTGATGGAAAAAATCGGCATGCCATTGCTGATCCACGGCGAAGTAACTGCTTCAAGTATTGACATTTTTGATAGAGAAGCACGTTTCATTGATAGCGTTATGTCTCCTGTACGCAAGCAATTTCCTGAGCTAAAAATTGTTTTTGAACACATTACAACTAAAGAAGCAGCTCAGTATGTCTTAGAAGGAAATGAGTTTCTCGGTGCCACTATTACCCCACAACACTTGATGTTTAACCGCAATCATATGTTGGTAGGTGGTGTTAAACCTCACCTATATTGCTTACCTATTCTTAAACGCAACGTTCACCAAGAAGCACTAAGAGAAGCTGTTGCGTCAGGAAATTCTCGCTTCTTCTTAGGTACAGATTCTGCACCTCACTTACAACATCGCAAAGAATCATCTTGTGGTTGTGCTGGGGTATTTAATGCGCCAACCGCGCTGGCAGCTTACGCAACCGTATTTAAAGAACTCAATGCATTACAACATTTTGAAGCTTTCTGTTCTCTAAATGGCCCTCGTTTCTATGGTTTACCGGTTAATGAAGGAACCATCACATTAACTGAAAAAACTGTTGAGGCTCCAGCACAAATCCTTTGTGGTGATGAAGCACTTATCCCATTCTTAGCGAATGAAAATATTCACTGGGATATTACTGTCGATTAATCTCACCCCCTTGATATTTTTCTAAAATGCACCATATAACATTTGTTAGACTGTTAATGGTGCATTGCTCTTTTATCAGAGCCAGCACACATTTTTTTGTTACAACAAAATTTATCTTTTTAATCATGATAAATCTCGTATACTGAAAAGTAACCACATTGCGTGGGAGCTTCTCTCTTAGTCAAAACCGGTTGTATGATTAGGAGGTATTATGAGTAGAAAAAATGAAGTTATTCAGACACACCCTGTTGTAGGCTGGGACATCAGTACCGTTGACATCTACGATGCCATGATGTTGCGTTTGCATTATCTTCCTGAAAACGAACATCATCCAGAAAATGCAGTTGTAGATAAGACACTTTGGCTCACAACAGACATAGCTAAGCAGTTGATTCATATTCTTCAAGCAGGTATTGATAAAATTGAATCATCTGAAGATTCTGTTTCAGTCAACACCAAGCATTAATAAAAAGATCTAGAAAAGATAGCGAACGCGAAGCAGGGGTACTTGGTACTCCTGTTCTCATTTTATCTCTCACCAATCCACTACCACATATTGTTTATATCTATATAAGCCAACTCTTACAGTATAAAAATAATTAGTTATATTAATAAATCGACTCCCATTTAATGGAAAAATAATCATAACCTTTTTATTCGATATATCTTCAAGAAAAGAACACATAAGCCGAATTGACATAAAATAAGGTTATCTTTATTTTAATAAATTAAAACAACGACAAACAAGGAAGTTATTTGTGAAAGTATTAATTATTGACGAATGTTTTTTTACTCGTAATGGTATAAAACACTATTTTGAGAAGAGAAATGTAAGGCATGAAATAATTGATATGCCATCTATACAGGAAGCCAATAATTATATTAATCACTCAATGCCAGATATCATATTTATTGATCTCACAAGATATTGCCGGGAAATAGCATATTGCCCTCATTTGCAGCTTTTTTTTCTTTCAACAAAGAACTGTCGTCTTTATCTTTATCTAGATGCAAACTATCCAGATAAAGAAAGACCTATATCATTGACAAACAACTGTTTTATCCTTCCAAAAAAGATACTTCCTTGGGTACTTGAAAAGGCATCGATGTTCACTTCTCGGTGCCAAGTTTTCTTTCCAACTTATAAACATTCATTATGTTCTATTTTTAGTTTACAAGAACAAAAAATAATTAATTATTGGATGAGTGAAATACCTAATCATCAAATCGCTAAAAAACTATCCATTAGTAGTAGCACAGTATATTCACACAAAAGACATATTACAGAAAAAATTAATGTAAAAAATCGAATTGAGTTATTTTTTATATATAATATTTTAAAATATATATATGAGAAATAACCTTATTAAACTTCAATCAAAAAATAAACAAAAGAAAGAAAAAAGGAGTCCATTTCCTATTATTACTCACTGTAATGAAGTGGCTAATATGCGTGTTGGTCACCTTAAAATTATTATACTATTATGTATTTAGGATATATATGATATTAAAACAATAAAACTAATATAGTTATATCTTATAAAAAATAAAGTAAAACTGATTTGTTTTGCAATCACTTCACTCTGCTTCTAATAAAGAGTGAAGTGATTATTCACAATACCAGATTGAGAATTAAGCTATGCGCTCAATCTTAGCGGGTAAACCTTGGCGAACAGATGCACCCGATACCCAATCTAACCATGTATTAGTGATTTGACGGGTTGGATCAGCAAAACCTAAATCATTAAGGTTAATACCGCTACCAATACCTTTATCCATTGGTAATGGTTGTTCATCTAAGTAATGCTGACGAGAACCTAACTCTTGATGCCCATATCCATGTTCAATAGCTAAAACCCCCGGCATTACACCATCGAGCAAGCTAATCTCAGCTTCAACTTGCCCACCAGGTGTTACAATACGAACCTTATCACCATGGTTAACCCCCCATTTTTTACCATCTTGAGGATTAATTGCGACCAAGTTACTCGGTTTCACCATTCGTAAACGTTGTATCATACCCGTTGAACTACTCACCACATGAGATTTAAAGGACATTAATTTCAATGGCCACTGCTCTTCAGGATAATGCTGATGAATATCGCTACCATCCGATAAACGTGGCGGATAATAAGTCGGGCAACCACTATAACGTTCACCTGTTATTGCATGATGGTTTTTCGCCACTTCTTCATTCCAAATCTGCAATGGTTGTTTCCACTGCGGCCCTGTTTCATCACCATTCCATGCTTTTTCATAAGGTGCAAAACGGCCACCTCGCGTATAGATATACGCAACTTGAAGAACTTCTTCATTTTTTAACGTTGAAGTTATCGCAGGTAAAATGCGATCTACACCACTTAATAAAATATCTTCATTGGTTGCTGGTACAACAGGTTTCTCACCCATAAATGCCATATTAGCCGCAACACGTAAATAGTAATCTTCTGCACTGTTGATTGGATAGAAATTTCCATCCATATCTTCAATAGCTTTATCACCAAAGCCGGGTAAGTCTAAGGCTTTTGCAACGGCAATACAGAATGTTTCCATTGAAATTGGTTGGCCTTCCGCTGTTTTAGCAACACGAGGTTCAATAATCGGCCAACGTGCAGTACTTGCTTTAGTTTGAACACCAGACCAAGGCGCACTAAACCCCCAACTTTCAAAGTTGTGTGTATCAGGCACGATATAATCTGCCAGCGCAGTTGTTTCATTCATAAAAGCATCAATACCGATAATTAAAGGCAGATGCTTCGGATCTTTAAGACGCTCTTCCATTACTTGACGAATACCAGCAATCCCATAAACAGGGTTGGTCATATTCGTGATCCATGCTTTTAATGAATAAGGATAACCCGCTAACGCAGAACCCAATTGTTCAGTTAATTGCCCAGCAGCAAACGGATACCAAGGTGCTTTTGCTGGATATGGAGATTCCCCTTTTTCTACTCGCTCACGGTACTCATCAGATTTCTCATAAGCTACTTTACTGCGTGATAACACCATGCCTTTTGGCTTCACTTTACCCTTAAAGCTATCCATTTTGTAACAAGGGCCGTCTGTTGCGCCATTAAATTTACCGCCACCAACAGATACTCCACCTTTAAGGTTTAAGTTACCTATTAGTGCATTGAGCATAATCACACTCCAAGCAGTATAAAAACCATTTCCTCCCATCATACCGCCATGAGAGATAACTGCGGCTTTTCGTCCATAAGCAGTAAATTCGCGACCTAATGCAACAATGGTCGTTTCTGGTACTTTACAGCGCTCGCTATATTCAGCCAGAGTCATACGTTTAGCTGCTTCATCAAGTAATTGAAAACTTGATTTTACAGTCACTTCTGCGCCTGTTTTTAAAATGACTTTATACGTAGCAAATAATTGTGCTTTATCGACTTGTGTTGCGGGAACTAATTCACCATCTGGCGATAACACTAAGTTTTGCTCTTCCCCTTCTGCAACATCATTTAAATGTGCCGTAGTGAGCATTTGTCCTGAAAGTGGATGTTTTTCATCACTGACCACAAGGTGAGTCGCATTTGTCCAGCTCTTCTCACCCACATTTTTCATTGAAACTTCACTTGGTACTGACAGATATTCTGCATTGTAGCGCTTGTTTTCAATGATCCAGCGGATCATTCCCATCACTAAAGCCGCATCCGTTCCCGGTTGAACAGGAACCCAATGACCATGATCGTTCGCTAATGTCGTTGTTAGAGGTAAAGCTGGTGCAACAACCACATAATTAAACGAATCACGAATTCGAGCGTTAGCTAACTGACGGCCTTGACGTTTAAATGGATTACCTGATTGTGCCGGTGATGTTCCTAAAAACAGAGCAAATTCAACGTAATCCCAATCAGGCTTAACGTGAGCGTTTTTATTTAAATCGTTCATTAACGCACCAGAGCCGGCACGGTACGCTAATCCACAATAAGAGCCGTGAGCACCAAAGTTTTTACTACCAAATGAGTTTTGAGCAAAACGACGAATAAACGAATCACGTCCATCATCACCCGCATTTGTCATCAATAATTGGTTCGCTTTAGGGCCTAAAGCCGGTTGTTTTGGATCGATTAAAGTATCTAAATCACGAATAGCACGTAAACCATCAACATGCCCCTCACCAAAGAGATCGCCACCTTCGACAACTTCCTGGATCAACTGCTCAAAACTGATACGTTTCCATTTACCTTCACCACGTTTACCCACGCGTTTCATTGGTTCAAGAATACGTGTTGGGCTATCAAGGCTTTCCATCATGGTTGCACCACGAGCACAAGCCGTCGAGCGGTTTTCTAACCCACTTTCCCCCCCATTTTTTCCAATGCTTCTTTAATTGGCATGTTATAGCCAAAATGATGATCATGAGAAAGTGGGTGATAAGGATTACCAGCAATACGCAAAATTTTATTATTTGCTCTATCAACACGGGCACGCACACCGCATTGTGTCCAGCACCCAAAACATTGGGTCATACAAACAAATTGCTCTGTATTTGCTTGCCATTTCGCGTCTTTTACAATTTTACCTTCAGGTAATAAAGAGTTCCCGTTGATCCTATCAAGTGTTACTTTGCCTGATGTGCCATCAACTAAACCATCTACGGCACGTTTAGCAACATCACGGTAACTGGCAGCAAATGCGGCAATACCACCGATAACTAACCCACCTTTAAGCCATTGACGTCTTGTAAACTTAGCCATGCTGCACTCTCCTGACAACCCAACGAATACTTTCTCTAAATAAAATGGTTAACGCTATCCACAATCCAAATGTACCGACAATTGACATCAGTCCATCATTACCTAGCGTAAACTCATAAGGGTTTGTAATGATGTTATATTTGGGAATGTATTGAGCCCCCATCAACATCAACCAGCGTAATACCCACGCAAGTCCCATTGATACAAATGCCATGATGGTAATAAACACAGCCGAACGTGCTTGTTTTGCCATCAAAAGTCCCATCACGACAGAGATCCCCCATAGTGCGATAACACCTATGGCACTCCACCAGCCAAGACTTCCCATCGCTAATTGTTCTCTAATTGCTAGGCCTGAAATTGTATCGCCAGCAACCCAAAAAGCCGTACATACTGCTAATAACATCAGAGAACTCACAAACCACATCGCTAATTCACGCTGGTATACAGGTTCACGGCGTGTTCCTAATGCTAGTAGTGTTGGTAGTACTTGCATTGCACTAAAGAACAGTAGGATTGGTAACCAATAGGTATACAACACAGGTCTTGCTTTTAAGATAGATGCTTCACGACCTGTATATAACAACAAACCAATCGCAGTTAATGAGCAAGCTAATGCCACCCAACGAGTTAATTTATATTCACGTTTCCATACTAAGCGAACGATCATTGCCGCAAAATAAAGTATGCTAAATGCTGAAAATAATGGTAGTAACAGTGAGCCCCATGCCATCCACGACCATGGTGTTGGATAAGCATAGAAATGCCACACACGTGCTGTTTGGTGTAAATCTGCTGTTAAAGCCAGAGGTGCTGTAATACCCGCGGTTACTGCAATAAATACCGCAACAGCTTCTAAACGTTGATTACCTGCACTGCCTTTCCAACACTGCCAACAGGCGTAAAGTGTTGCACAGCAAGCAATACCAATAAAAAAGAAATACTGCACAGCCCAAGGCAACCAAAAATATTCTTGCGGGATCGCAATGACTTCTTGAATTTGAGAGACTTGCGGGATCATGAGTGAACCTCCTGCTGCCATAATGCGGGTTGTCCTTGACCTTCTAACGGTTGTACAAATGCATCATCGAGGCCGAGATAGAAAACTTGTGGCAATGTGCCACTTTCTGGTTTTAATACTTTCAGCTCTTTTTCATGTGTACGCAGCATTTTGCTGATAGTGCTATTAGGATCTTTCATATCGCCGATAATACGAGCACCACCGACACAAGATTCAACGCACGCAGGTAGCAATCCAACTTCGAGGCGATGCGCACAGAACGTGCATTTATCTGCTGTTTGTGTTGAGTGATTAATAAAGCGTGCGTCATAAGGACATGCTTGAACACAATAAGCACAACCAACACAACGTTCATTATCAACGACGACAATGCCGTCTTTACGTTGGAAAGTGGCTTGAACAGGGCAAACTGGTACACAAGGCGGTTCATCACAATGGTTACACAATCTAGGCAGTAAGACATTCGTGATCCCTTCTTGCCCCTTGATAGCAACCTGATATTGGTTTACTGTCGTCCTAAATTGTCCTTGAGGAGTCTGATTTTCAATATTACAGCTTACTGTACAGGACTGGCATCCTACACAACGGCGTAAATCAATCAGCATTCCGTAACGTTTATCTTCTGAGCCTTCACGACGCTCAGGCGATAATTTAATGCCGGCTTCAGCTAAAGGAACTATTGAAGCACCCGCAGTAAGGACCCCTAATTGTTGTAAAAATTTTCGTTTTCCAAGATCCATATTTGTCTCCAGTATCACTCAATAACACAAGCTCACAATGAGTGAAGGAAATAGAAAGTAAAAAGTATGTGTTTTGTTATAAGAGCATTGTAAAAATTACTGAAGACGGCACCTATTGTGGTTTACCACATACCCTGTGCGAACTTGATCCAAAACAATATTTAACATTAGATATTTATGACGATAAAACAGACAATTGGGAAAAAACATGCAGTTACCATCGGGTTATTACTGCTCTTTTTTATCCTTCCTTTACAAGCCGCAGCAAAAGAGTGGACGATCGGCGTTTTAGCACTACGAGGAGATGCATCAACTCAAAGGCATTGGCACCCACTTGTTGATACATTGAATAAACATCTCCCAACAGAAAACTTTGTATTAGTTCCTTTAAATCTTGAAGAAATGAAATTAGCGGTAGCGAAAAAAAACGTTGATTTCTTACTAACAAATCCAGCGCAATTTATTCAATTAGATAATGCATTTCCGTTACGTTGGTTGCTCTCATTACACTCCGGCTATGAGCCTGATAACACAACAAGAAATGTCATTGGTAGCCTAATTTTGGTCCGTAACGATAGTCCAATTACTTCTGTTAACGAGCTAATAGGAAAACGTGTCGGAGCCATTGCACCCGATGCGTTTGGTGGATACCTTTTAGGTTATAAAGCGCTACAAGAGCAAGGAATTGATCCTGATAAAGATTTCACATTACGTTTCACCGGTTTTCCTGCTGATGCTTTGCTTTACCTTTTACGAGATGAAGATATTAATGCTGCAATTATCCCCGTCTGTTTGTTGGAAAATATGGATAGTGAGGGATTAATAAAAAAAAGTGATTATCGGCCAGTGATCACCTACCAAACCAACACACCTTGTTTAACTAGTACACCGCTCTACCCTAATTGGTCATTTGCTGCACTAGATACCGTTCCTGATGAGTTAGTTGATAAAGTCACACGAATTTTACTCACGGAGGATAGTAAGCCGATGAAATGGGGGGCTCCAGCATCACATACCCAAGTTGAGACACTATTAAGAGAAGTAAATCAGCACCCTCGACAAAGACAACTCTGGCAAGATGCACAAAGTTGGGCGATTCAACACCAATTTATTATTGGTCTTTCATTAGCCGCTATCCTTTTTCTCATACTAAATCAAGTCTGGGTCAGTTATTTAGTGAGACGTCGTAGTCGCCAATTGGAACATGCACACAATCGATTAAGACAGCAAAAAGAAGAGTTAGAACACGCTCAACGCTTAAACATATTGGGAGAAATGGCTTCAGGGTTTGCTCATGAGCTTAATCAGCCACTTTCTGCGATAAAAAGCTATGCACAAGGAAGCGTTATTCGCCTTAAAAAAGAGAATGAATCGCACCCATTGCTACCTGCATTGCAACAAATAGATAAACAAGCACAACGCGGTGCTGATATCATTAGAAATCTACGTTTATGGGTTGGAAAACAAACACCTAATACCGATACAATTTCGCTTTCTCATCAAAATATTGCGGAATGTATCCAACATATCTGGAAGCTTTTACGCGTAGAAGGGAAATACCCACAGGTTTCACTGGTCACCCATATTGATAAACATGATACCTTGTATTTACCTGAAACATTATTAGAGCAAATTTTATCGAATTTAATCACTAATAGTCTCCAAGCTGGCACTAAAGTACTAAAAATTAGCACCCATAAGGCGCCTGATCGGCTGCTTATCGTTATTGAAGATGATGCAGGTGGAATGACCGACAGCCAACTTGAACAGCCCTTTGCCCCATTCCAAACAACAAAAATGGAAGGTCTTGGACTAGGTTTAGTCATTTGTCAACGTTTATTACTTTCTCAAGGCGCTGATATTCATATTGAAAATCAAAATAATGAGCAAAATAAAATTGGATTAAAAATCACCCTTATTTTCCCTAACAAAAATAAATAATGGAGAAAAAATGCCAACTATTCATCTTGTTGATGATGATCTTGCTGTCACTGATGCGTGTCAGTTTTTATTAGAAAGTTTAGGTTACTCTGCCCATGTCTGGAATGATAGCGAGTTTTTTATTAACAACGTCAATCTTTATCAACAAGGCGTTGTATTATTAGATATGAGGATGCCAAAACCTGACGGTAGACAAGTCCACCAGCATTTAATTGATAAACACAGTACACTTTCTGTCATTTTTTTAACCGGACATGGTGATATTCCTATGGCCGTTGAGGAGATCAAAAAAGGCGCTATTGATTTTTTACAAAAACCCGTTGATAGCCATGCACTGTTATCTGCCTTAGATGCCGCATTTATTGAAACTAATACCCGTTTTACCGCACATGATATTCGTCGCCGTTATGCTTCATTAACGCCAAGAGAAAAAGACATTGCCTATTATGTCATTCAAGGATTAATGAATCGTGAAATTGCGGAAGTGGCTTGTGTTTCCATCAGAACAGTCGAAGTACATCGTGCAAAAGTGATGGATAAAATGGCAGCTAAAAATATTGCTGAGCTAGTTACAGCGCTACAAGGTATCAAAATAGTTTCACCTAATTTATGACAAAATTTCTTATCTGCACTAAAAAATGTCACAATATAAAATATTCATTGGAAAAAGAGTAAATAGATAGGCTTATGATAAAGTCACCTCCATTTAAAAAATCATTTTTGCAGCCTAAATATTGGCTGACTTGGTTTGGGATCGGATTACTTTATATTCTGGTTCTGCTCCCTTATCCTGTTATTTATTGGTTAGGCACGCGTTTAGGACGTCTTTCAAAGGTTTTTTTAAAAAAACGAGTCCAAATAGCAGAACGTAATCTCGAACTCTGTTTTCCACAAATGCCTAAGAGTGAACGCGAAGCCTTAGTGAATAAAAACTTCGAATCTGTGGGTATGGGATTATTTGAAACAGGTATGGCTTGGTTTTGGCCTGATTGGCGTGTAAAACGCTGGGTTAAAGTCAGTGGCAGAGAGAATATTCAAAAAGTACAAGAAACAGGTCAAGGCATTATTGTTGTTGGGATCCACTTTCTAACTTTAGAATTAGGCGCTCGTATTTTTGGTATGTTAAATCCCGGTATTGGTGTTTATCGTCCAAATGACAATCCAGTTATGGATTGGCTACAAACTTGGGGTCGATTACGCTCCAATAAATTTATGCTTGATAGAAAAGATCTAAAAGGAATGATCCGCAACCTTAAAGCAGGTGAGATCCTTTGGTATGCCCCAGATCATGACTATGGCCCACGTAAAAGTGTTTTTGTTCCATTATTTGCTGTTGATAAAGCAGCGACAACAACAGGCACCTATATTCTAGCAAAAACGGGAAACCTGGCTTTAATTCCATTTACTCCTAAGCGATTACCCGAAGCCAAAGGATATGAGTTGATTATTTCACCGGCAGTAGCAAACTTCCCACTTGATAGCGAAGAAAATGCCGCGAATGCTATGAATAAAGTAATAGAGCAAGAAATCTTACGCGCTCCTGACCAATATATGTGGTTGCATCGTCGCTTTAAAACTCGCCCAGAAGGTGACGCTTCTTTATATAACGAAATAAAGAAAGTACACTAATCACAACGTGGCTGTTTTATTCTAAAGCAGCCACTTTTTAATATGACAACACGCTGAAGCAACAATAATAAAATCAGCAACAGCACAAGCTGTAAACTCTTGCAAAAACACATTATAAGAGCAAGACCTATCGCACTTATTCTGTATCATGGCTATATTCTTATTCACTATAAATAAGAAGACCGATGCGTTGTCACAATATTCAACGTCACCACGGTTATGTTCAGCCTATTTTCTTGGTTTACTCTCTCGTTCTCGGCTAAAGGAGTAACATGGATCTCAAGCCCCGAAATAATTCTTGGAAACGTAATCTTTATATTGTCTGGTTTGGTTGTTTTTTAACTGGCGCAGGTTTTAGTTTAATTATGCCTTTTCTTCCTTTATATGTTGAAGAATTAGGTATAACCGATCATGAAGAGCTTAATCTTTGGACGGGTGTTGCATTTAGTATTACCTTCCTTTTTTCTGCCATTGCAGCGCCTTTTTGGGGGAAATTATCGGATAGAAAAGGTCGAAAATTAATGCTGTTACGTTCTGCCCTTGGTATGGCGATTGTAATGGTATTAATCGGATTTGCTCAAAATATATGGCAATTATTAGTACTGCGAGCCTTGCTTGGTATATTAGGTGGCTTTGTTCCGAATGCAAATGCGTTAATTGCAACCCAAGTTCCGGTTAAAAAAAGCGGCTGGGCATTAGGTACACTTTCAACAGGCGCAGTGAGTGGCGCATTAATAGGCCCTTTAATTGGTGGTATGCTTGCCGATCTCTACGGTTTACGACCTGTCTTCTTTATTACTTCAGCGGTTTTATTTATTTGCTTTTTAGTCACCCTCTTTTTCGTGAGTGAAAACTTCACGCCTGTTTCTAAAAAAGACGCACTAACCACAAAACAGGTCTTTTCATCACTTAAAAATAAAAGGCTCGTTGTATGCCTGTTTTTCACCACAATGATTATTCAAATAGCAACAGGCTCTGTTACACCTATTTTGACACTTTATATTCGTGAATTAACAGGTTCAGTCAGCAATCTTGCCTTTATCAGTGGTGTTGTCGCCTCCGTACCGGGTATTGCGGCTCTGATCAGCGCACCTCGTTTTGGTAAGCTAGGTGACCGAATTGGCCCTGATAAAGTCCTTATTTTTACCCTCGGGCTCTCTATTTTTATGCTGATTCCAATGGCATTGGTCAGTAATTATTGGGAACTTGGTGCATTACGATTTTTACTTGGTGCGGTCAATGCAGCTATGTTACCTGCCGTACAAACGCTTATTCTCTATAATATTACCCCAGCTATTGCGGGTCGCATTTTTAGTTATAACCAAGCACTAAGAGATGTTGGAAATGTTACAGGTCCGTTAATGGGTGCTTTTGTTGCTGCAAGCTATGGATTTAGAGCTGTTTTTTATTTCACCGCAGCCGTTGTCTTTTTTAATCTCATTTATTCTTGGTTAAGCTTTAGAACGCCACAAAAAAAGTAGTCAAAAAATCTACAAATCAGATCAGTTAATAGTTTTTTTTCTTCAAAAAATTATACTTTTACATTTAAAGGCCTAATTGTTACTTTTTTTATTCTGTTTTTTGTAATTTGTTGTTTATTAAGAATATTCTCAACACCTATTTGTTAAGACCTCTAAAATCTTCTTGTCCTCTTTTTTCAAAAAATTGCAAGGTTAACTATTGCAAAATGAGATTTTTATCGACTTTTGCACCAAAAAATGGTTTATAAAGTATTAAATATACTTTTAGTCACTAAATTACGACAAAAGTATGTTAAAAATATATTAATTAAATGCAGTGGATATTGATAACAGAATGAAATAATTTTGTTCAACCACTAGCTAATATTTTGTTCTTTTTACTTGCAAACGACCTGTAGAGGTTTTTTTTGGGAATTTAAGATGCAATCTACTCACTCAAAATCTAGCCGAACTTTCTTTGGCCACCCATATCCATTAAGCTCTCTTTTCTTCACCGAAATGTGGGAACGCTTTTCTTTCTATGGTATTCGCCCATTATTAATTCTATTTATGGCGGCAACCGTTTATGAGGGTGGCATGGAAATCCCCAGAGAGCAGGCATCTGCTATTGTGGGTATTTTCGCAGGCGGTGTTTATTTAACCTCGTTACCTGGAGGTTGGCTAGCTGATAACTGGTTAGGTCAACGCCTAGCTGTATGGTATGGCTCTATCTTTATCGCGTTAGGGCACTTATCCATCGCACTTTCAGCGTTTTGGTCACAAAATCTGTTCTTTATCGGTTTATTACTGATTGTATTGGGTACAGGACTATTTAAAACCTGCGTAACTGTGATGGTAGGAACCTTATATAAAAAGGATGATACTCGCCGTGATGGTGGATTCTCCTTATTTTATATGGGTATCAATATGGGTTCATTTATTGCACCACTCATCACCGGTTTCTTAGTGCGTGATTATGGCTGGCATTGGGGCTTTGGTATCGGTGGGATTGGTATGCTTGTTGCGTTACTGATTTTCCGCTTTTACGCAGTACCGACCATGCGTCGCTTTGATAGCGAAGTGGGTTTAGATTCAAGTTGGGATCGCCCAACGGTTGTTCGTCGTAATGTCGGTCAATGGATTTTAGCGTTATCTGTCGTTCTTATGGCAATTGTTGGTCTTATCATTTCTGGTGTTATTCCTTTTAACCCAGTTGTTGTGGCTAACTTTATGGTTTATGTGATTTCCGGTAGTGTTATCGCCTATTTTATCTATTTATTCCTATTTGCTGGATTAAGCAGTAGTGACCGTTCTCGCTTATTTGTTTGTTTCCTATTACTGGTTTCAGCAGCCCTTTTCTGGTCTGCATTCGAACAAAAACCGACATCATTTAATTTATTTGCCAACGACTATACTGACTTAAACTTTATGGGTTTTGAGATCCCAGCAGTTTGGTTCCAATCTGTTAATGCCCTGTTTATTATTATTCTTGCGCCTGTATTTAGCTGGTTATGGCCAATGATGGCACGTAATAATATGAATTTAAGCAGTATGACTAAATTTGTGATTGGTATTTTATTTGCAGCGGGTGGCTTTACCGTCATGATGTTTGCATCTGAAAGTGTTATTGCAACAGGACAAGGCGTTTCACCACTTTGGTTAATTGGCAGTATCTTATTACTAACATTGGGTGAATTGTGCTTAAGTCCTATTGGTCTTGCTACAATGACTATTTTAGCTCCAGCTAAAATGCGTGGTCAGGTCATGGGATTATGGTTCTGTGCAAGCGCATTAGGTAATTTAGCTGCTGGTTTAATGGGGGGAAATATTCGTCCAGACAAATTGGATGTGATGCCTGATTTCTTCTCTCATGTTTCTATCGCTCTGGTTATTTGTGCCGTTGTTCTTGCTGCACTGATTATTCCAGTTCGTAAGATTTTACAAAGCGCAGATAGCAAAGAGAAAGCACAAGCTTAATTTCACTTGCTCGTTATTGAAGCCATGTCTAATTAGTTAGGCATGGCTTTTTACTGTTATATCCTACAATTTAAACACTGTTTTTAAGTATTGCACCTAATATTTAAAACACTTAATCTCATTACTTTCTATTTGTTGATAGTTTATCACTAAGGTAATGCGATGACTGTTCTTCCTATTTATTATGTTAATGCTTTTTCCTCTCTACCTTTTTCAGGAAATCCTGCGGCTGTGGTTTTATTAGAAGAATGGTTGCCTGATAACACCTTAATTACTCTTGCTAGTGAGATTAATTTACCTGAAACCGCTTTTTTAGTTGGCGACCATATTCGTTGGTTTACACCTAAAATTGAAGTTCCCCTTTGTGGACACGCAACATTGGCCACTGCTTTTGTACTAAAAACGATAAAACAGTCCCCTGATGATCTCTTTAAATTCCAATCTCTTTCGGGTGAACTCACTGTTTCTTGTCAAAGCACTCTCTTTACACTTAATTTCCCAGCCATACCCGCGACGTTGAATAACGGTATAAAATCAGCGATTGAAGAAAAATTAGCATTACAAATAGATGAAGTTTGGCAAGCGCGTGATCGTTATGTTTGCTTTTTATCTGATCCTGAAACAGTGATTAGTTATCAACCTGATTTCTCTCAAATCGCACAGTTAGATTTACCCGGCGTGATTATCACAGCTAAAGGCCACTCTCCTTTTGATTTTATTTCTCGTTTCTTTGCCCCCGTAAAAGGGGTAAATGAAGATCCCGTTACTGGTACGTCTCACTGTGTATTAGCGCCAATTTGGAGTAATAAACTCAATAAAAAACAATTAAAAGCAAGGCAAGTTTCAAAACGAGGTGGAAATATCGACTGTGCGCTAAAAGATAATCGTGTTTTACTGACAGGAGAGGCTGTACTCTTTTTAACTGGTGAAATAACCTTTTAATTATGAGCGATATAATCAGCCCTTCATCTACTTTGCTTTCAATTTACTCTATTTTATACTGTGGGCAATTTCTCCCTACAGTATAAAAAGAAGGCTTTATTGTTATGTCCATCTCTGACTTATCTCCTGAACTACAAGATAAAATTAAAAATTCAATCACCCGTGTATCTAAAGTCATATTCCCTACTACGACTAATCACCACTCAACACTCTTTGGTGGCACAGCATTAGCTTGGATGGATGAAGTTTCATTTATTACCGCCACTCGTTTTAGCCGTAAACGCCTAGTGACAGTTTCAACTGAAAAAATAAATTTTAATCACCCTATTCCATCCGGGACGATTATTGAATTAGTAGGTGAAGTTATTCGTGTTGGTCGTACAAGTTTGACGGTAAATGTTTCTATTTTTCTTGAAGATATGTACGCAGAAGGTCGTGAAGAAGTGATCCACGGTCAGTTTAATTTTGTTGCGGTTGATCATGACGGAAAACCAACTCCATTATTCGATAAATAATATCTTATAGAGAGATTTGTCATACTTTTTATCTTTCTTAATTAAAAACTACACTATTTTATTAAGTTTTTTATTATTTTTAATAATAACAAAGTATTAATAACATTAATTTAGATGGATATTTTTCAATCAAAACAAAATAACCAATAAAATCAATAAATAATAAGATTACTAACATGTAAGACAAGAGTTATCCACAATTAATGTGGATAACTGAATAAATCTAAAAAATCACAGAACACAGATTTTTGTTACCACAAATTCAATCTGACACAAAGTCAGTTTCCGTCCCACTATTGCACTTTCAGCAATAACAATATCCGTTGATTGTGAATACAATCGCCCCACTTCCAGCGCGAATTCAATAGTGGGTTCAATCAGTAATATCACCCCGACATCTTCAATATCAACAGGAAAATCTGCAAAAGTGCTAAGTTGTGCCACTTGTTTTATCTTATTTTTAGCAATTTCTTGCGCTTTTTCCGTTGCTATTTTATTAACTCTTACTTGTTTTTCAAAAACACCACCACCAGAATGAAGATAGATCATAATTTACTCATTATAGAAAACAAAGGCTGTTATCTTTATTATTCAAATCGAAGGTATAAAAGCCAGTAGATAAATAAAAAAGAAACAGCCTTATCCCTAATTTTCATTCTATCGAATACAATACAAAAGTGCTTTACCAGCCATAAGAAACACCGCCGCCGACAACACCGCGATCTTCTGTGTTCCATGAAGCAGAAACGCGAATAATGGCACTTTCTGTTATTTGATACTGGGCACCGGTTGCCAATGCATTCGCATCACGATAATTACCCACTCCCACACCTAAACTAAATGTGTGATTAGTCACGTAAGGAATATTAGCCATCGCTGCGACAGAAGCAATGCCCGCACTTGCCCTTTTGTCTGCCTTATCAATTTTATTATCCATATTCTTAAGTGCAATATCATTATCAAGAAAGATATTTTTAAATTTATTATTGGTGTATTCATTTGCGATAGAGATAGAATCATTTTTTGATTTTTCGATATATTCCTTCAGCGATTCATCTCTTTCATTAATTATCGTGTTAGTCACATAAATATACTCATTTCCTTTTTGGGTAACATAATTTTGATGTTCTTTGGTTAATTTCGCATTATTTTTTCCAATCAGCCTTTCCACACCTGATGCTATTTTACTGATCTCAATATCTGTATAACTGTTAGCATTTTTTTCTGATGCATTAACCTTTCGAGTTGTTAAAAAAGTCATTTCATCTTTAATATTATCAACATGTTTAACTATTTTTTTATCATGCTCATTCACTTTAAAATCAGTGTATTCTTTACTCTTATTTTCAGATTCAGCAACTCTAGTATTTATGTTTTTTTCGATTCCTTCTTTCATATTATTAACTTTATTATTAGTATAATTTTCAGCATCTACCCTAACATCAGATAACCTGTCTTCATTATAAAGATAAATTTCATTTTTAACTTCATTGATATAACTAACTGTATTATCTTGGTGTTCTTTGATTTTATTATCAGTATATTGATTTGATTTTTTTTCTGCACTTTCAGCAAATGCTTTTGCCTTTAATTCACTTTCTTTTAAGACTGTTTCATTTGCTTTTATAATATTTTCTGTTATTACTTTATTATTTTCATTAATACGCTCATCTGTCTCAATAAGAATATTATTTTTTTCTTTCCTTAATTGAGAAATATTAACCGCATCGGTATCTTCAGTTCCTGCGGCAACATTAATAATTTGTCTCTGATTTTTATCACTGCCGATTGATAATGTATTATTACGATTATTACTACTGTTATCGCCTAATATAATCGCATTACTTGCTGATCCGGAAGATTTGCTACCAATAATAACTGAATTATCTGCATTATCAGAAAGGTGGCTACCACTACCTAAAATAACACCATTTTCAGCGTTATTTATTGCCCCTCTCCCTATACTAATTGAATCTTTATTTTCACTATAAGCTTGTGTTCCAATAGAAAGAGAACCTTCTCCAATAGCCATAGCACCACTTCCCAATGACATCGCATTATCACCAATAGCTGTACTTTTATGACCTATTGCAGTTGCATTTTCGCCTTCGGCTCCTGCATTAGCACCAATTGCCGTTGATTGATCAGAATGTGCCCACGTATTGTATCCAACTGCCGTAGATTCATTACCATCGGCTCTACTATTTACACCTAATAAGGTCGTATTATTTGCATAAGATAAAGGTGATGATAATAATGAAATAACTAATAGTTTCACCTTAAAATATTTATTTTTAATCATATCCACATCACTCCATAATTAATTAACTCATATATAGAGTAATATGTATTTTATTTTTTACACATTATATATATTATAAAATAAACTAATAATAAATTGAAACTCTATTAATTAAAGATAATAACATCACAATACAATTAACTTTATTATAAATAAAAAGTCTCTACTTGATTCATATTTAAATAATAATCAACAACTAAAGAATATTGATGAAAAAAGGAAATAAAATTCAAATAAATTTATTCGCTATTTACAAAGAATAAAAATTTTTTACTTTTGAGATAATGATCAAATAAAGGGTATCTCTAATCTAGAAATAATAATGCCATTTATTAAACGAAACACTAAGTAAATCCCCTAAACTTATTTCTGTTTAGGGGGTTAGCATTATTCAATAAATTGTGCTTCTGCGATTAATAATTTATCAATTGATGATTGGCATAAAAGAGGTCTAAGTGTTTCAAATTTCTTTTCCGACCATTGGTAAATCTTTAAAGATAAAAGTTGCTCAATAACCTTTGGCTCAAAACGATATTTAAGGTGTCGAGCGGGTATCCCTCCCACAATGCTATAAGGCTCAACATTTTTGGAAACAACACTATTAGCCGCAACAATAGCACCTTCTCCAATCGTCACACCGGGCATTATCATTGCACGCATTCCTATCCATACACCATCATGAATATGAGTATCACCTTTACCAATATAGGCTTCCTCAAGCTTATCCATAAAAGGATAGAGTGAAAACCAATCCATACGGTGAGTATGATTTCCACCCATTAATATAACCGCCTGTGCGCCAATACAGACATAATCACCAACATATAATTTATCAATTTCCCACAATGGCTCCCATTGCAGGCTAACTTCATCACCATAAAGATAACGAACAACAGAAGTTTCAAAACCATCATCCCAACAATCACTGTAATAACTGTGTTGCCCTTTAATGATAATATTTTGATTTTTAACTGTTTCGTGCAGATATTCTACACGTGACCAATGTTTATTTTTCATAATATGACTCGTAATAAATTAATGAGCCATCAAAGAATGCTTAATTCTCTGATGATGTGTTCGCATTCAAAACACATCGTCTTAGGCAATCCTTGGTTGAAGCAATAAAGGATTCTTTTTCATCTTGTTTACGACCTATTTTTACAACACAATACGATTATGCTTGCAGTTTATCCGCACCATCATAAAGGTTATTAAAGAAAAAGCCACGGATACCCTTAATAACCCTCTGTTATTTCCCGTGGCTTAATATCACTATTTAAAAAAGTCTTTGCTACCATGAGGCGCACAACGTAAGTATTGAGGCGCTACTTTGATGGTTTGTTTGAGTTTTTCTGCCGCATGCCAAGGCCAGCGAGGATCATAAAGAATACCTCGACCCAAAGCGATAAAGTCAGCTTGCTCTGTAAGCAAAATGGCTTCGGCCTGTTCTGGCTCGGTAATTAAACCAACAGTAATAACAGGTAGTTGCGTTTCATTATAAATTGCTTGGGCAAATGGTACTTGGTAATTAGGACCCAGTTTAATTTCTTGTTTTTCTGATAATCCACCAGAAGAAACATGAATATAATGACAACCTAATTCTTCAAGATGTTGTGTTAACGCAATCGTACTTTCTAAGTCCCAACCACCTTCCACCCAATCAGTCGCAGAAATTCTGATACCGACACAGACATTATCAGAAACTGCATTTTTCACAGCCACAAAGATATCCACCAATAACCGACTACGATTATTGAAATCGCCACCGTATTGATCCGTTCTGTGATTTGATAATGGAGATAAGAATTCATGCAATAAATACCCATGAGCACCGTGGATCTCAATAACATCAAATCCTGCTGACTCAGCTCTTCTCGCAGCATCAACAAAAGCTTGTTTTATTTCTTCAATTTCATCAATAGCCAGAGCATGAGGCTGATGATTTTTTCCAAAAGGAATTTCTGAAGGTGCAACTTTTTGCCATCCATTAGGAGTTCCTGGCGCTAATGATGCTCCGCCATTCCAAGGTAAATCGGTCGATGCTTTACGTCCTGCATGTGCAATCTGTATACCCATTTTTGCAGGTGAATATTGCTTAATATTATCAACAAGTTTTTTTAATTCATTGCCATGTTGATCAGACCAAATGCCTAAATCTTTATAACTAATACGACCTCTTGGCTCAACCGCAGTTGCTTCAACAATCACTAGCGACGCACCAGATAGTGCTAGTTGCCCATAATGAATAGTGTGCCATGCTGTCGGGTAACCTTCTTGTGCTGAATATTGGCACATAGGTGCAACGATAATACGGTTATCTAACTGATGGGGGCCTAGTTTTTTAGGGGAGAACAACAAACTCATTTAAAGCCTCCTGCTACCAATAAGAATTTATGCAAAGAAAAATATCTTCACACTTGTATATACTATTTAAATATACAAGTTTAAGGCTATCGGATCTTATGCATTTAGGCGATGGTTTACTTCACATTGTGAAAAACAAAAAGATCAGTATCAATTACTGATCATTTTGCTAATTAATCATTAGATTTGGCAGGTTTCACCAATAAGTAAAAATGGAAAAATACAAATTTCTGTTCGTTATCAGTAAGATAAAACAACAATTATTGACGACACAAAATATACATTAATGCCAAAAAGTTATTGGCTATTTCAACATTGGGCTAATGATATGTTATTGGTGGTACCATTAAATTTGCCATTTAACTTAATATTGTGGGATAACTCACTTTATAAGTAATAACATCATGTGAAATGCTCCCAGAGGGTTGGGAGCATTTCTGACACAGAATGATTTAATTTATACTAAATAACACCATCTAATTTCATATAAATTCCTTTTATTAAAAATTAAATTCCTTTTCAAGTAGTTAATATTTATTGCAAGAGTATAGATGAATCAAGTAAATAATTTAAATCTAATAAAATGTTGTACAACAGGGATATATTAAAACAACTATTTATTTTTAATAAAAGAATAAGACATCAATTTGATAGCTATATTAACCAATGAAATCAATGTTTTATATTTATATTATTTTAAAAATGAAACCTTATTTATTGAATATCATTTTATAATAGACTTCACTTTTAAATCTAAAGTAGTTTAAATAAAGTATTTAAGTTACTTTAGCATAATAAGACGAGATATTTATTATTCACATTAGTGTTTATTACACGGATTCTATCTAAATACATCTTTAATATTAAATGCCTTAATGCGATAAACATGAAATAAGTGGCATACTTACCTCAATTTATTTCTAAAAATTCCAGTCATTTATTTTTAGTAATACATATTAAATAAAAATTTATCTTACATTAAGAGTTCATTAATCAAACCTTGCTTTGCATTTTATTATATTGCTCAATTTTTATTTGGCTCTTATACTTTCTTAAGACAATTTTAGATAGGTATTATCATGAATATTTTATTGGTTGAAGACGATTTACAACTCGGTAAAGCACTTTGTCGCGGGCTTGAAATTGCTGGTTTTCAGCCATGTTGGGTCAGATTGCTTGCAGATGCTCGTGTTCAATTAAGTCAGCGTCCTTTTGATTTAATGCTATTAGATTTAGGCCTACCTGATGGTGAGGGGCAGGATGAACTGATTGCACTTAGAAAAAATGGCGAGAAAATCACGATTATCATTTTAACTGCCCGCACTCAAATTGATAATTTAGTACAAACATTAGATTCAGGTGCAGATGATTTTTTACCAAAGCCTTTTGCTATGCCAGAACTGATTTCTCGCGTAAAAGCGGTTAGTCGTAGAATGGCCGGTTTTTCTTCACAAATATGGTCTATTGGCGATTTACAACTTAATCCAGCAAACCATCAAGTCACTTTAAATGACGAATTGCTTTTATTATCAGGTAAAGAATATCAACTATTATATGAATTAATGCGTAATACTGACAATGTGGTGCGTAAATCAGAGTTGGAACAACGTTTATTTGGTTTAGACGATAAAATTGAAAGTAATTCCCTTGAAGTGCATATGCATAATTTACGGAGAAAAATAGGTAAAGAACGTATTATCACGGTTCGTGGCGTAGGTTATTTATTAAAAAAAGAAACTAATTAAATGAAAATCCGCTCCTTCTTTATTTACACCATTGTCCTTCAGATTATCTCCATAATTATGCTTTGGGGCGTTTGGTTAGCTTGGATACAATTTGATTATCTTGCTGAGTTCGAAAAAGTTTACAACAAACAGCAAGAAATTATTGCTGAGGGTTTTGCTAATACCTTAGAGATTGTGGCTGACCAACCTGAAGTTATCAAAGAAGTCGCTCATAATTTACAAGGTATGTATATCGATGCCATGCTTAATGGTGAAGATGATGAACTACAATATCTACCATGGTTTATTGCCTTAGATGAAAATAATACGTTAATTTATACTAACCGCCCTGAGTTGCCTATCCCTACAAGAGTACTTTCATTAGCATCAGAAAAAGTGTCTGTCGCTGGTGAAAAATGGATACTTTCTTTTAGTTGGGGAGAAAAACATAAAATAAAAGTCTTTATTGGTGAATCAGTTGAAGACAGAGGCCATGTTATTGGTAACCCCGTTGAAGGCACCTTTATTCCTTTCTTATTTATTCTCGCAACTGTTATTTTTGCAATCTTAATTACCGCATATTTTAGTTTACGGCCTTTTAGACAAGCAGCTGAACTTATCTCCAATCGCAAACCGCGTAACTTAACACCAATTAATGTAAGCCAACAATTTAAAGAAATTCGCCCTATCTTTAAAGAACTAAACCAATTAATGGCCAGAATTGACGAGGCCAATATTCGTGAAAAACAATTTATGGCAGATGCAGCTCATGAATTAAGAACACCAATAGCTGCAGTTATTGCTCAATTACACTTACTCTCTTTAGTCGATGATCAGCAAGAGCGAGAAGAAATTATTGATGATATGAAACAATCTCTTGATAGAGCAGCTGCTCTTTCTCATCAATTAATTGATTTAGCGCGACTAGAATGTGACAACTTCCCATTAAAAATAGAATCTCTTGATATCTATAACGTCATTGGAAATGCAATAGCACAACACGTTCCTTATGCGATTACTAAAAATATTGAGTTATCACTTAATGAAGGCCACGCTTTGACGATTAAAACCGATAAACAGGCTTTACTTTCTATATTTAATAATCTGCTTGATAATGCCATAAAATATTGCCCTAAAGGTAGTCAAGTTGAGGTAACTATTGAGAATCGATACGTGGAAGGGATCCATGTTATTGTGCGTGATAATGGCCCTGGTGTCGCAAAAGAACATATCAATGCTCTATTTTCACGTTTTTATCGCGTTCCTGGCTCTAACGCAACAGGCAGCGGATTAGGTCTATCTATTGCACAAAATCTCGCTAAAAAAATTCAAGCATCGCTAATTATTACTGAAGGATTAAATAATAAAGGGATTGGTTTTATTATTGTTTTACCTTTAGAAGTGAAATTATCAGATAATGATTAACAGAATAAATGATAAATTTACCGCACTGCTATATAACAATAAAAATCTGAAAGCAGTGCGATAAATTTGATAAAGAATATCTGTCTAGTCAATTATTTTTTAAGTGTTTTATCAAGGTAAATCTCTCGTAACCGTTGGGATAAATGCCCAACTGCACCCTGATTAATATCTTGATTATCGATTGAAATAACTGGCCAAATTAATGTAGTCGCTGAGCTAATAAAAGCTTCTTTGGCTTTTTTCGCCTCATCAAGTGTAAATCGGCGTTCTATTATTTTAAGCCCTTCTTCTTTCGCTAATTGAATAATCGCTTGGCGTGTAATACCTGGTAAAATATCCTGACTCAGTGGCCGTGTAATAATTTCATTATCATGATTAACAATAAAGAAATTACTTGAACTACCTTCTGTTATATAGCCTTCTTTAATTAAAATGGCATCATCAGCACCTTGTTGATGTGCTTGATGTTTGGCTAAACAAGCAGCTAATAGGGCAACGGTTTTTATATCACAACGTTGCCAACGAATATCTTCAACACTGATCACTGAAATCCCTTCTTTTGCATTAGGGTGATTAACCACTGTTGAATGTTGAACAAAAGCCACTATTGTGGAAGAGACGGATGAAGGTGGAAAATCAAAAAAACGAGAGGAATCTGTACCTCGAGTTATTTGCAAATAAATAAGCCCTTCATGAAGATTATTTTTTTCGATAAGCTGATGATGAATATTAATTAATTGATCTTTAGTAATGGGAATCGATAAACCCAATTCTTTACATGATCGTTGTAATCGTTGGAAATGCCCGCTAAAGTCGATTAGTTGACTATCGATAACCGCAGTAACTTCATAAACTGCATCTGCAAATAAAAAACCACGGTCAAAAACAGATACTTTAGCCTGCTCTCTAGGTACAAAGTGACCGTCTAAATACACTATATCAGACATTTTACCTCCGCTATAAATTTGATTTATTTTTTGATTTAACCTACCACTCTACTCTTTCAATTTTATATTTCAAAAATGATTTATCTACCTTCATACCTCTTTTTAATTATATTTTTTTTTAAAGAAATCATGCTATATAAGCAAAAATTGCTATAATTTAGCTTATGTACCAAACATAAGGAAAAAGGGGTTGCTATGTTAGATATTAATAAAAATAATTTATCTCAACTAACAGAAAAACTAGTTAAAAAACAATGCACTTTAATGAACGTTATTGCTGTATTAGGTTTAATTGCGGGTATTATCTGTATTATTAATCCGCTCTCTTCTGGTATCGTTATCAGCGTATTGTTAGGTATTATATTTATAGTCTGTGGTATCTCGACCATTTTTGGTGGCTTTAATACCCAAGTGTTTTCAGGTTGGTCAATACTGATTACATTATTAGCGGGTTTTATTTATCTTCTGCTCGGCTATATTTTTATTTCTGATCCATTGCAAGGAATGCTAAGTCTTGCTTTCTTTATTAGTTTTTTATTTATTTTTGCAGGAATATTTCGTTTAGTTATCGGTTTCAAACAAATTAAAGATAATTATTATGGCTGGTTTAATATTCTAGCGGGTATTTTAGATTTAGTTATCGCTTATTTCTTATTCGCATTTAATCTTGAAACGTCTATCGCTTTAGTTATGGCGCTAATTGGTATACAGCTTATTTTAAGCTCAATCACTATTTTATCCATTACTGGTGCTATAAAACGAATGACGCACTAATCATCTTTTCAGCTAACAGTAGCTTTAAACGTAAAGAGCCACATCATGTGGCTCTTTAGTAGAAAAAATCTTCTTATGTTAAGCACAAGGTAAACGCAGAGATACCGTATACATATTTTCTCCACAAAGATAACAGTTTCCTGTTCTTTCAAATACCATCACCTGAATACCGAGATGCCCGACTTCAATATTAGGCAATGCATCTGCCAAAATACTCTCTAATGCAGGCTCAACAATTTCAACGATATTAATAGGGTCGTTATTAAGTGTTGCATCGTGTAAGAAATCATCTAAACGAGGATCATCGGCGTAGATTTCAAGTGTAGAACGATACACTAGAGTTCTATCACTGCTATTTGCCCGAGAATAACCATTAAAGATGATGACTATTTTTTGGATATTCATTTTTGCTACGCGGTTTTTAATTTGCAAACATAAAGAAGGAACAAGCCTAATATTTACAGAGTTAAAATAGCGGTCACAAATTTGTGGAATAATGACACTAATACTAGGTTTAGGTGCAATATTTCTAATTTGTTTACTGCACTCCCCCGTTAAAGAGTTATCAACAATAATACGTTCACGTCGAGAAAAACAGACATTATCGAATATATCAACAGTAAAGAAAGAAATATAATGAATACCATTTGTTAATGACTGATTTTCTAATTTCACAGAAACGGCTGATTTGTCAGTACATGGCAACATCTTAAGTTGGTCATTAAAATAAAACCCAACTTGTGTGCTTTCACTAATATCGCGACCTAAAATAAGATTCGCGTTAACGCAATAATTTTCGCTATGATAGCTGAGAATACCATTTAATGTTGCAGGCACTCTAGGAGAAGGCAATTTCTCCGTTGTCATTTCAACATAGTAATCTCTGGATTTAATTGGCTTCGTTGGATCTTCGCTATTTTCAGTTTCGGCATGGAATATAGCGATTTGTTTAGGTTCACTCTTTTTAAATTTCACTTTAAAATTTGCAATACCGTATTTGTTCGTTTTGCTAATATTACTTTGCTCGCCATCGGAATTATAAATTTCTGGCTCAACAGCTAATGTGCTATTCTCCACATCGTAAATTAATTTGACCTCTTTATTTTGACTATCCTCACCTTCTTCATCTTGAAGATGTACCACAAAACTTTTAGAAACACTTTCCCACTTACTTGGCCATTGCATAGATTCTGAACGTATTGTTAACAAGTCATCAAACTTCTCACAATTAGTCGCTATACAATCATTATTAGGATTAGGCTTTGGAGGCGTAACTCGAATTTGAATCGGTGTTGCATAATGAACAATGTTTTCATCATCTTCATCTTTTAAGATTAATTGTAATGATGCTACCCCACTTCGATTACCCATTAAAGAAATTTCTGTTTTGTTGTCATCCACTATCGTGATGTAGACATCTTTATTATTAGGTAGAATTAAAATCCCTTTCGGACTCGTACGCCATTCTGCCAAACGTAGATTAATCCCCGTGACAACCACCTCATACTTGATAACTCGGTTCATTTTAACTTCGTTATCAGTCTCATCTGGTAATGATTTGACTTGATTGAACTCAATCTTCACATCATCATCATCAGTAACAACTTGAGACTGCATATTATGAACGGGAGGCTGAAGAGCTAACTTGTCCTTCTCACCTTGTATGATTTTTTGCAAACGTTCTTCTTTTGTTTCGATATTCATTGAGTGATTTCCTTTCTTTTTCCGATTCCATTTTTAGCTTAAAGCAAAAAATTTGAGCGAAAATCACAATAGAAAAAAGTCAACTAAGCATTGTTGTTAGACGAAACAAAAAAATGTTTAATAAACAACAAGATAAAAAGCATTCCAATATGAACCCATTTATGGAAACAATAAAAACACCTTTAATATAAAAAATAATTTAAAATTTAAAATATTTTTGTATAAAGCTATTGACTGTTATGGAAATGTGATTAAAATCAATCTTAGAAAATATTTGTGATATGAGTCACATTTTATTAATAGGATACTTAATATGAAATCAATGACTTCTTTTATTACTCATCTGCACCAAGTTGTTGTAAAATTATCATCAACTCGCTTACTGTAATTATTTGATTTAAAATAAAATATAATATAAAGCCAGAAATAGCACCCTCATCGTACAAAAGACTATTTCTGGCTTTTATTCACTCTACTACGCTTATTCACCCTTTCGTTTACCCTCGCATTTTTCGTAACAAAAAATTCACCTTATTGAACTAAGCTCTCTTTTCTATAATCTTAATATACAACCCGCATTAACTATGAGGATATTTTATGCAGCAGCAACTGCTTACATGGATACGTCAATTTAATGAAGAGTACGCCCAAGTTGCTTCTCTCCTACTCGTTTTAGCCATTATTTTTCTTGTCGCAATCATTCTTCATTTTATTTTGCACAGGTTAGTTTTACCTAAAATTTCCAAAGCGATAAGTCAGTACGATCAGAAATGGCAACTTTCTCTAGAAATAAATAAGTTATTTAGTCGGTTTGCTTTTTTAATCCAAGGTATTGTTGTTAATATCCAAGCGTTGGTGTGGATGGGATCGGGTAAAACCCAAGAAATTCTCACCACCAGTGCTCAAGCATGGTGCTTAATTTTTGGCTTGTTGATGCTTTTCTCTATTATGGATCTCTGTATGCAGATCATGAGAAATTCATCCTCATTTGGCCGATTACCATTAAAAGGTATTTTTCAAAGCTTAAAACTCGCCGCCTCAGTGCTGATTGGGATAATGATTATTTCCCTACTTATTGGCAAATCACCCCTTATTTTACTCAGTGGTTTAGGCGCCATGACGGCGGTATTAATGTTGGTGTTTAAAGATCCAATTATGGGATTAGTCGCCGGTATTCAATTATCTGCAAACAACATGATAAGTCTTGGTGACTGGCTAGAAATGCCTAAATATGGAGCTGATGGCGCTGTCATTGATATTAGTTTAACAACTGTCAAAGTGCGTAATTGGGATAATACGGTTACGACTATTCCAACTTATTCTCTGATTTCAGATTCCTTTAAAAACTGGCAAGCAATGACAAAATCAGGAGGACGTCGTATTAAAAGAAGTCTTGCTCTTGATATTAACAGCATCCATTTTTTAGATAAAAAACAAATTGATAATCTGGAAAAGGCCCACTTGTTAGCGCCTTATATAAAAAATAAGGAAAGTGAAATTAATCAATTCAATGCAACCTTGGGCAATGAATGTCAAACACCATTAAACCAACGAGGCATGACCAATATTGGAACCTTCCGTGCGTATGTTGAAGCTTATTTAAAAAACCATCCTAATGTTCATAAGCAAATGACGATTATGGTAAGACAATTAGCACCAACTTCGGATGGGCTACCCATTGAAATTTACGCCTTTACGAACACCACTGTTTGGGTTCAATACGAGGCAATTCAATCAGATATATTTGATCATATCTTTGCTATTTTGCCTCAATTCGGCTTAAGAGTTCACCAATCTCCAACCGGAAATGATGTAAGAGCACTCAGATTTCCTGTCGAAAATAATCCTCAATAAATCATTTTCGTATTAAGTAAAAAAGAAGAGTTATTCTTCTTTTTTACTTTTCTAATTAACAAATATTTTTAATCTCTTATTTTGTTATTATGTTAACAATCTTGTTTTTCTAGATATTTATGAAAATCGATATGTTATTTTTTACATATCGATTGATTGTTAAATCCTATTTAATTTATATTTCGTTTACCACTAAAGTGGTATTTATCAAAAAATGTAACCATTTGTTTAATAATTATTTTTTTAGATAACGTTATTAACATTTTTTATATTGATATAAATCATTATAGGTAGAAGGGTTATAACTTAACATATATATACAACTTTACTTGTTGTGAAAAATGTTAGGGTAATGTCAATGTCAAAAATTAAAAATAATACTTCTATTACTGAAATGAGTCGGCGTGGATTCATTCAGTCTGCAGCAGTTATTTCTGGTGCTGCCGCTGTTGCAGGAACGGTTTCATTACCATTCGCTGCTAATGCTCAAATCCCCCAGGGTATTCGTCCTGATGAGACTTCAGAAACTATCAAATACAGTGCATGCTTAGTGAACTGTGGTAGCCGTTGTCCATTAAAAGTGCATGTGAAAGATGGCGTTATTCGTCGTATTTCTAATGAAACTATGTATGACGATTCAACATTCGGTCTTCACCAAATTCGCCCGTGTCTGCGTGGTCGTTCTGTACGCTGGAAAACGTATAACCCAGATCGTTTAAAATACCCAATGAAGCGAGTTGGTAAACGTGGTGAAGGTAAATTTGAACGCATTTCTTGGGATGAAGCCACTTCAATCATCGCGGAAAAATTAAAATATACCATCGAAAAATACGGTAATGAGTCCATTTATTACCAATATGGTACAGGCTCTACTGGCGCAAACTTACACGGTAGAACCGCATGTAAACGTTTATTAAGCACTGTTGGCGGCTTTTTAAGTGACTATGGTACTTATTCATACTCTCAATTAACCGGTATTGTGCCTTATGTTTATGGGGACATGTTAGAATCACTGTTAACAGAAATTGAGAATTCAGACTTAGTCGTGATGTTTGGTCATAACCTTGCTGAAACTCGTATGTCTGGTGGTGGTCAGTTCTATGAAACATTAAATGCGTTAGATAAGAGCAAAAGTAAAGTTATCATCATTGACCCTCGTCGTACCGATAGTGTGACAACATTAGGTGCCGAATGGATCCCTATTTATCCAGGTACCGATGCTGCATTAGTCGCTGCATTAGGTTATGTAATGATCCAAGAAGGCATCACCGATGAAGATTTCTTACGTGAATATTGTGTCGGTTGGGATAAACAAACATTACCAGCATCAGCGCCTGAAAATGGCTCTTATAAAGATTATATTTTAGGTAATGGCCCAGATGGCATTGCCAAAACACCTGAATGGGCGAGTAAATTAACCGGTATTTCTGTTTCTCGTATTATCCAATTAGCGCGTGAAATTGGTGGTGCAAGAGCTGCGTGGATCTCTCAAGGTTGGGGTATCCAGCGTACTTCAAATGGTGAGCAGGCATGTCGCGCGATTATGATGCTGCCATTAATGTCAGGTCATATTGGTCGTCCAGGTACAAATACCGGTTGTTGGGGCGGTAACGTTGCTTATCCAGTTGCCAGTTTTGCTCTGCCTAACCCAGTTAAAACCTTGATCCCAACATTTATGTGGTCTGAAGCAATTGCTCGCGGTGATCAACTGACCAGCAAAAATGCAGGTGTTAGAAATAAAGATAAACTCGACACAGGTATTAAATTTATGTGGTGTTATTCCAGTAACGTGATTGGTAACCAACACGCTGACTTGAATAAAACACATGATTTACTGCAAGATGAATCAAAATGTGAGTTTATTTTAGTGTGGGATAACCACATGACACCATCTGCAAAATACGCTGATATTTTATTGCCAGATGTGACAACTGTTGAGACTAACGATCTTATCAATAACTCTTATGCAAGTGGTGCTTACCACTATGTCGTCCGTTTACAAAATGCGATTAAACCACTTTGGGAAAACCGCCCTTGCTATGATGTCTTAACTGACATAGCAGAAAAGATGGGCACCAAAGAGCAATTTACTGAAGGACGTACTTACGAAGAGTGGATTGAATATTGCTATAACCAAATGCGTGAGAAAAATCCAGCGCTACCTACATTTGCAGAAACTAACGATGTAGGAATTATCGATCGTAAATTACCTAATCGTAATCAATACGTTGCACTTGAAGCATTCCGTCAAGATCCTATCGCTAATCCATTAAAAACAGCGTCAGGTAAGATTGAAATTTATTCTGAAAAACTAATGCAAGATACCGATGGCTGGGTTTTACCTGAAGGCGACCGTATCCCTGCAATTCCAGAATATTGTAAAAATGAAGAAGGTGTTGAAAACGTTAAGCTTAAAGAGAAATTCCCTCTACAAATGACCGGTTTCCACGACAAAGGCCACGTTCACTCTAGTTACTATAACGTTGCTATGTTACGTGAAGCTATTCCGCATCAATTCTGGTTAAACCCAATTGATGCGCAAGAACGCGGATTAAAATCTGGCGATATTGCTGAGATTTATAATGATCGTGGTCGTTTAAATATTCGCGTTAAAGTGACAGATCGTGTATTACCTGGTGTGATTGCAGTACCGCAAGGTGCGTGGCGTTCACTTGATACAACAGGTGTAGATACAGGTGGATGTATTAATACATTAACAAGCTGGCACCCATCGCCGTTTGCTAAAGGAAATCCACAACATACAAACCTTGTTGAAGTGAAACGTGCATAAGGAGTTAACTCATGAAGCAATATGGTTTTTATTTTGACTCCACTAAATGCACTGGCTGTAAAACCTGTCAAGTCAGTTGCAAGGATGAAAAAGATTTAGATTTAGGGCCTAAATTCCGTCGTGTTTATGAATACGGTGGTGGTAGCTGGGCAAAACAAGACGGGATCTGGACACAAAATATCTACAGTTATTATTTATCCATTTCTTGTAACCATTGTTCAAATCCTACTTGTGTAGCAGGTTGCCCAACTGGCGCTATGCATAAACGTGAAGAAGATGGTTTAGTGGTTGTTAACCAAGATATTTGTGTTGGTTGTCGTTATTGTGAGTTACGTTGCCCTTATGGTGCACCACAATTCGATGAGAAGAAAAAACTCATGTCTAAGTGTGATGGTTGCTACGAACGTGTAGCACAAGGCATGAAACCGGTTTGTGTTGAGTCTTGTCCTCAACGTGCACTTGATTTTGATGATATTGAAGTGATCAGAGCAAAACACGGTACTGAGTGTGGTATCGCACCAATGCCTGATCCTAGTTTGACCAATCCAAATATCGTGATCAAAGCACACAAAGAAGCTAAACCTTCTGGTGATAAAACCGGTTCAGTTCAAAATGCGGCGGAGGTATAAACCATGCATGAACTTCCTCTAGTCTTTTTTACTGTTTTAGGTTCATCAGCAGCAGGCCTATTTCTTATTGCTTATATCAGTAAAAAATTAGGTCAAATTGATGAAAACCAACTACGTAATGCGAATATTTTAGCGTTGGTTTTAACATTAGTTGGTTTAGGTATTGGTGGATTACACGTTGGTCAGCCACTGCGTTTTTTCAATATGCTTTTAGGCGTTGGTCGTTCTCCAATGAGTAACGAAGCGTTTTTAAGTGGTGTGTTTACAGGTTTTGCTTTCGCAACTGTTGCTCTCACTATAATGAAAAAATGGAAGGGATTACGTGAAATTTGTAACCTATTTACCGTTGTTTTTGGTTTAGCATTTGTTTGGTCAATTCCGCAAGTTTATCATATTCCTACAATTGCTAACTGGAATACAGACTACACCACATTGCAATTCTGGATGACACTGTTAGTTGGCGGTGGTGTATTAGCAATGGCAATAGGTGCAAGACGTTTAGGCGCATTATCCTTTATTATCGGTGCCATTATTACTTTTGCTACTCGCTCTGGTTATGTTAGCTTCCTTGGCTTTACTGGCCCAGAACTCAGCGCTGATCAATCTCTATTTTGGGGATTCCAATTAGCGGTATTAGCATTGGGTATTGTTATCGTTGGGTTTACAGCCCTAAAAGCACAGGCATCAAAAATGACGCTAGTAACTTGTGCTACTGCGGTCATTATTGCCGAGTTATCAGGCCGTATCGCTTTCTATAACTTATGGCATATTACAATGTAATCTAAAGTTATAGCTGATTAATCAGTTATAAAAAAGAAACAAAAATGCATACCTTTTTAGGTATGCATTTTTTTAGAATGAAGAACCAGGTTGTTGTAAAAAATCTAATTCTTCTGGTGTAGATGTTCGTCCTAAAATTTCATTACGATGAGGATAGCGACCATATTTATCAATAATTTCTTTGTGTCTTAGTTCATATTGATAAGTATTTTCATCATTAAGCTGAGAAAAAAAGATAACCGCATCTTGATGAATTTTAGCTGACTCTGAATGCATAAATGGCATTATCATAAACTTACGTTTAACGGGGGTTAATGTCAGATATTCAGGTAACCGAATAGCTTCTTGCGCTAAGATTAAGGCCATATTATCTTGGGCAAAGGCTTTTGGTGTATCGCGCCAAATATTACGCGAGAACTGATCAAGAATAATAATCTCAGCTAAGCGTCCTTCTATCGTTTCTCTCCATGATGCCAGCTCACCACGACTCGCGCTTAACCATAATTCACCAAATCTGCGGCTAATTTCTTTATCAAACTGAAGATCTTTTTTAAACCATTGCTCTGGTGTGCATTCTTCAAACCAAAACGTCAAAGTTGATTGGTAAGGGATCATAAAAACTACCACGCTAGTTGTTTATTAATCAAAACAGCGTTTATTTTCATCAAAATAAACGTCATTGGCGGTTTACTACTGTAGTAAGTTACCATTTTAATATAGTGACAGCTATTAACCCCAATCCGAAAAGGGCATAAAAATAAATCCCCTTTTCAATCTTAAAAGGGGATTTTAAATGCTTCCTAGCTAACGCTTAAATCCATTAAGTCGCGCCATCCATAAGCCAATTTATCTACAAGTATGTATAAAATGGCATTCATCCCATTTGTTACATTCTGTCGATATCATGATGTAATATAATTAACCTGCGCATTTACAAACATCAAATTTATCTCTTCATCACTATCCTGCCTTAAAAATCAGCATTTAAAAATTTTAATTTTTATAGTGAAACTACTAAAAAAAATCTATATCGTTTTGTTCTATTGTTTATAGAATATCATTTTAAAACAATAAAGATTGTTATAAATAACAAATAAAATCAATGCGATATATTTCATTTTTTTGATTCCTCAGCTTTAATCTTGTTATTATCTTGTGTGATTACTCCCAAAAGAGATCGAAGATCAAAAATGAGATGAATGTTTAAAATTTGTACATTAGTAATGACATTTATTGAAAAGTTTGCCCTATTCCTCTGTTTCTTTAACAATTTTAGAGTACAATTATTGCAGTCTATTTACTGAATGATCTGTTATGTCTGCTATCTCTATTATTGGAATAAGCTACCTTATTGGAGCTGTAATATCGTTTATTATTACTTTCTTTTTAACCAAAGATCCGAGTCTAGCTATGCGCCTTTTAAGTGCATTACTAATCGCCTTAACTTGGCCGCTTAGTTTTCCTATGGCACTTATCTTTTCTATTTTTAGTTAGTTTTTTATTTAATTTAAATTTAATAACAGTAGTTATATTCTATTAATTTAGAATAATAGCTATTTACGTTTTATTCTTATATAAATACATTAATTTTTTTGTATAAATAACACTTTTAGCTTAGATTTTATCTAAAAAAGAATATCTAATTGCTCGTTATTTTATTCAAGTAATTATAATCCTATCAGGTAATATCAGAATGTTATAATTAATACTCAGTTTATCGAGATAGGCATCATTTTAAAACCCAATGTTAGAGTAAATATTTTTATAAATTTACAATCAAATTTAATTTCATTACAGTATCTTATGTAAATTGGTTAGATACGCGTATTGTTTACTATTACCAATAATAATTTTTTAATTAGAGCTAGAATATGTTTAGTGAAAATGTCATTACAGATATTATCTATTGGATTGAAGAAAATTTAGAGAAAGATCTAAAACTTGAGAATGTTTCACAAAAATCAGGATATTCCAAATGGCATCTTCAACGCATGTTTAAAGAGCAAACAGGATTGACATTAGCCTCTTATATTCGAGCAAGACGACTTTCTTGTGCTGCTGTTGAATTACGCTTACAAAAAACACCACTGCTGGATATTGCATTAAAATATCGTTTTGATTCTCAGCAGACATTCTCAAGAGCGTTTAAAAAGCTATTTGATATGACGCCCTATAATTATCGTAGAAAAGAGAATTGGCAAGCTTATGGCTTTACATTACCGTTAAGAAAATTTAGTGGTTTTAATTTAGATATCGAAATCGTCACAATAGACTCTCTTCCATTAATCGGTATAGAGCATACCTATAAAGCTAATATGATTGGTTGGAATTTTAATACAGAAAAAGCGCGAGAAGATTACTGGAAAGTATTCTTTCAACATACGCACTCCAAGCATGAGCGGGTATATGCTTTACATAATATTTTATCTAATAAAAATAATGAATTGACAATAAAATATGCAACTATGATGGAAAATAAACCTGACGTTTATCATCCTCAATTTAAAAATCATGCACATATAAAAAATACAAAGTATTTAAAATTCAGTATTCCAGAAGCATTATTAAAATTAGATTATAAAGATATTATCTATAACACCTATGGTATTTTACTTAGAAAACTTAATATCCCAAGAAAGAATGGTGCTCCCGATATTGAAGAGTATATATTTAAAGATGATTATCCAGCTTCAATTCTCGCTACTAATCCTGCATCGTTATTAAAAGATGTTAATTATTATATTCCGATTGAAGTGGATAATAATGAAAAAGGTAAGATAAAAGAATAATTTTATCTTACATAATGAAACAACGAGATACAGGGAAATAATACAAATTAGTAAATGATTTAACATTATTTAACGTAACTAATAAAGAAAAAACCCGCTATCTCTTACGAGATAATGGGTTCTTATATGGTGCCGGCTACCGGAGTCGAACTGGTGACCTACTGATTACAAGTCAGTTGCTCTACCAACTGAGCTAAGCCGGCTAATTCTGGCGGAAGGATAGAGATTCGAACTCTAGGATGGTTTCCCATCGGCGGTTTTCAAGACCGCTGCCTTCAGCCACTCGGCCATCCTTCCATAGCGCGGAATTATGCCTATCTCTGACCCCGCTGTCTAGTCCTGATTGTAAAAAAAATGACTTTTTTATCTGTTTGCTCAATCTTCAAACGTTTTATGCTTAAAAAATGCTAACTCTCTAATATATTGGTTAATTTTTGATAACTAGAGATCAAAAATTATAGTGATATCGAGAGATAAATAGAGTAACCCAAAAGAAATAAAATATGAGGGAATA
The DNA here is from genome assembly GCF_003144535.1 of Proteus penneri. Lineage (GTDB taxonomy): Bacteria > Pseudomonadota > Gammaproteobacteria > Enterobacterales > Enterobacteriaceae > Proteus > Proteus penneri. Next base: position 157,536 of record NZ_PHFJ01000001.1, on the reverse strand, counting down.
GAAAAAAGAGAATTATGGATAAGAAAAACCCGCTATCTCTTGCGAGATAACGGGTCTTATATGGTGCCGGCTACCGGAGTCGAACTGGTGACCTACTGATTACAAGTCAGTTGCTCTACCAACTGAGCTAAGCCGGCTAATTCTGGCGGAAGGATAGAGATTCGAACTCTAGGATGGTTTCCCATCGGCGGTTTTCAAGACCGCTGCCTTCAGCCACTCGGCCATCCTTCCATAGCGCGAAATTATGCCTATCTCTGACCCCGCTGTCTAGCTCCGATTGTAAAAAAATTGAATTTTTTAGTTTGTTTGCTCAAAGTTCATCCGAATATCCCTTTTAAAGTGATAACCTGTTAATATAATGGCCGAATAATGATGACTGTTTATTCTATTTTTAAATTACATTGTCTCTTAAGGGCTCGCAAACTGAATGCGTACATTGAACCAACTCAAGCCAAATACACTAACTCGTCTATATGCCCTGTTTCTTCTTTTTATGGTCATATCGCTTTTTTTATACGCTTACAGCTATTTTAACACTTGGCTAGATAGCAAAAAAAACGCGATAAACAATACGACTCAAAAATTCGCGCGGCAGGTTGAAGATTATCGCTATCACTCTAATCAGCTTTTCCAGTTATCAAATAAAATAGCTGATACCTCAATATTCCCTGTATTGCGACTTAATCCAATAAAATTACGTTCTGATGTATTTTGGCTTGAAGGTCGAGACCAAACCGTAGATTCTATTATATTTGGTAAACCCAATGAGCAAACCTTTCAGTTGGCACAACGATTCGCAAATTCACTCGAAATTCTTTGGGGTGTACGTAATGATTACAGTTCACTTTATTATTTAAATGGTAAAGGAAATGATCTTATCTTAATTACGACCCATTCTGTGCTTAAGCCAGAGATCCGTTACAAAGAAAGCTATTTAACATTAACGGCTGAAAATAAACGGTCTGAGTTATTGATGCAATCAACAGCATTAGATGAAAAAGAGAGTCTTTCACCTATTAGGAAAATGTCTACAGAAAACATTTATTACTATACTTATCGTATTATGTTTAATGTGCCGGGTCAGTTAACCAGCGTAGTAGCGTTTGATTTGCCTATCAATAATTTCTTACCTTCAGAGTTATCGCCACACTACTTAAGATTACTGCCAACAGGTCAGCAATCTGTCTATGACAAAAATGACATTGAAATATCAACCGACGGCTCATCACTGATTTTTTCTCAACCAATTATTGGGATCCCTATTCACTCTCTTATGAATACCCAATGAAGTCGATGATCAAAGAAATTGTCTACAAAAATATTTGGTTATTAATCAGCTTAATGGTATTTGTTTCTATTTCCGTTTTTGGCCATATCTATATCCGTAATAAGTACGTTTACCCTTATATCTCTATGACACGTAATCTACGGATCAAAGAAGAGATGACTCACGACATCATTTCAAATCTCCCGATAGGATTATTAGTCTATAATTTTTCCTCTAATCATAAGATTATTAGTAACAGTCATGCAGAAAAACTATTACCTCATATCGATTTATCTAAGATCCGCCAAATGGCAGTTGAGCACAATGGTTTAATCCAAACCGCTATCAACAACGAAATTTATGAAATAAGAACAAGTAATAATAACAATATTGACAATACATCATTATTCATATTTCTGAATAAAGATAACGAAGCTCTGATCAATAAAAAATTACAACTTGCACAGCAAGAATATGAGAAAAATACCATCGCTCGACGCAAGATTTTATCTAATATGTCATTAGAATTAATGCGCCCCATCAAAGATATAAATGAGATGGTTTATCAATTCAAAGATTTATTACCCGAAGATACTCATCAACAATTGCTTAGTTTATTATTAGAGAAAACAAATTACATTTCTGAATGGATAGAAAACATTACATTAATTAATAAGTTAGAAAATCAAGAATGGAAAATACATAAGGATGAATTTGAACTATCAACATTAGTTGAATCTATTCTGACAACAGCATCACCTTTTATGATAAGAAAAGGCTTAACACTTTATTTCCACAATAATATAAAGCCTGGGTTACTTTTAATTAACGATGGTCCCGCATTAAGTAAGATTATTTTATCATTGATTAATTATGCCATTAGTACGACTAATTATGGAAAGATAACCGTTAATCTAAATTTAGTTAAAGATGAAGATGAAGAAAAGATAGTGATTGATATTATTGACAGTGGAAGTGGGCTTACACCTCAAGACATTGCTAATATAAAATACCCATTCTTAGGCCAAGCAATGGGAGACAAATATTATTCTAATTCAGGCATCATTTTTTATTTATGCCATTTACTGTGTAATAAGATACAGGGAGAATTAACTATTAAGAGCCAAGAAAGTATTGGTTCTCATTTCCGAATTGCACTCCCATACCAGCATATAGATACAGAAGAACGGACTTTTAACGTATTATTAGAGGGAATAAACGCAAAACTCGCCATAAAAAACCCTGAAATAGAAAAAATCATTCGCCAACAGCTTGATAAATATGGTGCTACATACTTTGATAAAAATAGAGAGAATCTTTATCCTGAATACGATATCATACTTAGGGATACACCGAATGATAATCCTGAATCTCCAACAATATTATTAATAAGCTCTGTTGTTGGTTTCGAAAAAATATCAAAAGATTTAATAAAGTGTAACTATAACTTCGGTGACCCTTTAATTGAGGCTATTACTTATTTAATTGAAGAAAATGAGTCAATTTCCCTAGATACAACTAAAGAGAGTATTTGGGATGAAAATAATAACCTTGATAAATACGAAGTAATTCTTAATAATTACAGGAAGAAGTTGAATGGTAGTGATTATAAGGAACTATTTATCAGTACTGTTCCTATTGATGTTGAAAAACTACACTTAGAAGCAACAAATAAAGACTTTCATTCTCTAGCCCAGACAACTCATCGTCTAAAAGGTGTTTTTGCCATGTTAGATTTAGAATATCTCAGAGAAAGCTGTGAATATTTAGAGCATGACATAAAAAATCATAATGAATTAGAGATCAAAGAACGTATCACTCAACTGGATAAATGGATTCAACAGTTGCTGCAGCAAGGTAACAATTAAACATGAATAACCTTAATATTATTATTGCCGATGATCACCCAATCGTTTTATTCGGTATTCGTAAATCTTTAGAACAAATTGAATGGGTCAATGTTGTAGGTGAGTTTGAAGATTCAACTTCACTTATCAATAACTTACCTAAGTTAAATGTTGATGCTTTAATTACTGACTTATCTATGCCTGGCGATAAGTATGGTGATGGTATTACACTCATTAAGTACATTAAAAGACATTATCCCAATTTGTCGATTATTGTACTAACAATGAATAACAACCCTGCTATTTTGAGCGCAGTCCTTGATCTTGAAATTGAAGGTATTGTGCTTAAGCAAGGAGCGCCAACTGACCTGCCAAAGCATTGGCTGCACTACAAAAAGGCAAGAAATTTATGCCTGAAAGCGTTGCAAAGCTACTTGAAAAAGTAAATGCTAATGGTTATGGCGATAAACGTTTATCACCCAAAGAAAGTGAAGTACTAAGATTATTTGCTGAAGGCTTCCTTGTGACCGAAATCGCCAAAAAACTCAATCGCAGTATTAAAACGATTAGTAGTCAGAAAAAATCAGCTATGATGAAATTAGGTGTCGATAACGATATCGCATTGCTTAATTACTTGTCATCAGTGACTATTGATAAGGAAATTAACGGCCCAGATTAATTTCACCGTAATTGCCTTAACCGAGTCGATAAAATCAGGAAGCTCAACCCTTTGCGGGAGCTTCTCTGTTTTTTTGTTTTTTTACTCTTTATCACTCATTCTCTTTGCACTTATTTCTCTTTCCTTGCAAATACTTTCCGTTGAAGCACCTTATAAGCTGCATAGCATAACTTATATTTTTCATACCGTTACTAGGTTTAAGCTTATAGACTGTTGCAGAAACGCTCTCACTCTCCTTTTAATCAACTAGTATTATTTCTGCTCTTTGTTTCATTTTATCTATCAAAATGCTTTGTGATTACGTTATTTTTACCTTATGAGGTTTAAAAACAGACAAAGACTAATAAATTAGTCTTTGTCTGTTTACTTATTTTATCATTCTCTATTTAGAATTATTCTTTAGAAATATATTTCACCAATACTTCTCTTAAAATAGAGAGCGAAACAGGTTTAGATACACAATCATTCATTCCTGCATCAATACAGCGTTGCTTTTCTTCTGCTATTGCATTCGCCGTCACCCCTATCACAGGCATATTACTACCCATTTCTCTTATATGTGTTGCCAACTGATAACCATTCATATTTGGCATATTGACATCCGTCAGAACGATATCAACATGATTTTTAGCTAAATATGTTAATGCATCACAGCCATCTTCTGCCGTTGCTGTATTAAAGCCAATTTTTTTCAATTGATCGGTCAACAATAAACGGTTTATTGGATGATCGTCGACAATAAGGATAGTTAAGGTTTGTAAGCGACAATCCGTATCTTGCTTCACGATCTCCACACAATTTGCTTCAACTTTACTTTGTGGCAATTGCAGTATTATTTTTGTTAAATCGTTTAGCTTATAAGTACTGCATACCCATACGTTTTCAGCTATTTTTTTCAATGGTTCAAAGTAATGCTCATTGATCCTAATCAACTGGCAGTTATCTTTTCTTGGTGCATCGTAATCTGTAATAATAAAATCGGTTGAAGATATCACCTCTTCTTCGGTAAACAATTCACAACTCAAACCAAAGTAACGAAGGTATCTACCAATAAATCCTTCTAAATAAAGATTTTTAATATCAATAAAGCAACGAACATGACTTTCTTTATAAATATTCTGTTTATAATTAGGATCTATGCCATCTAAGGCACCATAAAGAGGTATACGGATCGTAAAGCGACTACCAATATTTTCTTGAGAAACAACGCTAATATCGCCATCCATCAAGTTGATCAACTTTTCACAAATGGCTAAACCTAACCCTGTTCCCTCTGATGCGCTTTCTGTATTCTGGGACACTTGGAAGAATGGTTCAAAAAGCTCATGCAATGCTTTGTCACTGATCCCTCGTCCTGTATCATGAATATCAAAATAGAGATAATAATCATCTTTATAAAGATGTAAGGTAATACACCCGGTCGTAGTAAATTTAATACTGTTATTCAACAGATTAGAGATAACTTGTTGTACACGCACAGGATCACTATTTACAATTTTAGGTACATCAGGTTCGATAAAACAGTAAATAGCCAAGCCTTTTTTCGCAATCAAAGGTAAATAGCTTGAGATAACAAAAGATAACACTTGGCGACAATTAAATGGCTTAATATCAATTTTTAACTGTTTAGATTCAATTTTCGAAAAATCGAGGATATCACTAATAATTTTTAGTAATAATGATGAGGAGTTATCCATCGTTTTTAGCAATCGAGCGGTATCATCGCTTTGTGTATGAGATTGCAATAGCTCTAAATTACCAATAATGCCATAAAGTGGCGTTCGTAATTCATGGCTAACTGTTGCCAAGAACATCGATTTAGCTTGGTTAGCTTGCTCCGCTGCTGTTGCCATATTTTGTAGTGAACGCTCCATTTTAACCCGTGAGCTGATATCCACTAAAACACAAATAGCCACATCTTCATTTTGATAACGTGAGTTAACAAAGCTTATTTGCAGATGATTACGATTGTTGGTAACGACATCAACCATGTTGCTACTTTTCTCGGCAATAATAGAGAGAATATTTTGTTTATCACTATGGCTAAGTAAACGGAAATAGTTATGTGCTAGCTCGTTACTTAAAATAATCATGCCATCACGTATTCTGAGAATACTGATCCCAACTGGTGCTGATGCCACAATCTTATGGTTAAATTGCTCGTGCTCTTCTAGGCGAGAAGCATTATTTTCTGCTGGGGAGAATATTTTTCTCTCAAAGATCCATACAAAGATAAAAATCATAATGGCTGAAATAATATTTAAGATCAGCGCATTGAAAATCGTGAATTTAAATTCATTTAAAATTTGCTTGAGTGGTAATGAATACACCACACTAAAAGACGAGGGCAATAATTTACGCTTAGCAACCAAATCGCTAAAGTCTTCATCAAAGCCAAAATAAGGTGCGCTGACATCAGGAACTTGTTTAACTAAATGATAAGTATTTTCTGCAGGATAGCTTAAAACTGTAGTATTTCTGTTATTAAGAAGATGAATTGAAATCACTCTATCTTTGGTAGGTGAGAAATATTCAAGACGAATAGCTCTTTCAATACCAATCAGACCAATAAATTTACCTGAAGCATAAACTGGAGACATAACATATAAAATGCCACTATCCCCTTTTGCATCTGGCACAATCCAATATTGGTTAACTTCTTTACCTTGTGCACGTTGATTAATGTAGTTACGTGTATTTTCGTAAACCAATTTTTTCAACATTTCAGTATCGACAGGGGATGCGCGCAAAGGAAAGTTAATCATACACATGCTATGGGAACCAACCATAAAGACTTGGTTTATCCCTTGTAAGGCTGGAGTATTATCTTTCCAATAATATAAGATACTATTAAATGAGCGGAAATAGTTATTTGTTTGCCCTTTAAATAATTCACAATCTGCGGTTTCATTAAGCTTATGAAGTGAAAATGGCCCTTCATAAAATAATGAATTTTTCATATTCGGGTTTAAGTTAATTTGTTCTTGGTGGCGTTCAGCAAGGTATTGTAAATCACGGATAGTGCTGGAGGTTTGCCTAAAGAAACTAAGAAGATTAGTGTAGTTATTACTATACTCTTGCCGAATATCAGATTTAGTATCATTGAAAATATTGATAAGGTAAAACATCGTTAGCAATGCACCCATTGCCCACAACATGATACCTAATATGCGAAAAAGGTAGCGGGAAATTTTTAACGATGTTTTAAAGGACGAGAGATATCTCAAACAACCACCCTAATCAATATTCCTACCGCTCAAGAAACTTATTCTATTCTAGCAGAAGTTACTGTATGTCTGAATGATATGATCTTTATCATCAGGATAATTTTTTCTGATGATAAACTGATCCTACCACATAAAAAAAGCAGGCAATTATGCCTGCTTTCTTTGATTTATACATCACAATAATGATAAATATTATTCTTCGTTCGCATCATCAGCTAAATCTGAATCAGGTGCTTCTGATAACTCTTCGTCAATAACTTCATTAACTTCATCGTCATCTAATGCATCATCTTCATCTTCGACACGTTGCAAACCAACAACTAATTCACCTTCTGTTGTACGAATTAAGGTAACACCTTGTGTATTACGTCCAACAATGCTGACTTCAGAAACACGTGTACGAACTAATGTACCCGCATTGGTGATCATCATGATTTGGTCAGTTTCTTCAACTTGAATCGCACCAACAACTTTACCGTTACGCTCACTCACTTTAATAGAGATAACGCCTTGTGTAGCACGATTCTTCGTTGGGTACTCGCTTTGTGCTGTTCGTTTACCATAACCATTTTCAGTGACAGTTAAAATATCACCGTCACCACGAGGAATGATTAGAGAAACTACTTTGTCGTCATCACTCAGTTTCATACCACGAACACCTGTCGCAGTACGACCCATTGGGCGAACACAGTCTTCTGCAAAGCGAACCACTTTACCATCAGCAGAGAACAGCATAACTTCATTAGTGCTATCGGTTAAATCAACACCGATTAACTCATCACCTTCATTTAAATTAACAGCAATGATACCGGCACTACGAGGACGGCTGAAATCTTGCAAAGGTGTTTTCTTCACGGTTCCGCTTGCCGTCGCCATAAAGACAAACTTGCCTTCTTCATACTCTCTTACAGGCAAAATAGCAGTAATACGTTCATTTTGCTCAAGAGGTAACAAATTAATAATTGGGCGACCACGAGCACCGCGACTTGCTTCTGGTAACTGGTAAACTTTCATCCAGTAGAGACGACCGCGACTTGAGAAACATAAAATCGTATCATGGGTGTTAGCCACTAATAGACGATCGATAAAGTCTTCTTCTTTAATTCTTGCTGCTGATTTACCCTTACCGCCACGACGCTGTGCTTCATAATCAGTAAGCGGTTGATATTTAACGTAACCTTGATGAGAAAGTGTTACAACAACATTTTCTTCATTGATCAAGTCTTCAATATTAATATCAGCCGTATTTTCAGTGATCTCAGTACGACGTGGATCATTATATTGATCTTTAATCGCATTTAGCTCTTCTCGAATGACTTCCATCAAACGCTCAGGGCTTCTTAAGATATGCAGTAATTCAGCAATTTGAAGCAATAAGTCACGATATTCATCTAACAGTTTTTCATGTTCAAGGCCGGTTAGTTTCTGCAAACGCAGATCCAAAATAGCTTGAGCTTGTTGCTCTGTTAGATAGTACTTACCGTCATGCACACCATATTGTGGTTCTAACCATTCAGGACGAGCAACGTTGCTGTCACCAGCACGCTCTAACATAGTAGAAACACTACCTAAATCCCAAGGCTGTGCAATTAATGCCGCTTTTGCTTCTGCTGGATTTGGTGCTTGACGGATCATTTCAATAACAGGATCAATGTTCGCCAAGGCAACGGCCAGTGCTTCTAAGATATGAGCACGATCACGCGCTTTACGTAATTCATAAATAGTACGACGAGTAACAACTTCACGACGGTGACGAATAAAGGCAGAGATAATTTCTTTTAAATTTAATAATTTAGGTTGACCTTGGTGAAGCGCAACCATATTAATACCAAAAGAAACCTGCATTTGTGTTTGTGAGAATAAGTGATTTAATACCACTTCACCCACAGCATCACGTTTGATTTCAACGACAATACGCATACCATCTTTATCAGACTCGTCACGTAATCCGCTAATACCTTCAATACGTTTATCTTTAACAAGCTCTGCAATTTTTTCAATTAAGCGAGCTTTATTCACCTGATAAGGAATTTCTGTCACGATAATAGTTTCGCGACCTGTTTTCTCATCAGTTTCGATATCAGCCTGAGCGCGGATATAAATTTTTCCGCGACCAGTACGGTATGCATCTAAAATTCCTCTGCGACCATTAATAATAGCGGCAGTCGGGAAATCAGGCCCCGTAATATGTTCCATCAACTCTTCAATCGTGATGTCTTCGTTATCAACGTAAGCAAGGCAACCATCGATAACTTCGCCTAGGTTATGTGGAGGAATGTTTGTTGCCATCCCTACCGCAATCCCTGAAGAACCATTGACTAACAAGTTTGGAATACGGGTTGGCATTACTGCCGGAATATGTTCTGTTCCATCATAGTTAGGAACAAAATCAACCGTTTCTTTTTCCAAATCCGCCAGCAGTTCATGGGCGATTTTCGCCATACGAACTTCGGTATAACGCATTGCAGCCGCCGAGTCACCATCAACTGACCCGAAGTTACCCTGCCCGTCAACCAACATGTAACGCATAGAAAAAGGCTGTGCTAAACGAACAATCGTTTCATAAACAGCACTGTCACCGTGCGGGTGATATTTACCGATAACATCCCCAACAACACGGGCTGATTTTTTATAAGGTTTATTCCAATCGTTTCCTAGTACATTCATCGCGAAAAGAACTCGGCGGTGTACTGGCTTCAGTCCGTCTCGAACATCGGGTAATGCGCGTCCTACAATAACAGACATCGCATAATCCAAATATGAGCTTTTCAGCTCTTCTTCGATATTAACTGGTGTGATTTCTCTGGCAATGTCGCTCATGGAGCCACTGTCCCTCATACTACGGATTCAAAGGTTTAGAACTATACCACAAATCGCCAATTTTTGGAAAAAGGAAACAACTAAATTAATGATCCTTTCGCTATTCTCTTCGATTTCACCGTCTAACGTTGGTAGAATCATGACAATATGAAAATAGGAGTAATACTTTCTGATGAATGATAAAACAACCTCTTTACATGCTAACGTGGATCAGCATGAAATCGACAAGTTTGAAAGCGTTGCATCACGCTGGTGGGATCTTGAAGGTGAATTTAAGCCATTACACCGCATCAACCCACTAAGACTTAACTATATCCAAGAACGCGCTGACGGCTTATTTGGAAAAAAAGTCCTCGATGTTGGCTGTGGTGGCGGTATCTTATCTGAAAGTATGGCGTGTGTCGGTGCCGAAGTGACTGGCCTTGATATGGGCACAGAGCCATTACAAGTTGCACGCTTGCACTCACTAGAGTCAGGTATTCCTGTGACTTATATTCAAGATACCGTTGAAAACCATGCAAATGAAAACCCACAAACTTACGATGTTGTCACCTGTATGGAGATGTTAGAGCACGTTCCAGACCCATCTTCTGTTGTTAGAGCCTGTGCAAAACTGGTAAAACCTGGCGGGCATGTTTTCTTTTCAACCATCAATCGTAATAAGAAAGCGTGGCTAATGCTGGTGGTAGGTGCAGAGTATATTCTGAATATGGTACCTAAGGGCACACATGATGCTAATAAGTTTATTCGCCCGTCAGAATTACTTAGTTGGGTCGATGAAACCGATTTACGTTGCAAAAATATGATTGGTTTACATTATAACCCGATCACTGACAAATTCAGATTAGCGCCAAATGTCGATGTGAATTATATGGTGCACACACAATCGACACATAACTCGAATTCATGAAACCGAAAGTTTGATTTGGTCTAATAAAACATCAAACGATCACATTTTTTAAAATTGACTTTACATCGTTGCCAGTTGAATTTGTGTTTCTTACTGCCTGTATTTATGCAGGGTACGGGCAGTTGTTAAAAAATTTATCCCCTATTTATCCACAGAAACAATCCGATTTGTACACTTGATCAATCTCTCAATTACCTTTATCTTGTTATCACCATTTGAACCAACCCCTATATATTGTGTTTCCTTAAATTTCACACCACAAGACTCCTTGACATAGTTTGTCATCGGGAGCGTTTTTTTTGCGGTATAAAATTTCAGGTAACACTCATGCAAGATAAGGTGCATCGCTCATGAATCATAGCCTGCTTGTCACAAAACGTGATGGTCATAAAGAACGCATTGACTTAGACAAAATTCACCGTGTTATCGCCTGGGCCGCTGAAGGTCTAGAAAATGTCTCAGTATCTCAAGTTGAATTACGTTCTCAGATTCAGTTTTATGATGGTATCAAAACTGCTGATATCCATGAAACGCTGGTAAAAGCTGCTGCAGACTTAATCTCTGGTGATACACCTGATTATCAGTATCTCGCTGCCCGTCTTGCCGTATTTAATTTACGTAAAAAAGCGTATGGCCAATTTGAGCCACCTAAACTGTATGATCACGTTAAAAAATTAGTCGATTTAGGCAAATACGATCGTCATCTTCTTGAAGATTACACACAAGAAGAGTTCGAACAGATGGATAACTTTATTGTTCATCAACGTGATATGAATCTCTCCTACGCGGCGGTTAAACAGTTAGAAGGCAAATACTTCGTTCAAAACCGTATTACAGGTGAAATTTACGAAAGTGCACAGTTCTTATATGTTTTAGTCGCGGCTTGCTTGTTCTCTCGTTATCCACAAGCAACACGTATGGACTATATCGAACGTTTCTATAATGCGATTTCAACCTTTAAAATCTCATTGCCAACACCAATCATGGCTGGAGTAAGAACTCCAACTCGTCAATTTAGCTCTTGTGTTTTAATTGAGTGCGACGATAGCCTTGATTCTATCAATGCGACATCAAGTGCCATTGTAAAATATGTTTCTCAACGTGCGGGTATTGGTATTAATGCAGGTCGTATTCGTGCATTAGGTAGTGCTATTCGTAATGGTGAAGCATTCCACACTGGTTGTATTCCGTTTTATAAACACTTCCAGACCGCGGTAAAATCTTGCTCACAAGGTGGTGTTCGTGGTGGTGCAGCAACCTTATTCTATCCATTATGGCATTTAGAAGTTGAAAGTCTGCTGGTACTGAAAAATAATCGTGGTGTTGAAGATAACCGTGTTCGTCATTTAGATTACGGCGTTCAGTTAAATAAATTAATGTATGAACGTTTAATCAAAGGTCAGGATATTACTTTATTCAGCCCTTCTGATGTTCCAGGTTTATATGATGCATTCTTTGCTGATCAAGATGAATTTGAACGTCTATATGTGCAATATGAGAAAGATAAGAGCATCCGCCAAAAACAAGTTAAAGCGGTTGAGTTATTCTCATTAATGATGCAAGAACGTGCCTCAACTGGCCGTATTTACATTCAGAATGTTGACCACTGTAATACACATAGCCCATTTGATCCGGCTGTTGCACCAATTCGCCAATCAAACTTATGCTTAGAAATTGCACTACCCACTAAGCCATTAAATGATATTAAAGATCCTAATGGTGAAATTGCACTGTGTACATTATCTGCATTTAACTTAGGCGCAATTGAAAATCTTGATGATTTAGAAGAACTGGCTCGTTTAGCCGTTCGTTCACTGGATGCACTATTAGACTACCAAGATTATCCAATCTTAGCGGCAAAACAAGGTGCAATGGGTCGTCGTACCTTAGGTATTGGTGTTATTAACTTTGCTTATTATTTAGCAAAACACGGTGTTCGCTACTCTGATGGTAGTGCAAATAACTTAACCCATCGTGCATTTGAAGCAATTCAATACTATTTATTAAAAGCATCTAATGAATTAGCGAAAGAACAAGGCGCATGCCCATGGTTTAATGAAACCACTTACGCTGAAGGTATTTTACCTATTGATACCTATAAAAAATCATTAGATGTTCTGACAAAAGAACCTCTGCATTACGACTGGGAAGGCTTACGCAAAGACATTAAAGAGCACGGTTTACGTAACTCAACTCTGTCTGCACTGATGCCATCAGAAACCTCTTCACAGATTTCGAATGCGACCAATGGTATCGAGCCACCTCGTGGTTATATCAGTATTAAAGCCTCTAAAGACGGTATTTTACGTCAAGTGGTTCCTGAGTATGAGCGTTTGAAAGGCGCTTATGAATTACTGTGGCAAATGCCAAGTATTGAAGGTTATTTGCAGTTAGTGGGTATTATGCAAAAATTCGTTGACCAAGCGATTTCAGCGAACACTAACTACGATCCTACTCGTTTCCCTAGCGGTAAAGTTCCAATGAACCAACTGCTGAAAGATTTGCTGCTCGCTTACAAATATGGTGTAAAAACACTTTATTATCACAATACCCGTGACGGTGCAGACGATGTACAGGGTGATCTGGAAGAAGTCGTTGAGACAGAAGATTCAGATTGTGAAGGCGGCGCGTGTAAAATTTAATTGAGGAAGCTATGTCTTATACTACTTTTTCACAAGTTAAAAATGATCAACTTCAGGAGCCCATGTTTTTTGGGCAACCTGTTAACGTAGCGCGTTATGATCAGCAAAAATACCCTATTTTTGAAAAGCTAATTGAAAAACAGCTCTCTTTCTTCTGGCGTCCAGAAGAAGTGGACGTTTCTCGTGATCGTATTGACTACAATGCGTTACCTGATCATGAAAAACATATTTTTATTAGTAATTTAAAATATCAAACTCTGTTGGATTCCATTCAAGGAAGAAGCCCTAACGTGGCATTCTTACCTTTAATCTCAATCCCTGAGTTAGAGACATGGGTTGAAACATGGTCATTTTCTGAAACCATTCACTCACGCTCTTATACTCATATTATTCGTAATATTGTTAACGATCCGTCAGTTGTGTTTGATGATATCGTTGAAAATGAAGAAATTTTAAAACGCGCGCGTGATATTTCTTCTTATTATGATGAGTTAATCAATCTGACAAACCTTTATCACATGTATGGTGAAGGCGAACATCAGGTTAAAGGCAAAACGGTTCATGTCACGTTACGCAAATTAAAGAAACAGCTTTATTTGTGCTTAATGAGCGTTAACGCACTCGAAGCAATTCGTTTCTACGTTAGCTTTGCCTGTTCATTTGCCTTTGCTGAGCGTGAACTGATGGAAGGTAACGCGAAAATCATTAGACTCATTGCTCGTGACGAAGCGCTACACTTAACAGGTACACAGCACATGCTGAATTTACTGCGTTCGGGTCAAGATGATCCTGAAATGGCAGAGATTGCAGAGGAATGTGAGCAAGAGTGTTATGACCTGTTCGTTGAAGCTGCTGAGCAAGAAAAAGAGTGGGCTGAATACCTATTCTCTGAAGGCTCAATGATTGGTTTAAATAAAGATATCCTTTGTCAATATGTTGAATATATTACTAATATTCGCATGCAAGCAGTGGGTCTTAAATTACCATTTAAAGCACGCTCTAACCCTATTCCATGGATCAATGCATGGTTAGTGTCTGACAACGTTCAAGTTGCGCCTCAAGAAGTTGAAGTCAGTTCTTACCTTGTGGGTCAAATTGATTCACAAGTTGATACTGATGACTTAAGTAACTTTGAACTGTAATACTGAGAAATAACACCGATACGTTATGGCATCTCATAAAGTGACCCTGCATCAGCAGGGTCTTTCAAAACCTTTAGAATTTCATACTGACACCCATCCTTCTTTGCTTGATGCATTAGAACATGGGAAAGTTGAAGTCGAATACCAATGTCGTGAAGGCTATTGTGGCTCTTGTCGTCTACGTTTAGTGAAAGGCAAAGTCTGTTATAGCAACGAGCCTTTAGCATTTATCCAGCCTGATGAAATCTTACCTTGTAGCTGCCATCCCATCAGTGATATTGAAATAGAAATTTACTCTGAATAATTTGAATTATCTTAATTTAAGCTTTTTTCTAACATTCTTGTTCAACTTTGACTAAGGTTAAGTTAACACAGTAAAAAAAGGAAAAGCATTATGAAATTAAAGTCTATTTTCTCAGTCATGGCTATTTCTACATCAATTTTGCTCGTTGCTGGCTGTTCCAGTCCACAAAAAATTGAAACCGTAAATGGGGAAACAATTTTAACGACAGATAAACCCCAAGAAGATGAAGCAACGGGATTAATTACCTACAAAGATGCAGAAACTGGGCAGCTCAAACAAATTAATCGAGATCAAATAAGACGAATGGTAGAACTTGACGATTAATGCGCTTATAAACTTTTCTCTTAAAGCGCCAATTCATTTTTATGATTGGCGTTTTTTTATTCACAACATCTTTTTTGTAAATAAATCATTACACTAAACGTAATTAAAATTTGACAGAAATTTACCATTCTTATACTCTGCATTTTTAAGTAAATAAATAGTCTAGTGAATAGAGGATCTTGTGAAGAATCGCACTATAGGCAGTGTTTTTATTGTTGCAGGAACAACAATTGGGGCAGGTATGCTGGCAATGCCACTGGCTGCTGTGGGTATTGGCTTTAGCACGATGATGCTATTGCTTGTTGGTTTATGGTTATTGATGAGTTATACCGCATTACTTCTGGTGGAAGTTTATCAATACAACGACCCTCATACTGGCCTTGGTTCTATCGCAAAACGCTATCTCGGTATAGGTGGTCAAGTCATCACTGGGCTTGCACTATTGTTATTAATGTATGCGTTAACCACTGCTTATATTAGTGGTGCGGGTGAATTGCTTTCATCTACCCTATCCTCTTGGATTGGCCATAAACTCTCTGTCACTCAAGGTATTATAATCTTTACAGTGATTGGCGGAGCTGTAGTCGGAATTGGTACAACATCGGTTGATATAATTAACCGTCTATTGTTTACCGCAAAAGTTTTCTTCCTCATATTTATGCTAATTGTGATGTTACCTCACGTTGAGTCAGTAAACTTAACCTCAATGCCTGTGGCGTATGGGCTTGTTCTTTCTGCTATTCCTGTTATTTTTACCTCATTTGGTTTTCACGGCAGTGTGCCAAGTATCGTCAGCTACATGAATGGCGATATTAAAAAGCTACGTATTATCTTTATTACTGGTAGTGCTATTCCACTTATTGCTTATATTTTATGGCAAATGGCCACATTAGGCGCCATCCCAACAAATACTTTTATGGGGATCATGGCGCAACAATCTGGATTAAATGGTTTACTGACAGCAATTCGTGATGTTGTTGCTACTCCTCGCGTAAATATTGCTGTTAACCTATTTGCTGCATTAGCTTTGGCTACCTCATTCCTTGGTGTTGCATTAGGTCTATTTGATTATCTTGCGGATTTATTTAAACGCAGTAATCGTGCAACTGGACGTATGCAATCCAGCTTATTAACCTTTGTTCCACCTTTAGTCTGTGCACTCTATTTCCCTAACTTTGTTCAAGCATTAGCCTATGCCGCTATTGCACTGTCGATCTTAGCGTTACTTCTACCGGCTTTATTAGTATGGAAAGTTAGACAAGAACAAAATAGTGTAGATAAATACAAAGTTAAAGGTGGAAACGGTGCATTAGGTATTGTATTTATTTGTGGACTGGTAGTTATTGGTATTCAAGTTGCTATCACTTTTGATGTATTACCTCAAGTTGGCTAACATCCTTTCTGATATAACTGTCTTATAGACAATAAAAAGCAGGTGTTAATTTAGACACCTGCTTTTTTTGATTCAGATCTAGCGTCTGGATTAGAAACTTAAGCCTGCACCCACATAGAAACCATCAGCTAATTTATTATTGCTTCTATTATGTGAGTTTTCGATTTCAATCACACGATAACCAGCATTAACATGCAGTGGTTTAAATACCGTTAATTGTGCACCCACATCAGCTTCATAATAAGATTTGCTACCGGAGGTTAATCCTTCAGGAGATGCATAAGCTTCGCCATATAAGCTTAAAGAAGGTAGAACATTCCAGTTAAGTCCAACGCCCCCCGCTAAAGCAGCACCATCATCACCATTTTTGGGTGATAAATAGAGCGCTTTACCACCAACACTTGCTGAAAATGGCCCTAAAGGCAAAGCAAACTTCGCACCTAAGCTACCTAATTGACCATCATGATCACTACGCGCCCAGTTTCCATTAAAAGAAAGGCCCGCATTAGGATCACCTAAACCAGCGCGAACATCAGTATAATGTTTCCCTGCTTGAATATTCATTGATACTGCATTGGCATTTCCAGCCACAAACAACGCACTTATCGCACCGACCAATAAATATTTTTTCATTGTTATTACTCCAGCAAATAATTGTCCCAATATATAATTATACAATAAATTTATTAAACAACTTGAGTCAAAATTGAAAGATAATCTGTAGAATTATCAATCTATGTAAATAAGTTACGTCTATCAATATTATTGGTCTAATTGGTTTTATTAATGAGTTCAATATTGCTAAAGTGGAAATACAGTCAATATTAACCATAATAAGTATAAGGCTGCTCGCTTCGTTTTATTCACACGTGCTGTTTTTTTAGAACGTTTAATATTTCATAAACTGGAGATATGTGATGGAAAAGAAAAAGCTAACAACGGCGTCAGGCGCACCTGTCGTAGACAATAATAACTCGATGACAGCAGGCCCTCGTGGTCCGATGTTACTTCAAGATGTCTGGTTTTTAGAAAAACTAGCTCACTTTGATCGTGAAGTTATCCCAGAAAGACGTATGCACGCAAAAGGCTCTGGTGCTTTTGGTACATTTAAAGTCACTCACGATATTACAAAATATACTCGTGCTAAAATTTTCTCTAAAGTGGGTAAAAAAACAGAAATGTTTGCCCGCTTCTCAACAGTGGCTGGTGAAAGAGGTGCCGCAGACGCTGAACGTGATATTCGTGGTTTTGCGTTAAAATTTTATACTGAAGAAGGTAACTGGGATATGGTGGGTAACAACACCCCTGTTTTCTACCTTCGTGATGCGCTGAAATTTCCAGACTTAAACCACATTGTAAAACGTGATCCTAAAACTAACCTACGCAATATGGCATACAAATGGGATTTCTTTTCTCATTTACCAGAATCATTACACCAATTAACCATTGATATGAGCGACCGCGGTTTACCACAAAGCTATCGTTTTATTCACGGTTTTGGTAGCCATACTTATAGCTTTATTAATAAAGATAATGAGCGTTTCTGGGTTAAATTTCACTTCCGTTGCCAGCAAGGCATTAAAAATCTGATGGATGATGAAGCTGAAGCACTGGTAGGTAAAGATAGAGAAAGCTCACAACGTGATTTATTTGATGCGATTGAACGTGGTGATTTCCCTCGCTGGAATTTACAAATCCAAGTAATGCCAGAAAAAGAAGCGTCAAAAGTCCCTTATAATCCTTTTGATTTAACTAAAGTTTGGCCTCATGCTGATTACCCATTAATCGATGTAGGCTATTTCGAGTTAAATCGTAACCCTGAAAACTATTTCTCTGATGTAGAGCAAGCGGCATTTAGCCCCGCTAACATTGTTCCGGGTATTGGTTTCTCCCCAGATAAGATGCTACAAGGTCGTCTATTCTCTTACGGTGACGCACATCGTTATCGTTTAGGTGTTAACCATCATCAGATCCCAGTTAATGCACCAAAATGTCCGTTCCATAATTACCATCGTGATGGTGCAATGCGTGTTGATGGTAATAGTGGTAGCGGTATTACTTACGAGCCAAATAGCGGCGGTATGTTCCAAGAACAGCCTAACTTTAAAGAGCCACCATTATCAATTGAAGGTGCGGCAGATCACTGGAACCATCGCGAAGATGAAGACTACTTCAGTCAACCTCGTGCGCTGTATGAATTACTGAGTGATGAAGAGCATCAACGCATGTTTGCTCGTATTGCAGGCGAATTAGTGCAGGCAAGTAAAGATACACAAAAACGTCAAATTGCCCTATTTAAGAAAGTCCATCCTGAATATGGCGCAGGCGTTGAAAAAGCAATAAAAGCGTTAGCAAAAAAAGACGCTAAATAACGGTATAATAAAAAGCCTTGTGAGCAACTCGGCACTCATGCCCCTAGTTAAAAGCTAGGGGCATATTTTTATATTAAAGAAATAGTCAATTATATGAATTAAAGACTTTTACTTTAGTATTGATTCGCTTAAAAATATTTTTTCCTTCTACGGATTTATTCTTATCTATCTGAAAAACCCCTAGAAACCGATATAATACTCGGTTAAGTTCATCTCGAGAATGAGCCATAACAATACGATAATCCCAATCCTCGATATAATTGTTATCAACTTCGAGACTCTCCTCCGTGATCCACTCACCATCAGGAGAAAGCTCATTATTCCAAACACCCGCATTATAAAGGCGAGGAAACCACACCATTATACGACCAGATAAACCAATCTCTCTTACAATATTTTCAGGTAATTTCCAACTACCAGACTGATGATGTCCTTTATTAATATAACCAAAGCATTCTAAAGCATCACGATGGTAGCGAAAAATAGCATGTGGCCCTACTTCAATAAAGCCTGCATCTATATGGCGTTTGGCTGTATATTGTGCGCTATAATCCCAAGGTATAAACTTCTTTTGTGCCTTTTGCTTTTCTTTAGTGTCTATAAGTAACTTAACAAATTCATCTATACTGGTATTTAACTGCTCTATAGTAACATTGCTAGCAGGGATCCGTTTTTCGATAAAACCAGTAGCTTCAATAATATCAAGTCGCCTCTTTGCATCCTTTTTTTTTAGCCTCATCGCTATCGTGATGCTCTTCATCTATTTCCAAATACAGAGCAAGTTGCGGAAAAAATAAATCAGCAAGATATATTTTATCTGGAGAATTTGCTTTTCGAATGCACTGCTGACAAACAAATTCAATTTCGGGGTCGTCTAATTTATGAAAGATACGATTGATAACATAATGTTCCCATCGTTTTTTAGTTATCTTTGAAAGGGAACGTAAAATATAATCTGTTTTACTCATAAGAACATCACATCAATTATCATAATAAAGTGAAATAAGCGTTCAATATTTAATAATAACAATTATATATCCTTAATAAGCATTTGCCCTTTCACCCATTCTTGCACTTGTTTGCGGGAAATTTTAATTCCACCATTTTTAAGGTTTTCAGGGAGTTGTAAACAAGCAACGGGTCGTTGAAATCCAGCTAAACGCGAATGATACCACTGCGGTAACTGATTGATTATTTCAATATCACTATCGACAACTGCGACTGGACGTTGCCCAAATTCTGCATCATCAATAGGAACAACAAAAGATTGGCTTACACTAGGGTGTGTATTGAGTATTTTCTCAATATCTTCTGGCTGAATACCCTCACCCGCACTAAAAAACAGATTATCTAATCGCCCTAAAACACACCATTCACCGGCGATAAAACCACCTTTATCTCGTGTTGAATACCATCCATCAGCTGTAAGTGATAACGGTTTTAATTTACCATCAAACCAATAACCTAAAGCAACGCTATCAGACATTATCTGGAGTTCATCATCCACTAACCTAACTTCTTTGCCTTGTAGTGGAAGTCCTACTCCTGCTTTACCATCTGCACGTTTCGCACAAACCGTCGATGCCATTTCTGTCATGCCATAACCACACCAGCATTGAATTCCCCAATGTTCTGCTGCTTGCGTTAGCTCAATAGGGATCATGGCTCCCCCTAATAAAACAGATTTTAAAGTAATAGATTGTTGATTATCTTGCTGCACTCTATTTTGTAAGAAACGCCATAGTTGTGTGGGCACTAAAGAAGCATGAGTACAACCCTGCAACGCATCCACGAATGGGTGCATTTCACGCACCACCAGCGTTGCTCCACGCAATAACCAGCGCCAAAGTATACCTTGCCCTGAAACATGAAATAGAGGCAAAGAAAGTAACCAGCTATCACCTTTTTCCAAAGGCATTAATGACAAAACACCCATTGCGCTGCGAAGATGAGCATCAAAGGTATGTACCGCAGCTTTGGGTAAACCTGATGAGCCTGATGTCAAAATAAGTGTTGCCATACGAGATGGCTCCCATAGAACATCATTTACTGTTTGAGTTTTATATTGACGTGACCTGTTACTTAGCTCAATACCACTAAAATCAAGCAATGTCGCCTTCAAATCTAGCGGTGAATCACTCAAATCAGCATAAAAATCAATACATAAGTTAGGCAATAATTCATCAAGTAAAGATTTTGGAAGCTGTGGATTTAAAGGTAAAACCTTAGCACCACATTGAAAAACAGCCAGTAAGGCAAAAATAAGATTGAGGTGATTTTTTCCACGCAACAGCACAGTGCTTTGTGTATTAACACCTTGTTCCATAAAATGGCTAGCTAACTGATTAATATGACAGCTTAATTGTTGCCATGTAATAGGCGAATTGCCTGAAATGATGGCCGTTTCATTTGGGCTAAATTGTGCCCAGTGATGCCACGGCCATTGTTTAAATTGAACTACTGTTGCCATACAGTCTCTAGCTGTTCAAGAGAAATAAGCGGAATATCCACATCTGGCCAAGGACGAATAAGCTGTTGCTTAATTAGATCAACGGTATCCAGTCCTGGAATGCTATTAGGCGTTAACCATTGTGCAATTCTTGCTAATTGAGTCAGCCCGAAGCTACTCTCAATGCTTGAACTAATAATAGCATCAAGCCCTAAAGCATGTGCTTGCTCAACTAAAGAGCGACAACGTTCAAGGCTTCCCACCAGTGTAGGTTTTATCACAATAGTAGTGACACCGGGTTGTGGTTTTACTTCAAACCCGTCATCTCGTACTGTTTCATCCCAAGCAATATTAATTCCTGTTGCTTGAGAAAAAGCCAGTGACTCTTCTGGTGTTTTGCATGGCTCTTCTAAGAATGCGATGCGATCACGCCATTGCGGATTAACATACTTCGCAAAACCTTCTGCTTTGGCTGGTGTCCAGCTTCGATTGGCATCGAGTCTGAGTTTTAAGTCAGGAATAGCTTCTAATAACAGATTAACGACGATCCCATCACGCACAGCTTCATATAAGCCCACTTTGATTTTAGCGACTTTTTCACCTTCCATATCATTAAGGCTTAAAATCAAATCATCAGGATCGCCATTACATAAAGGTGCAGCACGATAATTTGCGTCTTGTGGCAACGTATCATTAAGCTCTGCTAATGCACAGCTAATACCAAAAGCCACGCTTGGCAGTTCACTGTGCTCTGGGTTTTCACCCGCACACCAAGCTGTTAACCAAGATTGTGCAGCTTCTTGTGCTTGCTCTAAAGTTTCACGGCTAAACTCAGGAAGAGGTGAAATTTCACCCCATCCTTGTTTGCCATTTTGCTCTAAACAGACAAGAAAACCATCACGCGTTTTTAGCCTTTGATAGCGCAGAACAACGCCTGCATCTACAGGTAGGCTGAATGAATAGAGTTTGGCGTTTCTCATTATGGGTTACGTTTAAATCGAGTGAAATCAGGTTGACGTTTTTCATTAAAGGCGTTGCGGCCTTCTTGACCTTCATCAGTCATATAGAACAGCATAGTTGCATTACCCGCTAATTCTTGCAGGCCTGCTTGACCATCACAATCCGCATTTAATGCTGCTTTCAAGCAACGTAATGCCATTGGGCTGTTTTCCAGCATTTCACGACACCAACGAACGGTTTCTTTTTCAAGATCTGCATAAGGAACAACGGTATTAACCAAGCCCATCTCTAATGCTTCTTTCGCATCATATTGACGACATAAGAACCAGATTTCGCGTGCTTTCTTTTGGCCAACAATACGCGCCATATAAGATGCACCCCAACCACCATCGAAAGAACCCACTTTAGGGCCAGTTTGACCAAAAATAGCGTTTTCAGCAGCGATAGTTAAGTCACACATCATATGAAGCACATGGCCACCACCGATAGAATAACCGGCGACCATGGCCACAACAGGCTTCGGACAAGTACGGATTTGGCGTTGGAAATCCAACACGTTTAGATGATGTGTACCGCTCTCATCACGATATCCGCCGTAGTCTCCACGAATTTTTTGGTCACCACCAGCGCAGAATGCTTTTTCACCTGCACCCGTTAGAATGATAGTACCAATGGTGTCATCGTAACGTGCATCAGCTAATGCTTGGATCATCTCTTTCACTGTCAAAGGACGGAAAGCATTACGCACTTGCGGGCGGTTAATCGTAATTTTTGCAATGCCATCGACTGATTTATGATAGAGGATATCTTCAAAACCTTCAGAGCAATCCTGCCATTCAATCGGTGCATATAATTTTTCTTCGCTCGGGTAAAGCATAATTAGGTTCCTTTAACCAAAGAGGGATAAAACATGATTTATCACCGCAGCATAAGCCGCTGGCTGTGCCTGATGCGCATTATGGCCAGCATGCGGGATAGTCGTTAATGGCAGCGAATACCGCTGCGCAATAGATTGAAATTTATTATCTTTTTCACCACAAAGCCAAATAAACGGCAATGTGAGTTGCTGTAATTTAGTCACCAACCACGGTTGATAGCCCAAAGAAAGTGTCTCAAGGCTTTCAGCAATGCACGCCCCGCTATTATGGCGACGCTTCTCAATCAGTAATTGACGTTTTTCATCACTTAAATCAGCAAATACGGGTTGTTGATACCATTGTGTTAATACATCACTAATAGGTTCATTACGAAAACACTCAGCCCAACGTTTATCATGTGCAATGCGACTTTGTCTTTCTATTGCATCATTTAAACCTGGGTTGCCACCTTCTACAATCAATCCCATTAATCCTGTAGTATCACCAAAACATGCATGATACATCGAGATCCGGCCACCTAACGAGTAACCAATTAACCAATAGTGATCAATACCTTGCTCTTTTAGAGTGTCTGTTAGCAATGTACTCACTTCAACAAAATCTTTCGCGCTGATAGATGCAGAACCTCCATGACGAGGCAAATCAATCACAAGTGATGGATATTCATGGCAAGCCTGAATGACAGGCTCCCATTCACAACCTTCACCTAATAGCCCATGCAACCAAACTAACCAAGGCCCTTCATTATGGGTATTATATCGCTGACATGCTAAAGTCATGAGATGTTACCTGTTTTACCAACTGATTTAATGTTTTTGCGCCATCAGTATCATCAACAATTAATTCAATTAATGTCGTTATTGGCGCCCCTGTCCAGCATTCCTGAACAGTCGTTAACAGTGCATC
This sequence comes from Proteus penneri, assembly GCF_003144535.1. Classification (GTDB taxonomy): domain Bacteria; phylum Pseudomonadota; class Gammaproteobacteria; order Enterobacterales; family Enterobacteriaceae; genus Proteus; species Proteus penneri. The sequence goes on along the minus strand of NZ_PHFJ01000001.1, from coordinate 133,416 downwards.
CCAACTTGTTGGTGATACATAATGCAAACCAAACATTGCGGCCGCGTGTTTGAAATTTAGTGAATGAGGCATACAGTAAAAGCGTTCTCGCTCTGTCTCTGGCGTGGGTAACATAGAAAATATTTGCCCACCGTTATTATTCACTACGATAATAACATTAGGTGCATAAACTTGTTGATGTAACGCTAAACTATTTAGGTCATACAGTGCCGATAAATCACCCAAAATTGTTAATGTTGGCTTTTCTGTCGCACGGTGAACACCTGCAGATGTTGAAATTAAGCCATCAATACCACTTGCTCCTCGATTGCTCATCACAGGATACCCTTGTGGTAACTGAGCAAATGCATCGATTAATCGTACTATCAGACTATTGCCAACAAATAATTGCCCATCATTAGGAAGTAATTTATCTAATTGGTGAGCAACCAGTGCTTCACCAAAATAATCGGTTATTTCACTGACTTTTTGATAGGTTTGTTTGGCTATATGAGCTAATGCATCAGTCCACGGTGAATTATCAACCGCAGGATGTGCCATTAACCACTGCATAGGTGATAATGTAAATTTCTCACCTCGATGATGACCGGGATCTAAGCGTCCCGGAATAGGGTCAACAATCCAATAAGCGTTAGGAGAACATCCCACTTGCCATTGCAATAAACGTTTACCTGTTAAGCTTGAACCAAATTGAATAACGATTTCAGCTTGATTTAATTCTGATGTTATTTGAGGGTTATTCAACCATAAATCGGCACAAGGTAGTGGTTGCCCTGTTTGGGATAATACATCACCTAATAAAGGCCAACCTAATTGTGATGCCCATTTTGCGACTGCAACACCTTCTTCTGGGCTAATACGCCCTGCGATCACAACACCTTTTTTCTGGCGTAACTCATTCCATTGCGGATGTGTTGAAACTGCGTTAAAACGAGTTTCTTGTAGCCACGGTTTATCACTTTGCCACCAATCTCCTAAAACATCAGTCCATGGTGTCGATGTTTCAACATCATCACCATATAAAGGTTCTGCAAAAGGACAATTAACGTGTAATGCACCATGTACCAACGTATTCATGGCATTATCAAGGGTAGAAACTAACCAACTCGCGGAAATATCTGCTGTTGGTCTTGGTAAAGAGAGGGTTTGTGAAGGATGCGTTGCAAAAATACCTTGCTGTCGAATCGCTTGGTTTGCACCACAATCAATTAATTCAGGCGGCCTATCTGCGGTTAAAAAGATAACACGTTCACCGGTTAATCCCGCTTCAATCAAGGCTGGGTATAAATTCGCAACGGCTGTCCCCGAAGTTACAATCACCGCAACGGGTTCTTTGGTTGCTTTTGCCAACCCCAAGGCTAAATGACCAAGCCCACGTTCATCAAAATGTGTATGGCAAACTAATTTTTGATTGGCAGCCGCCGCTAGTGTTAAAGGGGTCGAACGAGATCCGGGGGCAATACAGATATGGCGCAAGCCATGACGAGTCAAAGTTTCGAGTATAACTTTAGCCCATTGGCGATTAAACGAACTATTAGACATTGATCATCCCAACAACGAAAACCTGCAATTGCTATTATAATATCTGTTACTAAATACTTTTCCTTAGCCTAGTTCAATGAACAGAAGTTTTCGTTAAATAAATCGTTAAAAAAACACTCAAAAAGTGCATTATTTAGGCTAATTATCCACTCTATTTTCAATGAGCTCTTTTTTATCGTTAAGAATAGGAATAAATAGCGTTAGTGTTCTAAAGGATAGCATCAATTAATTAACAATTAGCACTGGTTATTTAAAGAGTAGTACTAAATAACTGACATAAAAAACTACTCATCAAATTTTGATGATTACACTAATATTATTTAAACTGAGATTATCTGTAAGAATTAACTCTCTTTTTCCAACAATGTTCGTAGACCTGCTGCTTTATTTTCTATTTCAGTCCACTCTTGCTGAGGATCAGATCCTGCAACAACACCTGCACCAGCGTATAAAGTTAAAGCATCATCATGCAATTCACCACAACGCAAACTTACTGCAAATTCGGCATGAGGAAGCGATAAATACCCCGCAGAACCTGCATACCAACGACGCTCAAAAGGTTCATGTTGACGAATAAAAGCACGTGCGACACTTCTTGGTAATCCACATACAGCAGCCGTTGGCTGCAATCGTTTTAAGCAATCGATATCATCAGAGTAAATTAACTTACCATGTATATAGCGACGAAGATGCTGCACTTTACGCAATCGGATAACATCTGCGGGTGAAACATCGATACCTTCTACACCGCCTTGTAATCGCTGACAAATATCATCGACCACAACGAGATTTTCATGCTGATTCTTTTTATCATTCATCAGCCAATCTGCAAATTGAGTGGCTTGCTGTTCGTTGTCAGAACTCGCCACAGTCCCCGCCAACGCCTCAGTGTAAAGCATCAACTCATCACGTTTATATAATCTTTCTGGTGTTGACCCCATAAATGCATCTGAAGATGAAAACGCCAGCATATAGTGATAACAATGATGATTAACATCACGACTGGCTTTCATAAACTGGATCGCTTTAAGCGGGTTATCCAATGTTAAACAAGTTGCTCTAGCAGGGACAACTTTTTCAAATAAACCTTGGTTAATCTCATCTAAGGCAATATTGAGATAGTGAGTCCACTGCTCTTGCGTTAAAGAGTGATTAACATGAGTGACAGAAACAGAAAGCGGTTCAATCTCTTCGGCTTGGTTTAATGTTTGCAGAAAATCTAATGTATTTTGCTTATCATCTTCATCCAACATATTTAGATGAACAGAAAGTTGTTGCTGGTGGCGTCTGATCTCAATGCGAGGTAAAAAAAGGTAAGCATCATCGCCTTTTATTTTGTCAATGCGACCAGGAATAATGGTATCCCACGCATTTAAGCCCCAAATACGCACATCATCAATATTTATATCAGACTGATGAGTTGCTAAAAATTGGCGAGCATCTTCAATATGATTGAAGCAACATAATTGCCCACATGCTGCCACTTCTTCACTCTCATCGCGGTGCTGCCAGTAAAATTGTGGATAATATACCTGAGCCGCAAGCCATGAGAGCAATGAAAATGAGACCTCTGATGGCAAGGTGACTTTCAAATGTAAAAGATTACCTTGTGCTGTCAGATTTATATTTTTAACTTTTTCGTACAGTGTCGAAAACACAGGATTAATCTTTTCCACTACCAATACCCACAACAAAATTAAAAAGGTGATTATACGTCTCTATACAAATTATCAAAGGGCTGATTAATTATAACCTTTGTCATTTATCAAAGTTTTGTATTTTTTATGTTACAAAGTAGAAGCATTAACTCGCACTTCTGAAATAACCAACAAATCGTCATTAGATAAAGTGGTAAAGATAAAAATTTTTATACATAAGTGAGGTTATATGGATACAACCGCCTTTGAACACATCGATAAGATCATTGAGACGTCCGATATTCCTAAGGTTGCTTTGGGGTTAATATTAGGTGTAGATATTGAAGATGGACGACTACCTGGTATTGTTACTTCTCATGATTTAATAAAAATAAAGTCTTATATTAATAAAGCACTTTCGCTTTCTTACAAAATAGATGATGTCATCAAATTCATTCATTATAGTGAAATAGATGAATCACAACTCTCACCTGATAATATTCTCTCTCTTTTTATCAAAATACGAGAACACGCTTTTGATTGGAATAAAATAGAATATAGTATTAAGCAACAAGCAATTGATTTAGAAATAATGGGTAGAGAAATCACTTCTACAGGTGAAAATATCATTGCATTTATCAATCAAATGCCTTTATTAACAAAAATATCCTCTGTTATAGAAGATCTTTCTGAACAAGAGTTAAAAAGTATCCAATATAAATCTCAAGATAAAGAAGTCGCAACACAACTTATTCATATTTTAGAAAGTATGAAAGAAGATATTGAGAATGAACGAAATAAAACCATTAAAATAAAAGATAGCTTATCGACATTTAGAAGTAAAATAATAGGTGGAAAAGACAGTCAAAATGTCGCTCACCCTTCTATCTATCATGAAATTCTGAATAAAAAACGATTTATTAATGAGTTTTATACTGAGAATAACAATTCTCTTATAGAAGAACGAGATTTATTGATTGAGGAAATTTCACAATTAAAAGATGAATATAAACACTATGTTGGCCTTGCTTTTACGGGACTCGCCGTAGGTATTATTGGTGTCATTATTACAGGAGGAATATTTGGTGCAAAAGCCGAAGTCATTCGTAAAAAGAAAAATGAGCTCATTGAAAAAGTAAAAACAATCAATATAAAGATCGATGTCTACGCTGGTTTGTCTTTGCATTTAAATACACTTTATATTGAATTATCAGAAATCGAACAATTTATTGAAGATACAAATATGGCTTTAGAGCATATTGAGTATGTATGGCAGGCGATATTAACAGAGATAGAAGCTTCAATAACTAACTTTAATAAAATTAACAATGCGTTAGAGTTGATAAAATTTAGTATTTATCTTGAGAAAATCATCACACCTTGGTACATGGTTATTGGTTACTCAAAGGAGATCTTGCTCTCTTTTGATAATGCGCTTTCTACGTTTTATTCATCAAATAGCTAACAAAAGGATATTGTTATGAACAATCATGAAAATCCCATTAAATTAAATCACCTCTTTGAACATAGTAAATTATTTCATGCATACAGAAATATTTTTTATTTAAGTAGTAGTAAAGGCTATATGGATAGTACACTAGAAGAAGAAACAACACAGCTTTTAGAAAGAAACAATAAGAGCATTGAAAATATTATTTACTTTTCTCTCAATATAAAAAATAGACTAAGACAAATTTTATTTAATGATATCTTAGAAACGGTTAACGAAATTGATAGAGAAATACAGGCCGGAAAAATTAACAATGAATTAAAGAATAAATTAAAAGAAGAAAAAAATGAAATATTAAAAATATTTTTTGATGAAATAGATGAAACAATAAATTCTATTAATCAACACAACCAGTATCTTTTATTTGAAATTAATGAATTAAAAAACAAATTTATCACAACTAAAATAACCCCTTTCATTCATGACAAAGAAAATAATATAAAAAAACTTACAAGTGAAATTATCAATTTAGAACATCAATCAGAGGAAACTAAAAAAGAACTTGATATTATACGTGATAGCGAAGATATTTTACATAAAAAAAATTTTTTCGACCTTTTTAAAAATTCGATACCTCAACTATCAGAAATTAATAATCTCAATATTGAAAAGCAAGAAAAAAATATTTTATCTTCCCTAGTAAAAATATTAAACAATTTGTTTTCTACATTAGATTATGGCTTTTCTTATACCAAAATAGTCGAAACTCGACATCAGCTTACTACACTTTATTTGGCACAAATAAAAAAAATTCATCAGTTAAAAAAAGAACAGAAAAATACACTTTTAAATTTAAAACATCATTACAAACTCGTTGATATTGATTATTTTCTTCATATCTTGATTAAACAGTTAGAGTTTTTATCTGAATATTGGAAAGAAATTATTTTGCAAATACACACACTAAAAAATAATAATTTATTAAATAAAGATATTATTATTCCTATATTTTCATTCTTAGATAGTTTTTCTTTATATTATGAAGAAGTTGAAAAATAAAAAACATTAATAATAACGAAAAAAAAACGGCTCTATAAAAGAGCCGCTCTTAGTTTGAATATCTAACTATTACGATTAATTTGCTACTGGTGCAATAATCGCGAAATTCGTTAGTTCAATTAATGGTTGTGGCCATACACCTAAAGCAATCACAACAATAACGCAGATTAATGCAACAAATGTCGCCATATTTTGTGATGTGGTTGCAACCACCGGTGTATTGTCATTGTCTGGTTTACGTAAGAAGACAATCGCGGCTGCACGTAGGTAGTAGAATAAACCTATCGCACTACCTAACACGACCATACCTGTTAGCCACCATAAGCTTGAGTTAATACCTGCAATAATGACATAAAGTTTACCAATAAAACCTAATGTAATTGGTACACCTGCCAGCGATAACATCATGAGTGACATCACCACAGCAACGACAGGACGGCGCCAGAATAATCCACGGTAATCTTCTAGTGAATCCATTTCGCTTTCGCGATAAGGACTTGAAGCTACTGCAATAGCACCAAACGCCCCTAAGCTTGCAAACAAGTAACCAGCTAAATAAATTTCAGCCGTTTCTTGCGCCAGCACAGGACTGTATTGCAATACAATTAATGCCACTAGCAGATAACCAAGGTGCGATACTGAAGAGTAACCCAGTAAACGCTTCACGCTCTTTTGCGTTAACGCCATAATGTTACCAAACAAGATAGAGGCAATTGCCATGAAACCTAAGATCATTCGTAAGGTTTCACTATCCGCAGCGGGTGCTTCAAGGAATAAACGCATCACAACTGCAAAAATACCAATCTTACTTGCAGTGGCTAAGAATGCCCCCGTTGGTGCTGGCGCACCTTGGTAAACATCAGGTGTCCACAGTTGGAATGGGAATAAAGATAATTTAAATCCAATTCCCACCAACATCATCCCTAAACCTGCAAGTACTAATGGTTTATGGATATTGCTATCACTTAAACTTTGTCCCATCGCAGTAAAGGAGAGATCCCCTGCTTCTGCATAGAGCAGTGCCATACCAAACAGTAAGAAAGAAGATGCTGCTGCCGAAAGCAGCATATATTTAATACCCGCTTCCAGTGATGGACGTTGTTGGAATGCATAACCGATAAGACCAAACAGCGGTAATGTCAGTAATTCAATACCAATAAACATCGATGCGAAGTGGTGGGCTGAAGAGAGTAAAATCCCTCCAATCACCGCAATCGCAATCAGCATGTAAAACTCTTCTTTGTTATCTTGATAGCCTTCTAACCAAGGATAAGCAAAAGCGATAGTACCAATACCCGAAAGAATAACTAGTGCAGTAAAGAAACTAGAGTATCCATCAACATGGTAAAGCGTGGTAACGTCCACTACACCTAATGCATTAACGTAATAGAGTGATCCCAGCGCAATGATGAAACCTGTTGCTGTCAAAGTGGCAATAGTGAAATGATCGCGTCGCCACGCAATGGACAGCATCACAACCACCACCGTCAATCCGACGATTAATAGCGGTAGCATTGCGATCAATTGTTCAGGAGTTATTGTCATGGCGAATTACGGCCTTACTGTTGAAATAGAAGCGGAATACCAAGTCTGGAGATTTTCCATCGCTGATGCCGAGGTGTCTAATACAGGTTGTGGGAAGAAGCCCAGAATAACCAGTAAAACGACCAAGGTGATCAGGATAAAGAATTCTCTCAGATCCAACCCTTTATAGGTTCTTTCAGCTGTTTTCGGTGAACCGTAGTAAGCCTGTTGCATCATCCATAGTGCATAAACAGATGCAAAGACTAAACCAAAGACCGAAATAATCGTGATCAGCTTAAAGTTGCCATAAGTACCAAATAGGATCATAAACTCACCGACGAAGTTACCTGTTCCTGGCATACCTAAAGAGGCAACCGCAAAGAACAGTGAAAACGCAGGTAAGAAACGGATGCTTTTCCACAATCCGCCCATTTGATTCATATCACGCGTACCTAAACGCTCATACAGCATGCCACACATGATAAACAGACCTGCTGCTGACAAACCATTGGTGATCATTTGAATAATCGCACCTTGATAAGCCAATACAGAGCCAGCATAAATCGCAATTACGATAAAGCCCATGTGAGAAATACTACTGTAAGCCGCAAGACGTTTGATATCTGTCTGACGAAATGCCAGTAATGCTGCATAAAATACGGTAATTAAACCTAACCACATCGCCACAGGTGCCAATAACGCTGACGCTTCTGGGAACAGTGGTAAGTTAAAACGCAATAAACCGTAAGCTGCTGTTTTTAACAAAATACCGGATAAGTCAACAGAACCCGCGGTTGGTGCTTCTGCATGCGCATCGGCTAACCAGCCATGAACAGGAACGATTGGCATTTTCACCGCAAATGCAGCGAAGAAACCTAGCATCAGGATAAATTGTAGCTCAGTACCTAATACGGTGTGTGCTTGTAATAAGGTATCATAGCTAAACGTCCAAATACCTGTTTCACGGTAGAAAGCAACCGCTAAACCGATAATGGCCAGCAACATTAACAGGCCACTTGCCTGTGTATAGATAAAGAATTTCGTTGCTGCACTGACGTGTGCTTTATCACTACTTCCTTTGTGTCCCCATAAAGAAATCAGGAAATACATTGGGATCAACATCATTTCCCAAAAGAAGAAGAATAAGAACAAGTCCGTTGCTAAAAATACCCCCATTACACCTGCTAAGATCCACAGCAGGTTAAAATGGAAAGCACCTTGTGATGGTTGGTTTTCACTCCACGAAGAGAGCACCGCTAAAATACCTAAAACTGCGGTCAAAACAGCCATCAGCAATGACATACCATCAAGTGCAAACTGGATATTGATCCCTAACGAAGGGATCCACGGCACAAAGTAATACTCTGTCCAGCGTGGCGCTCCATCAGCACTGAGTAGTTGATAATCGCCTTGCAACCAAAGTTGCACAGAAATAACGAGTGTTAATCCCATCGTCAGCAACGCAACCCAGCGAGGAACTTGCGAGCCGATTCGTTCAGCCTGCCAACTTAGCAGGCCACCGATGAAGGGAATAAGTATTAGCCAGGGTAATAACATGGCGCAATGTGTCCCTTAATTAAACCAGAAGCAGCAGAGCGATAACCAGCACTGCACCTAAACCGAGAGAAGCCGCATACCAACGAGTTAATCCATTCTCACTGAAACTTAATCCTTTATTGGTACCTTTAAGCAGGCAACCGAATAAATTAAAGAATTGGTTAACAGGATCATTTTGGATAAGCCACGCCGCCCCTTTATAAGGTTTGACAAACAGCACTTCATACAGAGCATCAAATCCCCAAGCATGGAACCACCATGTTGAGAAGAAACGACCGGTACGAGTATTGGCAACCTTAGCAACACATTGACGCTGTTTCAGGTATAACCATGCTGCAATGGCAACGCCTACAATCGCTACCACACCAGAAAGAATTTCTAATACATACTTACCATCGTGCGATGCGTTTCCTTCAGGGAAAACAGCACCTAACGGTTGAGTGATTAACGCACCGATAAATGTTGATAACAGTGCTAATACCGCTAATGGGAAAGTATGAGTAAACCCTTTAACTTGGTGTGCTTCGGTTTTGGTTTCACCATGGAATACGATGAAAATCAAACGGAAGGTATAAAGAGACGTAAATAACGCACCAATTAACCCTGCTAGCATTAAGTTAAAATGCCCGTTTGAGTACGCACCCCATAAGATTTCATCTTTACTGAAGAACCCTGCTGTTAACAGTGGTAATGCCGCTAATGCGCCACCACCAATCAGGAAACAAGCATAAACAAATGGGATCTTCTTACGTAACCCGCCCATCTTAAAGATATTTTGTTCGTGGTGGCAGGCAATAATCACAGAGCCTGCGGATAAGAACAGTAACGCTTTAAAGAAAGCGTGGGTCATTAAGTGGAAAATTGCCGCATCCCATGCTTGAGCGCCTAAAGCCAAGAACATATAACCAATTTGGCTCATGGTTGAATAAGCAAGAATACGTTTAATATCTGTTTGTACTAAGGCAGCAAAACCCGCTAGCACTAATGTCACCGCACCGATAATACCGACTAATTCCAGTACTTCTGGTGCCATTAAGAATAGCGCGTTGCTACGTGCCACTAAGTACACACCCGCTGTAACCATAGTTGCTGCGTGAATTAATGCAGATACAGGTGTTGGGCCTGCCATTGCATCGGCTAACCAAGTTTGTAATGGAAGCTGTGCTGATTTACCTACCGCACCGCCTAATACCATTAACATTGCCCAGTTAATAACACTTGAACCTACTGCTAATTGCTCAGGCGCAAGTACCGCCATTTCACGGAAGCTCAATGTACCTAATTGGTCAAACAGGATAAACATAACGATAGCTAAAAACACATCACCGATACGCGTTACGATAAACGCTTTCATCGCCGCTGCGCCATTAGCAGGATTGCTATAATAGAAACCAATTAACAGGTAGCTACATAGACCAACCCCTTCCCAACCCATATACATCAGCATCATGTTATCAGCCAGTACTAAGACAACCATACTGGCGATAAATAAGTTGGTATAAGCAAAGAAGCGAGAATACCCTTCTTCTCCACGCATATACCACGATGCATACATATGAATCAGGAAGCCAACACCAGTAATCACACCCAGCATGGTTAATGAAAGACCATCAAGAACCAGTGTGAATGGAATATTAAAATTCCCTGCTGACATCCAATTCCATAAAGTCAGAACTTGAGTTTCTTGCCCATTGGCAAAGAAATCCATACCAACCCAAAGTGCAACTAAAGCCGATAAACCAACCGAACCTGTACCAATCCATGCTGATACGTTTTCAGACCAACGACCACGTGAGAAAGCGAGCAGTAAAAATCCCAGCAGTGGTAGCAGAATGGTTAAATAGAGTATATTCATCCGCGCATCTCACTGACTGTATCAATATTGATGTTTTGGCGATGTCTATGAAGCTGTAACAACAATGCCAGACCAATACTTGCCTCTGCCGCCGCCAAGCTGATTGCCAGAATATACATTATCTGACCATCTGTTTGACCCCAAAAGCTACCACCGACAACAAATGCCAGTGCAGCCGCATTAATCATAATTTCTAGTCCGATCAACATAAACAACAGGTTGCGGCGAAGTACTAAACAGGTAAAACCTAACACAAACAGTACCGCCGCCAAGATCAAACCATGTTGAAGAGGTATCATTTTTGCTCCCCTGCGTTTTCGTTTTCGACGAGATCGTCATGGCTCTGATCACGACCAATGTGATAAGCAACTATTAACCCCGACAATAAGAGAACAGATGCTAACTCAACAGCCAGAATATAAGGCCCAAATAAGCTAATACCGACCTCTTTCGCACCAATTATTTCTCCAGTAATTTCACCGTGAGTAACACTACTAATTGCATAAATAAGCACGACTAATAGCATCAGAGATAACAGTGCTGGCCCAATCCAAAACTTCGGTTGTAGCCACTTTCTCTCTTGGTCAACGACGGATTTACCTAAATTAAGCATCATCACCACGAAAACGAACAACACCATAATGGCGCCTGCGTAAACGATGATTTCTAATGCACCTGCGAAATAGGCGCCCAGCGAGAAGAAAACCACAGAGAGGGCAATCAATGAAATCACTAAGTACAACAATGCGTGTACTGGATTGGTATGAGTGATCACTCTCAATGTTGCAAGGATGGCAATCAGCCCCGCGATGTAAAATGCAAATTCCATGAATATCGCTCCTTACGGTAACAGGCTTTTGACATCGATAGGTTTAGCTTCATCATCTGCATCACCTTTGTCTTTGCCGTTAATCGCCATACCTGTTTTACGGTAAAAGTTATATTCAGGATATTTGCCGGGTCCAGAAATCAACAGATCGTCTTTTTCATAAACCAGATCCTGACGCTTAAACTCACCCATTTCAAAGTCAGGCGTCAATTGCAACGCCGTTGTTGGGCAAGCTTCTTCACATAAACCGCAGAAAATACAGCGAGAAAAGTTGATACGGAAAAATTCCGGATACCAACGACCATCTTCATGTTCTGCTTTCTGTAATGAAATACAGCCAACTGGACAAACTGCCGCACACAAGTTACAAGCAACACAGCGTTCTTCACCATCGGGATCACGCGTCAATACAATACGTCCACGGTAGCGTGGTGCAACGTTGACAGGTTCTTCCGGGTACATCTGTGTTTCACGTTTGGCGAAGGCGTGTAAGCCAATCATCCAAATGCTTCGTACCTGGGTGCCGAAACCAGTCAATAACTCTTTTAAAGTCATGGTTCAATCACCCCTTATTGAGCGTTGTAAAGTATCACTGCAGCAGTTACCAGCAGATTGATAAGAGTTAACGGTAAGCAAATTTTCCAACCAAAAGACATCACTTGGTCGTAACGCGGACGCGGTAACGAAGCACGAATAAGGATGAACATCATCATGAAGAATCCTGTTTTCAGTGCAAACCAAATGAATGACGGTAAGAAAGGACCTTGCCAACCACCAAAGAATAACGTCACGATAAGACCTGATACTACAACGATCCCGATATATTCACCGACAAAGAACAAACCGAATTTCATACCGGAATATTCAATGTGATAACCATCAGCAAGCTCTTGTTCTGCTTCTGGTTGGTCAAATGGATGACGGTGACAAACAGCAACGCCAGCAATCGCAAACGTAATAAAGCCGAAGAATTGTGGAATGACATTCCACATATTCGCTTGTGAATTCACAATATCTGTCAAGTTAAAAGAACCTGCTTGAGCAACAACCCCTAAGATTGAAAGTCCTAAGAACACCTCATAACTTACGGTTTGTGCTGATGCACGCATTGCACCTAACAATGAGTATTTATTGTTACTTGACCAACCCGCAAATAACACGGCATACACCGCGATACCCGCAACCATCAAGAAGAATAAAATACCGATATTTAAGTCAGCAACAACCCATGTTGAGCTAACAGGTACAATGGCAAATGACAGCAATAAAGATGAAAACGCAATTACTGGTGCTATGGTGAAGATAAAGCGGTCAGCAAATTTTGGGATCCAGTCCTCTTTAAAGAACATTTTGATCATATCCGCAATTAGCTGTGCTGAACCTGCATAACCTACACGATTAGGCCCATAACGGTTTTGAAATAACCCCAGTAAACGGCGTTCCCCCATACTCATAAAAGCACCACAGGTGACCACGACAAGCAAGATCACCACGGCTTTTAGAACAGTGAGTAAAATCTCTGTAACTTCAGGAGATAACCAGCTCATTATGCAATACCCCGCAGTTGACGAACCGATACACCCACCAGCGATGGAGAAATACCTGCCATACCTAACGGCAAGCCGATTTGACCTTGAGTTAGGTGAGCACTGATTTTCACAGGTAAGGTGAATTCACGACCTTCGTAAGTAAACATGGCTTGCTGCCCCTGAGTTAACGCTAATGCTTGTGCATCAGATTCGCTCAATGTTAAATAAGCCGTTTCCATACGAGATTGGATAACTTCTGCACGTTGTGATAATTCTTCACTACCAAATAAACGGTAGCAAGGTGCAACAGTCCATTGATTTTTCTGTGCATTAAATGGCGCAGGAATATCAGTAAAGTAGCCAAGTGTATTATCACCACATTCGATTAAGCGCACACCCGGATCGCCAAAGCGTAAGCTGCCACCCACTTCGGCTTGGAATTTATTCCATGCTTGAGGTGAGTTCCAACCCGGTGCCCATGCAAATGGAATTTGCTGACGAGGTGCGGTTGGGCTGTTATTACCTTCCATTGAGAACGCAAATGGTGTGTCGATATCTTTTGGTTGGCGCTGTTCATGAACAGACACATTCGCCAACATGGAAGTACGACCACTGTAACGATGGGGTTCACGCGCCAATTTTTGACCGCGAATGCGGAATGATGCATTCGGAGCCGCATCAACAATGCCAGCAAACTGAGGAAGACTGGTTGCACAATGCTCAATCACATTGTCTAACTGTGTCCAATCCAGCGTTCTTTCATGCCATTGTGAATCAACTGCACTTAACCAACGCCAGCTTTCATGCATTACCACTTCTTTGTTATAGAAAGAAGGTTCAAAAACTTGGAAATAACGCTGTGCTCTGCCCTCTTGGCTCACCATTGTCCCATCGCTTTCAGCGAATGAAGACGCGGGGAGAACTAGATGTGCTTTTGCCATAATGTCTGTTTGCTGGTGGTCGATAACAATAACGTTATCGACTTTAGCAATCGCATCATCAATAACATCGGCATCGTAATGGCGATATAAATCGTTTTCCATAACAACAACGGTGTCGGCTTGACCACTGCGCATGATTTTTAAAGCATCATCAAGTGGCTGAGCGTTGATCATGGCTAGCCCCATGCTGTTTGCATCATCAGCAACGAAAGAAAGTCCCACTTCATTGCCTTTTGCTTTTAATGCAAACGCAATGTTGGCAGCAGCTTTAATAACGTCTTCACTACCTGCATGACTACCACTGATAATTAATGGTTTCTTCGCTTGAGAAAGTGCTTGAACAATCATCTCGATATGCTTATTCAGCGCGTCATCAATACCATCAACCGCAGGTGCTTCACCGTTAATGTTATTGGCAATTGCAAATCCTAAGCGTGCTTGATCAACAACTGGGGCGCGATAACTCCATGCAGCAACATCATCAAGACGGGTTTCATCAACATGAGTCACAAACAGCGGATATTTCGCACGTTGTCCGATATTCATAATCGCAGCAATTTGCCAGTCAGCGACTTTTTGAGCCGCAGCCATTTCACGCGCTTTACCTTTCACCGCTTGACGTACAGACAATGCCATACGAGCACCAGTTTGCGTTAAATCTTCACCTAACACTAAAACCGCATCGTAATCTTCAATTTCACGTAGAGATGGAGTATGAACGCCACCTTTTTGTAAAATCTCTAGCATTAATGTCAAACGTTTCTGCTCTGATGCAGAGATACCACTATAGAAGTTTTCAGCACCGACAACTTCACGTAATGCAAAGTTACTTTCAATGCTTGCACGAGGCGAACCAATACCCACGATACGCTGACTTTTCTTCAGCATATCCGCAGCGGCTTGAGTCGCTTGAACTGCACTAATTTCTAACCAGTTACTACCTAAACGTTTTTTAGGCTGACGAGGTCTGCTTGCTAAGTTCACATAGCCATAGCCAAAACGACCACGGTCACAGAGGAAATAGCGGTTTACAGTCCCGTTATAACGGTTTTCAATACGACGTAATTCACCATAGCGTTCACCCGGGCTTGTGTTACAGCCCATGCTACAACCTTGGCAAATACTTGGTGCAAACTGCATATCCCACTTACGGTTATAACGTGATGAGTGAGTTTTATCAGTAAATACACCCGTCGGACAAATTTCGACTAAGTTACCCGAGAATTCGCTCTCTAATGTGCCATCTTCAACACGTCCAAAGAAAACGTTGTTATGCGCACCAAAGACACCAAGATCAGTACCATCGGCATAGTCTTTGTAGTAACGAACACAGCGGTAACAAGCAATACAACGGTTCATTTCATGAGAAATAAACGGTCCCAGATCTTGATTTCTATGTGTACGCTTGGTAAAGCGATAGCGACGCATAGTGTGACCTGTCATTACCGTCATATCTTGAAGGTGGCAGTTACCCCCTTCTTCACAAACTGGACAGTCATGAGGATGGTTTGTCATATACCATTCAACAACGCTTTCGCGGAATTTCTTCGCTTCTTCGTCATCAATAGAAATAAACGTGCCATCAGTCGCTGGTGTCATACAAGACATCACTAAACGACCGCGGGTATCCTCAGCATTTTGATACTGCTTAACCGCACACTGGCGGCAAGCGCCAACGCTTCCCAGCGCTGGGTGCCAGCAAAAATAAGGAATATCTAAGCCTAAATTAAGACAGGCTTCTAACAGGTTATCAGCCCCGTTAACTTCATATTCTTTGCCGTCTACATGAATCGTAGCCATAGTCAGCATGCTTCCCAAAGGCCTGCACAGCAGGCGTTAAACCTAGAATGTGTCGTGAAAAATTACCAGCGGCTTTTCAGCAAGTTAGGCTGAATACCTCTGATTAAGTTGGCATTTGTATAATCTTCTTGAATAATGCCCGCTTCAAATTCTTCACGGAAATATTTAATGGCGCTTTGTAAAGGTTCTACTGCACCCGGTGCGTGAGCACAGAATGTGTGTCCTGGACTTAAAGAACGACATAAATGCTCAAGGGTCTCAATATCACCAGGGCGACCTTTACCGTTTTCTATCGCACGTAAGATTTCGACACTCCATGGCAAGCCATCACGGCAAGGTGTACACCAGCCACAAGATTCACACGCAAAGAACTCTTCTAAGTTGCGAGTTAATGAAACCATATTAATTTCATTATCTACTGCCATCGCAAGCGCTGTGCCTAAACGGCTACCGGCTTTTGCAATCGTGCCAAAATCCATTGGGAGATCGAGGTGATCTTCTGTTAAGAAATCAGTACCTGCACCACCCGGTTGCCATGCTTTCAGCTTAAGACCATCACGCATACCGCCTGCGTAATCTTCAAGGATCTCACGCGCGGTTGTACCAAATGGTAATTCCCATAAGCCCGGAAATTTCACACGACCAGAGAATCCCATTAATTTAGTACCCGCGTCTGGGCTTTTGCCTTCACTTAAGCCGATATACCAATCTTTGCCATGTTCAATAATCGCGGGCACGTTACACAGTGTTTCAACGTTATTGACACAGGTTGGTTTACCCCATGCACCTGATGTTGCAGGAAATGGTGGTTTAGAGCGCGGGTTAGCACGACGACCTTCTAAGGAGTTGATTAATGCTGTCTCTTCACCACAGATGTAACGACCAGCACCTGTATGAACAAACAGTTCAAAGTCAATTCCTGAACCGAAGATATTTTTACCAAGGAAACCCGCTGCTTTTGCTTCCTCAATGGCATGGCGTAAATGCTTAGCCGCTTCAATATATTCACCACGAAGGAAAATATAACCACGGTAAGCTTTTAGTGCGTGAGCGCCGATAATCATCCCTTCAATTAATAGATGTGGAAGTTCTTCCATTAAGAGACGGTCTTTATAAGTACCCGGCTCCATTTCATCTGCATTACAAAGGATGTAACGGATATTCATGCTTTCATCTTTTGGCATCAGGCTCCATTTCAAGCCTGTTGAGAATCCAGCACCACCACGACCTTTTAGGCCAGCATCTTTAACTTCAGTGGTCACCTCAGTCGGAGACATACCTTTTAATGCTTTTTCTGCCGCTTTATAACCGTTTTTAGCACGGTATTCATCCAGCCATACAGGCTGACGATCATCGCGTAAGCGCCACGTTAGCGGATGCGTTTCTGCGCTACGAATAATCGGTTTTGCTCCTGAAATTGCTGTCATGGATACTGCTCCAGTAACGTTTCAATCTCTTCAGGTTTAACAAAGCTGTGAGTATCGTCATCTACCATCATGGTAGGACCTTTATCACAATTACCTAAACAGCAGGTTGGCAGTAATGTAAAGCGACCATCTGGTGTTGTTTGACCAGGGATAATATTAAGATGCTTTTCAATTGCTGCTTGAATGCCTTGATAACCTGTAATATGACAAACCACGCTGTCACAAAAACGAATAATGTGACGGCCAACGGGTTGGCGGAAAATTTGGCTATAGAACGTAGCAACGCCTTCAACATCGCTTGCAGGGATCCCAAGAACATCCGCAATTGCATAAATCGCGCCGTCTTCCACCCAACCGCGGTTCTTTTGCACAATTTTCAGTGCTTCAATAGAGGCTGCTCGCGGATCTTCGTAGTGATGTTTTTCTTGTTCAATTTCAGCACGTTCTTCTTCAGTTAAAACAAACGTTGCTTTCTTTGAATGTGTTACATCAACGATTTCGATCTGCACTGCATCATCTTTTTGGTTTAATTCATTTTGCATGATTAACGATCCACATCCGACATTACAAAATCAATACTTCCCAGATACACAATCAAGTCAGAAACCAAGCTACCGCGGATAACCGCTGGGATTTGTTGTAAATGAGCAAAACTAGGCGTACGAATACGTGTACGGTAGCTCATTGTGCTGCCATCGCTGGTTAAGTAATAACTGTTGATCCCTTTAGTGGCTTCAACCATCTGGAATGATTCATTAGCAGGCATAACCGGGCCCCATGAAACCTGTAAGAAGTGGTTAATCATGGTTTCGATATGCTGTAATGTGCGCTCTTTTGGTGGAGGCGTTGTCAGTGGATGGTCTGCTTTAAATGGCCCTTCTGGCATATTTTTATAGCACTGTTCCAAAATGCGTAAGCTCTGGCGTAGCTCTTCTACTTTCAGCATTACACGATCGTAACAGTCACCATTGCTTGCGACAGGGATTTCAAATTCAAAGTTTTCATAACCTGAATATGGACGCCATTTACGCACGTCAAATTCAACACCTGTTGCACGAAGACCCGCACCTGTGACTCCCCACTCTAACGCTTCTTTTGCGTTATATGAGGCAACACCAATAGTACGACCTTTCAAAATACTGTTTTGCAACGCTGCTTTTACGTAAGAATCTAGACGTTTTGGCATCCAATCTAAAAATTCACGTAATAAGCGTTCCCAACCGCGAGGTAAATCATGAGCAACACCACCGATACGGAACCATGCAGGATGCATACGGAATCCGGTAATCGCTTCAACAATGTTGTAAACTTTTTGACGGTCAGTAAAGGCGAAGAACACCGGTGTCATTGCACCAACGTCTTGGATAAAGGTACTGATATACAGTAAGTGGCTATTAATACGAAATAGCTCAGACAGCATGACACGAATGACTTTAACGCGTTCAGGCACTTCGATACCGGCAAGTTTTTCCACTGCAAGTACATAAGGCATTTCGTTAACGCATCCGCCAAGGTATTCGATTCGATCTGTATATGGGATATAGCTGTGCCAAGATTGGCGCTCACCCATTTTTTCAGCACCACGGTGGTGATAACCCACATCAGGTACACAGTCGACGATTTCCTCGCCATCAAGCTGAAGAATAATACGGAATGCACCGTGAGAGGATGGATGGTTAGGACCGAGGTTTAAGAACATAAAGTCCTCATTCTCCGTACCGCGTTTCATCCCCCACTCTTCAGGTTTAAATGTCAGCGATTCCATTTCCAGATCCTGCTTCTGCTTTGTCAGCACATAAGGATCGAACTCTGTCGCACGAGCAGGATAATCTTTACGCAGTGGATGACCTTCCCAATCAGGAAGCATCATAATACGGCGTAAATTTGGGTGCCCATTAAAGACAATCCCAAACATATCCCAGACTTCACGCTCATACCAATTCGAGTTAGGAAAGAGAGATGTGATTGTCGGAACATTAAGATCATTTTCACTTAATGCGACTTTCAACATAATATCTTTATTACGATCGATTGATATCAGATGATAGAAAACGGAAAAATCTGCTGCTGGTAAGCCTTGGCGGTGCGTACGAAGACGCTCATCAAAGCCATGCATATCAAACAGCATGACATAAGGTTTCGGTAAAGATTTGAGGTATTGCATTACCTCAATGAGTTGTTCCCGCTTAACCCAAACAACTGGCATGCCAGTACGAGTAGGCTGGAACGTAAACGCATCTGGCCCAAATTTCTGACGCAGTTCATTAACTACCTGATCATCAATATGATCGGTCGTTTCCCACGCTGGCCGAGCGCCTTTTTGCGCTATCTGATCGGTCATTTCTATTCACCACAACTTTGATCAGGGTTACTATGATCGCAACACATTGCTCTGGTTACGTCTTAGGCAAAAGCCTTTAAATTTCGTCAGGAGTACGCAGATTTTTGACTGCGATACGCTCACCGTGTTTTCTTTCTCGTTCTGATTGCATATTGGCACGGTAAACGCCTTGGTCGCCGACAACCCATGATAATGGGCGACGTTCTTTACCAATGGACTCTTGTAATAACATCAGTGCTTGCATATAAGCTTCAGGGCGTGGCGGACATCCAGGAATATACACATCAACTGGAATGAACTTATCCACACCTTGCACTACTGAGTAGATGTCATACATACCACCAGAGTTAGCACATGCACCCATAGAGATAACCCATTTAGGCTCTAACATCTGATCGTATAAACGCTGAATAACGGGTGCCATTTTTGTAAAGCAAGTACCCGCAACCACCATAAAGTCAGCTTGACGAGGGGATGCACGTAATACTTCTGAACCAAAACGAGCCACGTCATGTACAGCTGTAAATGACGTCACCATTTCAACGTAACAACAAGAAAGACCAAAGTTATATGGCCATAAAGAGTTTTTCCGTCCCCAGTTCACAACGTCATGCAACGCATGTTCCAGTTTTCCCATATACACACTGCGATGAACGTGAGCATCTAATGGGTCACTGACAATTTCCTGTGATTGCAGGGGATAACGGTCATTCTCACCGTTCGGATCTATGCGGGTGAGCGTATAATCCATTTCTAATGCCTCGCTTATTACTGCTGCGGATGTTTGCCGCTGGTTAATCGAACATGGCTTTTACTCGCAGTTTCACGGCGAGAGCGAATAGGCGTCCAATCTAATGCACCTATGCGAACCAAATAGAATAATCCAGCTAATAAAATAGCGATGAAGACTGATGCTTCAATAAAGCCTAACCAGCCAACTTCACGAACGGAAACAGCCCAGGCATAAAGAAACAGTGCTTCAACATCGAAAATAACGAAAAACATGGCAACTAAATAGAATTTAGCTGACATGCGCAGACGAGCGCTGCCAACAGAATCAAGACCAGATTCATAAGGAACATGCTTTGCCCTTGCCTGTGCGCGTCCGCCTAAATAGCGGGCACCCAACAACATGAGCGAACATAACCCCAATGCGCCTATGAGGAAGACAGCAAATGCCCAATGATGGGCGATAACTTCGGTGGTTGTAGACATACTCATTGCTTACTCATCAAAGGTGGTGTCAATTAACCAACTCTTATCCGGCGGTTTACACCACATTTCTAATTACGAAAAAAAGGCGAATTAAACAGACTTGCTAATTAAAGAAATAATAACAGTCTATTTATACCTTTTTTCTTTTTTAGAAAACTTTGCGACAAATCACTCAGTTTTCTATCGCGATTTAACAAATTAAACACTCATTTTTAACACTAAATTACTGGCTAATGCTAAAACGTGTCAGTCAACCGACAAACTTTATGCTAACACGCTTAGTCTAACCGATAATTCGATTTTACTACACCAGTATCTCAGGAAAAACCTTATTCAACACAGGCAAATGTGCCTTATTTTTTTGATCAAACTCACAAAATAGTCGAAAAAACGCCTAATCAGTTTAAAATTTATCCAAATTTTAACAAATTAACTTTCTAATATTGTGGAGAAGGTCAAATATCCGCTTAGATTTACTTTTTTATTCTCTTAAAACCTAGACAAACTTTTTATTTGTTAACAAATCCTACAAGTGATTAACTAAGAGGGAAGGTAAACATTTTTTTAACAAATAGTTTAGGTAGTAATGGAATGAAATGTCACAAAGATAAATACATAAAACAACATAATTATTAACATAATGTTACTACTTCAAAAGAAAGCAATAAAAAAACGGAAATAAATGCACTTCATTGCATCTATTCCCGTTTATTATTCATCACTATCCAGTTTTATTTGACTCTATTTTAATCTTTAATTTTTGTGTTTTAACGCTAAAAAATTCACACAATTATTAATGTGATTATTCAAGTTCAGTAGAGCTAATATCTTCAGATGCAGTGACAGTATAAGGTGTTTTCTTGTTTTCAATCGCATTGAATACTGTTAACACCGCTTCATTTTGTTCATCAGAGTTACGATATAACCAATATTGTGTTTCAGGTAAACGCGGTAAACCTTCGCTTTCACCTAAAATACGCAAATCAGCATTTTGCATTTCAAGTGGACGAGCAGTAATACCCACTTCTGCATTAACTGCCGCACGAACAGCAGATAAAGAAGCGGCTTCATAAGCAACACGCCATTGAATTCCAGCGTCATCTAACGTGTTTATCGCTAATTGACGGAATGGATTTGTTTCATCCATAACAACTAAAGGAATAGGTTCATTCATTTGTAATTGGAAATCTGGCGCACAATGCCATAACACTGGTGCAGTACGTAGCGCTGTACGTGGGTGATGACCAATACGTGCTGTTGTTAATGCTAAATCAATTTCATGATTATCTAGCATTGTCTCAATATATTGAGAACGCTTAATACGTACATCAACAGCTAAACGAGGATACACTGACGCGATACGATTTAATAAAAACGGTAATAAAGTATCAACAGAGTCATCAGAAGCACCAATACGTAACTCCCCTTCTGCATCGCTATACGTTAATGATGCCGTTGCATCATCATTTGCACGCAAAATTTGACGCGCATAACCTAACAGTTGTAGACCATGCTCGGTTAAAAGTTTATTACGACCATGACGGGCGAAAAGCTCTCTACCCACCAATTGCTCTAAACGTTGCATCTGCTGACTCACAGCAGATTGGGTTCGACATACAGCAGCCGCGGCGGCTGCAAAAGTGTTCAAATCTGCTACAGCTACAAACATTCTAAGCAGATCGAGGTCGAGATTCATTATCGGACGATTTGCATTAATCATTGTTTATTCTTCACTTATTTTTGATTTTTAAATTACATATACCTGGTGTTTTATATCAAAAGTCTAAAAAGACTTCCGATTCAGACTGTACTTTACTCTGAAAAGGAGAGCAAAGACATACTGAATACTTTACATTTGTTTCTTATCGTTTACACCTCCTAGATAGAAAGGAATTGCATCTTTTTGTAACAAATTAAATTTTATTATCATTTCATATATTCACAAGAAAGAACTCTATACCGTCATCACAAGTTAGACTTAGATCATGCTATATTGTTTTCTCATTCATAAATTTTAACATTTTGAAAATAATTTAGATTATCTTAACTATACATTCAAGTTTAAGTATTTTCCCCTATAAACTAAATTTAAGATTTAAATTTAATTTATACTTAAACTAATTGATTGCTATAGAATAAAGTAGATTTAACCATATTATTTGAAAATTTAATATATTAAGTCAGATAATACAAATCCGATAAAATTATTCAATAATTGATTATGCAACATTTCACTTACTAACCTATCACATCAACTTATTTCTAATTGACACACTAAAAAGGCCCTTTTCATCAGAATAACAATCTAGATTATTTATCAAGTCTGAAACATAATCTCGCAGTAGGTAATATATTCAGTCATCAAAATAACATTCCAAGAATAAACTGACCTTTTACACCAAAAATTACCTAGCATCTTCAAAAGTTTGTAACGTGAGAGTAGAGTGATAGAACAGTTATTTGCTGGGATAACCTTTTCATTTGTATCTTTCTATATGAATAGCAACCGGCGATAAATGTCGCTAAGTCGCCATAATCACAATAAAGATACGAGTCAGACCCTATTAGGTAAACGCGCTATGAATCAGATTAAAAAATCAAACAAACTCGAACATGTCTGTTACGACATTAGAGGTCCGGTTTTGCAAGAGGCAAAACGTCTGGAAGAAGAAGGTAACAAAGTTTTAAAACTCAATATTGGTAACCCAGCACCTTTCGGCTTTGAAGCACCTGATGAAATTTTAGTAGATGTGATCCGCAATCTACCAAGCTCTCAGGGTTATAGTGACTCTAAAGGTCTGTTTTCTGCGCGTAAAGCTATCATGCAGCATTATCAAGCTCGTGATATGCGAGATATCACTGTTGAAGACATCTATATTGGTAATGGTGTTTCTGAGTTAATCGTACAAGCGATGCAAGCGTTATTGAATAATGGCGATGAAATGCTAGTACCAGCGCCTGATTACCCATTATGGACAGCCGCTGTTTCCCTTTCTGGGGGAAATGCCGTTCATTATATGTGTGACGAGCAACAAGGTTGGTTCCCTGATCTCGATGATATTCGTAGTAAAATTACAAAAAATACCCGTGGTATTGTTATTATCAACCCAAATAACCCAACAGGTGCGGTGTATAGCAAAGATATTCTGATGGAAATCGTTGAAATAGCATGTCAACACAACCTGATTATCTTCGCTGACGAGATCTACGATAAAATTCTGTATGACGATGCACAACATCATTCTATCGCTGCCATGGCACCCGATTTATTAACCGTAACATTTAATGGTTTATCAAAAACTTACCGTGTTGCAGGTTTCCGTCAAGGTTGGATGGTATTAAACGGCCCTAAAAAACAGGCTAAAAGCTATATTGAAGGCTTAGATATGCTGGCATCGATGCGTTTATGTGCCAACGTACCAATGCAACATGCTATTCAAACGGCATTAGGAGGCTATCAAAGTATTAGTGAATTTATCCTGCCGGGTGGTCGTTTATACGAACAACGCAATCGAGCTTGGGAGCTCATTAATCAAATCCCGGGGGTTTCTTGTGTTAAACCTATGGGGGCATTGTATATGTTCCCTAAAATAGACCTTAACCGCTACAGTATTAAAAACGATCAGAAAATGATCCTTGATTTATTACTGCAAGAAAAAGTCTTATTAGTGCAAGGTACTGCCTTTAATTGGCCATACCCTGACCATTTCCGTATCGTTACTCTTCCGCGTGAAGATGATTTAGATATGGCAATCCAAAAATTTGGTCGTTTTATTGTGGGTTATCATCAATAAAATTGTCTACACCTAAAATAAAACGCAATATTACAATACGTTATATTGCGTTTTATTTATTTTCTTTTTTATTAATGTTTACATCTATCTATTATCCACTCACAATAATGTCTTCAATCACGCAATTGGGAGATATTATGAGTTACTTTTTTGCCCACCTTTCTCGCTTAAAACTCATTACTCGTTGGCCTTTAATGCGTAATATTCGCCAAGAAAATGTGTCTGAGCACAGTTTACAAGTCGCTTTTGTCGCCCATGCCTTAGCAGTGATAAAAAATCGTAAATTTGATGGTAATGTCAACGCAGAGCGAATTGCATTACAAGCGATGTATCATGATGCCAGCGAAGTGATCACTGGCGATATGCCAACGCCTATTAAATATCACAATCCTCAAATTGCTCATGAATATAAAAAAATAGAAAAATATGCACAGCAAAAATTAATTGAAATGTTACCCGAAGAATTACAAGACGATTTTCGCCCTCTTATTGATGAGCAATTACATAATGAAGAAGAAACGTTTATTGTTAAGCAAGCAGATAGTCTGTGCGCTTATTTAAAATGCCTTGAAGAGTTAGCGGCAGGTAATAGCGAATTTAATTTAGCGAAAAATCGCTTAGAGAAAACACTTGCTGAAAGGCATAGTCCTGAGATGGACTATTTTATGAAGGTATTTGTACCGGGATTTAGTTTATCGCTGGATGAAATTAGTGAATAAAAAAACGAAATGAGCACAATTAAACGTGCTCATTTCTCTAAAAACAATATTATCTTTTATCTTGTAAGACGTTTATATTTATATCTGTTTTAATTGTTTCCCTATAAATCGTTAAAGCATGCGTTTTTTGTTCTTTCTGTAAAGTTTTTATTTTTTCTGATTTACCAAATAAATTTTTAGTCTTTTCCCAAAAAGAAATATTTTTCATTAAATTATCATGAGCTGCCAAGTATTTCTTTATATCCTTAATTTTATCTTCTTTAGACACATTGCTATCTTTAATTTTATTCTCTATAAGAGAATAATCGCTATTTTTTAAATTATATCTTTCTTTTATATCATTATATTCTTTATCTACTGCATTCTCAGATTTTTTTTCATTAATAAATTCCTTTCTATATGCAGAGAGTCTATCTTCTACTTTATCACTATTAACCATTGATTGTTCGTTCTCTTTTTTCTTTCTAACTCTAGAATCCTTGTGGTATTCTCTAATTATTACATCACTCTCAGTAGATTGATTATCTTGATATTTAATAGATTGTTTTAACTGAGTTTTACTTTCTGAATTATTATCATTTTTTTTATCGAAAAAAGTTGATAATTTAACGACTTGAATTTTTTCCGATAAATGAGGATATATTGGATTCGAATTATTATTGATGTCAGGTAATATAAAATTATTTTCCGTTGAACTAACGTTATTATTTTCACCATACATATTTGCTGTATAATAAGTATTATTAGAACTATTATCTGATACTATATCTTTAATTTTATTTAAACCTAGAAAATTTCTAAATGTATTACCAATAAAGGATACAGCTTTTGATAAACTTCCATACTGTTTAGATTCATTTTTTATTTGACCAAGAAATACCACACCCATATTTGTAGGTTGCACACCATTTGTTCCGCTCATTTAAACTCTCCAACTGTACTATTAATACTCCAAATAGTATTCCCTCTTCTTGGTAAGATATGTCAAAAAACACACACTCATAGATACAACACATACATCAAATAAAAACCACCGCCTAATAAATAAAAAACGCTGTTTATTAATTAACAAACAGCGTTTCAGCAAAACAAAAGTATTGATATTTAGAATGGGAATAATAGCGGGATCAAGAAGACACTAATCAACATCACAATAACCGTAAATGGCACTCCAATCTTAATAAAATCGGCAAACTTATATCCCCCCGGCTCAAGAATAAGCGTATTAACGGGTGATGAAACAGGCGTCATAAATGCCGCAGATGCTGCAACACCAATCACCATTGCAAATGGTAATGGAGAAACATTCATTTGATTCGCTGCTGCTATCGCAATCGGTGCCATTAATACCGCAGTCGCGGTATTTGAAATAAACAACCCAATGGAT
Organism: Proteus penneri; assembly: GCF_003144535.1. Classification (GTDB taxonomy): domain Bacteria; phylum Pseudomonadota; class Gammaproteobacteria; order Enterobacterales; family Enterobacteriaceae; genus Proteus; species Proteus penneri. The sequence continues at coordinate 106,810 of NZ_PHFJ01000001.1, read as the reverse complement.
GCACAAAGTATAAATAAACACACCAACATCACTTGAGGACCAGCACTACCTGCCACATCCATTAAGCCATTAACAATAAGCTCTATGCCGCCTGTTTTTTGTAGTGCTGCAGCAAAAGGCATCATACCGACAATTAAAATAATGCTTGGCCAATGAATAGAACGATAAGCACTTTCCATATCAATACAACGGAATTTACCCATTAATAAACAAGCAATAAGTGCTGCAATAAAGTTAGGGACTTCATTCGTTACCATCAATGCCACCATTAACGCTAACGAAAATAGTGCATGAGGAGCTTGAGATGAAGCAGGCGCCACAGTTTCAATTTCTGCCGCTAAATTTAACACGATAAAATTACGTGGTTTGGTTGATAAAATCCGAATAAGTTTCCAATCACCAATCACTAATAACACATCACCAAGGCGTAATGGCTCATCGACAATTTTACCCGGTAAGGCACTTCCTTCACGGCGAATAGCAACCACGTTTAATCCGTAGCGAGTACGGAATTTAATCTCTCTTAATGATTTGCCTAATAACTCTGAATCTGGATTCATGGATACTTCAGCAAGCCCTACATCACGAGATTGTTCAGAAAAATATTCGCCTCGCAAGACCATTGGCTCTAACATTTGTTCACGGCAAAACTCACGTAAATCGACATCACTAGCGGACATATCAACTAATAGAACATCTCGCTCTCTTAATTCAGTGCCTCCCGTTGCACTGACCATCACACGCCGAAAACGCCTCCAGCGTTCAATACCGACAACGTTTGCACCATAACGTGAACGTAAGTGTAATTCATCAAGTGAATGACCTATCAGTGGAGAGCCTTTACGAATAGCTAAACGGCGAGCACGCCCCGCTAACTGATAATCACGAATAAGATCACGGAAAGTACGGCGATAAGCTTCTTTTTGTTTACCATTATCGTTATTTCCTAGCCAGCGACGTACTACCAACATATAAAGAATGCCTGCGAATAATACGGCGATACCAATAGGCGTAATAGAGAAAAACTGAAAACTCGGTAACCCCTCTCTAACTAATTCACTGTTAACAACCATATTAGGTGGCGTTGCCACTAAGGTCATTAATCCACTAATCAATCCAGCAAAACCTAACGGCATCATTAAACGACCGGGTGATGTTTTCATTCGAGCTGCAACACTCAAGACAACAGGAATAAATATTGCGACAACGCCAGTTGAACTCATGAAAGCACCTAGACTTGCTACGCATATCATTAATAGCACAAGCATTTTAACTTCACTATTACCCGCGACACGTACCAGCCAGTCCCCCATTTGATAAGCCACGCCCGTTCTCACTAACCCTTCGCCAATAACAAAAAGGGCAGCAATAAGCAATACGTTTGGATCGCTAAATCCTACCGTGGCTTCATTTAATGAGAGAGTTCCACTAAGAACGAATGCGATAATGACAAGTAAAGCGACCACATCCATGCGGATTTTGTTGGTCGTAAAAAGGACAATAGCTATCAATAGCAGGCTTAAAACCCATAATAATTCGCTATTCAAAATGGCCTCGATCAGCAATAAGTGAAAACAAGTTAAGACATCAATTCACTACATTGATAAGTAGACCATTTTTACAACAATAAATCTTCTAATATGATCAAAGAAAAGACTATCTTTTGTGCGTTATTATCACTTTTTCAGCTTGCTTCTCGATTTGAATATTGTTTAAAGAATCAATGATTAAATGAATCTCATTGCGGCGAGGGAGAGAAAGAGGTGCATGAACAGCAACGACTTGACATCCTGCATCTAAACCAGAGTAAATACCCGCTGCAGCATCTTCAAAAACCACACAATCCTGTGGCAATAAACCCAATTTTTTGGCACCTAAAAGATAAGGCTCAGGATTAGGTTTACCTTTACTAATACATTCCGCGGTAACCCAATGCTTAGGTTCAGGGATACCCGTGACAGATTGGCGCGTTGAGGCGATAGGAACAGTACCAGATGTGACAATCGCCCATGGAATATTTAAGTCATTAAGGCGATTAATTAACTCAATAGACCCCGGAAGTGGTGCTAAACCTTCTGTTTGTGTTGATTCTAATTTTTCTAACCAACGAAAAGTTTCTGTTATCTCTTGTTCGGTAGCATTAGGCATAAAATGGCGAATCGACTCAATAGCAGGCTTTCCATGGATGTAGTCATTAATCTCTTGTGTTGATACGCCAACGCGTTCACCAAATAACGCCCAGCAATGTTCAACAACAGGTAATGAATCGACTAATGTTCCATCTAAATCAAATAGAAAACCTTTACATGTGATCGCCATAATTTATGCCTACCTTAGAATGATGCGTTACTTATTACGCATTAAGAATTTGTTGGATTTCAACGACGCTAAGGTGATATTGACGAGGGCACGCTAACCAAACAGCCAGCATTCTCTGGTATTTTTCCCACATTGGTGTTTGTGAGTTAAAACCATGACTGCCACTATCAAAATGTGTATAACGCCCTTCTGTATTCACCATAAAACGCACATAACTAAGATAGCGAGATTCTGTCGCCGCATCAAAGCCAATAAATGCAACACGACGAGCATCAGGCATTTCTTGATCTTTTAAGTTATCGCGAGAAACTTGCAGTGCATGGTACATTTCCATGACGTTAATAATGGTACGGCAAGTCTCCTCAGACATTTCATCAAAATCACGGTCTAGTTCACGTAATTGTAATCCGTAACCGCGTTCAATGATTGTCTGATAGCGACGATAACGTTCAGCGTTATCAGGATCCATCATAGTCATCATTTTGTATTGATTAGAGAGGATCAAGCGTTGTGCGTGTGTCATTTCCATCATTAATTCTCCAAAGAAATCATTGAGGAGAGAATGACATTAATCAAAAGTATTGAGTAGTGTTAACTACGCGTTTTTTGATCTCAACGGGGTAATTCTGATGACAATCATGACCAACGAAGAAGGTAGAACAAATGTTCTACACATCATCAAGAAAAGAACGATCAAGTTGCTTAAAAGCGCGTTTTAATAAATGGGCTAAAGAAAGGTACGTCGGCGTTTGTTCGACTGGTGCTAAAGCAATGCCTGCTTCTTCAAATTTCTCTCGAATTTCATAAAACCAGCGTAATAACGTAGCTGGAAGTGGCGTTGCTGCACGCTTACCTAACCACCACAACCCTTGCATTGGCAGACTACAGGCAAATAACGCCGTTGTAATTGCAGGCCCTAAATTACCGCCTAATGCGATTTGCCATGTCATTGTAAAAATAGCAATAGGTGGCATATAACGAATACCAAAACGTGTGGCTTTGACAATACGATTTTCAGGGAAAACAGGCGCTAATTGCTTTTCAACCGGCCAGGTTTTTAAATACTCGTTACCCAATCGAAGCTTCTTAAAAAAGCCTGGGGGAGTCACTGTCGGTTCGCTCATAATGACCTCAATCAATTTCTTCTGTAACTTTTAAAAAATATCTATAAAGAATAAAAATCTTTTAGTAGAATTAAGTATATTTTGTCTTTGTTGCCTTTACTCTGTATCCTGTGCCCATTCTAAAGGTTTGTGGCAATAAAGCGCTATATTTTGTTTGCCGGCGTGATTTTCAACCCTTTTCGCCGATTTTAACGCGAAAAGTTAATGGGTGAATAAAAATCGTCCAATTAATGATTGGCAACTATAATTAGCATCAAGTTTTTTACTTTAAGCATGATGCGCGTCATTAATGTCATCATAGTAATGCGATAGGCTTTTATGATTGACGTTTTATTAACCACCGTCTTTATAATATAAAAGACACTACGACAACAAGATAAATAGGTAATTCCATGTCAAGTAAGCTGGTGCTGGTACTGAACTGCGGTAGTTCTTCTCTTAAATTTGCAATTATCAACCCAGAAAATGGTGAAGAATTCCTGTCAGGTTTGGCTGAATGCTTCAACCTTCCTGAAGCCCGCCTGAAGTGGAAAATGGATGGCCAAAAACATGAAGCTGCGTTAGGCGCAGGTGCTGCTCATAGCGAAGCATTAAACTTTATCGTAAATACTATTCTGGCTGAAAAACCAGAACTGTCTGCACAAATCGCTTCAATTGGTCACCGTATTGTTCACGGTGGTGAGAAATTCACTAAATCTGTCGTGATCACTGACGAAGTTATCAAAGGTATTGAAGCTGCTATCCCATTTGCTCCATTACATAACCCAGCTCACCTTATTGGTATTGAAGAAGCGCGTAAAGCATTCCCTCATTTAATTGAGAAAATGGTTGCGGTATTTGACACTGCATTCCACCAAACAATGCCAGAAGAAGCTTATCTGTATGCACTGCCATACAGCTTATATAAAGATCACAGCATCCGTCGTTACGGTGCTCACGGAACTAGCCATTTCTATGTTTCTCGTGAAGCCGCTAAAATGTTAAACAAACCTGTTGACGAACTGAACGTGATCACTTGCCACTTAGGTAATGGTGGTTCTGTTTCTGCTGTTGTTAACGGTAAATGTGTTGATACCTCTATGGGTCTGACTCCATTAGAAGGTTTAGTAATGGGTACTCGTAGTGGTGATATCGATCCTGCTATCGTGTTCCATTTACACGATACTTTAGGTATGAGTGTTGAAGACATCAATAAACTGCTGACTAAAGAATCTGGTCTGTTAGGTTTAACAGAAGTCACTAGTGACTGCCGTTATGTTGAAGATAACTACGACACTAAAGCAGATGCTAAACGTGCAATGGACGTTTACTGCCATCGTTTAGCGAAATACATCGGTTCTTACTGTGCACTGATGGAAGGTCGTTTAGATGCGATTATCTTTACTGGTGGTATCGGTGAAAACGCAGCAATGGTTCGTGAATTATCTCTGAAAAAACTGGCTCTATTAGGTTTTGAAGTTGATCATCAACGTAACTTAGATGCACGTTTCGGCAAATCAGGCACTATCACTACCGATAACAGCCGTCTTGCTGTTGTTATCCCAACTAACGAAGAGTTAGTTATCGCTCAGGACGCAAGTCGCCTGACCGCTTAAGCTCTTTGATGTGCTGCCAGTGTCATGCTGGCAGTACTGTTTTACATAACGAGCAACCGATATTTAAAGAGGTTTCCGTGTCCCGTACAATTATGTTAGTCCCAACTGATACACGCGTAGGTTTAACCAGCGTCAGCTTGGGTGTTATCCGTTCTATGGAACAAAAAGGCGTTCGCCTTAGCGTGTTCAAACCAATTGCACAACCTCGTGTAAAAGGCGCTTTAGATCAGACAACTGCGATTATCCACTCTCACTCCACTATTCAATCATCAGAACCTTTAAACATGGATTATGTTGAGTCTCTACTCAGCTCAAACCAAAAAGATGTTTTGATGGAAGAAATTGTTGCTAGATACCATGAAAATACCACTGATGCAGAAGTTGTTCTCATCGAAGGTCTGGTACCTATGCGTAAGCACCCTTTTGCACAATCATTAAACTATGAAATTGCAAAAACATTAGGTGCTGAAATTGTTTTTGTTACTGCGCTAGGTAACAACACGGTTGAACAGCTAAAAGAGCGTATCGAATTTGCGCGTGCTGAATTCGGCGGTGTAAAAAACCAAAATATCACTGGTGTTATTGTTAACAAACTAAATGCACCTGTTGATGATCAAGGCCGTACTCGCCCTGACTTATCTGAAATCTTTGATGATTCAAGTAAAGCGATTATCTCTAATGTCGATTTAAAAACCATCGAAAAAAACAGCCCCCTGCCTTTACTGGGTTGCATTCCATGGAACTTCGATTTAATCGCTACTCGTGCAACAGATATGGCAAAACACTTAAATGCGACTATCGTCAATAAAGGCGATATTGAAACTCGTCGTATTAAGTCTGTCACTTTCTGTGCCCGCAGTATTCCACACATGTTAGAGCACTTCCGTCCAGGTTCACTTTTAGTGACTTCAGCGGATCGCCCAGATGTATTAGTTTCAGCGTGCCTTGCTGCAATGAATGGCGTTGAAATTGGTGCAATCCTACTAACTGGTGGTTACCAAATCGATGCGCCTATCAAACAACTTTGTGAACGTGCATTCGAAACTGGTTTACCAATCTTTATGGTTAATGCGAACACTTGGCAGACCTCTTTAAATCTGCAAAGCTTTAGCTTAGAAGTGCCTGCTGATGACCATGAACGTATTGAAAAAATTCAGAACTACGTTGCTCAACATATCAATACACAATGGATTGATTCACTGACTGCTAACTCTGAACGCCCTAACCGTTTATCACCACCAGCATTCCGTTATCAATTAACAGAATTAGCACGTAAAGCGAAAAAACGTATCGTTTTACCAGAAGGTGATGAGCCACGTACTGTTAAAGCCGCAGCAATTTGTGCTGATCGTGGTATCGCGACTTGCGTACTGTTAGGTGATCCTGAAGAAATTCGTCGCGTAGCAACTGCACAAGGTGTTGAATTAGGCACAGGTATTGAGTTAGTCAATCCTAAAGAAGTGCGTGAAATCTATGTACCTCGCTTAGTTGAACTACGCAAAAATAAAGGTATGACAGAAGTTGTTGCTCGTGAACAGTTAGAAGATAACGTTGTTCTAGGCACATTAATGCTAGAAAAAGGCGAAGTAGACGGCCTAGTTTCTGGTGCTGTTCATACAACTGCTAACACTATTCGCCCACCATTACAGTTAATCAAAACTGCACCAGGTAGCTCATTAGTGTCTTCTGTGTTCTTTATGCTGTTACCTGAACAAGTTTATGTTTATGGTGACTGTGCAATTAACCCAGATCCAACAGCAGAACAACTGGCTGAAATCGCAATTCAATCTGCAGACTCTGCAATTGCATTCGGTATCGACCCACGCGTTGCGATGATCTCTTATTCTACTGGTAACTCTGGTGCAGGTAGCGATGTAGAGAAAGTTCGTGAAGCGACACGTTTAGCACAAGAAAAACGCCCTGATCTGATGATTGATGGTCCTTTACAATACGACGCAGCTGTTATGGCTGATGTTGCTAAATCTAAAGCACCAAACTCACCAGTTGCAGGTAAAGCAACTGTGTTTATCTTCCCTGATCTGAACACCGGTAACACCACTTATAAAGCGGTACAACGTTCAGCTGACTTGGTTTCAATCGGACCAATGTTACAAGGTATGCGTAAACCAGTGAATGACCTTTCTCGTGGTGCATTAGTAGACGATATCGTCTACACCGTTGCGTTAACAGCAATTCAAGCAAGCCAACAAGAAAACGCATAATTATTGAAGTTCACTTCAATTAGAACCACGCCAGATGATTAATTTCATCTGGCGTTTTTTATTCTACGGATTTTCTATTTAACTAAAATCCGAAGCAGTTTCAACACTCAACAACATCAGTTCTCTCTCCTTTATAAAGGAGTATCAAGAGACATTCCTCATATAAACACCCAATAAAAACACAAATAACACATTGATTTTAATCGTTTATTTATATTGTTTTTATTCAAAAAAAGATAGGAATGAGGTCGATTTCTGTTAGTATGCAGGTGGGTGCTTGGATCGTTTTGGTTCAAGCATTTGCGAGCGCCAAAAAGACGAAAGCCCCGAATTTTAATTTACTAAAATCCGAGGCAGTCTCAACGCCCAACAACGTCGATTCTGTCTCCTTTAAAAAGGAGAGTCAAGAGAAATGACTAAATTTGCCCTGATAGGGCTGATTGCTGTCTGCATGACAGCACTGTGTTTATCACTACTTAGACATGAAAGATTATGCTCTTTCAATATTCGTAGTGGTCATACAGTAGTTCAAGCGACTTTATCTTGCGATAAATAGCTTTGTGGGGGAAAGTTCCCCCACAATTTCTCATGACACGTTGTTGCGTTTTGTGGTTACAAGCACCCTACTTTAATCCACCAATACACGCTGATTTGTCGCTCCCCACAAAATCGACATCTCTGTAAACAGCGCACCACTAATATCTTCAATCTCTTCAGCCGTGATCTCTGCATTACCTTGCTTACCAAAAAACACGACTTCATCCCCTGATTTGATATTTTTAAGATCGGTAATATCAACAATCACCGTATTCATTGACGTTTTACCTAAAACAGGCACACGTTGGCCACCAATTAAAGCATGTCCCGCATTACTAAATACTCGACGATAACCATCTGCATAACCGACAGGAATATTAGCTAATACTGAATCACGTTTTAGTGTGTAAGTGCGATCATAACCAACAGTATTGCCTTTAGGATAATAATTGATTGAAGCAATGTTGGATTTAAACGTCATTACGCGTTTGTAATCTGTACTTGCAATGGTATCGCCATAGAAAATTCCGCCTACACGCACCATATCTAACCAGGATCCAGGTACGGTAATTGTGGCAAAAGTATTTGCCATATGCAGAGTAACCTCTTTAGGATTTAGCCCTGTAACATCCAATACCTTTTGTGATTGCTGTTTAAAACGAGCGAGATCTTCTCTTACTTTATCAGCATCTTCTTCAGGATAATGAGACATAATACCAACCACTTTAAGGTTAGCTAATTGAGCAATTTGCTTCGCCTCTTCAAGCCCTGCTTTGTTATTGACCTCTAAGCCATTACGAGACATTCCACCTGAATTTAAGGCAAGATGAATAGGGATCACTTTATTTTGCTGTTTAGCAATGGCATCTAATTTCTTAGCCATATCTAAGTTACCAATTAATTCTTCTACGTTATAGCTTGTCGCCTGAGCCATTTCCTGCTCTGTAGCATTACGTACTCGCATTAAACGACCTTGAAACCCAAGATCACGAACTTCTTTTAGCTCTTGGTTATTCGTTACACCAATACATTGCACATTGTTTTCAATCATAACCGGGGCAACTAATGATAAATCATGACCATATGCATCGCCTTTTAAAACGGCACAAAGTGAGGATTTATCACCTAAAAGTGATTGAACTTTTTTTACATTAAAATCGAGCGCACTACGTGAGATTTCAATCCATGAGTTATTCACGATTGCAGGCTGAACTTGAGCAGTTTGAGCCACTGGTGGATTGTGATTAACGGGTTGTTGACAAGCAGTGATAACAAAAAGTGGTAACAACGCAAGATATCGAATACCGAAAGACATCTTCTTTTTCCTTAGTGATTGTGATGTTAAACCTATTTTTATAATTAGGTACGAAAATATACACAATGTGAATATTCACTCAGGATAATAGCATTGTTATTCATAAAATAAACATATAAATTCATATAAAAAAACGCCCCAATGAATTAATCTCAATGAGGCGTTGATGTATCTTAATTCTTAAAACAATCAGCGAACAATAATACCTAACAGAATACCGATAACACCAAAGTCTGCATCACTAAATGTGGTGTTAGCAATACCGATATCTCCAAGTACAGGTAATAGGAATACAGGTAAGAATGTAATCAATAAACCTTGAACAAAAGCACCTAAAATTGCACCGCGACGTCCACCGGTTGCATTACCAAATACCCCTGCGGTGGCGCCCACAAAGAAATGAGGAACAACCCCCGGAATGATCACTGTCCAATCTAAGGCATACAGAATAAACATGCCAATAACACCCGCCGCAAAGCTACTTAAAAAACCGACTAATACGGCATTGGGTGCATAAGGGAATACGACTGGGCAATCTAACGCTGGTTTTGCATTAGGGACTAATTTATCTGAAATACCTTTAAATGCAGGAACAATTTCAGCAATAACCATACGTACACCTTGCAGAATAATATAAACCCCTGCTGCAAAGGTTATCGATTGCATCAATGAGAACATAAACCAGTTTTTACCACCACTGACTTCACGAACAAAAGTATCGCCCGCAAATAAACAGGTAATGATAAAAATAATTCCCATAGTGAAAGCAATGGCAACGGGTGTATCACGTAAAAATAGTAGGCTTTTAGGGACATTCATCTCTTCAGTTGAATGCTCTTTATTACCAAATTTACTGCCGATAAAGCCGGCAACGACATAAGAAATAGTGGAAAAGTGTCCTAATGCAACATCATCAGAGCCAGTAATTTTTTTCATATAAGGATGTGCAATGGCTGGGAAAAATACCATTGAAATCCCAACAACTAATGAACCTACCGCAACTAACACTGTGCCTTCTAAGCCCGCAGTTGCCAAAATAACCGCCACCATCATCGACATAAATAATGTATGGTGACCTGTTAAGAAAATAAATTTCCACGGTGTTAAACGTGCAATTAAGATATTAATCAACATGGCAAAAAACATGATTAATGCCATCTCTTTACCAAAGCTTTTTTGTGCAATAGAGACAATTGCCTCATTATTAGGCACAACGCCTTGAATACCGAATGCATGTTGGAAAATCGTTGAGAAATCACCCAGTGAGTTAATGACAAGACCTGCGCCAGCACCTAAAATCACAAACCCCATAATGGTTTTTACGGTACCTTTAATACATTCTGTAACTGGTTTTTTTTGGGCAATTAAACCAATTAATGCGATCAAACCAACTAAAATAGCAGGCTCTGAAAGCACATCACTCATTAGAAAGCGGAAAAAGTCCATGATAGGCTCCTTATAACGCGCCTAATTCACGTAACGCGACTGAAAGCTTCTCTTTCATCGCTACTTTATCAATCATGTTATCCAGTGAAACAACTTTCCCATTTACTGCTTGTGAATTAAGTTGTTCTGCAATATCACGCGTACCTACATAGATATCACTTGGTGTACCTTTTGCTGACCCCAGATCAACGTGATCAACTTCAGCATTTACAGAAAGATCTTTTAAAATGCTTTTGATGCTCATTTCCATCATTAAGCTACTACCTAAACCATTTCCACACACAACAGTAATTTTCATGATATTCCCCTTGGTAATTTAAATTGTTATTAATAGTTGTTGATAACAGATAAGACATCCACTTTGCTTTTCGCATTAAATAACTTTTGAATATCTGTATCGTTATCAAAAAGTTCGGCTAATTTCATAATGGCATTAATATGGCTGTCGTTATCTGTTGCAGCCAAAACAATCAGTAATTTCACCGGATCGTTTTCGTCTGCACCAAACTCAACCCCTTGCTCAACAATAGTTAAAGCAAGCGAAAGTTGATTAACACCATCTTCGGGGCGCGCATGAGGCATCGCAATCCCAGGACCTAATACATAATATGGCCCTATTTTCTCGTGTGATTTGTAAATTGCATCGATATAACGAGGTTCAATATAGCCTTTATCAATTAATGGCTGACACGCCACTTTTACAGCCTCTCGCCAATCACTAACGTTTGGCACCACTTGCACCATATCCGGTGTTAATAACGTTTTAAGCATATTTATAACCTCGATCAGACTCTCTTTGAGCTTCGTTATTAAGGATAGTAATCATTAATGGTAGCGCTATCTAGATAGATCATTCGTAATTGTGATAGCGCTATCATTTTAATGAAATGTTAATTGCAGAAAATGCCAACTATTGACACTGTATTGTTTCAGCATAATAGGAAGATTTCAGGTAGGATCTGCCGTTAATCAAATAGGTTAAACAAGCATAATTACACATGATCAAAACACGTAAGCGCCGAAATACAGGCCGCGTCACATTACAAGATGTCGCTAAACACGCTGGAGTCGGTTCAATGACCGTTTCGCGTGCATTACGAACCCCTGAACTCGTTTCTGATAAGTTAAGAGAAAAAGTTAATCTAGCCGTAGAAGAACTTGGTTATATTCCTAATGCCTCGGCCGGTGCTTTAGCTTCAGCACAAAGTCATATTATTGCTGTCCTGTTGCCCTCTTTTACAGATAGAGCAAGTGCAGATTTTATGCAATCTTTACAACAAATACTCAATCGCCATCAGTATCAAATTTTAGTTGGTTGCTATGAGCATCAACCTCATAAAGCCAATGATGTGATTAATATGCTATTGCAAAGTAATCCTGCTGCATTAGTTGCTTTTGGTTCACAGCTTAGCCCAACTCATTTTTTACATATCAGTAATGCCAATGTGCCCGTTGTCAGTGTTGCCAGTCAATCAGACGAACAAGCGGCTATTAGTATTGATTGTTCTTATGAGCAAGCCGCATATGATTTAACAAACCATTTAGTCTCCCAAGGAAAGCGTTGTATTGGCTATATTGGTGCGTTACAAGGCCAGCGCCTGCATCATCAGCAAATAACAGGTTGGTCACGCGCATTACTCAAAAATTATTTAAATGCTGAGCAAAGTGTCACTACGCCTGATCCCGCGTCTATGGCATACGGTCGGCAAGCGTTAACAGAAATTTTATTGCGCCAACCTGAACTAGATGCGGTTATTTGTAGTCATGAGAGTATTGCACTAGGTATGATTTTTGAGTGTCAACGTCGATTAATTAAGATCCCACAAGATCTGGCTATCGCGTGTTTAGAAGGCTCAGAAAATAGCGATCAGATCTCCCCTTCTCTCACAACAATTCGTTTTGATTATCACAAAATGGGAAAAGAGGCAGGAAAACATCTGATAGCACTTTTACAACGTTTAAGAGACGAAGATGATAACGCTATATTTGAAGATACCGTTATCAACTATGCATATCGATTTGAGCTAGGACAAAGCACCCCTTAGTCTACGGTTTCTCTACTTTCTAGGCGTGTACTGTTATTACGTGTTAACCAAAGAGAAAGGGCTTTTAATGAATCAGGCGTGAATTCATCACAGCGCTCAGTAATTTCAGAGGGAGTTAGCCAACACACTTCCTCTATTTCTTCTGCTTGTAGTGCGAAAGGTCCATGAGAAACACAACTAAACAAGCTTCCCCAGACACGACAACTTTCATCATCATAATAAAATTGACCATGCTCAGCAAAAGGGACTCCAGCAATACCTAGCTCTTCTTCTGCTTCACGACGCGCACTTTCAAGTAAATTCTCACCTTGTTGAACCACACCACCCGCAGTCGCATCTAACCAACCAGGGTAAAAATCTTTTGTTTCAGTTCGACGCTGCGCCAAGATTTTCCCCATTCCATCATGAACAACGATATAAGTTGCTCTATGTCTTAGGTTTTCAGCTCGCATTTGTTGACGTGTTGCTTGTGCAACGACTTCATTTTTATCATCAACAATATCAACCCATTCAACCAATGCCGTCTTTTCTTGTTCCATCCTCAACAAACCTTTTTTAACCGATACTAAACGATCGTAATTTTTATCCTGAATATACCAAAATCACTATTTTTCACCACTACAATAATCATACGTGACTTATTTTATCCATCTTGCACTTTTTTGCTTTTTATGATGTTAAAAGGCAGACTGTGATTATGTTGTGTATTTAGTGCCTACTTTATTTTGGAGCTTTTATGATTGATTTATATTATGCAGATACCCCAAATGGCCAAAAAATAACGCTTTTTCTTGAAGAAACAGGCATACCTTATCAGTTACATCGCATCGATATTAGTAAAGGCGATCAATTTAAACCTGAATTTTTAGCCATTTCACCCAATAATAAAATTCCCGCAATTATAGATAACTCACCTATTGATGGAGGTGAACCTATCTCTATTTTTGAATCAGGTGCTATTCTTATCTATCTAGCTGAAAAAAGTGGCAAACTACTCAGTCAACATTTACGAGAAAAAACAACGCAACTACAATGGTTGTTTTGGCAAGTAGGTGGATTTGGTCCGATGTTGGGACAAAATCACCACTTCACCCGTTATGCCACAGAAAAAGCCCCTTATGCCATTAAGCGTTATACTGAAGAAACACAGCGTCTATATAGCGTATTAGAGAAACGATTAGCACAGTCACCTTATCTTGGTGGAGAAGAGTACAGCATTGCGGATATCGCTACATATACATGGGCTCGTTTGCACGATCACCACAATATCGATTTAACAAATTATCCAGCAATTGCTAAATGGCTAAACAACATTAATCAGCGTCCAGCAACGAAAAAAATCTTTAGTTAATACAAGCAATTCATATATCAGGATGATATTTATTCTTTATCAAGCAAGCAGATCAGGAGGATTGTGATGAAAATACTTATCACTGGTGGTACAGGATTAATAGGCAAAGCATTAGTTTGTGAGCTAGCACTCGCCAAGAATGATATTACGGTGCTTTCTCGTTCGCCTCAAAAAGTTTATTCGCATTTTTGTAATGAAATCACCTGCTGGACTCAACTCAACGATAAACAGGATCTTAATGAGTTTGATGCCGTCATTAATCTTGCTGGAGAGCCTATTGCTGATAAACGTTGGACACCCTCTCAAAAACAGAAACTGATTAATAGTCGTTGTCATTTAACCCAGAAATTGGTTGATTTGATTAATGCTAGCGACTCCCCACCCGCTGTTTTTATTTCTGGCTCCGCCGTAGGTTTTTATGGTGATCAAGGTGATACTAGAGTCACAGAAGAGACGCCTGCAAATCCTGAATTTACACATGAGCTTTGTGCTAAATGGGAACGCATTGCACTTGAAGCTCAAACACCATTAACTCGAGTTTGCTTGTTGCGTACAGGGATTGTACTTTCAACTCTCGGTGGCGCACTACCTAAAATGAGTAAACCCTTTAAATTAGGATTAGGTGGCAAATTGGGAAGTGGAAAACAATATATGCCGTGGATCCATATTGATGATATGGTCAGTGCAATTATTTTCTTGCTTAATACTCAAGATGCTAAAGGCGCTTTTAACTTAACAGCGCCTAACCCAGTACAAAATAAAGAATTTACTCGCCTATTAGGAAAAGTTTTTAATCGCCCAGCCTTAATGACAGTTCCTGAAAGTGTATTACGTCTAGTGATGGGAGAAAGCGCTACATTGGTGTTAGGCGGGCAACAAGCTATACCTGAAAAATTACTCAGTGCTGGCTTTGAATTTCGTTACCCACACTTAGAAGAGGCATTAAAAGATATTATTACCACAGGAAAATAATCTCTTTTTCTATTCTCAATCAGTTGGAATAAATACTCTAAATAATTCAAGATGCAACGTTGTTGACTACGTTGCATCTTGAAGTATGACGAATATCTTTAGCGAGCAGGTTTATCCCCTTCCCACCGTTGAAATAAATCATCAGGTAAATCAATCTCAAATTGATCAAGCACACGATTAACTGTTTGATTAACAATATCATCAATAGTTTTAGGCTGAAAATAGAAAGCTGGAACTGGTGGCATAATCACTGCACCTATTTCAGATGCTTGTGTCATCAATCGTAAATGCCCTAAATGAAGCGGTGTTTCACGCACACATAAGACTAGTTTACGCCCTTCTTTAAGTACGACATCTGCTGCACGAGTGACTAAGGTATCTGTATAACTATGAACAATACCTGACAAACTTTTGATAGAACAAGGTAATATGACCATTCCATTGACACGAAATGAGCCAGAAGAGATAGATGCACCAATATCACGATCGTCATAAATCACATCCGCTAAAGCATGAATATCTTTTAGCGAATAATCGGTTTCTAATGAAATAGTACGGCGTGCAGCTTGGCTAATCACTAGATGGGTTTCAACTGACGGCACAGATTTTAGTATCTCTAATAAACGTATACCGTAAATTGCACCACTGGCGCCGGTTAGCCCAACTATCAGCTTTTTCATTATAATCCTCAGAATATATATCTTTGTTAATCATTATGATGATTAACCCTCAAAAAACAAGCGTCGATGCAGAACACACTGACATCGACGCTTTATAAGGGAGATATCTTACCGAAAAATTAGCCTTCGTTATAGATTTCCAAATTTTCTATTTCATTCTGATCACGAATTTTATGTTCATCATCACGACGTAGATTTTCTAAATAATCCAAGTAATCTTGGTCGATATCTTTCGTAACATAAACACCATCAAATACAGAGCATTCAAACTGAGTGATATCAGGATTCTCTTCTTGTACCGCAGCGATTAAATCAGTGAGATCTTGGAAAATAAGTCCATCAGCACCAATTAATTTACGAATTTCATCCACTTCACGTCCATGGGCAATAAGCTCATTGGCATTTGGCATATCAATACCATACACATTCGGGAAGCGAACTTCTGGCGCTGCTGAGGCAAAATAGACTTTCTTCGCACCCGCTTCTCTTGCGAGTTCGACGATTTGCTCTGATGTGGTGCCACGTACAATGGAATCATCAATCAACAGAACATTTTTATCACGAAACTCTGCACGATTTGCATTCAGTTTACGTCTCACTGACTTACGACGCTCTTGCTGACCTGGCATAATAAAAGTACGACCAACATAGCGATTCTTGACAAAACCTTGGCGATAAGGTTTGTTGAGAATATGCGCAATTTCTAAGGCTATATCGCAAGATGTTTCAGGAATGGGGATCACAACATCAATGTGTAAATCATCCCACTCTTTGGCAATTTTAGCGCCTAATTTCTGCCCCATACGTAAACGTGCATTATAAACTGAAATTTTATCGATAAACGAATCAGGACGAGCAAAATAAACATACTCAAATAAACAAGGAATTAATTGCGGATTTTCGGCACATTGGCGAGTAAAGAGTTGCCCTTGCTCTGTGATATAAATCGCCTCACCCGGTGCAACATCACGCAAGAATTCAAAACCTAAAGTATCAAGCGCAACACTTTCAGATGCGACCATATATTCATGGCGACCATCTTCTAAGGTGCGTTTACCCAATACTAAAGGACGGATACCAAAGGGATCACGAAAAGCCAGTAAACCATGGCCGATAATCAAAGCAACACAAGCATAAGCACCGCGGAGTTTTTTATGCATTGCCGCAACGGCTGCAAAAATATTATCAGGCTCAAGCGGGAAATGGTCAAAACGGTCTAATTCATATGCCAATACATTGAGCAGGATTTCAGAATCAGAGGTGGTATTGATATGGCGACGCGCTGTTTCAAATAATTGGCGACGTAATAAATGCGCATTGGTTAAATTACCATTATGCGCCAACGTAATACCAAAAGGGGAATTCACATAAAAAGGCTGCGCTTCTGATGCACTAGAACTACCCGCTGTTGGGTAACGGACATGCCCTATCCCGATAGTACCTTTTAAACGCAACATATGACGGGTTTCGAACACATCTTTAACCAGTCCGTTTGCTTTGCGAAGACGGAAACCATTGTTACCGTCTATCGTTGCAATGCCTGCTGCATCTTGACCCCGGTGTTGTAACACCGTTAACGCATCATAAATTGATTGGTTTACTGGATTAGCTCCAGCGATACCGACAATACCGCACATGAATAGATCCTCATCAGCCAGACGGAGAGGTTATATTCTCTCCGACACGAAACTTGACGCATTTTGTAGGTAGTCAAAGAACCACCTAATAATATGGTTGAATTGAGGAATAAGCTCAGAACGTTGCCAATCAGCGCTATCTGCCATAGGCGTAAACGCGCCTAAAACAAAAAGTAATGCTGAAACTATCAGCACGCCTCTTAAAGCCCCGAAACAGACCCCCAATACACGATCTGTACCTGATAACCCTGTGCGTTGAACAAGAGAGCTAATCACATAATTCACAACAGCACCGACAATCAGTGTCGCAATAAATAACGTGACTATTGCAATCCCGTTACGAACCAGCTCATCTTCAAACCGGGTAAAATAGACGGCAAGATAAGGATAAAACTGACTAGCAACAAAGAAACCACAACCCCAGGTGATGAGTGACAATGCTTCACGAACAAAGCCACGGATCAGGCTGACTAATGCGGAAAAACCAATAATGGCAATGATGGCGTAATCTATCCAGACCATAAATTCTTTATCCAATAATGATGCTCCGCATTAATACGGAAGCATTCTAACAGAAAACGAAAACGTTTGCGTAATGCTAATTTTCGCTAATTTCAAAATAATTTACGGCGATATGAAAAATCATAATCGCCGCAATAAGTTAACGCTTTGTTACATTACTCATCTGATGACTCGTTTAGAAAAAATTAAGGCTTATATGCCCTTACCTCACCTTGTAAACCCGTAAGCTCTTTTAAATGAGGCAAAATAGCCTGTAATTCTGACTTAGATGCACTAGGACCAATGTAAATTCGAGTCACTTGTCCTGCAACTGGGCGGGCGGGTATGGTATATACTGGATAACCTGAGAAATGCATTTTCGCAATAATTTCTTCTACCTTCGCCGCATTTTTCAACGCACCTAATTGAACAACCCAAGCTTCGCCTTTCGGTGGCTTAGTTTCTTGCACTGGCGGTGTTGGTGGTTGTACGGGTGGAGTCACCACAGTTGGAGACTCTGGTGTAGGCGTTGGTTGTTGTGGTGGTTCTACTGGTGTAACAGGTACAACAGCGGGTGATTCAGGTGTTGTAACGGTAGATTGCTCAACGCCAGTCACTGCTTCAGAAAGCATACCTTCAGATGCACCTTCTGATGGAGTAGAAGGCACTGAGGTTTGCTCTATCGGGGCGATAGATTCTATTTCTTGCTCATCGCCTGGTTTAGGTACTAAAGGAATAGAGGCGAACTGGTCTTCGTTATATTTCTTATCGCCGTCGAGTAGAGCAGGTAAAAAAATAACTCCTACTGCCACCAATACAACGGCACCGACTAAGCGATTTTGAAATTTACTTGCCACCCACACTCTCCTTTTCCAAAAGTTCCATTATATGTGCGACTGTATGAAATGAGCCACAAACCACAACAATATCATTAGGAGCAGCATCAGAGATTGCTTGTTGCCATGCATTTTCAACACTATCGAATACCATTGGCTTATCAAGATGCTGAGCTAACACCTCAGCAGAAGCACCACGAAACTCATTAAGTGGAGCGACATACCAATGATCAGCTAATGGTGTTAAGCACGCTAATGTTCCTGCAATATCTTTATCACCCAGCATACCAACAACAATACGCATCTGAGTATCAGATTTTTGTGGTAATTGTGATAATTTTTCCGCTAAATATCCTGCAGCATGAGGATTATGAGCCACATCAAAGATAACCAGAGGATGTTGCGAAATTACCTGAAAACGACCCGGTAATTGTGCATGGGACATACCTTCGACAATACTTTGTTCTGTTATTGCTTGGCTGACTTTGTCATCAGATCTGAGCAAGCAACAAATAACTCCCATTGCTGTCGCCGCATTGGCTAGCGGAATATTAGGGATTGGTAACGCATCAAATTCACAGTCAACACAACGCCAATGCCAGTGCTCACCTTCAATAGCAAAAGACCAATCCGTTCCTCGACGGAAAAGCTTAGCGTGTTTTTCATTGGCAACTTGGGCTATGGAATGAGGCATATCCGGTTCACCCACAACAGCGTAGTGATTAGCACGGAAAATACCGGCTTTCTCGTGACCAATATGTTCTCTATCTGCACCTAACCAATCCGTATGATCGAGTGCAATACTAGTGATAGCCGCAATATCTGCATCAACGATATTCGTTGCATCTAATCGGCCACCTAATCCTACCTCAAGAATAACCACATCAAGTTGCGCTTGTTGAAATAGCTTCAGCGCAGCCAGAGTGCCATATTCAAAAAAAGTCAGCGAAATATCGCCTCTAGCTTGTTCAATTTCTGCAAAAACTTCGCAAAAAGCACCTTCGGAAAGTTCTTTGCCTTGAATACGAACGCGTTCTGTATAACGCACAAGATGAGGGGAACTATAAACGCCGACTTTCAATCCTGATGCCATCAAGATTGATTCGAGCATATGACAGGTTGTGCCTTTTCCATTTGTACCTGAGACAGTGATTACCTTAGGTGCAGGACGTAACACATTTAATATTTTTCCTACCTTGCCTACTCGTTCTAACCCCATATCAATAGCGCTGGAGTGTAAATGTTCAAGATAAGAAAGCCACACCGACAAAGGCGATGTGGCTTTAGGAGCAGTTATGATATTAGACATCTTCTTTTTTATTCGTTTCGATGTTAATTTCTGGCTCGTTATCTGTAGATTCAATTTCATCAGCAATCATTTCTTCACTAATGATTTCATCTTCATCTTCGACTAAATCATACTGAGTCAGCTTAGCCAGTAATTCAGCTAGTTCATCACGCATTTCAGGGCGGCGAATAATCATATCAATCGCCCCTTTTTCTAGTAGGAACTCACTACGTTGGAAACCAGCAGGTAGCTTTTCACGTACTGTTTGCTCAATAACTCGAGGACCTGCAAAACCAATCAGTGCTTTAGGTTCAGCAACATTGATATCACCTAACATCGCTAGACTTGCAGAAACGCCCCCCATTGTAGGGTCAGTCATGACAGAAATATAAGGTAAGCCACGTTCCTGCATTTTTGCTAATGCTGCACTGGTTTTTGCCATTTGCATTAATGACATCAGCGCTTCTTGCATACGAGCGCCACCACTTGCAGAGAAGCAAACTAATGGGCAGTTATCTTCTAGTGCTTGTTCAACAGCACGAACAAAACGCGCCCCTACAACAGAAGCCATTGAACCACCCATAAACGCAAACTCAAAGGATGCAGCAACAACTGGCATCTTTTTTAGCGTTCCTTTCATAACAACTAATGCATCTTTTTCTTGCGTTTGTTTTTGAGCAGCGCTAATTCTGTCTTTATATTTTTTAGAGTCGCGGAATTTCAGAATATCTTTAGGTTCTAATTCGCTACCTAATTCTGTTGTGCTTCCTGTATCAAGGAAAGTCTCAAGGCGACGGCGCGCTGAAATGCGCATATGGTGATCACATTTAGGACAAACCTCTAAATTACGCTCTAATTCTGCGCGATAGAGTACCTGTCCACAGCTATCACATTTAGTCCAAACCCCTTCCGGGATATTGGCTTTACGTGAACTTGTGATAGTGCTTTTATTTAGAATTTTTTCAATCCAGCTCATTAACGGACCTTTTCGTCTGAATCTGACCTTCGCCAGTAAAATTATTGTGAGCGTATCAACCACAATGCACTGGCTGTGTGGTTAGCAAAGTTTATGATGATACCGCTTACTGAATTTCAGCGCATCTCTTTATTATGGCTATTCTACGGCAAAAACTAATGATAACTGCTCAAACCTCTTTGCTATCACTTTCTTTCTTCGCTTTTGCGCTCGCTCTGCGATGGCGTATGATCTCAATGACGCCCGGTAAAATAGAAATAACAATAATGGCAACAATTAGCAATTTTAAGTTCTTTTGAACTATATCTAAGTCACCAAAAAAGTATCCCGCATAAGTAAATAGCAGTACCCATGCAATTGCCCCAGTAACATTATAAAAGGCAAAATGACGATATGACATTTTTCCCATTCCTGCAACGAATGGCGCAAAAGTTCGGATAATCGGCACGAATCTTGCCAAAATAATCGCCTTACCACCATGTTTTTCATAAAAAGCATGGGTCTTATCCAGATATTCACGACGGAAAATACGTGAATTAGGCTTACTAAATAGCTTTTCGCCAAAAAGTCGCCCTATAGAATAGTTTACTGCATCACCTAAAATGGCAGCACAAAGTAGCAGTAAAACCATAATATGGACATTAACATCATTGGTTTCTAATGAAGCTAAAGCGCCAGCAACGAATAATAAGGAGTCTCCAGGTAAGAAAGGTGTTACCACAAGCCCTGTTTCACAAAAAACAATTAGAAACAAAATGGCATAGACCCATGTACCATATTGCGCGACAAGCTCTGCTAAATGCGCATCAATATGTAAAATAAAATCAATTAGAAATTTTATCAGATCAACAAATTGCGTTAATATATCCATAAATCCTCAGAGAACTGGGTGTCTTTATGATTGAGATATCTCAATAGGGTTATCCGCTAAAAATAGTGGGCCCATTGCAGGTTTTGGTAATTCAAAATGATCAGGATAATCCACAGAAACTAAATACAATCCATTCGCTTTAGCTGTTGCAGCGGCTTTAGTTCTGTCTTTTAAGGCTAATAATTCAGCCATCCAAGTAATATCCTGATTGCCACACCCTATTTCTAAAAGGCTGCCAACAATATTTCTCACCATATGATGAACAAACGCATTCGCTTTAATGTCCACAACAACATAGTCACCATATCGAGAAACATTGATATGCATAACGTTACGCCATGGCGTTCGCGATTGACATTGAACGGCTCTAAAAGAGGTAAAATCGTTTTCACCCAGTAAACATTGCGCAGCTTGGTGCATACGCTCAGCATCTAAAGGGTAATGAAAATGCGTCACTCCAGATGATAATATAGCGGGACGATAGCGATGATTAAAAATAACATAGCGATAACGTCTTGCCGTTGCACTAAAGCGAGCATGAAAATCATCAGCAACTGTTTTTACCCAACGTACAGCGATATCCGCAGGTAAATGAGTGTTAACTCCCATTGTCCATGCAGGATCTTTGCGGTGCGCAGTTGTTTCAAAATGGACAACTTGTCCCGTTGCATGTACGCCAGCATCAGTTCTTCCCGCACAAAACACAGATATAGGCTCATTAGCCACTTGTGAAAGTGCTTTTTCTAGCCGTTCTTGTACACTGCGCACTTCATTTTGGCGTTGCCAGCCATAATAGCGACTACCATCATATTCAACGCCTAAAGCAATTTTGATTGTTGTGCTTTCAGAAGTAACCGCTGACTCAGTCAAAGGCTGTTCTGCCACTTCAGCACTCACTTGCGCATTCATTAGTAAAACTGCTCCTGCATTAATTGCTCTGCTACTTCAACAGCCATTAATGCCCCGCCAAAGCGCACGTTATCTGCTACTGACCAAAATTGCAAAGCTTCTGGCATACCATAATCATTACGGAAACAGCCTAAATTCAAACTCACATTACCAGATGCATCAGTGACTTGTGTTGGAAAATCATTTTCATCACTGATATTAAGATCTTCACTTTCTTGTAATGCTTCACGTGCTTCATCACTTCCCATTGGGCGTGAGGTTTCTAATTGTACTGACTGTGCATTACCATAGAAAACAGGCGCTTGCAGTGTAGTCACAGAAATTGGCAAGCCTTCATCTTGTAAAATTTTACGAATTTGATCAACCATACGACGCTCTTCTTGTATAGAACCTTCGTCATCAACCATTAAAGGTAAAATATTAAATGCCAATTGCTTATTAAAACGGCCTAATTCAGGAGGAATACCGTTAAGTAAACGAGCACTTTGCCCTGCGAGTTCATCTACGGCTTGTTTCCCAAAACGAGAAACAGACATTAAGTTAGTCACACTAAGGCGCGTTAAACCCGCAGACTCTGTTAGTGGATTAATGGCACGTAATAATTGGCTCACCATGCTATCAGCAATAGAAACAATATTACGCGTACGATATTCCGCTAGCATTGCACTGTTCACACCAGGAACAACCAATGGCACATCCCAATCCATTGCAAAGATGCCACTACAATCAATAACAATACAGCCAGCATCAGCGGCTTGTTGTGCGTATTGCGCACTGATTTCTGTTGGCGCCGCAAAAAAAGCTAATTGAATATCTGCCCATTCGATATTGTAAATACCTTGAACAGCAACACTTTTACTGTTTACACGCACTGATTTTCCAATACTGTCTTCACTTGCGATTGCCGTCAGTTCACCAATGGGAAATTCACGCTCTTGTAGCAGTTCTAAAATCGCTTCACCAACAGCGCCTGTTGCACCAACAACTGCGATATTCCAACCTTCTCCCATAAGATATCCTCCAATACCATAAATTTTAAAAATAATGTTGTGCTTTATTTGCGTGTCGCACTTTTGTATGTAGCACTAAAACCAATCGCACTTAATGTATTGGCCGTGGTTTGGTTATCACAAATTACATGTAGTGAAGACCATTCACGACGTACAGGATAAAGTTTGCGTAATTTATCAAACTCCCCTTTTATACCTGCTACCTTTCGTAATGGCGCATCATCACGACGCACATCATAAACAAGGTGGATCAGTTGTTTTAAAAGTGTTTGTGTTAACTCACCTTGTATTGAAATTATTGAAATAGTCGGTGCTGGCAACAAGGTTGATAATTCAACTTGTTGAGGCTGTCCAATAAAATCACAGTAAGCCTCAAATACTTGTGTTGTACCGCGTGCTTTGCCTTCTAAGGTATAACCCGCAATATGTGGGGTACCTATATCGACTTTATTTAATAATTCAATAGAAAGATCAGGCTCTGGCTCCCAAACATCTAATACCACACGTAAAGATTTACCTTTCTCGAGTACAGACAATAATGCTTGATTATCAACAACCTCGCCACGACTCGCATTAATTAAAATACGTCCTTCAGGTAATTTTTCGAGGTTGCTCTCATTAATTAAATGATAACTTTTGTATGGACCTGATTTATTGAGAGGTGTATGGAAAGTCAGAATGTCCGCTTTTTCTAATAGCGTTTCCAATGAATGAAATTCTTCATTATCACCATTATCTGCTCTAGGTGGATCGCAAAGTAATACATTGACACCCAATGCACGTAAACGTGTAGCTAACCGTCCACCTACATTTCCCACCCCCACAATACCGACGACTTTATCGGTTAATTGGAAGCCATCTTGCTCTGCTAGCATCATCAGTGCCGAAAACACATATTCAACGACCGCAATAGCATTACAGCCTGGGGCTGATGAAAAACCAATTTGTTGCTGTTCTAACCATGAAATATCGACATGATCGAAACCCGCAGTCGCCGTTCCAACAAATTTCACTGGCTTGCCTGATAATAAGGATTTATTGACTTTAGTAATTGATCTCACCATTAAGGCATCAGAATCATTAAGCTCATCAGTAGGTAATGGGCGCCCAGAAACAGCTTTTACCTCACCTAATTGGCGGAAAAGTTGTTCCGCATAAGGCATATTTTCATCAACCAGAATTTTCACGGTGTTATCTCACTGATTTGGTATTTATGTGTGTAAACAATCAATCGAAAAATAAAATTAAGCGGTCTATTTTGCCACTTATTCACCGCAAAGCCTATTATTGACAGTAAAATCCACCTAGATTTTAAGTAAATAAATGAAAAGAAAGCTTAACAATTAGGTAATCGACGAAAACGTTCGGGTGTTGTACCAGCAAATTGTTGAAACATCGCAATAAAAGAAGATGAAGAGCTATATCCAACATCAAATGCAATTTCATTCACACTTTTCCCTTGCTCTAGTAAAGAAATTGCATGTAAAAAGCGTAGACGTTTACGCCATTCACTAAATGACATACCTAATTCTTGTTGGCAACGGCGAGAGAGTGTTCTTTCTGAGGTATAACGTTTTTTAGCCCATTCTTCTAATGAGGTATTATCCGCTGGATCCTGCTCTAATACAGAAAGTATGGGAGCAAGTAATTTATCTTTAGAAGAGGGTAAGTAAGTATGATGTATTGGCGAAACTTTAAGTTGATCAATCAATACTTGGGCTAAGCGAAAATCTTCTTCTGTTTGTGGTTTACACACACCACGATGAAAGAAGTCGGAAAATATGGTTGAAAAAATAGCACTTAATTGGATCAAACAAGGTTTATCTAATAATCCATCACACCAGCTTGGCGCGATATCTAGCACTTTAAAAGAGAGTGTTTTTTTATTGTAACTAGCGTGCCCTATATTTTTTGGGATCCATACACTAAATTCTGGTGGTGCTAAAAACCGCTGTCCTCCGGCTTCTAAATCCATGACACCAGAGATCACATAAAGTAACTGACCAAAGTCATGCTGATGATAAACAAACTCAGTTTCAGCTAATAGTTGCTCATCACGAAATCGGACTGTATCTGGATCAGACAATAACCATTGCATTTTTTGTTGTTCAATTGTCATCGTTATGTTGTTCTCTTGTCATGTTGTCTTTATTGGCCTATCTGTTGTCTGGTTTTCATTATATATATCTAATCAGACAAGCTTACAATAGCAACCTGGTTTAAAAATAGATGTGAGAACAATGAAAAACGCAATATTTCCGCTTTTAGCGGTACTGATCTGGTCCATTAATGCCGTCGTAAATAAAGCAGCTGCGTCTGTTATCGATCCTGCGGCTATCTCTTTTTATCGTTGGTTTCTCGCCTTTTTAATTATGACACCTTTTTTGATTATGCCAGTTTGGCATCATCGTAAAACCGTCAAACAATATTGGTGGAAATTATTTATTCTTGGTGCATTAGGAATGGTGATGTACCAGAGTTTGGCTTATTATGCTGCACATTATGTTAGCGCAACATTTATGGGGATACTAAATTCTCTTATCCCATTATTAACCGTCATTATTAGTATTTTTGTTTTACGTGTTGTACCTACGGTAGGTATTGTTTTAGGCACTGTGCTTTCAATTAGTGGCTTAGTTTGGCTAATTAGCCGTGGCGAACCCTCTCAGTTACTTTCCCAAGGCTTGGGTTATGGTGAATTGATGATGTTTATAGCTTCGGCGTCATACGCTCTTTATGGTGTATTAACAAAACGATGGTCAATCACACTACCTAACTGGCAATCACTTTATGTGCAAATTGGATTTGGTGTTCTGTTATTATTGCCAAACTTCTTTCTTGCCGAAAGTGTTGCATTAACAAAAGATAATATTGGATTGGTTATCTTTGCAGGTATCGGAGCTTCTATTCTTGCACCTTATCTGTGGATTTTAGGTGTGATGAAATTAGGTGCAAACACAACCTCTATTTTTATGAACCTAATGCCATTATTTACTGCAATGATTGCTATCGCACTTCTTGGTGAAGAAATGCATAGTTATCACTTAGTGGGTGGGGGGATTGTGTTACTAGGTGTGCTCTTAGTGCAACAACTTAGAACACCACTAAATTTCCGACGTCAGTCTGCTCAAAAAAAAGCAGATTGTCATCAGGAGATGTGAGTCAATGTCAAAAAGACAACAATAAAAAATGCCGGCTAAATTCTTAGCCGGTCACATTCATAATGTTCGGTTTAATAAATAAAACTGACACAAGAAATCAAAGTATAAAATATAAAGTAATACAAGTATCCGTAGCAAACATTACCAACTTTTATATTAAATAGCTTCTACTTATTCATAATAAAATAATCCAGATCAATTTTTTACAGCTCTTTTTGTCCTATTAGCCCTTTCTATTAACCTAACTTCATATAAAACAAAACATTTAGTGATTTTAGTTACAATAAAATCAAACGATTGAAATAAAACACAATTGACTTTATTTAATCATTTAAAACAATTAGTTATAAAAAAACCATCTATTTTTTAGAATAATAAAAATAAGTAACTATTAGAAAGGCTTTTTAAAGATTATTTATATAATCTTTTTTAAATATTTTTTTATGCGAAAAGTATCTTTATTAGAATAATAATTTATTTTAACTTGTGATTTTAAAATAAAAAGGCAGACTCCATTAAAATGAAGCCTGCTTTTTTAATAAGAAAGTATAAGTATAACCAACTAATTTTTATATTTACTCATGACTAATGAAGCATTAGTACCACCAAAACCAAAGCTATTTGACATTACAGTCTCCAACTTCTGTTCTGTTGGCTGAGTAATGATATTCATACCTTGTGCTTTATCGTCTAATTCTTCAATATTAATGCTTGGTGCAATAAAACCGTGCTCTAACATCAATAAGCTATAAATTGCTTCATGTACACCAGCCGCACCTAATGAGTGGCCAGTCATCGCTTTAGTGGCTGAAATAGCTGGTGTATGTGTACCAAATACTTCAGTGATAGCTTCCAACTCTTTTAAATCACCCACTGGCGTTGAAGTACCATGTGTATTGATGTAATCAACTTTCTCAACATCTTGCATTGCCATTTGCATACAACGCACAGCACCTTCACCTGAAGGAGCAACCATATCTGCGCCATCGGAAGTTGCACCATAACCCACAACTTCAGCATAAATATGTGCGCCACGCGCTAATGCGTGCTCTAACTCTTCAACAACCACAATACCGCCACCACCAGCAATAACAAAACCATCACGGTTTTTATCGTAAGTACGGGAAGCTTTACTTGGTGTGTCGTTATATTTGGTTGAAAGTGCGCCCATTGCGTCAAATTCGCAGGTCATTTCCCAACTTAACTCTTCGCCACCACCTGCAAACACAACGTCTTGTTTGCCTAATTGGATAAGCTCAACGGCGTGACCAATACAGTGTGCTGATGTTGAACAAGCAGAACTGATTGAATAGTTAACGCCTTTAATTTTAAAAGGTGTTGCTAAACACGCTGAAACACCCGATGCCATTGCACGAGTCACCATATAAGGACCTACGCCACGTAGACCTTTTGCTCTCATGCCATCAGAACCTTGAACCTGATTACGTGGAGAACCACCACCAGACCCTACGACTAAACCTGAACGAATATTAGAAACTTGGTCTTCACTCAGACCTGAATCTGCTATCGCTTCTTGCATAGATAAATAGGCATAAACCGATGCGTCGCTCATAAAACGGCGGATTTTACGGTCAATAAGACCTTCAGTATCAAGCTTAACGTTGCCCCAAATGTGGCTACGAAGCCCCATCTCTTTAAATTCTTCTGAGAAAGTTATCCCGGAACGACCTTCTTTTAAAGAATCCAGCACTTCTTTCTGGTTATTACCAATGCTCGAAACAATACCCAGACCCGTGATCACTGCGCGCTTCATTCATACCTCTTTACAATAATAGTTGTAGCTGCGGGATTTCTGAGTAGCACTTTAGCGTACAGTTGTACGCCGAACAAGTCCGATCAGGATCTTTTTTACAAAAATAGAGATAGGCTGATAAAACACTTTTCCCTTTAAGGCTGGTACAGACTACCTAACGGCGCTAAGATATCTGTTAATTTTTTCGAGAAATACAGGCAGTTCCGTGAATAATAGCCCGATAAATACCGCGTCTTTAAGTTGGAATGAACTTGGTACACCTATCTCTGAGCAATTTGGCGATATTTACTTTTCAAACCAAGACGGTCTAGAAGAAACTCGACATGTGTTCTTACATGGAAATCATTTTCCATCACGTTTCGGTACACATGTACGCTCTGAATGTATTATCGCAGAAACAGGTTTTGGTACTGGGCTTAATTTTTTAACACTATGGCAAGCTTTCGAGCAATTTAGACAAGCATCGCCTGACTCTTGTTTAAAACGTCTTCATTATGTAAGTTTTGAGAAATTTCCTCTTACAAAAAGTGACTTACAATCTGCGCATGGTCATTGGCCTGAACTCGAAAAATATTCACAAGCGCTTTGTTCTCAATGGCCATTAGCTATTGCGGGTTGCCACCGCATTATCCTTGCTGATGGGACAATTACACTGGATTTATGGTTTGGTGATATCAACATCTTGTTACCGCAAACTCGCCAAGCATTACATAACAAAGTGGATGCATGGTTCTTAGATGGTTTTGCTCCTTCGAAAAACCCACAGATGTGGAGTGAAACGCTCTTCCAATCAATGGCTGACTCAATGAGAGAAAACGGCACATTTGCAACATTTACCGCTGCCGGGATTGTCAAACGAGGTTTACAACGTGTTGGTTTTGAGATAACTAAAATCAAAGGATTTGGGCAAAAAAGAGAGATGCTGACAGGTGTATTCCCTCATTCTCCCACCCCTGAATATCTACCTTATTATGCACGGCCTCATGCAACACAAGCACAAGATATCGCTATTATAGGCGGGGGTATTGCTAGCACCTTTATCGCACTTTCTTGCTTAAGAAGAGGCGCCAATGTCACCTTATATTGTGAAGATAAACAACCTGCAACTAATGCCTCAGGCAATCGACAAGGCGTGTTATATCCATTACTCAATGGCAAATCCGATGAACTAGAGCAATTTTTTACAACCGCATTTCTATTCGCTCATCGCACTTATGACAATCTGAGTAAAGCAGGCATTCCTTTTTCACATCAATGGTCTGGTGTTGCTCAGGTTATTTATAACGAGAAAGTTCGTAAAAAAGCACAGAGAATTATGGATAATTCCATACCTTTTGCTCAAATAGCGTGTTACCTCAATGAAGATGAAGTTAATAAAATCAGCGGAATAGATATTAATTGTGATGCATTGTTTTATCCACAAGCCGGCTGGCTTTCCCCGACTGAGCTCACAATCAATACATTAAAATATGCTGAAAAATTAGGCTTAACGTTGCGCTTTAATCATCAAGTCACTCAAATAAGTGCACAGGATACATCTTGGTGCTTAGATGTTGTTCATCATGATGGAGAGAGTACGATACATCTTCAATCACAACATGATTGCGTTATTTTGGCAAATGGCCATAGAATTATAGACTTTACTCAAAGTGCCAAATTACCCATTAGCGCAGTCAGAGGCCAAGTTAGTCATATTCCAACAACAAAAACATTATCAAAGCTAAAAACCGTTCTTTGTTATGATGGCTATTTTACACCGGTTGATAACCAAGATAATTTGCATTGTGTAGGGGCAAGCTTTCGTCGCGATCGCTTAGATTTAGCTATCTCAACTCAAGAGCAAGAAAACAACCAAGCTCATCTTATACAGTGTTTAGCCAAAGCACCTTGGGTTAAAGAAGTTGATTTTAGCCAAAATAAAGCGCGAATAGGTATTCGTTGTACTATTCGCGATCACCTACCGTTATTAGGTGAAGTGCCTGATTTTGAAAAATTGCGAGTAGCATACACGCATTTAGATAGATTTAAGCGTAGAAGACAAACTCCCGCTTTAGCGCCTGCTTATCATCAACTTTATATTATCAGTGCATTAGGCTCTCGTGGATTATGTTCAGCACCTTTATCCGCCGAAATTCTTGCAAGCCAAATTTTTGATGAACCTTTTCCAGTTGAAGATAATGTGTTGAATGCCTTACACCCTAATCGTTTTTGGGTAAGAGCATTACTGCGAGGAAAATCAATTGAAGTGAAATAAAGGTATAAGCAGCCGGCCTTGGTTGCTTAGCTCGCATATTTTTACTTTTTACTCCACTCATTGTGAGATCAGACATCATCGCATCAAAAGAGAAACTAAACCTCAAACTTCATTGCACAGCGCATTTCTTTTACAAAACCCCCACTTTCAACTTCATCATCTAAGATTTCTTGCAAAGAATGAGGAATTTCGTTTTCAGGTAAAATAGAAAAACCTAAACGTTGATAATACGGTGCATTCCAAGGAACATGGCGAAATGTTGTCAACGTAACAGCATCAAACTTATGTAGTTTGGCTTCATCTTTTACTTTTTGAATAAGTAATTTACCAATTCCTCTATTTTGCCAGTCTTGACTCACTGAGAGTTCATGAATAAATAAACTTTCTGGTAATGGCTTCGTCATAATAAAACCGACGGGATCATTCTCACTATTAACAGCTACCCAATGCCCTTTATGGTTAATAAAGAGTAAATGTTTTTCAACGCTTTGTACGCCACTTTCGCTTATCCAACTTAAATCTTCTAAGGTGCTAAATAATTGCCCTGCTGATTGCTCGATAATAGGTAATTTAATTGCATCATCAATTTGTGTGGGGCGAAGAGTAATATCGTTATTTTTTATTTTGGTTTGTGTTGTTGTCATAGAGATTTCCAGTGATGTTCTTATTCTTTAGTGAATTAAATACGTTAAAAAAGCCACCCGATTGGATGGCTTATAATTGCATTGGATAGCTTTTTACTCTTTGAATACCTTACTTTTTAGGTAATATACCGTAAGATTGAAATTTACCACTCTCTTCCATAAAATGGTTGTAATACTTGTTGTCTTCTACCGAGTCTTTCACCACTCTATTAGCATACGTGCTAGAGACAGCAAGTGTCGCCTTATAAAGTTTATCTTTTAATGCGTTATGGATCTTTGGATCATCACTTTCTTGAATTTGATTTAATAATGACACTAGCTCTTCTGCATCGGCTTGAATATCAGGATCAGTAAATTCTGCTGTCGGTAACATATAGTCTAAATCAAGGTTAACAGAATCGTTATACTCATCTTCTTGAGTAAACGGAGCTAAATCTTTACTGTATTCCGCTGAAATATATTTAACAAATTCAGGTTTATCAAAGCATTTATTTTTTATACTACCGTCATTATTTTTATTACGAGTACGGATCTCATTAGGAAATGGCTCACCTAAAGCATAAGTACACTGAAAAACATTACCGTCAATTAATGTGGCATTAGTGCTACGCACTGGAAGTTCAAATTCATAGCCATTAATAATAACGGGGTAATCAACAGGTTTAAATTGGTTTGTTTTTCCCTTTACGGCATAAACTTCAGAAAGGGTGTAATACATGAAATTATCAGGATTTAATATGCCACCGTTATTATGATCATAAACCATAAATCGAGCATTATTACCGGCGCTATCTGTTAAATTATGTTCACCTGGAGACAGCGTTATGTAACCATTTTTACCCGGCTCAACCTGATATTCTTTACCATCAACGTTAAAACTAATGACTTTCTCGCTTGGATTACTGTAATAAAACTTATTCTTTTTATTATCTAAATCAAATTGATCACAAGCAGATAAAAATAAAACAGCACTAGTCAGTAGGCCTATTTTAAAGAAATTTTTCATCGTATCGTTATCCTTATCATAAATATTCTATGCAAATCATTTGCATCCCGAGAAACATTCCTAAAAAACATTTAAAAGTAATTTTACAGAAATGGCAAGGAGTTACAAAAGATAGCACTATTATGCTTAATCAATGAGAGATACATCGACTTTGAAAAATCAAATAAAAACAATTGATAAATAGTGAGGATCAATTTTTGTATAAAAACCAGTCTAATTCAACAGCAAATATCCTAAATATAACTTAAGTGTCATTATTTTAATGAGATTTTAAGAAAGAAAAAACAACCGATTTATGCCGGTTGTTCTCTTAATCGACATGCCAAATTAATTAATTGAGTTAACTAAATCATGCCATGTAGATAAAACTAACGCTTGATCTGGAGGTGAAAGTTCACCTGCTTTTATCGCCTTTTGAATGCTCTCTTCTACACGCGCTCTTAACGCTTCTAACTGTGTGTTATTTTCTTGCTCTAGTTCAGCAATAGCTAGTGTAATATGACCTTGTAAATACCCACCTGCAAATAACTCATCGTCAGTGGCATGTTCAACACGGCTATCAATTTTATCTAATAAGTACGCTTCATACTCAGAAAGCATTATTTATCCTCAATATATAATGTTGCTATCTTTTATATTTACCTTGTATTAGCAAAGCATAAATACGTGTGTTCCAGCAACCTTACTACTTCAGACTCCACCCTATTGGGTAAAACCTTCACAGTGGATAGGCGATAGTTATTCTCGCAATCCTTAATTAACTAAAGGATTTTCCTGATAAGGAAACATCTCTTCCGTTAGCTCTGGGGTATTGTAAAACAAATGTAACGCATTAATAAATAGCTGTGCACGAGGTGGTGTGTTTTTGTCTCGTAAATAAGCGAGAACTTGTTCTCTCACTTTATTTCTAAATTCATAACGATCAGGTTCAAAGTTACCTTCTAAATTGTCACAACTAACATTAAAAGGATAACCAGCAGCTTGGCAGAATAACCAATCTAATGCTTGAGGTTTGATTTCTACAATTTCGAACTGTCTTTGAGTAGTTTCATCTCGTCCATCTGGGCAATACCAGTAACCATAATCAACTTGTTGCCGACGAGCCTCTCCGGCGATACACCAATGCGATATTTCATGTAATGCGCTGGCATAAAAACCATGAGCAAAAATAATTTGATGATAAGGAGTCTCTTCATTTGCTGGCAAATAAATTGGCTCATCATCCCCTTTAACTAAACGGGTTTGGAAACTTTCGCTAAAACATTGATTAAAGATATCAATTAACTGTTGATAATGATGTGCTGACATTTAAAAAAACCATTTATTCCTAATTAAAAAGTGCAGAGAACCAAAGTGCAATAGTATCACCATGATTGTCATTAATGAGTTTGATGCTCATCAAAAAGGAGATAATGACCAACATAGGTCTTATTAATTTTTGCCCTTTTGTTAAGACTAAACCTGCACCTAAGCGAGCACCAATAAACTGCCCACAAAGCATAACTAAACCAATAGTCCAAATAACCTGCCCACCAATAATAAAAAACAGTAAAGAGCCAAAATTAGAGGTGAAGTTGAGTAATTTAGCATGAGCTGTTGCTTTTGAAAGATTATATCCAAGTAACATGACATAACCTAAAGCGAAAAAAGAACCTGTACCCGGCCCAAAAATACCATCATAAAAACCGACACCGCCGCCTAATATTGCACCAAAAGTATAATAGCCAATACGTTGTTTACTGTCTTGAGCACCGATTGATGGAGTAAGAAGAAAATAGAAACCGATAGCGATGGTAAGAATAGGAAGTGCTTGTTTAAGAATTTCTGGATTAATAAACTGTACCAACATGACACCAGAAACAGCACCAATAAACGTCATTAAAATGGCAAATCGCTGCGCTCTTAAATCAATCACTTTTCGACGTATAAAGTAGAGCGTAGCCGAAAATGAACCACCTACTGATTGCAGTTTATTTGTTGCAAGAGCCTGAACAGGCGAGATCCCAGCGGATAACAAAGCTGGAATAGTGATTAATCCACCACCACCAGCAATTGAATCAATAAAACCTGCGATTAAAGCCACCAAAAAGAGAAGAAGGTAGATGCCATCTGAAAAGAGCCAATCCATTTATCTATCCGAATTATTAGGAATGAAGGACGTGTTGCTGTGTTTATCTCATTTATTTAAAAAAGCCACAACAACACGATCTGAGCATAATAAAATTAGGCGCTCACACCTTTAAAGCTAACATCAAACTTACAACAGTTTGTCGACTTCGTTATTGACTTAGAATGATTACCATTGCATTAGCGGAGGTACAACGTCACCACATTGCCCACGTTGGCGCAATGCATGATCGAGTAATACAATTGCCATCATTGCTTCTGCAATAGGGATAGCGCGTATTCCCACACAAGGATCGTGACGACCTTTGGTTATCATATCAACTTCTTCACCATCACGATTAATCGTTTTACCTGCAATAGTAATACTAGACGTTGGTTTTAAAGCAATATGAGCGACAATTGGCTGACCACTGCTAATTCCACCTAAAATGCCACCTGCATGATTACTGGTAAAACCATTCTTAGTGAGTTCATCTCTATTTTCAGTGCCTTTTAATGTTACAACACCGAAACCATCACCAATTTCAATTCCTTTAACAGCATTGATACTCATTAATGCGTGCGCTAAATCTGCATCTAGTCTGTCAAAAACAGGTTCACCCAATCCTACTGGCACCCCTTCTGCCACCACAGTCACTTTTGCACCAATCGAGTTGCCCTCTTTTTTCAATGCGCGCATATATTCATCTAGCGCATCTAAACGCGAAGGATCAGGACAGAAAAATGGATTACTTTCGACAATAGACCAATCAACAAGCTCACACGTAATTGGCCCTAATTGAGATAGGTAACCTCGAACTTCGATACCCAATTTCTCTTTTAGATATTTTTTTGCAATTGCGCCAGCGGCAACACGCATTGCTGTCTCACGAGCAGAAGAGCGTCCACCACCACGATAATCACGTAAACCATATTTTTGTTCGTAGGTATAATCAGCATGACCAGGGCGAAAAACATCTTTGATTTCACTGTAATCTTGAGAACGTTGATCCGTGTTTTCAATCAGTAAACCAATGCTTGTTCCTGTTGTAACACCATTGAATACACCTGATAAAATACGAACTTGATCAGGTTCACGGCGTTGCGTGGTATAACGTGATGTTCCGGGTCTACGTCTATCTAAATCAACTTGTAAGTCGGCTTCAGTTAAAGGTAATCCAGGAGGTACACCATCAACAATGCAACCTAATGCAATACCATGAGACTCACCAAAAGTTGTGACTCTGAATAATTGTCCGATACTGTTTCCTGCCATCCCTTTATTCCTATCTTTTACTGTGTGATGTTATCAATATGTTATTTTCAATAAATAACAATCTACCGTCTCATTACTGTTACATCAACGTTTATCAATAGAAAAACACGCTGAATATTCGACGAGCTGTTCACGAGTCAGCATAAAGACACCGATTCCACCATTTTCAAACTCAAGCCATGTAAATGGAACCTCGGGAAATTGCTCTATAAGGTGAACCATACTATTACCCACTTCACACACTAAAATACCTTTTTCACTCAGATATTCAGGGGCTTTTAGTAAAATTTGTCTTGTAATGTCTAGGCCATCAATACCCGAAGCTAATGCTAATTCAGGTTCAACTTGGTATTCATCAGGTAAATCACCCATATCTTCGATATCAACATACGGAGGATTTGTCACAATAATATCGTAAGGCGTTGGGACAAGAGCGTTAAATAAATCTGATTGCATTGGATAAACACGATGCACTAACCCGTGGTTTTCGATATTAAATTCAGCTACTTCCAGTGCATCTCCAGAAATATCAACTGCATCGACTTCCGCCTCTTCAAACTCATGAGCACAAGCAATCGCAATACAGCCACTACCCGTGCATAAGTCGAGAATACGTGTTGGCTCTTGCTGAATTAAACCATCAAAATGGTTATTGATTAGTTCACCAATAGGAGAGCGAGGGATAAGAACACGTTCATCAACATAAAATTCGTGACCACAGAACCAAGCGCTATGAGTTAAATAAGGAACAGGGATCTTTTGCTCAATTCGGCTTTCAATAAGTGTAATGATTTCCATTTTTTCAGAAGTTGTTAATTTAGTCGATAACAGCACATCTGGAATATCTAAAGGAAGTGCAATAGTTGGCAATACAAGCTGCAATGCTTCATCCCATGCGTTATCTGTGCCATGACCATAATAAATGTCAGATGAATTAAACTGACTCATAGCCCAACGTAGCATATCTAGGATCGTGCTTAAATCAGCAACTGCTTCCTCTTTTAGTGTTATATCCAAAATGGTTGTCCTCTGAAGAAATAGAAAGTCTGTAGTTTGCCATGAAGATAATGATAAATCAGCGCTAAGAAATAAAAAAAGGAAACATTACTAAATAATTCTCTCATCCCCCAATACTACAAAAGGACATCTAAATAAAGTCATATAAACTAAATTAAAACAACTAAACGAAATTAAAAATTAACAAACTATAAAAACAAAGAATATTTGTTTAATTTTTTGACTTTAGCTAGAAATAATGAAAAAAGGGATCATACTTAAAATTATAAATTAATTATTGAGCAGAAAATAAATTACATCAAAAAATATTCATTCTCTACTTGTTATTTTCTTGATTAGGTTGCTCTCTCAATAATCTTTCTTTGATTTTTAGGAGATAAGAATGAGTAATAAAAAATTAACCCAGTCTGAAGTTAATGATGCACATAAACTCCAAACTCGTTCTCTAAAAACCCCCACAGACCTAACCCCTAAAGCAACAAAAGAGGTCGGTGCTGCAATGAATGCAATTTTAGCTGATGTTTTTGCATTGTATTTAAAAACAAAAAATTTCCACTGGCACGTAAGTGGCCCTCATTTCCGTGATTACCACCTAATGTTAGATGAGTAAGGTGACCAATTATTTGCAATGACTGATCCTATTGCAGAGCGTGTCCGTAAAATTGGTGGTATGACATTGCGTTCTATTAGTCAGATTTCAAAAATGCAACGTATCAAAGATAATAATGCAGAATTTGTCGAACCTTTAGATATGCTTGCTGAATTATGTCAAGATAACCAATCACTTGCAGCCGAATTAAGAAATGCGCATGTGGTGTGTGATGAAAATAATGATATATCTACTGCAAGTTTAATTGAAAATTGGATTGATGAAACTGAACGTCGTACATGGTTTTTATTTGAAGCCTGCCGACGTGCTGAAACCTCAGGCCATTAATTCATCTATTTGCTAGCTATGTGACTATTTCGGCAGGGTAAATTCCCTGCTTTTTTTTATGCTAAATTTATAACCTATACTTTTTTATCTCTGACACTATTTCATGTACTATTGCCTTATAAAAACAGTAACACTATGAAGAATCGTAAAAAATGAATAAAAAATTTTCATTACCACCTTCTGAAATTGAGTTATTTCAGGAGATGATAAAAGGCACTAAGAAATTACCTCAAGATAAAATACTTCATTCACCAAAACGTAAGAAAGTGACACACTACGCTATTGAACGTCTTCAACAAGAACAAGTTGATGCCTCTTATTATTTTTCAGATGAATTTCAACCTAACTTAGCAACAGAAGGCCCAATGCGCTATTTAAGAGAAGGCGCTAATGCTTATGAATTAAAAAAACTACGTCGTGGCGATTATACACCTGAATTTTTTCTAGATTTACATGGATTAACACAGCTAATTGCAAAACAAGAGATTGGCGCATTGATTGCGGCATGTAGACGAGAACATGTTTATTGTGCCTGTATTATGCATGGGCATGGCAAACATATTTTAAAACAGCAAACACCACTTTGGTTAGCGCAACACCCTGATGTTATTGCTTTTCATCAAGCACCAAAAGAATGGGGAGGCGATGCTGCATTATTAGTTTTAGTAGAAAACGACGATCTTGCTCGCCGCTAAACCAAAACTCTATTGCATTAACCCTTAAATCACCTATCGGGTGAAATAAGGTGTTAATTACTTACTCAGCTAATTCATTTAAATTTTATTTCAATGTCGAAGGTGATACTTGCCATAACAACGCCCCCTGTACCTTTTGATAAATCAAAATCAACACAAGCAATAGTTGATGTTGAAAACATAGGAGCACATACCGCCGGACAAAGTTCAGCAACAACATAGCCAACCAAAGGTAAGTGAGAAATAACAAGAATATTTTTATATCCTGTATCCCCCAAGGCACGTAAGTAATGTGCAATATGTGAAGGATTTCCTCCGGGGATAAGTCCATCATCAGTTTCTATTTTACTAGGTAGTGCTAAATCGACTTTTACTGCTTCCAATGTCTGTTGAGCACGTAAATAAGGGCTGACTAAAACATAATCGATAGTATGTCCCTGCTTTGTCATCCATTCAGCCATTTTTATTGATTCATTTTTTCCACGATCAGTCAGTGGTCTTAGTGCATCGCTGGCAGCATCAATGGCTGCTTCTCCGTGGCGCATAATAAAAATTTGCATAATAAATTATTAAACCTATTTTATTTTTGTAATTACTGGTATTTACACTTTTAAGATACTTAATTTAAATCAATTTAAATCAATATATCCCCATCTAAAATCTTCAATACCCTAATTGCAATAGCATTATTGATCTTTTTAAGATCATACTGTTGGTTTGCAAATTGACATCATTTTTAGAATCTTATTTTAAAAAGCTTCGTTTTTAAATTTATGTTCGAATAATCATTTTGCCATATCTGGCTATCATTGACACTTTCGACCTCTTTTTCCATTAAAAATTCATCAATTATTAATCTGACGCAAAAACCACAAGAAAAAAGGCGCCTAAGCGCCTCAATCAAAACAAATGTCACAAAAGGAAAAAGCAATGGTAAGCAATGATATTAATCGTAAAAACGTTCATTTCGTTTAGCCATTTCAACTAAACGTTCACAAGGGCGAAATTTTTCTCCATATTTATCGGCAAGTTGATTAAGCTTTTCTGCCACCTTTGTTGTTCCCATACTGTCCATATAACGGAATGGGCCACCAAAAAAAGGAGGGAAACCGATACCAAACACAGCCCCTATATCACCATCTCGTGGTTGCTTTATAATATTTTCATCTAAACAACGAACTGCTTCATTTAACATTAATAATAAACAACGTTCTGTAATTTCAGAGAAAGAGTGTTGTTTTTTAGGCTTAATTTGTAATAGTCGATATATCGTTGGATCAGGCTGTTTTTTGTTTTTACCTAATGAGAAAGGTAATGCATGTTTTGCATAAAGATAAAAACCTCGTCCATTTTTACGGCCTTTTCTATCATCAGCAATAATGGCATCCACAGCAGGAGGAGAAGCAAATCTTTCACCAAATGCATTTACTAATATCGGCGTTATTTTTGTACCGATATCAATACCTACTTCATCTAATAACTGAATAGGCCCTACAGGGAAACCAAACTGAACAAGTGCTTTATCAATATTTTCAATAGGTTCTCCTTGTACTAAGCATGTCAATGCTTCACTAATATAAGGAGCCAGAATACGGTTAACATAGAATCCAGGTTTATCACCAACAACTATTGCAACTTTACCCTGTTTTTTAGCAAAAGCGACTGTTGTAGCAATGGTTTTTTCATCCGTACTTTCATGTGGAATAACTTCAACCAAAGGCATTTTTTCCACTGGACTGAAATAGTGAAGTCCGATCACTTTTTCTGGGTATTTTGCTGTTTCAGCAATTTTATGAATAGGAAGCGAAGAGGTATTTGAAGCAAAAATAATTTTACCTTTACCTACTTCTTCAATATCTGCAACCATCTTTTGTTTTAAAGCCAAATCTTCAAAAACCGCTTCAACAACAATGTTTGATTGATGAAAACCACTGTAATCTAAAGAGCCAGAGAGCAGCCCCATTTGGCGCTGACGTTCGCGTGCAGATAATCTTTTTTTACTCACTTTAGCTGAAAGCGCTTTCCAACTATAATTGAGTGCCTGAGCAATTCCCTTATCGCTGATATCTTTAATTCTTGCTGGTAAATTACCTTTTGTCGCTGTAACAAAGGCAATCCCTCCCCCCATTAATCCACCACCTAAAATACCGATATGGTGTAAATTATCTGGCTTTTCAGATGATCCTGTTTCATTTTTAAGTGCCGTAGAAGCAAAAAAGAGATGCCTTAATGCAGATGAAACTGGAGTCATAGCGAGTTCACCAAACGCATTAGCCTCTTCTTTAAACCCTGTTTGAATATCCTTTTCAAGACCTCGTTCTATAACATGAAGAATACGCTCAGCTGCTGGGTAGTGGCCTTTTGTCTTTGCTAATGTGCGTTTTTTAGCTTGCCCAAACAGTATATTTCTCCCTAAAGTTGTGTTTGCCCAGAAACGATCCATCATCGAATGCTTTCTCTGCTCTTTTTTACCCGATAAAATCCATTTAGCAGCAACTTCTAATAAAATATCTTGTGAAACAACATCATTTACAAGACCTAATTTTAAGGCTCTTTTCGCATTAACTTGTCTACCCGTTAATATCATATCTAACGCGGATGTCACACCAATAAGACGGGGTAAACGTTGAGTTCCGCCAGAACCCGGCAGTAATCCAAGTTGCACTTCAGGAAGCCCTAAACGCGTTTTGTTATTATCAGAACAAATTCGCCCATGACAAGCTAAGGCCAATTCAAGCCCTCCACCAAGACATGCGCCATTGATAGCGGCCACAACAGGTAATGGATAATTTTCGAGTTGGGTAAAAAGGTCTTGCCCTGCTTTTGCGAGTGCACTCGCCTCTTCTTTAGTTTGACAACCCGCAATCATGGAGATATCCGCACCTGCAATAAAATTATCTACCTTACCTGATGTGATAATTAATCCTTTTACACCAGAATGTTGTTGCGCTTGTTTCAAAACATCTTGGAACTGCTGTACAAATTCTGCTTTTAGTGTATTTACTTTTTCACCAACAACATCAATGGTGATAACACCTACTTTGTCATTACGAACTGAGAATTGAAAAACAGATGATTTTTCTAGTGTTGTTTGTTGTTGTTCCATTATTCCACCTCCAAAATCATCGCAGCACCCAATCCACCCGCTGCGCAAGCAGTGGTCAACC
Organism: Proteus penneri; assembly: GCF_003144535.1. GTDB lineage: Bacteria > Pseudomonadota > Gammaproteobacteria > Enterobacterales > Enterobacteriaceae > Proteus > Proteus penneri. Next base: position 65,139 of record NZ_PHFJ01000001.1, on the reverse strand, counting down.
CAAACCCTCCACCTCGTCGTTTAAGCTCATGGAGTGTCTGTGTGACCATTCTTGCACCAGTTGCAGCAAATGGATGTCCATAAGCAATAGAACCACCTAGCACATTAAACTTATCCATATCCACTTCTCCAATCGCCTTGGATAATCCTAGTTGCTCTTTAGCAAACCGTTCACTACCAAACAGTGTCAAATTACTGAGTGTTTGTGCAGCAAAAGCTTCATGCATATCAATTAACGTTAAATCACTTAATGCAAGACCTGCGCGAGAAAGTGCCAGTGGTGTGGCATATGATGGCCCCAATAGCATATCTTTCCAGACATCTGTCGCTGTAAAAGCATAACTGCGCAAATAACCTAAAGGTTGATAGCCAAGACTTTTAGCAACAGATTCTTTCATCATTAATACAGCGGCTGCACCATCGGTTAATGGCGTACTGTTTGCGGCAGTGACACTACCATGGCGGCGATCAAAAGCAGGTTTTAACTTGGCGTAAGAATCAAGAACGGAATTTTTACGAATATTGTTATCTTGATGGAAACCTTCTTTGTAAGGCGGGAAAAAAGCGGTCATCACCTCATTATCTAGTTTTCCCATTTCCCATGCTTTAGTTGCTAATTGATGAGAACGATGCGCTAATTCATCTTGAGCAACTCTGGAAATATGATAAGTCTTTGCCATTTGTTCTGCCGTATCTCCCATACGTAATCCAGTTGAGTATTCAGCAACGGCAGGTGCTACAGGAAGGAGATCACGAAATCGTAATTGGCTTAAATAACTTAATCGTTGACCTAATGATTTGGCTTTATTAAGGCTTAATAAAACATCAGCAAGTTTTTTACTCACACCAATAGGCAACACTGAAGACGAATCTGCACCACCAGCAATACCAACAGATACGTGCCCAGCCATCATACTTTCAGCAATATTAGCTATCGCCTGAAAGCTTGTTGCACATGCTCTTGTTACACTATAAGCATCCGTTTTTACACTTAATCCTGCGCCAAGCACAATTTCTCTGGCAATATTCGGTGCTTCAGGCATTTGAACCACTTGTCCAAAAACAAGTTGATCAATAATTTCAGGAGGAATTTCATTGCGAGTTACTAATTCTTGAACCACTGAACGCCCTAATTCAACCGCAGGTATTCCTCGATACGCAGTCGCTTGTTTAGCAAAAGGTAAGCGTAGCCCGCTGACAATAGCGATGCGATCTTTCATAGCACTGTTCGTTGATGACTTCATAACGGCTCCTGACAAAATGATTTCCTAGCACCAAAGAGGTCTGACCTGATAATAGTGTTAACAAAAAATTCACTTTTCAGAAACGTTATTTTACAAGAAGTGGGAGTTAGCGCTCAATATTTCGATGAAATGTCTGAAACTTAACAATAATGATAGAAAAAGATAATAACGTGATGAAGGGATATAAAAAAGGCTGTTGAATTTCAACAGCCTTAAATCTAGTTATTTCAGTGGATTAGCGTAATCCCAACTGAAAGATTAAGTTTTCTGCTTCACAAGAGAATGTAAAATCAGCGGTAAGTTGAACACCACCATCAACATCAGCAAATTGTTGATTGATTTTGCAAGGCTCTGAAGCGATAGATTGTGCTTTTGCACTGAGTTGATCTAACATTGCTTGCGCTTGTACTTTATCAGCGAAGACATGCTGATATGACGCTGTGCAATTCTTATTGTCAATAATAGTACCCACATCTACACAACAGCAAGCAGCGGTTTCTTCTGCACTACAACGATTAATTGCGTCTGCCATTTTAGTCTCCCAACGAAAGAAATGTTAATTATCTATCATAATCGTAAAAAAATAAAATAAACTGCTTTAGCTCAAATTTTATTACAATTTTACAAAAATAATTGATTATTCTGTTTGTTTAACAATCAAAAACATCTTTATTGGAATAACTTGTGAAAAATATGTTAACCAAATCCCAATTATTGAATCTAATTGGCAATATTTGTAAAACATACTTGCAACATTTACGGTAATCAACTTTATACTTAATCAACTGGTCTGATTTGTCATAACGACAACCGCACCTAAAATCCAGCGCTTCTAATCAGAAGTTACTAACTTAAAAAAATTATGAGGGTTTAGGTCATGAACCGTAAAAACCTGTTTACTCGCACAGCACTAGCTGCCTTGGTAGGTGTTATCTCCTCTCAAGCAGGCGCTGCCGGTTTTCAGTTAAATGAATATTCTACTTCAGCACTAGGGCGTGCATTTTCAGGAGAAGGCGTTATCGCCGATGACGCAAGCGTAGGTAGCCGTAACCCAGCTGCACTTACCATGTTCGATCGCCCTGAATTCTCTGTTGGTGCTATCCATATTAACCCAAGTGTTGATATTAAAGGTAATTCACCTCTTACAGGCGCTAGCACTAACGCTGGCGATATTGCACCAAGCGCATTAGTCCCTAATATCCACTTTGTAGCACCAATTAATGATAAATGGGCGATTGGTGCATCAGGCACAACAAACTTTGGTTTAGCCACTGATTTTAAAAAGGATTATACTGCTGGCCTTATTGGTGGTAAAACCGATTTAAAAACCATGAACTTAAACTTAAGTGCAGGTTATCGAGTAAATAACCAATTTAGTGTCGGTTTAGGCTTAAATGCCCTTTATGCTGATGCAGAAATTACACGCCATGTTGGTGAGGCGGGTAAAGTTTTAGGTGGCGCTTTATCACCAAAACCGGGCATGGGACAATTAGGCGGTTATTTATCAAGCCTATCGCCAAGTGACCGCTTTGCTCAATTAAAAGGGGATGCATGGGGCTTTGGCTGGAATGCTGGCTTACTGTATGAGTTTGATGAAGACAATCGTGTAAGTTTTACTTATCGCTCTAAAGTAAAAGTGAAATTTAAAGACGGTGAGTTCCAAAGTGACTTACGTTCAATTCCACAACTCGAAGGAATGGGAGTTGTAGGTACTAACGGCGAAACCATTAAAGGCAAACTTGATCTTAACTTGCCTGAAATTTGGGAATTTGCTGCTTATCATCGTGTAGCGCCAAAATGGGCTGTTCATTATAATTTTGCTTACACAAGCTGGAGTGAATTTAAAGAATTGAGAGCCACACGTAAGAGTGATGGTCAACAACTCTTCAAGAAAGAAGAAGGCTTCCGAGATGCATGGCGAGTGGCTTTAGGAACAACCTATTATCACGATGATAACTGGACATTCCGTACTGGTATCGCTTTCGATGATAGTCCAGTTCCAGCGGATAAACGCTCTATTTCCATTCCTGATCAAGATCGTTTCTGGTTAAGTGCAGGGGCAACTTATGCATTTAACAAAGATATGTCTGTTGATGTGGGCTTAGCGTATATGCACGGTAAAAAAGTCACAATCAAAGAGAAATTATCTGAAGAATTACCATTACCTGCTTACGAATTTGAATCATCAGGTAAAGCATGGTTATACGGTATGAACTTTAACTACCGTTTCTAACTGTTACGCTATATCGCTTTTATACAAAAAATGGTCTTTTTTAAGACCATTTTTTATTTATTCACCAAGCTAAAAAGATAATTCACTAATCAATGGAATCCAAATCATCTTCAATGGCTTTCGCATTAGGATTTTCTTTTACTGTGCCCGCTTGGAAGTCATTACTTTGGAAATAGGCTTCACGCATCATTAAATAAGGATCAGATGAATTTTGTAAAATAGCATCAGAGTCGAGCAATTGCGCTCGTGTTTCAATGCCTTCTAATGCCCACTTACCCGCTGACATCCAAAACGTTAAATAGCTCAACATAGGGTAGGTTAAATCAGCCCAATCACCACCCTCTTCACGGACAGTAAAGCTACCATAGCCTGGTACAACAACATAAGGGCCATAATCCATACCATAATAACCTAACGTACTACCAAATCGCATTGGTACTTCCTTTTCCATCGTTTCTTTGGACATACCAGCAACATCAATTAAACCACCCATACCAAAGACGGTGTTGATCCAAAATCGACCAAAATGTTTTGCACCCTTTTCAAAATCACCACGTAATACGCTGTTCACCATACTTGCAGGCTCTTCTAAATTACCTAAAAAGTTAGATAAGCCATTTCTTGCTGGTGGTGGCACATAATCACGCCAAACAACGGCAACTGGACGTAAAATATAGGGATCTAATACATAGTAGTTAAAATCAAACATCTGGCGGTTAAACCCTTCTAATGGGTCAGAACGCCCCTCCCCATTATTAGAGGTGCTTGCACATCCTGAAAGTAAGGCAACTGAAAGAGCAACACCGCACAGGCGATACTTCATAATGTTCTCCGCTAATTATCTTATGATGAGCAGCATCATAATTCGCATATTCATAAATTCTAGACATAATACTGTCAATGCATAATAAGTGGTACTTTTATTAGGTTTTGATCTTATAAGATTATTCGGTTTTTGTGATTATCTTATCGAGCTAATTTAAAATATTAACCCTATATTATGGACAAATATAAAAATATTCGATGTTATGTAATTAGATTCTACTTTCAATACATCAATATCTGCTAATGATTTTAACCATTGTCGCTACTTCGGTGTATTAGCAGGAAAATCTATAATAATGGTATTTCCAGCGTTAAGAAGAACTGCAATATGTTCACTTAATACACTCTTCACTAAATCACTTTTTTCAATATAGTCAGCCACTGTCTTTATTTGATTTAGGTAAAACCACGAGAGCCATTCATCTTTATTGATTAATACCGCCCTGAGTGATTTTAAACTTGATCAAAATTTTCAGGAGGGATAAAGATATCAATTGGTCTAGCATTACACATCATCAACAGAAAATAAGTAATAAATAAAAACTTTAAATATCAAATGTTATTAATTAACTTTATATTCATATAAAAACCTGTATTTATTATCGATTATTGAACAAGTGAGTGAAATAATGACGATAATAGATAGCGTGAACTGATAAAAACAGCTCTAGGAAGAATGTCTAGATTTATAGCATGGGTAATAGATGGCGTTCCCTACAGGGATCGAACCTGTAACTAGCCCTTAGGAGGGGCTTGTTATATCCATTTAACTAAGGGAACCTTGATTTGAGTTGTTTACCTAATTTCTTAAGTGTTTCTATGTTACCTCTCATTCGCTGTTCTAATCAAGCCTTTATCTCTTTCTTGTTTTAATTTGTTTTTAATTGTTTCCGTTTATATCTTGTTCGTTCATTTGATATGGTGTACATATTGAGTACATAATCTAAAACAACTCTGTGTACATTATATAATTATGGCTCTTAGTGATACAAAACTCAGAAATCTTCATAATAAACCATACTCAGGATCGTCAGAGTTAACTGATGGTGATGGCTTGAGTGTGCGTATATCTAAAAATGGCACCATTGCATTTCAATACCGCTATCGATGGAATTCAAAGCCAACACGTCTAACTATTGGGAAATACCCAACCACATCACTAAAAGATGCGCGTATCATAATTTCAGAGATGAAAGAATTGTACACAAAAGGCATCGATCCTAAAATGTATTTCTCATCAGAGCAGTCTCACGCAACACTACAGGATTGCTTGGACTATTGGTGGGATAAATACGCTTCAACATTAAAAGATAATACTCAAATACTTTATAAGTCTGTCGTGTACACGACCATGTACACACAATTTAAAACGATACCTGTTGAAACAATAACCGCCTCAGCTTGGGTTAAATTCTTTGACGGGCAAGAAAATCTCAACCCTAAAAAAGCAAGGACGCTTCTTATACAACTAAGATCGGTCATCAATTGGTGTATTAGTCGCCAATTTATACAAAACTGTGAAGTGCTGAAGATCAGCCCCAAAAATATAGGAAAGAGAGCAGAGGTTGGCAGCAGGGTTCTTACATACAACGAATTAGCTCAGGTTTGGATTGCGTTAGATAATAATAAAGTTGTTTCATCAAATAAATTATTACACCAACTTCTGCTTCTTTGGGGTTCTCGTTTGTCTGAGCTAAGACAGGCAACAATTAATGAGTTCAATATGACCGATGAGATATGGACGACACCTAAAGAACACTCAAAAATGGGTAATACAATAAGAAGGCCAATATTTGAACAAATAAAGCCATACATTGAAAGGTTACTAAATCAAGGTAATGACATTCTATTCCCTGGTCAGATGCTAGATAAACCTCTCGATTTATCAAGTGCTGGCTTATACATGAGAAATTTAAGAAAGAAAATAGATATACCTGAATGGAGAACTCACGACTTTAGACGATCTCTAGTTACCAATCTATCTAGTGAAGGGGTTATGCCTCACGTCACAGAAAAAATGCTTGGCCACGAACTTGGCGGTGTAATGGCTGTTTATAATAAACACGACTGGCTCAGTGACCAAAAGGATGCCTATGAATTATATGCTGATAAAATATTTTGGCATGTTAATAAATTAAAATAACACCCTGCTATACTCTACAAAAACTAACCGGATCCGATATGAACCTCGCAAACCTAACTCAAGAAGAAAAAGACAAAATCAATGTCGATTTGGCAGCTTCTGGTGTCGCATATAAAGAACGACTCAATATGCCAGTTGTTGCGTCCGAAGTTGAACGACAACAACCAGCACATTTGAGAGCGTACTTTAATGAACGACTAGCGTTTTACAACAACAACAAACGTGGTATCTTTAACGATTTCGGATATAGATAAAGTAATGGGTAAAGAAATAAAATCATTGCAATACTTAAGGGGTGTTGCCGCTGTGTCAGTTGTGTTGTATCACTACAGGTGGTACTTAAACTCATACAATCAGGTTAATATACCAAACCTCGGCAATATTCTTTTTAATGGATTTGCATTTGGTGTTGATTTGTTTTTCGTAATCAGCGGCTTTGTTATTATTCTTTCTACAGAAAAAAACTTTGGCCTGTATAAAAACTCACTGTTTTTTTGTGTTAAAGCGAGTGTTTAGAATATACCCTATTTTGATTTTCTTTGTTTTAATTTCAATTGCAATCAAAACGCCTGGGTTAATTTTATCTATAAAATCAATCATCCCAATTCACTTAGATTATACCTCTAGAGCTCCTTTTTTTGGTTATAATGTATTGATTGTTGCTTGGACGCTAACTTATGAGATATTTTTCTATTTTATATTCCTCATATCAATGGCAATTAATCACAAATATAGAGGCGTTATTTGCTGTGTATTGATTTTATCAATGTTTTTGCTAGTTCAATATTATTTTTCTGGTGAAATAACACTAAACGCATATAAGTCACAAAACATAGCTCTACCTGTCTATTTTAGCGCTCCGCTTTCATTGATATCATCACCAATGATTCTTGAGTTTTGTCTTGGAATTATTGCTTACCAAATATATAAAATAACTATAAATAACAATATATTAAAATTAGATATCACAAAGCATATATTAGCGTGCGCAATTTTCCTACTCTCTACGATACTAATAACGCACAGTGTTTTTTCTGGGCACGGGGTATTAAAGTGGGGAGTGATTTCATTTTTATTAGTTGTATTAATCACAATGTATGAAGAGAACGTAAAAATAAAACACATTCCTAGCCTTTATTTTCTTGGGAATATATCATACTCAATATATATGTCACACATACCTCTTATTGCATTGATCAATATTATAAACAGTCACCTTGGGCTTAAAGGATTTCCTTTGATTGTGTCATCCGTACTTATTGTAATAATAATATCATCCATAACATATTATTTAATTGAAATGCCAGCAGTGAGGATTTGTAGAAAAATAAATACACATTATCATCAATATAAAAGTTGACAGAGTAAATATATACAATTGGCAGGATGAATGCTAAATGATAAGCCATCCTGCCACAGTTATATAGCTAATGTTAAAGGCTTGGAAGCGGTGCCCAAGTCCCTGGTTCCCCTTCCTCAACACAAACCCATCCTAGAGGAGTCCCGGGAAATGGATCGCGTTTATATACCTTTTCACCATACTTCCAGTAATCTTTAAATCCATTACCGACCGTCGGCTTAGCCAATCCAACGTAGGTTTTATTACCTAAAGCATAATAATCTATATTTATTAACTCTGGGTTGTCACCATACATAAGTTCAATATAAGAGGATTGGGTTTTACTAGAGTTATTAACTCCTTTAGGTATTTTTGCATTGCCCAGATATAATTTAGCAGATTTATTGACAGTAAGAGGTTTGCTATCGCTATCTATAAAAGAGTCAGTGACTTTAATTGATTCATTTGTACCGTTACGCGTTGTGAAACTCACCCCAGTAAAGGAAGATTCATTTCTAATAATTAATTCACTGCTGTTGTAGACGTCAGCAATACTATTGACACACTCTACTCTTGTTCCATCAAACGTAAATCTTCCGTTATAGAAGTTGAATGTTGTAGCACCCCCTTTTACACTCCCACCGTTGAATAAAAATTCACCCAACCCGTCCAACGTAATGCGAAAAAACAATCCATCACCACTATGTGAAAACTTACAATCATTAAATACCCCTTCACCGCCTGTGCCATAAATCATAGTATCATCAGATATAAAATGGGTTTGGTTGTATACAGTTGGAGATAATACATTCCAGTTTGCGACAGCAGATTTAATCCAGCTATGATTTGACCATATTTTTCTGTACTCAATAGTTCCACCATTAATAATAACACCATGGCCTGTTAATTCGGTGTGTAACGGACGGTCGTATCCTTTAATATTAGGATTGTTGATTATGACATTACTGGTTGCTGTTCCTCCTTCTGGGTAGTAACCCTCAACGACAATGCCGCACCGCCCACTCCTGCCACCATTTAGTATCACAATTGGGTTATTGATCATGACTTGGCAAGATCCGTACCAAACATGTATACCGTCTGACCACCCTTCAAGATCTGTTATTGAGTATCCAACATCAGACAGTGCTGCGCAATCATTCAGTGTCGGTGATTCTATAACTCCGCTAGAATTTGATACATCTATTCCGGTACACTGAGAATTCCTTACTTTAACTTCTGCATAAAACGTACTTCCACTAATGTGCAGCCCAACCCCCCAATCATTCGCATCGATTTCTGGAAACCCAGTTATCTTTGTCATCCCTTGATCTATAATTGCCAGTACATAATTATTTCTTTTATTATCTTTATTGGTTAAATCTACCTTATCACCCACCCACTTTATTTTGCAGTCAGGAAAATAATACGTCCTTCCCCTCAATAATTGCGTTTTCTTAGATATAACTATTTCGCTTCCCCGCCTGCATGTTATGCTTGACTTTGGGTAACTTGAGTGTATTTGCGGTAGCAAATCAGTAATATCATCTCCGCTTTTAAATCCGAATTGCTCAAGATAAACGTAGTGTAACCCAATGATATCACTAACTGTTACGCCTCCGTAGCCTATTTTATCAGCGCCTTCGTGAGATAATAATTGCTCACGCAGTGATGCATCCCCAACACTAACCCAAGCGACAAGTCCTATCCCACCGGTGCTTTCTGGTGTAGATCCGGCGGGTACAGATTTAGGCAATTCGCCATCCCAGCGGTAATATTCTCCTGTGGTTTCATCACGTAAAACTTGATTTGGCAGTGTTATTTCAGCCCCTTTTTGGAACGAGTCTAACGTGATATAGCCGAATTGAGATATTGCTTGTTGAGCAATCCAGCGCAACCCTTCGATTGTAAAATGCTCTTGCCCGAATCTATCGATATACTTATTTTTCATTGACGTAACGAGCTCGTCAATTTTACCTGCGTTGTACTTCAGATCACTCGCTGCTTCACTTGGAACTGGATTTTGTGTTGGAATTGTAGACATAATTTTTCCCAATAAAAAAGCCAGCACTTAGGCTGGCCATGATTGAAATGAATTTAATTAAACGTTGTAATCTTTCTTTGCAGAAAAATACTCACTTGCTGTAATGCTATAAGTTCCGTCTGCATTAGGCTTTTTGTCGCTTACAGTCCATCTCATTGAGTCCATTTCAACGATATTGGATATAACATAACGTGACGGCGACTGAACATTCATGCCGTCATAGATGTTTAGCTGGATGTCAGGTATATCAGCGATAAATCCGTAAGCTGTATCGCTTCTCGGTATAGCTTTAAATCTTTCTGTCGTATTACCTAGGTGATCAGTGATACAAACAAACATCTCACCATCAAAGACAACTTTTTCATTTGTTGAAAACTGGTTGCCTATCCTCTCAACTATATAACCAGCCTGTTGATTCTTATCGTATGTGTCAGCAACAATAATTAAGTCACCTGGATAAACATAATCACCATCTGCGAGAGTTTGCACACTTATACTCATACGCTGATGTATTAGTCTATCCATTTCTAATAGTGCCCTATCTGTCGCTTGATACTCATTACGACAACCGTGAATGGTTATTTTGTTAGGGTTCTTAGCTGGCTTTTTAACTATTTTGTTATCTTCAATACGATATTTAAGGTAGGTTTTTTTGTTTGTTTTAGGGTTTACGTATTCGATTTCAACACCATCATTACCGCTCGGCATCGTCATATCATAAGAAAGTGAAAATCCATTTCCTGTCGTGTTTGCTCTATTAAAAGTGCCAGATGGATATTTCTTTTCCTCCTCACGAGTAAAGGTTAGAACTCCGTTATCCCAAAATGAAATAACACGAGCAACATTGCATATTGTTTCTATACGCTGACCTAGCGATACATCTTCATCATCAAACGTGTAATCAAAATATCCTAAACGATTATCTGGAAGTGATTCATAGATTGAATACAAACCATATAAATCTATGGTGCTTTCTGGCTGTCCTGCGGTGACTAACCAAGTGTGAGCGACAGCATCAGCAAATGATCGTGATGGTCGTAATGTATAATCAATACTACGGCTATTCATGTCGTAACTAATAACATGACGTGTAGCCAGTGCGTTGTATTTACGCTCTCTTGCTCCTGTTGGCGCTTCTGTTGCCCTCACTGTTACCTTAACAAGTGTATCTTCTTCATGTACTTCGTTAATTCTCTCTCTAACAATAAAGACTTCCTCTAGCTTAAGAATGCTGTGATCATTACTGTTTTCTAATCGAGTTAATTGAAGTGCATATCTTCCATATCCAGCCAACGGCTTGAACTTTTCCGTCAGATAGTATGTTTTTGTTTTTGGTGCAGATGGGAACCCTCTATTGAATGACTCTCTTGTTCCAGCTACTTCATTGTTATTCTCATCAACCTTCCAAAATTCAATTCTTGCATTAGCACGATCACCATCACCAAGTTGGGCATTTAAATGTACCCATAACTCACCACCATCAAGCGGAGAAAAGAAAGGCCCTACTGTCAGGAATTGGTTGTCATAAAGAACAAACTTTGATGTGTTAACAATTGCATTAGGCGGTAGAGTTGCCAAATCACCACCGGTTAAATTGGTGAAAAAGAATTCGTAGTAGTATTTTGGTGAGATAATAGCACCATCATCACTTTCTTTCGCATCAGATAGATACGCATCAACCTTAATATCCTTTGTAACCGAACCCTGCGGGGTATCATAAGTTACATTAACAATAAGACTTACTGATCTAGGCTTTACGATGTCCATAAAGTATCGAAAATCATCTTGTTTCTCTATCTTTATGGCCGCTTCACCACCTTTAATTTCACCAGAAATAACATTGTTAGCAGTAGCCACATATTGTGGAATTTCGTCACTTTCATTCGGACCTGGTATTTCTTGTCCGTCAACATCAGGGAACTCAAACCCCTCGAATATCTGTGGGATCACTTCACCTGGTTGGAATATCTGATAACTGGCACAATCAAGGGCGATCAGCTCAGACTCTGAATATTTCACATTCTCAATCGTGTAGTAACCGATGCCAAAGTTCATCCATTCAGTAACCATCTTTTTATTGTCGATGTATTCAAACATTGATTGCTGAATTAGATCGGGAAAGGCTCTAACTTGTCCGTGAATTTCAGGTCTAGCCTGATATGTTCTCGCTATATTAGTTTGGCCTGTTAATCGGTTGTTAGGGCTTTCCTTTGCATTTACATCAGCAGCGCTAAATGATGGTGCTTTTGGCGCTAAGAATGAAAATATCTTGGAAACAAACTTAAATACTGGATTAAGAATGTCGCCAATAATCCCCTTCGGTTGGTCGAATATTTGAATGTGATGAAATTCACTAACAATAAAATCAAGGCGATCATCATTGTTAAGTTTTACGCCGTTAACATAGATATCAACGTCATGATGAAAGTTTTGCTCTTTTAACCAATCAAAAAAAAGAGAGCCGGCTTTTATCTCGACTCTCTCTTTCGGCACTCCAGCAACACGCTGAATTTCAATTATTGGCATATTTCATAAACTCCAACTTAGTGAACTTTCTCTCAAGAACAATCAACCTATCCATTCTCACAGAACCATTTTCACCTCGACTATGTAATGCATTACCATCGATAATCAAGCCAATGTGAGCGGGTTTTGAGCCTATATAGCCTATAAATATTCCGTTATTTTCTGGTTGATTTACTTTCTCCCAAAACTCAACTTCATTTTTATAGCAAGTAACAAAATCCGTTTCAGACTCATAGCCTGCGTCATGGTGGATCTCAATACCTAGAACGTGTCGATAATAGAGAACGACGAGCCCCCAACAATCCATAGCGTCAAATGTGCAAGACCGGTTTTTCCATGGTTTACCGATAGTTTTATCGATGAAATCCTGAGTTGTCATACAGCCTCCAAGCCCGGCCATTCTTGCGGTTCATAAATACGTCCGATGTTTTTATTCAATGGGTTACTCATAGATAGCGTGACAGTGACGCTTTCATGATCCAACGACACATCTTTCACAAATAATTTCCATCGAGTAATTGCTGTGCCTTTGTCTTTCTCATCAAATAAGCGATAAGTAGCCTCTATGGGTTTCATTCTATTGAATGATTTCCATAGTTTAAGTTTCTGTTTAAAGTCTTGTGCGACACGGCTGAATTTAACACTAGCGTCGATGATGGGCGTTCTGCTTTGCTGGCTGTCAGATAGTTCGAAATTACAAGGTTGATATTCAACCCCACCTAGAACCTTTGGGAATACCTGATAAGACACGAGATAGATATCGCCAAATGATGGGTGACTAAATTGCAGTGTCTCATAAAGTATTCTGTTTGGTCTTTGTGCGCGATACTCTCTTAGTGTAGGCATTACATCTCCTTATACTTTGGTAGAGTCTCAGTGACGATAATATCAAGCCAGCTTCCAAATGATGGCGGAAACTCAACGATAATATCGTCGAATTCATCATCTGAATTATAAAGTTTCTTACTAATGACTTGACCAGTCCATGTTACAGAAGATCCATTAATACTGGTTTGCACTGGATAGGAAACAAAATGCAATTCCTGCTCCTGTAACCCGCTACCACCAAGATTAATTTTCATCCTGAACCAGCGATTACAATTATCAAGATAGTTAGGACTTCGCAACCATTGCGCAAACGCACGCTCCTGTTGAAGTGTAAATATCCAATTCACACTCCATACAGTTTTTAAGTCATCAGTTAACTTCTGAAATATAGGTGCGCCTACCTGTGGCTGATCTGTCAAGAAGCCAGTATCTAGCGTCATGCTTTTATCTGCTTTCTGTGCCAGAGGAAGCCAGTCAGGGTAATTAATAACCATATATCAACCTCTCGCTCTCGCTGTTGCCGATGTGTTTCTTGTGATGGATTGAAGCATAGGTCCTTTGTTATCCATATCCATAATGAACGCCTGAATAGTTAGCGTATTTCCATCTTGTGAGGTCTGCGCATCAAACTTGTGGCCACCAGATGAATAGTCACTAAAAACAACATTCACATTCATACCTCCACCCTGCATATCTTTATTGGAAATAACCTTTCCATTGTCACCGGGGATCATGTATTGGCGACCGTTGTTAGCCTTGAATATCTCAGGTTTACCGCCCTCACCAACTCGATACATTGAACCAGCGTCAACAGGGCCACCATTTTTACGAGCGCCTGCAATTGCCAGTGTTGAGGCAAGTCCAGTGGTACCAACTAAGCTTGCGTTAGCTGGCGCAGCATTAGCACCCATTGTAGCTAGAGAAACAAACGCAGCAGCAGGAGCCCACGCGGAAGCAACAATTGCTGCTTCACCCATAGATGCGGCAGCGGCGGCAGCGCCCATTGTTTTACCAATAATGAAATTCTTCAGCATTTCAACACCAGTCTGAACAATGGAATTAACAACACTGTTTAGTATTGTGTTACCTAGTGATCTCATTGCATCAGCAGCAGTCATGGTACCAGTCAATAATCCAGTTATGGCATTAGATGCGCTTCCTGCCATTGCGTCAACAGCAGATGTAAGCATGTCAAAACCTAAGCTCTGCTGGCTTAACATCTGCCACTGTGCGGCAGTTTGCTGTTCATTGAACTGCCGTTCCTGCGCTGTTCTTATTTGAAGGTATTGTGCGTCAGTAATTTGCTTAGCTGTCGTAAATTGCTCGTGTGAGATCTGTTGATTTGCATACGCTTGATTAATGATTGCCATTTCATCAGCATAATACTTATCCATGAGCGCTAGTTTTTTAGCGTTCTCATTTTTCAACTGATGAATTGGATCGAACTGCGCCCTATTATCTTCAATTGGATTAGCTGAAAGTTTGGCGTTTTCTTCTGCTATTTTTCGGGAATACTCGCTTGCTATTTCAAGGCGTTTAATTTGATGAAGTTCAAAAGATATATCTTCACTAGCTAGTAGCTCATCCAGCGTGTTTAATCTTGACTTTCTCTCTTCATCTAGCTTTCTTATCGTGTCAATCTCAAGAGCAAGCTCCTTGTTTTTAGCTGCTCTCTGTATATTGTACTTTTCTTCTGCTAACTGCTTTGCGGTTTCAATTTGACTTGATGTTGCAGTATCACCAAGAGACTTAACTGCATCATACTTAGCCATTTCAAGAGATCCGTCTTTATAACCTTTGTTTAAAAGCTCAATTTCTTCTCTCTGGCGCTTAAGTGCCTCGTATGCTGCGTCTGTGGCTTTGGTTGATTCCTTTGTTTTGCTGTTGCGCTCTGATTCAGCGTCTCTTGCCTCTTGCGCAGCAATGGCATACTGATTTAATGATGCTACCTCTTGCTCTGACAATCCATTATCTTCTGCGTAAAACTCAACTTGTAGCTTTCTTTTGTCAATCTCACTTTTTGCGTTAGCTAATTTAGCTTCACGCTCAAGGGATTTTCTCATGTCCAGTCCTTTTTCAGACCATTCCATGACAAGGCTTTGAGAGTTGAAGTTTTTCTTCTCTTGTGTTGCCCTCTTTAAGGAAAATCCATAGGCATTCCAAGCATCTTTAACATTTGGTAATATGGATGCCTCTCGCTGTAACAGCTCAGCACCTTGCTTTAACTCACCATTAAGATCAGCTTGAATAAAAGATATAGTATTTTTTGTACGGCTGTAATTGTTTGACGCCTTTGTTGCGCTATCTGTTGCAATTGCTAATTTATCTTGAGCGCCTGTCAGTTGTCTTGTTATTGATTCATATTGACTTGTTCCAACCTTGGCTAAAGCTAAATCAGCCTCTAATTCTCTTACTTTTTCCGCAGCTTGCTTCATGGCGACAGTGGTGTTTAGAACTTCATTTTTTAACTCAGGGAGTGCTTCTTTTAACTTGGCAGATTCAGCCCTCTTTTGCTCTCTCGTCATGTTTTTCATTTCAGCAGTTAATTGATTTACTCCCTCTGCAAGTTTTACTGCTTCTTCTCTTGCTTCTTTTGCCTGCTGGTAGAAATACATGATCGCAGCACCCGCAGCCATTGCTATACCTGCTGGGCCACCAACAAAACCTAGAGCTTTATTAGCTAAACCGATAGATACAGAAGCGGCTCTTGCTGCTGCGGCTGAGTTAGCCATTGCTGCTGTCTGCGCTTGCGTTGCTTGCTTATGATTTATCGCCGCGGTTGTTGCGGCAGATCTAACGGCAATTAAATTTGCCAGCGAGGTTGCTTCTGCGTTTGTTCCTCTTGCGGCCGCAAATTCGGTTTTCGCTTTCTCAACTAACGCTCTGGCTGCTGCTAAATCTAAAGCGGTCTTTCTTGCCGTCATTATTGCATTGTGTTCAGCTACTCTAGCAGCTTGAAGGTTTGCTATCGCTTCTTGCCTTGCTGCAACTGCTGATTGCATTTTAGCTTTGATAGCCAACCCCATTGCGGCAATGTATCTACCGCCAACAACGGAGGCAACTAGACTAACCGCTAAAACCATTTCATCGAGACTCTTACTTGCAGTAATTACAGCATCGCTGAATACGTTAATAGATGCCTTTATTGTTGTATTCTCACCAAGGAACTTAGTTAAGTTATTCCCTGCTTCTTGAAATGCCTGCGACATTGTTCGAGTGGTTTTAGCGAACTCTTTACCAATAGCATCCCCTTGAGACAATAACCCTTTTACAACAACATCAGTAGTTAGTTTACCTTCTGCTGCCATTTTACGTAGTTGACCAATGCCAACACCCATCGAGTCAGCAAGTGCAACCATCAAACGGCTACCTTGCTCTGCTACTGAGTTGAATTCCTCACCACGAAGAACACCTGAAGCGATACCTTGTGATAGCTGAATAATGGCGTTTTCTGCTTCCTGTGCAGTAGCACCAGAGACGATAAAACCTTGGTTTATAATGGATGTTAATTTTGCCAAGTCCGCTGCTGATGTGTTGTATTCTCTCGTTCCTCGTTCAAGTCGTGCGTAGAGTGTGGCAGTAGCGTCAAGACTAGAACGTGTTGCTTGAGAGATATCAAACACTCGTTGAGTAACATCAATAAGTGACTCGCTCGCACGAACAGAGTTGGACAGTTTATTATTTAACACAGCCCATGCTTCGGCGTAACTCGCAACCATTGAAACCGATAAATAACCAGTAAGAGCTGCTGCAACTTTGGATAGAGACTGCATTGAACGTTCTGCGTTATTTACTGACTGAGACGTTCTATTAAAGCTACCATCCATACGATTAAGGCGTTGCTCTAACTGCTGTTGTGATGTAAGTAATTGCCGAACATCCATTTGAACTTGATAAACGATTTCGCCTACATTTGCCATTTATCGGCTCCTTAAAATAAAAAACCCCGCCGATTGGCAGGGTGACGTTTCTTAGAATTCACTTATATATGCTTAATAACCTTGCTTGGCGCATACCTCAATTATAGATTGCTGTGCAACATCTGATTCTTCTTGCGGGCCTAAGTAAATAGCCACTCTTTTGCCATCTTTATTATTTGTTATACCAACAAAGAAAACAGAATATCCAGAGTATCCACCAAATGAGTTTTTTGCATTAACCATTCCGCAGTATGGGTCAACAACTCCATCACTGCTCAAAACAAGTTTTGTATGCTTAAATTGAGCGCTATCAGGATCTTTTAGCGTCGCTTTTACAGCTTTTTCTACATACGCCTTTTCCTCTGGAGTTAAATCACGAGATTTGCTACTTGCCTGAGCATTAAACGCAAACACACAAGCAACCACCGTAGCCACTGCTAATAATCTTTTCACAACACCATCCTCGTTAGTTAATTTGTTATTAGTTTAGCTGTTTGTGGTGCAAATGGGAGCAAATCATAAAAGCCTCATTGAGAGGCTTCACTCTATTTAACTTACTGGAAATAAAACTCAAAAGAACGAACGCTATTCCATTACCTATCAAAAACCCTTCCGTTGGTTGATTTTAAGTATGCATATTCGCTGTACGGTAATCTAATAATGATATCGTCTTTATCAATTGCGTTTCCTAACATTCTCATTCTACACAACAGGCTTACACCCCCAGTTTTCTGTATGCATAAGCTATCTGGACTCTCAAAAAACTTCATATCACCCTTTTTCCAGATAACAACGGTTACACCATCTGGTATCGCACCTATTGGCTGTACTGTAAATATGGTTAATTTATTATAAGCAAAAATAGATAAGGTAATAGCTAGAATGGCAAGTATTGCTAGTAACTTTTTCATTACAAACTTTCTTCCTTTTTATTATAACTTCCAGTTACAAGCGGATGATATTTCTTTTGCTATCGTATCTATATTTTCCAGATCAAATTCAGCTACCACTTGAGTTTTGCCATACGGGCTATATCCAGAAATTAAACTCTTTTTACCTACTAAACTTTTAATTAATGATACAGGTTTAGGTACAAATAATGATGTGCCACCTTCTCCAATTCCCCATGACTGAGTTAAGGGTTTTTCTTTATCTATTCGCAGAGTCACCTTGGAATTATAACCGCTACCAATATAGTCCCTCATTGATAAATAAGCCTCAGTCTTATCATTTTGGCAACGTAACACAAGTGATACATCTTTATCTTTTGCAGAAAGAATTGCGTAATAATCTATTTTGTCTGTTAATTTATTTTCTTCCTTACTGACCAACCAATCGCCAACCTTTTGATGGTCAGCAGCAAAAACAGAACTAGAAAGTGATAATACAGAAATAAGTAAGATTTTTTTCATTATAAATATTCCTTGCGAGTAATAAATTAATCTTATGTTATGTATTATCTTTACGTTACTAAAGGTAAATTTACTTTTTATATCTAGTTCCGTGATCCGTATCCCTAGTTGTCACTAGTAGCGTCAATAGCATCCTAAAAAATATAAAAGCAAAAAGCCTCAATTAAGAGGCGCAATATGTGATCTCAAGCAAGCCGTCCTTGGCTCGGGTGATTAAGCTACTTCAACACCATGAATGGCGTGTCGCAATGCTTTTACCCCGTTGTCGTTATATCTGAATGCTTCAACCTGTTTTGATGAATAAGCAGATTTATCTAAGAAATATTTCCCATATTCCTCTGTTTTTAATCCGTGCTTATTAGCCATGCGTCCGATTTTATTAGCAGACACTTCAAGCATTTCGCCAACCTCACCAGCGGTATAATACTTTTGCTCAAGTGTCGGTAAAGGAACTGCTTCAAACCCAACTATCGGATTGACGATATTAGCTGCTGCACACTGTTTCGCTTCATCACTCAAGTTTGGCATTAAGTCGAATAAGTTAGTAATGGCATCAACCGACATTTTCAGCGTTCTTGCTTGGCGATACTCAGGTAAACCTGATTGACTTTTCTTGATTGAGTAACTACCAGTTTCCATAATTTCAGGTAAAACTTGCTCACACACCCAATCTTGGAAAGATTCAGCAGAAGGTAGATTGCTACGCATAATTAATCGGAACATGTCAGACTGACCTGCCAAAATAACGCCTTTAGGATTATCAAATCCTAATTCTAACGATTCGTTATAATTAAGTTTAATCAGTGACTTACAATGGTCTTTTAACGCTTTTGACGGGTTTGTGTACCCTAGCGAAGCTGCCAATTCAACAGCAAGAAATACCGGTTTACCTTTATATTTCAATCCTGAAACAGTGATTAACTGGTCTTTGCTTGACTTGTAGTTAAAAACTCTAATACTATTACTCATAAATATACGTCCTATATTTTAATTTAAGATGAGCCGATAGCTGTAACTATCGGTTTTTCTGTTTTTAGTGCCTATCAATGTGTTAACCTCTTAACTTGTTTTGTCTTAGCTATTCCTTTCATGTGTTGTGAGTACATTAAAAACATACTCATTGTTGAATTAAGACGTTTAGCCATTTTCGGATCGAAGTTTTCCATATCCTTTCTAGCCTCATCCCATGTTGTACAAATCAGACTTAATCTTGCTAATAATCCGTTTGCACTTACCGAACTATCTTTTTCTATTGGTAAATCTTTCTTGTCAGCTACTTCTCTATCCAGAATATCCAGCACCCATTTACGGAATTCTTTAGCCACTGGAGTAGATGCGAACATTGCGATCAGGTGTGCGCCACGAAGTGAGTAAACTCTGACCACTTTATTACGTAAGCTATTGTTTATTCCATTGACACTCAAATTGAGGGTCATTGTCATGGAGTCCGTAAACTCATCTGAATTGCGTGAATAAATTTGGCTGACAGCGTCAGTCTTTTTATATTCAAGCACTTTTGTTAACTCAGTTGATGTTAACCATACCTGACCATTTTCAACGATAGGGTTGAATGTGAAATTCTGGAAAGTAAGTTCATTCTTGGTTATACTGTTCATGTCATTTATTCCTCGTAAGGGTTTACTTGGCAACTGGCCTCAGCTGTTCGTGCAGCTGGGGCTTTTACTTTCAATCAATCCATAAACCTTTCTTAGTTGATAAATAATCTCTGTATTAAACTTTCTACACTCCAAATCACCATTAGTTTGGATCGCCTTGCATACATCCTCTGGAAATCTAATTTTCTTCTGATACATATCTTTTGCTTTTTGCATTATTTCATCCTTAATTTTCAATGCCTCAATGTGGGGCAAAATCATTGTCACACCGTGCGTCATTGAAGTCAACCCCACAGTGGGGCATAATTTTATAATTATTTCCATTACGAGTGGTTGGTGTTTCTATGAGTAGAGAAGATCCTCAATTAAGAATCAGACTTCCTATTGAATTAAAAGAGAAAGTAGAAGTAACAGCGAAAGAAAATGGTCGCTCAATGAATGCCGAAATAGTTCAACGGTTAGAATCAAGCTTTCTTGGCGATATCAATACTGATGATGTAATTGCAGCAAAAGACGCTATTATCATTGCTAACAAGGCAAAGGATGAATTATCCAGCATAATCTTCAAAAGAACATTTAAAGTAATTAATAATAAAATTAGGTTGGGCCATTCCATTTTTAATATAGAGCTTGAAGATTTAGATCTGGAAGGTCTTGGTGATGATTTCATCTCTGTTTTGGAGCCAACTATAAGCAAATTAACGGAGTTGGGATATCAAATACCCGAAAGCGTTATGGATGTAGATGGGTTTCTTGTGGAAATACCATCATCAAAATAGAACAAAGGGCACGGATGCCCTTGTTTTAGTAGTGGCAACCTCCTTCCTTTGTACGGATATTTGACTTAATTAAATTCCTGTCTAATATTTGTTCTGCTCAATAACGAGCATTACAAGGAGTTTTTATTATGAGTAAAAAGCCAGGTGAAAATACAGGAAAGGATGGTGGTATTTATCGTGAAGTAGGTCCTCGAGGTGGGCAGCGTGATAATTACGCCACCGTGAGAGATAACGAAAGGTTGCCACCAACAACTGAAAAAGGTAATTCCTGGGTTCTTGATAAAAGAACACCTGATAGTAAGCGTTAGTTGAATTAAGCCGACATAGGTCGGCTTTTTTGTTCTCCAGAACAGAAATCAATCATTCTGCTAATTAAATGACAAAATGTTTCATTTGCTGATCCTGTTTCAACGCTCACACCGACGCGATGACAAATGTCGAAAGCCATATGTGCACATTCGTGAGCTAGAGTAGATGATTTACCGTTAAACACACCAATAATATGGAGCACACACTGAGCGTTAGTAACTGTACGACTTGCCCCGTTAACAAAACTATCCCCACCATCAATGCCTAGTTTTTCATGTAGAGAGCGCCAATCATCCCAAGAGCCACAATAGATAATATATCCAGATTCAAATAAAGGTACCTTCATATATCGATACTGCCTTAGGATTTTATGCATATTCCTACCTTTACTATAAAACATCTCAAACCTAATAATTGGCTACTTTCTCTTTCTACTCACCAATCTACGCTTACCACTGATCAGTTCATCATTGCGTTTATCATCTTGTTTCATGATGTTGTCGTATTCTTCTTTAGTGAAGCCTTTCTCATCAGGGTATTTAGCTTTGAGCATCATCTGAAATTCAGTCATGGTTAGCTGTTCGGCTTCCTCTCGATTCATACCAAAGTGCGCACGAGCTGAGCTGATGTAATCAATTGCCATAAACTCATCTGAGAATTCATTTTTGCCTTCGTTACGTTGAAGTTTACGGATCTTCGCTTTACCGATAATTCCGTGAGTGAATAATTCTCGAGCAATGACGATAATGTCAGCGATTGGCATCTTGCCGTTTTTATAGACAATACCTCGCTTACCCGATCTCCATTCGCCAATGATTTCAGAACAATCATCATCACAGCACGCCTGCATAACCATCATTGCAATTTGTAGGATATTGCGTCCGTATGTTGGTTTGCTAATGGCCTTTATTAACCACTCAGGGATAACCCTGTACCTCATTACGGCGCGTGCAATTAAATCCTGAACCTCTGTGCCATTTAATTGACCATACGCACTCACAATCTGTTTAGGCTCACCGATTCTTGTCATATTGATGAACGATGGTCTAAATAAGTAATCCTTTTTATCAGTAGAGATAACCATCTCACCGATTTCTAAAATAGGCGTCATAATCCCTCCTGAATATTATCAAGGGCACTCAAAAGCACCCTTTGTAATATTAAGCAGTGGTAACAGTGACCACGCATTTGGCTGTTTTACTACCATCTTCGGATGTGACAGTAACGTTTGCAGTACCTTCGGCAACACCACGCACAGTTACCACATTCACAAGCTGAGTAACTGTTGCAAAGTTCGGCTTATCGCTTACGGCAGTGTAGTTTTTGTTAGTCGCATCGGTTGGTGTAAATTTGACAGTAAATGTCTTGGTTTCGCCTACTTTTACAGACAGAGTTGCTGGCTCTACCGCGACACTTTCAACAACAACTTCTTCTTGCAACCACTCAACGGTGTCTGAGTCATAGACTTTCAATTCACCTGAATAAGTGGAAATTTCTTTTGTTGGAAACTCCATTGACCAAGATGTGAAAGCCATATAACCCTGAACAACATCAGAGCCATCGCCTTTCATATCAAGTTGAACCCAATATGTTGGTTGGCGACTTGCTTTGATTTCATCAAGGATTTCTTTGGCAATATCAAACGCGGAAGTAGAACCGGTTACACCAGCTTTCTTTAATTCACCATCAAAACTAATGGTAAAGTCAGCGCCAGTAACAATTGACTCAGTTAAGCCTTTGGTGTCATCAGCATTAGATGTCACTGTCTCCATACCGAAATCGAATGACTTGCTTGTTAGCGCACCTAAGCGCAAGAATTGATCTTGTGCTGGTACTTGGTCAGGACAGCCTTTTGCAATGCGCAGAATACCTGCGTTACCCATCACTAGGCCTTTATCATCAGGGCATTGTGCCATGTTATAACCTCTTTATTTGCAAATAAAAAAGGCCGCATAAGCGACCCGTGTTAGTTTGATTTTAATCCGCGACTGATAACCCGAACCGTGTCGCCGACTATCGTTGTAATGTAAGCATGATCTGTTCGTTTAATATCAAATGATGGGATAGCGTCTTTCTTTGTGTGTTCAACCCGCGCCACGATATCCTTATTTTCAGGTTCAGGATAAAATTCCAAGCGGTACATTTCTCCCAAGCAGTGTACTTCTTCTACTTTACGGCCTTCTCGTTCAGTAATTAATTTAAGTGCGTACATAGTTATATTCCTTAGTTTTTTTTAAACAGCAAATAAAAAAGGCCACCGAAGTGACCTGTTAAGATGTGTTTAATTTAAGATGTACAACGGAAAGAAAGTGGAATGATAAACCTACCTTCTGTCGTTTGAATTGGATTAACAAAACCAGATGTATTGATAATAAAGCCAATGTTATGGCTTCTAGAGTGACACCTTACATACTCTAGTATTTCGTTAGCTTTCTGAACAATAAACTCAATCCACGCCTTGCCAGATATGAGTGAAACGGTAAAGAAATCATCACCACTTAGATCATCAATACGACCAGTTCCGTTTGGTTGCTGAAATACGATATATGAATCTGAATCATTACCTTCTTTTTCATTCCAAATATAATCCTGCTGAATGAAGCCATCAGATAACCCGGATTCAGAAAAATAGCTTTTCAGTCTCTCAAAGGTCGTCATATTTTAAATTCCTCAGCAACAGCCTGATCAATCATTTGCTTCGTTTCCTCAAATCCTTTCAGGAGGAATTCTTTCTTAGCAGTAGGTCTGCGGAAAGTTTGTTTAACACTAGGATCATGAACGAAAACAGCATACGAAGCAGAATAACCAACGCGACCAGTAAATAGTGTGCCTTTTGCTTTTACATCTCTAAATTGTGAGTTAATGAGCGTTTTAGTGTCAATTGGCGTGTATACAGCAGCTTGCCTACCGCCAATATCTAGCGCTCTATGCATGGCTCGAGCTATCTTTTTTGATGCTATACTTCCAACCAGAGAGTTTAAGTTAGATATCGCATTACCTATTCCTTTTACTTTTGCCCCCATAGTTATACCGCCGTCGTTAATGTGTAATCATCTAGACCACCATTAATATCTCGGTCTCTATCGATAGACTTAATCCTACTAGCACCATGCAAAAATGGATCTCTATCTTCATGTTTGCCAATGGCTATATAGTCTTCTTGAGTTGCTTCGCTATACTCAGTCCAAATAACATTCTTAATGATTATTTCAGTGCCAATGGTTTTTCTACCATCTTTAAAACTACTTCCGTAATCACATCGGATATGAATTGGCTCTGAAAATATGGGTTTACCGTAACCATCTTTACCTGTAATTTTCCAAATGGTTGCCCACCCCTTGCAAAATCGTCGCAGGATTTTCCCCATATCACCCCCGAACCACATCAAACTGAACAATGCCAACAGGTCGTTCAATAGGTAAGCTATCGGTACATCCAGAGGGATCCAGAGAAGACAGCGTTTTTAATAATGTTTTTCTACCATCAGCAAAATACTGATATGAAACAGAAGCGCCAGAAGGTGCATATTCTGAGGATATTTTTCTAACATCAGCAGATGATAATATGAGGATAACCGAATACAGCTTGATTAAGGTAACTACCGCATCTGAATATCCTGCGTTATCAAGGCAATTATCAATAGTGTCCACAATAGATATGGCAGAGCTTATAACAAGGTTTGTTGCCTCAAACCCCATCACCTCTAATTGCTCATTAACTTGCTCACCCGTAATCGCAATAGACATGATCACTCCTTATGGATAAATAAGGGGCTACCGCCCCTCGTATTACCCATCAACGCTAGTATCTTTGCCAAATGAAACCATAACGCCAGCAGTATCTTTAATATCAGTAGCAATTTGCTTCCAGTTAGCTACTGTTTCAATCTGTGCGTTAGTGGGTGATTTGATACTATCTTTACTCCACTGATAACCACGTAAACCAACAGTAAAGTCATACTCACCTTGCATTAGTGCCTTAATATTTTCTTGGCCTAACACATCCTGAGCCTTCATGATTAGTGGCGATGTTTGAATTGCTGCAGCGCCAGTAACCAAACCTAACGAATGCTGTTTGTCTGCATCTGATAAAGCGGGAATATCAGAGATAACAAAACGACGACCAAGGTTATCTTGTTTAATAGCAACGTTACCAATTTGGAACAGGTTATTCGCATTGGTTAGCGTCTCATCCATAAAGTCGTTGAAAGTTGCACCATCCATTAACCAAGCAACAATACGTGAATAAGCATCGCCGAATGGACGTGTGGCTTTATTCAAACCTCTTAATGATGGTGTTTCTCCACCAACAGTAACGGCGGTTGAATTTCCAGAAATAGCTGCTTTCAATGCCGCGCCAGCAGTATTAAGGTAATCTTGCAACATGGCTTCTGCTGATTGAGCAGCAACTACCGCGGCCGCTTCTGAGACATCTTTACCTAGTCGCTTCATCATCGTTGGGGTAACAGATACAGGTCCAATACGACCATCAACCTTAATCATACGGTCAAGGATTTGCCCCAATTCTTGTGGCGTTAGATTGCCTGAGCCATATGCATTACGTCGCTGAGCCAACCCACCGAGTAACTGCCATGATGTTTGCTCAATGTAGTCACCGATATGATCACCATCACCAATAACTAAAGCGCCGCCAGATGCTTCGTTAAATTGACGGACAGCCTGAGCAACCAGTTCTGTTGCTGCTAGAGATACTTGTTTTTGAAAAATATATAAAGACATATAAATTAATCCTCTTGGATATTAGCAATGATTTCACGTGCACTATCCACTAATGGGTTCGTGCTTTTGGGTTTATCACTGCCTCCGGCTGGTGACTTCCCTTTACCGCCTCCTTCCCCTCTGGTTCCGGTGGCTTTGCTACCGATAATTACTGGAGCAAATAACTGATTACTACGAAATTCTTTTTCTAAATCATCAATGGTAAATGCAGAAGGATGACCAGCGGAGTCAATTACTCGCGTTTTACCGTCCTCCACTGATAATCGAGATTTAATGTGTGGCATAATTAACGGCGCAGCGTCACCCGCAAGTTTTGTAGCCAGCGTTTGTGCGACGTTATCAACCAATAGTGTATGTAGGCTTGTGTCTTTCTCCTGCAACTGTGCTAATAGCTCGCTTTCACGTGCTTTTAACTTTTCAGTCCAACTTTTTTCTAATGATTCGATATCGCCATTTTTACGCGCCTGATCTTCTGCTGCTTTTTTTGCAGCCTCTTCGGCCTGTCGGCGTTTCTCTTGCTCTGATTTTTTCTCAGAAAGTAATTCATCAACCTTTTTTTGAAGCCCTGACACATCTGGAATTTCTGGCATACCTTCGATTTGAAGTTGGTAATTACCACCAGACTCTTTGTAAAGAGCCTTTTGCTCATCGGTTAATGCGTCAAATTCTTCTTTCGTTAATAAATATTTAAACATCGTAAAACCTCTGGTTTAGATGGTGCAGTCTCTAACTGCTGATAATAAAAAACCCACCGGAGTGGGTTATTTGAGTTCGATACCTGCTTTATTAAAAGCCTCAGGTATGATCCGCTGAAGTTCCTTAAGCGTTATTGGCTTAAAGTATTTATCGAGCTGTAATTTTGCGAATTTATCAGGTGGTAATCCACCATCACGAAACAACTGTGCCCTTGTCTTACCAAGTACAATGTCCTGCCTGTTCGCTGGCTGGCGATAAAGCCACTCGTAATAAGACTCTTCCTCCCATTCAGAATTACCGACATAATCTGTTGTAATTAAGTTTATGTATTTCTCATCTAAAACTGGAAGTAATCGACTACGGCAATTGGGATGAAGAGGAGGTTTAGGGCCTTCTCCTAGTGGATAACGATTACCGGATAATGATCTGCATACTGATGAAGTTTTATTGTCCAGTATTGCACTGAATTCTTCATACTTAATCAGATCAGGATTCTCTTTGTAGAAATCCATTGCCCCTATACTGTGCGCATACTGTAAAGAGGTTCTGGATATCATCTGAAAGCCCCTAGCAATCCTACCGACTACCGACGATGCGATGATTAGAGGCTCAACTGATGTTCCGTTAATCGTTGATTGCAAATCAGACACATCACCACCAGATGACAGAGATATCAATGCCTGATTTTCCACCTGCTGAACGGATGTATCAGCCCAAGATTCAATAAACTTAGCTAGGAATAGTGAGCCACTCCACCCCGCCAAACACATAGGTAAGTTTTGTATATCTCTACGCACTTTTTCATAGTCGGCAGGCTTAATACCTTCGAGAAATGAGTTAAAACCTCGATATTCGGCATCAGCCATAACAATGGCAATACTGATGGCTTCATCAAGCAATTTTTGAGAATAACCAAAGAGAACTGGCTTGAGTGTTTTTTTTAATGCTAGAGAGATTGATTTTGCTTTGCTTATTGATGAAATATCACCAGAGAAGGTAGACAGCGCAGATGCTACAGAGGTGCGAATATCTAACACTAAATCACGAGTATCTGCTGTTGATGACTTCAACCTTTCCAGCATGACCTGTATCATTAGTGCGTTATCAAGGATGATGCTCGGCTGCATAGTTACACTCCCAACATATTTGCCCCTCTAGTTACCTCCAGCTCATCAACAACATCCTCTGCTTTTTCATCTTGAGGAATGATATTGATACTTTGCAGATACTTAACAAAATCAATCAATCTCATAGAACCTGATTGCAGTGCTGCCAATAATGCTGTAATAGTTGGTGAATCTAACTTAGCGATATCATAAACTTTATTCAGTTGTATTGACGCTTCGCCACCACCCGCAAACTGAATACAAAAATTAAGTGCTCGGTTAAATGCCTGCTCGACATTCCCGGAACATAATGAAAGAACTGAATTATCTGTTTGTGCCTCATCCTGAGCTTGGGTGGCTGTTCTAGCCGATGTGCCGCGCTCAACTAACTTAGCGCCTAGCATTGCCATTTGCTTCTCTCTACGTTCAACCAAGGTGATTTGAATATTTCTATCTTCGGGCTGTGCAAACTTCATGTCACCACCTTGTGGTAGCAACACCCCTTTACGGGAGCCAACAGTAAATCCATCAGACATATAGTTTTTAACCCAATCGTCTGTAAGCCCCGTTAATGCAACCATCGGCTGACCGACAGTGTGTGCAGACTCTGCGATATCAGCCTCAGCCTGATAATGCTTGATATTCACGTATGCAATATCAGCAAGAGGTGGAGCATCTGGGGTGTGATCGTTATTCATTGATCCAATCCATGACCAAGGCAACTCCTTTAATGGAATGCCGTGTGCATCCTTTAATACAACCCACTCTGTAACTTTTATGTCTCCATCTTCATGCCAGCGACGAGAATGAGCTACATCACCAATAAGCCTTAATTCAATCCAGTTATTCTGCATTTGCAGTTCAAAATCATCCGTATCTACTGGCTCTTGATACTTGAGGACAACGAGGGATGTTTTCCCATTCGTTACACGCCAGTTGATGATTTCTTTTGCTGTGAACAATCGAACATAAGGGCGTCCCTTATTAGCCTCTGACTGAATACCTGAACCGCTAAAATCACTTAATAGACCAGCTCGGCCACGTTGTAAGTTTTGCGATAAAGCATCCCTTATCATTTGGGTTAATGGTTGACCCTGACCGTCTATATCATTCTCTAAATACTCAACTCCCGCGACGATGTTAATTTTAACTGGCTTACTAAACGCAATACCAAGTAAGCCGCTAAGTGTCCTTCCGGTAGCATTAAAGAAAGATGCTCTAGATAAATAACGCTTATAACGTTCGTTATCTTTATCATCCATGTCTTTTTTATCTGCTGGATGAGGGAGGTATTTCTCTTTTTTGCTTTTAACAACTCGTTCGCCATCAACACAATCGCCGATCATGTCCCATTCAGGCAAAAACTCATTGTAAGCTGGATGCTTATAATCAACGTTTGTATTCATGTTAATTCCAGTTAAATTCTATTTTCTTAGTCAATCGTTTAGTATTTCTGCGACTCACCGCAAAATACCTAAATCCATCAGCATCATGTGACGTGTAATCATGAAGTGGTTTATCTTTCCAGCACCCGCGTTTGTCATCCCACTCTTTGCGGTACGCTTCAAGGTGAGCAATACCTTCACTGCATTTGTGTTCGTCGAACACACAAAGAGGAAGGATTTCGCGTACCGCCTCAATCCCCTCATCAATGGAAAGTTTCGGCACTACTTCGAATCGCATTGAATAGTTTTCACCGTCTATTTCGTACCCTTCACGCGCTAACTCTCTACGTGATTTCGCGTCAGAGCCAAACTCGCGGTTATCGATATCATGTGGCCCATTGTGACTTGCGTATGTGTAGCCTTTGTCTTTTAACACTTTCATGTAGTGCCGTAGACCTTCACCACTGTTTGAGTAGTGATCAATGACGTGGAACTCTTCGCCCACTTCACGGATAAACCAAATTGATGTTGAATCGCCCACACCAATATCCCAGTACGTGTGAACCGGTAAGTGTGAATTATCAGGAAGTGTGCCAATGCGTTTATTTTCGTACAGGAAGCGGAATTGTTTAGCGTAGTAAGCGCCTTCAACCGATTGTTGGAATGCCTCAGACGGTATTGACGGGTATTCCCGTTTCATATCATCGCCGAGTGTTTTCTCTTTGGCGTAGTACCATGCTTTCTGGCGTTCGTTTAATTGAACACCATGTTTGCTGGCTATCTCATCAAAGTAGTCAACTAACCGCTGTGGTAATTGCTCCACAGGGTTAATGGCATACTCTGGATTCTTCCACCATGAGAAGAAAAAGAATTTCCAGTCTAGGTTAGAGAGAGCCTTGTTCTGAATTTGTGCTTTCTCAGCCGACTGGCAATAATCAAAGAAATAACCTGCTCTACCTTCCGCTGTACTTTCAATTGTCGTGAAGCAATCACTTGATACCGCCTCAAATGCGCCAGTGACAATCTCACGGGCTTTCTCTGGATACTTAGCACATATCTTACCGAACTCAGAAACGTGCAAATAACGGAGCGTACCGCCACGAAATGACGTGCTGATATAAAGCGAGCCGCCTTTGCTAAACACCAACTCACCAGCCGCATCATTACTCGCTGGGTTAGCCGCTTTGATTTCATCGGGTAGCTTGTCATAGGCATACTTTATCTTTTCCCTAAATAGTCGCTTAGCATCGTTAAGTGTGTGGGCTATCAACGCACATTTAGCTGCTTCAAATAGCGCTGCGTCTAATTGGATAATGCAGACCTCAGTAGTGAAGCCAAGCTGACGAGCTTTAAGGATAATGTTTCGCGTGTGCATCCCTTCAAAGTATTCAAGTTGCTCAGGCGTCATTTTAAATCGAACCGGCTTACCTTCTTTATTGGTTATCCAGTAGAGATGATTCAATCGCCAGAGCTTATCTCTCAATAATGCAAGATGTTCTGGCTTCATGATTATTCCTTAGATAAGTCGTCCATTAAATCTGATAGTTGGCTAGCTGTCTTATTCGGCTGAACATCATCAAGGCCGTATGCTTGACGCTCAAGGCCAACTAAATTTTTAAGTGTTTCGCTTAATGCTTTGGCTGACTTAACGCGCTCAGGCAGGGAGATGATTGAATGATAAATTTCATTGAGTTTATCGCGTCCGTTATCATCAGGACTAAACATTAACTCGCCAAGTCTTCTTAAGGCTGGCACATCAGCACATTCAGCAGATAGTTCATCAAATAAGTTGTTGGTTAACTCTCTAGCTCTTCTGATGTCGCCTCTATGCTCCATGCGGACATTAGCGATAACCTCGGCATTAGCCTCAATAAGTTGCCGTTCTGAAATAGCCTTTTCGGTGGCAACCAGACTGGCAACCTCCCTTTTGGCAACCAAGTTTTCAGCCCTAGCTTTAACCTTTGCCTTTAAATCTCGCTCCCATCCTTCCTTCTTTGCTCGTTTACTTATCGCCTGATGGGTTATCTCGTATTGAGAAGCTATTTCCCTTATGGACATCACGCCAGCTCGGTAAGCCGACTCGATGGCCTCCCAATCTGGTCTTTTGGCCATACCCTTTCCTTAATATTTACTGTTCAACTACTGGCACATATTTAATATCACTAATCTCATCAGGTGATATGTATACCCATGAACCATCAAGTGATGCGATACCGATTAATCCGTTAGTCACACGAGGCTCTTTAGTGGTCATCATGCCTTCGTAGGTTGTGCCGTCTTTCTTGGTTGCTATTACGTGATATTTATTCACTACTCAACTCCACCTCTTGACCTTCAAACACAATTTCTTTCTTAAAACAGAGCTTCATTAACCAAATACTGTTAATTAAAGCGCCGATAATAAACAATGGGTACATATAACGGCGCAGCGTCATTTTGTAATGCAGTGTTCCTGTTTTCATATCCCACACAATAAAAAAGGCCACTAGGGCCTATTTGGTTTTCTGTTCCGAAAATTCCATTTGAGCTAAATTTTCCAACAGTTCTGATATTTTATTTACCGCTTCATCAGTAAGATCATCGTTTATGCACCAAGAGATAAATACTTTTGGATCTGGTAGATATTCTCTTTTCAGCATATTAAAAAACAACATGCTTAGTTCAATGTCGCTTTTGCCGTCTTCCCGATAGTACCCCTTTAAGAAGTTAGCTAATGTTTCTACGCTAAACCTGATATCTCCTAGCGATGAACGAAAAACAGGCCGCTTATGTATGGCGACCTGTCTAATCAAAAATAGCTCACTAACTATGGTGGAGAATGTTTCTACTTGATCATTGTAATCTTGTTGCATTGTGCTCCCCTTGTGCTGATAGGTAAAGCATTTGCATTTGCCCCTTAACATCAAAAGCAGCCATGCATCGAGCATCAAAGTCTTTATAATCGACGGAGCTATTAGCAATGTTTGTCACTGCAACCATTTGCTTTTCTACAGCAAGTAGAGCATCACCTTTTAGGTATTGGTGGATTTTTTCTCTGTCGCCTTTATTTTCTTTGACTGATTCATAGACATAATCAGGCAATGCAACGCCATAAACCCATTTAGCCGTGATGCCAGCGAACAATAATGGACAGCCGCCAACATGACCGAAATAAGGAGTGCCTGACATCTTTGATAGCGCTCTATAATAGGGTTCTTGAAATCGCTTTTCCCACTCAGTAGCTTCTTTGTATGTCAGTAGCCCAATTACTTGATCTTCAGTTAATGTCATACTCTGTGACATCAACATGTTTTTAATGTGCCGGTCACAAGCGCGAGCAAATTTTGGTGATAACCATCTTGCGAACTCAATTACTAATTCAGGATGGATCCAAGTACCGCCATGTCGTCCTTTTTCTACTCGAACTAAAAGGGGAGAAATCTCCTCTTTAGAATTATACGCTTCAATATCAAGCTCTTTGCCAACCTCGTAGATATACTCTTTAGTTGATGAGACCCTTAACCAGTCTTTGGTTAGTTTTCCAAAGTGCCTAGCTGCTGCTGTAGCATTAACCCAACAATCGCCATTAAACGGGATCAGAGTTTCGTCATACTTCATGGGTACGATTTTAATCATTGCATATTTCCTATAGAAAGGGAGCCTATTAGCACAGAAAAGCCGCCCCAAGAGAGCTTGCCAGCTATAACGGCAGTTCTCAGGCTCACTTTCTGTAGGCTCTTGGTGTTTTTATGTGCGTGCTATGCACAGGTGAAATGCGTAGAGTTGCAACCATCATCACGTATCACTACGTTAATCAGGTCGCTTCTAGTCTGTTCCTAGCAGTCAAGATAGGGATCACTCTCCTTAATGGATAAACGATTTATCTAACCAAGCTGGTATATATACTTACTTAAGCTATACTAAGTAGCTATCGCTATACTTTAATTGATATCTTGCTAGTATTGCCCAGTTTCCCATACTGGGCTTTTTTTATTCTTTTGGAATGCTTTTATCCAGTTCTTCACGGAATTTAACTGGATTATCTGAACCTTCTGCTGCCATGATATTTCTCCATTAAAAAGCCCCGCTATTACGAGGCGATTGTTTTCTATCGAACTACTTCTACGGTATGTCCGTTTGCGTCAGTTATATAAGCTGATTCACCCTTGTAAATGAATTCAAACATCTGTCCGTTAAATTCTTTCATATTCGGGTGAGTGATTGACTCACATTCTGTAACGATGATTGCAATGCAGTCTTTCTGCACATCAACGTGATCAATGCTCTTTTCGCTAACAATTAGCTCTTCTTCCTGTATCGCTTTTGTACACTCAGCATCTTCGTAAACCGCTGGAGTCTCAATAGCGTAATCAGGGTTTGACCAATTTTTAAACTTATCAAGTAACTCAATGAATCGAGGGCTACCTAGTTTAATTATTGATAGACTACTTTCGCTTCTGAGGCTTACATCACCGTTAACAATAGTTTTTAAAGTAAACATATTTTCTTCCTGTTTCTGTTGGTATAAAAAAAGCCCCTAATTACTTAGAGGCTCGTTGTTGTTCAATTTCCCGTATTGCTTTCTTGTTGGCTAAATTTTGAGTTTATCAATCTCTTCATGATCTGGCCGACGATAATTCAGGATGTAACCTGGCATCTTCATAAACCTATTATTTTTGTCTTTTGCACTCACTACTACTGAATGGCAAACAGATGACGTGTCGAATGTTTCATCATATTCATACAATAAAGCCGCCATTTTATCTTGCCATTCAGTAGGCATTTCATGCATGAGAACTCTTGGCATGACTAGAAATGATGCATAAGACAATCCAAACCAATTCCACAATTCACTGCTATTTTTTGACTGTGTTGCCTTACTCATTTAAACACTCCATTAATGTAAATTTAAATTGCTTCTAGCCGATTCAATATCTCGAATCGCCTTCTTGTCTGAATTACATTGCTCAATAACCGATAACAGGGAGATGTTTAACATTAACGATTCTCCCCATGTCATTTTTTCGGGTATGTATGGCAGTAGACAATCAGCGGTTAGGTGTGCCGGTATCGCTATATGTTCCACTGGCACGTATTCTTTCTGAATAGTCGTGCATCCTGATAAGAGCGTCACTAGGAATAGTAGTATTGGCGCAATCATTATTGACAAGAACAGTTTTGATAACCGTTTTAACTTTTTCAGAATCCACGGCTGACCTATTCCGCTCTTCGCTATTAAGTGATGAGACATTGTTGATAATCCTGAATGTTCGGTTGGCGTTTTCTGTGATTGAGTTTTGGCGTGAGATTTGCTTAGTGAGTGATTTATTTTCTTTACTCAGCTCAATAACTTCTTTCATAGATAGCATTGAGAATAACAACATCGCTCCCCACAAAATTACTGGAAACCAAGGTTTTAATTTACTCATGCTGGATATGTCTTATGGGTTAATTGGAAGTGAGGGCCATCTTTAAATGTTTTCCAGTTACCGCCCCATTCGACATCGACGCCGAACTCTTTCGCCGCTTGCATCATGGCATCAGCTACTTTTTTAAAGTATGACCAATCATTCCAAGGGATCTGATTATTTACTAGTGGAGCACAATCAACAGCGTGGCCAGTTAAGTGACGACTATTCATCGTTTGGCCTTTGCCACTTGCAACTAATTGTCGCTGTCTGGCTTCGTTGCGCTTACCTTCAATCACCATAAAATCAATATCGGTAATTTCTAATGCTCGATGTACCACCTTAACTAAATCAGGATGAACGCCACGGAGGTTTTCTTCACTACGTCTGCTTAATCTAAACTTACTCACTTTTCAGCCCTGCCTTACCCTTAATGAGTTTACTTAATCCATCTACACCGACATACCCAATGAATACACTAGCCAGATATGCCAATTCATGATTAAGGCCAAGTAGCGTCAAGAGGTCTTTTACAAACCATGCAAACAACGCACACATAGCACCATCAAATAACGTTTTCTTCCAGCCACCGCCGTTGTACTTACCACGCAGAATTGCCATGCCAGTTGCTAGTGACGCGCTAATTCCTTGCTCCTTATGAGAGGCGATAACTTGGAATACTTGATCCCAAAACTCAGGGGTTTCTTTCATATGATTCATACTCACCCCCTATTTGGAGGAATTAGTTAATAGAACGCCGACTCACAGCTCTTGTGTGAACGTGATAACGAGGGTAATTGTTCTGTGGTCGGCATATACGAAAAAAGACCGCCTAAGCGATCTTCTGAATGAGTTGTTCGGAATAACCGAACATGTGAACTATCCGGAAATTCCGGAGAGTTGGATTACCACAATGCAAATAAGCACTCTGGATAAATATCAGAAACTTATTCCCTCGAATTCGGGGGAATTAAAATGGTGGAATTACACCAGATTAGATAACAAAAAACCCCGCCGAAGCGAGGTCTTGGATCGGAACTTTTCAGCCCGTAATCAGCAGGTAATTTCTTACCCTCTTTAATATATCTGCTCTTTGTTTTACTGCCCGAGCATATCACAAACTATACATATAAAATTCGCATTTGCAATATATATTTTAAATATTTATGAAATTAGACATAATTCCCTTTCTAATTCATGCTTCATTGCGTAAAACATCTCCTCTTCAAGAATACTTTCAGCCCAACCAATTCTTCTAACTGCTTGCTGTATGCTGATTTTTGTTTGATAACTCAATTCACGAGCCATCTTTTGCGGGTATTTGCGATCACAATATCGTTTAATAGCTACATGACGAATCGGATTGTTTTTAGCAAATGTTTTCGTTATTACATTTTCCACAAAAGCGGCATCATCTGATTCTTTGGCGAGAGCAATGAGGTCGCTTATTTTATTTTTAGGATTTAATATCTCATGTGACTTTTTGAATAATTCCTCTCCTTGATAACCCATTTTATGTAAATCATTAACCACCTTGATTATTCTTTCACCCTCAGTTTCGCTCCATTCCGTCCTAATCATTAATCGTCCAATGACGCTACCTGATCCTGATTCTGGATAATCATTGCCACCATATTCCTTTCCCCACGTCATTAACATGTAGCGAACCCAGACTCGCTTACTGTCTAATGCGTTTTTTCGATTAGAACCCCAAACTCGTCTTAGCTCATTTTTGCTTGAGTAAAGAGACAGTAGATTGAACGGATCACATTCCCTCATCTCGCCTCCGGTAATACTGTGTGATAATCATCATTCGCAGTTGTATATAGGACTCTGACACCATCCATCAGCCCGCATAATACTTCCATGCATTCAGCAATCTGGATTACACAGAAGTTAACCCGACCGCCTGATTTGGATTTTAAATATCTGGCTTCTTCAATAGCTGCGATTAAGTCAGTGAACATCATCTATCTCCCATATCGTGATATCTAATGAGCCATGAGCAACCTTTTCACCTCGACGGATCCGCATATCATCAATCTGGCTATCATCTACCCAAAATTCGGCGTGAGTTAACGAATCGAAAACCGCTTTAGGCAAGTTATCGAGGTCTCTTTGTCGTTTATCTGGGGGATTTGCTGTGATGACTATTTTGATGCGGGAAGTGGTTTTGACGTCTAGGTTATGTTGCTTGATGTAATCTGTTACTTGCTTTCGGTAGCCGGTGCCTTTGGATGAGATATAATGCCGTCCTCTACAATGCCTCCAATAGGTATTATTGCTTGGTGGCCACGGCAGTTTTAAGTGATACTCGTTCATACCTTAATCTTACCCTCCTTGATGAGAATATCCTGAGTACGAATAACGCCTTCTAAGTGACATTGCTTTGCGTATTCAGCATCGACGTAGTTAGTGCGTCTATCTGATTCATCATGACAAGCACTACACGCCCAAGCACCAAAAATATCATTAGGCTTTATTCCGGTACCGCAAATACCAGACATTCGATAATGAGCTAAGACGACAGTTTCAGAATTACCATTACATACTCCCGGCATTCTAATTTGGCATTCACGACCTCGAGCTTCTTTGCGTAAGTTCGACATCTCCCTCTCCTTTGATTTTATCCATCACTTCCAAATGAGCGTATTCATCAGCACACTTGCTACACACGTAAATTTCTTCATCTGTTAGCTGTCTATTACATGATTAGCAGTTCATTGAACGCCTCGCTTTACCGCACGTTTAGCTTCACGTTTAATGGCAATACCTAGTCGCTCTAGCCACTCTCCGTATTTGAGCAATGCTTCGGTTTCATCACTAATACGAGGGAATCCATCCATTTCAATATCTACCTCAAACTTTCCAAAGTTATCTCTGGCAATAGATATTTTCTGCTCTAGCTTTGTAGTCTCGTTATTGTGAGTAACGTTATACTCCTTGAGAAATAGGCTTTCGTTTCTTTCAAACTTGACCAACTCCATTTTTGTTGACTTTGTTTTCACGCTCTCACCCCGCTCAATAATGAATCAAACTTCATCAACATCGGATTACCCATGCCTGCCGTGTTTGCCTTATCGACAAATGACAATCCACACATGAAATCATCCAGCACTTTTCTAGGCTTCTTTGCTTCAACTTTTTTTGCTTTTGGGAAGAGAGGGAGATTAGCCAGCCGTTCTTTTTCAAACTGACTTCTCAATCGAGTAATTGCATCGTCTGTTACTGCATAGTTATTGATTGGGCGAGTGCGTTTACGGCTCTTTGTTTCAACATGCTCTACACACTTAAATGCAAGTAACTTTCTTAAAATGGTTCCTGTTCTTGCGGGTGTTAAACCTGTTACCGCTGAAATAGTGTTGTGATTAAATGAGATAAACTCACGACCAACCACTATCACTCGCGCATAAGTCCTGTATTGTTCTTCAGTCATGATCACTTCCTGTTTAAGTTGTTGCGGTTAATGTGCTCACGGCGACTTTCTTCGATAAATCGAACCAACTTCTGAGCCTCTTCTAATTTCTCGTCATACTGCTTTAACTTTTCTTCTGGCGTCATTCGTCTTGTTTCCTTTTCAATTTCATATATTCACTGTTATCAGGTATCGTCACGAAACAATTTATACCTACCGCCCAGCGTTCAACCTGCTCCATGAAGCGGAACATTTCACCTGTATCAAGTTTTGATGTTTTCCGAAGTGTCCTTACGCGCTCTGTAAGTTGTGTAGTAACGTCAACCATATCGACCACCTCGTAACCTAGGAATGTATGCTTAA
The DNA here is from genome assembly GCF_003144535.1 of Proteus penneri. Classification (GTDB taxonomy): domain Bacteria; phylum Pseudomonadota; class Gammaproteobacteria; order Enterobacterales; family Enterobacteriaceae; genus Proteus; species Proteus penneri. Next base: position 26,834 of record NZ_PHFJ01000001.1, on the reverse strand, counting down.
GTATTTCCTTAACGGTTTCTGGTGTGTAATTGGCGTTGTTCTTACATAGGTATTTGCTTATCTCTGAACACCACAAATGAAAAGTTGCATTCTGAGATAATGAGCGCTTATTTTTCCAAGGCTTGATGATGATTCGGTGTGGTTGGTTTGTTGCTAGAACCTCTTTGAGGTGTTGCCATGCGGTATTTTTGGTTGATTCGTGGAAGAGAAAATCTGCTTCCAAGTTAACCTCCTATATTAACGGCTCCCGTAATCCTGTTTTCACATATTTGATATTGTGGGCAACTAAAATCTCCCACTCGTCATAATCGTGACCGAAAAAATGACCTCCTGCCCAAGCTCCATCACTGTCTTGGTCATTAAGTATGAAATCCCATTGCTCATCATTGAGCTTAACTAAACGAGCAACGTTAGTGTCGAACACCTGTTGCTTAATCATTCTTGCAAGTGGTGATTCCATCATTCATCCTCTGGCATTGGTGGTGAGCACCACTCAGTTACATTGCTCAATATTCTACTTTTCCCGTTTCGACTAAAGTGAATAAATGTTGGCGTTTTCTGCTCGTCGTAGATAAATACTGCTCTAGCATTTGCACCATTGTTTTTAGTCAAAACTACTTCGTAATCGTTAGGCAATCTCTCACTCACCTTAACCCAATCAGTTCCCTGCATTAGATGCCTCCTTTGATATCAATATTTTTCATACAAAATTTAAACAACCACCTGAATAGATAGGTCATCACTAACGCCTGAATAACCACTATTGGTAATGAACCTAGATAAGCATGAAGATTAAACTCGCCTAACCTATTAACCATGATTAAAACCGATAACGAACCCCAAGCAATGAATTGAAATAGAAATGTAAGAATGTTGCTACTAAATACCCTGACAAGTATTTTTTGATGCCATTTCATCTAATAACCTCGCTTACTGAAATATTCAATTCGCTCTAAGTTGTTGTATGTTTTACCTCTTGGATAACAACTGCGAATTTTACGAGCAAGGTGTTTTTCCTCAGGCATTGAAATGGATCTGCGCTTGCTATCCATTAGCAGTCCATGAGCTGTAATCTGTGGAGTTTGTAGCCAGTTTCTATTTTTGTGAAAAATTATGCTCATCTAGAAGTCCTTATGATTCAATTGATAATCAGCCAAAGCCTGCCTAAGTACGCCGTTTAGATCTTTAATCCGATTAACACACCCTTCCATTTTGTCCAGTAATTCAAATACGAGCTTAAAGTCGATATTATTCATCTAAAAATCCTCTTGCGTGTTCCCCCACAGGAACTTGATTAGTTAATTTTGATATTCGATTTAACGCTTGCTACACGAATGAAATAACGTAGTAACTCAGTGTTCATCCACTGCTTTTCAGTCAAATGAAATACCCATGAAAGCAACTTTTCTGGGGTGTTACATGAGGAGATGGAGATCTCATATTGATCAACTTCATTGTCACTTAGCTGGAAAACAAAATGATTACCTTCAACTTTTAAAATAGAACGCAACACTTCAAGTCTTTCAATAAAATCATCCGTATCTAACTGCTCTAAATTCATACATTTGCTCCTTGAAATCTTCTCTGTTGTGGTCTGCTACTTTGTTGACAGATGCTTGATGCTTGAGCCTGATCGGTGTCAAGAAAGTGACCATTTTTGAATAATTGATAAACAGTTCCCAATTTCCCAAATCGGTTTTTTGTCACAATTATTTCTGCGTAAGCTGCTGCGGGGGAGTTCTCATTATAGACTGCATCGCGATAAAGCATGATGATGCTATCCGCATCTTGCTCTACGCTTCCTGAGTCTCTTAAATCCGCATTGGTAGGTCGTTTGTTAGGTCTCTTTTCAACATCGCGAGATAGCTGACTTAGTGAAATAACAGGCGTTCTGATGTTTTTAGCTAGCCCTTTCAACGTTGCTGAAATATGAGCAATAGCCAAGTCGTTACGCTCTGCACGAGGTTTCTCAATTAACCCTAAATAGTCAACCATGATCAACGATAATTCAGGGTGACGTTTCTTGTGTCGTGTTGAAATTGCAGTGATTTGTTCAACGGTTAATTTGCTAGCATCGACAACCCAGACATTCAGGCCAAGTAAATTACCTGCTCCCATAGATACCCTTCCCCAATCTTCGTCACTCATACGAGATGGGTTTCTCAATGCGCTAACAGATAGGTTTGCTGATCCTGCAATCTGACGTTCTACGATTTGCTGAGAGTCCATTTCCATCGAGAAAATTAAAACACCTTTTTTGGTGTCAGATCCGATAACATTTTGAGAGGCAACGCCTTCTGTAATTTTCAGTGCGATTTCTGTTTTACCCATTCCTGGTCGAGCGGCGATAATGACCAAATCAACAGGATTGATACCCCCCATAATTTCATCTAATTCGCGGATCCCCGTTTTTAGTGTGTCCGATTCCTCACCTTTGTTAACACGCTCTTGTAAAACTTCGGTGTAATCTTCGATTAACGATGACACATGGACTGGTGCGATATCACCTTTCGAAGAATGCATATCAGATGCCTGAGCAAGAAAACTTTCCATTGCCTCACTGGCTTGCTCAATAGTTCCGTTCTCAATCACACCACGCACAGAATCCATTAACTGGATCATAGCTCTACGGTTATGATTATCGGTCACCATCTTGGCATAGCCTTTTAGGTTGGCTGCGCTAGGGCAATCCTTGGCTGTTTGGATAATACTAGCTAGATGCTCACTGCCCATCCCTTCAGCAACCATCATCATATCGATGACACCGCGAGACTTAGCTTGTTTTTGAATAACTTGATAGGCTTCTCGATAGAACCTAACTGAAAATGATTCAGGCTCTAAAGTGGCTAAAACATCCGAGGCATCAGGAGTTAATCCTGAAATTAACAAACCTCCGATAACACTCGCTTCAAATTCCGTATTGATCACTTAAAACCCCCTGTCAGCAAATTTACCTTCTCGAACACCTGTCAACGTTGTTTCTCTTAGCAGATAATCAATATCAGCCGTCCAGCCTGTATCGTTTTCACCAAAATAAAATGGCTTAGCCATCCGCACAAAGGCTCTAACGTAGGCTCTCCAACCATCAACGTTTGCCGTTGCAAGGTTTTTGATTATCTTCCTGATCCGTGTTTTGCGTTTCTCGTTAGCTTCCACAGCATGAGGTAGTCTGTCACCAACTTCCTCGTTGTAGGCATTGAGATATTCATCGTAGTTAATTGGAGTTGATTTTCTCTTGGTAGGTTTTACCGATTCTCCCCCTTTCACCTCGTGAGGGGTAAGGGGTGTATTACTTTCTTTCTTTTCTTTTGTAATAGTTTCTTTTGTGTTTAGCTGACTTGGCTTATGTGAATTAGCCGTTTTAGCTAATGTTTTATTAGCCGACTTAGCTAATGTTTCGCTAACTTGGCTAATATTGAAATTCCACTCAGTAAAATCTTTGTTAATTCCAATTTTATTACCTGATGAAATAACAATATTCATAGCAATCATTTCATTCTTCGCTTTGCAAACATGAGTATGATGAATGCCTGTCATTTCAGCTATTTGAGTGTTTGTAATACGGTCTAACTTTTTGCCGAAGCCGTATGTCTTTCTGATGATGGCCATAACGACTTTTAGTTGTCTTGCTGTTAAATCTGCACACATAACAGCTTCAAATAGGTCGTTGGCTATTCTTGTGTAACCATCTTCAAGATTTGCCACTGTTGACCTCTCTTGCCGTCGTTGATTACCAAAGTCAGCGTATGCAACATTGCTATTCATCGCTCTTACCTCCTAGTACCTGTTGACGATGTTCAGTGCGTATTTTTGCATCCTCAAGCATTGCTCTTAGACACTTAACACCGTCCTGAGTCACCAATCTGTTAAAGTGATTTCTAGCGTTGTTTTTATGCACAGCGCTATGATTAAATCGTTGTTTCATGGTATAATTCCCTTATTCCTAAGCTGTATCAGCAAAAGGGAAACTCAAAATCAGCTTCCCTTTAATACTGGTTATTGATACAGTGTATTTGTTAAGTTAAATGGTTAAGTCCATTTGTTGAGAAGCCTCACCATTCGCAGTGGTTGAGGTTTTTCTTTTTGGTGCTTTGATATGCTCAAGCATCTGAATTAACGCTCTAGCCTCATCACCTTGCAATATCACTGTGTCATCCGGTGTCTCATACCCAATAGCAACTAAAAGCCTTGCACAACGTTGTATGAAGCTTAATTGCGTTTTAGATTGTTGAGATTGCCAGCGAGATATTTGTGATTCGTGAATACCCGTTCTTTTCGCTACTTCTCTAGCGCCAGTAACAAGTATCCCTTTCATGATTTTTGATTCGATTTCTCGAAATTTGCGTTCGTTTGATAGTTCCATTTGTTAAATTCCTTCTTAGATTACTTCCCATATTGGGAACAGCAGTAATGATCCGTGGCTCATTCCATATGAGCGGATTGTTTGCTCTGAGAATTTACTCTGAGCGGGTTAGCGATGTTAAAGAGCGTGATGGTACTTATTTACCAGATGGAAACGGTTTAACTTCTTCTGCTTCAACTGTTCCATCTTGTTTTCTGATAATGAAAATATTTCTTTTCTTTAAAATTGCTTTACTTATCGCGCTTTGCCTAACACCTAACAATTCAGCCGTTTTGTGTTGTCCTAGCTCAGTAGCAAATTTAGTTAATGGGACTCTTTCCATAGTTTCTCCTTTTTTAATTATTATCACCGCAAGTGATAAAATAGTCAACACCTGCGGTGATTGGTAAATATTCCATTTGGTAATAAAATTGCAGTATGAAAAAGAAACCGATCACAGAAGAACAGAAAGCTGACGCTCTTCGCCTGAAAAATATCTTTGAGGCAAAAAAGAAAGAGCTTGGCTTATCACAAGAAACCCTAGGCGATTCAATCGGCATGGGGCAGAGCGCTGTTGCTCAGTTATTGAATGGAGTAAACGCTCTAAACATAGAAAACGCGGCAAAGTTAGCTGAGGCGTTACAAGTTACCGTTGATGAATTTAGCCCATCCCTAGCTAAAGAAATTAGAGGCATGTTTAAGGCTGTCAGCCCATTAAAAACACCAAGCATGGATGAGAAATATCAATACCCTCTATTCACTAAGGTACAGGCTGGCGCTTTCTCAACAGAATTTAACTCATATACTCAGAAAGATGCTGTGTCGTGGATACCTACAGCTAAGAAAGCCAGTGAGCGCGCTTTTTGGTTAGAGGTTGAAGGCCAATCAATGACAGCGCCACCAGGAGGAAAGCCAAGTTTTCCTGAAGGAATGCTTATCTTGGTTGATCCTGAGGAAGAGGTAGAGTTCGGAGATTTCTGTGTTGCTCGTTTGCTAAATGATGAATTCACATTCAAACGATTGATTAGAGAAGGTGGAATATCATATTTAGAGCCGTTAAACCCACGCTATGACCTGATCCCTATTAACGGTAACTGCACAATCATAGGAAAGGTAATCAAGTCACAATGGCCTGACGATACGTTTTAGGAGGAAATATGGCGTTTAACAATATTGAGATAGCAAATATTAGACGGTGTATGGAATTTTTCATGGAAAAACGCCGCCCAGCAGAGCACCTAAGGGATGAATTAGATTTACAGTATCGTATCGAGGACGACTCAGTAATTATCTTTGAAATTAGGCAACTAATATGGAGTGATGGCAGAGTAGAAGAACCTATAGCAAAAATCACACATAATAGGTATTCGAATTCATGGTCTCTGCTTTGGATGGATAAAAATAGTAACTGGCACAACTACGATGAAATAATGCTAGGTAGTTTCTCTGACGCCATTAGGCTCGTTGAAGATGATGTGCGAGGTTGCTTTTTTGGGTGACGACACGTTTTATGGAGTGGTTGACAGAATAGCAGTAAAATTGAAATTTGGTTGACGTAATTTTGTCAACCAATTGTCTTCAATTGCCTTTAAAGGATGAGTAAATGAGAATATTAGGGGTTCGAGTTTCACCTTCAGTGGCATCATTTATTGTTTATTGCACTGAATCTAAAAAGCTTGTTTGTTCTGATGTGATAAATATTCCATGCATTTTAGATACACCAGAGAAATTAAAATATGTTCGTAACAATATCCTAGATATATTAATGTTTTATAATGTTGATATCGCATCAATAAGGGTAACAGAAGCAAACTCTCAAAATATGAGCATAGACCGTCTCTATATAGAAGCAGTAATACAAGAAGCATTTTCAAGTAGTGAAGTTAAAAAATACTTTACCATTCGAAAATCAGGAATACGGGCAGGTCTCAATGTAAGCGATACTGAATATAAACAATTACTTAAGTCAGAAATATCAATACATGATATAGACAATTCATCATTCACTCAGGAAACAAATGAAGCCATGATGGCAGCATTAGCAGTGGAGGGTAAATTTTGATCACCCCATATCAAAAAGCAGACGTGTCATTTAGAAAAATAAAAAAACTTGATGAACAAGGTTGTTTCTCAGAGGTTTATCTTGCTCATGATGAAAATTTAGATCATGAGTTGGTTATCAAAGAAATCACAAAAAAACCCAATCAAGATAAAGATACTTATTTTTCTGAGGCAAGACTGCTTTACAAAAATGCTCACCCAAACATCGTGCAGGTTCAATACGCAGCTGAAGATAATGAAAAAATCTATATAGCAATGCCATATTATATTAATGGCACGATAAGCCAAAAGATGAGCAGAGGAAATTTCACTCCACGTGAAATAATAAGGTACGCAATACAGTTTATTGGTGGCCTATATCATATCCATACAAAAAAATTAATTCATTTCGATATCAAGCCTAATAATATTATGATTTCAAACCGAAATGAAGCAATGCTGGCTGACTTCGGGTTATCTAAATTAATAAATATAAATTCAACAGCAATACCTGATCACAATTACTATTTTCATACCCCTCCTGAATATTTCACAATAAGCAAAAGTGGTGGATTTACCTATACCTTCGATATCTACCAAGTTGGAATGACTTTGTATAGGATGTGCATTGGTGCCATTGAGTTTGAAAATGAAATATCTCAATTCCAGTATGCTGAGCAGTTAGAGTCCGCAATAAAAGCTGGAACATTCCCTTCCAAACAATACCCATCGCATATACCAAAAAAATTAATATCTATAATTAATAAGTGTTTAGAAAGCAATCCAAACAACCGATTTCAGTCATCACTAGATATTCTTAATGCACTATCATCAATAAAAGACGATGATGGCGCGTTAGATTGGAGAAAGTGCGATAATTCCGATACCACACTAAATGAATGGCGCAAGAAAATCGCAGGTGCTATACTCCATTTAAGTTATGATAGCAATACAAAATCCTCTATTTGTCATAGAGTATATCCAGATGGGAGAAAACGAAAGGAAGGCAAAGGTACGCTTACCCGTTGTTCTCATTCAAAAATATATCAAATACTCAAAGGGTTATAGCTATGAAAAATCGGGCGGTGTTGAATAATACGCCACCCAGCAGAAGGGATGTTGCGGTGGCTTCCCCTTATACAAAATCAGATCTTCTGAATAAAGATGAAAAAAAAGAACGCTCTGATAAATTTAGATCTTCACTTCTAAGAAATAAATATTTTAAACTATAATTTCAAATTCAGCCCTCCCCGCGAGGGCTTTTTTGTGCCCCCCTCCCCTCCAAAGAAGTGATCTGCATTCCAATCTGAGATTTTTTTGAAAATAAATTATCTGAAAATACAACAAATTAACACCGCCAGTTATATTATTATCACCTGCGGTGTTGACTTATAAATCACCGCTGGTTATATTTATCACATCGAAGGCAAGGAGCCATAGATAAACAGGATGTTCGCTCTTTTACAATTAGGAACGCTCAGAATAAATTTTCAGAGCAACCACTGAGTGGTTTTTGGGGTGATGGTCGAAAAGACAAGCAGTCGCCTTGTTGGCGAAAGACAGCTACCGGAGGCATTCGGCATCACCACCAAAAATCACTTAGGAGACAAATATGGCAACAATAACTTTTAAAGAGAACTCAAAAATTCGCAGGCGCAGAAAGCAAGGTGAGTTTTTGGCTCGAAAGATAGCTATGAGAAGTCGCTCAGTGGAAGAAATTTGGGATTCGATATTTGGCGTTGAGAAGAAAGAACGCCCTGTTCTCTCTCTCAAACCAACAAAGCATTATCCAAGTGGAGATAACTGTTGCTTACCTAATGTAGCAGTATATTCAGGAGTTAAAACAAAACAGCCGAACAGTGAGTTCGGGGTGACGGCGAGATAAATAGGAGAAGTAAGATGAAATTTATCTGTTGATTTTCTGTTCCGCCTCATGAGCTTCAACTAAAAGTCTGATAATTGCTTTTCGGTAGTAAGAATCTAATTTGTATTTAGTTATGTAGGTATCATGATACTCATGAATGATACCTTTACACATAAGGCTGTACACATAAATACCATCTTCATCATTTTCAAAGTCGTCTATATCATCGCCATCAATTAAACACAAGATAATTTCTTTTTCTCTCTCTGAAAGTGATTGAATTTCTATTTTGGTTCGCCTGAATTTTAGAGACTCTTTTATATTTCTGTGCATACCTATTAATGAAGACCACAACCACTTTAAAAAATAGCTAATGAAAAATGAAACAGGGATCAGGATTAGGGTAACGCCGACATAAGGGATATTAAAAAAGTGTATTTTCCCATTAACAAAATGAGATACCGAATCAGGAACAAACAAAAGTAAAAGTAACCAAGTAAACAACCAAACCATATTGAACCTCAATGATGTGTTTTGTTTTAAATAGGCAATCACTGCCTCAATCCAATTCGGCATGGTTGATAATCTCTTATTCTGTAGGGGTAAGTGGATTATAGCCGATTTCTCGCTGTAGGGGTACACGAGAACCACCTCGCCTGACGTGGCTAAAAGCAGGCACAGTTAACTAATTACAGTCCATTCTGTGGGCTGTGGTGAGTTGATTAATAGATAGGAGATAGAGATATGTGTGATTGCTTTACTAAATTAGGTGATGACATGGAAAGTCGCATTAAAGCAAAACTACCTGAAGGAGCAAGCCTACGGTCTTCTGGTTGGAAACAGTCTGGATTGTTTATGTCTGGCGGCGTCATGTCAGTTAATTATTTCATTGAATACAACGCCAGTTATCAGGAAGTCAAAAAGGACGGTACACCGAAAGCCCGCCTAACAAAGCAGGATTTCCCCGTTACGTTCTCATTCTGCCCTTTCTGTGGCGTGAAATGTGAAAGAAACTAGCATCGTGTTTAGTTAATAACGGAGGGAGTATGGCAATAGATGATTTCCATAACGGAAAGCTACCCATGCCGAAGTTATTTAGAGCTGTTCGAGTCGAGTTTGATTCACTGGTTCCAAATGGTCCTAATGATGAATATTGGGTCACAACAATCAGGTATGTAAGACGAGTTAGACATGCTGATGGTTGGCGCTGGCAATTGGTCAGGACGCATCATAAAGGTTTGGATAGATGGGATCCATACCTAGAGTTAGATAGGGAAGGACTTAACGACATTAATCATGTGTACGGACTAATTAAATAGTTAGGAGGGAGTATGACATGGGAAAAATGACATTCGTAGTTGAGTATGAAGATGGCAGGGAGCCGTCTGTAAACGCAGGAACGGAGATATTAGGCGGTAAATTGTTATCAGTTGGATTTAATGACTACCGAGATGAACAACTAACTCAGGATGAAGTTAGCGCCTTAAATCACGCAATTAACTTTAACGACTTGAAAGAAACCTGCAAAGACTTTGAAGTTAGTTATGACGAAGTTGTAGCAAAACTCTAAAGCCCTAGGTCAGCAGTAACCCACCGCACCAACACCAGATAACCACCCTATCGCTCACCTAGCGAGGTAACAATGAAAACTAACTATTACAGCGCTATGCGTGATTGCATGGCGGTGCGTATCACTACGCCTCAAGCACGTAAAAATAAACGTACAAGCCCATGGTTATTCAGTTTAGCTGTGGTCATTGTGACAACCGTTGGCGTAATACCAACATTTGTAAGTTGAGGTGATTATGCAAATTTCTTACAGCTACTCGAACGGAACTCGAGTAATAGATGGAAAAACAGTCATGGAATTTGACGAAAGTAGCAAGCTTAGTATTGAGACAGGAAGTTTCGCTGAGTTGGCTAAATTAACGGAGATTGACTCAGTTAAGGCAATGGAATATGTACTCGATTGTGACGATGAATCGCTTGAACGGACTATCAATGCAATAGGCAAGGAGGCCTTTATTAACAGGATATTACGTGTTTCTAAGCTAAGGAGAGTTGCGTGATTACCAACACCTACGGACTCAGAAACGACTGGTACGAACGCCAAATGGAACGAGAAGCGTTTGTTAATTCTCAGGAAGAGAAAACATCAGTCGATGAGGTTATGGATAGCCTACCAGAAGAACTACTGTGTATGGATTTAGCAAGGAAGTTAAATCCGGTATTTGAAATTAGCCCTCAAGCGCTGTATGCAGTTTTAGACGGAATTAGAACAGCTATTCAGATCGGAATAGATAAAGAGGTTTTAGGATGAAACCCGGCATCTATTACGACATTTCAAATGAGGACTATCACCATGGATTAGGGATCAGTAAATCTCAGTTGGACGATATAGCAAGAAGCCCTGCATTTTATAAATGGAAGAAAAATGCACCATTAGACACGGAAAAGTTGAAGGCTTTAGATATGGGTACCGCCCTTCACTGCTTACTTTTAGAGCCAGATGAATTTTTAAATAGGTTCATCGAGGCTCCTGAATTTAACAGAAGGACGAAGGATGGTAAGCAGGAAGAAAAGGACTTTCTAAAAGAATGTGATGATTCAGGGAAGACCGTAATGGATTACGAACAGCATCGGAAGCTGAAAATAATGCGTGATAGTGTCCTCGCCCACCACGCGGCAAGGTATTTTCTTGAGGCTGACGGTTATAGCGAAGCGTCAATTTACTGGGAAGATGCAGACACGGAAGAGTTATGCAGAATTAGACCAGACAAGTTTTTATCAAATCAGCCAGTAATTATCGATGTAAAAAAAGTAGCCGATATGAGTCGATTTGATCGTCACATCGAAGAGTTTCGCTATCACGTTCAGCATGCAATGTATCAGGAAGGTTATTTACAACATTTTGGGGAATCACCAATTTTTCTCTTTCTTGCTGTAAGCGAAACAATTGATTGCGGAAGATACCCAGTTCACGTCTTTGAGTTAGATTCAGAGGACGTTGGTGTTGGGTTTAGTTTATTCAAACAAAATTTACATACTTTTCATGAGTGCCGTATCAATGATGACTGGGGCGGCATAGAACCTATATCACGCCCTGCGTGGGCTAAACGGAGGGATTAATATGTCTCAAGAAATAACAACTATCAACACAGAACATGAGGCTGACACATCAACCGCAATATTCAGCCCATCAGGATTACAAAAGCTTCAGGCATTTGCAGAGATTATGTCTCAAGGTGTTGCTACTGTTCCGAGACATTTAGCAGGCAAGCCTGCAGATTGTTTAGCTGTGGCGTTGCAGGCGGCTCAATGGCGAATGAATCCATATGCGGTAGCTCAAAAGACCCACTTAGTTAATGGCGTGCTCGGCTACGAGGCTCAGTTAGTCAACGCTGTTGTTACAAGTTCAAAAGCTGTTAATGGTCGTTTTCATTACCGATATGGTGGTGATTGGGAGCGAATAACGGGAACAAAAGATAAGTCTGACGAAGCCGGTTTATTTGTTCAGGTTGGGGCGATTCTTCATGGTGAGGATGAGATCACGTGGGGTGAACCACTCTATATGATTGATATCACCACCAGAAATTCACCGTTATGGAAAACAGCGCCAAAGCAACAGATTGCCTATCTAGCAGTTAAGTATTGGGCTCGACTTTATTGCCCCGAAGTTATCCTCGGAGTTTACACGCCTGACGAATTTGATTCAGAGCCTAGAACGGCAAGAGATATAACGCCAAAAACAACAAAGCAGTCCCTTAATAATCTGATTAACAACAAGCCACAAAATAATGATGAAGCCGAAAAGCCAGCCGATAAACGCACGCCCGATGAGTTGTTATCTGATTTCACTAACGCGGCAAGCAGTGCAAAAACAACTGATGAGCTCGACAAGCTTTACAGATATGCAGGTAAAGGGCTAGCCAATGAGCCTGATCTGCTCTCAAGGGCGACTGATGTTTATCAAATTCGCAAAGATGAATTAATGGGTGTTATTTAATGGATTTTTAATTTCAAGGATGAAATACCCCTACCCGTATAACCCACGAACTCAGTGCAAGGATGCAAACAGGAGATAGATATGACTATTGAACAGTTACAAGAAGAAAATAAGAAGTTGAAAGAAGTGCTTTTTGCTGGCGCTTTCTTAATGGCTAAAGCGGTTCATAAATATGATTTCGGCGTTGGAATGGAAGAGCAAGCCACTGACTTTATGAAGGATGCAGAGGAACTGGTTGGCAGGAAGCTACCAACGTTCGTATGATAATTTAACTTGCAGGGATGCAAACAGGAGATAGATATGACAGATAAGCTCAAAGAAGAAATTAACGCACTTCAACAAGAAGTCGCTAGAGGTCATGTGTACGAGTGGGAATTACACAGACTAAATTTATTACTTTTAGTGATTGAGCATTACCTTTCAGAAAATAATGCCAAAGAGGCTCACTTGTGGGCGCAAAGCATATTCCAGTGGATTGACTCAGAGTTTTACGAAGAGATGAAAAACAACACTGGAGATATTAACGCTTGGTTTAATAAACAAATGGAAGGTTCAGTTAGCACTGAGCAAGCGTTAAAAATAACTCGTGAATTATATCCAGAAATAGAAAAGCTACGGACAGCTTAATTTAACTCGCAGGGATGCAATGTTGAGGAATGAATGTGAAATTAACAGAACGTCAAATTAGCACATTAAAAAATGTAGATAATGGATATAGGCAGTTAAGTAATGGGCTGTTAATTTTCTCACTGGAGAATAAAGGACTTATTAAACTTCACCCTAAAGATGGATGGAAATTAACAGAATCAGGCATTGAAGAATTAAATAAGGTGGAGCAATGAAAGTTGAGCAATCACAAGTTACTAAGTTAGTAATAACAGGCATAGAGCGTCACGACCCTATTCATGTGTATCTTGAAGACTACGGCGATAATCAAAACAGCCGTGTCACAATTAGCGAAAGCGGTTGTTCATGGTCTTGCTTTTGGGGCTCGATGGGTAGTTCGCTAGTTGAGTTTATTCAGCGTATTAACAATCACTATTGGATAGGTAAGCTAGATTCTAATTTAATCTCTGAGATAGACGCTGATAACGATGCAAATGCTGAATACGCTAAAAAGCAAGTTATCAAACTGCGCAAAGATGATGAAATAGACCAATACGAAGCAAGGGAATATTGGGGTTTAATCGAATCATCAGATAATGTTAAAGATGATTGTTGCAATAGTTTTTTAGGCGGTAAGTTGCTTAGCTTGTTTGGTGATGATGCTTGGTATAACGATTGGCCCTCTATTCCCAACCCTGAATATATAAGAATGGAATCACGATTAAACGCTGTTCGTGAGGCATTAAAGCAAATAAATGTGAATTAAGGAGGTACTTTGACAGTAGATTAGTCACATGGATGTGAGTATGATTCCTGCTTTAATTAAGGAGGGGTTATGTCAGATGAAGATGAGAATTGTTTAACTTTCGTGCTAAAGTGGTCATTTATAATTATATTATTTACCACTGTTTTTCTTCTAGGTTTTTCTTTTATTTATTACTCACAAATAAGCCTAGATAGTAAAATATCATCATTTTTTAGCTTCTTATCATCACTTGGTATTCTAGCTACTATTGGTGTTTATTGGCGGCAAAAAAAGGACTCAGAAAACTCAGAAAAAAAAAGACAAAAAGAAATATCCATTAGCTATCTAAATATATTTACTAAATATTCTGATGAGTTAAAAACAATAGTAAGTCAACTGGTTAAACTACATAAATTATTAGACGAAAACAACAATTCATTTGTAGAATATATTGGTGGTCATGATATACATGCATTTATCTTAAAAGACGTAAATGGGAAAGAATTAGGCAATGCTCGAATGTTTAAATTTGATAGCTCATCCTTGTCTTATATATATTCAAACTCCGCATCAGTTAATATAAATATCTCAGAGAAGTATCAATTTTTATACAAGCGCAGCATTAAAATAAATACATATATTGAAAATTTAATTTTAAAAATTCATTATGATAATAGTAAAGAAAATATACTTAATTATTTTAGTACTTTAAGATTAAGTAAATCTATAGATAAAATTGATTTATGTGTAAAAGATTTCAAAGATTACTGTAAAAGTTTATAGCATCACCCTGCATTGCAGGGTTTTTTGTACCTAAAATTCAGAGTAACAATTAATGCAAATAATCGGATATGTATTACTCATGCTAATACAGGGTTCTGCTGTGCCTTTAACGGAAGATATATATACGCAATCGGAATGTAATAAACGTGCTGAATATTTAATGTCAGTTAGTAGTTTTGAAGTTGTTTGTGGAGAGGTATGGAATGAAAGATAAATATTATTTGGGATTACAAGGCTACGAAGAAGAAGGTTTTGAAATTGAGCCGACAATAAAGGATAAATTTAATTTAAAATCTCCATCGTGGGATATATCAATAACAAAGCAGGACTTAGTTAATATTAAGCTCATGATAGAGGAGATATTAGAAAGTGAATAAATACACCGAACTATCTGACTTCGAGATTAATAAAAAGGTTACTATTGCTTTGGGTATAGAAGGCAACTTTTGGATTAGCGAAAAAGAAGGTGATTTTGATAAAGAGATCCCGTCTGATGAAAGAGGGCCTATATGGAACACTAGAGAATATGCAGTGTTATCTTACATTCCGAGTAATGGCAATATATTTAATCCCTGCAATAACCCATCTGACGCAATGCCGATTATTATTGAAAACTTAATATCGTTAATGGCAGATATGTCAGATGACGGAGGATCAACTTGGTGGTGTGCAAGTGATATTTCAAATGGAATCACATCGAGATATAAATCGAACCCACTGCGCGCAGCTATGGAGGTATTCTTAATGATCAAGGATGCGGAGAATGAAAAAGTATGACTTAATATTGTGCGATCCTCCTTGGTCTTACAATAACAAAGTTTCAAATGGCGCAGCAGATAATCATTACAACACCACCGACTTATATTCTCTCTCTCGATTACCAATAGAAAAACACTCCTCTAAAAATGCCGTACTATTTATGTGGTACACAGGCAACTTTGCACTCGAAGCAATTAAATTAGCCGAAGCATGGGATTTTAAAGTTAAAAACATGTTCGGGTTTGCGTGGGTTAAATTAAATAAAAATGCAGGAGATAGAATAAATAAAAAACCACCAGAGGACTTTTTCGATTTCATGGAAATATTAAACAATGAGACGAAAATTAATTGCGGTAATTACACTCGTCAAAATATCGAAATGTGTTTAATAGCCACAAGAGGTAATGGACTACCTCGTAAGTCTGCAAGTGTTCGCCAAATTATTTACTCATGCCTTGGTGAGCACAGCGAAAAGCCAAAAGAAGTCCATCATCGTTTAGAGGAGCTATATGGAGATGTTCCTCGGCTCGAATTATTTGCACGAGAGAAATATGGTGATTGGGATGTATATGGCAACCAAGTAGAAGGAAGCATTAAATTAATATAGATGAATTATGACATTTAATTAAATTGCAGGGATAATAGCATTATGTGTACTTATTTAATTGAAACAGGACAAGCGTAATTATGGATATTATTGACTCAGCAAATGAAATAAACGAATTACATATTCAAGCATCATTATCAAATCGTAAACCAGCAATTAAATCTCATAACGGAATGTGTATTTGGTGTCACGAAGAACCTGTTGCACCTAATAGCGCATATTGCAGTAAAGATTGTGGTGATGACCATGAACAGTATAAACGGAAGAATGGATAGTATTGCATTAGAAAACGCATGAAGGAAAATAGCAAAGTAATGCTTAATCGAGCTAAGAAGCCACGGAATACCCAACGACAAACTAACAACTCAGATCCTCGATAAATACACATCAAAGTTTAAGCCTCTAAATCACATGAACTATCAGGACAAGATGGTTCTATCGTATTACCTACGGAAATTACAAAAGGAAGAGAAAGATGGAAGCTGATTTAATTGATGAAAAAGACGTATTCAAAATGTTAGGTAAAAAGAGAACTGCAATTTGGAGATTAAGACGCAAATGCGGCTTCCCCGATCCAGTATTAAACTATCCGGCCAGATATAGATTATCAGCAATCAACAAATGGTTGGAGAATGGTGGAGTTAATGCAGATAAAAAAGAAGTGAGAAATTGAAATTTTAGAGAGATTTTTAATAATTTGTACATTTATGTGTACATAAATTTATTGCTAATCTCTTTTATTTCTTTTTATTCAGTTGGTTACATATCAAGATAGCTATATCCATTTAACTAAGGGAACGTACGTAGAAAAATCAAATGTAACTTATGGACGCCTTACATTTTACCTCCCTCGCTCTCTATTAATCAAGTTTTAACGCACTGATATTGGAAGGAATTTTTTTGTTTCTTTTTTGAACAATGCAATTTAACTTAAAAATCACCTAATATATAAGAATCAATGATTATATTTTTGCTTACATATGTCTATTTTATTAAAACTCTTTCAATTGTTTTAAAAATAATTTAGGTGAATACCCCATCTCTTTATTAAACATCGCACTAAAGGCGCTAGGATTTTCATAACCCAGCTCTAAAGCAACTTTAGTAACCGAATCACCTTTTTTTAAAGCAGTCAACGCATACATTAAACACGCTTTTTGACGCCAATCTCGAAAAGAAAGACCGGTTTCTTTATGAAAAAAACGGGTAAAAGTACGTGGGCTTTTATTTAATTTTTCAGCCCACATTTCTGGTCTAGTGCGAATATTGGGTTGTGACATAAATTCAGTACACAATTCATCTAATAAAGCATGTTGTGGTAATGGCGTAAAATAAGGTAACGGTTTTGCCTGAGCTAATTCATGACAAAGCAAAGTTAATAATGCACTATCTCGTCCACCTAAATCATAAAGTAAAGGAAGCTCATTAGCTGAAAGTAATAGCTGATGAAGCAGAGGTGAAACTTGTAAAACTTCACAATATTCTGAGTGACGAGGAATTTTATTAGGCTCAATATAGAGACTATAAGTGCTACTCCCCAACATTAGCACTTGATGTACTTTTTCTGCTGGGATCCACACGCCACTGTAAGGTAATACAATCCATTGACCATCTTCTGTTTTAACTTTCATTACCCCATTAGGGGCATATAAAAATTGTGCTCGTCGATGATAATGGGATTCAAGAAATGTGTCATAAGGATAATCAGAGCCTAATGCCAAAATGTCGCGAGGAAGATTATCCACACAATTGATATCGATATTACGCATAATCTTTAAATTGTCCTAAATTCGTATAAAGTTGTCATTATCACGTGGGTAAGACATCACTTCATTCTATATCGTTAATCTCCTGACTCAACAGGAGATTTGAAATGACACTTTGGCTGATTTCTTTTGGTCTAATTTCAGGCATTACAACATGGTTATTTGGCTTTGGTGGCGGCTTTGTCACTGTTCCCTTACTCTATACACTTATTCTGACACTCTGGGGAATAGACAGTTTACCTGCTGAGCATGCTATGCAAATCGCCGTTGCTACTTCTGCATTAATTATGTTGTTTTCTGCAACAGTCACAACCATTAAGCACCATAAAGCAAAAAGGCTTGATTGGAATATCATGTCCATACTGTTTATTGGTATCGCTTTTGGTGGGATCTTAGGTGCTCTTCTCGCCTTAACGGTTGAAGGTACGTGGATCAAATGTATCTTTATTGGTTATCTTTTTATCACTATTTTAGACTGCTACTTTCGTCCCGGTTTTATAGCTCCTACTCACAATACAAAAAAAGTGACCAAAGCAAAAGAAAGTATTAATGGTACCGTAATTGGTATTATTGCTGCTTTTCTAGGAGTTGGTGGAAGCGTGATGACAGTACCTTTATTGCGCCGTAGAGGAACACCAATGGCACAATCAGCAGCAATGGCAAATGTATTAACCTTACCTTTAGCACTCACAGCAACATTCACTTACGTTGCCCTTTCTTTTACGTCACCTTTAAATGGTGAATCTGGTTTCATTGGTTATATTTGGCTAAAAGCTGCACTTATTCTGATTTGTAGCACTTGGGTTGGTTTGAAGATCTCTGAACGTTTTTTATCTCGTATTCCCGACAAATGGCATGCAAGAATTTATCCTCTATTACTGAGTCTTGTTTTAATTGTCATGCTGTTTTAAATCCTTTCTTCTATATAAAAGTTCCAAAGGCAACAAACAACGAAAAAACAATAATGACTACATATAAAATGGTGGCTTTAAATGTTCAAAAAAGTCACCATGTCTTTAACATTTCACTCCATCTTTTTCCTACACGTCTCCATTTAGCATTAATGCTATTAAGATACTTAAAACAAAATATATCTCTTTTTGACAATCACGACACAGTTCCATAACGATTAATATCATTAATTAATATTTAAACATAATGAATAATAATTTATAAATTGTCTCGTGCTTAATATCAGCCTGATCACATTTAACCGAGCATTTTTTCGTACCATGCATCACTGATTTATTTTTCTATTTTATTTATATCTATTATCAAAATAATAAGTTAGCTATTTTTCATAAGAGGATAATTTATGAAAAAACTAAATTTAAATAGTATCAAAAGTATTATTTATCGTTATTTTTAAATAACAAGTTAATTACAATATAACCAACACTCGATATATAATAAATTATATATCGATAGGTTTTTTTGTCAAATCTTAATTATTATTAATAATATATTTAAAATACACTTTAACAAAATAGATTAATACCATAAGTTAGTGAATTTAAAAGAACAATATATAACTATCATATCTATAAAAAACCTCTATTCCTTCTCCGAAACTTTATTATAGCATTTAATAGAAGAAAATAATTATCATTTAATTTTGTCTATTTTAGTTAATTTATTTAGTGATATTTATTAACTTATTATTCTCTATTATTTATTATTTACAACTAAGTCATCACTTATGGATTAATAAAATGGAGACACCTTCAAATATTTATTTAACCGTCCGTATATAATATTTAGCTATAAGAAGAAACTGGAGGTTATATGAGTATTAGTCGTCGTTCTTTCATTAAGGGGATGGGAATAGGATGTGTGGGTTGTACCGTAAGTAGTTTACCACCAGGTGCACTTGCATTTAATCCTGTAGATTCTCTTAAGGGTCAGTCAAAATTAACACCTAGCCTGTGTGAAATGTGTTCTTATCGTTGTCCAATAGAAGCTCAGGTTGTTAACAACAAGACTGTTTTTATCCAAGGAAATAGAAATGCTGAACACCAAAGTAGCCGAGTTTGTGCAAGAGGTGGCAGTGGTGTTAGCCTAGTTAATGACCCAAACCGTATTGTCAAACCTATGAAACGCAAAGGTCCAAGAGGCGCGGGTGAATGGGAAGTGATAAGTTGGGAACAAGCTTATAGCGAAATCGCCGAAAAAATGAATGCCATAAAGCAAAACTATGGCGCAGAAAGCATCTCTTTCTCCTCAAAATCCGGCTCGCTCTCATCTCATCTTTTCCATTTAGCGGCTGCATTTGGCTCCCCCAATACGTTTACACACGCATCAACATGCCCTGCAGGTAAAGCCATTGCAGCATCTGTTATGATGGGTGGCGATCTTAAAATGGATCTCGCAAATTCAAAATATATTATCTCTTTTGGTCATAACCTTTATGAAGGTATTGAAGTTGCAGAAACTCATGAGTTAATGACAGCACAAGAACGTGGTGCGAAATTAGTCAGCTTTGATCCTCGTTTATCTGTTGTTTCAAGTAAAGCTGATGAGTGGTACGCGATCCGCCCAGGCGGGGATTTACCTGTTCTAATGGCAATGTGTCATATATTAATTAAAGAAGATCTCTACGATAAAGATTTCATTGAGAAATTTACGGTAGGTTTCCCACAATTAAAAGAAGTTCTACAAGATACAACCCCTGAATGGGCTCAATCTCATTCTGATGTTCCAGCTAACGATATTGTTCGCATTGCTCGTGAGATTGCATCCCAAGCACCTCATGCACTGATTATGCCTGGTCACCGCGCAACCTTTAATAAAGAAGAAATTAATATGCGCAGAATGATCTTCACCTTCAATGCATTGCTCGGTAACTTTGAACGTGAAGGTGGCATGTATCAGAAAAAAGCAGCATCAAAATACAATAAACTCGCGGGTATTAATGTTGCGCCTGAACTCGCTAAACCAAGCGTTAAGGGAATGCCAGAAATTACAGCAAAACGTATTGATGCTACTGCACCTCAATTTAAATATATCAATAAAGGTGGTGGTATCGTTCAATCTATTATTGATTCAACATTAAACGGTGTGCCATATCAAACCAGAGCATGGATTATGTCTCGCCATAACCCATTCCAAACAGTAAGTTGTCGCCCTGAGCTAGAAAAAACCGCACAGAAATTAGACTTAATTGTTAGCTGTGATGTTTATTTAAGCGAAAGTGCCGCTTATGCCGATTATCTATTACCTGAAACAACTTATTTAGAACGTGATGAAGAGATTTCTGATGTTTCAGGTTTAAATCCAGCTTATGCATTACGCCAGCAAGTTGTCGAGCCAATTGGTGATACAAAACCAAGCTGGTTAATTTGGATGGAATTAGGGAAAAAACTGGGATTAGCTCAATATTTCCCATGGGAAAATATGGGTGTTCGTCAGCTATATCAAGTCAATGGTGATGAAGCACTGTATAAGGAAATCCATAAAAAAGGCTACTTGTCCTATGGTATCCCATTACTTTTACGTGAGCCTTCTTATGTAAAAGCCTTTGTTGAGCAATATCCTGATGCTATCAAGCATGTTGATGGCAATAATATGATGGAAAAATCACTGTCATTTAAATCACCGAGTGGCTTAATTGAAATCTACTCTGAGGAACTAGAAAGCCGTTTAGAAAACTACGGTATTCCACGCTTCCACAACTTCCCATTAAAAGAAAAAGACGAGCTTTATTTTATTCAAGGCAAAGTCGCCGTTCACACTAATGGTGCAACACAATATGTACCATTATTAGCTGAATTAATGTGGAAAAACCCTGTTTGGCTTCACCCTGAAACAGCTAAAAATCATGGTATTAAACATGGTGATGAAATCATTCTAGAAAACAGTATCGGTAAAGAAAAAGCACATGCTCTGATTACTGAAGGCATTCGCCCTGACACCGTATTTGTTTATATGGGATCAGGTGCAAAAGCAGGCGCGAAAACAGCTGCGACAACGACAGGCGTTCACTGTGGCAATTTATTACATCATGAGATTAGCCCTGTATCAGGTACTGATGTGCATACATCAGGTGTCAAAATTAGTCGGGCTTAAGGAAAAAAATAACGATGAACAATAATGATAAACAATTTGTCATGTTACATGATGAGAAACGTTGTATTGGCTGCCAAGCTTGTACTGTTGCGTGTAAAGTCATCAATGACATTCCAGAAGGATTTAGCCGACTTCAAGTCCAAATACAGGGTCCTCATAACGATGAAGCAGGTCATCCACATTACCAATTTTTCCGTGTTTCTTGCCAACACTGTGAAGATGCGCCTTGTGTTTCTGTTTGCCCTACTGGTGCCTCTTTTATTGATGAAAATGGTATCGTTCAGGTGAAAAAAGAGCTGTGTATTGGCTGTGATTACTGTGTTGGTGCTTGTCCTTACCATGTTCGTTATATCAACCCAGTGACACATATCGCAGACAAATGTAACTTCTGTTCTGATACTCGATTAGCTGAGGGAGAATTACCCGCATGCGTATCAGTATGCCCAACAGATGCACTTGCTTTTGGTCGCATTGACTCACCTGAAATTCAGGCTTGGATCAAACAAAAATCCGTTTATCAATACCAATTAGATAATGTCGGAAAACCGAGTTTATTCCGTCGTAAAGAAATCCATCAGGGAGATAAAGCATGACTAGTATCTGGGGAGCAGAACTCCATTATACGCCAGATTATTGGCCTGTATGGTTAATCGCAGCTGGTTTATTAATCGTTGCTATGATAGCAGTATTAGTTATTCATGGTTTACTACGCTATGCCCTTGCACCAAAACACGCTGGTCATTATGAAGAAGAACGTGTTTATTTATACTCCAAAGCAATTCGTTTTTGGCACTGGGGTAATGCTTTACTATTTATCCTATTGCTATTAAGTGGCTTTTTAGGGCATTTCTCTATCGGCAATGTTACATCAATGGTACTGTTACATAAGATCTGTGGTTTTGTTCTTATCGCGTTCTGGATTGGTTTTATTTTTATCAATCTAACAACTAATAACGGTGTACATTACAAAGTAAAATTTAGCGGATTAATTGGTCGTTGTATCAAACAAGCTCGCTTTTATCTTTACGGTATAATGAAAGGCGAACCACATCCTTTCGCTGCAACTGAAACCAACAAGTTTAACCCACTTCAACAACTCGCTTACTTAGGTGTGATGTTTGGTTTAGTGCCACTGTTACTTGTTACTGGATTATTATGTTTATATCCAGAAGTACTTGGCTATGGCTATTGGATGTTAAAAGCACACTTAGTTTTAGGTATTGTGGCATTAATGTTTATTTGTGCACACTTCTATTTATGTACACTGGGTGATACTTTTACTCAAACATTCCGTAGCATGATCGATGGTCATCATCGCCATCAGAAACATGAAGATCATGGATCCATAGCAGAAAAAACAGAACATTAATTTCTCAATATTTCTTCTGTTACATTTCATTTCCTAAAATGCCCGTTTAAACGGGCATTTTTTGATCTTAATTCAGAATTTCCTAACCTTTTTTGTAACAAGGAAGCAATCTAATGCACAATGACAACGCTAAAAAATATGCCTAAATGACAATCTATTACTGCGATACATAAAGACCGAATTTATACAAATCGTAAAGGCTTGTGTTAGTAGTGCTGTCAAACTGCAGAGAGATCTTACTATTTTTATGATTAATAAATGTTTTATACCCAGAACAAGCAAAGCATATTAATCTCTCTAAATAATCCTAACAGGTCTTTTAATATCTACTCAACCGACCAGCAACTAAATCATATTCTTAAACTGCTCAAAGACTTATTGTTACTACCTTTTCATCTCGATCAAAAGGCAACAATAATCTATCCTGATATGATATTAACTATCATTATCAAAAACAGTCATTTAATGATAATACTTAACTTTTGATCTGATAACCTATTTTCACCAATACGTATATTTTGCATTTATCATATTAAATGGATTTTTTAATTTATTGATGTGAAAAACATAAATTATACGTTTAATAGCTTCAAAAATGTTACCAGGAGGTAAAATTGTGGTAGGTAATATAAGAGGTAATTTTATGAGTAGCTTATTCTAAACAAGCATCAATTAGCTATTTTTTCTCATACTAATAAATATGATAATATATTTCTCTAAGCATGAAGATTTTAGTTCATTTACAATAAAATTATTCTTCTTTTTGTAAAAATTAAAAATATTTATCTCTATAAACATAAAATGCCCTAATAAGGGCATTTATTTCATATAGCGACTTCATTTCATCCGCTAAGATAATTCTTATTATTAACTAACTAAAGAGAAACATTTGTATATAAGAATTATCTCACTCAATTTAGCTATTCTAAAATGAGTTATTTTCTAATTTAAAAATATTATTAGAAAATAGAAAGAGCCTTGCTATCGAAATGAGCTGGAATATGTTGTTCATTTAGCTCAGTTTCTTGAGCCATTCCGCCAGTTACTTCTTCAAAGAAGCTACCAATATTAACACCTAGTACTTCAAGTACTTTAACTAAGCAATCAATATCAATACGGTTTACACCACGCTCATAACGAAATAACTGTTGTTCACTAATATCAATTTCTTTTGCTAACTGAAATACAGTATAACCTTGAGATTTTCTTAATGACTTAATTTTTTGTCCAACAGCATAAGCGACTGGATACTTGCTACTCATAATATTGTTCTCGCTTTTCACTTTGATTGATATCTAATTTATAATGGCGTATTCCTGCGCAATAATATATAAAAAGATATATTATTGATGACACCTTTTTGTTTTAATAAAATATTATTTTTAGTAGATAAGAAATATTACAATTCAAAACATGACTTATCATATGTAAATAATATACTACGCATTTAAACACTTTCAACCAGTCAAAAAAAGATAGTGCAGGTGCAATGATTTACTCATACTAGTAAACAATACTTAGGATAATGGTATATTTCCTTTATTTTCATATAGTTGAAATATTTTACTTATAAAATCACGTTTTTTTTTCCTTAAATTTTACTCATTAATTAGAATTATTATCTATAATTATATTAATTTAAAGTATGATTATTGGTATTGTGTAAAAATAAATCAAGTTATGTCAGACTAATTTATTTAAAATAATAAATTAACCTCATAAAGGTAACGATTTTTTATTTTTATTAACTAGCTTAATTAAAATCAATGAAATCTGATGAGTTTATAAAAAAGTCTATATTATATTTTAATATCATAATGTTACGAGATTTACACTAAAATATAGATATAAATCACATTTTAAACATTTGTTAATTAATTTATATAAGCATAAACACTTACTCTTTCAGCTAAATATATTTCATACTCCTCAATTCTTTATTACACTGGAATAAATAAAGAATAGACCTAATTACTCATTTTTTTGAATTTTTATTAATAAATAACTTATTTTAAGTTTCAGTTATATTGAAAATCTTCTTTATAAAATAGAGAAAAAACGAATATTAATATATTGTTTATCAGTAAGTTATTCAAAGAGCATACTTATTATCATAAAAAGTGGTCTTGTTATGACGACACAATATTATTCTTTCTTTTTCACTCAAATACGCACATTTAGTACATTGCAAAAATAGAGTAATAGATAGACATTAAGTTAAATTCACAAAAGAATAAACTGTTAAATATCAACTTTAGCATGATCTAATTTTGTTAATAAAAATAAAAATCAATTATTTTATATCCTAAGTAATCACACTTACACTGTATAAGAGTTATCCATAGGATAAAATAAACATTAATATTTTTATATAATTTATATTCCTGCTAGATGCACAAATTTCTCCATTTTTCATAAAAAATGAAATTAACCACTCTAGGACAAATCAATTACTGATAAAATAAGTGATTTTTGCTTTATATCATTTATGATCCAGTGCATTATTATGCAAACATTGATAAACATCAAATTTTAAATCCAATCTATTTTAAATTAAACGTTAAGTAAATTCACTCATTTTGTCGTATCTTTAGAAAAGAAGATAAACTATAAAACCCAATTTTTATCTTTTAATCTTCTGAACTTTTCCTTAAAAAGGGAGTACTAAATATTTTTCAATAGTGACTTAAAATGTTTTAACTTGCTCATTTTATGAGAGATATTGCTCATAAAAAATGCTCAAATAATTTATAACAGTGTATTTAAGGTTGTTTAATTTTATGAATAAACTAGGAAAACCTATATTTATGCTCAGGAGGAGTAGATACTTCCTTTTTGATTAGAGTAATTTTTTATATTTTCAGAACAAAACTTGTTCTCTGTTCAAAAATAAATACATATCTTCTATTAAGTTAGGCCCCTGCTCTAAAATGATTAACTTAACAATAAAAGAACGACTTATTTTTAAGCACTTCAATTTAAATGATAAAACATGGCTGGATGTAAAAAAGTGTAATAAAGAATCCGACTTATGCCCCCTTTTCACAGAAAGCGCAATGCAATAATAAGTTAAAAAAATCTTAGAAACGCATTGCCCAAAGGCACAAGAGCTGTAGCTAATTATTGCTTTGATATAACGAAATGAGCTCAATACAAGGAACTAGGAAAGCATACACGTGTAAGGATACACAGTTATAAATAAGACGATGAGCAAAGTCATGAACAGCAGACACAGAGACAACAATTAATGTCCAAAAAATATGACTAGATTTCATCACACAGCTATCAAAAACTAAATGACTCTTATTGATTATTTTATAAAAATGCGAGGAAAATAAATAAGAAAGTATAACGAAGAAATAAAGAAGTGGTGGGCGGTATTGGGCTCGAACCAACGACCTCCTCCTTGTAAGGGAGATGCTCTACCAACTGAGCTAACCGCCCGCTGAATTATTAAATGGTGGGTCGTGGGCGATTCGAACGCCCGACCAATTGATTAAAAGTCAACTGCTCTACCGACTGAGCTAACGACCCGTTTAATAATTTTTGCGTAAATCTGTAAGTAGCTTTGTGAATGGTGGGTCGTGGGCGATTCGAACGCCCGACCAATTGATTAAAAGTCAACTGCTCTACCGACTGAGCTAACGACCCGTCACAATGTTCACTACTTTATGTTGTATTCTTAGGAATGGTGGGTCGTGGGCGATTCGAACGCCCGACCAATTGATTAAAAGTCAACTGCTCTACCGACTGAGCTAACGACCCATACCTAATTATGTGATATTGCGCGAAATAACCGAATGAAGTGGTGGGCGGTATTGGGCTCGAACCAACGACCTCCTCCTTGTAAGGGAGATGCTCTACCAACTGAGCTAACCGCCC
>NZ_PHFJ01000020.1 GCF_003144535.1 Proteus penneri | reverse complement strand
CGTGACGTTCAAAATTACCTTTTCCAACAACGTTTACAGGACTATACCAACCAGTCTGAGTTTGGTACGGGCGGTAAATATACCCGAGCCATCCAAGCTATCACGGCATTTACGCAAGGCATGATGGGCAATAACATTGTCACCGCGATTGCTAATGGCTCAGCCCCTTATCTTGCCAAAGAAGTAAAAAACCAAGTCCAAGGTAACAGTGTTGAAAGTGATATTCAGCGCGCGCTTGCCCACGGTTTACTCAATGCCGGTCTTGCATTGGCAAAAGGTGAAAATGTGGCAGCACAAGCCACGGGTGCGATGACTGGTGAAACGGTGGGTATTTTATCGCATTCACTTTATGGCAAAGCTCCCGAAGAACTGACTGAGTCTGAAAAGCAGAATATAAGCGCATGGGCAACGTTAGCTTCGGGCATTGCCGGCGGTTTAATTAGCGATAATAGCGCAGGTGTCGCCAATGCCGCCCAAGCCGGGAAAGTGGTGGTTGAGAATAATGTCTTTGGTCCTAAGGATCTGCCAGCAGGAATGGCTGAGTATGGGCAAGCCATGTCATCACTGGCTATTTCGATGGCACGAAATGATAATAGTATAGAGGAAATTAATACAGCTTTAACAAGAGCAGCTAAAGGAATTCATCCAGAAGAGCAAGATCCTGCTTTGGGGATAATGATTGCATGGGGAAATATTACAGGTATACCGCTTGATGTATTTTTAATACAACAGAAGATGACACCTGAAAAAGCGGCTGAAATAGTGGGAAGTACTCCACCAACTACAACAGCGAAAGCCCTTCAATTTATCGCAGCAAAAACCTATTTGGCATTTGTTAAAAATGGGCAGTCAATTCCGAAGTGGGAAGGGGGTGAATATCTATATGATTTTAAGCCATCATCTACGCCTCTAGAATTAGTTCAGGAACAAGGTGGTAATGGTTTAAAAACAGCTTATATACGAATGGATCATATTCTTAAGGGAGAAGTAAAAATATATAAAAATGGTTTTCAAAAAGCAGGTGGAGGCCATTATTTAAGAGATCCAAATGTAAGGGTTGATAAATGGACTGCTATACCCGATATAAATGGTGTTTCAAAAGGGTATATATCAGTAAGAAATGAAGTAACAGGAAAATGGATAAAAAAACAAAGTGAAACAACATTTTTCCCTGAACACTGGTCTAAGCGACAAACCGCTCAGGAAATAGAGAGTGCATTTAAAAATTCAACAAATATACCAAACACAGAAAAATGGACTGGATATTCTGATAGTGGTGTTAAAATAGAAGGTTATTATGGCAAGCCGGATGGTTCAGGTGCAACGGCATGGCCCGTATTTGAAGGTAGGAGTACTAATGCTAAATGATAAAATAAATTTTTGGTGGAATAATAATAGTAAAGATTTTACACCCATAGGTAATAAATTATGGGTATCAACAGATAAAACCACCTTAGGCTATGGCTCTCGAGAATTAGCCGGCTGGTTGTCTGATGATATTCAATACTCACTAAATTCTATTGATATTTGGATAAACAATTTAACTAACTTACCCTCTAGTCGAGCACCCGATGGTTTTTTTGGTATGGGGAATGCCCATTGGGTGATGGTGACGAAAAATATGGTATTTATCGCCAATGAGTATGTGCAAGAACAGAGAGTTTTGTTAACCATTGATCAGTTACTTTATATTCTGGAACAATATAAAGCCTTTTTGGGCGGTAATTATACTGATCCTGATTTTCCACCTAAGCCGATTGATGTGGAATACATAGCTGAAGGGGAAGAGGCTATGAGAATTTATGCGACGCTGAAAGATTCTCACGGTTTGTTTTATTTAGAGGAGTAGTTTTTCTGTAATTGTTCTTGGATCTACTTCTAGTTCCTAAATAATCAACTGCTCAGCTTAGAGGATGAAGATAGGTTAAGGATAAAGGCCAAGTTGGCCCTGTAAATAATTCTGTGTATTTAGCTTACAGTGTCACTGACAACCAGATAGTCAACTGTTCAATTTAGCCATGTTGGGGAACCGTATTTCTACATGGTTCTGTGTTAAATTGTTATTTAATCAGCCTTATTTGTGTGTAATCAAGGGTTTGATATCAGTGTGGGTAAACATACCCAGCTTGATGGTGCAGTAATTAGCAGTACCGCAGAGGCTAAAAATAATCAGCTTGATACGGGCACATTAGGCTTTAGTGATATCCATAACTACGCAGAATATAAAGTTGAGCATCAATCTGGTGGTGTAAGTACCTCAGGGGGTGTTGAAGGCAATATGCTGGCGAATATGGGGCATCTAAATTGCAAGAGTTAATAGATAAAAGAGAAGAAAAATGAGAACAATAAAAAAAATACCACTTTTTATTTTTGCTATTATTTTATATTCCATAATAGGTATGTTAGGCTTATTATTAATAGGGGTTGTTGTTGATTTTTTTCTATTTGTTTTTGATTATTTTTATTTTAATACTCCTATTTCAATGTTATTCGAAGATTATAAGGTAGAAAAATTATTAAAAATGAGTGTAGGCGGTGGAGTTATTTTTGGTGTTAGTATTTTTATTATCCAATTAATGGAAATGAGAGAAAGATAATTTGATAATTTTTTATTAAATATTATTAACACTTTTATTTTAATATCTTAAATATAAATATGATGAGCCATGTTTTTACATGGCAAGTGCTTTATACATACAGGAAATGCTAGGTAATCATGTTGACAGCGCTGAAAACACCACTCAATCTGCGGTATCACAAGGCACATGGACAGTTCGTGATAGCGATAATCAACAGCAAGATATCGCGCAATTAAGCCAAGATACCGATAACGCCCACAGCACGTTAAA
>NZ_PHFJ01000019.1 GCF_003144535.1 Proteus penneri | reverse complement strand
CATCAACATGATCGTTGAACTGATTCACCCAATCGCGATGGACGACGGTTTACGTTTCGCTATCCGTGAAGGTGGCCGTACAGTAGGTGCGGGCGTTGTTGCTAAAGTATTAGGTTAATCCCTAATCTACTTTAAGCTATAGAGAAAGGGCATCATTGATGCCCTTTTTTTGTATCTAAAATAGCGCTTTTTATCTTAGTTAAATCCCGTCCTCAATTTATTCTCTCATTATCATGATAGTTTCTATATTAGGTTAGAATATCTAAGTTAAATAGAAATTGAAATCATAATGGTTATCATTTACTATTCAATGCGTGAGTAGTTAATGAGGTTGCTATTATGTACGTCTGTCTTTGCCATGGTGTGAGTGATAAAAAAATTATCTCCACAGTACACAAACATCAAATCCACACTATTAATGAATTACGCAAGATCTTACCTGTTGGTAGTTGTTGCGGTAAGTGTGTACGTCAAGCTCGTCAAATAATTGAAAGTGAGCAATCTATCCTTTACCCTCAAATTTCTGAAGTTGCATAACAAATTTTAAATTTCCTTTCTCTCCACTTTGTATAAAAGGTCTACACTAAAAAGACTGGAAGCAAAGGAGCATAAAAATGAAAGGTGATAAAAAAATGATAGCCCACCTTAATAAGTTATTAGGTGGTGAGCTTGTTGCAATTAATCAGTATTTCCTACATGCCCGAATGTTCAAGAATTGGGGTCTTACACGCCTTAATGAAATGGAATATCATGAATCCATAGATGAGATGAAACACGCGGATAAATATATCGAGCGTATCTTGTTCCTTGAAGGCATTCCAAACTTACAAGATTTAGGCAAACTAAACATCGGTGAAGATGTTGAAGAGATGCTACGTTCTGATTTGGAATTGGAATTAGGTGGTGCCAAAGATTTACGTGAAGCTATTGCTTACGCAGATTCAATTCATGATTATGTCAGTCGTGATCTTATGCTAGAAATTCTAACTGATGAAGAAGGACATATTGATTGGATTGAAACCCAGCTTGAACTTATCGAACGAATAGGGCTTCAAAACTATCTACAAGCTCAAATTATTGAAGAATAATCCATCATTCTTTAATGAATTTTGAGACGGTTTTTAAAGCAAAGGTGATGAAGGTTACCTTTGCTTTTTTATTTTCGAAAAGATAAAATGAATTTTTATCGCTGATTTTTTATTCTTGGCTTGATTTCATCACTCAGGCAAGTATAATGCGCAGGCTCACTGATTTAGTGGGGCTGATTTATCAGCTAATGCAGATTTTTTATTGCATTAATATAATACTCCCGATTGGGGAGTTATATGCAGAACGATTACACTCTCTCATCAATCGAAATGGGTACGAGTAGTAATCATTTACGTTTATAAAAAATAGTTGGAGCTCTGGTCTCATGCAGAACCAAAGAATCCGTATCCGCCTGAAAGCTTTTGATCATCGTCTGATTGATCAATCAACTGCGGAAATCGTAGAGACTGCTAAGCGCACTGGTGCGCAAGTTCGTGGTCCAATCCCACTGCCGACTCGCAAAGAGCGTTTCACAGTGTTGATTTCTCCGCACGTTAATAAAGATGCGCGTGATCAGTATGAAATTCGCACTCACAAACGTCTGGTTGACATCGTTGAGCCAACCGAGAAAACCGTTGATGCTCTGATGCGTCTGGATCTGGCTGCCGGCGTAGACGTGCAGATCAGCCTAGGTTAATCAGGTCATCAAGCGATTGAGAGGTTGAAACAATGATTGGTTTAGTCGGTAAGAAAGTAGGAATGACTCGTATCTTCACTGAAGATGGCGTTTCAATCCCTGTAACCGTTATCGAAATTGAAAACAACCGTGTTACTCAGGTCAGAGATCTAGAGAAAGACGGTTATCGTGCCATTCAGGTGACTACTGGTAGCAAAAAAGCTAACCGTGTACTGAAACCTGAAGCAGGTCATTTTGCTAAAGCTGGTGTTGAAGCTGGCCGCTTACTACGTGAATTCCGTCTGAATGAAGGCGAAGAATACACTGTAGGTCAAAGCATTAGCGTAGAAATTTTCGCTGACGTTAAAAAAGTCGACGTTACTGGAACATCTAAAGGTAAAGGTTTTGCTGGTACTGTAAAGCGCTGGAATTTCCGTACTCAAGATGCTACCCACGGTAACTCCTTGTCTCACCGTGTTCCGGGTTCTATCGGTCAGAACCAGACTCCGGGTAAGGTGTTCAAAGGCAAGAAAATGGCAGGTCAACTGGGTAACGAACAAGTTACCGTTCAGAGCCTGGAAGTAGTACGTGTTGACGCTGAGCGCAACCTGCTGCTGGTCAAAGGTGCTGTTCCAGGTGCAACTGGCAGTGACCTGATCGTTAAACCAGCTGTCAAGGCGTAACGTCGAGGAGATAGGAATGGAATTGGTAATGAAAGACGCGCAAGGCGCGCTGACTGTTTCCGAAACTACCTTCGGGCGTGACTTTAACGAAGCGCTTGTGCATCAAGTAGTCGTTGCATACGCTGCTGGTGCTCGTCAAGGTACTCGTGCTCAGAAAACCCGTGCTGAAGTTTCTGGTTCAGGCAAAAAGCCTTGGAGACAGAAAGGTACAGGTCGTGCACGTTCAGGTTCAATCAAGAGCCCAATTTGGCGCTCTGGTGGTGTTAGCTTCGCAGCTAAACCACAGGACCACAGTCAAAAAGTAAACAAAAAGATGTACCGTGGTGCTCTGAAGAGCATTCTGTCTGAACTGGTACGTCAAGATCGTCTGATCGTCGTAGAGAAGTTCTCTGTTGAAGCGCCTAAAACTAAGCTTTTAGCACAGAAACTGAAAGATATGGCTCTGGAAGATGTTCTGATCATCACTGCTGATTTAGATGAGAATCTGTATTTAGCAGCACGCAACTTATATAAAGTTGACGTACGTGATGCAGCAACAATCGACCCTGTTAGCTTAATCGCCTTCGACAAAGTCGTCATGACTGCTGACGCTGTGAAGCAAGTTGAGGAGATGCTGGCATGATCCGTGAAGAACGTCTGCTGAAAGTACTGCGCGCGCCGCATGTATCTGAAAAAGCTTCTATCGCGATGGAAAAATCAAACACCATCGTTCTCAAAGTTGCTAAAGACGCGACCAAAGCAGAGATTAAAGCAGCTGTACAAAAACTGTTTGAAGTCGAAGTTGAAAGTGTTAACACTCTGCTGATGAAAGGCAAAGTGAAACGTCACGGTCAGCGTATTGGTCGTCGTAGCGACTGGAAAAAAGCTTACGTCACCCTGAAGGAAGGCCAGAATCTGGACTTCGTCGGCGGCGCTGAGTAAGTCGGAGGAGTAAAGAACAATGGCAATTGTTAAATGTAAACCTACGTCTCCGGGCCGTCGCCACGTAGTTAAAGTGGTAAACCCTGAGCTGCATAAAGGGAAACCTTATGCGCCATTGCTGGAAAAGAACAGCAAGTCCGGTGGTCGTAACAACAATGGTCGTATCACTACCCGTCACATCGGTGGTGGTCACAAACAGGCTTACCGTATTGTTGACTTTAAACGCAACAAAGATGGTATCCCTGCGACAGTAGAACGTCTGGAATATGATCCAAACCGTTCAGCTAACATCGCTTTAGTGCTGTATGCTGATGGTGAACGTCGCTACATTCTGGCTCCAAAAGGCCTGAAAGCGGGTGATAAAGTTCAGTCTGGCGTTGATGCTGCTATCAAAGCGGGTAACACCTTACCAATGCGTAATATCCCGGTTGGTTCTACAGTTCATAACGTAGAAATGAAACCAGGTAAAGGTGGTCAGTTAGCTCGTTCAGCTGGTACTTACGTTCAGATCGTTGCTCGTGATGGTGCTTATGTCACTATCCGTCTGCGTTCTGGTGAAATGCGTAAAGTTCCTTCTGATTGCCGTGCAACTATCGGTGAAGTTGGCAACTCTGAGCACATGTTACGCGTTCTGGGTAAAGCTGGTGCAAGTCGCTGGCGTGGTATTCGTCCTACCGTTCGCGGTACTGCGATGAACCCAGTCGATCACCCACATGGTGGTGGTGAAGGTCGTAACTTTGGTAAACACCCAGTAACACCTTGGGGCGTTCAAACCAAAGGTAAGAAGACTCGTAAAAACAAACGCACTGAACATTTCATCGTTCATCGTCGTACTAAGAAATAATTAGAGGATAAGCCATGCCACGTTCTCTCAAGAAAGGTCCTTTCATTGACCTGCACTTGCTGAAGAAGGTAGAGAAAGCGGTGGAAAGCGGTGACAAAAAGCCTGTTAAGACTTGGTCCCGTCGTTCAACGATCTTTCCTAACATGATCGGTTTGACCATCGCTGTCCATAATGGTCGTCAGCATGTTCCAGTTTACGTTTCCGACGAAATGGTTGGTCACAAACTGGGTGAATTCGCGCCGACCCGTACTTATCGCGGTCATGCAGCCGATAAAAAGGCTAAGAAAAAATAAGGTAGGAGGAAGAGATGGAAACTATCGCTATGCATCGCCACGCTCGTTCTTCTGCTCAGAAGGTTCGCTTGGTAGCTGACCTGATTCGCGGTAAGAAAGTGTCGCAAGCTCTGGAAATTTTAACCTTTACCAACAAGAAAGCTGCTGGTTTAGTGAAGAAAGTACTGGAGTCTGCTATTGCTAATGCAGAACACAACGATGGCGCTGACATTGATGATCTGAAAGTAGCTAAGATCTTTGTTGACGAAGGTCCTTCTATGAAGCGCATTATGCCTCGTGCAAAAGGCCGTGCAGATCGTATTCTGAAGCGCACCAGCCACATCACTGTGGTTGTGTCTGATCGCTGAGACTCTGGAGACTAGCAATGGGTCAAAAAGTACATCCTAATGGTATCCGCCTTGGCATTGTCAAGCCTTGGAATTCCACATGGTATGCGGGTACCAATGAATTCGCTGACAACCTAGACAGCGATTTTAAAGTACGTCAGTACTTAACTAAAGAACTGGCTAAAGCATCTGTATCTCGTATCGTTATCGAACGTCCTGCGAAAAGCATCCGTGTGACTATTCACACTGCTCGCCCAGGCATCGTTATCGGTAAAAAAGGTGAAGATGTTGAAAAACTGCGCAAAAACGTAGCGGATATCGCTGGCGTTCCTGCGCAAATTAATATCGCCGAAGTACGTAAACCTGAACTGGACGCAAAATTAGTTGCTGACAGCATCACTTCACAGCTGGAACGTCGTGTTATGTTCCGTCGTGCTATGAAGCGTGCGGTACAGAATGCTATGCGTTTAGGCGCTAAAGGTATTAAAGTGGAAGTAAGTGGTCGCTTAGGTGGCGCTGAAATCGCTCGTACTGAATGGTATCGTGAAGGTCGTGTACCTCTGCACACTCTGCGTGCAGATATCGACTACAATACCTCAGAAGCACAAACCACTTATGGTGTGCTCGGCGTTAAGGTATGGATCTTCAAAGGTGAGATCCTGGGTGGTATGGCTGCAGTTGAACAGGCGGAAAAACCGGCTGCTCAACCTAAAAAGCAGCAGCGTAAAGGCCGCAAGTAAGGAGAGTCGCTGATGTTACAACCAAAGCGTACAAAATTCCGTAAAGTGCACAAAGGCCGCAACCGTGGCTTAGCTGCTGGTGCGGATGTAAGCTTCGGGACTTACGGTCTTAAAGCTGTGGGCCGTGGTCGTCTGACTGCACGTCAGATCGAAGCGGCACGTCGTGCAATGACCCGTGCAGTTAAGCGTCAGGGTAAAATCTGGATCCGTGTGTTCCCAGACAAACCAATCACTGAAAAGCCGCTCGAAGTCCGTATGGGTAAAGGTAAAGGTAACGTTGAGTATTGGGTTGCCTTAATCCAGCCAGGTAAAGTCCTGTATGAAATGGATGGTGTGCCTGAAGAACTGGCCCGTGAAGCATTCAAGCTGGCGGCAGCAAAACTGCCTATCAAAACCACCTTTGTAACTAAGACGGTGATGTAATGAAAGCAAAAGAGCTGCGCGAAAAGAGCGTTGAAGAGCTGAACACAGAACTGCTGAACTTACTGCGCGAGCAGTTTAATCTGCGTATGCAGGCAGCAAGTGGTCAGTTACAACAGTCTCATCTGTTGAAACAAGTGCGTCGTAATATCGCACGCGTTAAGACTTTACTGACTGAGAAGGCGGGTGCGTAATGACCGATAAAATCCGTACTCTGCAAGGTCGTGTAGTTAGTGACAAAATGGAAAAATCTATTGTCGTTGCTATCGATCGTATGGTTAAACACCCATTATATGGTAAGTTTATCCGTCGTACGACCAAACTGCATGTACATGACGAGAACAACGAATGTGGAATTGGTGACGTAGTAGAAATTCGTCAAACACGTCCACTATCTAAGACTAAGTCTTGGGCGTTAGTTCGCGTTGTAGAAAAAGCTATTCTGTAATAAAATAGCCTTTTCGTACGAAATAAACGGCTCAAAACTGAACGAGCCGTTTATTTTTTCTGTCCATATCGAGAATGTGGTGTTATAATGCCGCTCCCTCGTATTATGGGATATTGAACGGCCTCTTCTAATGTGGAAGTGGCTCAGTAGTAGTTGACATTTAGCGGAGCACTAAAATGATCCAAGAACAGACTATGCTGAACGTGGCCGACAACTCCGGTGCACGTCGCGTAATGTGTATCAAGGTTCTAGGTGGCTCGCACCGTCGCTACGCAGATGTAGGTGACATCATCAAAATTACCATCAAGGAAGCAATTCCACGTGGTAAAGTTAAGAAAGGTGATGTACTGAAAGCGGTAGTGGTGCGCACCAAGAAGGGTGTTCGTCGCCCTGACGGTTCTGTCATTCGCTTCGATAGCAACGCTTGTGTATTGTTAAACAACAACAGCGAGCAAGTTATTGGTACGCGTATTTTTGGGCCGGTTACTCGTGAACTTCGTAACGAGAAGTTTATGAAAATAATCTCTCTGGCACCTGAAGTACTCTAAGGAGCAGGCAATGGCAGCGAAAATCCGTCGTGAAGACGAAGTTATCGTGCTGACTGGTAAAGATAAAGGTAAGCGCGGTAAAGTAAAACAGGTTCTTTCTTCTGGTAAAGTTATCGTTGAAGGTATCAATCTGGTTAAAAAACATCAGAAGCCAGTTCCGGCTCTGAACCAACCAGGTGGCATCGTTGAAAAAGAAGCTTCTATCCAAGTTTCTAACGTTGCAATCTTCAATGCGGCAACCGGTAAGGCTGACCGTGTAGGTTTTAGATTCGAAGACGGCAAAAAAGTTCGTTTCTTCAAGTCTAATAAAGAAACTATCAAGTAATTTGGAGTATACGATGGCGAAACTGCATGATTACTACAAAGACGAGGTAGTCCAAAAACTGATGTCTCAGTTTGGTTACCATTCTGTCATGCAAGTCCCTCGGGTCGAGAAGATCACCCTGAACATGGGTGTTGGTGAAGCTATTGCTGATAAAAAACTGCTGGACAATGCAGCAGCTGATTTAGCAGCAATCTCAGGTCAAAAACCTTTGATCACCAAAGCACGCAAATCTGTTGCAGGCTTCAAAATCCGCCAGGGCTATCCGATCGGCTGTAAAGTGACCCTGCGTGGCGAACGCATGTGGGAGTTCTTTGAACGCCTGATCTCTATTGCTGTACCACGTATCCGTGACTTCCGTGGTTTGTCCGCTAAATCATTTGATGGACGTGGTAACTACAGCATGGGCGTACGTGAGCAAATCATCTTCCCTGAAATCGATTACGATAAAGTGGATCGTGTTCGTGGTTTGGATATTACCATTACTACGACTGCGAAATCAGATGATGAAGGTCGCGCACTGTTAGCAGCGTTTAACTTCCCGTTCCGCAAGTAAGGCAGGGCATTCATGGCTAAGAAATCTATGAAAGCACGTGATGTAAAACGTGCGAATTTAGCTGAGAAATTCTTCGCAAAACGCGCAGAACTGAAAGCTATCGTTTCAGATGTGAACGTGTCTGACGAAGATCGTTGGAATGCTGTTCTGAAACTGCAAACTATGCCACGTGATTCAAGTCCTTCACGTCAGCGTAACCGCTGCCGTCAAACTGGACGTCCGCACGGTTTCCTGCGGAAATTTGGCCTCAGCCGTATTAAAGTCCGTGAAGCCGCTATGCGCGGTGAAATCCCGGGCCTTAGAAAGGCTAGCTGGTAATTACCATAATTGAATCACGGGAGTAAAGACAGATGAGCATGCAAGATCCCATCGCGGATATGCTGACCCGTATCCGTAACGGTCAGGCCGCGAATAAAGTTGCGGTCACAATGCCTTCCTCCAAGCTGAAAGTGGCGATTGCCAACGTGCTTAAGGAAGAAGGTTATATCGAAGATTTTAAAATTGAAGGCGACACTAAGCCAGAACTGGAAATTATTTTAAAATATTTCCAAGGTAAGGCTGTAGTAGAAAGCATTCAGCGCGTAAGCCGTCCTAGTCTGCGCATCTATAAAAGAAAAGATGAGCTGCCACAAGTTATGGCAGGACTGGGCATCGCTGTTGTTTCTACCTCAAAAGGTGTTATGACTGATCGTGCAGCTCGCCAAGCAGGTCTTGGTGGCGAGATTATCTGCTACGTAGCTTAATTCGGGAGGAAAGAATGTCTCGTGTGGCAAAAGCACCCGTCGTCATTCCTGCCGGCGTAGAGGTTAAACTCAACGGTCAGGTAATTACGATTAAGGGTAAAAACGGCGAGCTTACTCGTACTATCCATAATGCAGTTGAAATTCAACATGCTGACAACCAATTAACTTTCGCACCTCGCGATGGTTTTGCTGATGCATGGGCACAGGCGGGTACTACTCGTTCTCTGTTAAATGCAATGGTTGTAGGTGTTACCGAAGGCTTCACTAAGAAACTGCAACTGGTAGGTGTAGGTTATCGTGCGTCTATTAAAGGCAATGCGGTTAACTTATCAGTAGGTTTTTCACATCCAGTGGAACACCAACTGCCAGCAGGCATCACTGCTGAATGCCCAACACAAACTGAAATCGTACTGAAAGGTGCGGATAAGCAAGTGATTGGTCAAGTAGCAGCTGAACTGCGTGCTTACCGTCGCCCTGAACCTTATAAAGGTAAAGGTATTCGTTACGCCGACGAAGTTGTGCGTATCAAAGAGGCTAAGAAGAAGTAAGGTAACACTATGGATAAGAAAGCAGCTCGTATCCGTCGTGCGACCCGCGCACGCCGTAAGCTCCAGGAATTGGGTGCGACTCGCCTGGTGGTACACCGTACCCCTCGCCATATTTATGCGCAGGTTATTGCACCAAACGGTTCTGAAACTTTGGTGGCCGCTTCTACTACAGAAAAAGCTATCATTGAGCAACTGAAAAACACTGGAAACAAAGAAGCAGCAGCGGTAGTTGGTAAAATTATTGCTGAACGCGCTCTGGAAAAAGGTATCAAAGTAGTATCATTTGACCGTTCCGGTTTCCAATATCATGGTCGAGTCCAGGCACTGGCAGATGCTGCCCGTGAAGCTGGCCTTCAGTTCTAAGGTAGGAGTGTAAGATGGCTCACATCGAGAAACAAGCTGGCGAACTGCAGGAAAAGCTGATCGCGGTAAACCGCGTATCTAAAACCGTTAAAGGTGGTCGTATCTTTAGCTTCACCGCTCTTACAGTAGTTGGTGATGGTAATGGCCGCGTTGGTTTTGGATATGGCAAAGCTCGCGAAGTTCCGGCAGCAATCCAGAAAGCGATGGAAAAAGCCCGTCGCAATATGAAAACCGTCTCTTTAAACAACGGTACTCTGTTCCACCCTGTTAAAGGTACTCACACAGGCTCACGCGTATTTATGCAGCCTGCTCATGAAGGTACCGGTATCATCGCAGGTGGTGCAATGCGTGCAGTTCTAGAAGTGGCTGGCGTTCGTAACGTACTGGCTAAAACCTATGGTTCCACTAACCCGATTAACGTGGTTCGTGCAACACTGGACGCTTTAGATAGCATGAAGTCTCCAGATATGGTCGCAGCTAAGCGTGGTAAATCCGTTGAAGAAATTCTGGGGTAATGACCATGGCTAAGACTATTAAAATTACTCAAACACGCAGCTTAATCGGTCGTTTGCCTAAACATAAGGCAACGATGACAGGTTTAGGTCTGCGTCGCATCGGTCACACTGTAGAACGCGAAGATACACCAGCAGTTCGCGGTATGATCAACTTGGTTTCCTATATGGTTAAAGTTGAGGAGTAAGAGATGCGTTTAAATACTCTGTCTCCGGCTGAAGGTGCCAAGCATGCGCCTAAACGTGTAGGTCGTGGTATCGGTTCTGGCTTAGGTAAAACTGGCGGCCGTGGTCACAAAGGTCAGAAATCTCGTTCTGGCGGTGGCGTACGTCGTGGTTTTGAAGGCGGCCAGATGCCTTTATATCGTCGTTTACCAAAATTTGGTTTTACTTCACGTAAATCATTCGTGACTGCGGAAATCCGTCTGTCTGATTTAGCTTACGTTGAAGGCGATGTAATCGATCTGAATGCACTGAAAGCCGCAAACGTTGTTGGCCCACAGATTGAATTTGCAAAATTAATTCTGTCTGGCGAGGTTAACCGTGCAGTGACTATTCGTGGTCTGCGTGTTACCAAAGGTGCCCGTGCAGCAATCGAATCAGCTGGCGGTAAAATTGAGGAATAAGTGACAGATGGCTAAACAACCAGGTTTAGATTTTCAGAGTGCTAAAGGTGGTGTTGGTGAACTAAAACGCAGACTTTTGTTTGTTCTTGGTGCACTTATTGTCTTTAGGATTGGCTCTTTTATTCCTATCCCTGGTATTGATGCCACTGTGCTTGCCAAATTGCTCGATCAGCAAAAAGGCACCATCATTGAAATGTTTAACATGTTCTCTGGTGGTGCTCTTAGCCGTGCTTCTATCTTTGCGCTGGGTATCATGCCTTATATTTCGGCATCGATTATTATCCAACTCTTATCAGTGGTTAACCCTCGGTTAGCAGAGATTAAGAAGGAAGGGGAGGCCGGTCGTCGTAAGATCAGCCAATATACCCGTTATGGTACTTTGGTGCTGGCGATATTCCAATCAATTGGTATCGCAACAGGCTTACCGAATATGCCAGGAATGCAAGGTCTGGTAATTAATCCAGGTCTACCATTCTATATTACGGCTGTTGTGAGCTTAGTCACTGGGACAATGTTCCTAATGTGGTTAGGTGAGCAAATCACTGAACGTGGTATTGGTAACGGTATCTCAATCATTATCTTTGCAGGTATCGTTGCAGGTCTTCCACCTGCCATTGGTCAAACCATCGAGCAGGCGCGGCAAGGCGAACTGCACTTCCTCCTGTTATTGTTGGTTGCAGTATTGGTGTTCGCGGTTACTTTCTTTGTTGTTTTTGTAGAAAGAGGACAACGTCGTATCGTTGTTAACTATGCAAAACGTCAACAAGGGCGTAGAATATACGCGGCACAAAGTACACATCTACCACTTAAAGTAAATATGGCGGGTGTTATACCAGCAATTTTTGCTTCAAGTATTATCCTGTTTCCTGGTACAATAACCTCTTGGTTTGGCGATGGTACAGGGTGGGGTTGGCTGACTACGATTTCTTTAAATCTACAGCCTGGTCAACCTATTTATGTGTTACTATACGCTGCTGCAATCATATTCTTCTGTTTCTTCTATACGGCGTTGGTTTTCAACCCAAGAGAAACGGCAGATAACCTGAAGAAGTCCGGTGCATTTGTACCAGGAATTCGCCCGGGAGAGCAGACGGCTAAATATATAGATAAAGTAATGACACGTTTAACCTTAATCGGTGCCTTG
Source organism: Proteus penneri (assembly GCF_003144535.1). Lineage (GTDB taxonomy): Bacteria > Pseudomonadota > Gammaproteobacteria > Enterobacterales > Enterobacteriaceae > Proteus > Proteus penneri. Next base: position 13,708 of record NZ_PHFJ01000019.1, on the reverse strand, counting down.
TATATTACCTTTATCTGTCTCATCCCGGAGTTCATGCGTGACGCAATGAAAGTACCTTTCTATTTTGGTGGTACTTCCCTCTTAATCGTGGTTGTAGTCATCATGGATTTTATGGCTCAAGTGCAAACTCTCCTGATGTCAAGTCAGTATGAGTCTGCATTGAAAAAAGCAAATCTTAAAGGTTAATTACTGATAAGCGATTTGTTTTAGAAGTTACGGAGAGTAAAAATGAAAGTTCGTGCTTCCGTCAAGAAAATGTGCCGTAACTGCAAAATTGTTAGACGTCACGGTCACGTGCGTGTAATTTGCAGCGTCGAGCCTAAGCATAAACAGCGTCAAGGCTAATTTATTGCATTTTTTTCTTGCAAAGTTCGGTTGAGCTGGCTAAATTAGCCAGCCCAATCTTTTATAATATATACAGTATTGTTTGAGTATCCTGAAAACGGGCTTTTCAGAATAGTACTGTATAACTGCTAATTTAGGAGTGCATAGTGGCCCGTATAGCAGGCATTAACATTCCTGATCATAAACATACTGTAATCGCATTAACTTCGATTTACGGTATCGGTAAGACCCGCTCACAGGCTATCTGTGTAGCTGCTGGTATTGCTGAAAATGTTAAGATCAGTGAGCTGTCTGAAGAGCAAATCGACAAGCTGCGTGACGAAGTTGCCAAATACGTTGTAGAAGGTGATCTGCGTCGTGAAGTTACCCTGAGCATCAAACGTCTGATGGATCTTGGTACTTACCGTGGTTTACGTCATCGTCGTGGTCTACCAGTTCGCGGTCAGCGTACTAAGACTAACGCACGTACCCGTAAGGGTCCGCGTAAGCCGATCAAGAAATAATCGGGGTATTTGAACAATGGCAAAAGCACCTATTCGTGCACGTAAGCGTGTAAGAAAACAAGTCTCTGACGGTGTGGCTCATATCCATGCTTCTTTCAACAACACAATCGTTACTATTACCGATCGTCAAGGTAACGCATTGGGTTGGGCTACTGCCGGTGGTTCCGGTTTCCGTGGTTCTCGTAAATCTACTCCGTTCGCGGCTCAGGTTGCAGCAGAACGTTGCGCTGAAGCTGTTAAAGAGTACGGAATTAAGAACTTGGAAGTTATGGTTAAAGGACCTGGTCCTGGTCGTGAGTCAACTATCCGTGCATTAAACGCGGCTGGTTTCCGCATCACTAATATTACTGATGTGACTCCGATTCCTCATAACGGTTGTCGTCCACCGAAAAAACGTCGCGTTTAATAACGTTTTCGTTTTTAGGAAAGTTGGAGAAAGAAAATGGCAAGATATTTGGGTCCTAAGCTCAAGCTGAGCCGCCGTGAAGGTACAGATTTATTTCTAAAATCTGGCGTTCGGGCGATTGACACCAAGTGTAAACTGGAACAAGCACCAGGTCAGCACGGCGCACGTAAACCGCGTCTTTCTGATTACGGTGTTCAGTTACGTGAAAAACAAAAAGTACGTCGTATTTACGGTGTTCTAGAGCGTCAATTCCGTAACTACTACAAAGAAGCAACTCGTCTGAAAGGCAACACAGGTGAAAACCTGCTGACTTTGCTGGAAGGTCGTCTGGATAACGTTGTTTATCGTATGGGCTTTGGCGCAACTCGCGCAGAAGCACGTCAGATGGTTAGCCATAAAGCAATCATGGTAAATGGTCGCGTGGTTAACATTGCTTCTTATCAGGTTTCCCCGAATGACGTAGTCAGCGTTCGTGAAAAATCGAAAAAACAGTCTCGTATTAAGGCTGCTTTAGAGCTGGCTGAACAGCGTGAAAAGCCAACATGGCTGGAAGTTGATGCTGCTAAGATGGAAGGTGTGTTCAAGCGTATTCCTGAACGTACTGACTTGTCTGCTGACATTAACGAGCACCTGATCGTCGAGCTTTACTCCAAGTAAGGCTTAGCACCAAAGAGAGGACACAATGCAGGGTTCTGTGACAGAGTTTCTAAAACCGCGCCTGGTTGATATCGAGCAAGTCAGTTCGACGCACGCCAAGGTGACCCTTGAGCCATTAGAGCGAGGCTTCGGCCATACTCTTGGTAACGCACTGCGCCGTATTCTGCTTTCGTCTATGCCGGGTTGTGCGGTAACAGAGGTTGAGATTGATGGTGTACTGCATGAGTACAGCACCAAAGAAGGTGTTCAGGAAGATATCCTAGAAATACTGCTCAACCTTAAGGGGTTGGCGGTAAAAGTTCATGGTAAAGATGAAGTTATTCTTACTTTGAGCAAATCTGGCATTGGCCCTGTTATTGCAGCCGATATCATCCATGACGGTGATGTCGAAATCGTCAAGCCGCAGCACGTTATCTGCCACCTTACAGACGAAAACGCATCTATTAACATGCGTATCAAAGTTCAGCGTGGTCGTGGTTATGTGCCGGCTTCTGCCCGAATTCATTCGGAAGAAGATGAGCGCCCTATCGGTCGCCTTTTAGTAGACGCGTGCTATAGCCCAGTTGAGCGTATTGCTTATAATGTGGAAGCAGCTCGTGTTGAACAGCGTACCGACTTGGATAAGCTGGTAATCGAGATGGAAACTAACGGTACTATCGATCCAGAAGAATCGATTCGCCGTGCAGCGACTATCCTGGCTGAACAGCTTGAAGCTTTTGTTGACTTACGTGATGTTCGTCAGCCAGAAGTTAAAGAAGAGAAGCCAGAATTCGATCCTATCTTACTGCGCCCAGTAGACGATCTTGAATTGACTGTCCGCTCTGCTAACTGTCTGAAGGCAGAAGCAATCCACTACATCGGTGATCTGGTACAGCGTACTGAAGTTGAATTACTTAAGACGCCTAACCTTGGTAAGAAATCTCTTACTGAGATTAAAGACGTACTGGCGTCGCGTGGTTTATCTCTTGGCATGCGCCTTGAGAATTGGCCACCTGCAAGTATCGCTGATGAATAAGATCACAGGTTAAGGTTTTACTGAGAAGGATAAGGTCATGCGCCATCGTAAGAGTGGTCGTCAATTGAACCGCAACAGCAGCCATCGTCAGGCTATGTTTCGTAACATGGCAGGTTCTTTAGTTCGTCATGAGATCATCAAGACAACTTTGCCTAAAGCGAAAGAACTGCGTCGCGTCGTTGAGCCGCTGATTACTCTTGCCAAGACCGACAGCGTAGCTAATCGTCGTCTGGCATTCGCCCGTACTCGTGATAACGAAGTCGTGGCAAAACTGTTTACAGTATTAGGTCCGCGTTTTGCGAGCCGTGCAGGTGGTTACACTCGTATTCTGAAGTGTGGCTTCCGTGCTGGTGACAATGCTCCAATGGCTTACATTGAGCTTGTTGACCGTGCTGATTCTGAAACAGAAGCAGCAGCTGAATAATTTAATTATTATTTAGTGAAGCGAATAAAAAAACCGGATTTTTAATCCGGTTTTTTTACGTTTATTGAAAATGATAATTACTAAATTATTTTTTGTAAAAATAACTTATCAACTCATACTCTAACCTTTCTATTTGTTATTCCTTACTTTTTTATTTATTTTTGTGTTGCATTATATTTATTTTTTGTGATTTCAGCATGCTGCTATTTTGATAAGATAAGCTTCGCACTATATTTCAATTCTATTCTTTTGATTATTTGCTATGCTTATTCATCATTTAAAGTGAGGGAATGATCCATGTATCGTATTGGACAAGTTGCAAAATTAGCGAATGTGACAACAGATACAATCCGTTTTTATGAAAAACAAGGATTGATGGATCATGACAGACGAACAGAAGGCGGTTATCGTCTATATACAGAGCAAGATCTCCAACGTTTACGTTTTATTCGTTATGCAAAAGAGTTAGGCTTTACATTAGACGCGATTACAGAGCTACTCTCTATTCGGGTTGATCCTGCTCATCACACTTGTGTTGAGTCAAAGCAAATTGTTGATGCAAGACTTGCTGAAGTGGAAATTCGCTTGAAAGAAATGGAAAGAATGCGAGATTCATTGAAGATGTTGAGTAATGCCTGTTGTGGTAGTGCTCATGAAAGTACTTATTGTTCTATTCTTGAAATACTTGAATCTGGAGCTACAAAGCAATAGTATTTATACCGTGTTACGTTTTATGTTCTTTAATAATTTAAGAGGTTTTTATGTCTAGCAAATATCAGCACCAGAAAGGTGTTATTAAAGATAATGCTTTAGCGGCACTTGTTCATGATCCACTATTTAGACAACGTGTGGAAAAGAATAAGAAAGGAAAAGGAAGTTATATGAGAAAAGCAAAACATGCTAAGAAAGGGAACTGGGAGGCCAGTGATAACAAAAGATTTTTTCAATTGTTATCACTGGCCTTTTAGTTTTTATTTTTGCTGATTTTTTAATAAATCACGAATTTCTGTTAATAACGTTTCTTCTGCGGAAGGAGCCGGTGGTGCTTTAGGTGCCTCTTCTGCTTGACGACGTGTTTTGTTAATTAATTTGATTGCACAGAAAATTGCAAATGCAATAATAGCAAAGTCAAATACAGTTTGAATGAACATACCATAATTAAGTACAACCGCTGGTACATCCCCATTAGCCTCTCTTAAAATAAGGCTAAACTGTTTGAAATCGATACCACCGATTAATAAACCTAGAGGTGGCATAATAATATCAGCAACTAATGATGAAACAATCTTACCGAAGGCTGCACCAATGATGACACCGACTGCCATGTCAACAACGTTGCCTTTCATTGCAAATTCACGAAACTCTTTGAAAAAAGACATAACCACCCCTTATTTATCTATGCATAGATTTATTATGTAAAAATATAGTATCTAATATGATAATAGTAGATCATTACAAGCAACAATCACTACTATTCTTATTTCTACGTGGTTTTATAAGAAAAATGGGCTAGGTTGGAAAAGTTTTTCAACTTCAGGGACATATTTTTTATCAGTAATAAACATAATTACATGATCCCCTTGTTCTATAGAGTGACTTGCGTTCGCAATAATAACATCTTGCTCTCTGACAATTGCACCAATGATGGTTCCAGGTGGTAGCTTTATATCTTGTATACGGCGACCAACAACTTTCGATGTATTTTCATCACCATGTGCCACAGCTTCGATTGCTTCTGCAACACCTCGTCGTAATGATGAAACACTAACGATATCTGCTTTACGTACATGGCCTAAAAGTGCAGAAATAGTTGCTTGTTGTGGTGATATTGCAATATCAATAACCCCTCCTTGGACTAAATCAACATAAGCACTACGTTGAATAAGTACCATCGCCTTTTTTGCGCCCATTCTTTTGGCCAACATCGCTGACATAATATTGGCCTCATCATCATTAGTCAGTGCGATAAAGACATCGATTTGTTCTATATGTTCTTCAGCAAGAAGTTCTTGATCTGATGCATCACCATAAAAAACGATGGTGTCATGGAGTAGCTCAGCCAGTTCTGTTGCACGTTGCTGATTATGTTCAATAAGCTTGACGCTATAATCTTTTTCTAATCTCGCAGCTAAACCAGCACCGACATTACCACCACCAACAATCATGATGCGTTTATAAGGTTTTTCTAATCGTTGTAATTCGCTCATTACTGCGCGAATATGCTGAGATGCGACAACAAAGAAAACTTCATCTCCAGCTTCAATAATTGTGGAGCCTTGAGGTCGGATAGGTCTATCTTGACGAAAAATCGCTGCAACGCGTGTATCAATATGTGGCATATGATCACGCAATGTTGATAACGCATTCCCAACGAGAGAACCACCATAATACGCTTTTACCGCAACAATACTGACTTGGCCATCGGCAAAATTAACAACTTGTAAGGCACCAGGGTATTGGATTAATTTATAAATATAATCAATAACCAAATGCTCTGGTGAGATTAAATAATCAATGGGAATAGCTTCTGGGAGAAAGAGTTTGTCTGCTTCACGAACAAATTCAGAGGCACGTATTCGAGCAACTTTATTGGGTGTATTAAACAGAGTGTAAGCAACTTGGCACGCTATCATATTGGTTTCGTCAGAGTTGGTGACGGCAACCAGCATATCTGCATCTTCAGCACCTGCTTCTCTTAAGACCCTTGGGTGAGATCCATGTCCATTGACTACTCGTAAATCGAATTTATCTTGAAGTTGGCGTAAGCGATCTGCATTAGTGTCAACGACAGTAATATCATTATTCTCCCCGACAAGATTTTCAGCGAGAGTACCACCTACTTGACCAGCGCCTAAGATAATAATTTTCATCGTAATTTCTCAAAGTATTCGATTAACAAATAGAAAAGAAACGCAAGATCTTGATGATCTTGCGTTGAAATAGTAGCGTTTTTTAGAACTGATATCATCTTTTATCACAAGATCATATTTTCTTGATCAATGCATAAAAGAAACCATCGCCACCTTCTTCTTCTGGTAAGCATTGGTGCTGATAATCACATTGTGCATCTTTCGTTGATGCTAAAAATGCTTCAATTTGTTGTTTATTTTCTTCTGGTAAAATAGAGCAGGTTGCATACACCAACGTGCCACCCGATTTTAGGTATGGCCAAATAGCGTGAAGGATCTCTTTTTGAATTTGAGCTAATTGCTCAATATCGTCATTACGACGAAGCCATTTTATGTCAGGGTGACGACGGATAACACCTGTTGCTGAGCATGGTGCATCGAGTAAAATGCGGTCAAACTGCATGCCGGCACACCATTTTTCAGGATAACGACCATCACCACTTTTGACGACTGCATTAAGTTTTAAACGGGTAAGGTTTTCTTTTACTCGTTTTAAACGTTGTTCATCTATGTCAATAGCGAGTACTTGAGCTTGAGGAGCTATCTCTAGAATATGTGTTGTTTTACCACCTGGCGCTGCACATAAATCAAGGATCTGCTCTTTATTTTCTGGTGCTAATAATTCAGCACAACGTTGAGCTGAACGATCTTGCACTGTTACCCAACCATCAGCAAATCCAGGAAGCAGGCTCACGTTGCATGGATTTTCTAAACGGATCGCGAAAGGGTGGCTGTTATCAGCAATAGCGGGAATTTCTTCATTTTCAAGTAATGTTAAATAGTCTTCTCGAGAGTGATGACGCTGATTTACACGTAACCACATTGGTGGTTTTTGGTTATTGCCTTCAATAATATTCATCCATTGTTCAGGATAAGCCTTTTTGATGCGAGCAAGTAGCCATGATGGATGAAGAAAACGATTTTCGCTATTTTGAAAACGTTCATTAAGGATATCCTGTTGGCGTTGAAACTGACGTAACACACCGTTAATCAATCCTTTTAACTGTGGTTTTTTTAGTGCAACAGCACCATTTACTGTCTCAGCTAAAGCTGCGTGAGCAGGAATGCGTGTATAAAGAAGCTGATATAAACCAACCATAATAAGGTAGTGTAAAATACGTTGTTTACCTTTTAATGGCTTATCCATGAGTTGCTGAATAATCCATTCTAATTGTGGCAATGTACGTAATACGCCAAAGCAGATTTCTTGCAACAAGGCTTTATCTTTGTCTGAAATATTTTTCTGAAGTTCTGGTATGACAGTACTTAGAGATAACCCTTGATCTAATACTTGGTTAATTGCTTTAGCTGCAATGCTACGTAAGTTGTATGACGTTTTCATGATGAGTTGACGTTTAATAATTAGCGCCAGAGATGCATTACATTGGCGTGAAAAAAGGAAAACCCTGATAATAATATTAGATATCAGGGTTTAGAATTATTATTGAATGATTTTTCCAGGAGTGAACCAATCTCTCTTGGAGTTTAAGAAATCAGCAGAAGCCATAGGTCTCTTACCTGATGGTTGCAACTCAGTGATATTTAGAATGCCATTACCTGTCGCAATATAAATACCCGTTTTATCTGCTTTTAATAAGGTTCCTGCAAGTTGATTGGTATTATCTGCAATAGCTTGTGCTTTCCATACTTTTACAGGTTGCCCGTCTAACATGAAAAAGCTCATTGGCCATGGATTGAATGCTCTTATGCAACGTTCAATCTGTTCTGCTGATAATGCCCAATCGATTTTTGCTTCTTCTTTAGATAATTTTTGTGCGTAATTCGCTAAATTATCATCTTGTTTTTCAGCTTTTACTTTACCCGAGGTAATGAGATCTAAAGTAGTTGTTAGAGCTTTGGGGCCAAGTTCTGCAAGCTTTTCATACAGGGATGCGCTGGTATCTTCATTCGTAATTGGGCAGGACGCTTTATACAGCATATCACCTGTATCTAAACCAATATCCATTTGCATAATGGTAACGCCCGTTTCTTTATCTCCGGCCCACAAAGAGCGTTGAATTGGTGCAGCGCCACGCCATCTAGGAAGGAGAGAACCATGCACATTAAGGCAGCCTAAACGCGGTATTTCAAGAACGGCTTTAGGTAAAATCATGCCATAAGCGACAACAATCATAATGTCTGCTTGTTGTGCCACTATCCATTCATGGTTCTCTTCTGGTTTTAAAGAGGTTGGTTGATAAACAGGAATATCATGAGCTAATGCCAATTCTTTGACAGGGCTAATAGTCAGTTTCTTACCTCTTCCTGCGGGTTTATCTGGAGGTGTTAGTATTCCCACCACACGATGTTGGGTTGATAATAATGCAGCTAAATGTCGAGCCGCAAAATCGGGTGTTCCCGCAAAAATAATACGTAATGAATCAGACACGTTTCCTTCCTGTTTCAAATTAACTGTTACTGTCCTGCTTTAGCTCTTTTTTTATCTAGCTTATCGAGTTTTTCAACTTTTTGACGGATGCGTTGGCGTTTTAATGGAGATAAATAATCTACAAATAGCTTACCAACTAAATGATCCATTTCATGTTGAATACAGATAGCTAATAAATCATCAGCTTCTAACTCAAAAGGCTGACCGTTGTAATCAAGGGCCCTTACTTTTACATGTTCTGCACGAGGAATAAAAGCACGCTGTTCTGGGATAGATAAACAGCCTTCTTCTATGCCTGTATCACCGTTGGCATCAAGAAGTTCTGGGTTTATTAATACCAGTCTTTCATCTCTTGTTTCAGAGACATCAATGACGATAATGCGCTGGTGAATATTCACCTGTGTCGCGGCTAAACCGATACCTTCTTCCAAATACATTGTTTCAAACATATCATCGACAATTTTTTGAATTTCGGCATCAACTTTTTCGACTGGTTTTGCAATCGTGCGAAGGCGCTCGTCTGGATAATGTAATACGTGTAACACTGCCATAATTTATTCGGACTGTTTCTAAAATGTGAATAGGATTTAACGTCTATTCTAGACATTTATTGTCTAGATTGACAGTATTTGGTGTGTTCCACACTCACCTTGTTTGTTAAAAACAATATTAGGATAATGCATGGATGCTAGAGAAATATGGATCAGGCTTAATGCTGTTTCAAGACTACCTGTTAATAAAGCGATTCAAATTGCAAAATATCTACAATCTTTGACTCAGTTAAATCAAAAATTATTAATAGGTTGTGGTCTTTCAGAACAGCAAAGTCATCAATTCTTAAGACTTTCTGCAAATGCTGTCACTGATACATTAAAGTGGTTAGATAAAAACGAATCATCATTATTAACGATTACAGATTCAGATTATCCATCTTTATTAAAGCAAATTTCATCACCGCCACTTTTGCTTTTTGTTGCAGGAAACCGGCAGCATTTAAAAAGCACACAAATTGCATTAATTGGAAGTAGAGTTGCTACACAATATGGTTCCAAATGGGAAACTTATTTTGCTCAGGAATTAGTAAAGAAAGAACTGACAATTACAAGTGGGTTAGCTCAAGGCATTGATGGTATTGGGCATCGAAGCGCATTAAAAAGCAATGGTATTACTATTGCTGTACTAGGAAGCGGTTTAGAACAGATTTATCCGTCATTCCATCGTACTCTTGCAACACAAATAAAAGAATCAGGCCTTATTATTTCTGAACATTTACCTATGACACCACCTTTAGCACGCTATTTTCCTCAACGTAATCGGATTATTAGTGGCCTAAGTACTGCACTGCTTATTGTAGAAGCAGGAATTAAAAGTGGTTCTTTAATAACAGCAAATTATGCTTTGCAACAAGGTAAAGAGTTGTTTGTGTTACCTGGATTATTAGGTGATGCTCATTTTGAAGGTAATCACCAGCTTATTAAGCAAGGTGCAAATTTAGCATCTTCACCAGAAGATATCCTAGAATATTTAAATAGCTCTTTGCAGTGGCTTACTTGTGATAATGAACATCGACAAAAACTAATAACAGAAGAATATACAACGCTTATTAATAATAAAAAACGAGAGTCTAAAATAGAGCAATTTACATCCGAACAACAACAAGCGATGGATGTGATCTTGCCTTTGCTTCATTTTAATAAAACGCTACCTATTGATATCATTGCTCAGGCTAGTGGATTATCAACTTCTGCATTAGCTCCTCTTTTATTAGAACTTGAGCTTATTAAAAAAGTCGCTATTGTGGCTGGTGGTTATACTCGATTGGAATAAGTGTAATGAGGTAAAATAATGGCAAAGAATATGCCGTTTACACAGCAACCTGAACAGGAAAAATGCCCTGAATGTGGCAGCGCATTAGTGATGAAAAATGGAGGACATGGCCCTTTTTTAGGATGCTCTGCTTATCCTGATTGCCACTATATTAAAACATTGAAACCACAAGGTGATGGGCAAATTATTAAAGTTTTGGAAGGTCAACCTTGTAAGTGCTGTGGTGCTGATTTAGTTTTACGTCAAGGTAAATTTGGGATGTTTATTGGTTGTAGCAATTACCCTGAGTGTGAACATATAGAACAAATTGATAAACCTGATGAAACAGTTATACCTTGTCCTCAATGTGAAAAAGGAAAACTATTACAACGTAAATCTCGGTTTGGTAAGACATTTTATGCTTGTAACCAATATCCAGAATGCCAATTTGTATTAAATAACAAACCTATTAATGGTGAATGCGAACATTGCCACTATCCATTATTGATGGAAAAAAGGTCTTCTCAAGGAGTAAGATTAGTGTGCGCCAGCAAATTATGTGGAAAGCAACAAAAAACAAAAAGAGAAGAACATGAATAACGAAGCATCACCTGTAAGTAATACTATTATAGAAGCATTAAAAAATAATAAAGTTATCGCATATCCAACAGAAGCTGTATTTGGGGTAGGTTGTGATCCTGATAGCGAGCAGGCTGTTATGGCACTATTAATGTTAAAGCAACGTTCAATTGAAAAAGGACTAATTTTAATTGCTGATAACTATGGGCAACTGAAACCTTATATTGACGATAGTGCATTAACACAAACTCAACGAGATCGAATGTTTGCATCTTGGCCGGGGCCTGTTACATGGGTTATTCCTGCTAAATCAACGACGCCAAAGTGGTTAACTGGGAAATTTGATTCTTTAGCCGTGAGAGTAACAGATCACTCAGTTGTTAAAGAGCTATGTTTGGCTTATGGAAAACCTTTAGTTTCAACGAGTGCTAACTTAAGTGGATTACCACCATGCCGTACAGTTGAAGAAGTAAGAGAACAATTTGAGGACACAATTCCTATTGTTGAAGGGAATGTTGGTGGTAGACAGAATCCTTCTGAAATCCGAGATGCATTAACGGGTGAATTGTACCGACAAGGGTGATTGTGATGGAAAAATATTTAGTGATGGGGAATCCTATCGAGCATAGTCAGTCTCCTTTCATTCACCAATTTTTTTCAAAACAAACAGGAATAGAGTATGGCTATGGACGCCTACTGGTTCCTTTAGGTGAATTTGATAAAACCGCCTCGCATTTTTTTTCTAATGGAGGGCGAGGTGCTAATGTTACCGTTCCTTTTAAAGAAGATGCATTCCGTTTTGTGGATAAATTAACTGATAGGGCAAAAGCATGTGGTGCAGTTAACTCTATTGTTAAATTAGAAGATGGATCATTTCTTGGTGATAATACTGATGGGCAAGGACTTATTCTAGATTTAGCAAGGCTCGATTTTATTGTACCTAATAAGGTTAAATCAGTCTTAGTTATTGGCGCTGGTGGTGCAACAAGAGGAATATTACTTCCATTACTTGATTACGATTGTGATATTACTTTAACCAATCGCACATTTGCTAAAGCTGAGCAATTAGTAAAAGAGTTTAGTCAATTTGGAACGATCAGAGCAATCGCCGCTGAAGAGGTTGCTGATAGACATTACGATTTAATTATAAATGCATCGGCATCTAGTATGACTAATGATTTACCACCTATTCCTAATGATGTTTATGGTTTTGAAACAGCATGCTATGACCTTTATTATCAAACCGGAATGACTTCATTTTTATATAACGCATTAAAACATGGAAGTACGCGTTTATCAGATGGGTTAGGTATGTTAGTAGGACAAGCAGCTTATGCATTTGAATTGTGGTATGAACTTGTACCAGATATTAATCCTGTCCTTAATGTATTAAGAGAACGATTGAATCAATGAACCAATCTATTCAATTTCCAGATCGTGAAATATGGCTAGTTGAGAATAGGAGTGTTCTGTTCCCTATAATGATCAACGGAATGCTTTTTGATTGTCAAATTACAGAGCAAGAGCTTATTAAGCGTTTTGGCGTTGGTGAGGGGCTTTTATTATTTAAACAAAATCGTTGGGACATTGAAGAAGAATTTGAAGAGTTGGTAACAGAGTATGAGTTATCAACTCTCTATCCTATCTATTCTTTGTCAATGGCAGATTGATGATTGGCTAAATAGTTGTTTTTCCATCCGACATAATTATTAGCAGAATAGACAAAGTGCTCTATTTCTGCTGGTGAAAGAGGGCGAACTTTTTTCACAGGACTTCCTAAATAAAGAAAACCGCTTTCAAGTCGCTTTCCTGGAGGAACTAAACTACCCGCACCAATCATTACATCGTTTTCAATAATTGCACCATCAAGTAAAATAGAACCCATTCCTACTAATACACGATCTCCGATCGTACATCCGTGTAGCATTGCTTTGTGCCCAACAGTAACATTATCACCAATAATAAGAGGAAAACCTTCAGGAGTATTAGGTGAGATGTGAGTAACATGAAGAACCGAACCATCCTGGATATTTGATCTTTTCCCAATACTCACGTAATTCACATCACCACGAATAACAACCATTGGCCAGATACTGACATCTTCACTAATACGCACATCTCCAATGACCGTTGCGGTTTCATCAATAAAAACATCTTTATCAATAGAAGGCGAAAGGTGTAGGTAATTTCTGATTGTTGATTTTCCCATAATTTAACCTCGTACTTAGTTTCACTTTATAATAAGAAAAGAATAGCAGTGGATGGGGGGAGCTGGCGAGAGCCATGATTTTTATAATGAATGACGATAAAAATAGATAATAAAAGAGAAAGTAAAGCAATAAAGTATGATTGATAGAATATACCGAATAGACAATAACAATATAAAGTGTATATTTTTTACCCGCAATAGAGTTTTTCCGTATCAAAAATAGACGCAAAGTTCAAAAAGAGAACGAACGGAAAAAAAATTGAAATAAACACTTGCGCTAATCCGAGATCTCCCTATAATGCGCATCCACTGACTGGCGATGAGCAAACAACAAGCCACGCAGGACAGTGAAGAGAAAAGAAAAAAGTTTGAAAAAACTCTTGACTCTTCAGAGGAATAGCGTAATATACGCCTCCTCGCAACAACGCAGAAGACCGGAAACGGCAGCGAAGGTTGCACTGCTCTT
>NZ_PHFJ01000018.1 GCF_003144535.1 Proteus penneri | reverse complement strand
AAATGAATTTACTTTTGTTGTTCACTCTTCAAGACTTGATACATCTAATATTTTAGAAGATATCGTCTCTGCGAGTGCCCACACAGATTGTCTGATAATTTGTTAAAGAGCAGTGCAACATTCGCTGCCGTTTCCGGTCCTCTGCGCTGTTGCGAGGAGGTGCATTCTACATCTTCCTCATTCAGTGTCAAGCGTTTATTTTCAAGGCCTTTCACTTTATTTTTTGTTCTCTCAGTCAGTTCGCTTAGCGCCCTGTGCCGTGACAACGAGGACGCATTATAGGGAGTTTTCTGAGGCTGGCAATAGTTTTTTTAAGAAAAAAAATCGTTTGCTTAATTCCACAGCAAAACCCCTAGTTATACGCACTTATCAACAATTTTATCCACAACCTTCCTTTTTACATAAAATTAGCATGTCAAACGCAATCGTTTGCGTTATTATGAGGGCTTATTAAGTAAGATTGATTTTGTGTCCATCTTCTGAAATGTTAGTTAAGCAAACACAATTTCACTGTATTAATGTGATTTAACTTCATCATTACTACCGTTATACCAAAAACCCAAGGGATAAAACTCATGCAACATCTTCGTCCTATCCGCCGTGCGCTTTTAAGTGTGTCTGATAAAGCAGGTATTTTAGAATTTGCTAAAGCGCTTGTTGAAAGAAACGTAGAACTATTATCTACAGGTGGAACTGCACGTCTATTAGCAGAAGCTGGCTTACCTGTTATCGAAGTTTCCGATTATACCGGTTTCCCAGAAATGATGGATGGCAGGGTAAAAACGCTACACCCTAAAGTACATGGTGGCATTTTAGGCCGCCGTGGCCAAGACGATGCAATAATGGAAGAACATGAGATCCGTCCTATCGATATGGTCGTAGTGAATCTTTATCCCTTTGCTAAAACAGTCTCTCGCCCTGATTGCTCATTAGCAGATGCCGTTGAAAATATTGATATCGGTGGACCAACAATGGTTCGCTCAGCAGCGAAAAATCATAAAGACGTTACGATTGTAGTAAATAGTAATGACTATGAAAGAGTGATTGAAGAAATGGATAATCACGAAAATAGCCTTACTTTAGATACCCGTTTTGATTTGGCGATTAAAGCCTTTGAACACACAGCGGCTTACGACGGAATGATTGCTAACTACTTTGGTCAGAAGGTTGCACCTTATTATGGTGATACTTCACAACCATCAGGTACTTTCCCTCGTACCTTAAATCTGAACTATATAAAGAAACAAGATATGCGTTATGGTGAAAATGCTCATCAGCAAGCTGCTTTCTATATAGAAGAGAATATAGAAGAAGCATCTATTGCTACTGCAAACCAATTACAAGGCAAAGCGCTTTCTTATAACAACATCGCTGATACTGATGCCGCATTAGAATGTGTGAAATCATTCTCCGAGCCTGCATGTGTTATTGTGAAACATGCAAACCCTTGTGGTGTAGCTATTGCGAGCACGCTCACACAGGCGTATGACAATGCATTTAAAACTGATCCAACCTCTGCATTTGGTGGCATTATCGCATTCAATCGGCCTTTAGATGCAAAAACAGCTAGTGCAATCATCGAACGTCAATTTGTTGAAGTGATCATTGCTCCTTCTATTAATGAAGATGCACTACCAATTTTAGAAACGAAACCAAATGTTCGGGTATTAGCTTGTGGCCAGTGGCAAGAGCCAAAACCTGCTTTTGACTTCAAACGAGTTAACGGTGGGCTTTTAGTGCAAGATCGTGATTTAGGCATGGTTAAAGAAGAAAACTTAAGAGTAGTTACTCAACGCCAACCAAGTGAACGTGAACTTAAAGATGCACTCTTCTGCTGGAAAGTGGCTAAATTCGTAAAATCAAATGCCATTGTTTACGCTAAAAACGATATGACAGTTGGTATTGGCGCAGGACAAATGAGCAGGGTGTATTCTGCAAAAATTGCAGGTATAAAAGCTGCTGATGAAGGTTTAGAAGTTGCAGGTTGCGCGATGGCTTCAGATGCATTCTTCCCATTCAGAGATGGCATTGATGCGGCAGCAGTTGCCGGTGTGACTTGTGTTATTCAACCTGGTGGCTCAATTCGTGATGATGAAGTGATTGCCGCGGCTAATGAACACAACATCGCAATGATTTTCACCAATATGCGTCACTTCCGTCATTAATAGGGTATTGATATGAAGATTTTGATTATTGGTAATGGCGGTCGTGAGCACGCTTTAGCATGGAAAGTGGCTCAATCACCGCTTGCAACACAGGTTTTTGTTGCCCCCGGTAATGCAGGTACAGCATTAGAAAATGGTGTTGAGAATGTGGCTATTAGTGCAACAGATATTCCTACATTGGTCGCTTTTGCCCTCGAAAATCAAATTGATTTAACTATCGTAGGCCCAGAAGCACCACTGGTTATTGGTGTTGTCGATGCATTTAAAGAAGCGGGGCTGACCATCTTTGGTCCAACAAAAGGAGCGGCTCAATTAGAAGGTTCTAAAGCCTTCACAAAAGATTTTTTAGCCCGTCATAAAATTCCAACAGCGGATTATCAAAATTTTACAGAAATAGCGCCAGCACTTGAGTATCTCAATAAAGTAGGCGCGCCGATTGTTATTAAAGCCGATGGTTTAGCCGCAGGTAAAGGCGTTATTGTTGCAATGACGCAATCTGAGGCTGAAAATGCCATAAAAGATATGCTAGCAGGTAATGCCTTTGGAGATGCTGGGCATCGCATTGTTATTGAAGAATTTCTTGATGGTGAAGAAGCCAGTTTTATTGTCATGGTTGATGGTGAACATGTTATTCCAATGGCAACAAGTCAAGATCATAAACGTGTTGGTGATGGTGATACTGGTCCTAATACTGGTGGGATGGGCGCTTACTCACCTGCCCCCGTTGTCACTAATGAGATCCACCAGCAAGTAATGGAAAAAATCATTTACCCAACAGTAAAAGGCATGGCTTCTGAAGGTCATCGTTATCAGGGTTTTCTTTATGCTGGACTAATGATTGATAAACAAGGCGTTGCGAAAGTTATCGAATTTAACTGTCGTTTTGGCGATCCAGAAACCCAACCTATTATGATGCGTATGCAATCTGACTTAGTTGAGCTTTGTTTAGCTGGAGCAAAAGGCAATTTAAAAGATAAAGATTCTGTTTGGGATCCTCGTCCAGCTTTAGGAATTGTGATTGCAGCCGGCGGCTATCCTGCTGATTATCGCCAAGGTGATGTTATCGAAGGATTAACACCGACATCATCAACAACTGCAAAAATATTTCAAGCGGGAACAACACTCAATGACAAAGGCGAGGTAGTCACTGCCGGCGGGCGAGTACTATGTGCAACTGCATTAGGTGATGATATCGAACAAGCTCAAAAAAATGCTTATGCCTTAGCAAAAAGTATTCATTGGGATGGAAGTTTTTATCGCCATGATATTGGCTATCGTGCAATTGCACGTTTAAAGAAGTAAGTGACTAAATACAGCAGAAGGGAGTGATCACAAGCTCTCTTTTGTTGGCTCCCATTTACAGAAATCATGGTCGGCTACCATAAGCAACTGTTTACCTTCTGGTGAATCAAGCCAAGCAACATAAGAAGGTTTACTTGAATTACGTGTCCTTGTTTTTAACCAGCGTTGCTCTGGGCCTTCAAATGAAACACTCACTTTCTCACCAGCACATGTTGTCATTGTATTTTGATACCAGACACCCTGTACTAAGTTCACTTTTCCAATAGTAAGTGCTTCACTGATTTCACGCTCTTTATTTGCAGCAAATACCATTCTTAAACGTTCATCTTCTGTTAACGCGCGTTTTTGCTTCTGGCTTTCTTGTTGCATGAAAATAACTTCACCACGTTTGTTTAAACGAAGGTGCCAAGATGAAGGATCGTTACGATTAATAACTTCAGAGCGGATTTGCCAAAGTTTATTTTGGCGATACTCATAAAATGTGATGACAGTTTCTGGCTTTTTATAAAAGCTATAAACACTCATGATCACTTGAGGTTCTGACGTTTTATTATTTAGACGCCATAGACGTACAACACCTTCGTCTGCAATATAACCTGTTGCAGAAAATTCAGGGAGTTGCACAGTAGAAGAGCAGGCGCTGAGCAAAAAAGCAGATCCTATTGCTAACAGCCCCTGTCGTTTCAACAAAAGGGGAGTAAATCCCCCTCTATTGTTCATTCCGTTCAAAGGAATTATTTTACTGCGTCTTTCAGTGCTTTACCGGCAGTAAATGCAGGAACGTTAGCTGCTGCAATTTTAATTTCTTTACCAGTTTGAGGGTTACGACCAGTACGCTCAGCACGGTGATTTACCTTGAATGTACCGAAACCAACTAACTGTACAGAATCGCCTTCTTTCAGAGCTCCTGTTACTGAGTCGATAAACGCTTCAATAGCAGCTTTTGCCTGAGTTTTTGTCAGATCCGCTTTTTCAGCAACTGATTCGGTTAATTCAGCTTTGTTCATAAAATAGTCCTTAAAGTATGTTTTATCGTTTGAAAAACATCTGGTGAAAAAACTTAACTTATCTTTTTAAAAAGATGAATTAAGTAAAACACCTGAGCCACTTCTTTTCGTACCCAATGTAGAACATACACGGGGGTGATGTGAAGTCTTTAAACGTCGCTTTTCAAGCACTAAATCACGTTTTTCTGATTTAGTGCGTTAATTCTATACCGATATTGCTCATTCCTGCTTCACGAAGGTCTGCACGTAGACCTTTAATCAGCTCGATATCTCTTTCTTCACACTCTACAAGTAGACGGTAAATTTCCCATTGGATATCGAATTCTTCAATAACAGCAGGTAGCGATCTAAGCTCTTCTTCACTCATTTCTCTTTCTGCTTGTGTCATTTCAAGTGAAGCAACTGTCCCTACTGATAATTTGCTCACTTCAATAGCGTGACTTAACGATTCACCGCTTAAACGAGAGTGAACAATTTCACTAAGCGCAACACAGGCGTCAATCGCAGGATAGACACCATAAATATCAAACTGAGATGCATCAGGGATCGCTTCTTCTAATTTCTCTAATTGAGAATCAAAATTAACCTTTGCATCTTTCACCGTTAAAGTTTCCCAAACCAGATCGAGAATACGGCGATAAAGCGTTGGATCAGCAAATCCTGTTTCGCGACAAAATACCTGATAATTTGGGTACATTCGCTCACACAGGCACGCCATAAACGTCAGGTGTTGCCAAGCCTCTAGCTTTTCTAAACGTAAATGGATTGGGTTCTTCAACATTCGTGATTACTCATTTTCTTAACTTAGGCGCAGTTTACCTGAAAATTAAAAATATCCACATATTTCCCGGTCATTTAGAGCTTATTCTTATTCAATTGCTCAAATAATCGCCTATTTGAAGCAATACCATCAGCCCAACGCGTTGGTTCTGGTAATCGATACCCTTTCATACACATCTCAACCCACTGCAAAGCGCCTTCCATACTCACTTTATGACCCGGAGATATATACAGGGGTTTGCATTTTTTCTTACTGCGATAAATCCACCCTATTTGCTCATTCTTATCCATTAATGGCTCATAGCTTCCCATTTCTTCATTGACTGCTTTATCAATACCACATAAACGACTTTTTGCTACACCAATAGTCGGTGTATCCACTAATAAACCAAAATGGCTGGCAACCCCCAGCCTTCTAGGATGAGCAATACCTTGCCCATCGACAAAAATAAGAGAAGGCTTTTGTTTGATTAATTGCCAAGCAGTCAATAACGCTGGACACTCTCTAAATGAAAGCAAACCTGGGATGTAAGGAAGAGTTGTAGGTATTCGCGCGATTTGGTATTCAAGAATTTTAAAAGAAGGATAATGCATTATCACGATGGCAGCGCGAGTGACTGCGCCACCATCTTCAAAACCAACGTCAGCGCCAGCAATATAAGTAGGCATTGTAAATTGGTCTGTCAAAATAATTTGTTGAGCTTTTTCTGTCTGCTCCTGACGTAATTGTTGGGTATTAATCATTATCCTGATGATAAGGCTTCGATAAACGGTGAACCGCATCAATAAATGCACCAGCATGTTCAGGTGGAACATCTTGATGAATACCGTGCCCAAGATTAAAGACATGACCGTTGCCTTTACCAAACCCAGCAAGAATAGTTTCGACTTCTTGTTCTATTCTGGCAGGTGGTGCATACAGCATAGAAGGATCCATATTACCTTGTAGCGCAACTTTATCCCCCACTCGACGACGTGCATCTTCGATATCAATCGTCCAATCTAGCCCTAATGCATCGCAACCTGTCGCCGCCATCGCTTCTAGCCAGCGACCGCCACCTTTGGTAAATAAAGTAACTGGCACTTTTCTTCCATCATATTCACGGATAAGACCATCAACAATCTTATGCATATAGTGTAATGAGAAAAGTTGGTAATCACGCCCTGTTAGCACACCACCCCATGTATCAAAGATCATGATGGATTGTGCACCCGCTTTAATTTGAGCATTCAGATAAAGGATAACGCTATCTGCGAGTTTATCCAGTAATAGATGTAGTGCTTGTGGCTCTGCGTACATCATTTTTTTAATTTTTGTGAAGGCCTTACTACTTCCACCTTCCACCATATAGGTTGCCAGCGTCCAAGGACTCCCCGAAAAACCGATTAATGGCACACTGCCTTGCAATGCATGACGAATTGCACGTACTGCATTCATTACATAGCCAAGTTCATCTTCAGGATCAGGGATTGGCAGTTTTTGAATATCGGCAAGACTCTTTATTGGTGATTTAAAACGAGGGCCTTCACCCGTTTCAAAGTAAAGACCTAATCCCATAGCATCAGGAATAGTTAAAATATCAGAAAATAAAATAGCGGCATCTAAAGGGAAGCGTCTTAAAGGCTGTAATGTCACTTCGCATGCCAATTCTGTATTTTTGCACAATGAGATGAAATCCCCCGCCTGTGCCCGTGTTTCCTTATATTCAGGAAGATATCTGCCTGCCTGACGCATCATCCAAACTGGGGTGACATCAACAGGTTGGCGCAACAGCGCACGTAAATAGCGGTCGTTTTTCAACTCACTCATGACTAACTCCATTAACAGTAATAGGGCCGCAAAATAGCATGCATTGTAACATGCTGGAAAAATAACTGTTGGCAGACAACGCCTTTATTTAGTTCTTTTCTTTATCTTGTCTAATATTCGCTATCGTATCTTCTATCAAGCGTCGCGCAATAGTATCTGGCGGTGGGATCTGTGGTAGCTGATCGTAACGATACCAAGCCGCACTGGTTAATTCAGAAGGATCATGACGTAGCTCACCACCATCATAATCAGCTAAAAAGCCCATCATTAAAGAATGAGGGAACGGCCAAGGCTGAGAAGATACATAGCGAATATTGCGAATACGAATATTACTTTCTTCAAATACTTCACGAGCGACGGCCTCTTCTAAGGTTTCACCAACCTCAACAAAACCAGCGAGCACAGTATAAAGCGGGGAATGTTTATGCCTAACATGATGTGCGAGTAAAATTTTATCTTCATGACGAATACCCACAATAATACAAGGGGCAATTTGTGGATAATAACGTTCATGACAGTTATCGCATAAACACGCCCATTCACTCTCGCTATGGCGCATTTTAGAACCACAATAACCACAAAAACGGTGAGAACGATAAAACTCAGCCAGTTGGACACCACGGCCGACTAATTTAAATAAGTTTTCATCTTGTGAGGCGATAAGCCTTGGTGAACACATATCGTTATCCATTTTTCCATGAATAAGCCAAACTGTTTCACCTTGCCATTCACCCACAATTTTAGCGTGCTGACCAATGAGATCCCAATCTTTAGCTAAACCAAACGGAAGTTCACCTTTAGGCAACCACACTCGCCCACCAAGACTGACTGTCCACCAGCCCTTTTCTGAGCCTGTTAATGTATATAAATGCATAACGACCATTCTATCCAAAATAATGATATAGAATAGAGGATACTCTCTTTAGTTAGACCCTCTCAATGTATTATGATTATTCTCTATAATTTATTAACATTCAAAAAGGAATTTTATAAATTATATTTATAATAAAGGAATACTAGCATGATAGATAAAACCCAAAATAAAATTGCGATTTTTGATTTAGATGAAACGCTTTTAGCGGGTGATTCTAGTCGTTTATGGACACGCTATTTATGGGATAAAAAAATAGTCACTGATCCTCATTTCCTAAAACTAGATGAGCAGATGATTGCAGACTATTACGCTGAAAAATTGGATATGAATCAATATCTTTATCAACATTTATCTTATTTTAAACATCATGATATAAACAAAATAAATCATTGGGTTAATGACTTTACTGAAACAAAAGTTCAGCCACTATTTTACCCAGAAGGAATATCAATAATTACACAATATCGACAGCAAAATATTCCTGTTATAATTATTTCAGCAACAATGTCTTTTCTCGTTCACGCTATTGCAAAACAACTCAATGCAGATATTTCAATGGGCATTGATATGCAAATTAAAGATAATTATTACACTGGATATATTGAAGGTACACCTACATTTCGAGAAGGAAAGGTGCAGCGTCTAAATCAATGGAAAGAAGCCAATAACATTAACAATACTTATATTTATTTCTATACTGACTCTGCTAATGACCTCCCATTGTGTTATCAAGCTGATAACGTCACAGTTATCAATCCAGATGAACAGTTAGCTCAAATTTCACACATGAAAAACTGGAAACAGCAACATTGGAATTTAAATAAATAACCCATGTCAGACTTGTAGTTTTCAAAATCTTTCATATACTGGAGTTCTTCTTGTCGGAGTGCCTAGTGTTTATAAGGCTATTATAAACACAGGCTGAGACCGTTAATTCGGGATCCGCGGAACCTGATCGGGTTAATACCCGCGAAGGGAACAAGAGTGATTCGACCTTTTGATAGCTTTATTGCGTATATTTTTACACTCCCATATACACCTATCTGTCGATACTCCCTGCGACCTCCAGACAAGCATTTTTCTCAATATTCACCCGACAGGCGATTAGCCTGCATGATATTTATTAGGAAATGCTATGTCCCAAAATCAAACTATATCCGTTAAAGATATTTCACCAACAAACAACAAACAACGCCCACGAAAAGAACAGCGTGATGCTGCTCAAGAGTTTATTAGCACCATTCAAGGCGTAAGTTTCCCAAATTCAAAACGTATTTACCTTGAAGGCTCTCGTAGCGATATTCAAGTACCAATGCGTGAGATCCAGCTTGATAAAACATTGGTAGGCGGATCAAAAGAAAACCCTGTTTTTGAAGATAATGAACCAGTTCCCGTATATGACACTTCTGGCCCTTATGGCGATCCAGCTTCTCAACTCGACGTTAATCTTGGCTTAAAAAAAATACGCCAACCATGGATTGATGAGCGTAACGATACTGAAGCACTTTCACTCTTAAGCTCTGATTTCACGCAACAACGTCTTTCTGATGCAGGATTAGAGCATCTGCGTTTCCCGTTAAAACCAAGCCCTAAAAAAGCGCTAAAGGGGAAAAGCGTGACGCAATTGCATTATGCTCGAAAAGGTATTATCACACCTGAAATGGAGTTTATTGCGATTCGTGAAAATATGGGGCGCGAGAGAATTCGTAGCGAAGTTTTACGCCAACAGCATGCAGGCTTTAGCTTTGGGGCTCATCTCCCTGACAATATTACGCCTGAATTTGTGCGCCAAGAAGTTGCCGCTGGTCGAGCCATTATTCCCGCCAATATTAATCACCCAGAATCAGAACCGATGATTATTGGGCGTAATTTCTTAGTGAAAGTGAATGCCAATATCGGAAATTCTTCTGTAACGTCTTCGATTGAAGAGGAAGTTGAAAAGCTAATTTGGTCTACACGCTGGGGTGCAGATACCGTAATGGATCTGTCAACAGGCCGTTACATTCATGAAACGCGTGAGTGGATCATTCGCAATAGCCCTGTTCCTATCGGCACAGTTCCCATTTATCAAGCACTCGAAAAAGTTAACGGTATTGCTGAAGATCTCACTTGGGAAATGTTCCGCGATACGTTACTTGAGCAAGCAGAGCAAGGGGTTGATTACTTTACTATTCATGCAGGTGTATTGTTACGTTATGTGCCAATGACGGCAAAACGCCTAACCGGTATTGTGTCTCGTGGCGGTTCAATAATGGCGAAATGGTGTTTATCACATCACAAAGAAAATTTCCTCTACGAACATTTCCGTGAAATCTGTGAAATTTGTACCGCTTATGATGTTTCCCTTTCACTGGGCGATGGGTTAAGACCAGGTTCAATTCAAGATGCAAACGATGAAGCACAATTTGCTGAGTTACATACATTAGGTGAACTAACAAAAATTGCATGGGAATATGACGTACAAGTCATGATAGAAGGCCCTGGCCACGTTCCAATGCAGATGATCCGCCGCAATATGACAGAAGAATTAGAGCATTGTCATGAAGCCCCCTTTTATACATTAGGCCCTCTTACTACGGATATTGCACCAGGTTACGATCACTTCACATCAGGTATTGGTGCTGCAATGATTGGCTGGTTTGGTTGTGCAATGCTCTGTTATGTTACGCCAAAAGAACACCTTGGCTTACCAAATAAAGAAGATGTAAAACAAGGCCTTATTACTTACAAAATCGCTGCTCATGCTGCCGATTTAGCTAAAGGACATCCTGGCGCTCAAATTCGTGATAATGCAATGTCAAAAGCGCGATTTGAGTTTAGATGGGAAGATCAATTTAATTTGGCGCTTGATCCTGAAACCGCACGTCAATATCACGACGAAACCTTGCCTCAAGCATCAGGTAAAGTGGCTCACTTTTGCTCAATGTGTGGTCCTAAATTCTGTTCAATGAAGATAACGCAAGAAGTACGTGATTATGCAGCTGGTATGGAACAAATGTCTCAAGCCTTTAAAGAGCACGGCAGTGAATTATACCACGGTGCAGAAATCGCCAGTGTTGAGGTGACTGAAAATGAACAAATCCTCTAACACACCGTTTGCATCAACAGAAAAAAAGCTTGGGCTTTACCCCGTTGTTGATTCTATTGAATGGATAGAACGCCTGTTAAAAACAGGCGTTACCACACTTCAATTGCGTATAAAAGATAAACAGCCAGAAGACGTTGAACAAGAGATCATTGAGGCGATAAAACTAGGTAAACAGTATCACGCAAGACTGTTTATCAATGATTATTGGCAACTTGCCATTAAACATCAGGCTTATGGTGTTCATCTTGGTCAAGAAGATCTTGATATTGCTGACCTTAATGCTATTAAACATGCAGGATTACGCCTTGGTATTTCCACTCACGATGAAGCGGAATTACAAAAAGCAAAAGCGTTATACCCATCTTACATCGCATTAGGGCATATATTTCCAACCACAACAAAAGAGATGCCATCTAAGCCTCAAGGTTTGAAAGCACTCAAACATCAAGTAGAACAGACGCCTGATTTTCCCACTGTTGCTATTGGTGGGATCTCACTAGAAAGAGTGCCTGATGTTGTTGCAACAGGTGTTGGGAGTGTTGCCTTAGTCAGTGCAATAACAAAAGCACCAGATTGGCAACAAGTGACTCGTAAATTATTAGAATTAGTAGAAGGAAAACCATCATGCTAAATGATAATGATTTTATGCGTTATAGCCGACAAGTGATGTTAGAAGATATTGGCTTAGCAGGTCAAAATAAACTTCAATGCGCTAAAGTCTTAATTGTTGGTCTGGGTGGATTAGGCTCTCCTGCTTCTCTTTATCTTGCTGGTGCAGGTGTTGGCGAACTTATTTTAGTTGATGATGATGAGTTACATGTTTCTAATCTACAGCGTCAAATTCTTTATCGTACCCAAGATATTCCTGATGCAAAATCAGAGATCGCAAAGCAGTCTCTCCTTGCATTAAATCCGGATATAAAAATTACCTCTTATAAACAGCGTATTAATGATGATTCATTATATAAATTAGTTAAAGAGGTCGATTTAGTTTTAGATTGCACAGATAACATGCTTACACGCCAAGCGATTAACCGTGCTTGTGTCGCACAGCAAACTTCACTTATCAGTGGCAGTGCCGTAGGGTTTAGTGGCCAGCTTATGGTGTTTGAACCTCCTTTTACTTATGGCTGTTATCACTGCCTGTATCCTGATGAAACTGAACCACAAAGAAACTGCAAAACAGCTGGAATTCTAGGTCCTGTTGTGGGTGTAATTGGCACACTTCAGGCACTTGAAGCAATTAAATTGCTTTCTGGTTTACCTTGCTCTCTGAGTGGAAAACTTCGCCTTTTCGATGGTAGAAAACAAAATTGGAGTACTTTGCGTTTAACACCATCAAAAACATGTCCTGTTTGTCGAGGGGTAGCATGAACATCACCGTAAATGACGAACAATATTCTCTGGATATGCCTGTCACCATCTGTCAGCTCCTTATTCAGTTAGAGCAACCACCAATTGGTGTGGCGCTTGCTATCAATGAAACCATTGTTCCCCGTGAAAATTGGGAAACACATTTTATCAATGATGGCGATACTATTCTTCTCTTCCAAGCAATTGCAGGGGGCTGATATGTTAAAAATTGCTGATACAACATTCACATCTAGACTATTTACAGGCACAGGGAAATTTGCAACATCAACACTAATGACAGAAGCTATTAAAGCTTCAGGTAGCCAATTAGTCACGATGGCCATGAAACGTGTAGATCTAAAAAATGGTAATGATGATTTAATCGCACCACTTAAATCATTAGGAGTAAAATTATTACCTAATACTTCTGGCGCAAAAACAGCACAAGAAGCTATTTTTGCGGCTCGTTTAGCCAAAGAAGCCTTTGGCACCCATTGGGTAAAATTAGAAATTCATCCTGACACCAAATATTTACTACCCGATCCTATTGAAACACTTAAAGCCGCTGAGCTTCTCGTTAAAGAAGGTTTTATTGTTTTGCCTTATTGCAGTGCAGATCCTGTTTTATGTCGTCGTTTAGAAGAAGTTGGCTGTGCTGCTGTGATGCCTTTAGGCTCTCCTATTGGCTCCAATCAAGGCTTACAAACTCGTGACTTTCTACAAATTATCATTGAACAAGCCTCAATTCCTGTTGTTGTCGATGCCGGAATTGGTGCACCAAGTCATGCACTCGAAGCTTTAGAGTTAGGGGCTGATGCCGTATTGGTTAATACCGCAATTGCTGTTGCAAAAAATCCTATTCTAATGGCACAAGCATTTAAAGCAGCGCTTGAGGCGGGTGAACTTGCTCGACAATCAGGACTTGCTACACCTGCTTCAGTTGTAAATATGCAAGCACAGGCTTCTAGTCCATTAACTCAATATTTAGAGGCATTCTAATGGACACTTTTTCTGATTATTGGCAACAACTTGATTGGGATGACATTACACTAAAGCTTAATAGTAAAACCAATGCGGATGTTGAAGTCGCATTAAATCGCCACACGCTGACACTTGATGATTTTATGGCGCTGATTTCACCCGCGGGTCGTCATTATTTAGAGCCAATGGCACAACGCGCTCAACAATTAACGCGTCAGCGTTTTGGTAATATCGTAGGATTGTATGTGCCACTTTACCTTTCTAATTTATGTGCGAATGACTGTACTTATTGCGGTTTTTCAATGAGTAATGCCATTAAACGTAAAACATTAAATGAAAGTGAAATCATCGCTGAATGCAATAGTATCAGGCAATTAGGTTTTGATAGCTTGTTATTAGTGACTGGAGAGCATCAAAGAAAAGTGGGTATGGATTATTTTCGCCAATATATCCCTCTTATTCGAAAGCATTTCAGTTCATTAATGATGGAAGTTCAACCTCTTGCTACAGAAGAATATGCCGAGTTAAAAACACTCGGTATTGATGGCGTGATGGTTTATCAAGAAACCTATCATGAACCAACCTATCAATTGCATCATCTAAGAGGTAAAAAACAGGACTTCCATTGGCGACTACAAACACCTGACAGATTAGGGCAAGCTGGAATTGATAAAATTGGTTTAGGCGCATTGATTGGTCTTTCAAGCCAGTGGCGTAGCGATTGTTATATGGTGGCAGAACATCTCTTGTTCTTACAAAAACGCTATTGGAAAAGCCGTTATTCAATCTCTTTTCCTCGTTTACGTCCTTGTGCTGGTGGACTAAGCCCTGCATCAGTAATGAGTGAAGCGGAATTAGTGCAATTGATCTGTGCTTTTCGTATTTTGGCACCTGATGTTGAACTTTCACTTTCAACCCGTGAATCTCCTTATTTTCGTGATAACACAGTGCCATTAGCCATTAATAACATTAGCGCGGGCTCTAAAACTCAACCGGGAGGATATTCTGATAGTCATGAAGAATTAGAACAATTCTCGCCTAATGATAATCGCCATGTTAATGATGTGATTAACGCATTAAAAGAACGAGGATTACAACCCGTATGGAAAGATTGGGATAATTATTTGGGGCGTTAATTAAAGTTTAAATCATATAAAACCACCTTTAGTTTATTTAGTTAGATAAATATGATTATCAAGCTGCTTTTAAATATCGAGATGAATGGTAATTAATCCCTCGGTTATAAAATATGAATACTCCTCTTAAATGATAGAAAGGAGTATTCTATTTATAATAAATACGTAAAGAGATAAAATAAAAAGTTACTCTAATAAATTATTGGTGTTTAATTAATAATAGCTATTGATTATATTTACGAGACTATCAATAATAATTTAATCTCGTGTAGACTTAAACCAGACATTCGTTCGATAAATGGAAGATCAAAATTCTCTTTTAATAATTTTTGTGCCAATTCTAATTGCACTGATTTTCTTCCTATTTCAATACCTTCAGTTTTCCCTAATTCAATACCTTCAGTTTTTCCTATTTCAAATCCTTCATCTATACCTAATTTAAACCCTTTATTTTCTAATCTCCATGCGATATTCATAATTGTCTCTCTGTGGTTATCTACTCGTTCAGCTATCTTATTTATAATAAATTCGAAATCTGATGCATCCATGATTGAGAATAAATATTGTACAACAGCAACAGTGTCTTCATCTCTGCAGTTTTTCTGATTTATGGCTTTTGATAATAGCATTGCAATCTTATTAAGATCATGACAGCTATTAACATGCTTCATTGCAATTTCCATTACCGCCGCTTTTTTATGTGTCAGCAAAATATCATCATCAATCGAGGTCAAATCAATTAAAGAAAAGTCATTAGAATAAATATGATTAGCAAGTGAAGAAAGTGGAAAACATTCCATCCAATTAACAGGAAAAGGATAAGGTTTCTTCTTTCCATGATAAAACAAGATTGGAACAACGAGAGGCAAAGACTTATAACCTTGCTGTAAATGCTGATTCATGGTGCAAAATGCATAGTGCATCATACGCCAAGCTATCATTTTATCAGGTCTAGATTGATGCTCTATCAATAAATAAATGGGCACATCACCCTCTTTGGTTTTCACCAAATATAAAATATCAGACATACGAGAACGTAATTTAATATCAATAAAAGAAGAATTCTGTAATTGCAAAGTCGAAAAATCACACTGGCTTTTTAATTCTTCAGGCAAATGGATAAAGAAAAAGTCTTTGGCATTACTGACATTCATCATAAAACGTTTGAATGCAGAATCATGAGAAGAAATTGATAGGGGCTTATTCATAGCTGACTCCATGCCGAATTTGGACTGCCAGCTTACAGAAAAAAATGTATTCCCCTTACTGAAAAATTATCATAATCATCTGAAAAATATACGTTATTTATTAATTTAAAATGAATTTGTAATAATAGAGAAATACCCTCGATAATTGTCGAGGGTAACTATTAATAATTTTACATAACATCTTTGGTTATTTATCAACAACGATATTTTTATTCACTACTTCATACTCATCATTGCCCACCATCCTCGCAAATTTCTCAATTGGATCGGTACTTAACGCATAGAGTCGTTTTAAAGCAAAAGGCGGATCACCTAAACGTACTTTTCCTTGTTGTGTCGTCACTGCCAATGTCATTCCTGATGCTTTGACTGCATTAATTGCCCTTTGGTTATATCCACCAAAAGGATATGCAAATGCATATTGATGTGGATTTAATAAGCTCAATACACGTTGTGAACGTTGCAAATCCAATATAATTGTGTGGGACTGACGGCTAAAGATAATAGGTTTTTTATTATTATCTAAACGATGTAAAAAATGGGAGTGTGATTGAATATCAAAAACATCACGACTCGATCTAAGTGACTGCCAACTCATAAACTGTAATGAATTAGGTGCCCATTTGGACGTTTTAGATTTTATCCGCGATGAGATAACAAATAGTGTTGCACGTTGGCCATTTTCTTTTAAAAGAGGATAAGCATAGCGATAAACGGATTGCAAACCATCATCAAATGTTAATGCAACAGCTCTCCCTGGTAAATTAATACTCTTATTTAAATAGCCTGCAACTTGATTTAGTGAAAGCGTTTCATATCCGGCTTCTTTTAAATAATTCATCTGCTCTGTAAAGGCAGTTAATGATGTTGTTGTTGATGTATGGCGAAATTTATGGTTTTCCGTTGCTTTGAGAATATGGTGATAAGTAAGTATTGGTATTCCTAAATCAGGCTTTACATCCCTTGATGAAATATAACCTAAGCGGTCACCTAAAGAGATTTCAAACCAATTGATCTTACTTCCATTAGCCTCTTCTTTTATTGTGCGAGAGAGTACGGGATAACGTAAATTGGATAAGAGAGTCGCTATTTGTGGGCTAGCAATATCTTTATCACTATAGATAGGGGTGTTTTTTG
Organism: Proteus penneri; assembly: GCF_003144535.1. Taxonomy (GTDB): domain Bacteria; phylum Pseudomonadota; class Gammaproteobacteria; order Enterobacterales; family Enterobacteriaceae; genus Proteus; species Proteus penneri. The sequence continues at coordinate 13,070 of NZ_PHFJ01000018.1, read as the reverse complement.
TTGTGATCAGATATCCATAGATAGGGTAATCGGTTTTCTTCGTACTATCTGATAAGAAACGTATTTTCTTATCAGCCGAAATAGAAGCAATATCTTCAAAGTAACCATCTTCTAAATAACCTGCTTCCAAATAACCTTGGGCATTTCCAAATTGTATTTTATGGTAATTATTTATCGCATCTGAAACATAAAATCCCTGATTAGGATATAGCTCAGCAACAGGTCTTAATTTATTACCAATAAAAGCATATAAGGTTTTTTGTTGGCGAACCTGCATCAATGTTGTGGTCGGAGTTTCTAAATCCCATTGCGTTTCTGTTGGTATTTCCCTTTCTAAAGAGGTTGCAAAAGCAAAACCAGTAAAAATAAAAAATAGGATAATCAATCCGTTAGTTATTATTCTCATCATTTCGCCTACTTATTGTAGAACAGAAACAAAAAATGCCCTCACAATGGAGGGCATTTCAATCTAATCTAAATTAGATTTTAGTCTTTTAATCCACCAAAACCAGCATTCAGTAATTCTGCTAAGTTCGCAGAGGCTTCATCAGCACTGATTGTTGTTTCAGTTTCATCTGTCGGCAGTTGTGATTGACGACGCTTCATACGATCTTGGTGATACGCATACCCTGTACCTGCTGGGATCAAGCGACCAACAATAACGTTCTCTTTCAAGCCACGTAATTCGTCACGTTTACCTGCTACCGCCGCTTCAGTCAGAACACGAGTTGTTTCTTGGAACGATGCAGCAGAGATGAAAGATTCAGTTGCCAGAGATGCTTTCGTAATACCTAACAGGTCACGAGCATATGTTGCTGGTACTTTACCTTCCTCTTCCAGAATACGGTTTGACACTTTAACGCGAGCGTATTCAACCTGTTCACCTTCAAGGAACTCAGAGCTTCCTGCGTTCTCAATGGTAACTTTACGTAGCATCTGACGAACGATAACTTCGATGTGTTTATCGTTAATCTTAACGCCTTGTAAACGGTAAACTTCCTGTACTTCGTTAGTGATATAGCGAGTAACCGCATGAACACCACGTAAGCGTAGAATGTCGTGTGGTGACTCTGGACCATCGGAGATAACATCACCGCGTTCCACAACCTCACCCTCGAATACGTTAAGCTGACGCCATTTAGGGATCATCTCTTCGTATGCATCGCTACCGTCTAATGGAGAAATAACTAGACGACGTTTACCTTTAGTCTCTTTACCGAACGATACAATACCGCTGATTTCAGCAAGGATTGCAGGCTCTTTCGGACGACGAGCTTCAAACAGGTCAGCAACGCGTGGCAGACCACCGGTGATATCTTTAGTACCGCCTGATTCTTGTGGAATACGCGCTAAAGTGTCACCTGCGTTAATTGTAATGCCATCGTCTAACTGAACAATTGCTTTACCTGGCAGGAAGTACTGTGCTGGCATATCAGTATTCGGAATTAATACGTCATTACCTTGTGCATCAGTGATGCGTAATGCTGGACGTAAATCTTTACCGCTACCTGTACGCTCTGCTGAATCCAGAACAACCAGTGAAGAAAGACCTGTTAATTCATCTGTTTGACGTGTGATAGTTTGACCATCAACCATGTCAGCAAAACGGATGATACCAGATACTTCACTCACAACTGGCATTGTATGTGGATCCCAGTTAGCAACAGTTTCGCCACCGTTAACCGCTTCACCATCACCTTTCGCTAATTGAGCACCGTAAGGCACTTTGTAGCTCTCTTTCGTACGACCGAATTCGTCAATTAAACGTAATTCTGTGTTACGAGAAGTGATAACTAATTTACCCGCAGTATTGGTAATGAACTTCGCATTGAACAGCTTCAGAGTACCTTTGTTACGTACTTGAATACTAGATTCTGCTGCCGCACGAGATGCCGCACCACCGATGTGGAACGTACGCATCGTTAACTGTGTACCTGGTTCACCGATTGACTGTGCCGCGATAACACCGATAGCTTCACCTTTGTTGATGATATGGCCACGAGCAAGGTCACGACCATAACATTTAGCACATACACCGAAGTCTGTGTTACAGGTTACAACTGAACGTACTTTCACGCTGTCAACTGAGTTTTCTTCTAACAAGTCACACAGTTTTTCGTTTAACAGGGTGTTACGTGGAACAAGGATATCGGCAGTACCTGGTTTCAGAATATCTTCTGCAGCTACACGGCCTAATACACGTTCACGCAGTGGCTCTTTAACATCTCCACCTTCGATAACCGGAGTCATCATAACACCTTCGGTTGTACCACAGTCGTCTTCTGTGACAACTAAGTCTTGTGCAACGTCAACTAAACGACGAGTCAAGTAACCGGAGTTTGCTGTTTTCAGTGCGGTATCCGCAAGACCTTTACGAGCACCGTGGGTTGAGATGAAGTACTGGAGTACGTTCAGACCTTCACGGAAGTTCGCTGTGATTGGTGTCTCGATGATTGAGCCATCTGGCTTAGCCATCAGACCACGCATACCTGCTAACTGACGGATCTGAGCTGCAGAACCACGAGCACCGGAGTCAGCCATCATAAAGATGCTGTTGAAAGATACTTGTTGTTCTTCTTCACCATTACGGTTAATAACGGTTTCAGTAGACAGGTTTTCCATCATCGCTTTTGCTACGCGCTCATTCGCCGCAGCCCAAATATCGATGACTTTGTTGTAACGTTCGCCCGCTGTTACCAGACCGGATTGGAACTGTTCCTGAATTTCTGCAACTTCTGCTTCTGCTTCTGCAATGATCTCTGCTTTTTTCGCAGGGATAACCATGTCATCGATACCTACTGAAGCACCCGAACGTGCTGCGTAAGCAAAACCGGTATACATGATTTGGTCAGCAAAAATAACGGTTGGCTTCAAGCCTAATACGCGATAACAGGTATTCAGCATTTTAGAAATTGCTTTCTTACCTAATGGTTGGTTAACCAGCGCGTAAGGTAGACCTTTTGGTACGATCATCCATAAAATAGCTCGGCCGATAGTGGTATCTTTTAAGCTAGTTTCAGTGGTGATGTTACCTTCGCCATCTTTGATCTCTTCAGTGATACGTACTTTAACGCGTGCGTGTAAAGAGGCTAAACCAGCGCGATAAACGCGTTCAGCTTCTTTAGGGCCACTTAGCACCATGCCTTCACCTTTGGCATTGATGCAGTCACGAGTCATGTAGTAAAGACCTAATACAACGTCCTGTGAAGGAACGATGATTGGGTCACCACTTGCTGGAGACAGGATGTTATTTGTTGACATCATCAGCGCACGAGCTTCTAGCTGTGCTTCTAATGTCAATGGTACGTGAACCGCCATTTGGTCACCATCGAAGTCGGCGTTGTATGCCGCACAAACGAGTGGGTGTAACTGAATAGCTTTACCTTCGATAAGGATTGGTTCAAATGCCTGAATACCTAAACGGTGAAGTGTTGGTGCACGGTTTAGCATCACTGGATGTTCACGGATAACTTCATCTAAGATATCCCAAACAACCGCTTCTTCACGCTCAACCATTTTTTTAGCGGCTTTGATTGTTGTCGCTAAACCACGGGTTTCCAGTTTTCCGTAAATAAATGGTTTGAATAACTCAAGCGCCATTTTCTTCGGCAGACCACACTGATGCAGACGCAGGTATGGACCAACGGTGATTACAGAACGACCAGAATAGTCAACACGTTTACCTAACAGGTTTTGACGGAAACGACCTTGTTTACCTTTGATCATATCAGCCAAAGATTTCAGAGGACGTTTGTTCGAACCTGTAATCGCACGACCACGACGACCGTTATCTAATAACGCATCCACAGACTCTTGCAACATACGTTTTTCATTACGTACGATGATATCTGGTGCTGCTAAATCAAGCAGACGTTTTAAACGGTTGTTACGGTTGATCACACGACGATATAAATCGTTCAGGTCAGATGTCGCAAAACGACCGCCATCAAGTGGAACCAGTGGACGTAAGTCTGGTGGTAACACAGGCAGTACAGTTAAGATCATCCACTCAGGTTTATTGCCTGATTGCATGAACGCTTCAAGTAACTTGATACGTTTAGTCAGTTTCTTACGTTTAGTTTCAGAGTTAGTTTCGTTTAACTCTTCACGTAGCGTTTCACACTCTTGTTCCAGATCCATGCTCTGTAAGAGGTTCTGAACAGCTTCAGCACCCATCTTCGCATCAAATTCGTCACCGAACTCTTCTAATGCATCGAGGTATTGCTCTTCTGTTAAGATTTGACCACGTTCAAGGCTAGTCATCCCGCCTTCAACAACAACGTAAGATTCGAAATACAGTACACGTTCAATATCGCGCAGTGGCATATCCAGCAGCAGACCGATACGGGACGGCAGTGATTTCAAGAACCAAATGTGAGCAACTGGAGAAGCTAATTCGATGTGACCCATACGTTCACGACGAACTTTAGTTTGTGTAACTTCAACGCCACACTTCTCACAGATAACACCACGGTGTTTTAAACGTTTGTATTTACCACACAAACATTCGTAATCTTTTACTGGTCCGAAAATACGGGCACAGAAAAGACCGTCACGTTCTGGCTTGAACGTACGGTAGTTAATTGTTTCTGGCTTTTTAACTTCACCAAATGACCATGAACGGATCATATCAGGTGATGCCAGAGCAATTTTGATCGCATCAAACTCTTCGGTCTTGGTTTGCGCTTTCAGAAACTTTAATAAGTCTTTCACGAAATGGCTCCTGTCGGAGTTAGACCTGCCAGGCAAATGACCCCTGTCATTCACCCCTTTAAACCAGTGTAGTCACTGTTTGACAGACTGCCATCTCTAGCAGTCTGTCTATATGGAATCCGTTATTCGTCTTCCAATTCGATGTTGATACCCAGTGAACGGATCTCTTTCAACAATACGTTGAACGACTCTGGCATACCTGGTTCCATCTGATGGTTACCATCAACGATGTTTTTGTACATTTTGGTACGACCGTTAACGTCATCCGACTTAACAGTAAGCATTTCTTGAAGAGTATAAGCTGCACCGTATGCTTCCAGTGCCCACACTTCCATCTCCCCGAAACGCTGTCCACCAAACTGAGCTTTACCACCAAGAGGTTGCTGAGTAACTAAGCTGTACGAACCGGTTGAACGGGCGTGCATCTTATCATCAACTAAGTGGTTCAGTTTCAGCATGTACATGTAACCAACAGTTACTGGACGCTCAAATTGTTCACCTGTACGACCATCGAAAAGTGTAATCTGACCAGAAGTTGGAAGATCAGCTAATTTCAGCATCTCTTTAATTTCCATTTCTTCTGCACCATCGAACACTGGTGTTGCGGTTGGCATACCTTTTTTCAGGTTTTCAGCCAGACGTAACACTTCTTCATCGCTGAAGGTGTCCAGATCAACTTTCTGACGAGGTGCCATACCCAGATCGTAAGCTTTCTGGATAAATTCACGTAATTTAGCAACTTCTTGTTGCTGTTTCAGCATCGCATTGATCTTATCACCGATACCTTTAGCAGCCATACCCAAGTGAGTTTCAAGGATCTGACCGATGTTCATACGTGATGGAACACCCAGTGGGTTCAGTACGAGGTCAACTGGGTTGCCGTTTTCATCGTATGGCATGTCTTCAATTGGGTTAATCTTAGAGATAACACCCTTGTTACCATGACGACCCGCCATCTTATCACCAGGTTGGATCTGACGTTTAACCGCCAGGTAAACCTTAACGATTTTCAGCACGCCTGGTGCCAAATCATCACCTTGAGTGATTTTACGACGTTTAGCTTCCAGTTTCTTCGCGAACTCAGCTTTCAGTTCATCATACTGTTCAGCTAATTGTTCTAACTGGTTTTGCTTCTCTTCATCCGCAATACCCAGTTCTAACCAACGTTCGCGAGGTAATTTATCTAATTTCTCAGCTTCAATACCGCCAGCAATCAGAACACCACGGATACGAGCGAATAGACCAGCTTCAAAGATACGCAGTTCTTCAGTTAAGTCTTTCTTAACTTCACGTAACTGTGACTCTTCGATTTCTAATGCACGTTTATCTTTTTCTACGCCATCACGGGTGAAGACTTGTACGTCGATAACTGTACCAGACACACCATTAGGAACACGCAGAGAAGAATCTTTAACATCAGACGCTTTTTCACCGAAGATAGCACGCAGTAGTTTCTCTTCTGGAGTCAGTTGAGTTTCACCTTTAGGTGTTACTTTACCAACCAGAATGTCACCGCCTTTCACTTCAGCACCGATATAAACGATACCTGATTCATCCAGTTTAGATAACGCAGCTTCACCGACGTTCGGGATATCAGCAGTGATCTCTTCAGGCCCTAACTTAGTATCACGAGAGACACAAGCCAGTTCTTGAATGTGGATAGTTGTGAAACGATCTTCTTGAACAACACGCTCAGATACAAGGATGGAGTCCTCGTAGTTATAACCATTCCATGGCATAAATGCCACGCGCATGTTTTGACCTAATGCTAACTCACCAAGGTCTGTTGAAGGACCATCAGCTAACACATCACCGCGATCAACAGGTTCACCTAAAGATACGCAAGGAGTTTGGTTAATACATGTGTTCTGGTTAGAACGGGTGTATTTAGTCAAGCTATAGATATCAATGCCCGCTTCACCAGCGTAAGTCTCTTCTTCGTTAACTTTGATAACGATACGAGAAGCATCAACATACTGAACAACACCACCACGTTTAGCAACCGCAGTAACACCGGAGTCAACCGCTACAGCACGCTCCATACCTGTACCTACTAGTGGTTTATCACCACGAAGTGTAGGAACAGCCTGACGTTGCATGTTCGCACCCATCAATGCACGGTTGGCGTCATCGTGTTCAAGGAATGGGATCAGTGAAGCACCGACAGAAACAACCTGTTGGGTTGAAACGTCCATGTACTGAACTTGGTCACGACTAAATAAGCTTGACTCACCTTTATGACGGCAAGTCACTAATTCTTCAACGAAGTGATTGTCATCGTCTAATACGGAGTTAGCCTGAGCAATGATGAAGTTACCTTCTTCGATTGCAGACAGATAGTGAATTTCATCTGTTACAGCGTTATTTTCAACAACACGGTAAGGCGTTTCAAGGAAACCGTACTCGTTAGTCTGTGCATAAACAGATAATGAGTTGATCAGACCGATGTTTGGACCTTCAGGCGTTTCGATTGGGCACACACGACCGTAGTGAGTTGGGTGTACGTCTCGAACTTCAAAGCCTGCACGTTCACGGGTCAAACCACCTGGGCCTAATGCAGAAATACGACGTTTGTGCGTAATTTCTGATAGCGGGTTATTCTGATCCATAAACTGTGATAACTGGCTAGAGCCAAAGAACTCTTTGACAGCAGCAGAAATCGGTTTTGCGTTGATCATATCTTGTGGCATTAATGCATCAAGATCGCCTAAAGACAGACGTTCTTTAACTGCACGCTCAACACGCACCAGACCAACACGGAATTGGTTTTCAGCCATTTCGCCAACAGAACGAATACGACGGTTACCTAAGTGGTCGATATCATCCACTTCACCTTTACCATTACGGATATCAATCAGTTTTTTCATTACTTCAATGATATCTTCTTGGCTTAAGATGCCAGAACCTTCAACTTCGTCGCGGCCTAAAGAACGGTTGAATTTCATACGGCCCACAGCAGACAGATCATAACGATCTTCAGAGAAGAATAAGTTCTCAAATAAGTTTTCTGCAGCTTCGCGTGTAGGTGGTTCACCAGGACGCATCATGCGATAGATTTCAACTAATGCGCTTAAACGATCATTTGTAGGATCGACGCGAACAGTTTCTGAAATATAAGCACCATGATCTAAGTCATTAGTAAACAGCGTTTCAATCGTTTTATGACCAGCTTGACTTAAGCGAGCTAACACATCTAAAGAGATTTCCATGTTAGCAGCACAAATCAGTTCACCTGTTGCTTCATCAATATAGTCACGAGCAACCACTTTACCTGCAATGTATTCAACAGGTACTTCAATGCGGTCAATTTGCTCTTTTTCTAATTGACGAATATGGCGAGCGGTAATACGACGGCCTTTTTCGACATACACTTTGCCGTTTGCTTCAATATCAAATGAAGCAGTTTCACCACGCAGACGTTCAGGCACTAATGTCATCATCAGCTTGTTGTTGCTGATTTCAAACAATGTTTTTTCGAAGAATAAACCTAAGATTTCTTCGGTGCTGTAGTTCATCGCGCGTAAAATGATAGTCGCAGGTAATTTACGGCGACGGTCAATACGGACAAAAAGGTTATCTTTAGGGTCGAATTCGAAGTCTAACCATGAGCCACGATAAGGGATAATACGTGCGTTATACAGTACCTTACCAGATGAGTGTGTTTTACCTTTGTCACTATCAAAGAACACACCAGGGCTACGGTGTAACTGGGAAACGATAACACGTTCAGTACCATTGATTACAAAGGTACCGTTATCGGTCATTAATGGGATTTCACCCATATAGACTTCTTGTTCTTTGATGTCTTTAACGGTGCCTTCTGGGGCTTCACGTTCATAAATGACCAGACGCAGTTTTACACGCAAAGGTGCAGAATAAGTTACACCGCGGATCTGACATTCTTTAACATCAAAAACAGGCTCGCCTAAGCGGTAGCTGACATACTGTAATTCAGCATTGCCACTATAGCTTTGGATAGGGAATACGGAACGGAAAGCTGCTTCCAGACCGTTTTGACCTTCAGGATCTTGCTCGATGAACTTCTGGAACGAGTCAAGTTGGATAGAAAGGAGATAGGGAACATCCAGAACTTGTGGACGTTTACCAAAATCCTTACGAATACGTTTTTTCTCGGTATAGGAGTAAACCATAGGGTTCCTCAGCTCGCTGAAAAGTGACCCACTCTGCCTACCCTTAGTTATTAAGGGCGACACGACATTCTGCTAACACTATTTTTTGTAGGTAGGAAAATGTAATTTTCCATAATACTTATTGCTATTACTCTTAAATCATTTCATTGCATTGAGCTCACTACCGAGCTTTTGGACAACGTGGATCGTAGTGACTAACACAGTATATTAAGTCGTCAATAGCAAAAAATATTGAGGTAAAGAGAAAGCCAAAAAGTGTGAAAAAGCTACTCTTACCTTACAGCGCAAAAAGGCTGGTGACCAAAAAATCACCAGCCATCAGCCGTTAGGCTGCACTCTGGGAAGTTAAATTATTTAACTTCAACCTCAGCGCCTGCTTCTTCCAGAGCTTTCTTCAGAGCTTCAGCATCATCTTTGCTTACGCCTTCTTTCAGAGCTGCTGGTGCAGATTCTACTAAGTCTTTAGCTTCTTTCAGGCCAAGACCGGTAGCGCCACGTACTGCTTTGATTACTGCTACTTTGTTACCGCCGATAGCTTTCAGGATAACGTCAAATTCAGTTTTCTCTTCAGCAGCTTCTGCTGGACCCGCAGCAACAGCAACAGCTGCAGCAGCAGATACACCGAATTTTTCTTCCATCATAGAGATCAGTTCAACAACGTCCATTACAGACATTTCAGCAACTGCGTTTAAGATATCGTCTTTAGAAATAGACATAACAAGTGTTCCTAAAATTCAGAAAAAGTTTATACGTAAATAAAGCAACGAAGAAATTGGCTATTAAGCAGCTTCTTTCTGATCGCGCAGAGCAGCCAGAGTGCGAACCAATTTGCCTGCAGAGGCTTCTTTCATGGTTGCCATCAGGCGTGCGATTGCTTCATCGTAAGTTGGGAGTGTAGCCAGACGATCGATGTTCGAACCTGGGATAAACTCACCTTCAAAGGCAGCCGCTTTAATCTCGAATGCTGGGTTCGCTTTCGCGAAATCTTTGAACAGACGAGCAGCAGCGCCCGGATGTTCAGCAGAAAATGCAATCAAGGTTGGACCAACAAATGCATCTTTCAGTACTTCATAAGAAGTACCTTCAACAGCACGACGCAGAAGAGTGTTACGCACTACACGTACAGTAACGCCAGCTTCACGACATGCTTTACGCAGTTCGGTCATTTTAGCTACAGTAACGCCACGGGAATCCGCAACAACTGCAGAAAGCGCACCTTTGGCAACTTCGCTGACTTCAGCAACAATCGCTTGTTTGTCTTGAAGATTTAGTGCCATTAGCTTCTTGCTCCTGGATTAACCGAGTAAAAACTCGGGACTCACATCACTTATAACCACAATGGTATAAGCGCTAAAACACGGTGAGTAGAATCCAGAATATATAATTCTTTATTGGCTCTCTCACCGTCTACGCAGGAAAATTAAGTAATCACTTACACCTGCGGTCTTGGACGGGGTCTGGATAGGCCAGACTCCAACCGAAATTCAGAGAATTTAGTTATGTAGACTTAAATAAAATACCACATAGCTAAACTCAAGGCGTCAAATTCTATACAAATTTGACGCCAAGGTAAAGTCTTTTATGACTTTAGTCTAATCTCAGATTAAACTGTCGCGCTCAAGCTAGCTTGATCAATAGCAACACCTGCACCCATAGTAGTAGACAGGCTTACTTTCTTGATATAAACGCCTTTCGCTGCTGATGGTTTTGCTTTTTTCAACGCAACCAGCAGAGCTTCTAAGTTTTCTTTCAACTGAACTTCGTTGAAATCAACTTTACCGATAGTGGTATGGATAATACCATTTTTGTCGTTACGGTAACGAACCTGACCCGCTTTAGCATTTTTAACTGCTTCAGCAACGTTAGGCGTTACAGTACCCACTTTCGGGTTTGGCATTAAGCCGCGTGGGCCAAGGATTTGACCTAATTGACCTACAACGCGCATTGCATCTGGAGATGCGATAACAACGTCAAAGTCCATTTCGCCAGCTTTAACTTTAGCAGCTAAGTCGTCCATACCGACTAATTCAGCGCCTGCTTCTTTAGCAGCTTCTGCATTTGCACCTTGTGCGAATACAGCAACGCGAACTGAACGGCCAGTACCGTGTGGAAGTACAGTTGCACCACGAACGTTTTGATCTGATTTACGTGCATCGATGCCAAGGTTAACAGCAACGTCAACGCTTTCAACGAATTTAGCAGTAGCCAGTTCTTTCAGTAAAGCAACAGCTTCAGTAATTTCGTACTGTTTAGTTACTTCAACTTTCTCACGGATATTGCGCATGCGCTTGGTTAGTTTAGCCATCAGATTAATCCTCCACTACCAGGCCCATGGAACGAGCAGTACCAGCAATTGAACGCATCATAGCTTCAACGTCAGCACCAGTCAGGTCCGCAGCTTTAGTTTCTGCGATTTCACGAACTTGAGCAGAAGTAATTTTACCTACTTTCTCTTTGTTCGGTTTGCCAGAACCTGATTTCACGCCCGCTGCTTTCTTCAGCAGAACTGCTGCTGGAGGAGTTTTGGTAACGAAAGTGAAAGAACGGTCAGCGTAAACTGTAATAACAACAGGAATTGGTAAACCTTTCTCAACGCTTTCAGTTTTAGCGTTGAATGCTTTACAGAATTCCATGATGTTAACACCTTGTTGACCCAGAGCTGGACCAACTGGTGGACTTGGATTAGCCATACCTGCAGAAACCTGCAGTTTGATATAGGCTTGGACTTTCTTAGCCATTAATTAATTCCTCAATTTGGGTATATCGCCCGGCTAGGGCTCCCCGATTTTACTTTGTTCTGTCTTATGACAAAACAACTCAAAACGAAAGGTGGAAAATTGTAGATAACTTTTCCACCTTTTGCAAGAAAGCAAGGTAAAAAGGTTTAACCTTTTTCAACCTGACTAAAGTCTAATTCAACTGGTGTTGCACGACCAAAGATTGATACAGAGACTTTTAAGCGACTTTTTTCGTAGTCAACTTCTTCAACAACACCATTAAAGTCAGCAAATGGACCATCACTAACACGAACCATTTCGCCTGGTTCAAACAGTGTTTTAGGACGTGGTTTATCACCAACTTGTTGTAAGCGATTCATAATCGCATCAACTTCTTTATCGCTAATTGGTGCAGGTCTGTCTGACGTTCCACCAATGAATCCCATAACACGAGGTACATTACGTACTAAGTGCCAAGTCGCATCATTCATGACCATTTGGACAAGAACATAGCCTGGGAAAAATTTACGCTCACTTTTGCGACGTTGACCGCTACGGATTTCAACCACTTCTTCAGTTGGAACCATAACTTCGCCGAATGAGTCTTCCATTTCGTTTAATTTGATATGTTCACGCAAAGACTGTGCAACACGGCCTTCAAAGCCTGAAAATGCCTGAATGACATACCAGCGTTTTTTTGGAGAATCAGTCATGAACACCTCACAGGCCAGTAATAAATGAAACAAAACGAACCAGAATGCCATCCAGTCCCCAAAGAACTAATGACACAATAGCCGTCACCGCAGCAACAATCAGAGTTGTCTGCAATGTTTCTTGACGTGTTGGCCATACTACTTTACGCATTTCAATACGCGCTTCACGAGCAAATGCTAACGTTGCTTTACCTTGTGTTGTCCACAACGCGAAACCACCTGCTGCTACGAACAAAGCAACAACAGCTAAAGCTCGCAACGCTAGGTTAAATTCACGGTAAAGATAGTTGCCACCCACTGCTACTGCCAGCAATAAAACGGTAATGATCCACTTAGCGATATCACCACCGCGTTTGCTATCTTGAGCTCCGCTATTCGCACTCATAAATTAACCTGTCACTATGATGTAAATAAATAGCCAGCTTGCCTCGCAAGAGCAAAACAAATCAGACTAACCATAAAATCAACTATGATTGCATCTGACACAGTGTCATATCTCTATGACATTCGTATCTGCAAGATACTGGACTCGATTCGTTGTATCAGAGCCTATCTCACCAATAATTTACAACAAACTAGTGATGAGATAGGTTCTTTTTCAAACAACGCATAAAAAGGGCATCAATTGATGCCCTTTTTTAGGAAATTACGCGAGTAATTAACCTAATACTTTAGCAACAACGCCCGCACCTACTGTACGGCCACCTTCACGGATAGCGAAACGTAAACCGTCGTCCATCGCGATTGGGTGAATCAGTTCAACGATCATGTTGATG
>NZ_PHFJ01000017.1 GCF_003144535.1 Proteus penneri | reverse complement strand
ACGTTGTAGCGCCGATGGTAGTGTGGGGTCTCCCCATGTGAGAGTAGGGAACTGCCAGGCATTAATTAAGACGAGAAAGCCAACCCAATGGGTTGGCTTTTTTGCGTTTGGAGTTTTTATTTTTTAATCCTCTATTCCATTTCTTTTTAATAAATTGTTTTTATTTAAAACAATTTATTCCATCCTATTTCTATACCTAGATTAGTTTTATATACCGATTCAAATTATAAAAAAACATAGAATTAAACATATATTTAACATCATTTTTGTGACAATATTAATTGTCATACAAATATAACGATAAATAAATGGCGGTCAGTAAACTATTTTGTATAAAAGATAAGCAATAGGAGCAAATGTATGGATATTAATTTTTATGTCACATGTATTGGGGATGCTCTAAAATCCCATATGGCAAGAGACAGCGTATTACTGCTAGAAAAATTAGGTTGTCGGGTTCATTTTCTTGAAAAACAAGGTTGTTGTGGTCAACCCGCTATTAATAGTGGTTATATTGAGAACGCAAAACCAGCTATGAAAAAATTTATTGAAACCTTCGAAGTTAATGATTATCCAATTATTTCTCCAGCGGGATCTTGTACTTATGCAATCAAAGGTTATTCCAAATATTTAGCTAATGAACCTGATTGGGCTATGCGAGCTGAAAAAATAGCTAACAGAATGTTTGATTTAACTTCTTTTATTGTAAATCAGCTTGGTGTTCTTGATGTCGGCGCCAGTCTTAAAGGTAAAGCTGTTTATCACCCATCTTGTAGCCTATTTCGTAAAATGGGCGTTAAAGAAGAACCTATTAAATTATTACAGCATGTAAAAGGTCTTGAATTATTACCTTTTGAAGATATGGAAACGTGCTGTGGTTTCGGGGGGACATTCTCAGTCAAAATGGCCGAAATTTCAGGAGAAATGGTAAAAGAAAAAGTACACCATATTATGGATGTTAAACCTGATTATTTAATTGGTGCAGATGTTAGCTGTCTTCTAAATATTGGTGGACGTTTAGAGCGAGAAGGACGCCCTGTTAAAGTGTTACATATTGCACAGGTCTTGATGAGTCATGAGGAGGAATTATGTCGTTAAGAACGAGTTCTATTCCTTTTAAAGATCTTATCGATCGCCAAGTACATGATGAAGTTATGCAAAAAGCCGTTGCTAATGCACAAGAAACTATTGGTAAAAATCGGCAAAAGATGGTTGATGATCTTGGACATTGGGAAGATTGGAGAGATAGAGCAGCGCAAATTCGAGATCATGTGCTTGTTAACTTGGATGCTTATTTATACCAATTATCTGAAAAAGTAGAAGAACATGGTGGGCATGTTTTCTTTGCTAAAACAAAAGAAGAAGCAACGCAATATATTCTCAGTGTAGCTAAAGAAAAAAAAGCAAAGAAAGTTGTTAAAGCTAAATCAATGGTAACTGAAGAAATCGGTATGAATACCGCATTAGAGAATGCAGGTATTAAAGTTATTGAAACCGATTTAGCAGAATTTATACTCCAGCAAGCCAAAGATGCGCCTTCGCATGTTGTTGTACCTGCTATTCATAAAAATAGAGAACAAATTCGTCAAATATTCCATGATAAATTGGGATATAACGGCTCTGATACACCAGAAGAAATGACTCGTTTTGTTCGTCAAAATATTAGAGACGATTTTTTTACTGCCGATATTGGTGTAACGGGTTGTAACTTTGCAGTTGCAGAGACGGGTTCAGTTTGTTTAGTGACTAATGAAGGTAATGCTCGCTTAAGCACTACATTACCTAAAACACATATAGCTGTGATGGGTATGGAGCGTATCGCACCGACATTTAAAGAGGTGGATATTCTTATTACCATGTTAGCACGCAGTGCCGTTGGATTACGTTTAACGGGCTATAACACATGGCTTACAGGGCCTAGAGAAAAAGATAATGTTGATGGCCCTGAAGATTTTCATCTTGTTATTGTTGATAATGGGCGTTCAAGAATTATCGGCTCCGAATTTAAAGATATTTTGCGTTGTATTCGTTGTGGGGCCTGTATGAATACTTGTCCTGCTTACCGCCATATTGGTGGCCAAGGATACGGCTCTATTTATCCAGGCCCGGTTGGTGCTGTTTTAACCCCTTTATTAGGTGGTTATAAAGATTTTAAAAACCTTCCTTATGTGTGTTCATTATGTACCGCCTGTGATTCTGTATGTCCTGTAAAAATCCCACTATCCAACTTAATTAAAAAACATAGAGATGTGATGGTTAAGGAAAAAATCACACCAACAACGGAGCGTACGATCACCGATATATTTAACTATGTAAATCGTCATCCTACATTATGGAAAGTTGGTATGAATTGGGGAGCTCATGCTGCAAGGTGGTTTATTAAAGAGGGGAAAACGCCTTTAAATATAGGTGCATTAAAAGTGTGGACTGAAGCAAGAAACTTGCCACAAGGTGATGGTGAAAGTTTCCGTAGTTGGTTTAAAAAACATCAAAAAGAGGAGAAATAAGAGATGAATAATAAACATACATTCCTATCTCATTTAGCTTCTCAGTTAGGAAGACCATTAAAAACAATACCTGACTCATTACCAACACCAATAAATACATATCCGGAAGAAAGATTAACTGAATTATCGGAAGAGGAACGATATCAATATTTTCTTAATACCGCTAAATTAGCAGGCAGTGATTATGAGACAACGACACAAGAAGCCTTACCTCAGTGCTTACTTGCACTATGTAATAAATATGGTTCATCAGTGATATTGACGGGTGATCCTCGTTTAAAAGAAAGTGGTGTTATTGATTTATTATCTCAACATTGTGATGTTAGTGTGTGGGATCACCATGTTGGTGCAGAAAATATTGAACATGTAAAAAATGCTAAAGTGGGGATTGTCTTTGCCGAATATGGACTTGCTGAATCAGGGGGCGTTGTTTTATTTTCTGGAGCAGATAAAGGACGTAGTGTTAGTTTGATCCCAGAAACAACACTCTTTGTTATTAAGAGGAGTACCATTTTACCAAGAGTTGCACAATTAGCGGAAAAACTTCATCAACTAGCAGCAAAAGATGTCCGAATGCCTTCTTGTATTAATATTATCAGTGGACCAAGTTGTACCTCTGATATTGAATTAATTAAAGTTGTTGGTGTTCATGGTTCTTTAAATGCCATTTATATAGTGATTGAAGATTGCTAATAATTCTTTGTAAGGAGCCATATATTATTGTGGCTCTTGTTCTTCTGAACTTAATAAATCATATTTTAAGAGATTTTTATTACCATCAATGACCATGATGGGGGATCTCGGCTGATAGCAATCAGCTAAGGGTGAATAGCATTTATTTGGTGAGTGATGTTCTATACCAAGCCAACTACTTAATAACCAATAATTATTTGCTGTTGAATAAGGTTTGCTTAACACCTCATTACTAATGATTGGTTTTGTTGTTGAGGGGCTATACCAAATAAACAACGGGATATCGTAAGCTTCTTTACGTGGTGTATTTACGCCATGATGATAACGAACCTCTCTATTCTTATCGAGACGCTGTAAAGCATGATCGGAAAAATAGAGAATAGAAGCTGGCTTATCTTTGACTCTTTCAATGATGTCATTAATTAATTTATCTGTATAAGCGATAGAGCTGTCATAGCAATTATCATCATCTTCTTGCGTGAATTTCTTTAAATACCGATTGGGAAATCGATTACAGGCCGGCTCATGGCTACCATATGTATGTAAGATGATTAATTTTTTCTGTGCAGAGGGTTCATTAAGAGCGCTATCTAAATAAGGAAGTAGCTCTTCATCATAACCGATAAATTCATTCCACTTTTTATTTTGGGCCATATTCGCAATGACAGAAATAACACTGGTTTTTTGATTACCTTCACCTTGGTTACTTAGCCAATATGTTTTAAATCCGGCATGATTGGCAAGGGAAACAATATTATCAGCATAATGATTTTTATCTTGTAACTGTTCTAATCCTATATTTGAGAGTGAAATTGGTACAGAAAGAATGGTTACTGGCGCCGGAGAATAAACTTGATTGAATAAAATAAGATGACTCTTTTCTTTCATTAGATTAGGTGTTGTATTGTGCTGATAGCCATAAATTCCTAGATGATCTCTGCGAACGGATTCTCCAATAATTAGGATGTAAATTTCTGTATTATCACTATTTTTATTATATTGGAACTCAACTTTTTGAGAAGGAATTCTTCTAATTTTGCGATTTTCGTGGAGAGTTCGGACAAGTGCTGCTGCATTATAAAAAGGTGTATTCAGAAGAGTATATTCTGCAAGTAATTTACTATTGTTGTCGTTTCTTAATGCTAAGCTTTTATAAAATGGAATAATGGCGATTAATATAACAAAAGCAGTTACACTTTTTTTTGTCGTTTTTAGATCAGATACTTGAGCCGCTTTATGGATAAAAAAATAGTAAACGGCAAAAGCACATATATAAAATAATACATAGTACTTATTATAAGAGAGCATACCGACAGTTTCGCTACTGTTAGTATTAATAAAAGTTTCAGCAATGGATGATGAAAAAGCAATATCATGTTCACGATAGAAAAATAGAGAAATAGAAAGGTTTAAAGACCATAGCGCACTAATAACAAAGGTTATTATTTTTCCCAAAAAGTAACGATAAATGCCACTACACATCAGCATAAGTAGCCAACCAATGAGAACAATATAGATTTTTTGTTCTATATACAGCGTTGAACCACCCAATGCTGCAGGTGCTATAGATAAGAAAAATAAAAGTGCGTAATGAGTTTGCCAAGACATAATCTATTTAAAAACTACCATCTCTTTTTATATAAAATAAAAAGTTAATCATTTACTTTTTGACAATACAAGCCTTGTTTGTCTGAAGTGTGTCTGAAATTGATACTATTATGCTTCTTTCTCATTATTTTGGGCACTTTAGCTTTATTAATAAGTTATATGATAAATAAATTATGTTTACTTTTTGTTTGTAATTAATTGATTTTAATTTATTTTATTTTTCTCTTTATACTGGTAGAGTAGTTGATAATAAGTTATATAAATAATCGTATAGATATGTAGTTAAAGCTTAAAAATATTATAAATAAGTAAATGATAGAAATAGGAGCACGGTTTTTATGATAATTGATTGGAATTGAAGAGCCCCAAAGTTGGAATTCACTTTGCGGCTCTTTTTATTAAGAAAGATTACATTATTTCTAGCTGTTAGTGTTGTTTACCTTGCTCAATACCCAAGCCAATTTGAGAACGGATAAACTGAGCTTGGAATTTTGCTTTTTCTTGCTCACCTAAAGATGATTTATCTGTAATAGAGAAAAGCCATGAGATAATAAAAGCAATAATTATTGAAAATAATGCCGGATATTCATAAGGGTAGATTGGTTTTTCATGACCTAAAATACTAACCCAAATTGTTGGCCCTAAGATCATCAACGTGACAGCAACGAGTAAACCAGACCATCCTCCTGCCACGGCTCCTCGTGTTGTAAGTCCTTTCCAATACATAGATAACAATATGATTGGGAAGTTACAGCTTGCCGCAATTGAGAATGCTAACCCCACCATAAAGGCAATATTTTGCTTTTCAAATAAAATACCTAAACCGATAGCGACGATACCTAAGATAACTACAGTAATTTTAGATACTTTTAGCTCTTGTCTTTCATCTGCATGGCCATTTTTAATTACATTAGCGTAGAGGTCATGCGATACCGCAGAAGCCCCCGCTAAAGTTAGTCCCGCAACAACGGCTAAAATAGTGGCGAAGGCAACAGCTGAAATAAAGCCTAAGAAGAAATTACCGCCGACTGCATCCGCTAAGTGAACGGCCGCCATATTGGTTCCGCCAATTAAAGCGCCAGTGGCATCTTTGAACATAGGATTAGGGCTAACGAGTAAGATAGCGCCGAAACCAATGATAAAAGTAAGAATATAGAAATAACCAATAAAACCTGTTGCATAGAAAACACTCTTACGGGCTTCTTTTGCATCGCTAACAGTAAAGAAGCGCATGATGATATGAGGAAGTCCCGCTGTACCAAACATTAAAGCAAGACCTAAAGAGAGAGCCGATATAGGATCGGAAACCAATCCACCAGGGCTCATGATAGAGAACCCTTTTGAGTGAACACTAACGGCTTCTTTAAATAAGGTATTGAAATTGAAATCGGCAGCTTTCATCACCATAACAGCCATAAAACTTGCACCTGCAAGTAATAAAATAGCTTTAATTATTTGAACCCAAGTGGTGGCTAACATGCCTCCAAATAAAACATATAGCACCATTAGAATACCAACAAGCACAACAGCAATATGGTAGTTTAAACCGAAAAGGAGTTCGATTAATTTTCCGGCACCCACCATTTGTGCAATTAGATAAAGGGCAACGACAACCAGTGATCCAATAGCAGAGAGAGTTCTTACAGGTTTAGGGCTTAAGCGATACGAAACAACATCCGCAAAGGTATAACGTCCTAAATTACGTAAGCGTTCAGCAATGATAAAAAGAATGATAGGCCAACCAATTAGAAATCCAATTGAATAGATAAGTCCATCATAACCCGAGGTATAAACCAGAGCGGAGATCCCTAAAAAGGATGCGGCAGACATAAAATCACCGGCAATTGCCATCCCATTTTGAAAGCCAGTAATTTTCCCTCCAGCTGTATAGTAATCTGAACGTGAACGAGTACGTTTAGAGGCCCAATAAGTAATATAAAGCGTTAATCCGACAAATATCAGAAACATAATAATAGCCTGAATATTCATCGGTTGTTTTTCACCTCCTTCTGTTATTGCAGCGGCATAAGCCACTGTTGAAGAAAGGAAAAATAAGCTTATTGCATAGAGTAAATTTCTCATTTTTCTACCTCTTCAATAACTTCAGCGGTAAGTTTGTCAAATTCAGTATTAGCTTTGATTACGTAAATACCTGTTAATAGAAATGAGGCAATAATTAAGCCAATACCAATAGGAATACCTCGTGTAATGTAGCTTCCTTCATATAGTGGTGTACCTAACCACTGTGGATAGAATGCAATAAGTAAGATAAACGAGACATACATAACGAGCGTAATAATTGAAAGTGTCCATGAAAAACGACTACGTTTATTAACCAGTTCTTTAAAGCGAGGGTTGTTTTCTATCTCTTGATAAATATTGGCATTCATCAGAGTTCTCCTCTATATAATTGTTTGGTTTATCACTTGATTTAGAGGCTTCAATCCCCTGCATTTCATGATTTTTAGGTAAGAGCGCCCAGCAAAGACATTTTCATGTCTTTGCTTTGTCGTATTACGTTTTTTAAATGACAGCTATTTTGTTGTGTATTAAGCGGTGAGTGATAGAGACTGTTTTTCTTCTAACAGTTTCTCTACAACACCCGGATCAGCGAGTGTTGAGGTATCTCCGAGGTTAGTTGTGTCACCAGAGGCAATTTTGCGCAAGATTCGGCGCATAATTTTCCCTGATCGTGTTTTAGGTAAGGAATCTGTCCAATGTAGGATATCTGGTGTCGCTATTGGTCCAATTTCTTTACGTACCCAGTTGCGAACTTCAGTATAAAGTTCAGGGGTTGGTTCTTCACCGTGATTTAAAGTGACATAAGCATAAATGGCTTGTCCTTTAATATTGTGAGGAATACCCACTACTGCGGCTTCTGCAATTTTAGGATGTGCAACAAGAGCAGATTCAATCTCTGCTGTTCCTAAACGGTGACCTGAAATATTCAAGACATCATCAACACGTCCTGTTATCCAATAGTCACCATCATCATCTCGGCGCGCTCCATCACCAGAGAAATACATACCTTTAAAGGTTGAGAAGTAAGTTTGTTCAAAACGATCGTGATCACCAAAAAGTGTTCTTGCTTGACCCGGCCAAGAATCAGTAATCACTAAGTTGCCTTCACAAGCCCCTTGCTGTACTTCTCCCATATTATCGACAATGGCAGGTTGAACGCCGAAGAATGGGCGTGTTGCTGAACCCGGTTTTAAATCCATAGCACCCGGTAGTGGGGTTATCATGAAACCACCCGTTTCTGTTTGCCACCATGTATCAACAATCGGGCATTGGCTACGTCCCATTTTCTGATAGAACCATTCCCAGGCTTCCGGATTAATAGGTTCACCTACAGAGCCAAGGATCCGTAGAGAGGTGCGTTGAGTATCTTCAATCGCTTTATCGCCTTCAGCCATTAGCGCACGAATTGCGGTAGGGGCTGTGTACAGAATGTTGATTTGGTGCTTATCAACGATTTGAGCCATACGGTTAACTGATGGGTAATTAGGAACACCTTCAAACATAACCGTAGTCGCACCATTTGAAAGTGGGCCATACAGTAAGTAGCTATGGCCTGTTACCCAACCCACATCAGCGGTACACCAATAAATATCGCCTTCATGATAATCAAAGGTGTATTTAAAGGTCATTGAAGCATAAACGAGATAGCCCCCTGTAGTGTGCAGTACACCTTTAGGTTTGCCTGTTGAACCTGAGGTATACAGAATAAAGAGAGGATCTTCTGCATCCATAACTTCGACTTCACATTCTGTACTGACATCTTGGATGATTTCATCCCACCAAACATCACGTCCATCAATCCATTGTTCGGTATGTCCTGTGCGGCGAAATACCACTACGTGATTAATCGGCGGAATATCGGCGTGGTTTAATGCATCATCAACATTTTTCTTTAAAGGAATAGCGCGACCCGCTCGTAATCCCTCATCAGCTGTAATGACTAATTTAGCTTTTGAGTCTATGATCCGGCCAGCAACCGCTTCAGGGGAGAAACCACCAAAAATAACAGAATGGATAGCACCAATACGAGTACAAGCAAGCATAGCGACTGCGGCTTCTGGCACCATAGGCATATAAATCGCCACGACATCGCCTTTTTTAATACCTAAGTTTTTTAATACGTTAGCGAATTGGCAAACATCGTGGTGAAGTTGTCGGTAAGTAATTTTTTTTGACTCATTAGGTGAATCACCTTCCCAAATAATGGCGACTTGATCACCTCGTGTTTTAAGATGGCGATCAAGGCAGTTTTGGCTGATGTTTAGTTGTCCATCTTCAAACCAGCGAATGCGTACATGGCCTGGGTCAAAGGATGTATTTTTTACCACAGTATATGGCTTTATCCAGTCAACGATTTTCCCCTTATCTGCCCAAAAGGCCTCGGGGTTTTTGATAGATAATTCATAGTCTTTTTGGTATTGCTCTTTATTGATCAGGGCGTGTTCTGCAATGCTTGCAGGAATATGATGTTGGTTTATTTTTGTCATAATAGTTCTCCTCACTATTGTTAATACTATGTCAAAAAGTCGTTAACAAAAGAGGGGAAATAAAGATTGTTTCTTTTTTGCGCAGAAGATCACGAATTAATGGAAATGCTTTTTATGGAATGTTCAAATAGTGCGAAAGCTAGTGATGAATGATTAATCTACTATTTTCTCGTTTAATAGGATTATTGTTTAATAGAAGGCTTTATAATTAAAATAATATACTATGAAAATTAATTTAACCGTGCTGGATAAAAAAACCACAATAACAACATGGATATGATAATGATTTTCATTAACGTTTTTTTCACTATAATGAAATGAAAAGATAAATCACATGGTGTGATCCAAGATAAAACAGCACTGGAGATTAATATGAGCTATACATTACCTGCACTGCCTTATGCTTATGATGCGTTAGAACCTCATTTTGATGAGCGTACAATGGAAATTCACCACACTAAGCATCATCAAACTTATGTGAATAATACCAATACAGCATTAGAAAAATTACCTGAGCTTGCTGGCTTAGAAATTGATGAATTAGTTAAAAATCTTCATAAAGTATCTGCTGATCAACGTACATTCTTACGTAATAACGCAGGTGGTCACTCTAACCATTCATTATTCTGGAAAGGGCTGAAGCTAGGTACTCAATTACAAGGTTCACTAAAAGAGGCGATTGAGCGCGATTTTGGTAGCGTTGAGGCTTTTAAAGAGTTATTTGAAAAAGCAGCAGCTAGCCGTTTCGGTTCTGGTTGGGCTTGGCTGGTATTAAAAGACGATGGCAAACTTGCGGTAGTTTCTACAGCAAACCAAGATAGCCCATTAATGGGTGAAGAGTTAGCTGGCGCATCTGGTTACCCAATTATAGGGTTAGATGTGTGGGAGCATGCTTACTACTTGAAATATCAAAATCGTCGCCCTGATTATATTAAAGCGTTTTGGTCCGTCGTTAACTGGGATGAAGCGCAAAAACGTTTTCAAAGTAAAGCATAATTGAGTAAATAGCTTCCTTTCTTTTTATATTTTCAATGCCGACATATGTCGGCATTGTTTCTTTTGAACACTCTCTTTACTATGGGGCATTGTTTTCTGTTTAGGTAGTGAGCCATGCGTTATTTTCCTAGTGTTTTTATCGGCAGCATCACAACAACGTCTAATGGATTTACCAGTGCGATCACCAAAAGGCTGGTGGACGGTCATATCAAACTCACTTCGTTGGGATTAGAAGGAGATGAGCAAGCTGAAAAGAGTTTTCACGGTGGCCCTGATCGCGCACTTTGTCACTATCCTAAAGAACACTATCTTTATTGGGCTGAGCAATTCCCACAATTGACGGATTTTTTTCATGCTCCTGCATTTGGTGAAAATATCTCAACAACAGGCATGACAGAAGAAAATGTTTTTATTGGTGATATTTATCAATGGGGAACCACATTAATTCAAGTTACTCAGCCTCGCTCTCCTTGCTATAAACTTAACACGGTGACAGACGTCAGTAATTTTTCGCAAATTATGCAAGATAGTGGTTATTGTGGTTGGTTATACCGAGTTGTGAGTACAGGAGAAACCGGTAGCCATCATCCTCTTATTTTGGTTTCAAGAAACAGTGATGTTTCTGTGAAAGAGGCGATTTCAATTGCTTTTCATATGCCTTTTGATGAAGAACTTTATCGTCGGTTATTAAGTGCCGCAGGATTATCTGCGAGTTGGAGCAAGACTATGCAGTTAAGATTGCAAAATCAAACTATTGAAAGTTTTAATCGACGCTTGTTTAAGGAATAAAAAGAAACACCTCTCTAAAAATGAACTGGGGTCAGTTCAAAATAAGAGAGGTGTTTTTTATGTATTAAAAGGAAATTACGGATGAGCAATAAACCCGATTGCGTCATAAACCTTGTCTAAGGTTGCTTGAGCGCGAGCTTTAGCTTTATCTGCACCTTCTTTCATTATTTTATTAAGTAATGCTTCATCATTACGGAATGTGTTAAATCGTTCTTGAATGTCGGTTAGCATTTCAGAGACCGCATCTGCGACAGCACCTTTTAGATGACCGTACATTTTGTCTTCAAATTCAGCTTCTAATTCAGGAATAGTTTTACCTGTTACACCCGCTAAAATATCTAATAAGTTAGATACACCCGCTTTATTTTCAAGATCGTAAATAACACGAGGTGGCTCTTCTGAGTCTGTCATTGCACGTTTGATCTTTTTAGCTGCTGATTTAGGATCTTCAAGCAATGCGATAACGTTATTACGGTTATCATCAGACTTAGACATTTTTTTAGTTGGATCTTGTAATGCCATCACACGCGCACCACCTTTTGGAATAAAAGGATCGGGTACAGTGAAGATATCGCCATAAATAGCGTTAAAGCGCTGAGCAATATCACGGCTTAATTCAAGATGTTGTTTTTGATCGATACCAACAGGGACTTGGTTTGTTTGATAAATCAGAATATCGGCTGCCATTAATACAGGATAATCGAACAACCCTGCATTGATATTTTCAGCATGACGCGCTGACTTATCTTTAAATTGAGTCATTCGGCTCAATTCACCAAAATAGGTATAGCAGTTAAGTGCCCAGCTTAATTGTGCATGTTGTGGAACATGTGACTGAACAAAAATAGTGCTTTTTTCTGGATCAATACCGCAAGCAAGGTACAGAGCGAGTGTATCTAAGGTTCTTTTTCTTAGCTCTTTAGGATCTTGGCGTACTGTAATAGCGTGTTGGTCAACGATACAGTAAATACAATCATAGTCATCTTGCATTTGTACCCATTGACGTAGCGCACCCATATAATTTCCGATAGTTAATTCACCAGAAGGTTGTGCACCACTGAATACAATTGGCTTTTGTGCCGTTTTTTCTACTGAAGTCGTCATTTTAATTCTGTTCCACAGTTGTCATTGGCGTGATATCGAGGATAGAGAGCAAATCAGCAAAATTATCGAGAGTAAAATCAGGTTTGCTGTCTGCAATAGATACGCCGTAGTTATAGCCATAGGTTAAACCTACGCAAGGGCATTGTGCCTCTTGTGCTGCAATAATATCGTTGCGAGAATCCCCAACAAAAAGGAGTTCTTCCTTTTTAACACCAAATGTACCCATTGTTAAATATAATGGTGCTGGATGCGGTTTTTTTTCTTTAACATCGTCTCCTCCTAGCACCAAGGAGAAATACTTATCAATTTCCAGTTGTTGTAATAGTGGAGCGATAAATGGTGACGGTTTATTGGTGACGATACCTAATGGAATATTATGTGAAGCTAATACTTCAAGGGTTTCTTTAACGTGTGGGAATAAATCACTGCCTGTTTTGACGGAAGTTGCATAATGTTCATCAAAAAGATCACGCATTTCTTTTAATAAGGTTTCAGTGACATCCTCAACGCCAGCATTATGCAAAGCACGCGTAAGTAGCATATCAACGCCATTACCCACCCAAATAGTGACGTTATGTTTTCCAGCAGGAGGAAAGCCTTTTGCTTTTAATGCGTAATCCGTTGCTTCTGTAAGCCCTACAGCGCTGTCGGTGAGTGTGCCATCGAGATCAAAGGCGATAGCACGGATACCTTTGAGTTTTTTATCTGTCATTACGATACCTTTTTTAATTCACGGCGCATATTGTCGATAACATGTTTATAGTCAGGCTGATTGAAAATAGCCGAACCAGCAACAAACATATCTGCACCCGCTTGGGCAATTTCAGCAATATTATCGACTTTGACACCGCCATCTATTTCTAAACGAATGTCATAACCACCATCATCAATCATCTTACGAACTTGGCGTAATTTATCGAGAGTGTTAGGAATAAATGATTGGCCACCAAAACCAGGGTTAACAGACATCAGCAGGATAAGATCTAATTTATCCATAACATAGTCGAGATAGTTTAATGGGGTTGCTGGATTAAGCACTAAGCCCGCTTTACAACCACAATCTTTGATTAATTGAATGGTACGGTCAACGTGGTCACTGGCTTCTGCATGAAATGAAATATAAGTTGCGCCTGCTTCTGCAAAATCAGGGATGATGCGATCAACGGGCTTTACCATTAGGTGAACATCAATGGGGGCTGTAATACCGTAGTTGCGCAATGCCTTACAAATTGGCGCACCAAAGGTCAGATTAGGAACATAGTGGTTATCCATAACATCAAAGTGGACAACATCAGCGCCTGCAGCGAGTACTTTTTCAGTATCTTCACCCAGGCGAGCAAAATCAGCAGATAAAATAGAAGGGGCAATCAGAAAATCTTTCATCGCATTCTCCAGACAACACTCCCATTGTCGGGAAGTGTTAACGATTATTTATATAAGGCAAGTAATTCGTTCACTTTGCTACGACCAAGTGTGTTGCTACTGATTGTTCTTCGGACTTTCACACTGTGTAGCTCTTTTGCGTTCACATACCACGTTTTTGTCAACGCAGTCTCATGGTTTGATATTAACACGGGTATCTGTCTCTCGTAAGCCAGCATTGAGGCAAGTTGAGCCAGATGTTCTTGCTCTTGAAAACTAAAGCTATTTGTATGGTATGACGTGAAATTTGCAGTCGGTGATAATGGCGCATAAGGCGGATCGCAATAAACGACAGCACCTTTTTCTGCATTAGTCATCGTTGATGAATAGCTTTGGCAAACAAATTCGGCTTTTTGTGCTTTTTCAGAAAACCAAATTAACTCTATTTCAGGAAAATAAGGTTTTTTGTAACGGCCAAAAGGGACGTTATATTCACCTTTGGAATTATAACGACATAACCCATTGTAGCAATGACGGTTAAGATAGAGAAATAGGACACTACGCTGATAAGGATCAGTTGAGCGATTAAACTCTTGTCGTAGTTGATAAAATTCCTCTGCGATATTCATTTGAGGGGTAAATAATAAGCGGGCATCCTTCATAAATTTTTCAGGATATTGCTTTACCGTGTTATAGAGATGAATTAGATCACTATTTATATCGGCAAGAATATATGAATCGTATTCTGTATTTAGAAAAACAGAACCAGCACCCATAAAAGGTTCAATTAAACAATTACCCTCAGGCAGATGACGTTTAATGTCATCTACCAAAGGATATTTACCACCAGCCCATTTTAGGAATGCGCGTTTTTTTTTCATGCCGTCCAAATTTCTCAATCGTTTCAGAGTCGCCGATTGTACTCTGTTTCAGACAGCATATCAGCGGTGAACCTCGTCTTAATTATTTTTTTAGATCCTGATGAACATGTTTCATCGGTCTAACCCATGGTTGTTTCGCTTGTACCGGTGCTGGTAATGAAGAAACAGCCTGTTTAGCTTCGCTTATATTACGATAGTTACCATAGATGAGTACATACCAAGGGTTACCATTACGCTGAGTTTTATAGATAGCGTAGTTTCCATTTAGGTTCTTTTTAGCGAAAGCTTCCAAGGTATCTTGGCGACTTGCGCCACTTAATTGCAATGTATAATTTGCAGCTGGAATAGAATTTAAATTGCCAGCAGATAATGAGCCTGAAACAACCGGTTTAGTTGTTGCTGGTTTAGGTTGCGTTGTTGCTGGTGGTGTTACTGGTTTTGTCGGTGGTGTTTTTACTTCAGCCGGTTTCTGTACGGGTTGTACTGGTTTGGTGACGGGGGCTTGTGTAACAGGTTGTTCCGGTTTTGGTTGTTGTGCGTTTAATTGCTGATTAGCCGCTTGATTGATGCCCGCTTGTTGTTGATTTAAAGAATCAACGATATCTCCAGGGATCTCAACACGTTGACCTTGTGAATCAATCATTGGTGGTAAGTTTTGTGAAGGTGGTGTTGCTGGCTGTATCTCTTGCCCAGAAATAGATTGAGGAGTCGATGGCTGACCATTTTCTGAAGGCGTAACGGATGACGGTTGTTGAGATAGATCGATATTTCTTTCTGTATTGGTTGAAGGTGCTGGTTCAGTTGTTTCTGGTGATTTTAATGCTGAGCTTATTGCGATAATTAGCAGAATCAGGACTAAAACACCGACACCAATCATCATCTGTTGACGGGATACAGAGAATCGAGCATTTTTTAATGGATTGCTACGAGGTCGATTGGTTCGACGTTCAGGCCTATCCGATGTATCAGGTTTGAGTGAATTATTACCCTTGGTTTCATTATCAGGTTTGAACTCGTCCATTATGCCCTCCGTCAGAGCGTCAAAAAGCGAAAAATATTCTATTCAGCTTAGCCATTACCTCATAGTATAAGGATGAAACGCTTTTTCTGAAACGTTGCATTTGACAATATTAACCAGAATTTTCCTTAAATGAATATTCTGGTTTATTTCTGGTCAGGTAATGGGGTGCTTAATTTGCATTAATGCAAGATGTTATCGCTTTGTGGACTTGTTCGCGAGTAATATCGGCACGTAATTCGGATTGACCGATACCTTTTGGTAAAACAAGGTGTAATTTGCCACCAGATACTTTTTTATCTCTCATCATATGAGGTAAATAGTCATCAGGTGTCATTTCAATAGGGCCATTGACGGGGAGGTTGGCTTTCTCAAGCAATTGAATAACACGTTGAGTCTCTTCTTCAGTGAATTGACCAAGTGCTTGAGATGTCCTTGCCGCCATTACCATGCCTGCGGCAACGGCTTCACCATGCAACCAAACACCATATCCCATATGCGCTTCAATGGCGTGTCCATAGGTATGGCCAAGGTTGAGTAGTGCGCGCAAACCACTTGTTTCTTTTTCATCAGCGGCAACAACGTCAGCTTTTAGCTCACAGCAACGACGGATACAAAATGCCATGGCTTTAGGATCAAGAGCTAAGAGTTTATCAATATTATTTTCAAGCCAGATAAAAAAGTCTTTATCTAAAATGATGCCATATTTAATAACTTCAGCTAAACCCGATGAAAGCTCTCGAGGTGGTAATGTGGCAAGACAATCGAGATCGATAACCACAGAAGCGGGCTGATAAAACGCACCAATCATATTTTTGCCAAGAGGATGATTAACCGCGGTTTTTCCACCTACAGAAGAATCGACTTGTGACAATAGTGTTGTTGGTACTTGGATAAAGCGAACACCACGTTGATAGCTTGCTGCAGCAAAACCAGTTAGATCACCAATAACACCACCGCCTAATGCGATAAGTGTTGTATCTCGATTGTGATTTTTTTCTAATAATGCAGTAAAGACATCATTCATGATCTCAAGCGATTTATATTGTTCGCCATCAGGCAAAATTACGCTATCAACCAAAACACCTTGTTTTTTTAAGGTGTCTGTTACCTTTTCTAAATAGAGTGGAGCAAGCGTCACGTTTGTGACGATCATCACTTGCTGCCCTGACTTTAATGGTAAAAAGGTATCTTCTTGATGAAAAAGGCCAGAAGCGATGGTAATGGGATAGCTTCTTTCACCTAATGTGACAGTGATTTTTTCCATAACAGTGGCCTTCTTCTTATTGTCTTTACTTAACCTTATAAATAGCTGAATGTATTAGTTTTGTTCTAATAATTCAATTATTTGATTGGCTACAATTTTTGCACTCTGATCATCAGTATGAATAGTGATGTCAGCAATCTCTTCATAAAGAGGATTACGTTCTTCAGCTAATGTCTCTAAGACATCACGCACAGGTTCAACACCTTGCAATAAAGGACGTTTTTTATCACGTTGGGTACGAGCGAGTTGTTTTTCAATGTTGGTTTCTAAATAAACAACCACACCACGTGCAGATAGTCTGTTACGGGTTTCTCGCGATTTCACCGAACCACCCCCTGTTGCAAGTACAATGCCTTGTTTTTCAGTAAGTTCGTTGATTATTTTTTCTTCTCGTTGACGGAAGCCTTCTTCGCCTTCAACATCAAATACCCAACCTACATCCGCACCTGTACGCCGCTCAATTTCCTGATCGGAATCATAAAACTCCATACTAAGTTGTTGAGCTAACTGACGACCAATAGTGCTTTTGCCGGCACCCATAGGCCCAACCAGAAAGATATTACGTTTCTCTGCCATGTTTTTGGTATTACTAAGATATTCGTTAATGATAACCCGCCCCGCCAAATTCATTCAGCGACGGGACCTAAACTGAAATTTATGAGTGTTTATCTAATTCACGCCTGATAACATTTGTTATCTACTCTCATAATAAGACTGAGTTCTTTCAGTAGATCGCTATAAAATAACCACATGCTGTCATAAGTGACAACATAGGATAAAAATCCCTTTGCCCACAGTACATAACAAAAACTACTAAAAAGTAATTATCTTTGTTGGCAATGCGGAGATTCTAACACAATTTAGTCGGAAAACCGCATCTGATAATATTGTCTTTTTCGTCATCAAGCGATCAATATTACATATAAAAAGCCCTACCTCCAAGAATAGAGGAAGTGCATAAAATGTATCCGTATTTTTATTGTGATGTTTCAGGCTCACTCAAATTAGCTAACCCTTGTAAGCTAAATCGTCCTCATCGTCAAATCTATAAATACAGATTATAAGAAAAAACAATGAATAACTCTCAATTTAATCTTAGTAAAAAACATGTAATTAATTGTATTTTATAATGAAGTTACTTTTCACATAAAAAATTAGATTAATTTGGGTGTAATAAAAATAACCAATTCATGACGACTGTGTTGATCTCTTTTATGACTGAAAAGTACGCCAAGTAAAGGAATCGAGGATAAGAAGGGTATCTTTGCCGTGTGTTCTTGCTGTTTCTGCTGAAATATACCTCCTAACATAATGGTTTCTCCATCACGAATCGCCACTTCTGTGCTGATCTCTTGTTTATCAATAGACAGATGTTCACTTCCACTTTGAACAAGTGCAATGCCCGGTGTGTTTTGACTAATTTTAAGTATTAACCTTATCTTTTTATTTCTTTGAATAATGGGTGTGACTTCCATACCCAAGACAGCCTCTTTAAATTGAACTTGTGTAATTTCATTATCTCGACTGACATAGGGGATCTCCGTTCCTTGTTTTATGGATGCTGTTTTTTCATGAGCGGTTGTTAGCCGGGGACTTGCAATAATAGATAATTGTTTCTCTTGTTCTAACGCGCTTAATTCAAGCTCTAATAGGCGTCCATTGATTCTGGCAATGTTGAATGCAATATAGTGAAGGGGATTTTTGGTGTTTTGATGGAGTGATAATGCAGAGAGTGAAGGTGTTGATAGCGCCGAATTAAGTGAGGAGGTTGCTGAAATCGTATTAGATACTGTTGTAGATGTTGCTTCGGTTTGTGTTTTTAATGCTTGTAACCCCCATTGAGTGCCTAATTCATTTAAAGCATCCTGACTGCTACTGACAATATGCGCTGTGATGTGAACTTGTTGTTGTGGGGTGTCTCGTAGTTTTAGCCAATCTTCTATTTCAGACAGTGTTTTACTATTATCAATAATTGAAAGACTATTTGCTTCTCTATCAATAATAACCCGCCCTTGCTGACTCAGTAATGGAATAGTGTGATTAGTGAGTTGCTCACCTAGTCTCTCAGCATCAGCATAATTTAAAGGATAAAGTTGGTGATGCAATTCTTCAGATTGCTCTGTCGCTGATGTTCGTTCTTCAATAAAGGTAGATGATATCTTTTCATTATTGATGTTCTGAGGAAAAAAGGGATCTCGGGTGTGAGCCCAAATGGTGGTTGTCATAGATAATATGGCGATTAAAATACCTATTTTCATGATATATCATCCTGTATTGTGTGAGGATAACTTAGTTCTATAAGGCTCATTTGTACTGAAATTAGATAGTTTTCTATTGGAAAAATATTCAGAGAAATAAGTGCTAAACTTGTTTGATTGAGGCATTCCAACAGTGTTAAAAACTGAGAATAAGACAAAGTAAATGTGAGTTTATATAACGAGTTGGGCGTGCTTTCCCAAATTTCTGGTATAAAATGATAAGTCATCAGTAAGTGTTGTAATTGCTCACTAACCGGTGAGTTATTGAATGGAATGTCATAATCTATTTGTTGTGTGATTAGTGAATTAATTGATGGCATTGTGTTTAACGTGTTTTGATGATGATCTATTCGCTTTCGTCTTTGAGCCATTTCTACGTGTTGTTGGGTTATTTCTTGCTGATAGTCCGTGTAGATAAAGAGGTAATAAACTAGCAGGGTAATAAAAGGTATAATTAAGCTTAGTAAAGTGAGTTTCCACTTAGGTAAAAACGCAATAAGTAACAACCATTGTGCATTTATTTTCATTGATGTTCCCCATCTTCTTCACTCCATTGCTCTTGTTTTTCTAATTTTCCGTTTAAATGTACTTCTGTGTAAGACGGATCAGTTTTGCTTTGTTGTAAATAATTCAACGCTAAAGAGGCTAAAACAGGGTGGCTTTTAAGGTTGGTAATAAAAGAGAGTGATTGTGTATTGGGAAGAGTGAGATGCAGTGAACGTTGATTATCTGCCTCATCATAGTGGCTAATCCAACCGGTTGCGGGAAGATGTGTTTCGATAGCTCGAAAGAAGCGAATGTAATGTAAATAGCGTAACCAGTTTTGATAATAGAGTGAATAGTGTTGATAGCGTAAAAGTGTCTGTTTTTTCTGTTTTTGATATATATCGAGTTGTTTTAGTAATAAATCTTCTTGTTGTTGAGTCTGGTGCTGTTGCGCTGTTATGAGTGTTCGTTTTTGTGCCAAATGGTAGGTGTAATAGCTACATACAACGAAAGTGATCGTGACCAATGATAGCGTTTGATAAAGCCATAACAATGCTTTTTGTTTAAATAAATTGTGGCGCCAAGGGAGATAATTTATTTGATACATAACACCTCTTCAGGGCGTAATGCTAAACCCAAAGCAACAAGTGGAATGAGATCTTTATCTGACGTTGTTTCAAATAAGCTGTGGGAACGATTGGGCCAAATAGGCATCAACTGGCTAAAATATTCTTCGTTATCGCCTGCTAAGTAACACTGTTTTAGTGACCAATGATATTTTTCTACTAACTGGTAAATACAAGTTTGTTGCTCTTGTTGGTTTTCATAGGCGAGAGTACCGTAATGAGGCATATTTTCATCAGATGATACCCAGAGTAGTGTTTTGTTTTTACAGTGTAAAAGTTGATCTTGGGGTGATAGGTCAAGGTAAGTTGCTAAATAACGCAGTGCACATGCAGGGGTATCAATCGCCGTTATTGTTAAATTTATTTGAGAGAATAAGTCAATATACTTATCTAAAATCGTTTTATGGCACAGATGAATGGCGAGTTTATCCTTATTCTGTCGATAATCAAAATTAACAGGGATTTTCGTATTTTGTGTGTAAGATGTGGCTCGTAGTTGTGCTAATCGATAACATGCTGCTGATGTAAGGGAAATTGCATGAGGCAGTGGGATAATTTGATAGCTTTCATAACTATCTGGTAGAGAAAGCGTAACATTATTAATAAAGGGTAAATTTTTACGCCAATTCATTAGGATTTTTCTTAATTTTATATCATTAAAATCGTCATTAAGAGGTAAAGGGAATTGCCAAAATGTACTGATTTTCCATTGTTTATTCTGCTGAAATATCAAAATTGCATTGATATGATGAGTGTTAATTTCAATACCAATCTGATAATTGTGTGTTTCCATAAGAGATATCCATATCTATTGATGAGTAATTGCCTATTTTCAAAGAGGCGTTACCTTTATACTACACACTGTTTGTTGATAAACCGCCCAATTCACACTACATGGGAAATTTAAGGTGAAGTTCTTAAAATATTTTTTCATCTTCGTTTTTGCTTGCATAATTTTGGGAGCAGCCTCGATATATGGTATGTATAAGTATGTTGAGCCTCAGTTACCCGATGTCGCGACATTAAAAGATGTTCGTTTACAAACCCCCATGCAGGTATTTAGTGCAGACGGAGAGTTGATCGCGCAATACGGCGAAAAACGTCGCTTACCGCTAACATTGGAGGAGATGCCTCCTCAACTGATTAATGCCTTTATCGCAACAGAAGATACACGTTTTCGTGAACACCACGGTATTGACCCTATTGGGATCTCGCGTGCTGTTGTAGTGGCATTAACATCAGGACAAGCCTCTCAAGGCGCGAGTACCATTACGCAACAATTAGCTCGAAATTTCTTTTTAACACCTGAAAAGAAATTAATGCGGAAAATAAAAGAAGCCTTTTTGGCGATCCGCATTGAGAAAGAGCTCACTAAAGATGAAATTTTAGCACTGTATTTAAATAAAATTTATCTAGGTAATCGAGCTTATGGTGTGGGTGCTGCGGCTTATGTGTATTTTGGTAAAAGTGTTCATGAGCTTAGCTTAAATGAAATGGCAGTGATTGCTGGTTTACCGAAAGCACCATCTACGCTTAACCCACTGTATTCTTATGATCGTGCTTTAAAACGTCGTAATATCGTTTTACAGCGCATGTATGAAGAGAGCTATATCACTCGTGCACAATATGAAAGTGCAAGAGCCGAGCCTATTGTTGCTAAATACCATGCACCGCAAATTGATTTCTCTGCACCTTATCTAACAGAAATGGTGAGAATGGAAATGTATGAGCGCTATGGTGAAAATGCTTATACCGATGGCTATAAAATTTACACTACCATTATTCGTAAAGATCAATTAGCAGCAGAAAAAGCCTTGCGTGACAATGTGATAGACTATGATATGCGCCATGGTTACCGTGGTGCTCAAGAAGTTCTGTGGCGTGAAGGGCAAACGCCATGGGATAACGAAGCTATCAACAAAAAATTAAAAGGGATCCAAACTTATGGTCCTTTAATTCCTGCTGTTGTGTTATCTGCTGATGCGAAAGAAGCCAAAGTTATCTTAAAAACGGGCGAGAATATTACGCTAGATTTAAAAGCGGTGCGTTGGGCACGTAAATTTATTTCTGACACCTCGCAAGGCCCAACACCAACAAAAGTTGATGCCGTTGTACATGTGGGCGAGCAAATATGGGTACGTCAAAATAACGAAAATAATTGGGTATTAGCACAGCTTCCAGGAGTAAATGCGGCATTTGTTGCATTAGATCCTATTAATGGTGCGATTATTGCGCTTGTTGGTGGTTTTGATTTTGAGATCAGTAAATTTAACCGAGTTTCTCAATCTTTACGCCAAGTTGGTTCGAACATTAAACCTTTCTTATATGCGGCAGCATTAGATAAAGGATTGACGTTATCGACGCTGCTTAATGATTTACCGATTAGCCGTTGGGATGCGGGCGCAGGTACCGATTGGCGTCCTAAAAACTCACCGCCAACTTATGCCGGTCCTATTCGTTTACGTCAAGGTTTAGGTCAGTCTAAAAATGTGGTGATGGTACGTGCAATGCGCGCAATGGGGGTGGATTATGCTGCTGATTATCTATTACGTTTTGGTTTCCCTAATCAAAATATCGATAGAACAGAATCTTTAGCATTAGGATCACCATCATTTACACCAATGCAAATGGTACGCGGTTTTGCTGTGATGGCGAATGGTGGATATTTAATTGAACCTTACTATATCCAACGTATTGAAAATGCAGAAGGTGAAGTGCTGTTTACTGCAGAGCCAAAAGTAGCATGCCCAGACTGTACAGATATACCGGTTATTTATGGTGATACCATGCGTTCTATCGCTCTATCTGATGACTATATGGAAAACGTTGCTCAATCTAATAAATCTCAGCCAGTAGTTGCTGCGCCTGAAATTGAATTAGAACAAGCACCGTTAGCTGAGACTGTAAAAGAAAGCCCTTATGCGCCACACGTTATCAGCACACCACTCGCTTTCTTAATGCATGATGCATTAAGAACAAACCTAGTGGGTGAACCGGGATGGTCTGGTACAGGTTGGCGTGCAGTTCGTGATCTTAAACGTCAAGACATTGGTGGTAAGACAGGAACCACCAACAGTTCTAAAGATGCATGGTTTTCTGGATATGGTGCCAATATTGTTGCCACAGCTTGGATTGGTTTTGATGACAGTAGTCGTAGTTTAGGTCGAACTGCCGCTAGTGGTGGCGAAGCGGGGGCTAAAACAGCCCAACCTATTTGGAACGACT
Organism: Proteus penneri; assembly: GCF_003144535.1. GTDB lineage: Bacteria > Pseudomonadota > Gammaproteobacteria > Enterobacterales > Enterobacteriaceae > Proteus > Proteus penneri. The sequence continues at coordinate 20,251 of NZ_PHFJ01000017.1, read as the reverse complement.
TTATGAAAGTGGCTCTAGATGGTGTACCTGTTAATATGATGCCAATGCCACAAGGTGTTGTGGCTGTTCAAATTGATAGAAAAACAGGGAAACTAGCGGGTGATGGTCCTTCAATGAAAGAATATTTTATTGAAGGTACTCAACCGACAGAAAGAGCAAAAAATGAAGTAGGAACACAGATTTTTGAGGATAATGGCGAATCTAACGAGTTATTCTAATTAATCGAAAATAAAAACCGGATGTTAAAGTCCGGTTTTTTATTATCTATTTATTTTGTAATAGATAGCGGTGGGCTAAGAAAAGAGCACTGACGCTACGAGCTTCTGTAAAATCGGGGTGATCGAGTAAGTCCATCATTTTTGCAATAGGCCAACGTATTTGGATCAGTGGCTCAGGCTCATCCCCTTTGAGTTGCTCTGGATAAAGATTATGCGCAATGACAATGTTCATTTTGCTAGAAAAGTAAGATGGCGCCATAGAAAGCTTTGCAAGTTCTATTAATGAGTGGGCACCATAGCCAATTTCTTCTTTTAGTTCACGGTTGGCGGCTTGTAGGGCATTTTCACCAGGATCAATTGCGCCTTTGGGAAAACCAAAATCATAATTTTCGATACCTACAGCGTATTCACGAATAAGGATAAGGTTGTCATCAATGATCGGAACAATCATCACTGCTTCACGGTTCGCTGGTTTCATGCGTTCATAAATGCGTTTTTCCCCGTTACTGAACTCCAGATTAACGGATTGGATCTGAAATAATCGAGAACGGGCGATGTTATCAATGTTTAATATATTGGGTTTTTTAAGTTCTTTCATAACAGCCCCTGGCAGAATAGAGATTAACCTGAATTTAACACATTAATGACAAAATAAATCTAACAATTAGATTTAGCTTTTAAGTGAAAATTGAGTACACTCCGCAACTAAACCTAGTTATTTATTGATTTTTTGAGAATATTATTATTTATTGATCCGCTATTTTACCTGAAGATCGCGTTGTTAGTGGATATAAAATTGATAAAATAAATAAATGATAACGCGCCAAAAAAAATATAATCTATTGTATTTAAATAAAAAATAGAACAAAAGAATAGGAATTGCCTTATGTTAGGCAGGGTTTTAAATTTGTTATTGTTACTACGCAGCATCAGTATAAGTATGGGGAAAAAATGAGACTATCAGTCATTATATTGGCTATCTTGATGATAAGCCTATTTATAATGGCCGCCTTTCTATTCTTTAAAAGAAGGCGGCTTGATGGCTCACATCACCTACCCTCTCTCGCTAAACCTACTTATCGTAAGCTCACTTCTGATGACTATGGGCTTATTAGTGATTATTTATCTTATTTTGGCACCTCTGATTTCTCTTCTGGCTATTCATTACAAAACTTCCCCGAGATGCCGATTAAAGGTGAAGTCGTTACGACTTTAAGAAATATCGTCAATCGCTTTGCTGGCTCTAGTGAAGGATTAAATCATTGGCGTTATTATATTGATGCTGTAGAAATCCATATTCCCCCGCTACTTGTTCCTTATCTTCAGCAAGAAAACGTTCTCGATGTTGTTTGTACCCCTTCGATCCCCATCGTTGTTGGTGTGAATGGGCATTTCTTAAAAGATGAAAAAATTCATTTTTCTGCTTTAAGTTTAAAACAGCGCTCTGAACCTATATTGACAAATGGTTCATCAACAATTCAAAAGAATGAAGGTGATGCGGCTCACTTATTGCAAATCCGAGAAGAAACCAACGAAGAATATCGATTACATAATTCATCTGGTTTTTGGGATGGCTCTTTTATTTGTATAGGGTTCACGTTGTGTTTAACTGCTTTAATGATGCCCCAAGTTTTTCTTCCGTGGATCTTAGCGACTGGTGGTGCTTTTCTTGCTGTGGGTATTTTTTTGATCCACAACCCGCTGATCAAACCACGTAAACAAGAAATCCACTGTTTTAAAGGGCGCTTAAAGCGCTGGGGACTTTTTGGCAATTTTGATCATGGGCAGGTAAAGAATGTTTCTTTGGGGGGGATTGATCTTGTTTATCCGCCTCATTGGGAGCCTTATATTCAAAGCGATATTGATAAGGTGACTTATTTAGAAATGTATCCAAATCATCATGTTGTAAAGCAAGGAAACTACCTTTCATTGCATGATGAAGAAAAAAATTATCCATATAAACGCTATATTAAAAATATTATTTTCGTTTTCTGGAGCCTGTTTATTATTGGCATGTTGTATCTTTATCAACCTCTGTCTCTTTCAATGAAACTCAGTTTTTCATGGCTTAAAGATACAAAACCTCATTTAGTCACCAATTTTACTGAGCTGGAAACAACTGATTTGCATGTCGGGGATATTATCCAAGCGAAAGGGGTTGGGATGTGCTACATGCCACCTAACTTATCAAGTAAAAATAATAAAACAATTTTTGCACCTTTTGATTGCTCAGGGATTTACTGGAATAACAGTAATCCAATGCCAATGCCTGAATCGAGCACGATAGAAAAAGCTGCCGCTTTATTACATATGGTCGAAGAGCAATTACATCCAGTTTCTAATAACCGAGTTAACCCAAGTTTAGGCCAAGCGATTACTAAGTCAGGGATGAACCTGTTAGATAATTTTGATGGTATTGTGTTGAAAACTCAGGATTTATGTCCACGAGAAAATGAATGCATTCGCCTGAAAATGGCACTAGTTAACTTAAGTAATGTCAATGATTGGGATGCATTGGTTCAACGAGCTGAAAGTGGTAAATTAACTGGAACTAATGTTTTATTACGTGCAGTGAGTGCTGAGGCCTTGGAAAAGCTTATCGACACCACCACATCTTCTTTTATCTACCGAGAAATAGATAAAGCCGCAATACTGTTAAATAGTCCGCCACCAGGTGGTGTGCTATTAATCAGTGATGAAAGAAAACAGCTTGTTGATTACGCTTCAAGTTCAAACTCCGTGTTTGAACCTACTCCGTTAGAACAGTGGCGAGAACTACAACGTTTATCCGATATTTTATTACATACACCTTTTGATACGGGTGGAGTAATAACGGGCATGGTTGTCGATGCGAATGGTACGTTACAGATATTTTTACATAGCCTGCCAGATTCGATGACGATGTTATATTACATCGGTAATACGTTATTATTGTTTATCGCTATTGGGTTCTTAATATTGAACCTATTTCTTATCATCCGGCGTCGGCGACAAAATAACCAACGCATGAATAAAATCAGTCTCTACTATGAGCACTGTTTTTATCGCCCTCCCCAGTAAGTCCCTTGTTGTGGAAGGCTATGTGTTTACACTATCGCCTTCATAAAGAAGTTGAAGTTAAGGAGAAAGGGATGAGTCAACCATCGCAAGAAAGTGGCGTCCGTTTAGATAAATGGCTTTGGGCCGCACGTTTTTATAAAACGCGTGCTATCGCTCGTACAATGATTGAAGGTGGCAAAGTTCACTACAATGGTGTGAGAGGTAAGCCAAGTAAAATCGTTGAAGAGGGCGCTGAAATACGCCTACGACAAGGTAATGATGAACGGACGGTAACCATTCTTATGGTAAGTTCACAGCGACAAGGTGCTACCCAAGCTCAAGCGCTTTATTGTGAAACACCTGAGAGTATTGCTAAAAGAGAAAAAATGGCTCTGGCAAGAAAAATGAATGCGTTAACAATGCCTCATCCTGAGCGTTGCCCAGATAAAAAGGAAAGACGCACCTTACTTCGCTTCAAACAGACAAATTTACAAGAATCGGATTAACCGATTCCCTGAAATGAGAGAAAATCATGTCTAAAAAAGACTCTTTATCACGTTTTTTATTCGAAAAAAACGCGGTACGTGGTGAATTGGTCAATGTGACTGAAGCCTATCAATCAATGCTTGAAAATCACCATTATCCTGAGCCAGTTCAACACCTTCTGGGTGATTTGCTGGTGGCAACCAGTTTGTTAACAGCTACGCTTAAATTTGAAGGTGATATTACAGTTCAAATACAAGGTGATGGTCCTGTGCGATTAGCTGTGATCAATGGAAATAACAATCAACAAATGCGTGGTGTTGCACGTATTGGGGATGATGTTAAAGCAGGTAGTAGCTTAAAAGAGATGATCGGGAATGGTTTTATGGTCATCACGGTGACGCCAGAAAAAGGTGAGCGTTATCAAGGTATTGTTGCTCTTGATGGTGAAACTATTGAAGCATGTATTGATAACTACTTTAAGCAGTCAGAACAGTTACCTACACGAGTATTTATTCGTAGTGGTATGCAAGCGGGCAAGCCAGCTGCAGCGGGGATGTTATTACAAGTATTGCCTGCTTCAGAAGAGTTCACAGCAGAACATACAGCGGAACATTTTGAACTGCTCACACAGTTAACACACACCATCAAAGCTGAAGAGCTATTTACGCTAGAAACTAAAGAGATTTTACATCGTTTATATCACGAAGAAGATGTCACTCTTTATGATCCTCAACTTATTGAATTTCATTGCACTTGTTCGCGTGAACGCTGTGAAAATACATTAGTAACATTGTCTAAAGAAGATGTAAACCACCTGTTGCAAGAACAAGGAAATATTGATATGGAATGCGAATATTGTGGAACACATTACATCTTCACTGAAAATGATATTAATAATATCAATACGTTAGATGATTCTGAATTACACTGATTCGATTTAGCAAGACTGTTTTATCAAAAGGACGCTATTTTGCGTCCTTTTTTATTCAATAATTTTTCTTTAGTTTTGTGCATTAGTTCTCGTTCTTAACATAAAAAAATTATAAATTTTCAAAATATTGATAACAATCGCTGTTAATTACTTGTAACACCTTAATATTATTCGTAGAAAGGTCTATTTATCAGGAGCGAAACTATGAGCGTTAAAGGTCTTACCCCTAAGGATCTCCAGCAGTACGGTATTAAGGACACAAGTGAAATCATTTATAACCCAAGCTATGAGCTGTTATTTGATGAAGAAACTAAACCAGAATTAACAGGTTATGAACGAGGTACACAAACCTCGTTAGGCGCTATTGCCGTTGATACAGGTATATTTACTGGACGTTCTCCGAAAGATAAATACATTGTTCGTGATGATGTTACTCGTGATACCGTATGGTGGGCTGATCAGGGGAAAGGTAAGAATGATAACAAGCCACTTTCACAAGAAGTGTGGGATGACTTAAAATCATTAGTAACCAACCAGCTATCAGGCAAACGTTTGTTTGTTGTCGATGCCTTTTGTGGTGCGAATGCGGATACACGTTTAAAAGTTCGTTTTATCACAGAAGTTGCTTGGCAAGCACATTTTGTTAAAAATATGTTTATTCGTCCTGAACAAGAAGAGCTGGAGAATTTCACACCAGATTTCATTGTGATGAACGGAGCGAAATGTACAAATCCAAATTGGAAGGCGCAAGGTCTGAATTCAGAAAACTTCGTTGCTTTCAATTTAACTGAACGCATTCAGTTAATTGGCGGTACTTGGTATGGTGGCGAGATGAAGAAAGGTATGTTCTCTATGATGAACTACTTCCTTCCTCTTAAAGGCATCGCTTCTATGCACTGTTCGGCAAACGTTGGCGAAAGTGGTGATGTTGCTATTTTCTTTGGTTTATCTGGTACTGGCAAAACAACACTTTCAACTGATCCTAAGCGTAAGCTGATTGGTGATGATGAACATGGTTGGGATGATGACGGCGTGTTTAACTTTGAAGGTGGATGTTATGCGAAAACTATCCATTTATCAAAAGAAGCTGAACCCGATATCTACGGTGCAATTAAACGTGATGCACTATTAGAAAATGTGGTTGTTTTAGCGGATGGCTCTGTTGATTTTGACGATGGTTCGAAAACAGAAAATACCCGCGTTTCTTACCCTATTTATCACATCGATAATATCGTTAAACCAATTTCCAAAGCTGGTCACGCTAAGAAAGTTATTTTCTTAACTGCGGATGCTTTTGGTGTGCTACCTCCTGTTTCACGTTTAACACCAGAACAGACGCAATACCACTTTTTATCAGGCTTCACCGCTAAACTTGCGGGGACCGAACGTGGTGTGACTGAGCCAACGCCAACATTCTCAGCTTGTTTTGGTGCGGCATTTTTATCACTGCACCCGACACAATATGCTGAAGTATTGGTAAAACGTATGCAAGCATCAGGTGCAAAAGCCTACTTAGTTAATACAGGTTGGAACGGAACGGGTAAGCGTATTTCGATTAAAGATACACGCGCTATCATTGATGCCATCTTAAATGGTGATATTGATAAAGCACCGACGAAAACATTACCCGTGTTTGATTTAGAGATCCCAACAGCATTACCAGGCGTTAACAGCGAAATCTTAGATCCTCGCGATACTTATGAGGATAAAACGCAATGGGATACTAAAGCAGATGATCTTGCCGATCGTTTTGTGAAAAACTTCGATAAATATACGGATACCCCTGCGGGTCAAGCGTTAACTAAAGTTGGGCCAAAACGTTAATTTTTATTAGTATGAATAAAAACACCAATCTCATAGGATGTGATTTTGGTGTTTTTTTATTTGAGATCTCTTAGATAAAAAAAATCCCTGAAATGCGAGAAGCTTTCAGGGAATAGAAAAATAAAGTGAAATAGATTATTAGAGAAAAAGTGACTTTAGAGGGTGGATAACCCAACTATGCTGTTACAGGAGGTAAATCAAACAGTAAAACTTCACTATCTTCATCACCAACGAAACGGATCATATCTTCATTAGCAATTGCTATTCCATCACTTGTGGTCGCAATAATGTCATTAATTGCTATCTTGCCTTTCACAACTTGTAGCCAAATATGACGACCTGTTTCGGCTTGATATTGTGCTTCTTCACCTTTTTTCAGGTTCCAGCGCCATAACGTCATATCTTGAAAGACTTTTAAAGAGCCATCACGAGCATCAGGCGATAAAATAAGCTGTTTGCTTGCTGTCGTATCAAAACGACGTTGATCGTAACGTGGTGTGATACCGACGGTATTTGGCATAATCCAAATTTGGTAAAAATGCAGTCCTTTATCACTATTTGGATTATATTCTGAGTGAGTAATGCCTGTACCTGCACTCATGATTTGAAACTCACCTGCGGGAACATTTTCTTTGTTACCCATGCTGTCTTTATGCTCAATATTACCTTCAAGCACATAGGTCAAAATTTCCATGTCTTTATGTGGGTGAGTACCGAAACCTTCACCGGGTATTACGCGATCTTCATTAATAACGCGTAGTGCAGAAAATCCCATAAAATCACGATCGTAATAATTTGCGAAAGAGAAGGTATGCCAACTATCTAGCCAACCATGATTAGCGTGTCCTCTTTCATTTGCTTTGCGTAGATAAATCATAATGTGTTTCCTTCTCTGAAGTTGTTGAACACAGTTTACTCAATAGCGCAAAGTAAAAAAGCGGAGGAATTTAACCTGAGGATCCAAATAATTTGAATAAGAGAAAATAAAAACATCGAATAAGTTCTAGAAAAGAAAAAGCCAGCACCCGGCTGGCTAAAGTAAAACACTGGAAGCAATGTGAGCAATGTCGTTCTTTCATATGACCCTGAAGGAGGTGCATCTGAAAGTGATAGTAATGATAATAGTTCTCAGTATCATTTGTAAAGTCTTTTTTTTAATCAAATTAGAAAAAAGAGCCAAAAAAGTCTTAACTCACTGATTAACGAGTTATTTTATTTTAATAATTTTTTAAAATAGTAATATAACCAAATAGTTAACAATATTCTTTATGGGGTCATTTATAGGAAAAAGAAGAGAAAATATGGCAAAAAACCAGAGAAAATGGAGGGGGATAAAGCATTTTGAGTCACTACAGAGCAATACCAGAAGAAAAAGCCATCACTGATTAATGATGGCTGGTTTCCATTATATATGACTTATAAGTTTATAGAATTATAAAACCAATATTTATAACTTTAGTATTTACACATTTATTTATTATTACTCAACAAAAGTCGATTTTGATGTTGAGATAAGGCTCTGTGCACAGGCATAAGCTGAGCTCCATGCCCACTGAAAATTATATCCACCTAACCACCCCGTCACATCAACCACTTCTCCAATAAAATAGAGTCCTTTGACTTTTGTGGCTTCCATTGTTTTAGAGGAAAGGGCACGAGTATCTACGCCACCTAGTGTGACTTCTGCGGTGCGATATCCTTCAGTGCCATTGGGTTGAACTTGCCATTCTTGTAATAACGTTGCAATTTGCGTAATGCGTTCATTACTAAGTTGAGTCAGAGAAATATCAGGTAACTGTTTATTTTCTATCATTATTTCAATAAAACGCTTTGGTAATAAGCGAGAAAGCGTATTTTTTAATAATTGATTTGGGTGCTCTTGACGTTTTTCTTGTAGAAGGCTTTCAAGGTCAATATTGGGAAGTAAGTTAATACTTACATACTCACCTGGTTGCCAATAACTAGAGATTTGCAAAATAGCAGGGCCTGAAAGACCACGATGCGTAAAAAGAATGTTTTCTTTAAAATTCGTCCCATTTTTTGCTGTCACAATGGCCGGTACAGCTACGCCAGATAGTTGGCTTAATTGCTCAAGCTGGGGTTTATGTAATGTAAAAGGCACTAAGCCGGCACGAGTGGGTAAAACAGGAAGGCCAAATTGTTCTGCGACTTTATAGCCAAAAGGAGTAGCACCTAAACCAGGCATAGAAAGCCCACCACTGGCAATAACTACTGAAGATGTTGTGATAGTTTTTCCATCAACAAAAATAGTGAAGCCTACGTCAGTTTTCTCGATTTGCGTAACTTCACTACGTAAGTGAATACTTACTTTCCCTTTTTGACATTCAGTCAGTAATAAATCAACAATTTGTTGTGCTGAATCATCACAAAATAGCTGTCCTAACGTTTTCTCATGGTAGGCGATGTTATATTTTTGCACTAATTCAATAAAATCCCATTGTGTATAGCGAGCAAGCGCTGACTTACAGAAATGAGGATTCTCTGATAAATACGCTGAAGGTTCGATATACATATTGGTGAAATTACAACGTCCACCACCTGACATTAGAATTTTACGACCTGCTTTTTTGCCATTATCGAGGACTAAAACAGATAGCCCCGCTTGCCCTGCTAAAGATGCACAAAAAAGCCCCGCGGCACCTGCACCTATAATTACTGTATCGTATGATCCCACAATGATGCCTCGTTCTTAGTTTTTACTGACTACTTAATCAATGATTTTCGCGTAAGATCAGCATGTTTTTGTAAAATTATATGGAGAAATCTGTATTTTTCACCTAAATTCGTATTAGCAAGGAAAAAATTTGTCAGAAATTTACTTTTTTTTTATTTTTATTAATTGGATGATATATAAGGAATTATCTTAAAAAGACTCTGATTTTGTTGGTTATCAAATCAAAAAAAGGTTAAATTTCGCTTCCACCGTTCGCATTTGTCGCTGATAATGCGCCGCGTTCATGTCCAACTAACTGGCTTAACGTCTATGCTACATTTGTTTACTGACCTAGAATTTCATACAGGTTTAATGTTGGTTTTAGCACTGATTTTTGTGCTATTTTATGAAGCTATTAACGGCTTCCATGATACCGCAAATGCGGTAGCAACAGTTATCTATACTCGTGCTATGCGTGCGCAATTTGCGGTCGTGATGGCGGGTGTATTTAACTTCCTTGGAGTTTTGCTCGGTGGTTTGAGCGTAGCTTATGCTATCGTTCACTTGTTACCGACAGATCTTCTGCTGAATGTGAGCTCAGGTCATGGCCTTGCTATGGTCTTCTCGTTGCTGTTAGCTGCCATTATCTGGAACTTAGGTGCATGGTATTTTGGTATCCCAGCATCAAGTTCACATACGCTAATAGGTGCTATCATTGGTATTGGTTTAACAAATGCTATCGTGACAGATTCGTCTATCGTTGATGCGTTAAACATACCTAAAATGATCAGTATCTTCCTGTCACTCATTCTTTCTCCAATTATCGGCTTGATTATTGCAGGTGCGATGATTTTCTTACTGCGCCGTTATTGGAGTGGTACGAAAAAGCGTCGTCGTATTCACCTGACACCTGCTGAACGTGAGAAGCAAGATGGTAAGCGTAAACCGCCATTTTGGACCCGTACTGCACTGATTTTATCAGCAGTTGGGGTGAGTTTCTCTCATGGTGCAAATGATGGGCAGAAAGGTATCGGTCTTATCATGTTGGTATTAATTGGCGTAGCGCCTGCGGGCTTTGTCGTCAATATGAATGCGAGCGGATACGATATCACCAAAACTCATGATGCAGTTGTACACTTACAACAATATTATGAGAAACATCAGCCAGCGCTACAGCATGCTATTGATAATACACCAGTAGTACCAGCACAAACTGATGCTAGTGATACAGATTTTCATTGTAATAGCGCAAGAACGCCAATTGTTCTGAATCAAACAGAACTGATGCTTGCAAATATTAGCTCTTATGACGAGCTAACAGCAGACCAGCGTGCTCAAATGCGTCGATTACTTATGTGTATCGCTGATACCGCAACAGAAGTGGCTAAATTACCAGAAACTAGCGCCCAAGATGCACGGTTCTTAAAAACATTGAGTCGTGACCTGCTAAACACGGTGGAATATGCTCCGATTTGGATCATTATCGCAGTGGCATTAGCGCTCTCTATCGGGACAATGGTAGGTTGGAAACGCGTTGCAGTAACTATTGGTGAGAAAATTGGTAAAAAAGGTATGACTTACGCACAAGGGGTTTCTGCTCAGGTAACAGCAGCAGTTTCCATTGGTGTAGCAAGTTATACGGGTATGCCTGTATCAACAACACAAGTTCTGTCATCTGCAGTTGCTGGTACGATGATTGTTGATGGTGGTGGTGTTCAAACTAAGACAGTGAAAAACATTGCACTGGCTTGGATCTTAACATTACCAGTTAGCATTGGTTTATCAGGTTTACTTTATTGGATATCACTGACATTTATTGTGAATAGCTAATAGCGGTAACTTACCTAAGTTTGTTTATAAACGGTGACTTTTAGTCACCGTTTTTTGTTTTTGTCTCTACCAGAAAAGCATCGCAATTAAACTTGCGACAGCCAAAATACAAAAACGACTAACAAGATAAAATTGCCGATAGATTCGCTCGCAACGCATAATAACTTCAGGATTATGATGATTGATGTATTGGCGTTGGTTGATATAGCGGATAAGCCGCAACTGTTTTGAAAATTGCCCATGCATAGTAAAAAATCCATTACCATCCACCGATTGGTAGAGCAAAGGATCGGATTGGCGCAGTATTGTGAGTAACACCCGAATAGATGAAAAATAACGCATCATATTGATCAGGCAAAGAATACATAGCGCCCAAAAGACAACAATGACATTAAACATAATCCCCTCCCTAGAATAATAGATTCTGAGATGAGAAAATCTTTACCAATAAAGGTTACTTTTTCTCTAATTTAAGTTTAGGTGAAATTAAGCAATAAACAAAAGTGACTTTTTCAAGTTGTTTCCTTTTTTAGAAAAAAAAATAAAAAATAACTCTAAAAGGGTGTTTTTGTTGTTTTTTCTACTCAATTCTCATTATTATGATGATATTATCGGTGAATGACATCGTGCTAATCTAAAATGGTGTATATTGTTATTCATCGATAGATGCTTTCTTGATGAATTTGACATAAGTTGTGATCAAGGCAACATCTAACTTTCATCTTAAAACGTTATATTTAATACATAGGATTTAGGCTTAACCGCCTTTCCAACCGATTAATCAGCTTATGGAAGGAGTTCACGATGGCTTATAAGCATATTCTAGTGGCAGTTGATTTATCCCCTGAGAGTAACGTCTTGGTACAGAAAGCTGTATCTATGGCAAAACCCTATAATGCCAAAGTTTCCTTAATTCACGTTGATGTTAACTACTCTGATCTTTATACCGGTCTTATAGATGTCAACCTCGGTGATATGCAACAACGTATTACTGATGAAACCCGTAACGCGTTAAAAAACCTTTCTGATCAATCGGGTTATGAAATTCAAGAAACCCTGAGCGGTAGCGGCGATTTAGGTCAAGTTCTGGTTGATGCGATTAAGAAATACGATATGGATTTAGTCGTTTGTGGTCATCACCAAGACTTCTGGAGCAAATTGATGTCATCGGCACGCCAACTAATTAATACTGTGCATGTTGATATGCTAATTGTACCTCTGAAAGATGATGAATAATAATCGATTGCTTGTTTAAGCAAAAAAATGCCTGCTTATGCAGGTATTTTTTTGCCCAAAATTCCTATTTTTCTTACAGTTAAACTGAGTCAATCTTTTTTTTTGTCTAATTATGAAAAAAATGTCTTGAAGTGTGAATACATTTTAATGATATATTCAAGAAGCAAAACAATATCAACCTCACAAAAACCCAAAAATATTCTGAATAAATGAGGTTATATCATCATCACATTACACAAAAAAGGAATAGCTGAATGAATAGATCTGGCTCTTTATCTTCGTTTTTAGAAGGGGTAGAAAAATATAACGCTCATCAGCCTGAGTATCATCAGGCGGTTCGTGAAGTTTTTACCACTTTGTGGCCTTTTTTAGAGAAAAATCCACAATATCGTGAACAATCATTACTTGAGCGTTTAGTTGAGCCTGAACGTATTATTCAGTTTCGCGTCTGTTGGTTAGATGACAAAGGGCAAGTACAAGTTAACCGTGCATGGCGTATCCAATTTAACTCAGCCATTGGACCTTACAAAGGTGGTATGCGTTTCCATCCATCAGTCAATCTCTCCATCCTAAAATTCTTAGGTTTTGAGCAAACATTTAAAAATGCATTAACGACATTGCCGATGGGGGGCGCAAAAGGTGGCTCTGATTTTAATCCTAAAGGTAAAAGTCATGGGGAAGTGATGCGTTTTTGTCAGGCTTTAATGACTGAACTTTATCGCCATTTAGGGGCTAATACAGATGTTCCTGCTGGTGACATTGGTGTGGGTGCGCGAGAAGTCGGCTTTATGGCAGGCATGATGAAAAAACTGTCTAATAGCAATGAATGTGTATTTACAGGTAAAGGTCTTTCATTCGGGGGCAGTTTAATCCGCCCAGAAGCTACTGGGTACGGTTTAGTCTACTTTACTAATGCAATGCTTAAACGTCATGGTATGTCTCTTGAGGGAATGCGTGTGGCGGTTTCTGGTGCAGGTAATGTTGCACAGTTCACTATTGAAAAATGTTTAGAGTTAGGCGCTAAAGTCATAACAGCATCAGATTCAGCTGGTACTGTGGTTGATGAAGCTGGATTTACGACAGAAAAACTCGCACGACTCACTGAAATTAAAAATAATTACGGTCGTGTTGAAGAGTATGCCAAAGAATTTGGTTTAACCTATCTTGAAGGGCAACAACCTTGGGCTGTTCCTGTTGATATTGCTCTACCTTGTGCAACACAAAATGAATTAGATCTAGAGGCTGCAAAAGTCTTGATCAACAATGGCGTTAAAGCCGTTGCGGAAGGTGCGAATATGCCAACAACGATTGCAGCAACAGATGCCTTTATTGAAGCGGGTGTCCTTTTTGCACCAGGAAAAGCCGCTAATGCCGGTGGTGTTGCAACCTCTGGTTTAGAGATGGCGCAAAATGCGGCACGTTTAAGCTGGAAAGCTGAGAAAGTGGATGCTCGCTTACATCACATCATGTTAGATATTCACCATGCTTGTGTGAATTACGGTGGTGAAGGTAAGCAGACTAATTATATTCAAGGCGCGAACATTGCTGGTTTTGTTAAAGTCGCTGATGCAATGCTGGCGCAAGGCGTACTGTAAAATTTATTAATTCTGAACGGGTGTTTAACACCCGTCAGATCCCCGACGAACCTTCCTTGGTTTACCTATCTCATCTTTATCTAATTTTTCATCTGCTATCCTTAAAAAAGAGGCACTTTATAAAGTGATTATTTTTGTAGGAGGTATTTATGGCTATGCAGATAGATTTTACTTTACCAAATAAAGTCGCTGTTATTACGGGGGGGGCTGCAGGAATTGGGTTATCTATTGCGAAAATGTTTATTGAGAAAGGAGCAAAAGTTGCGCTATTAGATAGATCAGAGCAAGTGGAACAGGTTGCTCAGCAATTAAATAGTGCAGTAGGTATTCAATGTGATATCTCAAGCGAAGATTCGGTAAAAAAAGCTGTACATTCTGTATTAGAAGAATTTGATCGTATTGATATTTTAGTTAATTGTGCAGGCATTGTAGCATTAGCACCCGCGGAGTCTCTCTCGCTTGAAGATTGGAATAAAACGCTATCAGTGAATCTAACGGGGACTTTTTTGTTATGCCAAGAAGTTGGGCGACACATGTTACAGCGAGGACAAGGTAAGATAATCAATCTTGCTTCTCAAGCGGGGGTGATAGCACTGCCCGAGCATATCGCCTATTGTGCTACCAAAGCGGGCGTTATTGGTATGACACAAGTTCTTGCATTAGAATGGGCACCTAAAGGCTTACAAATCAATGCGATATTACCCACAATTGTGATGACCGATTTAGGTAAAAAAGCTTGGGAAGGTGAGAAAGGTGAAAAGATGAAAGCTCAAATTCCAGCCCAACGCTTTGCAGAACCTGAAGAGATTGCTGCTGCTGCTGTTTTTTTAGCAAGTAATGCTTCAGATATGATAAATGGTCATAATCTTGTTATTGATGGTGGGTATAGTATTCAATAATCAGAAATTAGAAGAAAAGCGGTGGTGGTGTAATAAAGGGGCTCTATAGCCCCTTTATTATAAAAGGATAACTTTAAATACAAGGATAAATATCAAAACGGTGATTTTTGGTTGTTACATTGGCATGTGCAGCCTGATTATTTAATGGTTCTGCGTAGTCGGGTCTTTTTACAACGACACGTTTTTTCGCCAAAGTCATTGCGGGTTCTAATAGCGCATCTGCATCTTCATCAGCACCAACTAAAGACTGAAATACTCGCATCTCTTTTTTTACTAATGCACTTTTCGCCTTATGGGGATACATAGGATCAAGATAGACAACATCAGGAGGAGGCGTGATCTCAGTGAGTGCTTGGGCCGAAGAGGCATGAATTAATGTCATTCTCTCTTGCATCCATTCACCAATATCAGCATCACGATAAGCACGCTTTAGGCCATCTTCAAGTAATGCAGCAACGACAGGGTGACGCTCTACCATTCTGACTTTGCAACCAATAGATGCTAATACAAATGCATCTCGACCAAGTCCGGCTGTCGCATCAACAACATCAGGCAGATAGTCTTTTTTGATCCCAACCGCTTTTGCTACCGCCTCACCTCGACCTCCGCCAAATTTACGACGATGCGCCATGGTGCCTTCTACGAAATCCACATAGATGCCACCTAATTTAGGTTCATCTTGTTTGCGTAATTCAAGGTGGGTCGATGTTAATACTAAAGCCATGATTTGCGTTTCGTCGTGCACGAGTCCCCAACGTTGCGCTAAATCAGATAAGGCGCTGTTATCAGCGCCTTCTTCACAAAGTAAACAGATATTCACATATCATCCTTTAATGCCGTAGCCTTTGAGCATAGCATCAAGTTTCGGTTCACGACCACGGAAGCGTTTGAATAGCTCCATTGGTTCTTCTGAACCACCACGAGTTAAAATATTATCAAGGAATGATTGACCCGTTTCGCGGTTAAAAATGCCTTCTTCGGAGAAGCGAGAGAAGGCATCAGCTGCCAGTACATCAGCCCATAAATAGCTGTAATAACCGGCAGCATACCCACCTGCAAAGATATGGCTAAAGGCATGAGGAAAACGCGCCCAAGGTGTTGAAGGAACAACGGAAACTTGTTCTTTCACACGGTTTAAGGTTTCCATTACACAAGCCCCTTTTGCTGGGTCATATTCTGCATGTAAACGGAAATCAAACAAACCAAATTCTAGTTGGCGTAACACAAACATTGCAGACTGATAATTTTTTGCTTTAAGCATATTATCAAGCATTGCCTGTGGTAATGGTTCGCCAGTTTCATAATGACCAGAAATAAAGGCTAATGCTTCTGGCTCCCAGCACCAGTTTTCCATAAATTGGCTTGGTAATTCAACAGCATCCCATGGTACACCGTTAATACCTGCAACATCGGCAGTATCAATTTGCGTTAACATATGATGTAAGCCATGACCAAACTCATGGAACAGTGTGGTGACTTCATTATGAGTAAACAGTGCTGGTTTATCACCTACAGGCTTATTGAAGTTACAGGTGAGATAAGCAACAGGGTTTTGTAGCTTGCCATCGGCATGACGCATTCTTCCTATGCAATCATCCATCCAAGCACCACCACGTTTGTGTTCACGTGCATACAAATCAAGATAGAAGCTACCGCGCAAGGTGTTATTGTCATCGTAAAGCTCAAAGAAACGAACATCATCATGCCAAGTGTCGATATCGTTACGCTCTTTGGCTGTTAAACCATAGATACGATGAACAACTTCAAATAAACCACTTAAAGCACGCTGTTCAGGGAAGTAAGGACGTAATTGCTCATCATCGATTGAGAACAGGTGTTGTTTCTGTTTTTCGCTGTAGTAAGCCAGATCCCAAGATTCTAATTTATCAATGCCATAGTGCTCTTTTGCAAATTGAGTTAACTCCGCTAACTCTTCTTTACCTTGTGGGTGAGCGCGTTGTGCTAAGTCAGTTAAAAAACTAAGAACTTGCTCCGGAGACTCTGCCATTTTAGTAGCAAGTGATTTTTCAGCATAATTTTTAAAACCAAGCAGTTGGGCGAGTTCGTGACGTAATGCGAGGATCTCCGCCATTATTTCACTATTATCCCACTGGCCTGCATTGGGGCCTTGATCTGATGCGCGCGTGCTATAAGCGATGCTCATCTCTTTTCTAAGTTCACGATTATCCGCATAGGTCATAACAGGGAGATAGCTAGGCATATCAAGTGTTAACAGATAGCCGTCTTGTTCTTTTGCTTGTGCGATAGCTTTTGCGGCATCAATAGCACTTTGAGGCATACCCGATAAATCTTCTACATCAGTAATTAATTTAGACCACCCCATCGTTGCATCTAATACGTTATTTCCATATTTAGCGCTTAACTCAGACATACGCGCGCTAATTTCACCAAAACGCTGTTGTTTCTCTTTAGGTAAACCGATACCTGATAATTCAAAGTCACGTAATGCGTTTTCAATCGCTTTTTTCTGTGGTTGAGTTAACGCATTAAAATCAGCACTTTCTTTAATTGATTTATAAGCTTGATATAAGCCTTCATGTTGTCCCATCCATGTACTAAATTCAGATAGCAACGGCAAACTTTGTTCATACACTTCACGCAGTTCAGCACAGTTTTTAACAGAATTTAAATGGCTAACGGGGGACCAAACACGAGAAAGTTTATCGCCTGCTTCTGCTAAGGGTTGGCAAAGGTTATTCCAATTAAATTGAGTATTTTCAGCTAGTAATCTTTCAACTGTTTCGCGGTAATTTGTTAACACTTCTTTTAATGCAGGAACAACATGTTCTGGTTTGATCTGGGAAAATGCAGGTAATCCCGTTGTGCTAAGTAATGGATTTGACATAAAAAACATCCTGTATTTGGGTTTGCAGTGACGTAAAACACACCACTGAGTTTATTCGTTATAAATAGTAAGATGAGGATGAAACTGTATAAGTTCAATAGTATCGCGGTAATTATCCGAGGTTTTACTCAAAAACGGGATTATTTTATTTGAAAGGGATTTTATTGATTTGATGCACTTGGGATTAAAAATAATTCAGCGTATAATCATCCCGTTATTTCCTTTTGACCTATTTAAAAATGGAAGATCATCGTCCCCGGTGGGGCGGCTGGACTTCAAATCCAGATGGGGCCGCCAGCGGTCCTTGGCAGGTTCGACTCCTGTGATCTTCCGCCACGCCTAGCTTACCATCGTCTATTAAAGTCTACTTTCTCCTTATGTGATCGAATACAATCCAGCACCTGATCTGGCAACAGCACTAACCCCACCGAAGAAACAACATTTCCCATTCTTAACCGCTGAAGAGTTACCTTATTTTCTGAAGGATCTAGCTGGTTATACAGGTAGTGTGATCACCAAAATAGCGACTAAAATTATTCTGCTAACGGTTGTTCGGACACAAGAGCTCCGCTTTGCTTGTTGGCAGGACATTGATTTCGCCACACGATGAGCATGATTTTGCATGAGTGAGAAGGATATAACTCTGCATTGATTTCTTCTATACTGCCATCATTTTGGGCCATTGAAACCGCTAGTGATGAAACTGATTGCCCATAATCAGCCATATCTGTTGGCAGAACTGTAGGTTTGAAGAAGTTATTCTCAACCGCATTCTTCCCAGCTTGCGAGCCAGTAATTGCACCCGCCATATCACCGGTAGTCAGTCCTCCGGCAAGACCAGAGGCCAGTTGACTCAATGCACTCACTTGCTGTTTTTCACGTTCAGTGAGTTCACTCACGTCTTTATTAGGGAAGAGCTCTTTCGCAATATATCTCGCTGCTAATTCACCGCCACCAGCGCCTAATCCTCCTGCTAAGCCTTGCAGTAATCCTGTAACCACTTGAATCTGTCTTTATTTTTACCTGTTGCGGTAATCGACAGATTTTATCCGGCATTTAAGGTGCTACCTTGAGATTGGCGGCTGTCGGTGTGGGTTTCGCTTTTCGACGATTGGCATTAGTGCTCTGTTGTAAGGCAAAAAGCTAGACAGCTAAAGAAGAAGGGGGAAAACCAGACAATATACAGTGGGTCACTTGCCGAAACGCGGAAAATCCAACTCCAGCCCCCAACTGATAATTAGTTGTAAGTGTTTGAATAAACAGGAATTTTAGGTGGTGATCATTATACCTTTATCCGCCAAGCTGGACAGTTGATTATCCGGTCGACTGAGGAGTGAATAAGATTATTAAAGATGATCCCAATATTAAATTGGGATCTTTATAATTTAAATAACAATAAGCTCGCCGCATTCGTCAAATGGAGCTTTTATTTTGTAGTTTCGCGTATAGACATTAACTATATGTCTTAAATAACTGTTTAGATCCCAGTCAGTCGCTTCTACAGTCTCTTCATTTTCATCATATTGATAAACTCGGTTAGGATCATCAGACTCTGTAAGTAAAAAGAAATACTGAGTATAGCTTTCTACTGATATAAATAACGCTTTCTGTTTTCGAAGATTATATGGCTGAACATGTGGGACTTCATCTCTCATTGAATCTTGATATAAGATGTTACCTCTAACCGTCTGACCATATCGATAAAAAACAAGCGGTTCATCGCCAAAAAGGCCACCGCTACAACGACCAATATTAGCTAAAAAATCATACAATTGACCTTCGACTTTGATGTCATATAAACGTTCAATTTTCCCAATTTCTTCATTCGAGTAACCCCGCATATAGCTAGTATCAATCGGTAACTCAGGATATACCGAATGTAGATACTCTATCAGTTCATTGTTCATTACTTATTTTCCCCCGTAGAGCCTTGATAAATTTTCACATTAAGATCTTTATTATTTTCTGCAAAATTTTTACTTGTATAGCCACAACTTACGCACATACCCGGATCTCGATTCGATGTATTTTGTATTGCCATATTTACATCTGCTTTTTGTCCTTTATAAGCATCTTGAATATGATTAAATAACTTTTGTTCTGCATGATTAAAATTTGTTCTCTTCGACTCAATGTTTCCTACACTAGTAAAACTATTCTTATCATCACGAATAACTTTATAAGTAACCCCATCAATATTTACCGTATCAGGAGATTTCCCTGACCAAGATTTGCCACTCACCGAAAGATAATATTCAGTTTTACCATTTACTGTAACTGAAGCAGTAGCATAGCTAACTGCTGCACCATCTTGCTGTAACGGTTTTTTCAAATATTGTTGAGTCGCATTCCTAATAGAATCTAAATTTAAAGCAGGGTCAGTCACCTGTTTCAAGTCGTGAACTTGATAATTACCTAATTTATCACCACCTGTCTGATTAGGTACAGTTTTCGGTGGTACTTGTTCATTTGGTTTTGTTGTCGTTACATTAGGCTTAGTAACTACTGATGATGTATTATTCCCTTTCGAATTTCCATCAATCAATCCGCTTTCATTCAGTACAATCACCGTCGCTAAAATACCTGTTAGCTCTTTGAGGTTCTCTGTTTGTGATGAATGCTTAGCAATTCTATTTTCTAATGCTGGCTCAAG
>NZ_PHFJ01000016.1 GCF_003144535.1 Proteus penneri | reverse complement strand
GTTCCTGTTCTAAACGTTCCTGCTCTGCTTTAAGTTCCGCTTGGCGCTGGGCTTCTTCTTGCGCAAGGCGTTGAGCTTCGGCTTCTTGTGCCAGACGTTCCTGCTCTGCGCGTTGCGCTTCTAAACGTTCCTGCTCTGCTTTAAGTTCCGCTTGGCGCAGGGCCTCTTCTTGCGCAAGGCGTTGAGCTTCAGCTTCTTGTGCCAGACGTTCCTGCTCTAAACGTGCTGCTTCTTGACGTTGCGCTTCTAAGCGCTCTTGTTCCGCTTCTAACTGTGCTTGGCAAGCAGCTTCTTCTTGGGCATCTTTTGCCAAACGTTCTTGTTCTAAACGCTCTTCTTCTAAGCGTTGCTGCTCTTTCTCTTGCTCAATATTTTCTTCTTTGTTACGCCCAAAACCGAGCCACGAGAAAAAACCTTTTTTTTCTTTTGCCATTAGCTACTAAACTCCTCGCACTAAATCATGGCGCGATTACATTGACGATATTGAAAATAATAATGAAGTCTATCATTTGATCATGGATAAACGCATCTTTTATACGAATTTTATGGTAAATTATTCCGTATTAAATCAAGGGAAGTCATCAAGATATCAAGAGACACTGATCCCTTATTCAAAAAAACACTCCAGAAATCACGTTTAAACGATATAAATCAAAATAATATGGCCAAAAAACCACAAAAAGCCCCAATGGGACAAATTAGAATAATTGGGGGTAAATGGCGTGGTCGTAAACTTCCTGTTCTTGATAGCCAAGGATTACGACCAACAACAGATAGAGTGAAAGAAACGCTCTTTAATTGGCTAATGCCTGTTATCCAAGATGCCCGTTGCCTCGACTGTTTTGCTGGTAGCGGTGGTTTAGGAATTGAAGCCCTTTCTCGCTATGCTCGTGAAACGACCTTTATTGAATATGAACGTCCTGTTGCTCAACAAATTACTGCAAATTTAGCCTTACTTAATGCTGATAATGGACATGTTATTCAAGACAGCGCATTATCCTTTCTCGCAAAGCAAGGCACGCCTTATAATGTCGTTTTCTTAGATCCTCCTTTTCATAAAGGCATGTTGTCTGACACTGTCCAATTATTAGAAAATAACGGCTGGTTAGCGCAAGATTGCTATATTTATATTGAGGAAGAAGTTAAAGCACAGACTTATACACTGCCAATCCATTGGACATTGCATAGAGAGAAGATCGCAGGACAAGTTGCGTATCGTCTTTATATTCGCAGTTTATCTGCTTAATTTTTTATGGAGTTGTTATGTTAATCTTTTTTGGCCGATTTTTAATGGTCGGCGTTTGGGGCTTTCTGCTTTTAAATATTATTTCTCCATTTCCTAAGCCTCTAAAATACTTTATGGATATTGCATTAATTTTCATGGTGATTATGCATGGATTACAAATTGTCATGTATAAAGCAGGGCAACCTAAAGATCAAAAACCGTCAACGGCATTACAATTTCGCATTTTTTTCTTTGGGATCTTTGAGCTTTTAAAAATACAAAAAGAATTACGAAAAGAATACGAAGAAAAACAGAAAAATAAAACGAAACAATAGCTGTAATCTTCATATATCTTCGCAATTATCTGGGGTTACCCACCTACCCCAGAGGTTGCCAATCTTATTAACCGCTTTCGCTTATTTATTATTTTGCTCATCGATTGGCACATCTGTTTCAAACTGTACAAAACGACTGCCTTGCATAAATAAACGCCCTTTCATTTCAGGTTCGATATTTTGATAAGATGATTTATCAATATTCAAAACCAAATCTTTACGATCATCAGTGGTTAAACGAAAGGTAACTTGATAATAATGTGTTATTTCTGGGCCAGTGACATCATTTTCTCTTGAACGTCGTTCATTCGCCGCTATTTCTTTTTTATCAATCACTTCAACCATATAAAGTTTTACAGGTGCATTATCATCACTTATTCGCTGTTTGCGTTGTTCAAAAAAACGATAAGTCGCTGATGCGATAATAATGATCAGTACTGCAATTCCTAAAATAGCCGCTTTATTCATTACACTAATTCCTATCGTTACATGGACCCAACACTGTGTGCTGATATTATTTTAATAAGTACGTCAGTTTCGTCATTAACCGCTATTCTTAAATTAAACTTTCTGCTATCAATAATAAAACAGTTCTGAATATAAGGAAGATATTATGAGTTGGCCGTTTCTCGCCGTATTATTCTCCGGATGGCTTTATATCGATGCCGCATATCGAGGCCCTAATTGGCAACGATGGTTATTCCGTCCTATCACACTACTTCTTTTATTACTTTGGGCATGGCAAGTTCCCGAACACAATATTAATAGCTACCTTATCGTAGGTGCATTATTAGCGACACTACTTTCTGATATCTTAAGAATATTTGATGGTAAGTATTTACTACCATCCATTACCTTGATTTTCTTAAGCTACATACTTTATATGGTGAGTTTTTTACTGCCACTCCAACTCTCTTTCTATCTTCCTTTACTTGGATTCGTTATTATTGCTTTCATTATCATTCTAGTCATTGTTTGGGCTAAGCTTGATAAATTAGCTATCCCTGCCTCTCTAACTTTATTAGCCGCCTTTGCTATGTTTTGGGTTGCGGGCGAAAGATTCTTCTACTTAAGCAATGATTACAACTTATCAGTGATGATTGGTTCATTATTGTTAGTAATCGCTTACTCAATATGGCTAATCAACCGCTTCCGCTTCTCATTTTCAGCTTCTAAAGGACTTGTCAGTGCCTGTTATTTTATTGGGCATTTCTTCATTGTTAGAGCGTTATTCCTTTAGTATCCATCAGCCCCTTGTTTTTACAAAATAGAATAAGGGGTTAATTTTTTAACCTAATTCGCACTTTTTGCCAATGAATGTCCCTTTGGTATCTTGACTCTGGACTCTACTCCAAGCTGTAAAGTACTTATCAGATAAATGAATTTAGACTTTACTTTGTTAAACGAGGAGAGCCAGTTATGACTAAACATGCTCATCAACACAATAAACATACCGATGCTTGCTGCTCAAGCTCTCAATGTTGTTCAGGTCATACAGAGAATAGTACGCACTCACATACTAAAAGCGGACATTCCCACACCAAAATAGATAAAAGTGATCCTGAATGCGAGGATGAGCATCACCACGGACACTC
Organism: Proteus penneri; assembly: GCF_003144535.1. Lineage (GTDB taxonomy): Bacteria > Pseudomonadota > Gammaproteobacteria > Enterobacterales > Enterobacteriaceae > Proteus > Proteus penneri. The sequence continues at coordinate 54,930 of NZ_PHFJ01000016.1, read as the reverse complement.
CCACGAACATGCTCATGAAAGCTGTGATATCAACGCTGCTGTTTCTAACGTTGAGCCAGAAAAAGTAGCACAGCAACGCTTTAGTTGGAAAGTGCAAGGAATGGATTGCCCGAGTTGTGCTCAAAAGATCGAAACCGCAGCACTCAAAGTCACAGGCGTAAAACAAGCAAAAGTGCTTTTTGCCACCGAAAAATTGGTCGTTGATGCTGATAGTGATCTACGCGCTGATGTGATTGCGGCAATTAACAGTGCTGGTTTTGAACTGTTTGATCTCTCATCACCTCAATCTAAAAAAGTCACAAAGCAGAGTCTTTTAAAAGAGAGCTCATTTGTTATTGTCTTGGCACTTTTAATGGCGATTAGCTGGGGCGTAGAGTTTATTGATCCTCAAGCAGGCCGTACTGCCTTTATTGCAACAACGTTGATTGGTTTATTCCCCATTGCGAAAAAGTCCTTACAACTTATTCGTAGTGGTACCCCTTTCGCCATAGAAACATTGATGAGTGTTGCCGCAATTGGTGCACTATTTATTAATGCTACCGAAGAAGCAGCAATGGTTATTTTGCTGTTTATGATTGGCGAAATGCTGGAGTCTTACGCCGCAGGTCGTGCTCGTCGTGGTGTAAGTGCATTAATGGCACTAGTGCCAGAAGAAGCAACATTAATCAAAGACGGCAAAAAACAAACCGTCCCTGTTGCACAATTACGTCCAGGCGACATTATTGAAATTGCCCCAGGTTCACGTTTGCCAACAGATGCGGAATTAGTTAGTGCATTTGCAAGCTTTGATGAAAGTGCATTAACGGGTGAATCCGTGCCTGTAGAGCGTCTACAAGGCGAAAAAGTAGCAGCAGGTTGTTTATCTGTAGATAGATCTGTGCAAATGAAAGTCGTCTCTGAACAAGGGCAAAATGCTATCGACCGTATTTTGCAATTGATTGAAGAAGCTGAAGAGCGTAGAGCCCCTATTGAGCGCTTTATTGACCGCTTTAGCCGTTACTATACACCTGCAATTATGCTGTTCTCTGCGCTAGTTATCATTGTTCCACCCCTGTTGTTTTCACAGCCGTGGGAAACATGGATTTATCGCGGTTTAACCCTATTACTAATTGGTTGTCCTTGTGCTTTGGTGATCTCAACACCCGCGGCAATCACTTCAGCATTAGCAGCAGCCACTAAACGTGGAGCGCTGATCAAAGGCGGAGCGGCATTAGAGCAATTAGGCACTGTTAATACTATCGCATTAGATAAAACGGGTACATTAACTGAAGGAAAACCTCAAGTTACTGATGTCGTGGCTGAAAGCGGATTTAATGAAAAAGAAGTACTGACTTTTGCCTCATCCGTAGAAATTGGCTCTCATCACCCATTAGCAAAAGCCATTATCAATAAAGCACAAGATGAAGGCGTGCTTGTTGTTGAAGCGGAAGATCGTAAAGCGCTAGCGGGTAAAGGCATTGAAGGTTATTTAAATAGCCAACATATTCTAGTCAGTGCACCTTCTCAATTATCAGAAGCCACATCGCTCTCTTCTCATTGGCAACAAGAAGTTGCACGCCTTGAAGATGAAGGTAAAACCGTGGTTGTCGTATTAAAAGAGAGCCAGCTTATTGGTGTTATTGCTATGCAAGATACCTTACGCGGTGATGCTGTTGAATCAATGAAGTTATTGAAAGAGATGAACATCAATGCCGTTATGCTAACGGGTGATAATCCAAGAGCAGCTGCGGCTATTGCGAAAAAACTAGGTATGGATTTCCGAGCAGGATTACTGCCTGAAGATAAAGTGACTTCAGTAATGGAAATCAGCAAAACGCATAACACAATGATGGTAGGCGATGGTATCAATGATGCGCCAGCAATGAAGGCTGCCACCATTGGTGTCGCGATGGGAAGCGGTACTGACGTTGCACTTGAAACAGCTGATGCGGCGTTAACACATAACCGTTTAACCGGCTTACCTGAAATTATTAAATTATCTCGTGCGACACGTAAAATTATCCGTGAAAACATTACGATAGCATTGGGCTTAAAAGCAATATTCTTAGTAACAAGCTTATTAGGTATCACTGGGCTTTGGGTTGCGGTTCTTGCTGATTCCGGCGCAACAGCACTGGTTACTGCCAATGCGGTAAGGCTGTTAAGAGTAAAAATTAACGCCTCAAATAAAGAGTAAGCACGTTAAAATAACGAAACCCAAACCTCAGTTAATCTGGAGTTTGGGTTTTTTAGCGCGAAGATGAGCAATATTTACAGCATAAATTACAAATTGCTCTCTTTTTTACGAATAAGATAACGATAAGGTGCAGATTGCGTCTCTTGATTTAATAAATCATGTTCCATAAAACGGCAAAAGCCAGGAATATCACGCACTGTAGCAGGATCATCAGCTATCACTAATAATGTCTCACCCAATGCCATATTTCTTATCGTTTTACGTACTAACATCACAGGCTCAGGGCAACGTAGTCCTAGCGTATCTAATGTCTTAGTTGCATCATCAAATTGAGCATTCATTCTATTAACCATTCTTATTGCACTGACAGATTGTGTCATTATATCGCGCTTTCGTGTTCACATCACGGCACATTAAGCACAACGGTATTTCTTCCTAATCTTTGCTTTTGTTGCGCAACAGGCGTATTATGCGCATCCTCTCATTTAAGAGAGAAATCACTGTTTTATTGGGCTCCCTCACCCCAATCACTAAAAAGGTACAATTTATGTATACGTTTACTCCCCGCCAAAAAGCGGTGGCGCTATTATGGCTTTCTTTGTTCCACATTCTAATAATTACATCTAGTAATTATCTTGTGCAGTTACCTATCTCCATTTTTGGTTTCCATACCACTTGGGGTGCCTTTACTTTTCCGTTTATTTTTCTAGCAACAGATTTAACGGTTCGTATTTATGGCGCACCCCTTGCCAGACGCATTATTACCGCTGTTATGCTACCTGCATTAGCAATTTCTTACCTGATCTCAACACTCTTTTTCCAAGGAAGTTGGCAAGGGGTTGCCTCATTAGCTGATTTTAATATCATGGTGGCAAGAATTGCGACAGCAAGCTTTATGGCTTATGTGTTAGGTCAAATCATGGATGTATCTGTCTTTAATCGTTTAAGACAACAACAAAAATGGTGGGTAGCACCCAGTGCAGCAATGTTCTTTGGTAATTTACTCGACACTCTAGCCTTCTTCTTTATTGCTTTTTATCGTAGTACTGACGCATTTATGGCAGAGAATTGGATTGAAATTGCATTAGTTGACTACGTGTTTAAATTGACCATTTGTATGCTGTTTTTCTTACCTGCTTATGGTGTTTTATTGAATTTTATTTTGCGTTACTTTTTCACCCAAGAAAACAAAAAACAAGATTATGCTGAAATTCACTCATAATCCATCTCACCTCGCAAAAAAATAATGATATTAATGTCATAATTCAAATAATAAAGCTTCATAAGTCAATTTTATGAAGCTTTATTCTGATTGAGAAATTAATTATTTTACATAAATATTTCGTATCGTAATTAATTAGCATGATTAGTTAAACAACTCACAAAATATTACTTAAATATCAGTATTAGGATGTTTTTTGCATGCTAATATAAAAATGATTAATTATTTGCAATGAAATATTTTATTCATCTATTAGACTGTTAATGTGTTTAAGTTCATCTCCATAAAATTCAATGTCAATTGGGAAGACAAGCCCCACCATAAGGATTTTTTACTCTCTTTTGCGAATAGTAGGAGTCTATTATGTTAAAAGTTATTCAATCCCCCGCTAAATATATTCAAGGGCCAGATGCGCTATACCATATTGGTAAATACGCAAAACCTTTTGGCGATAGGGCACTGATTATTGCTGATAAGTTTGTTATGGATCTCGTCGGAAGTACCGTCAAAGACAGTATGTCTCAATATGAAGTGAATGGGCACTTTGAACTGTTTAATGGTGAATGCACACATAACGAAATCAATCGACTATCTGAACTTGTAAAAGAACAAGCCTCTCTTGTGATCGTTGGCGTTGGTGGTGGGAAAACATTAGATACTGCCAAAGCGGTTGCTTATAAATGCCAGCTTCCTGTCGTTATTTCCCCAACCATTGCTTCTACTGATGCCCCTACAAGCGCACTTTCTGTGATTTATACGGAATTAGGGGCATTTGATAGTTACCTTTTCTATCCAACAAATCCTGACGTGGTCGTGATGGACACAAATATCATCGCTTCTGCGCCAGCGCGTTTATTAGTGGCTGGAATGGGAGATGCTTTAGCAACCTACTTCGAAGCAAGAGCCTGTAGTCAGGCTCAAAAACAGACTATGGCAGGGGGTAAATCAACACTAGCAGCGCTTGCTTTGGCTGAACTTTGCTATAACACCCTTTTAGAAGATGGTTATAAAGCAAAACTCGCCGTAAGCCGTGGTGTTTGTACCGCTGCAGTAGAAAATATTATTGAAGCTAATACCTTCTTAAGTGGTATCGGTTTTGAAAGTGCGGGTCTTGCGGCAGCCCATGCCATTCATAATGGATTTACAGCATTAGAAGAGTGTCACAACATGTATCATGGTGAAAAAGTTGCCTTTGGTACATTAGTTCAATTAGTTTTAGAAAACAGTCCATTAGAAGAATTAGAGGAGTTCCTTGATTTCTGTATTTTAGTCGGATTACCTGTCACTTTAGAAGAACTGGGTATCAATGCAACAGGTGATGAATTAAATGAAAAAATCATGGCAGTTGCTGAATTAAGCTGTGCTGAAGGTGAGACAATTTACAACATGCCATTTGATATCGATTCCGATAAAGTTTATGCCGCAATTTTAACTGCCGACCAATTAGGACGAGAATGGCTTTATTAAAGCCTGAGTAAACAGGGAGTGTTTATCTCCCTGTTTATATTTACAAAAAAAGAGGGCTTTATGGTCAGTATCGTATTAGTTTCAAAGAGCCTTACACTCGCCAATGGTATTAAAGAGCTCGTTAATCAGACTGTAAATCACCAAGTAAAAATTGCCATTGCGAGCAACTATCAAACACCTTCTGATCTTGCTAATGAAGTGTCACCAGAAACTATACTTTCCACAATTGAAAAGTGTTATAGCAAACAAGGTGTACTGGTTTTGCTTGATACTTATCATTCAGCACAAAATGCCGCTCTCGCCATCGCTGATCTTGAGCATAGCATTGCCACTAACGTCATATTAAGTTCGGCGCCGATTGTTGAAGGCACCTTGGCTGCCGCCAATAGTATTGCGCGAGGAGATTCACTTGAAGAGGCAGAAAAAGCAGCGCATAAAACCATTACAATTAAAAAACTGCAATTAGGCGAAAATCTCCTTAATTTTAATATTCTCCCTAAAAACACAAATTACGAACCCGTCAAAACGATCACCGCACCTGTTTGGTTATACCCTTATCATCGTTTCGTGATCCCCCGTAAAAAAATATCCTCCAATTTATTACTTGAAGAGCAAAAACGTCTCGTGAAAGCAATTGAGCGCTCCAAAAAAGATATAGACTGGTTAACTGAAGAAACGCATAACAAAATTGGTGAACAATATGCCCATATTTTTTCTAGTCACCACTTCTTATTAGAAAATACCGAATTACAACTGACTGTATGCAGTATGATAAACAAATATCACTGTAATGCTGAATTTGCCTTACAGCAAACATTCATTGATTTAATAGATACTTACGCACAAATGGATGATGATAATATGCGTGCTGGTGAAAGTGATTTAGATGATATTTTATCTCGATTACTACGCTATTTGACGTCAGCACCACCAATACCGCCACCTCCTTATCCAAATGCTATTCTAGTGACAAAACGACTTCATCCATCAACATTAATTACACTTGATCCTTATAAAATTAAAGGGATTTTATTAAGTCATGGAAATCCACTATCTAACACAACTGTATTAGCGAATGCATTAGACATCCCCATTATTAATGAGGCAGGAAAACAGGCATTATCGCTGACTAATGGGCAAAATATCACACTTAAAAAAGTCCAAAATATTTGGCTTTATCAAAACACCTATATTTCTCATTAAAAATGAAAGTATTTAAATAACCTGCCCCCTCAATATCAGGTTATTTAATTTTTTTATTTTCTTATAGTTACGTGTTTTTTTAAGAATAAAAAAAGGGAATAAAAGATCCTCTTTTACTCCCTAGCTGCTTGTTATCTTAGTAATCAATTACTTTTTTATTATCTAATAGGCAATACTTATAATGCTCTTGCCAATAAACTAATGGGGTGTTCACATTTTTTCGTTGTTGACATCTCAATTTGCCATTTACAGGTTTCGCAATCCGTGATCACTAAATCACAGCCACTCTCTTCAATTTGGCGGAATAAGCCCGCACCAATGCCTTGAGCAACATCGTAGTTTTCAGATTTAAAACCGTAAGTTCCAGCAATACCACAGCATTGAGAATCTAAAACAATAACCTCAACACCAGGGATACGTTTAATTAAATCAATGGAATATGCTGTCCATCCCATTTTTTCCATATGACAAGGTGTGTGATACACCACTTTTAGTGGAGTGTGTTTCAGTGGTAATTCACGCCCCTCTTCTAATAAACGATAAATATAACGTGTCGCTAATTCGATATTTTCACGTACTTTTGAGGTATCAATATCAAGGATATGTTCATACTCATCACGAATAGTGAAGGTACAGGTTGATGATGTTGCAACAACAGGAATATTGTTTTCAACAATTTTTTCTGTTAGCGATTCAAGGTTTACAGCAGCTTGTTTTTTAGCTTGTTTAACAAAACCATTCGCAATTAATGCAACACCACAGCATTTTTCGCGTTTTAATAACTGAACACCAATCTCCATTTTGTTGAATACCTTAACTAAATCTTTCCCTAATTGGGGGTGGTTATAGTTAGCGTAACAACCATGGAAGAAAGCAACTTGATCTTTAAAACGCGCCTGCTCTTCAACCTGTTTTTTCATCCATGTTCTAAATGTACCAAAAGAGTATTTTGGTAATTCGCGACGATGGTCAATTTTAAGTGCTTTATCTAAGATCTTACGTACAGGTTTTAGCCCTGTGATCGTATTGACTATCGGCGCCATTGGCGTTGATAGTGTTCCCATTAAATCCGTATGACTTAAAATAGCATCACGAAGTTTTGGCGTTTTTGTATTGTAGTTCAATTTCGCACGTGAAATGATGTCACCAATCTTCACATCTGACGGACAAGCAACTTCACAACGCTTACAGTTAGTGCAATATTTCAATGCTTCATCATAAAGCATTGGATCTTTCAGGCGTAAACGCTCACCATCAGGGCCGGCTTGTTTAGGGCCAGGATAAAGTGGATTTACTTTTGCAACTGGGCAATAAGTCGTACAAACAGTACACTTAATGCACGCTTCAAAGCTGTTATCATGTAAACTCATTGTGCTGCCTCCACAACCGCAGATGTGGTCTGTTCTGATTTATTGTGCTGTAAAATTTGTTGTGCTGCATACAGTGCGCTGATCATTGAAACACCTGCGCCACAACCTTCATTAAGAGGGTCAAACCCACCTAATACAGCACCTACAGCGTAAACATTCTCTAAGACTTCACCATATTTCATCGGTCTTAATTGGTTATCTGTATCCACACCAAATCGCATATAAGGCTGTTTTGCAAAGACATTCACTTGTGTCCACTCATTGCGTGGTAATGTCTCTAGCAAATCAAGTTCCATCAAAGGTTCATAGACACGATCAAATTCCGCAATTAATCCATTATTGAAGAAACTGCCCGTTGCCAATACAACATGTTCACTACGAATAGGAATATCAGTATGGTTTCGAGTATGAACACCTGTAACTTTATTACCAATTAAATCAACTTGTTCCGCACGATCGCCCGGCATAATTAAACCGCCTGCTTTTTGGAAGCGCAGTTTTAATGCTTGATGTAAACGAATGCCTAATAGTGATGGTGGCAATGTCGGTAATAAACAGATAGGTTTACCTACCAGTTGTTCAAGTAACGTCACCGGCTCTTCAGCATCCAAACCAATACATGCGGGTAAAATAATCGCTTCAACACTATTATCGATATGCTTTTTCAGCTCTTCTGCTAACGCTTTAGTGTTTTCAGGCTTATCTAAATAGCGCGCAATATTGACTGCTCTAAATTCACTTGGATTATCACGCAATCTATCTAATAACGGTAAGTGGATATGATAAGGAATCGCTTCAACATCTTGCTCATTCAACGTATTGCTTGCAAATTGTGGCTGAAAATCTAAAAAGCCTTCAATTCCAACAACAGCTAACTTTTTCCATGGCAACGCTTGGTCAATTCCATGAGTTGGTACACGTTTTGGACTCATCCAACTCATACGTGAGCGCCCAACTGGTGTAATACGATAATGGTTTTCATCACCATTACCTTGATATTCAAGATCTTTAGTCGTTGATAATAATGCTTGAGCCTGTTCAATTAAGGTTGAAACTTGCGATTCCCCCATGCGGCTATAAGGATGTTTCGGAGCAAGCTCAGACAATGCTGCCAACGCTTTTTTAGGTTGGGTCACTAATGAACCATCAGGAAGATGAGTTAATAGATCTAGCGAACCTGATGAAAAATGTAGTGCGCTTTGACCATTACTAATAATTGCGCAAGACTTACCTGCTTCAGCAAGACGAATACCTGCGGTTAAACCTGCAAGTCCGCTACCTATAATGATGACGTCAAATTTCATTATCTGCCTCCGCTGAAGTTGCTTTTTCAATCATATCAGCATCTAAACCACATAAACCTTGGTAAACCCAACTGGTGAATTCACTCTCACGTAACGCATTACCCCAAGCAATTGGTCGAATACCTTTCCAACGCTCATTTAAGAAATGGGCAAGCTGTTGCTCTGACTCGTGAGGAGTCGTGACTTGTAAACGGTTTAATAAACCTGCAGCACGGCAAGCACAAAGCTCACCTTGGCATGTTCCCATGCCCACGCGAGTACGGCGACGTAAATCAAGTAAGTTATTGACAGTTAAAGAGTTAACAGCATAACGAACTTCTCCTGCGGTAACAGCTTCACATTCACAGACTAAGCTCTTATCACTACGCTCATTACTCAATAATTTATTGGCTAAATCACCGTGGCGATAAACCGCAGAACCACGGATTGGTGCAGGTAATGAAACAACACTACGTAATGCTTGCTCTGCGGATTGACGGGAGCCAGGTAATGCCTCTTCTGCAGTGGTACATTTAGCAGAGACATTTAATTTCTCACAGATTTTATCTGTTGCCCATTCGGCCATTAAACGGTAAGTCATTAATTTACCGCCAGTAATGGTAATAAAGCCTTCTAATCCATCACGTTGAGCATGATCGAGTAACACAATACCACGGCTCACATTACGGCCGGATGGATCATCATCACTTGCCACTAAAGGACGTACACCAGCATAAGCACGTAGAATTCGAGTTTGAGCCAGTTTTGGCGCTAACATTGACCCTTCACGAATAAGAATATCGACTTCTTCAGGAGTGACATACATATTGTCGATTTCATCGTAAGGTACACGTGTTGAAGTTGTACCAATTAATGAAATTGTATCGCCAGGCACTAAAATATCGGCATCTGCAGGTTTACGACAACGGTTGATCACCATATTGTTAATGCGATGACCCAAAATCAGTAATGCCCCTTTTGCTGGGAACATTCGAACTTTTAATTCACCGTATTCAGCAATTTTTTGTCCCCAAATCCCCCCCCGCATTCGCCACAATTTGTGCGCGAATTTCATACAGTTTTTTCGCTTGATGATCGTAAACTTTGACACCTTTAACACGGTCACCTTCACGAATAAGCCCAACAACTTCATGATAAGTCAGGACTTGTGCACCATGTTCACGGGCATCTAACATATTTGCAGCGGTTAAACGGAAAGGATCGACAGTACCATCTGGTACTTTAACTGCACCGATTAAATTCGGGTTAACAGAGGGCTCTAAGCGAATAGCTTCTTCGGGTGAAATCGCTTGAGCATCAATACCTGCCGCTTGGCAAGATTGAATAAAGGTCTGTTGAAACTCTAAAGAATCGTCAGGAAGGGTAATAAAAAGGCCATCCGTTTTTTCAACACAGTGACGAGCGACCCGTTTTAAAACCATGTTTTCTTCAATACACTCACGCGCTGACTCTGGGTCTGTTACTGCATAACGCGCACCACTGTGTAACAATCCATGATTTCGACCGGTTGCACCGGTTGCAATATCATGTCTTTCTAGCAGGACGCAACGTAATCCACGGCGTGCACAGTCTCTTGCCATGCCCGCACCGGTTGCTCCCCCGCCAATAATAATGACATCAGTTTCTGTCACTGGTGAACCGCTCATCATAGAGATGCCCTCTCACATTACATTCAGCAAACGCTTATTTATTCTTTAGCGTTAATTATAGTGTATAAGATACACAAAAAATGTGGTTAATGTTTGATAATGAGCAAAAACGAAAGAGAAACGCTCACGAGTGAAAAATTAAAACCACATATGTGATATTAATCACAAATTATTTAACAAAAAGTATTTGATAAAGTTAACATATCACTCAAAATTGCACATCTTGAAAAATTATTCGACAACTGAGTAATACCTCACAGTAAATTTGATTGTATAAGTTTACTATTAAGTTCGTTAAAGAAAATTTTTTGATAACTTCGTTGTTCGTTTTGTCATTATTTAATATCAACATATTAAAATAAAAGCCATCGGAGGCTAATATGTTAAGTCTATTTAGACCTGCGCCACATAAAGCGCGTTTGCCAAAAGAGCAGATAGATCCCGTCTATCGTCGTCTGCGTTGGCAGATCTTTATGGGGATTTTCTTTGGTTACGCTGCTTATTATTTAGTAAGAAAAAACTTTGCGTTAGCAATGCCTTATCTTGTAGAAGAAGGTTTCTCTAAAGGTGACCTAGGTTTTGCTTTATCTGGGATCTCGATTGCTTACGGTTTCTCTAAGTTTATCATGGGCTCATTCTCTGACCGAGCTAACCCGCGTTATTTCTTACCTGCAGGTCTTATTTTAGCATCCGCAGTGATGCTAATTATGGGCTTTGTGCCATGGGCAACTTCGAGCATTATGATCATGTTCGTTCTGTTGTTCCTTTGTGGTTGGTTCCAAGGTATGGGTTGGCCTCCTTGTGGACGTACTATGGTGCACTGGTGGTCACAGAAAGAACGTGGCGGTATCGTTTCGATTTGGAACTGTGCGCATAACGTCGGTGGTGGCTTACCTCCATTACTGTTCTTATTAGGTATGGCGTGGTTTAACGACTGGAAAGCAGCGTTATATATGCCAGCATTTGCAGCAATCTTAGTGGCTATGATTGCGTTTGCATTAATGCGTGATACCCCACAATCTTGTGGTCTTCCACCAATTGAAGAATACAAAAACGACTATCCACCTGATTATAAAGAAACTGACGAACAAGAACTGACTGCAAAAGAAATCTTTATGAAGTATGTGTTCCCTAACAAACTTCTGTGGATGATTGCAATTGCAAACGTGTTCGTTTACTTACTGCGTTACGGCGTGCTGGACTGGTCACCAACTTATCTGCGTGAAGTAAAAGACTTCGCAATGGATAAATCATCATGGGCTTACTTCTTATACGAATACGCTGGTATTCCGGGCACACTACTGTGTGGTTGGATGTCGGATAAAGTGTTCCGAGGTAACCGTGGTGCAACAGGTGTGTTCTTCATGACCTTAGTTACTATCGCAACTATCGTATTCTGGATGAACCCAGCGGGTAACCCGAATGTTGATATGGCGTGTATGTTAATCATCGGTTTCTTAATCTACGGCCCTGTTATGTTGATTGGTCTGCATGCTCTTGAGCTTGCACCGAAAAAAGCAGCAGGTACAGCAGCAGGCTTTACCGGTCTATTCGGTTACTTAGGTGGTTCTGTTGCGGCAAGTGCTATCGTGGGTTACACCGTTGACTACTTCGGCTGGGATGGTGGCTTTATGGTCATGATCGGCGGTAGTGCACTGTCTGTTGTGTTATTACTTATCGTGATGGTTACTGAAACCAAACACAAACGTGAAATGCTTCAGAAGTACGAATAATCGTTAACTGATTATTTATGAAATTAGTTAAATCTCATCTCTAAAAACCAAGCCACATCAACTGTTTTGATGTGGCTTTTTTATTGCCAACTGTACATAACTTTATTGTACGTAGAATTAAAATGGAGCAGCTTTATGAGTACATCTTTTAGAATAAAACCGTTAGTTGCAGGCGTTCTTTTAACTCTATCTTTAAGTGCAATCGCACAAGCGGCGAGTGATAAGGTCGTTATCGCCCACCGTGGTGCAAGTGGTTATTTGCCTGAACATACGCTTCCTGCCAAAGCATTAGCTTATGCCCAAGGCGCAGATTATCTTGAGCAAGACTTAGTGATGACCAAAGACAACGAATTAGTTGTTTTACATGACCACTATCTTGATCGTGTAACAGATGTGGCTGATCGTTATCCTGATAGAGCAAGAAAAGATGGCCGTTACTACGCTATCGACTTTACGCTTGAGGAAATTAAAGGACTGAAATTTACTGAAGGTTTTGACATTGTTGACGGTAAAAAAGTCCAAAGTTACCCAAACCGCTTCCCTATGGGTAAATCGGATTTTCGTGTACATACTTTCCAAGAGGAAATTGAATTTATCCAAGGCCTAAACAAATCAACAGGCCAAGATATTGGTATTTACCCTGAAATTAAAGCACCTTGGTTCCATGAACAAGAAGGCAAAGACATTACCACCAAAGTACTGGAAGTGCTTAAACAGTACGGTTATACGAAAAAAACCGACAATGTTTATCTACAATCATTCGATGCTAACGACCTAAAACGCATCAAAACAGAATTGATGCCAAAAATGGGCATGGACTTAAAACTCGTTCAGTTAATTACTTATACCGACTGGAATGAGACCTATGAGAAACAGCCTGACGGTACATGGACAAACTACAGCTATGAGTGGATGTTTAAGCCAGGTGCAATGAAAGAGATTGCCACTTATGCTGATGGAATTGGTCCTGATTACCACATGTTAGTCGAAGAGAACTCGACGCCAGAAAAAATCACATTAACCGGTATGGCGGCTGATGCTCACGCCAACAAACTCACCATTCATCCATTTACTGTTCGTATTGATAAACTGCCTAAATATGCAAAAGATGGTGATCAACTATATGACATTATTTATAACCAAGCCGGTGCTGAAGGTGTCTTTACAGACTTCCCTGATTTAGGCGTTAAGTTCTTACAAAAACAAGCTAAATAATTCAAAGTTCAGCTTGAAGTGTAACGAGTATCCTACCTTTTTTTAAAAGGGTAGGATCTTTGCGCCCTTTCTGATTGTATATTTTTCCATCTTTCTTTAACTTATTCTCACAATTTTATTAAAAAATCATAATCACTTTTTAATTTAACTATCATTATTTAATTTATTAAATATTTAAAGGAAGGGATCACAATGACAATAATGGCTATTATTTTACTTGTTCTTATCGTTCTATTTATCGGTTGGGGAATTTCAACTTACAATCGACTTATTGCGGCGCGCAATCAAGTAAGCAATCAATTTGCGAATATTGACGTTATTTTAAAACAAAGAGCTGACCAAATTCCTCAATTGATGACGATAGCTGAAAAAGCAATGGAACACGAAAAAAGTGTATTTATTGCATTAAGTGACGCAAGACAACGCTATTTTAAAGCACAAAATATTAATGAAAAAATCAGCGCATCAAACGAAATGAATACCGCTTTACGGGGTATGATTGCCCTTGCTGAAAATTATCCAACATTAATTTCAGGTGAACAATTAGCACTACTTCAAACAGGTGTTAGCGATGTAGAAAATAAAATTGCTCAACGTCGTGAAGGATTTAATGATGCAACAACTCACTACAACACCGCAATAGAGATGTTTCCTGATAGCTTAATCGCCGGCCTTTTTCGCTTTGAACGTATGCAATTACTAGAAATACCAAAAGAAGAGATGAAATTTGAAGGGATTCATTTTAAGTAACAGTAAGTTAAATAACCGCATTAAGGATAAATTGCAGTGTTAATTTATTTTTTTATCGGCTGTACTGTGGGCGTATTAATCTATTTTTTACGTAGTAAACGCTCGAAAAAAAAGAAGAACAATTTGAGTATTGTTCCCTTTTTAGGGATCGCATTTGCTGCAGGGAATTACCTTTTTTTCTCACGAGAAACTGACGTTTATCCTAGTGGTGAAAACTCTGTTGTTAATCTTATCTCCTGTATTGCATTCGCTGTTATTTTATTATTTGCATACGGTATTTCAAACCATATTGCTAATATTGGTGAAAAAGCGATAAAAAATTACCACCAATTACAAAATGAAGGATCCTCTAAATTTTCGGCACTTATCAACACCGTATTTATTAGCCTCTTATTATTAAGTTTAAGCTTCAGTTTGTTTATTGACCAAAGATTGTTCTTTTTAAGTTTCGTTTTAATGTTTGTTTACCAAATCGTCAAAAGAACACCTGAAAAACGTTTTTTACGCTTTCAAAAAATTCTAGCAACATCAAAAATCCGCTCTTTAGCCATTGGACTTGTTGAAATTGAAGGCAAAATAACTGCAGGTGAAAAACTAATAAGTCGCTTAGGTAAAAAAGAGTGTTATGGCTACATCTATTATGAATATAACGTATCCACAAATAAAGAAGGCAAGAAAAGCTATCACCAAACACTCTATGAAAAAAAGATCAATAATTTCACGATGACAGATGATAGTGGTTCAATTCAAGTTCTCGCAGCTGATAAACCGTTAGTACATCTTGGTATCGAGCCTCATCAAGATTTGGAATATAACAATAAACGTTTTAAGGAGTATATATTAGAAGCTGATGCTACTTATTTATTAATAGGTAGTGCAGAAACGATTAATGATAAAGTTGTGATCACACACAGTGCTCCTCACTATCTATTAGGTTTATCACCACAAGATTATGTTGTTCGTTGGAACAAAGCGCGTCCTTTTCGTCGTAACGCGACTATCATCGTTATTATTGCTCTTTTTGTTATCTTTTCCATTCTAGCAATACCAATGGAATATCAAGACGGCATCCTAACACTTTATTTTAATAACACCTCTTCATTTTGGTAATTGATTATATGGAATGGCTTATTTTCATCATTTTTATTCTCGCCTTGGTTTATTTTTTAATACGCCAATTAGTGATGATTTATAACAATATGGTGATGCTAAAAAATAATTGCTATAAAGCCTTTGCAAATATTGATGTTTTATTAAAAAAACAAGTTGATCTGTTCCCAATGCTGATAGCAATAACACAAAAAGCGATGGATCATGAGAAAACCTTATTTAAAAAGTTAGCTGAAAATAGAGATCTCTATTTATGCGCAGAGGTATTAGACCAAAAAGTTGATTTAGCTAATCAGTTATTACCTCAAATAAAAAAATCACTCATTATTGCTGAAAAATATCCTGAACTTATCAGTGGGAAGAATTTACGCTTATTACAGACACAAGCGAAAGAATTAGAAGAGTGTATTGCAGATAGACGTGAATTTTTTAATCAATCTGTCACGCTCTATAATACCGAAATACATATTTTTCCTAATGTATTGTTTAAGCTTATTTTTAATTTTAAAGATATCCCTCTTTTCTATCCTAGTAAGGAGGCCACTTTATGATAGAAATTCCCTTTTCTTTTTTTGGTATAACGGATTGGTTTCTAAGCTTTAATGAACCTATCTCGATTATTATGCTCGCCACATTTGGCGTACTGTTCTCCATGGCGATTATTTTGCCATTAGTCAGTATCACTCCGTTAAAAAAATATATGTCGCAAATTGCAGGAGGATTATTTAGCTCGATATTTGTCAGCTTAATGGTCTTAATTAGCTTTCATTTAATGCTGGGTGTTAATTCTTCATTAAAGCTACTCTTAATTTGGTGGGTTATTTTATTTTCGTGTATTACGTTTTGGTTTATTAACTATCGCTATATGAAAGATGTAACAGGGGATAAATTTGCGAAATTTCAAGAAAAAGCCCTTGAAGCAGAGGAAAAACGAAGACAAAATCAAAAATCTAAAAAATAAAAGAGAGCCTAGGCTCTCTTTTTAGCATTATCGATATCGTATTTATGCTCTATAAACTGGGAACGCAATCACATCACTAAGGTGTTCTACCCCCAGAGCCAGCATAATCAGGCGATCAACCCCTAAAGCCACACCTGAACATTCTGGTAATCCAGCTTCAAGGGCAGCTAAAAAGCGCTCATCAATAGGTTGCTCTGGTAATCCCATTGCTACTCGCTGACGATTATCACGTTCAAAACGATGACGTTGCTCCTGTGCATCCGTCAGTTCACGGAACCCATTCGCTAATTCAACACCTTTAAAATAGACCTCAAAACGCTCTGCAACACGGTGATCTTCTGAACTAATTTCAGCTAATGAGGCTTGTGACGCAGGGAAATGATAGATAAAGGTTGGTTTTTCTAAACCGATATGAGGTTCAACTCCAGAAACAAATAGCAATTGAAGTAACGTATCTTTATCTTCTTCCGTATCTGCAATATTTGATAAGTCCAGTTTTGCTGCCACTTCACGCAATTTTTCTTTATCAACAGATAAAGGGTCAATATCGAGATAACGCAAAAATGCTTGTTGATAAGAGAGTGATTCTGATGCTTCACAATCTAACACTTCTTGCAGTAGATCATCGACTTCATTCATCAACCGGTACATATCAAAACAAGGGCGATACCACTCTAGCATCGTAAATTCCGGATTGTGATATCTACCGGCTTCCTCATTACGGAAGCAACGCCCCATTTGATAAATTGGCCCACTGTTTGCGGCTAATAAACGCTTCATGTGGTATTCAGGGCTTGTCATCAAATAAAGTTTTAGCCCTTGTGAAGCACCTGGCCCAACAAATTGGGTTTCAAATGGGTAAAGATGAACATCGGTAACGGTAGCCTGACTCATCATCGGTGTTTCAACTTCTAACACGCCACGATCAGTGAAAAAACGCCTAATATTACTGATTATTTTCGCCTTTTTTAGTAAGTTGGCGATTGAGGCGCTTGGCTGCCAATCCGCGATTTCACTCATAAACGAAAAACTCCAACAGAAAACAGAGCGTGCAGTTTACTCGCATCCTCTTCAACAGACAAATTTCTGCTAATAAAGAGGTGTTTCATTTTATATTTTTTCATTGTTCTTTTCTTTTTTAAGTAAAAACATATAAGACAAATAAATATAATTCTACAAAACATCTACTTTTGGGCACTTTTTATTGTTTAAATAAACACCAACCTACATCAGAAAAGCCGTGATTTTTTGCTATTTTTATAACAAGACTTAATTAGAATAATTCTTTTTCTCAATTAGAAATAACAATAAACTAACACTATTCTTATATTTAAATAGCCAAGTTCACCTAAACTTTAAAGTTAACTTTCTATTTAAATCTATGTATTTTGATTAGAATTAAAAACCTTTAGAAATATTATTAATATTTTATTAACAATTAACAAGACAAACCGATTTGTTTTAGATAAATAGTAAAAATTTTATTTTAACTTTTAGAATGGAATTTTATTTATTTAAATTAGACTTAAGAAAGATAAAAAAATCACTCTTTAAAATCAAGATATTATAAAAAACCATTGTCATTTTTAATTAAAGTTATCTATACTTTCAAAACAGATTATTCATTACTATTTATAATTTCCAATTTAGAAAAATATATTCTATTTGATCTTCGCGTTCTTCTGGTGGCTTATTATCAAAACCCAGAATTCTTGGTGTGGATCACACTTTTTTTGCGAAATACGGGAAAACCATCATTCATATCAAATTTCGGTGCCCTACATTTCGTTATACTAAAATTACAGTCAATGATAATAAAGATGTTATCAAGCGTAGTCACAAGGCAGTGAAACAATTTCGTTACGGATAGCTTAAAAAAATAGCATTACTAATTAATAATGTCAGTGAATTGAATTCTAGACAATTATTCCAATTTTCACTTGAACAATGGAGAAGCGCAGTGCAAACCTTTAATGCCGATATAGCGATAATCGGAGCCGGGGGCGCAGGCTTACGAGCAGCAATAGCTGCAGCGGAAGCGAATCCTCAACTGAAAATTACTCTGATCTCAAAAGTTTACCCAATGCGTAGCCACACCGTGGCAGCAGAAGGCGGATCAGCAGCAGTGACTCAGGCTCACGACTCCTATGATTTCCACTTCAATGATACCGTTTCAGGCGGTGACTGGTTGTGTGAACAGGATGTCGTAGATTACTTCGTTGAGCATTGTCCAACAGAGATGACTCAACTAGAACTCTGGGGCTGTCCTTGGAGCCGTAAAGAAGACGGGTCAGTCAACGTCCGACGTTTTGGTGGGATGAAGATCGAACGGACCTGGTTCGCAGCCGATAAAACCGGCTTCCATATGCTACATACCCTGTTCCAAACATCCTTAAAATATCCACAGATTCAACGTTTCGACGAACACTTTGTTCTCGATATCCTTGTTGATGAAGGTCACGCTCGTGGTCTTGTTGCTATCAATATGATGGAAGGTACGAAAGTTCAAATTCGTGCTAATGCGGTCATTATGGCAACGGGTGGTGCTGGACGTGTTTATCGTTACAATACCAATGGTGGCATTGTGACGGGTGATGGTATGGGTATCGCTTTACGCCATGGCGTTCCACTGCGTGATATGGAATTTGTTCAATATCACCCAACTGGACTACCTGGTTCAGGTATCCTGATGACCGAAGGTTGTCGTGGTGAAGGTGGTATTCTGGTCAATAAAGATGGCTATCGTTATCTGCAAGATTACGGCCTAGGACCAGAAACACCATTAGGTAAACCAGAAAATAAATACATGGAATTAGGCCCTCGCGATAAAGTTTCTCAAGCTTTCTGGCATGAGTGGCGTGCAGGCCGTACCATCAAAACTCACCGTGGTGATGTTGTTCATCTTGACTTACGTCATCTGGGTGCGAAAAAACTTCATGAACGTCTGCCATTTATTTGTGAACTGGCAAAAGCGTATGTGGGTGTTGACCCAGTAAATGAGCCAATCCCTGTTCGTCCTACTGCTCACTACACTATGGGTGGTATCGAAACCAACCAACAAACAGAAACTCGTATTAAAGGTCTGTTTGCAGTAGGTGAATGTTCATCTGTTGGCTTACACGGCGCTAACCGTTTAGGTTCTAACTCACTAGCAGAACTGGTTGTATTTGGTCGTCTTGCAGGTGAAGAAGCGGTTCGTTGTGCTCAAGAAGCAGCACCAGCTAACGCATCAGCATTAGATGCTCGTACTCGTGACATTGAAGATGGCCTGAAAAAACTGATGAACCAAAAAGGTTCTGAAAGCTGGTCACAAATTCGCGATGAAATGGGTGAATCAATGGAAGAAGGTTGCGGTATCTATCGTACACCTGAATTAATGCAAAAAACCGTTGATAAACTGGCTGAATTAAAAGAACGTTTCAAACATGTTGAAATTAAAGACACCAGTAGCGTCTTTAATACCGATTTACTGTACAAAATTGAGCTTGGCTTTGGTTTAGATGTCGCTGAATGTATGGCTCATTCTGCAATCAATCGTAAAGAGTCTCGTGGTGCACACCAACGTCTTGACGAAGGTTGTACTGAGCGTGATGACGTGAACTTCCTAAAACATACTCTGGCGTTCTATAACCCAGAAGGTGCCCCTCGTTTAGAATATAGCGATGTGAAGATCACTAAGTCTGCTCCTGCTAAACGTGTCTATGGTGGTGAAGCGACTGCACAAGACAAGCAGAATAAGGAGAAAGCGAATGGCTGATGACATGAAGCACATTAAGATGGAAGTCATGCGCTATAACCCAGAAACGGACGAAGCGCCTCATTTCGTCACTTATGATGTACCTTATGATGAGCAAACCTCATTACTGGACGCATTGGGTTATATTAAAGACAATTTAGCGCCTGATCTCTCTTACCGTTGGTCTTGCCGTATGGCGATTTGTGGCTCTTGCGGCATGATGGTCAACAAAGTGCCTAAATTGGCTTGTAAAACGTTTATTCGTGAATATCCAAACGGCATAAGAGTTGAAGCTCTAGGTAATTTCCCTGTTGAACGTGACCTTGTTGTTGATATGACTCACTTTATCGAAAGCTTAGAAGCGATTAAACCTTATATTATCGGTAATGATCGTAAGCCTTCTGAAGGTCCGAATAAACAGACTCCTGCTCAAATGGCTAAATACCACCAATTCTCTGGTTGTATCAACTGCGGTCTTTGCTATGCAGCATGTCCTCAGTTTGGTCTAAACCCAGAGTTTATTGGCCCAGCAGCGATTACATTAGCTCAACGTTACAACACAGATAATCGCGACCATGGTGCAAAAGAGCGTATGCCTCAGTTAAATGGTGAGAACGGTGTCTGGTCTTGTACCTTTGTTGGCTACTGTTCTGAAGTCTGTCCAAAACATGTGGATCCTGCTGCCGCTATTCAGCAAGGTAAAGCAGCCAGTGCGCAAGACTTTGTCATTGCGATGCTGAAACCACGTTAAGGAGGAAACAAGACATGACAACAAAACGTAAGCCTTATGTTCGTGGCATGCAACCAAACTGGTGGACGAAACTCGGTTTCTATCGTTTCTATATCACCCGTGAAGGGACTTGTCTTCCACAACTTTGGTTCAGTCTGGTTGTACTGTTTGGTGTGTTCGCACTGAAAAATGGACCAGAAAGTTGGGCAGGTTTCGTTGGATTCCTGAGCAACCCAATTGTAATGCTGATTAACATTGTGACCCTTATTGCGACGGTATTTCATACTGCAACTTGGTTTAAGCTTGCACCGAAAGCCGTAAATATCGTCGTTAAAGATGAAAAAATGCCTCAAGAACCTATTGTTCGTGGTTTTTGGGCTGTCACTATCGTTGTTACTGCCGTTATTCTGGCAGTGGCGTTAATGTAACCCAGGAGGGAAATAATGAATCAGAATCAACTTCCTAAGCGCTCTGATGAACCTATTTTCTGGGGATTATTTGGTGCAGGTGGTATGTGGAGTGCAATTGTCTCTCCAGCTATTATTATCCTGCTCGGTATCCTAATCCCAATGGGTATTGCGCCAGAAGCATTTACTTATGAACGTATTATGGCATTTAGCCAAAGCATTATTGGCCGTCTGTTCTTACTATTAATGATCATTCTGCCAGTTTGGTGTGCATTACACCGTATTCACCATACTTTGCACGATTTTAAAGTGCATGTACCTGCAAGCAAATGGGTATTCTATGGTGGTGCAGCAATTATCAGTGTTATCGCTATTATTGGCGTATTTACACTGTAATTGATTAATACGTGAAGATTAAAAGCCACTCAATTGAGTGGCTTTTTTGTGCCTGATATTCTGGTTTAGCTCGCTAATTTCAGTCCAATAATACCGAAAATAATCATTGCTAAACTCAATAAACGATAGATATTGGCTGATTCACCAAACACGAGAATACCAAAAATTGCCGTACCGACAGCACCAATGCCTGTCCAAATCGCATAAGCCGTGCCCGCTGGTAAGCCTTTCATGGCATAAGACAACATTCCCATACTCACAACCATGGCACTAATGGTAATAATACTTGGTGTTAAACGCGTAAAACCGTGTGTGTACTTAAGGCCGACAGCCCAAACGATCTCTAATAAACCCGCAATAAGAAGAATAATCCAAGACATAACGTCCCCTACTCGATAAATTGGGGTCGTCCCCTGAATACAAAGACAAAAAGCTGGGCCGTCCCAGCTTTTAAAAGATGAAGGTTAAGTATAAGAAAAAGAAATTAATCGTGCAATAGTACAAAACTAACTCAATTTTTCTTTGGTGCGCCCTCTTCACCATAAAGAAAAGCAGAGACATCATTTTCCACTTCTCCCATGGCCATCAGAGCATCCAGTGTCTCTTTTGCTTCTTCTTCATTGACGATACTCATAGCAAAACCTACATGCACCAGCACCCATTTTCCGATCATCGTATGAGGCTCGCCTTCACAGACTAGCGCAATATTGACTTCTCGTTTAACGCCACAAACATCGACCATTGCATTTTCAGTGATTGTTTTTCCAACTTCAACAACCTGGCCTGGGATACCAAGACACATAACAACCTCTATTCGATCTCTATTTGCTTTATTCGCATTGCATCGTCACTTTCAACGCGCAGATTCTGGCTACCACAAGACGGGCAACCTGCATTAAAAGTTGAAACAGTGACAACTTGATGACAATCCCAACACCATGCTTTCGCGGGGATAATCTCAATATGTAATTCACAGCCTTGGGCAAGGGTGTCTCTGCAAACAATATCAAAACAAAATTCAAGTGCACTGACTTCAACACAAGATAATGCGCCAATTTCCATCCATACGCTTTTTACTTTTTTTGCATTATTTAATTTAGCTTGAGAGTCTATTATCTCAAATGCGCTCTGGCAAAGCGTGATTTCATGCATGTCGATACCTTATTGAAGCAGAATAAATAATAGCAACTATAGTATCAGTACATAGTTGCTTTATTATTGATCTTAGAACAACAATTCAGCACCGGTTTCAAAAGCGGCTTTACGACGGCGTTCTTTAACCATCTCTTCAAGCGCATCTCTATCAATACACACTAGAGCATGAGTTGGGCAAACTTCAATACATGCAGGGCCCGCTTCACGGTGGTGGCATAAGTCACACTTATTTGCTTCCGCTTTAAATGCCTCAATGGTATTAAGCGCGGTTGATTTGCGCATAACAGGACGAGAAACCACTTCCATCGTGCCATAAGGACAAGCTAGTACGCAGGTTTTACAGCCGATACATTTTTCCTGATCGACATAGTAATAATCTTTGTTATGAATGATAGCGCCATTCGGGCACACATTGGCACAAGGGGCATCTTCACATTGATGACAAACAACTGCCGTACTGATTGAGAATCCTTTGATCACATGAATTCGCGGTTGAAAATTCTGCTCACTAATTTGGTCAATGGCTAAATTATCTTGGTCTGCTTGCTGATGTGACACAACACAAGCCACTTCACAAGTATGGCAACCAATACATTTTTTAGGGTCTGCAATGATGAAACGGTTCATCATATTCTCCTGATCTTTGTTATATATAGCCGTTATATATGGCGATAAATGCAATGAGTTATTCTAATTAAGAGTAATAATTAGAGTATCAATAGAATGAATCTAGCACAGTTCATGCCAATATATTTTTGATATAACTATTCCTTATTTTTCAATTAAATAATTTTCAAATAAAAATGATTATTGATTAATAGATAAGTCACTTCGTCAAATTATTCGACAAATTTGACGATAAAATAAATCGCTATATATTAAATTATATAATGATTTAATGCGTTTATATTCTTAAGTTTCATTACATATACAAAAATAGCGGGTTGGATCAAAAATGATTCAGTCATTGATATAAATTTATTCTAAACCTACTACAATATAGCTAATTTTTTAGGGCAATCGGTGGTGTCATGAAATTAAGCAGTAACAATGCTGAAACTATGGAGAGCCTTCGTAATGAGCGCAACCAATATCGAATTTTGGTTGATATCACAAATTCTGTATTAGCTCATCTAGACATGGATGGTCTTATTTCTGAAGTCTCTAAAGAAATACATCGTTTTTTTGGACTAAACCATATTAGTCTTATGTTATGCCGTACCTCATCACAAAATAATAGTGAAGGTATTCTTTATTCTAGTCGTTATCAGACTGGAAAATCTGTTATTCGCCAACAACGTAAATTCAGTAGCGCGAATAACAAAGCCGAAGAAATTATTAATCAGAATAAACCTGTCTTAATTGATATTAATAAAGAAGATCAGGAAGATGTTTTGATTAAGCGTCTAATTAAGCAAAATATGCAGACGGCTTTGTTATTGCCACTGGCTTTTAATCATAAACCTCTCGGTTTATTAATTTTAGCACATGAAATAGGAAGTGTTTTTACTAACGATACTTGCCAATTGCTTCAACAAATTGCGGCTCGTATTGGTATTGCCATTGAAAATGCGGCCGCTTATGAAGAAATAACGCATTTAAAAGATAGTTTAAAGAATGAGAATATTTGGCTTAATGAACAGATAGATAATAATGCAGGTTTTAGTGAGATTATTTATCAAAGCGATGCTATGCATAATGTTCTCGAACAAATTGAATTAGTGGCACAAAGTGATAGTACCGTTCTTATATTGGGTGAAACAGGGACGGGTAAAGAACTAATTGCACGCGCTATCCATCGTCTAAGTCAGCGAAAAAGTAAGACTATGATAAAAATGAACTGCGCAGCCGTACCTTCTGGCCTTTTAGAAAGCGATCTCTTTGGTCACGATAAAGGTGCATTCACTGGTGCAACGAATACACATATTGGCCGATTTGAAATGGCGGATAAAAGTACACTATTTCTAGATGAAATTGGTGATATGCCCATTGAATTACAACCCAAACTGCTGCGTGTTCTTCAAGAGCGAGAAATAGAAAGACTGGGTGGTAATAAAGTTATTCCTGTTGATGTTAGGCTGATTGCAGCCACGAATAAAGATCTTCATGAATTAACTGATGAAGGTGAGTTTAGAGAAGATCTTTATTATCGTCTTAATGTTTTTCCTATTATTATTCCGCCATTAAGAGAGCGACCTGAAGATATTCCGCTTTTAGCAAAACATTTTACGCAAAAAATTGCGCGAAGAATGGATAGAAAAATAGATTGTATTCCCGCTAACGCATTGGAACAATTAACACTTTATCCATGGCCGGGTAATGTCCGTGAACTTGAAAATATTATTGAGCGTGCGGTTATTTTAACCCGAGGTTCAACATTAAATCTTCAGTTAAAAGAGCTTCACATTAATAAGCCCTCTCGTTTAAAACAGGTGCTATCTCAACCTTCATCTATTGAAAAGCGTATGCAAACTAATGCGCCAGAAAGTGATGATGAGGAGAGAGAAAGGATCATTCAAGCGTTAAGAGAAACCAACGGTGTAGTTGCTGGTGCTAGAGGTGCCGCTTTAAAATTAGGATTAAAAAGAACAACGTTATTATCACGAATGCAACGCTTAGGTATTTCAATTCCAGAGATACTTTAATTCTGAAATAATTACTTATTTAATTAGAGTGTAATTAATTTATTACACTCTTTTATTTCATTTATTTGAAACTTATTAGTCTCTATCTATAATTTAATTGATCGTATTTCATTAGATAATCCTCTAATTAATTATTAATAATATAAACAATCAATGGAGCATATTATATATGAATAGCCTGCTTATAGATAAAATTAGTGAAATAAAAAAAGAGTACAAAAATAATAAATATGTTTTTATTCCCCAAAATATTGTCATTGATTTAATAAAACAATTAGGTGCTAAAGAAAAAGATATTAATACATTAATGGAATATGGCGACTATTTGGCGCAAGATCCAACTCTTTCATTTCGCCATACTCGAACAGGACGCTACCTTTTTGATAATGATATCGAAACCATCTCCAGACTAGAGTATCAACCTTTTGTTCTCACCGAAGAAGATGGATTTATTCGTGAAGACAGTGGTGCACAAAGGCATTTTAGAGCGCTGGATGATCGCTGGCAGAGCAATACGGCCTATCAAGCCTTGTTAAAATTAAAAATGCTATTAATTCAAGGAAATACATTTACCCCTCGTCACTTAACAGATCAACAATCGCCAAAATCAATATCGACTGTTTTTCATTTAAGATTAATTGCTCAACCAGACTCTTTAAGTGAACTTTCAATTGAAGGTGTGCATAAGGATGGCGTTGACCACACCATGATTGTTATGATGAATAAGCATAATGTAAAAGATAATACTGGTGCTTTACGTGTCCATTCACCACAAGAAGCTATAGGAACACCTTGGCAAAAAATTAACCCTGAAAATGTACTTTATGAACACAATAATGCGCAATATCTTGATGTTCTATTAATTGCAGATAATGAATTAAATCATAGCGGTACACCTATTTTCACTCATGATAATAAAAATCAGGCTTACCAAGATTTTATGGTTTTATTATCTCGTTATCCCACCGTTGATGCTCACCCATCACATAAATTCGACTCAATGAATGCACACCCTGATTTACCCTTAACGCTTTATTTAAATCAGTCAGTTGCTTAGTCATAAATTATTATTGCATAAATTAAAAAGCAATTTATCCACTTGATTTAGAAAAGGATTATATTAAAAGTAACATATCACTTTTTTATTGCGAGCCAACGTATAGTGAATATTCAAACAAAAATTAAGTGATTTTTTGACGATAAGCAGAAGAGGAAAAACGCCGACAGTAATAAAAAACCATAAAAAAACCGAGTTTATTAACATCAAGTCAATAAACTCGGTCTTAAGGCAGAAAAACAATACTAATTAGGTCAGATTAGCCCTCGGCGGCTTCTCTTAAACGACGTTTAATATTGCTGTACTCCGTTTTCACATAGTGTTCTGCCTGAGCCTGCTCCTTGATTGGCTCAACACATACTGCACAATACTTATACTCAGGGGTTTTAGTAATTGGGCTTAAGTTTTCTGCAACGAGTTCGTTACAAGCACCAATCCACCACTGGTAAGTCATATATACCGCGCCTTTATTCTGTCTATCACTGACTGCAGCGCGCGTAATCACTTTACCTTGACGGGAGCGTATCCAAACTAGCTCTTGATCTTTAATTCCTAGTTGTTTGGCATCTTCAGTGTTTAACTGAACATAGCCCGGCTCATCAGCTAATGCCGCCAATGCTTTACAGTTACCTGTCATTGAACGACAAGAGTAGTGCCCAACTTCACGGACTGTTGCCAGTACCATTGGGAATTCATCAGAAAGTTTGTCAATGGGTGGCGCCCAATCACAAGTAAAGAATTGACCTTTACCGTTAGGGGTATCAAAGTTACCGCCTTCGTACAGATATTGTGTACCTGGGCTATCCTCTGTTGGGCAAGGCCATTGAATATAAGCCAAGTCCGCCATTTTTTCGTAAGTCGCACCGTAATAAATTGGGCATAACTCACGCAACTCATCCCAAATTTCTTTGGTATTGTTGTAATGCATTGGATAACCCATTGCAGTTGCCATCAGACTGATAATTTGCCAGTCTGTTTTCACATCACCAACAGGTTCAACCGCTTTATAGAAACGTTGGAAACCACGGTCTGCTGCAGTATAAACACCTTCATGCTCGCCCCATGATGTTGCAGGGAAAATAACGTCAGCAATAGACGCCGTTTTGGTCATAAAGATATCTTGTACTATCAGTAGATCCAGCTTTTCAAAAGTTCTACGGATGGTTGCTAAATCTGGCTCTGTTTGCAGTGGATCTTCACCCATTATATAGTGCGCTTTTAATAAGCCATGATCGATATTATGAGGAACTTCACTCAACGCATAGCCTACTTCATCAGGCATAGATTCAATGCCCCAGAATTTAGCAAATTTCTCACGCGCTTTTTCGTCAGTAACGTATTGATAACCTGGTAGTGTGTTAGGTAATGCTCCCATATCACACGCACCTTGTACGTTATTTTGACCACGAACAGGGCCAACCCCGACATATTTTTTACCTAAGTTACCAGTTAATAACGCCAAACTAGTCAGTGAACGAACAGTTTCAACACCTTGGTAGAATTGAGTCACACCCATCCCCCAAAGAATTGTTGCTGTTTCTGCTTTTGCGTACATACGCGCAGCTTCACGAATAATTTGCGCACTTAAGCCTGTTATTTCTTCAACTGATTCAGGTGTATAGCTTTCAACTAACTTACAATATTCTTCAAATTGCTCAGTATGATTTTCGATAAAGGATTTATCATGTAATCCTTCCTCAATAATCACATGCGCAATCGCATTTAATAACGCAATGTTAGAGCCATTTTTCAAGCCTAAATGTAAATCAGCTAAGCGTGCTGTTTCGATGTAACGAGGGTCACATACAATAATTTTGGCACCCTTTTCTTTCGCCTTAACAATACGGCGAGCAACAATAGGATGCGAGTCTGCGGCGTTATAGCCGAAGACAAATAGACATTTGGTATCCTCAATCTCAACGATTGAGTTGCTCATAGCACCATTACCGACCGAACGCTGCAGACCTGCAACCGAAGGGCCGTGTCAGACACGAGCACAGCAGTCTATATTATTATTTCCGATAACCGCACGAGCAAATTTCTGCATAACGAAGTTAGCTTCGTTACCCGGGCCTCGTGATGAACCGGTTGTCATAATAGATTTAGCGCCGTATTTCTCTTTGATAGCAAGAAGCTTGCTACTTGCAAACTCAATCGCTTCTTCCCAAGAAACCGCTTCTAATTTTCCGCCTCTTTCACGACGGATCATTGGTGTTTTAAGACGTGGAGTCAGTATCTTAGTATCATGGATAAAATCCCATCCATAATACCCTTTCAGACACAGCTCACCTTGGTTTGTTAAACCATTGGCTCCTTCAGCGCCAATGATTTTACCGTTTTCCACCTTCAGGTAGATTTTGCATCCTGAGGCGCAATACGGACAGACCGTGATGACTTTTTTCATCAACATTGCTCCTGTGTTCATCAACTTTCAGGTTATTACCCGATTCTCTCCTCTATCTATGCAGAGAGTGTGCCAAAGAAGCGCGCTTTTTTATATTTCTGCAATACAATGAAAAATAAAGAAAAATAAAATCAAAAAATCAGTAAGAAAATAATAAAGATTAAATTAGCAAGCGATGTTCGACACTAATGACGATATTTATGTCGATTAAGATACCTATAAAAACACGTTATACATAAGACGTTATAGCGAAGGAACGTTCTTTATTTAGCGAAAATAGCGATTGTGCAAATACACGTTCTTATCTGCCTCTATCCGGATCTTGCCATATATAATGATGACAACTTTCTAATATCGCTATCAATACGCCTATTTACTAGAACTATTCAAAACTAATAATTTTGATATTAATGTAATTCAAATAAAAAATTTTTAAACTTCAATAAAAAAAAGAACATAATACTGAACCTGAAAACAACTTCGTGGTCTTAAAGACCTCTACACCCTATACATTGATAATAACTGAACATGCAAAAATTAAAGTTTTTAAGGTTTTCGAAAGAAAATATTGTCCTTTTTTTAGCTATCTATCTTGGTTTTTTTCTAAATATTTCCGTTTACATTGGCCGATACGGCACACAGAATACAAATAACCCCCTCATTGATGCATTATATATTCTAGGTGAAGTTGTCGTTAATATTGCCTTTACCTTCTTTTTACTGCGTTTTCTTTCCTTTTTTGGTTCCCTTTTTTTTAAAATAGTCGCTTCTTTTATTCTTATCGTCAGCGTTTGTGCTAGCTACTATATTTCGTTTTACGATGTTGTCATTGGTTACGGTATTATCATTTCAACACTCACTACAGATACCGATTTATCTAAAGAGCTGGTTAGTCCTAATGTCATTATTTGGATTGTTGGCTTATCTATTTTACCATTAGCACTTATTTGGCTATGTAAAAAACCAGAAAAAAATCTCACTACAGAGCAGAAGAAAAAAATCTGGATAAAAAACACAGCTAAAATGCTTGTGATTGCCGTCGCTGTATTTGCTCATCTAAAGACCTTAGATTCAAAACAGAAAGCCTACGAAATCAAAAATAACTTAGATTTACCAAGCTACAGTGGGGGCTTAAGTTATGCATACTTGCCCACAAACTGGATCATTCCATTATTCCAATATGCAATAACGCAGTATGACGATACGTTTAATAACCAAAATATTTTTGATCCCGCTGATCATTTCACATACCAACCATCAAAGGCTAATGAGGATGTGTATGTTGTCTTTATTATTGGTGAAACAGCAAGATGGGATCATATGGGATTATTAGGATATGAGCGTCAAACCAATCCTCTATTAAGCCAAGAAAAAAATCTTGTCGCCTTTAAAGGTATTTCTTGTGATACCGCAACCAAGCTTTCATTAAAATGTATGTTTGTGCGAGAAAACGGAACAGAAAGTAACGATCAGCGAACATTAAAAGAGAACAATATTTTCTCAGTTCTGAAACAGCTAGGTATGACATCAGAACTCTTTTCAATGCAAAGTGAATTGTGGTTTTACAATAAGCTTGATTTAGATAATTATGCGATGAAAGAGATGATGACCGCCAAAAACAGCAACTTTGGTAAAGAGCTTGATGATACTTTATTAATTGCTGAAACGGCGAATGCGGTTTCTCAGCGTCCAAAAGGAAATCATTTAGTGATTTTACACACTAAAGGCTCTCACTTCATGTATTCTCAACGTTACCCAGAATCATTCAAAAAATATCAACCTGAATGTTTAAATGTGGATGATGAGTGTACTAAAGAGCAATTAGTGAATGCTTATGACAACTCTATTCTTTATACCGATCATTTTATTGATGGCATACTCGACACATTACGCGATAAAAAAGCCATTGTGTTTTATACCTCCGATCACGGTGAGTCTATTTCAGAAAAAGGTGGCTTACACGGCACACCAAAAGAAATCGCACCACCAGAACAATTTAAAGTGCCTTTCTTAGTTTGGATGTCGGATAGCTATTTAGCAGAGCCTGAAAACAAGCAGTTATTTGATAACCTAAAACGCAATCAAGTTGCGGAGCGCACGTTCTATCATCACAATATTTTTGATTCAATGTTGGGTTGTTTAGGTTATTCATCTCCCGATGGTGGCATTAATAATCAAAATAATCTCTGTTTTGGTGAGACACCATCAACTGAAAAATAAATCTTTAATGAGCCATTAGACAAAACCCCACACTCAACTTAAGCGTGGGGTTTTTATTCTTCTTAACTTAATAAATAAGCTAATTATTGATTAAAGCTAGCATCAGTATAAAGATGTGTTGCCTGAATATCTTTTACTGTTTTTGCGCCACCTAACATCATATTAATTTTTAATTCTTTATTTAAATGTTGGATAACTGAATTTACACCTTCAGCTCCCCCTAAATTTAATCCATAAAGGATCGGGCGACCAACAGCCACAACATCTGCACCACTCGCTAATGCTTTAAAAACATGAGAGCCACGACGTACGCCACTATCGAAAACAATAGGTACACGTTTATTCACCACTTTAGCAATCGCAGGTAATACATCAATGGTTGCTGGAGCACTATCTAATTGACGACCACCATGGTTAGACACCCAAATCGCATCTGCGCCAGCTTTAATGGCAGTATCTGCATCTTCAGGTGATTCGATACCTTTTACAATCACTGGTAAACCAGACATTTTCTTCACATATTGAATATCTGCTGGTGTGAAGGCTTGTTTAGCTTGTGCATAAATTTCGCTAATACCCGCACCTTTACCTGTCTTAGATTTATCATCGCTAATTTTTGCGAATGCTTCTAAGTTGGCAAAGCCTAATGGGAATTGGAAATTATTTTTCACGTCATCTTCACGATAACCACCAACCGAAGAGTCGATAGTCATAATAATACCTTTAGCGCCATACTGTTTTGCTTGAGATAAAATATACTCGTTAAAGGCATCATTTTTACTCATATACAATTGAAAGAAGAAAGGATAACCCGGTTGAGCATCTGCCACTTCTTTAATGGTTTTATTACCATAAGTACTTAATGAAAAAATAGAACCTGCTTTTGCCATACCTTTTGCTGTGGCGACTTCGCCTTGTTGATGAGCAAGCCCTTGAGCTGCCATCGGTGCCTGAATGATAGGCGTATCTAATTTAATACCTAAAAATTCTGTTTTTAAATTTAAGTCAGAAAATTCGATGCCTTGTAATGACCGAGGCATAATATATTTTTTATCAAATGCAGTCGTATTTGAACGTAAATTATTTTCGTCTTCTGCACCACCTCGAATATAACCAAAAGCGCCTTTTTCCATATTAGCTTGAACTTGTGCTTCCATGGCTTTTAGGTTGACTATTTTTATTGGGCCTTCAGCAGTACTTGCTTTATATTCAGCCGCTTGTGCAACACCCACACTTAATGCCATCGCAATAGCGGTTGTTTTTAATATTTTGCTTTTCATTTTCGATCCGGTTGTTAATTAAGGGCTTATATCTATAATTTAATAAATTTAAATTTTAATTAAATTATATTTTTCAAAAAATAATATAAGCCCTATTTTTGGATAAAACTTAAATTAACCGCTTACTTTTTTGTTAAAGTATTATAGCTTGTCATAAGATTACGATAGTCTGGAATATGGTTAGCAAACAGTGTGCCTAATCCTTCAACATCATTACGCCAATCACGGTGTAACTCACAAGCTAAACCAAACCAGTTAATTAATTGCGCCCCTGCTTTTGACATTCTATCCCACGCAGAGTCACGAGCAATAGCATTGAAAGTCCCTGAAGCATCGGTTACAACAAACACTTCAAAACCTTCTTCAAGTGCTGATAATGCAGGGAATGCGACACAAACCTCAGTCACAACACCTGCAATAATCAGTTGTTTTTTGCCTGTCGCTTTAACTGCTTTGACAAAGTCTTCATTATCCCATGCATTAATTTGTCCAGGGCGGGCGATATAAGGGGCATCTGGGAACATTTCAACAAGTTGAGGCATTAGAGGGCCATTAGGGCCATCTTCAAATGAGGTGGTTAAAATGGTAGGTAAATTAAAGTATTTAGCGGCATTGGCTAGCGCTAATACATTATTATTGAATTTATCTGGCTCGATATCTCTGACTAAAGAGAGTAATCCTGCTTGATGGTCTACCAACAGAACAGCGGCATTATCTTTATCAATACGATGATATTTAAAGCTCATAATAATCTCCGATAGTATAATAGAGGTAAGACTCAATTAAATCATAGCACCAAATTTATATGACAATACTCAGATCCTTTTAAAATTACATCTTAATGTATTTATTAATAATAAATAATCGATTGTAAACTTTAAATATAATTAAATATCACGATATTTAATTAACTGTTTATTTGTTTATATAAATTTATTCGTTTCGTTGAAAATAATTATAAGTGCAACCATTCTTAAATGAATCTAAAGATTATTGCTTTAACCATTCAAAATTTTTGTTGATGTTTTAGATCTGGAAAAAAAGATAAAAAAACCCCCGCGGGCGGGGGTGAGATAAGCGCAATTAAAAGGTCTCAAACTTACTATCAGGAGATGGGTATTCATTAATGACGATTACGCACAATTTGATAGCGACGCGTTAAGTACTCAACGGGTACGCTCCAAATATGAACTAATCGACAGAATGGGAACAATAAGAAAATCGTCATGCCTAAAAAAATGTGCAATTTAAATACGAATGCGACACCTTCAAGATGAGCCGAAGCACCGCCGTGGAAGGTCACGATAGATTGCGCCCAAGCCACCAGCTTCATCATTTCGCTACCATCCATATGTTGGGCCGAGAATGGAATAGTCAGCAGACCTAACGCAACTTGAATAACCAGAAGCGTTAAGATCATGATGTCACCAAATGAAGATGTGGCTCTTACCCGTGGGTTGGTTAAACGGCGTTTTAATAACATCACGCCCCCAACCAACATTAATACACCACAAGTACCGCCACCCACCATCGCCATAATTTGCTTATATTCAATTGGCAGAAAAGATTCATACATCCAATGTGGCGTTAACATCCCCAGAAAATGACCAGCAAAAATACCAATGATCCCAATGTGGAATAAGTTAGAAGCCAATCGCATATTTTTCTTGTCTAGCATCTGGCTAGAGCCTGC
The DNA here is from genome assembly GCF_003144535.1 of Proteus penneri. Lineage (GTDB taxonomy): Bacteria > Pseudomonadota > Gammaproteobacteria > Enterobacterales > Enterobacteriaceae > Proteus > Proteus penneri. The sequence goes on along the minus strand of NZ_PHFJ01000016.1, from coordinate 21,047 downwards.
ACGCCAAGTGTATTGACCATAATCATAGCGTAACCAACTACCGATAATAAAAACGGCACCAGCAATATAGGGATAGATATCAAAAAATAACGTATTGATGTAATTCATTTTTGTACTCCCGTATCCAACGAATTTCCCACGTTGAGATATTGAACTGCCGTCTCTTGTGCAAAACGACGCTGATGTTGGCTGATTTTGTTACCACCACATTGCGTACCTTCTCCAAGAAACGTCACTTGTTCTTCTTCCCACACCGCATCTAACGCGGCAGGTGTATCATCTAAAGGCTCTTTTGCTACTTGAGCCGCAAGTTGTGAAGCGTCTAACTCACTTTGTGAAAGACAAAGCAACACATCAAAGAGAGCGTGATAATCACTGCCTCGTTGTTTTAAACGCTCACCTAGCAGAGCCAAAATAGGCGCAATGTTGTTTAGCCCTTCAATACACTCGGTGGCAGGTAAAAGTGTTAAATACTCAAGGTAAGTCGGCAAATAGTCAGGGAGTTCACGGCTGCTTAATGTGATCCCCGCTTGTTGATATTGATTTAACAGATCAACCATTGCCTGACCACGATCGCGAGACTCACCATGAACATGTTCAAATAACAATAGTGATCTCGCTCTACCTCGATCAAAAAGCTCGCTGTAATTGGCTTGTGCATCTAACAACTCTTGTTGCGTTAAGGCGTGAATAAACGCCATTAATTTCGCAACTTGAGTCACAGGAAGCTCATCGGCCTCCTGTAATGCGTCAATAAGCTCGCCACGGTTATCCCATAATTCTTGTGTGGGATAATCTAAAAGATGAGAAATAACTTTCAGAGAGATCATCATATTTTCTCCTCTGAACGACGTTCATCCTGTGGTGTTCTTGAAGTGATATCAATCGCATCAATCCGATGACTATTAAACAAATTAAATTTACTATCACTACCATGGCAACCATCACCAAAGCTAAAACCACAACCATTACGTTCTGGGAAAGCTTCTCTCGCAAGTTCTCGATGACTTGATGGAATAACAAAGCGATCTTCATAATTGGCAATAGCAAGATAACGATACATCTCTTGTGCTTGCGCTTCAGTCAAACCGACTTGCTCTAACGCACTTAAATCCGTTTTTCCTTCTACTGTTTCAGCACGTTTGTAATGACGCATCGCTAGCATACGTTTTAATGCTAATAACACTGGTGCCGTATCACCAGCTGTCAGTAAGTTTGCTAAATACTGAACGGGAATACGTAAGCTTTCTACATCGGGCAGAACGCCTGTATGTGGTAACACACCTGCATCAGCAGCAGATTGAATCGGTGACAAAGGTGGTACATACCAAACCATTGGTAAAGTGCGATATTCTGGGTGCAGTGGTAATGCCAGCTTCCAATCTACTGCCATTTTGTACACAGGCGAACGCTGTGCGGCATCAATTACACTTAACGGAATACCCTGCTCTTCTGCAGCTGCAATCACTTCAGGATCGAAGGGATCTAAGAAGATATCTAACTGGCTTTGGTATAAATCTTTTTCATTATCTGCACTGGCAGCTTGTGAGATTTTATCTGCGTCATACAGCATTACCCCCAGATAACGAATACGCCCTACACAAGTTTCTGAACACAGTGTTGGCTGACCCGCTTCAATACGTGGATAACAGAAAATACATTTTTCTGACTTACCACTTTTCCAGTTGAAATAGATTTTTTTGTATGGGCACCCCGTTAAACACATGCGCCATCCACGACACTTATCTTGGTCGATAAGCACAATGCCATCTTCAGCACGTTTATAAATTGCACCACTTGGGCATGTCGCAACACAAGCTGGATTTAAGCAGTGTTCACATAAACGTGGCAAATACATCATGAATGTATTTTCAAACTGCCCATACATCTCTTTTTGCATATTAGCGAAGTTTTTGTCCGCAGCACGTTTACTAAATTCACCGCCTAAATCGTCTTCCCAGTTTGGACCTTTTTCGATCTTGGTCATGCGCTGACCTGTGATCAACGAACGAGGACGTGCTGTCGGTAATGAGCCTTCTGGTGCATTTTTTAAATGCTCATAGTCATAATCAAACGGCTCATAGTAATCATCCAATGCTGGGACATCGGGATTGGCAAAAATTTTAGATAATAGACCAACACGGTTGCCCATTCTTGGTACTAATTTACCTTTGATATTTTTTATCCATCCACCTTTCCACTTTTCTTGGTCTTCCCAATTTTGTGGATACCCTGTGCCTGGTTTTGTTTCAACGTTATTGAACCAAGCGTATTCAACACCTTCGCGACTGGTCCAAACATTTTTACAGGTTACTGAACAGGTATGGCAACCGATACATTTGTCGAGGTTGAGTACCATACCGACTTGTGAACGAATTTTCATTATGCCTTCTCCTGTCCATTCAGGGTCTGTTGATAAGCATCACCTTCACCATCAAGCCAATCAATCTGTTTCATTTTACGCACCACAACAAACTCATCACGGTTAGAGCCAACAGTGCCGTAGTAGTTAAAGCTATAAGCTAACTGAGCGTATCCACCAATCATATGGGTTGGTTTAGGGCAAACACGCGTCACAGAGTTGTGAATACCACCACGCATGCCTGTCATTTCTGATCCTGGTAGGTTTATTTGACGCTCTTGTGCGTGATACATATAAATCATGCCATCAGGAATACGTTGGCTAACAATCGCTCTCGCAGTTAGCGCGCCATTACTGTTGTATGCTTCAACCCAATCGTTATCGCTAATTCCCATCTCTTTGGCATCATCTTCACTCAGCCAAACCACAGGTCCACCACGACCGAGCGTTAACATCAATAAGTTATCGCTATAGGTTGAGTGAATTCCCCATTTTTGGTGAGGAGTCAGGAAGTTCAATGCTTTCTCAGGAAAACCATTTGGTTTTTTACCTTTAACCGCATCAATCGCTTTAGTATCAATAGGTGGACGGTAAACCACTAAGCTTTCACCGTAAGCACGCATCCACTCGTGATCTTGATACAACTGCTGACGACCACTTAAAGTACGCCAAGGGATCATCTCGTGAACGTTGGTATAACAGGCGTTATAAGAGACATGTTCATCTTCAAGGCCAGACCATGTTGGGCTTGAGATAATCTTACGAGGCTGAGCAACGATATCGCGGAAACGAATTTTCTCGTCTTCTTTCACTTTGGCTAAGTGAGTGTGATCGCGTCCTGTCACTTTACTTAATGCATCCCACGCTTTTACCGCTACTTGACCGTTAGTTTCAGGGGCTAAAGAGAGGATAACTTCGGCTGCATCAATTGCTGTTTCAATCGCTGGACGCCCTTTTGCCACACCGTCATGACGGACACGATTGAGTTTTTTCAGGAAATCGACTTCTGTTTGTGTATTCCAACTGATCCCTTTACCGCCATTACCCAATTTATCCATCAGCGGGCCAAGTGAGGTAAAGCGAGCATAAGTATTTGGATAATCACGCTCAACAGGAATAAGATGTGGTGCGGTTTTACCCGGAATAAGGTCACATTCGCCTTTTTTCCAATCTTTCACATCGAAAGGCTGTGCCATTTCAGCGGCAGAGTCATGCTGAATAGGTAATGTCACTAAATCGGTTTCAACCCCTAAATGACCCACGCACAATTTAGAGAAGGTTTTAGCGATACCTTTATAGATTTCCCAGTCTGTTTTAGACTCCCAAGCAGGATCAACAGCTGCCGTTAATGGGTGAATAAACGGATGCATATCCGAAGTATTCATATCGTCTTTTTCATACCATGTTGCGGTTGGTAAAACGATATCTGAGAAAAGACAGGTACTTGACATACGGAAGTCTAAAGTTACCACTAAATCAACTTTACCTTCACCGCCTTTATCTTGCCATTCCACTTCTTGTGGCTTAACTTGGCCTTGCTCGCCTAAATCTTTACCTTGTAATCCGTTTTCGGTTCCCAGCAAGTATTTCAGTAAATACTCATGTCCTTTACCCGCTGAACCTAATAAGTTAGAGCGCCAGATAAATAAATTACGTGGGAAGTTTTGTGGATTATCAGGTTGCTCTGAAGCAAAACGGATTTCACCTGATTTCAATGCATTAACGGTGTAATCAGTGGCACTAACGCCTGCCTCTTGGGCTTTTTTCGCAATAGACAGCGGGTTTAAGTTTAATTGAGGTGCCGATGGTAACCATCCCATACGTTCTGAACGCACGTTCATATCGACCAAACTACCACTAAAGCGTGATTTATCCGCCAATGGTGATAATAACTCTGTCGGTGATACGGTTTCATAACGCCACTGACTTGAGTGATTATAGAAAAATGACGTGCTATTCATATGACGAGGTGGGCGCTGCCAGTCAAGACCAAAGGCTAACGGCAACCAACCGGTTTGTGGACGCAATTTTTCTTGTCCAACATAATGTGCCCAGCCACCACCACTTTGACCAATACAACCACAGAAAATCAGCATATTAATAATGCCACGATAGGTCATATCCATGTGATACCAGTGGTTAATACCTGCCCCCACAATCACCATAGAACGACCATGTGTTTTTTCTGCATTATCTGCAAATTCACGTGCAATACGGGTGATATTTTGACGGCTTACCCCCGTCACTTTCTCTGCCCATGCAGGTGAATATGCTTTGATTTCATCGTAATTTGATGCGCAGTTTTCATCATTTAAGCCACGCTCAATACCGTAGTTTGCTAATAGCAAGTCATAGACGGTTGTAACGTATTTTTCTTCACCATTCGCAAGTGTAATACGCTTAGCAGGCAGTTTATGAACGAGAACATCATCAAGAGCAACACCTTCAAAGTATTCACTCTTGATGCCACCAAAGTAAGGAAATGCCACATCTACAACATCATCGTGGTTCTCTAAAAGCCCTAATTGTAAAGTGACTTCTTCACCACTCTTACCGTCTTTAGGCTCAAGATTCCATTTAGCTGCGCCTTCCCAACGAAAGCCCATCGAACCTTGAGGGGCAACCAATTGCTGTGTTTTCTCATCAATAGCAATGGTTTTCCACTCTGGGTTTTTCTCCTGATCGAGATTGTTCACTAAATCAGAAGCTCGTAACATACGACCCGCAACTAAATTGCCAGAATCATGTTTATCTAACATCACTAACATTGGCATGTCAGTGTAAGTGCGCACATAGTTACTAAAGTATTCAGTTTGGCGTTTAACGTGGAATTCGTTAAGAATAACGTGTCCCATCGCCATTGCCATTGCGCTATCAGTACCTTGTTTTGGATTTAACCATTGGTCACACAGTTTAGCAATTTCAGCATAATCAGGTGTAACCGCAACAGTTTTAGTCCCTTTGTAGCGCACTTCGGTAAAGAAGTGGGCATCTGGAGTACGTGTTTGCGGTACGTTAGAGCCCCATGCAATCAGGTAAGAAGAGTTATACCAGTCCGCCGATTCAGGAACGTCTGTTTGCTCACCCCATGTCATGGGTGATGCTGGTGGTAAGTCGCAATACCAATCGTAAAAACTTAAACATGCCCCGCCAATAAGAGATAAATAGCGCGCACCCGCAGCGTATGACACCATCGACATTGCTGGAATTGGTGAGAAACCGATAATACGATCAGGACCATATTCTTTAGCTGTAAATACGTTAGAAGCAGCAATAATTTCATTCACTTCAGACCATGAAGAACGAACAAAACCACCACGACCACGAGCTTGTTTATAGCTTTTGGTTTTTTCTGGCGAGCTAATAATAGAAGCCCAAGCATCGACAGGATCACTGTGTTGTGCTTTCGCTTCACGCCATAATTTAATTAGGCGTTTACGTACCATTGGGTATTTAACGCGGTTCGCACTATATAAATACCATGAATAGCTTGCACCACGAGGACAACCACGAGGCTCATGATCGGGTAAATCAGGACGTGTACGCGGATAGTCCGTTTGTTGGGTTTCCCATGTGACTAACCCATTTTTGACATAAATTTTCCAGCTACAAGAGCCTGTACAGTTAACACCATGAGTGGAACGGACAATTTTGTCATGTTGCCAGCGACTACGATAACCATCTTCCCAGTCACGATTAACATTTAATTCTTGGCCATGATCCTTTGAAAAGGTATCGCCAAGCTGTTTAAAATAGCGGAATCTATCGAGAAACTTACTCATCAGATACTCTCCCAATGCGCGTGAGCGCTCTCACATTGCGTATAATTCGTCATTATTGTTTATTGTGTTTACGTCCATAGACCAACCAAGTGATCAAGACGCAGGCGATATAAAATAGAACAAAGATTTTCATGGCACCGGCAGGTGAGCCAGTCATTGCAAGCGATGTGCCAAAGGCTTTAGGAATAAAGAAGCCACCAATTGCACCAATGGCTGAGATAAAACCAAGCGCAGCTGCACTTTCTGTTACTGCTTCTTTTTGCACTGCTTCATCAGAAGCACCTTGTGCTTTCATGCGGTCAACGGTGATTTTTCTAAACACCACAGCAATCATTTGGAATGTAGAACCGCTACCTAAACCTGCGGTTAAAAACAGCACCATAAATACGCCATAGAACGCGATAAATGAGCCACCAGCACCGTTTTCAGGTAGTGTTAAGAAGAGTAGAGCAGAGAAAATTGCCATAATGATAAAGTTAATCAGCGTGACTCGAATGCCTCCAAATTTATCCGACAAAGCGCCACCCACAGGGCGAGCTAAGGCACCTAATAAAGGTCCGAAGAAGGCATAATGCAAAATAACGATATCGGGAAATTGGGTTTTCGATAACATCGCAAAACCCGCTGAAAAACCAATAAATGAGCCAAAAGAACACAGGTATAAAATACTTAATAACCAGAGGTGACCACGTTTTAAAACAGGTAATTGCTGACTTAAAGAAGCTTTGTTAGCCGCAAGGTCGTTCATACCAAACCAAGCTGCAAATGTCAGGATCAACAAGAAAGGAACCCAAATCCACGCAGCATTTTCTAGCCATAAACGTGAACCATCAGGCTGAACGACACCAGGGCCACTAAATAGAGCAAAAACACCAACGCCAACCACTAAAGGGGCGACGAGTTGCATAACACTCACACCGAGATTACCTAATCCGCCATTTAATCCTAATGCCCCACCTTGACGTGCTTTAGGGAAGAAAAAGCTGATGTTTGCCATACTGGATGCAAAGTTTGCTCCAGCAAAACCACATAACAGCGAAATTATAATAAAAGTTGAGTAAGACGTTGTGGCGTCCTGCACGGCGACGCCTAGCCAGAGACAAGGAATTATCAGAAATACGGTACTGATTGCCGTCCAGCGACGGCCACCAAAAATAGGAATAACAAAGGAATAAGGAACGCGCAGAATAGCACCTGAGACTGAAGGCAGTGCCGTCAGCATAAATAGCTGATCTGTGGTAAAGTTAAAACCTACTTTGTTCAAATTTACTGCAACAGCACTAAAAAGCATCCATACGCAGAATGATAAAAGTAAACAAGGAACAGAAATCCATAAATTACGTGAAGCGATCTTTTGACCAGTCTTTTCCCAAAAAGCTTTATCTTCAGGATGCCAATCTTTGATCACCCCTTTTTTCATTTTTTCTGGGTGTTGAGTGAGTGCCATAACAACCTCGATTAACGGTTAGATTGGCATCTTTGTACGATTAGAATTGTTAATTAGTCATGATCTGCATCAAGCAAACATTTGTTTGATTTTTGAACTAAAATCACTATTTACACCTAAGTATTAATAACATAATACTTAATTTTTTATTTTAAATTAATTAGTTAGATTAAAAGCATCATAATTTAGAAGTGAAATTATCTCTATTGGATATTTAGGAGTAATACTTTAGTAGTATATGACATTGGGTGTCTTTTTAAGGCAATATAGCGCCAGAATAAACTTGGAAAAATAACGATGAGTACACATAAAATCCAATGGCACTACCGTTTTTCAATTATTAATCAGATAGCGATATTAATGTTACTTTTCACGCTATTGGGTGTGGTAGGAATGGCAATTTCTAACCATATTATTTTGAGTGTGCAAGGTAACGCTCATGCGATTAATAAATCTGGATCGTTGCGAATGCAAAGCTATCGTTTGCTATCTGCTTTACCTCTAGATGAACAGCATCGTTATTACCTTCATGAATTAGAAACCGATTTAGACAGTGATGAATTACTTCAAGTGCTAAGCAATGAATCGCTACAATCACAATATGCTCAATTAAATACTTACTGGAAAGATACCTTAAAACCAACATTGCTCTATGCAAAACAACGTGATGATGCAAAAGAAGAAGTTATCTTTTTTGTTTCTCAACTCGATAAATTAGTGTTAAGTATCGACCAGCTAACAGAGCAAAAAATCAGGATGGTGGCTTATACTCAGCTTATTTTTACTGCACTCACTCTGTTATTACTGTTTGGTTCTGTTTGGCATTTTCGCCGTCGTTTATTACATCCTTGGCAACAATTAATGGCGATGGCTCATTCAATTGGTCATGGTAATTTTTCAGCACGTTTTCATCAGCGCGCACACCATGATGAAATTGCCACATTGGGTATCGCACTCAATACCATGTCAGAAGAGCTTTCTACGCTGTATAGTGAATTAGAAAAAAGAGTGGTCGAAAAAACGCACGACTTACAACAGAAAAATAAAGTGCTCTCTTACCTTTATCATTCAAGCCAGCAATTACACTCTCCTGCCCCTCTTTGCGCTCGATTAAGACAGATACTATTTGAACTTCAACAAATCATTCCTGATGCTTATTTGCAGATACGTTTATATGAAGATAATCATCACACACTGTTTAATGAAATCAGTTTAGAACCTCAATCACGTCCACATCACTGCCCAGATAAGCAATGCGAACGTTGTGAAGATAATACGTCAACAACGACTTCATTAAATAGTGGGTTATTACATTGGGAATTAGCTGATCAAATCCATCGTTATGGATTATTTGTTATGCAGTTACCTGAAAATACAGTTTTAACTGACGAACAGAATAATTTAATGTTATTACTAACAAAACAGATCTCAGCAATGCTTGCGATGGAACAGCAAAACGAACAGCAGCAACAGCTTTTACTCATGGATGAGCGTTCGGCAATTGCTCGTGAATTACATGACTCGATTGCTCAATCGCTTTCTTGTTTAAAAATGCAAGTTAGCTATTTGCAAATGCAGTCAGAAACCTTACCGGATAACAGCCAAAAACTCCTTAAAGAGATGCGAGAAGAGCTTAATGTGGCTTATCGTCAACTAAGAGAACTGTTAACCACGTTTCGCTTAAAACTCACAGAGCCGGGATTACTAGCTGCGTTAGAAAGTACACTGACCGAATTTAATCAGCGCCTTGGATTTACTATTAATTTTGACTATCAATTACCTGCAAAATGCGTGAATTCACATCAGAGTATTCATGTGGTTCAAATTGTACGTGAAGCATTGAATAATATATTACAGCATGCCAATGCCAACTGGGCTGAAGTCTCTTTATCTCTCGATAATGGCATTATTGAATTAAAAATTAACGATAATGGTGAAGGAATTAGTCCTAACCCTGAAAAATTAAATCACTATGGCCTTATTATTATGCGTGAACGCGCAAATAGCTTAAATGGCTCTTATACTATCAAAGTACGTGAACAGGGCGGTACTCAAGTGCTTGTTAAATTTCCATTAATCACTACTCATAAAGACCCTGTCTAACATGGAGCAAGTCGTAATGAATAACATGGGATCACCCACAGAAAAAGCGACAATTTTACTCATTGATGACCACCCAATGCTACGCAATGGTGTAAAACAACTCTTAAGTCTTGATACAACACTCACTGTCGTTGGGGAAGCGGGTGATGGTATTCAAGGCGTGAAACTCGCAGAAGAATTAGATCCAGATTTAATTTTGCTGGATCTGAATATGCCAGGAATGAATGGTTTTGAAACACTTGATCAACTTCGACTAAAGTCGTTATCAGGTCGGATCGTTGTTTTCAGCGTATCAAATTATAGTGATGATTTAGTCACAGCGTTAAAACGTGGTGCAGATGGCTATCTTTTAAAAGATATGGAGCCTGAAGAATTGCTTGCAGCACTTAAACAGGCGGCTGCCGGAAAAATGGTTGTCAGTCCTGCATTAACGCCGATTTTAGCAGAATCATTACGTGAAGATCGTTCTGAAGGTGAGCGTGATATTGAACAACTCACCCCGCGTGAACGTGATATTTTAAAATTAATAGCGCAAGGGCTATCCAATAAAATGATCGCACGTAAACTTGATATCACAGAAAGTACGGTCAAAGTGCACGTTAAACACTTACTAAAAAAGATGAAGCTAAAATCTCGTGTTGAAGTTGCCGTTTGGGTTCATCAACAACGTATCGATTAATCAAAATTAGGTACAATGGGCTGATGAGAACTCATCAGCTCAACTAATTCTTTTGCCCCTTTTTGTAACGACTCCCCTTTTAGCCACATGGCATGAATAGGCAATCGTAACTCATTTTTCGTATTCTTAAACTGCAGCTGTTTTAATTTTCCTTTTTGTAATTGAGTATAAATCAGCGAATACGGTAAATTACCCCATCCCATTCCCGCTTCAACCATACCTAATGCCATTTGAAAACTATCCGTTTGCCAATAATTTGTAGCCACTAATGAGCGTTCATCTCTCAACTCTTTGGTGTGACTAGCGATCATAATTTGGCGAACATTCACTAAATCCTCAATAAATACGCCTGCTGGGTGTGCTAATGCAATATGACTTGCTGAGATTGTTGCCACTAATGACTCTGAGCCAAGATATTGAAATTGCTCATCACCATTCACATACAAGCCCCCATAAACGAGGCTCAATTGAATTTTATGTGAATGCAACATTTCAATAATGTCGTCTTGTGCTGCGGTTATCACATTCACATTAAGTAATGGATAACGTTGGGTTAATTCAGATAACGCAGGTAATAAATAATCAGGATTAATATCAGCTGCAACACCAATATTTAAAACACTTTCGAGATCCATGGAAAGCTCTTGTGCATGCACTTGTAATAATTTTAATTGCTCTGCGATCATTCTGGCATGAGGTTCAAGTGCTTTGGCTTTTTCGGTTGGTTGAGGCTCTCGTGATGAGCGCTCAAAAAGAGCATAGCCTAATTCAGCTTCCATATTGGCAATCGCCATACTAACTGCAGAAGGAACACGTTTTAATGAACGTGCTGCTGCAGAGAAAGATCCCTTATCCATCACGGCTAAAAATATCGCAATATGTTCACTTGAAAACTGCATGTTCACTCCTGATGTTTCAGTTAAATTGATACTAGTTGACTTTTTATGTCATTCTTGCTGATTTATCTTACGATGCTTAACAACACGGATCCACAGAAAAAAGAGAGCACAATGCAAGGTATTAAACGAAAAATTGTCTACGTGACAGCTTATGAGATTTTTGGCTGGGTTATTTCATCCGTTGGACTTGCTCTTTTGGCTGATAGCTCAACAGCAGTAACTGGCCCATTAGCGCTTGTGATAACAACAATCGCGGTGAGTTGGAATTTTATTTATAACTGTATGTTTGAATTTTGGGAAAGTAGGCAGATTTCAAGAATTCGAACTTTTAGGCGCCGTATTGTACATGCAATTGGATTTCAGCTAACACTAGTACTCTATTTAATCCCATTAATTGCATGGTGGCTTAATGTTTCGTTATGGCAAGCGTTAGTGATGGATTTTGTGCTGATAATTATTATCCCTTGTTATACTTTCGTTTATAACTGGGTATTTGACAAAGTATTTGGTTTACCAGCATCTGCATTACCTGAAAATGCGCCTGTAGCCTAAACGACAAATGAATTAAGAAGAGTGATCTGCAATTAAGATCACTTTTTAACGGGGTAGATATCTTCTAATGCAAATTGCTCAATACCGCCTTCTAACTCACAACGACCCAAACCAATATTTTTATCATCAGCCGTTGTTCTTTTGAGTAACTTACCTGTTACTTGAGAAAGTTGAGTATCTAATTCAACAACACGATAATACTCTTTCATATAGCTTTCTTCACCTAGCGCCATATAAACTAAAAATTCATCACCTATTTTAATGTTCATCTCGTTTTTACTTACTCTTAGTCGTTAATCTAATGATGATAGAATAAGTTTAGTCTAACTAAAGAGAATAAGAGAAAGATTGACTCACTCGATATTACATTAAGTTAATTTATTAACTTCCAACTCATCATAATGATGCTGATCAGAATAAACGACAGTGTTAAATATTGGAAAAAACGCTCTGATAAATAGACAAGTAAATAGCGTGCTAATGGAATAGAGAATAATGATCCTAAGCAAAGAATAAGTGCCGTGTGAACATCGGTATAACCACCAGCACTATAAGCAATCGCTGAGCCACCCGAAAGGATCGTAGTAATAAAAATAGAGGTCCCAATTGCCTCTTTAATCCCCATTTGTGCAAAACGCATTAATACAGGCAATACCACTAATCCCCCTCCAACTCCCGTCGCTCCAAGCACAAGCCCAGCACTCATTCCTGGTACAAATAAGGAAGAAAAAGTAACGGATGAAGGTGGTGGCAAAGAAATTAAAAGATCTGAACCTGTTGATCTTCTTATCATTCGTTGTAAAAACAAAATCAATGAAAACACGATGGCAACGATCATTAAAATATTAATACCAGATTCAACACGATCGTAATATTGAGGTTGCGATCCCAACCACGTCACCCCATAACTCGCTAAAAAAGTTGCAGGAAACATGATCGCCAAAATTAATAATGCGGGTTTTAATGGAATATTACCTAACCGAAAATGAATATAAGAAGACGAGAGTTTCATTAGCATAGATAACAAATTAGCCGTTGCCACAGCCGCTAATGCATTCATTCCAAAAAGATAAATAAGAACAGGCAATAAAATAACGCCTCCGCCAACACCGGTCGTTGTAATAACTAACCCTATTGCAGCGCCGATAAGCAATTGTGAGACGAGTAACATCTTATTTCCTTTTGCTGATAATTTAGCGAGCCTAGATTATAGGCAAAATAACTTATAACCAAAAGGAATTAGATATAACAAATAGATATATAAATAAAGTTATTATAAAAAAGCCCTTTAATACGAAATTTACTCATCTTAAAGGGCGAATATTAAAGGCAGGTATTATTCTTATTAATCAATATATTAATTCTTTAATACGCTTAATTTATTTCAGCTAAAACGGTTTCTGCTGAAAAGTAATCACCTGTTTTAGCTTTTTGCTGTAATACCCCGTCACAAGATGCGACCACCTGAACTTCCATTTTCATCGCTTCCATAATAGCAATAACATCACCTTCTTTGACGTTGTCACCATCAGATAAGATCCAGCTATGTAATACACCAGAAATTGGCGCAATAACTGCTTTTTCATTCTCTTCTTTCTCATGACTGGCATTCATTGCTGTTGGTATTACCGCAGAGAGTGATAATAATTGAGCTGGCAAAGCAAGTTCATGACGACGACCATCAATTTCAATAAAGGTACGAACGAGTTCTTCATTTTTTGCTGATGTACTACGTGGGAAATGGCTATTTTTTGCCTGAAAATCAGTTTCAATCCAACGAGTATGTACCTTAAAATCTTCAGTAAAATCGGGGTGTTCCATCATTTCACAATGGAAAGGCAATACACTTGCCACACCTTCTATTTTAAATTCAGATAATGCCCGACGAGCCCGTGCAATGGCTTGTTCACGTGTTGCACCTGTCACTATCAGTTTGGCCATCATTGAATCGAATTGGCGTGAAACCTGATTATTTTCAGCAACACCACTGTCTACTCGCACACCTGGACCTGAAGGCTGAGAAAAATGTGTAATTAAACCGGGTGTAGGTAAAAAACCTTTCGCCGGATCTTCTGCATTGATCCTAAATTCAAAAGAATGACCGCGCGGGACAGGGGTTTTATCAATACTGAGTGGCAACCCTTCAGCGATACGTAACTGCTCGATAACTAAATCAATGCCTGCCGTTTCTTCTGTCACTGGATGCTCTACTTGTAGACGAGTGTTTACTTCCAGAAATGAGATAGTGCCATTTGCACTTAATAAAAACTCAACTGTACCTGCCCCTATATAGCCCGCTTTAACACAAATATCTTTAGCTGATTGGTGAATACGTTCACGTTGTTCATCTGTTAAATAAGGTGCTGGGGCTTCTTCAATCAGCTTTTGATTACGACGTTGTAGCGAACAATCTCGTGTTCCAACGACAACAACATTGCCTAATTTATCTGCGATAATTTGCGCCTCGATATGACGAGGTTTATCTAAGAATTGTTCAACGTAACATTCACCACGTCCAAATGCGGTGACTGCTTCTCGTACTGCGGAATGATAAAGCTCTTCAATTTCTTCCATTTTATGGGCAATTTTTAAGCCTCGCCCACCACCACCAAAAGCGGCTTTAATCGCAACTGGCAAACCATATTGCTTGGCAAAATCTAATACTTCTTTGGTATTATTAACAGGATCAGCCGTACCATTTACAAGAGGAGCACCAACAGATTGTGCAATTTTACGTGCTTTCACTTTATCGCCAAGTACCTCAATCGTTTCAGGATTTGGCCCGACCCAAATAAATCCGGCTTCTTGTACCGCTTTTGCAAAATCTGCACGCTCTGAAAGAAAACCATAGCCTGGATGGATCATCGTCGCTTTAGCTTTACTAGCAATATCAATAATTTTGTTGATATCTAAATAGCTTTCTTTCGGTAAATTACCATTGAGTCCATAAGCTTCATCAGCAAGACGAACGTGTAGTGCATCAATATCATCATTGGCATAAATGGCAATTGAAGTGGCACCATAATCCTGACAAGCACGAATAATGCGAACCGCGATTTCACCTCGATTTGCAATAAGTACTCGATGCTTCACTCGTTGTTTTTGGTTAATTGTTGTCATGAGTGGCATTCTCCTATCAATATTCTTGAAATTCGGTAATTGGATTAAAACGAATTTTAGCGTTAACAGGGATTTGCCCTGCGAGTGGTAAGTGATATTCAGCGACAGCACCAATAACAGGATAGCCCCCTGTTAATGGGTGATCGTTAAGAAACAAAACAGGCTGCCCATTAATTGGTACTTGTATTGCACCAATACAGGTGCCTTCACTTGATAATTCTTGTTGTTGCTCACGCGCAAGGGGCGTTTCGCCCAATAAACGTAAACCAATACGATTAGATTGTGGTGTGACTTGCCATAATTGAGAGGTTAGCGTCTTTATTGCATCCGCGGTAAACCAGTCAGTACGAGGGCCTAAAACGATATCAAGTGTGACAATATCACCTTGTTTTGGCAGCACTGATGTTGGCTGTTCATCGGCTACAATACCGTTTGAAATGCTTTCATTATTCAGATGAAGGACATCTCCTTCTTGCAGTGCACTAGGCCCAATTTGCGCTAAAGTATCAAAAGCCTGACTACCTAAAACTTTAGGTAATTCAAACCCACCTCTCACAGCAAGATAGCTACGTACCCCTGTTGTTGGTATACCTAAAATAATTTCATCACCACAACGAACATCAATTGGTTGATAGCTTGATAGATATTCACTCTTTCCCGACTCATGTTTTAGTAAAATAGAACAATCCGCCCCAGTTAAGGCAATAACACAATCTTGTCGCGCTTTAAGTGTTAATCCACCTTGAGTTATCTCAAGTGCCACGAAGGTTGTCGGATTCCCAACTAAACGATTAGCCGCATGTAAAGCGGGTTTATC
This sequence comes from Proteus penneri, assembly GCF_003144535.1. GTDB lineage: Bacteria > Pseudomonadota > Gammaproteobacteria > Enterobacterales > Enterobacteriaceae > Proteus > Proteus penneri. The sequence continues at coordinate 5,286 of NZ_PHFJ01000016.1, read as the reverse complement.
TAGTGCACCAGAAGCAGAAACCCCCATTGATGCAGCACCAATTCGTCCTTCATCTTGAAATAATGTCTGTAACCCTGCCGAAATGACATATAAGCCTGTATCATTTAATGAAAGAGGGGGAGCTACTGCCGATTTTTTTTCAGGCAATGAAACGGTTATTGGTGCTTTTTGTGCATCAATAAAATGCACTTCATTTCCCGGTAATAAAAAGGCGGGTTGTTCGCGGGAAAGATCCCACATTTTTATTTCCGTCGTTCCGATTAACTGCCAACCGCCGGGACTTTGTTGTGGATACACACCACTAAATTCACCGGCTAATCCAACAGAACCTGCTGGGATCCGTGTACGAGGCGTTTTACGACGAGGTACATAGAGCTGGGTTTCATCAGCGATCAGATAAGCAAACCCCGGTGCAAAACCAGTGAATGCAACTTGATAGGTTTGTTCTGTATGTCTGCGGATCACTTCATTGGTAGTGATCCCTAATAATTCAGCGACCTCATTGAGATCTTCACCTTGATAATGAACAGGGATCGTTAATGACTGTGTTTGACGTGCTGATAGCGCTTTGATTTCTAATTGTCGGAGCTGAACAACAAGTTCTTCAGCCGTAATTAGCCACGGTGTATAGTGAATTAAGAGCGTTTTCGCTGCGGGTACAATATCTTCAATAGCAGCAATATCCGCTTGTTTAACGGATTCATACAATGCGAGCGTCTCTTTTAAAGAGGAGAGTTCGACAAGTAAGTGAGACAAGTTAACAGGCAAAAAGCGCAAAGTATCTTCCTCCCTTATACATGATAAGCAGCATCAGGCACATCAGTAATAAACATATGCCCCGGAGCATGACTGAGCGCGAAAGGAACGCCTGAACGCATCACCGCCGCTTGTGGTGTGACACCACAAGCCCAAAACACGGGGATCTCACCTTCTTCAATTCTCACTGGTGAACCAAAATCAGGCGACATAATATCGTTAATACCTAGAGCATCAGGTGAGCCAATATGCACGGGAGCACCGTGTACCGAAGGAAAGCGGCCGCTGATCATTACTGCATCAGCAATTCTATCTGACGGAATAGGACGCATTGAAACCACTAACTCGCCTTCTAATCGTCCTGCTGGGCGACATAAACGATTGGTTTTATACATCGGAACATTGCAGTTATCCGTAATGTGTCGAATTTCAATACCCGCTTCTAACATCGGCGTTTCAAAAGTGAAACTACAACCAATAAGAAACGTTACGAGATCGGGGTGTTGTGCCCATATGGCTGTAGCATCTGTAATCTCATCTGTTAATTTGCCATTTTCCCAAACACGGTAAAGAGGAATGTCAGTACGCAGATCGGCGTTTTTCGCTAAAACAGTACGATAACTACCTGATTCACAAACATCTAAGATAGGGCAACTTTTAGGATTACGCTGTGCATAAAGTAAAAAGTCGAATGCCCAATCGCGAGGCAAACTAATCATATTTGCTTGTGTCATTCCTTTTGCCATACCTGCTGTTGGTATAGCTAAACCATGACGAATTGCTAATCGAGCCTCTTGTGCTTTGGTGATTGCATCAGCAGTTGCTTTCATTAAAGTTGTCATATTTACCCCTTAACTTTCAGTAAAGCAGGAGCAAATGATTTAATTGCAATACCATGATTTATTAAAGTTTCTTTTACGCTTTTGGCTAAATTGACTGCATCAGGACTATCACCATGAACACAAATAGAATCAGCTTTTATCGCCGTAAAAATACCTTCTATAGACTCAACACCACCTTCTTGTACAAGTTGTAGCATACGTTGTGCAACACGTTCAGGATCATGTAAAACTGCGCCCTCTTTTTTACGAGAAACCAGAGTGCCATCAGCGTGATAAGCTCTGTCTGCAAAGGCTTCGGCTATAACACGAAGTCCTTTTTCTTTTGCAAGAGTAATCAAAGGTGATCCTGCTAAAGCAACTAATGTCAGTTGAGGATCTACGGCGAGTATCGCCTCAATAACAGCAAGTGCTTGGCGTTTATCATGAGCAATTGTGTTATACAACGCGCCATGAGGCTTAACATAAGTCACGCTCAAACCCACTGCTTTTGCCAATCCTTGCAAAGCACCTATTTGATAAATCACATCTGCGGTTAATTCATCACTGGCGATATCCATATTACGGCGACCAAAACCCACTAAATCAGGATAAGCGACATGTGCCCCTATTGCGACATTGTGTTGTTTTGCCGCTTTTAATGTTCTTAAAATTCCATCCGGGGAGCCAGCATGGAAACCACAGGCAATATTGGCACTACTGACTATTTCAAGTACTGCATCGTCATTGCCCATTGTCCATTGTCCGAAGCTTTCACCTAAATCACTGTTTAAATCGATGGCATTTATCATTGTTATTATTCCTTTAAGCAATCTTGAGGTAGTTGAAAATCGCACCGACTGACATGATGCCCATATACCAAGTCAGTACACAGACTAAAATGCCTGACCATAACAACCATGCTGGGTATTTATAGCCATTCATTAAGTCTTGGCGACGCCATGCAACAAAAATAAACAATGTCATACCAATAGGTAAAATCAGACCATTAAAACCACCGGCAAAGACTAATAGAGCAGCGGGCGCTGTTCCCATCATCATATAAATAGCTAATGAAACAGCAATAAAGATAATGGTTGCGATATTACGTTGGCGTTCTGTGATCCCTTTTTTAAACACCGTAATAAATGACATAGAGGTGTAAGCAGCACCAATAACACTAGTGAGAGCAGCGGCCCATAAGATAAGACCGAAGATACGTAACCCAGCTAAACCCGCAGCATGTTGAAATGCTTGTGAAGCAGGGTTAGCAGCATGGCTAGAAATATCTAATGTTACACCGCTAGCCACAACACCTAAAATGGCAAGGAACAAAATGTAGCGCATCAATCCAACAACTAAGATACCTTTTGTTGCAGCGTTCGATACCGCTTCAATATTCTCAATACCCGTCGTTCCCTTATCAAGAAGACGATGAGCACCCGCATAACAGATATAACCCCCTACTGTTCCCCCCACAATCGTGGTAATTGTGGCAAAGTTAATAGAGTCAGGTAAAACTGTTTGTCTTAATGCTTCGCCAATCGGTGGATTGGATGCAAACATAACAAAAACAGTTAGTAAGATCATGACCATACCAAGAATGATAATCATACGATCAATAAAGTTACTGGCTTTACGTGAAGAGAAAATATAGATCGCAAGCAATGCACTTAAGATCCCACCCCATTTAGGATCTAGTCCAACCATTGCATTAAGCCCTAATCCTGCACCTGCAATATTACCAACGTTAAAAACTAAACCACCGAAGATAACTAATATCGCCAGCAAATAGCCACTTCCCGGGATAGCTTTGTTGGCAATATCTGAAGCCCGCATATTGGTTACCGTGATCACTCGCCAAATACTTTGTTGCACAATAAAATCAATCACAATCGACGCTAAGATCCCAAACGCAAATGCGGCCCCCATTGTCGCCGTAAAGGTTGCAGTTTGTGTAATAAAACCAGGACCAATTGCTGAGGTTGCCATTAAAAAAATAGCGGCAATCAGAGAGGAACGTCTACTTTTTATAAACGAAGTTGGAGCTGTATTTGCAGAATCTTGTGTAGCCATAAGCTACCCCCTTTATCATCATTATTTTAATTATTATTACTAAGGCAATTTACATGCCATTGTTGAGCATGAATACGTGATTGTTAATCAAGTGATGTTAGATTGTTGAACAATTAATAATAATAGATGAATAAATAAGCAAATAGATTTAAATATGGGATGATAAAAGTGCAAAGAAGATCGCATTTTTAACATTTTATTGACAATTTGAGATGATTTATTCGTATCAAAAATGCACGGGAATGAAGCATAAAAAGATAAGATGCACAAAAATAGTGCATATAAATAAAGAAAAATAAATTTGAACATTAAAAATTGATAAAGAAAAAATCAATTTTTTTAATAAAAAGAAACAGAAAGCAATATTGTAGAGAGTGATAAGTACAACATACAGCGACAATAGAGGTTATATATTGTAAAGCTCACTGATAGAATAGATGTTTCTATTGAGCTAATAGCAGAAGATAATGCAGAAAAAAACATCTCCACAAATTCTTTCTCAAAAAGTCGCCAATATTATTCGACAAAAGATCACTATAGGAGAATTACCTCCTGGTGAAAGACTTTCAGAAACCGCATTAAGTGAAACGCTAGAGATATCGCGTAATACTTTGAGAGAAGTTTTTCGTGTGTTGACGCAAGAAGGGCTGTTAACTTATAAACCTAATCGTGGGGTTTTTGTTTCAGTACCAGATATGGCCTCTATTATGGATATTTATCGTGTAAGACGGTTAATTGAGTGTGATGCATTACGACATTCTTATCCTATGCACCCAGCCATTATTAGAATGCAAGATAGTGTCGAACAAGCAAAAAAGTTTCAAGAACAACAAGATTGGAATAGTGTCGGAACCTGTAACATGCATTTTCATACCGCAATTGTTGAGCTTTCAGATAGCCCTAGACTGTTTAAACAATACCAACTTATTCTAGTAGAATTACGTTTAGCCTTCGGTTTATTAAACGATCCTCAATTACTACATGCACCTTATATTGAGAAAAATGAACAGATTTTAAGGCTATTAATGGATGGCAAAGCACAAGAAGCTGCGATGGCAATGGAAGACTATTTGGAAATTTCAGAAAGGACAGTGCTCGCTGCATTCTCTCGTCATAATTTTTGTTAATTATTCAATTAATAATAAAAATGCCCTATGTTGGGGCATCTAAATAGTGTATTTTTCATTATTATTTTATTTAAAAACTCCAAACGCAAAAAAGCCAACCCATTGGGTTGGCTTTCTCGTCTTAATTAATGCCTGGCAGTTCCCTACTCTCACATGGGGAGACCCCACACTACCATCGGCGCTACAACGTTTCACTTCTGAGTTCGGCATGGGATCAGGTGGGACCGTTGCGCTATGGCCGCCAAGCAGAATTCTTCAAATTCTTTAATTATTCGTCTCTTCCTGAGACTCACCCCTTTGGGGCCAGTGCTCTGCACTGTTCCAGTTTGTTCCAGACAAACTGGTCTGTTTTATTACCCGTTACTCACCCTTCATCAGTTCGTAACCAGTAATATTCAATCTTAAACAAGCCTACTTCATTCATCTTTGTCTCTCAGACAAAACACCTTCGGTGTTGTCAGGTTAAGCCTCACGGTTCATTAGTACTGGTTAGCTCAACGTATCGCTAC
>NZ_PHFJ01000015.1 GCF_003144535.1 Proteus penneri | reverse complement strand
AAACAATTTGGTGTATTTTGTTTTGTTTCTAACGATATTTAATTGCGTTTAGGACAGGCATCAATATACCAAAATTCAAAAACTCAATAAATGAGTCATTCAATTAGGAATAATTCAATCCTAATGAATTTATTATTTTTAATGTCTTCATCCTTTATATTTTAGGAAACAAAAAGATGAAATTAAATAAATTAGCGTTAGTTCTTGGCTTAGGTTTATCTGTTGCTGCAGGTTCTGCATTTGCTGCTGATCAAGGTCACGGTACTGTTAAATTTGTTGGTTCAATTATTGATGCACCTTGTTCTATTCATCCTGATTCAGAAAATCAAACTGTTCCATTAGGTCAAATTTCTACAGCTGCATTAAAAGATGGTGGCCGTAGTAATTCTCGTGATTTTAAAATCACTTTAGAGAATTGCACAACAGAAACTTATAAAACTGTTCAAACAACCTTCACTGGTTCAGAAGATGCAGACATCTTAGCAGGATCTTTAGGTATTGAAGGTATCGCTAAAAATGCTGCTGTTGTTATCACCGATGCAGGTGGTAAACAAATCAAATTAGGTACACCAAGTGCTGCTCAAACATTACGTGATGGTAATAACGATCTGAACTTTGCTGCTTACTTACAAGGTTCTTCTGCTGCAGCCGCTGTTCCTGGTGACTTCACTGCAATCGCAACTTTCGCACTGACTTATCAGTAAGAAAAAATAAGTTCTGTACAAGGATGTACAGAGCTTTATTTCCTGTGTCTATTTTTAACGATTTTTTTCTTACGGAGAAAAATATGAATCGCAAGATGACACCACTATGGCTAAGCCTTATTGCCAGCTTACTGATGACAACAGCAGTAGCGAGTGATGTAAAACAAGATAAAAACATGCATCAGCGATTTGGGGTACTTAATCTTTCAGGCTCGATCTTAGAACCATCTTGCACGATTGCAGCAGGAAGTGGTGAACAAGTTATTCCACTGACAATCGTTTCTATTCCAATGCTAGTAACTGAAGGGCAAGGACCTATTGAGTATTTTTCTATCAGATTAACGGAATGTACGCTAATTGAACAAAAAGGTCAGGAAGCGGACAACCCTCGTTTTATTGCAACGTTTGAAGGTCCCTCTAGCGAGAATGGTAATTTTGCACTTTTTGGTGAAGCAAAAGGTGCGTCATTAGCGATAGCTGATCGTTATGGTAGGAGAGCAATTCCAGGTAAGCCATTACCTCCTGTTGGTATTGATTCCAAATCAATGGCGTTACTTTACCAAGCGCGAATAGTCAAAAATAACGAAATACCAAAAGCTGGAAATTACAGAACAACGCTGCGATTTAAGCTGGAATATTATTAAATGGATCGGGTTGGATAACTTATGGTTAGAACATTCAAAACCGTTGGTTTAGGGACGGAAAAAAAGAAAAAACAACATACTATTCGGCCTGTTGCTGTACTGATCTATTTAATTATTACTGGCATTTCCGGTATTTCAAGTTCAGCTTTAGCAAATAGTGATATTGAATTTAATGCCGATATTTTGGATCTAAAAGATAAGCAAAATATCGACTTATCAGATTTCTCTCGTGCTGGCTATATTATGCCCGGCCGATATGAATTTGTTGTTCGCGTAAATAATAATGAACTTCCTGAACTTTACAACATTAACTATGTTGTACCAGCCAATGATCCCAAAGGCAGTGAGGCTTGCTTACCTCCAGAATTGATCCATCAAATAGGGCTCAAACCTGAATGGGCTGAAAAAGTTAAATATCAAGATAATGGAAGTTGTCTTGATATCTCTTCTATTCCCGGAATGACGGTAAATGCAAGTCTGGGAAATGGCAATCTTATTCTTACGATCCCTCAAGCGTATCTTGAATATTCGGCACCAAACTGGGATCCACCTTCTCGGTGGGATCATGGTATCTCAGGAGTACTGTTTGACTATAACGTTAATGCTAATGTGACCGATCCCGCTAATGGAAAACAGCGCCAACAAGTTACAGGCTTAGGAACCGTGGGAGCAAACCTTGGTGTTTGGCGTTTCCGTGCCGATTGGCAAGCAAGTTATCAGCATACAACGGGGCTTCCTGATAGCACTGAAAATAGTTGGAAATGGAACCAGCTTTATCTTTATAGAGCAATCACGCAATTAGGGGCTCGCCTAGTGATGGGGGAGACTTACTCACGTTCTGATATTTTCGATAACTTCCGTTTTACTGGGGTTAACTTGTCTACGGATGACAATATGCTGCCACCTAACTTAAGAGGATATGCCCCTGAAGTAACGGGTGTGGCAAAAACGAATGCGAAAGTGACAATTAGTCAGCAAGGCCGTGTGATCTATGAAACTCAGGTTGCTCCAGGACCGTTTCGCATTCAAGACATCAATGATGCAGTGAGTGGCAAATTAGATGTACGTATTGAAGAGCAAGATGGATCTGTTCAAGAATTCCAAATGGATACAGCAAGTATTCCTTATTTAACACGTCCTGGCCGAGTGCAATATAAATTATCTGCGGGTAAACCGTCGGATATGGACCGTAATATGGAAGGTCCTATTTTTGGTATGGGTGAATTCTCATGGGGGATCAGTAACGGTTGGTCACTTTATGGTGGTTCATTAGTCTCGGGCGATTATAACTCGGTTTCTGCAGGTATTGGTCGTGACCTAATGGTGCTGGGGGCTATCTCTTTTGATGCGACACATTCTTGGGCCAAAATACCAAATGATAACAAGCGTTATCACGGTGGTTCTTATCGCTTAAGTTACTCAAAACGTTTTGAACAAATAAATAGCCAAGTGACATTCGCAGGCTATCGATTCTCTGAACGTGACTTTATGAGTATGAATCAATATTTAGATCGCCGTTATCGTGACGGTGAAGAAGATAACAATAAAGAGCTTTATACCATTATGTTTAGTAAGCAGTTCCCTGAATGGGGTTTGAGTGCTTACTTAAACTATAGTCATCAGACTTATTGGAATAAGCCTAATAACGATAACTATAACTTGTCATTAGCTAAAACGATGGATATTGGTAACTTTAAAAATATCAATCTTAGTCTGTCGGCGTTTCGCAATAAATTCAATGGCACCAATGATAATGGTGTTTATATGAATGTCAGCATGCCTTGGAGCGATCGTGCAACCATTAGCTACAACACGGTGATTAATAAACACGGTAATTCACATAATGTCAGTTATTACGATCGTATTGATGACAATAGTAGCTATCGTGTTGGTGCTGGTTTAAGCAGTAACGGTAAACCATCTGCAGATGCCTATATCATGCATTACGCTGATGCTGCATTGGTCACTGCTAGTGCGAGCCATATTAATGGTGAATACACATCAGCCACATTATCACTACAAGGTGGGGCAACTTTAACACCAAAAGGTGGTGCATTACACCGTACAAGTCGTACTGGTAGTACTCGTTTACTGGTTGATACCGATGGTATTTCAGATGTACCAGTGAAAAGTATCGGCGCGATTACTCGTACTAATGCTTTTGGTAAAGCAGTACTGCCTGATATCAATGATTATTACCGTAGTAGTGCCAGCATCGACCTTGATCAGATGCCTGATAACGCTGAAGCATTACGCTCAATTCAGCAACTTACCCTAACAGAAGGCGCAATAGGCTACCGTCACTTTGATGTGATATCGGGACAAAAAGCCATGGCTGTCATTCGCTTACAAGATGGAACTTATCCGCCATTTGGTGCCAGTGTCACAACCGAGAAAGGGCGTGAGCTTGGTATTGTCAATGATGGAGGGAATGTCTATCTGACTGGGATTAACAGTGATGATGTATTGAGTGTACGTTGGAATGGGCAAGATCAGTGCAAAGTCCGTATACCAACATTAGTTGAAGGGGTATTTATGTCTTCATTATTACTGACTTGTAGTGATGGTGAATCAACACCTTCGACAATTAATCAAAGAACAGAGCCCTTACCTAAACCTCAACTGATTACGAAATAAGGTTAGGAAAGAAGGGAAAGATAAAAATAATTTCAGACAAAAAGAGTAATTTAAGATGATGTTATCAAAGCGCTTATTCATTGTAACAACCACTTTATTGACTGGAATGGTCTTTACTAGTCAAGCCCTTGCTGCGATTGCTTTAGATAGAACGCGTGTCATTTTTAATGGTGCTGATAAATCTATTAGCTTAAATGTCAGTAATCAAAATAAAGAGCTACCTTATTTGGCTCAAGGCTGGATGGAAAATGAAAATGGAGAACGTATTGACAGTCCATTGTTAGTTTTACCGCCTATTCAGCGTATTGAGCCGGGTGATAAAAGCCAAGTAAAAGTGCAGTCCTTACCCGATATTGCCAAATTACCACAAGATAGAGAAAGCGTTTTCTATTTTAACTTGCGTGAAATTCCACCTCGTAGTGATAAACCCAACGTGTTGCAAATTGCATTACAAACACGAATTAAGTTGTTTTATCGCCCAGCATCGATTTATGCCACACAAACGGATCTCACCCATCCTTGGCAGGAAAAAATTACCTTAATAAAGAAAGGTGATCGCTATGAAGTGAATAACCCAACACCTTATTACGTGACATTAGTGGATGGGTTAACAGGGTTACAAGGAAAAAGCCTCGATGGTTTTGAACCGATCATGATTGCCCCTAAAAGTACAGGAACGATAAATCTGCATGCTTCTGCGTTTGGGGCATCACCTGTACTCAGTTACATCAATGATTATGGTGGACGTCCACAGATGAAATTCACTTGTAATGGCAATGAATGCAAAGTTACAGAAACATCAGCAGGAAACTAATAGGTCTATTTTATGAAAATGGAACAGCGGTTTAGCCTAAGCAAAGCAGTGTTGATTCTTATTTTGGCAACGTTTACTGGAGGCCTAAGTTTTACTGCTGTTGCGAATTTACCCGCTAGAGCGGTGAAAGATGTTATTCCTGGAATCGTTTATATCAATATTTCAGGGAATGTCATTGCGCCACCGCCTTGCTTAATTAATGACGGCAAAATGATCGAAGTTAATTTTGGTGAGGTGATGAGTACACGTATTGATGGTGTTCGTTATAAAGAGCCTATCCACTACACAGCAACTTGCCAAAAAATGCCAACCAATGCCATGAAAGTTTATATTACGGGTGGCGCAACTGGATTCGATTCAAATGCGCTACAAACAAATATTACGGGGTTGGGGGTGCGCATTCTGTATCAGGGAAACTTATTAGATTTAGGTAAGGCGGTGAATTTTACCTATCCCAACTTACCTGAATTAGAAGCAATTCCAGTTCGTGATCAGAATGAAGTCTTAGTGGGTGGTGATTTTGTCGCAAGTGGCACACTGCATGTGGATTATCAGTAAGAGGTCAGAAGATGAATAAATTAAAGTACATATGTCTGATTGCATTACTGAATTCTTATTCTGTCATGAGTGCAGACGCACCTAATATGAAATTATATGGCACTTTATTAGTACCGCCTCCTTGTGTCATTAGTAACAACGAACTGATTGATGTCTATTTTGGGCACAATGTAGGTATTCATAAAGTAGATGGCATTAACTATACCGAATCAGTGAATTATCGATTGGTCTGTGATCCAAATTTAAAAGGTTGGGATTTAGGGCTTTCTATTATTGGCCCTAAAACACAGTTTGATGAAGCTGCGCTACAAACCAATATTCCAGATCTAGGTATTCATCTAACGCAAGATGGTAAGCCTTTTAAATTAAACGAGCGTATTGCGATATCACCGGATAATCCACCTGTGATCCAAGCGGTGCCCGTTAAAAGACCCGGTAGCACTTTGCCTGAAGGTGCATTTGAAGTTTCGGCAACACTGCTTGCTGAATACCAATAGGAGCGTATTGATGAATATTAAAAGATTATCGATCCCGTTCATATTGGGTCTAGTTACATTTACGGGATTAACATCAACTGCTTTTTCAGCGCCGGACAATATGCGTTTTCACGGCATATTAGTTGACGAGCCTTGCACCATAAAACCCGGTGACGAAACTGTTGAGTTAGATTTTGGCAATATTCCGGACAAAAACCTTTATGCGTATCAAAGAACACCAAGCAAGTTGTTTCAAATACGCTTGTCTGAATGTGATTTAACGATTGGTAAAAGTGTCAAGATCACCTTCAAAGGTGATGAAAATCAAGCCATGGCAGGGCAAGGTTTTTTAGCAATTAGCCCAAGTAGTCAAGCGTCGGGTATTGCTGTTGGTTTGGAATCTGAAAATGGAAATGCGCTACCTGTTAATAAAGAAACAGACAAAATGTCATTAAATGCGGATGACACGATTTTAAATTTTTATGCCTTTATTCAAGGGGAGCCAGATGCGATTGCTAACCAATCCATTAAACGCGGCCCATTTAGTGCGATTGCCACATTCCATTTGAATTATGACTAATTATTAGGGTTGAGGTTTTATATGTCCATATTAAAGCGACTTCCAGCTTTATGTATTGCAATAGGTTTGCTGTTTTCAGCGCCTGCGATGGCATCCATCTTTTCTTATATAACCAAATCAACAGGAACACCAGCAAATGCAACCTATACCTATGTTATTCAACGCTGGGATCCTGAAGATCCTTACACTCCAAATCCTTGTTATGGTTGGAGTCAATGCTGGATAACAATTAACCATAAGCATGATGCTAATGGTTCTCCAGGATCGGCGGTAAGAAGCATTGTCCGTGTTGAAAAAGAGCCTTATTTAGCTGGCGTTCGTGATGCGGTAATGCGAATGGAAAGCTTTCCAATACAAGGCACGGCACGGCATGTTGGTGATCCGCTTACCTCAAATCAAGAATGTGTCGGGCTATTTTATGAATCTAAGGAAGGAGGCTGGTCACCAAATGGACGTTTATTACCGGGATCACTATGTGGGATTGCGCCACCACCTGTTGGTGCATGCAAAATAACAGAAGGAGCTGTAAACCTTAATTATGGTGATATTGACGAAGCGAGTTTAGAAAATGCAACACGAGCTAAAAATATTAATGTGACTTGTAATTTAGCTATGAAAGTTCTGGTTATTGCATCAGGCTCAGACAGTGGCCGAGTACCATTGCGACCTGATAATAGCCTTTATGCCGATTTGTTTCTTGATAATTATCCTGGTGAAAAAGGTACAGTAATTAATGTTCCTGCAAATGGAACCATACCTGTAGAGGTTAAATCAATTTTACACACGAATGGTCGCGTTGCACCGGGCTATTTCTCTGGTTCGGGCTCAATTATTTTAACGATGCCTTAATCATGATAATAGGTGAATATATGATGAATTACGATTTTACAGATATTAATGTTAATGCGTTAGTTGGAAAACGAATTCAGAAAAAGCGTAAAGAATTAGGTTACACTGGTATGCAAATTGCTAAAAAAATTGGTGTAAGCCAACAGCAATTCTCTCGATATGAGCGAGGCATGAATAAAATTGATTTAAGTTATCTTGTTTTATTAGCCAATTATCTTAATACACCTATTTATTGGTTTTTTGAAGATTGTTTTATACCAAAATCCTCATCAGAAAATTCGCGCATTGATAAATGTAGCAATATCATCGCTGAAGCAACACCTGATGTTTTTTCATACTAGTGCATATCGCTAGAGGATACTCAAACTTGGTGTTTTAATGCGTATTTTTATTCTTTGATTGATTACCAAATTGGTAAGGCAGGGACATCCCTGCCCTTTTTTTGTTCATAGAAAACCCCTGCAAGGCTGGGGGATCCCGTAAAGCTTTCAGCTTTGAATAAGCTATTAACTCCTTTTTAATTTGTTAAAACATCTTGCGGTCTGGCAACTGCAAGAGTCAAACAAAAAATCAGAAAGGGGTTCCATGGGGGACGAAAAGAGCTCAGCGTGTACAGGCATGATGGAATTGTAAATATCACATTTTATCTTTCAAATATCTGTGACATTCTTTTAAATATTTATTTTACGGTTTCTAATTCTCTTTTTTAGATCAGCAATTCTTCATTTTATGTATATTAATACGTTTAATATCTACTGCAAAATCACTTCATAATGTTACAAATAATCTAAAGTTTTAACCTAATCTGACTGTTTATTCGTCATTATTTTTTCTTTTATAGTAATTACGACCGTTACTATCAGGTTTGCCTGAGTGTTTAATCGTTTCTGATTATTAATTCAAGGTGTTTTTATCTGCTTTAGGTTAATAAATAATCATAATTATGTTAAAAAATGTTACCTTATGCACATTTTTTAATTTTAGATATTATAAATTAATTTTAATATAAGTGATTTGTAATTGTGTAATTTTCTTTTATTTTGTTGTTTATTAAGGTAAAAAATATTTAACCTGATAATTTTATACTGATATTTATCCTAAATAAGATGCTTATAAATAGGATTAACAGATAGTCATAACAAAAAGGGTTGTGTACTGTGCATTTTCTGTTTTTTTATAAAAAGGATAAATGATGCAAACAAAAAAACAGGGAGGCAGTCGCTTTCTACGCACAGTGGAATGGCTAGGAAATGCGCTACCCCATCCCGTCATTTTATTTATTATTTTAATTGCTATTTTACTTGTCTCTTCTGCCGTTGGCGAATACTTCGGTGTTACGGTACAAGATCCTCGGCCGGAAGGTGCCAAAGGACGCGCAGAAGATGGCTATATCCACATTATTAGTTTGTTAGATGCAGATGGTATTCGTCGTATATTGGCAAATGTTGTCACAAACTTTACAGGGTTTGCACCATTAGGTACGGTGCTGGTGGCGTTATTAGGTGTCGGTATTGCTGAACGTGCAGGTTTATTATCTGCGGTTATGCGTTTAGTGGTAATGAAAGCACCTCGTAAAATGACCACTATGGCAATTGTTTTTGCAGGTATTATGTCTAATACTGCGGCTGAATTAGGTTATGTCGTACTGATACCGTTATCAGCAATTATCTTCCATTCGTTAGGACGGCATCCTCTTGCTGGTCTAGCGGCTGCATTTGCAGGGGTTTCAGGTGGTTATTCTGCTAACTTACTCTTAGGAACGATAGATCCGTTATTATCAGGTATTACGCAACAAGCAGCGCGCATTATAGATCCAGCTTATATCGTTGGTGCTGAAGCAAACTGGTACTTTATGTTTGTCAGTACATTCCTTATTACTTTCTTAGGTTACTTCATTACAGAAAAAATCGTTGAGCCTCAGCTAGGGCCTTATAACGGTAACGAACTTGATGATGAAGAAAATGATTTAAGGAATGCTGCTGAAGTCACGCCCCTAGAAAAGAAAGCATTATGGGCTGCAACAGGAACCTTTATTGTTATGGGGGTGATTTTAGCGCTAACGGTTGTTCCTGAAAATGGTATATTGAGAAACCAAGAGACAGGGTTAATTGGCAATTCTCCTTTCTTAAAATCTATTGTTGTCTTTATTTTCTTATTCTTTGCAATTCCGGGTATTGTTTATGGATGGATTGCTAAAACAATGCGTACAGATAAAGATATCGTTGATGCTATGGCTAATTCGATGAGTACGCTTGGGCTCTATTTAGTCATTATTTTCTTTGCGGCTCAGTTTGTTGCATTCTTTGGTTGGACAAACATCGGTCAGGTTATTGCTGTTAAGGGTGCAGCACTACTTAATAGTATTGATATGCCGAGTGGATTACTATTTTTAGGCTTTATTTTAATCTGTGCATTTATTAACTTAATGATTGGTTCAGCATCAGCACAATGGGCGGTTACAGCACCTATCTTTGTACCAATGTTAATGCTTGCAGGCTATGCGCCAGAGACAATTCAAGCAGCCTATCGAATAGGAGATTCTGTTACTAATATCATTACACCAATGATGAGTTATTTTGGTTTGATATTAGCCGTTGCAACAAAATATAAGAAAGACACGGGGATTGGTACTATGATCTCTATGATGTTGCCATATTCTATTATTTTCTTAATTGGTTGGTCATTATTATTCTACTTATGGGTATTTGTATTTAACTTACCTGTAGGGCCTGGCTCACCAACGTACTATTCTCCAACAGCAGGTTAATTTTCTGCGATGAAAAAAGCTTATACAAGGATGTATAGGCTTTTTCTATTCTGATATTTCATTATTTTTGATCTACTTCTTTTTTATGATTTGCCAATTTTTCTGTTAGTTGTGTAGCATAGTCTGCATGTAAAAACTGAGTATCTAAACCTGCTTGTTGTAATTTTAATTCAAGCAATACTAAACGCTTTTGTAGTGATTCATGCTCTTCTCCTGCTTCATTCAGCGTACTTAGGATTTCGGCTAGAGATAATGCTTCTTTTCTATCTTGCATTTCAGGAGGTAAGAAACCTGCATTTTTTAACAAATGATAGCTAGCTCTAAGTGACTCAGGTACATGACTATTATCATCAATGATCAGCGGTTTACCTTCACCTTTAAGTGATGATAGCTCACCTTTTTGTAGTGCTTGTTCAATATGGCGTTCAGCCCATTCATCAATAATTGACATTGTAAACCTCGTTATTTTGAGCTTATTTTAAGCAGAAAAGATCACTATGCTTAATTTATCTTGATCAAATTATATAATTTGATATTATATTTTTATATTATATAAAAATATATATTAATAAAGGGATATCTAATGAGTAAGTACAAAGAAATAGTAACAGACATTGCTAGTAATATGGGGGCATTGTCTCAAAATATTCCAGAAGTAATGAAAGCTTTTATGAGCACGACAAAAGCGGGTGGTAAAGAAGGCGCTTTAGATGCAAAAACAAAAGAATTGATCGCTATCGCCATTGCTGTTGCCAATCGTTGTGATGGTTGCATTGGATTTCATACTAAAACTTTAGTCGAACTCGGTACAACAGAACAAGAACTTGCAGAAGCATTAGGTGTTGCTATTTATATGGGCGGAGGGCCTTCAGTTATGTATGCATCCAACACCATGGGCGCTTTTAAAGAGTTTAGTAAATAAGATCCTTATATATCATATAATTTAATAAAATAATCAAAAACCAGAATAAGTTCCTTCTGGTTTTTTGTTTATCTGCTGTTTATGTTTAATTTTTTACCTTCTATCTTTATTTCAATACT
The DNA here is from genome assembly GCF_003144535.1 of Proteus penneri. Lineage (GTDB taxonomy): Bacteria > Pseudomonadota > Gammaproteobacteria > Enterobacterales > Enterobacteriaceae > Proteus > Proteus penneri. The sequence continues at coordinate 106,098 of NZ_PHFJ01000015.1, read as the reverse complement.
AATTAGATTAATCTTTTGATCAAAACTCGCTGCTACTAATAAAAGATTAATAACGCAATATTTAACTTTCCAACTGAATTACAGTTTATCATATTGATTAATATTGAAGATCTTGGTTTTTGATACTCTTTTTTTGGTTAAAAATAAAGCAATATAATAATTAATTATAATTTAATAAATAATAATTGAATCTTTTATAGGATAGCTATTCTAAGTGAATAGTTTGTATAAAGTGATATTGTTTTATTTTAACGAGGAATATATGCGTGTTGATTTTGTAGAAAGATATAAATGGTTTCTACTTTTTATTTTTATATTTTTAACTTATTTCATTCCTCTCGAAACCCGACTACTCTGGCAACCAGATGAGATCCGCTATGCTGAAATTAGTCGAGAAATGCTTGTATCAGGTAATTGGTCTGTACCTTATATGCTGGATATTCGCTATTTTGAAAAGCCAGTGTTGGGGTATTGGCTTAACAGTATTGCACAATGGTTATTTGGTGAGGGGAATTTTTCTGTTCGTATTGTCGTTGTCACTTCAACTTTATTAACTGGCTTATTTGTTTATCGTGCCGCTATGCTAGTTTGGCATAATCGTAATTTGGCGTTTAATGCACTAGTGGTCTTTTTATCCTCGTTTCTGGTATTAGCTATTGGTACCTACAATATTCTTGATCCTATAGTGACAATGTTTGTCACTATTGCGATGTATTATTTTTTAAGAGGATTATCTGCACAGAATAGAAAACCAAAAATCAGTGCTTATATTTTAGTTGGTGTCTTCTGTGGATTAGGTTTTTTAACTAAAGGTTTTATTGCTGTTGTATTACCTGCATTAGTTTTTGTTGTAACTGCAATTAGCTTATCTCGTTTTAAAGAAGTCCTTTGTTATGCACTAATCGCGCTTATTTCTATGCTTATTATTGCTGGTCCATGGGTTATTTCGGTTGCACTTCAAGCTTCTGATTATTGGCACTATTTCTTTTGGATTGAGCATGTTCAACGCTTTGTTGAAAAGGGGTCTGCAAGATCACAACCTATGTGGTTTTATTTACCTATTATTATTTTAGGTATTTTGCCTTGGTTAGGATTCTTATTTGGGGCTATTAAATCAGCTATTTTATTGAAAAAAGGGACGCTTTATTTTTCATTTTGGTTCTTTCTATTTTTTTCTTTTTTTTCTGCCTCTAGCGGTAAGTTATTAACCTATATGTTACCTTGTTTTGTGCCACTTTCTATCTTGATTGCACATTACATAGAAGAGCTAAGAAATGAACAAAATGAAAAAATTCATAATATTAATGCAATTATAAATACTGTTTTTGGGCTTGTCGGCATTTCTATTATTATTTATTCACTTTTCTCTACACGATTTACGTTATATGAAACAAATGAGCAATATAAAGCATTGCTGGGTATTGTTGGTTTTTTATGTTGGAGTGTGATGGGAATTGCTTCATTCTTTAAACCTACTCGGTTACTGACTTTATTTTGCTCAATAGGATTAAGTCTAGTAATTGGATATGTTATTCCTCATAAAATAGAAAGCAAAAGCACCCCTGAAAAGGAAATTAATCATTATTATAATGAGTTAGCAAATAAGCCTTATATTTTAACTGATGAAGTTGGGATTGGAACGTCTTTAGCATGGGGGTTAAAACGCACTGATATTCGTTTAACAGAGACGAAAGGAGAGTTAGCTTATGGTCTAGCATATCCTGATTGATGTGCAAAATAAATATTATGATATTAAGCAGCTAGTTAACTTAATTGAAGCGAATAACTACCAAGGGATTGCAATTGTTTTGGTTCGTCCAGAGCGGAAAGATATATTATCTATTATAAGCCAGTTAAAGGTAAAACCTATCGTAGAAAAGCAGGGTGATTTAACATTTGTTTTCTTTAATTAACTGATTTTAAAATTATTTCTTTCTTTAAATGCGGTTATAAAAGAGTAAATAAATTTAACTTTAAAAATGACATTGATTTGATTTTTTGTGTTGTTTTTATGTGATCAAAGTCCAAAAATGGATTTTGTTGAAAAATATATTTTGCTCTTTGGGGTTTTAATGATAGGTTTAAAATGTGTCCATTAAATCGGAGTTAGCTAAGCATTATATGACAAGTCACTTTACTTTATCAGAGCCCCCGCCCAAACAGAATGTACTTATGAATGGGGGTAATTTATGCTGATTTTCCTAGCTGAGTGTTTTATCGGTCTGGCATCAATTGCTCTTACTCACCGTGTACTAACGTTGTACGGTAATAAAAAGAAGTGATGATACCCGCTAGCTAAAATAAGTAATTAACGATTACTTATAACTAAAAGTCCTATATCTATCCACGATCTAGGACTTTTATAATTATACTCATATCTGTTATCAAAGATAATTAACAATTCTATTGAAAATAGTCTTCAATTAATTTTATTTTTTCAATATCTAATGTATTAGTATATTGATGCAATAATGCCCAAGCCTGAATGTAATCATATTTAGCTTTAATTAAATCTTGTTGAGAACGATATAATAATTCTTCAGCATTAAGAACATCAACCATTGTTCTTTGTCCGCCAATATAACTTTTTTGAGTTGCATCTAATTGCAATTTAGCAGAGGAAACGGATTGCTCATAGGCATTCAATTTAATATTACTGGTTGTACATATTTGGTATTGATGACGTAATTCTTGCGTGATTTTCTGGATGATTGCATCTCTTTCAAAAGCACTCATCTGATACAAGGCAGTAGATTGGCGCATTGAGGCTGTTGTTTTTCCGCCATTAAGTAAAGGCAAGCTGACATAAAATCCAACGTTTGCTGATTGATATTTTTGATTTACGGTATTATTGCTATCAGAATCACTATTAGAATAAGAAGCATAGAGTTGCACTGTTGGGAAAAATTCACCTCTATTTTTTTCTATTTCTTGTTTTGCTATTGCCATTTCATAACGAGCGGTTTGAATATTGAGGTTGTTTTGCATAGCCTCATTTTCCCATGATTCATAATTATTGGGTGTGATTGGTTGTAATATAAAACTATTATTATTTAATCTTGCTATATGTTCAGCATCAGGTAGTGGTGTACCAATCATTGAACTTAGTTTATTTTTAGCGTTATCTAATTCAAGCTGGATATCTGTATATTGCGATTGAGTTAAATATAATCGTGTTTGGATCTCTGAAATATCTGTTTTTGTTCCTTCTCCTAATTCGAATAAACGCTGGCTTGATATTAGCTGTTGTTTATAAATTTCTTGCTGTGATAGATTTAATAATAATTTATCCTGCGCATAAGCCAATTCTATATAATTATCCACTAATCTGATCACTAGTTCGGAAAATTTAACTTGATAACGACTGTCTGATAATAATGTTTTGATTATTGATGATTTGTAATCACTAAATGCCGTGTAATCAAAGAGTGGTTGGCTAATAATGGCACTGACAGAATGGCTTTGGTAATTTTGATATTCTATTCTTTCCATTTCTCCTTTACTTGTATTAATAGGATAAACTTTTCGTTGCCAATTTCGTGGGTTATTTTGATAATTGACATGTACGCTTGGGAGTAATTGAGATAATCCAATATTTTCATACTCTTTACCTGCAATCTGCTCTTTAATCGCAGCATTAAATGTAGGATCATTTTTTATTGCTAAGAAATAAAGATCAGACAGAGTGATCGCAAAAGCGTGAAAACTTAGCATCCATATAAATAAAATGGCAGAGAGTTTTTTTATTCGCATTATTATTCTTCCGTCAATGAAGTGTGGATCCTATCTAAAACAGGCTTGAAGAGATAATTTAGTAATGAGCGATCGCCTGTGTTAATGAATACATCAACTGGCATTCCTGCCTTTAATTTATTTTTATCGTCTGTAAGGAGGTCATTATCTTTAACATTAATAAATACTTGGTAATAAGGTTCTGTTGTTCTTTCATCAATCAGTCTATCTGCTGAAATTAATGTTACCTCTCCAGGAATTTTAGGTGTTGTATTTTGATTGAATGCACTAAACATTAAATCAACAGGAAGACCAAGAGTAACTTTATCAATAAGGTGAGGGGCTAAGCGTGCCTCAATAATTAATTGATGATCTTGAGGAACGATATCCATTAATGTTTGACCTGTTCTTACAACACCACCTTGAGTAAAAACAGATAAATCCATTACTATTCCCGAAATAGGCGCAGTAATTTGCATCTTTTTTAGTTTATCTATTTCAATGATAAGTTGTTTTTCTGTTTCACTTATTTGTAACTGAACTTGGTTAAGTTCAGTACGAGCTGATTGGTAAAAATTAGCATTACGCTGCGATATTTTTTGCTGATATTCCAATTTTTGTTTTTCTAATGTACTTATTTGCCCATATGTATCATTAAGATGGTTATTATTTTCAGCGAGTTCTCGCTCAATTTCTTGATAACGATGACGAGGAATATAGCCTTCATTAGCAAGTATGTATAAATCTTTGATTTGATTTTTTAAACTATTGATTTGATGCTGTTTATTTATCGTAGATTTTTTTAAATGAATTAAACGATTAGAAATACCATCAATAATTGCATTATAGCCATTTATTTCACTATGCAATTCAATATACTTTTCATTAAGTAATTTATTTTGTAGCTGGGATAATTTATTTAAATTCTCTGAATGAGAATAATATTTTTCATTAGGATCTAAGATAAATTCTGTTTTTTCATTTAATTGAGCATATAAGCGTTGTTGAGTAACAAGTAAATTATCATATTGTTCTGATAAGGATTTTACTAAGGCTTTTGATTGAATAGGGCTTAATTGAATAAGAGTTTGCCCTTCAATTACGCTATCGCCATTCTTCACTAAAATGTCAGTAATAATACCTTCTACTGAAGCTTGAACACTCTTTTTATTACCTGAAATTGAAACATTACCTTTCGTAGATACGCCTTTATCTAAAGGTGCAAAGGCAGCCCAAAAAATAAAAATAGCAAGACCTAAAAGAATAACTGACCATCCTATTATTAAGAATTTTCTAGGATCATCTGAAATACCATGAACAATATCGATTTCATTTTTTTTGTGATCATAATAATCTTCTCAATATTAAATATTGCTTTGTGTAATAGGTGTGGTTGTCGGCGTACTTTTGATTACTGATGATTTATTTAACTCTGCAATAACTGCTGTTGTAGAGCCAAATAATTTGGTGTGACCATCGAACAGAACTAAGAGTTTATTGGTTACTGAGAGCAATTGTTTTTGATGAGTAATTAATATAACGGTTTTTTTATTTTTTTTAAGTATTTGAATTGCTTGTATTAAAGCTTTAATGCCTAAATCATCTAAATTAGAATTGGGTTCATCTAAAACGACTAGAGCAGGATCACCATACAATGCTCGAGCTAATGCAATACGTTGTTGTTGTCCTCCTGACAATCCTTCGCCATGAGCGCCAATAACGGTTTCATAGCCATCAGGAAAACGTAAAATCATTTCATGAACATTTGCCATCATTGCAGCTTGAGTGACTTTCTGAGGATCTATTTCAGAAAATCGGGCAATATTTTCGGCAATTGTACCGGGAAAAAGGGCGATTTCTTGAGGAAGGTATCCAATATATTGTCCAACTTCACTTTTATTCCATTGATATATATCTGCATTATCAAGACGTATGTCTCCAGTTTTAACTTCCCATATTCCAACAATAAATTTAGCTAAAGAGGATTTTCCTGAAGCACTAGGGCCAATAATGCCAAGTACATCACTGGGACTTAGTGAAAAATGAATATTATTTAATAGCGTGCGTTCTGTTTGAGGGTATTGAGCTTGTTTAATATTTACTGTTAATTCGCCTTTAGGAGCAGGTAGCGCCATTTTTTTATTTTCTTCCGGATACGTTTTTAATAGTGTGGTTAGCCTTTTGTATGCTTCTTTACTACTATCCCAGTTTTTCCATACACCAATAACTTGTTCGATTGGCGCTAAAGCACGACCTAGTAGTATTGATCCAGCGATCATCATTCCTGGGCTAATTGTATTATCTATTGCTAGCCATCCACCAAATCCTAGCATTAAAGATTGCAGTGCCATTCGAGTCACTTTTGTTATTGCATTAACACCAGCTGCACTATCACTTGCATGAGTTTGTGCCTGTAGATATTTAAAGTGAGTAATTTGCCATTGATTACGTAAATAACCCAACATTCCCATTGCTTCAATAGGCTGTGGATGTTCAAAATGATGACCTTGTATTACTTGTGCTTGATTAGCAAACTCATTGGCTTTTTTTAATGATGATCGAGATAAATATTCATTTAGAATTGCCAAAGAAAATAAAATGACTGCACCACATAATGCAAATAATCCTAACCATGGATTAAATAATGCAATAACAAGAAGATAAATAGGGAACCATGGTAAATCAAAAAAAGTAAAAATGGCGTGACTTGTAATAAATTGCCTAATAGTCACTAAGTCATTAAATGCTAAAGAAGAATTAATTCCGGGGGTTTTGTTTAATTTTGCTTGATATGCAGCAGTATAAATTCTTGAGTTTAAGGATAAATCAAGTTTATTACTCATTCTAATGACAATAATACTTCTTAAGTATTCTAATCCTCCCATAAAAATAAATAATGCTAACATAATAAGTGTCAGCATTAATAAAGTCATTTCATTACCTGAAGGTAATACTCGATCGTAAACTTGTAACATATAAATGGAAGGAACTAACATTAAAATATTTATTAAGGCTGTAAATATTCCAATGGAAAAAAATACTTTCTTTCTCTCTTTTATAATATTGGTTATTTCATTATAGTTTTCGCTTACTGACATAATGTTATTCCTGATTTTATTCCTATCTGTTTTATTGTTATTTACTGCATTTCTTCTATCAACACGGAGTGATAACTCTATCTTTTTTTTAATAAGATAATATAAAAATAACTCCTTATAGTTAAAAGAATGGTAGGAGAAATGTCTTTCTCCTACTCGATGATAAATTAAACAATAAAGTCAGTTTCGTAATTAACAAATCCTACAATGTCAATTTTGAAATCAGGGCTATATCCATAACCATAAGCGTTAATAGCGAGTTCGCTTGAGTTTGTTGATTGATCATATTTAACGGTTGCTTCACCCGAGCGACCTGTAAAATTGTCAACAAAATTAAGGAATTTATGGCTAAAGGTATTTTCGATTAATTCTGATAAATCAATCTTATCAATACCCGATTTGAAGTCCATTATCTTGTCAGCAGCAGAGGCAAGAGAGTCGGAGATCTCTTTATAAACAAAGGTATTGCTACCTGTATCGCCCCATAATATATCTTGACCACCGCCACCATACAGTATGTCGTTACCACCGCCACCGATGAGAATATTATCAGCATCATTTCCATAGATAATATCATTACCAGAGCCACCGATTGCATTTTCTATTGTAACACCTTGTGCAATCGAAACGTTTTTCTGTAGGCCGCCAACATCAGAGAAATGACCCTCACGTAAATCAATAATTTGATCTTGATAAAATCCTGAGAAGTCGAAAGTATCGTTACCACTGCTATCCCAAACTGAGAATATTAATTTATCATTACTGCTTGTTGCAGTGTAATAATCAATACCTGTATTTGAGTTGAAACCGTAAACATCATCACCTGTTCTGGTCGTTGTATTTGCGCCATAAAGGTATTGCATTGCTGAAATATCATGAAGTAGAGGAGCACCCGCATAAGCACCTTGGAAATGTGCGCCCGTTTCATATTCATCCCAATAGCTCATCACTGTATATTGGCGACTATCTTCAGCGTAATCAGATTTTAAATAGCCAGGTACATTTTGGCCTGCGTTATAATCACCAGGATGCATTAAACCAAGTGTATGACCAATTTCATGGATAATAGTTAAACGACCATAATTACCTAATTCAGGTGTTGTGTTACCTGCATAATAATAGTCACTAAACCAAGCTTGGCCTGAAAGATCACGGCCATAACTATAGGTATTTGGTAAAGTTGCATAAGCTTGGAATTGACCATACGGATCAGTAATATTTCCAAAAGTAATATCTGATTTTGTGCCTGGTGCTACTTCTGTAAATTTGATATTTGCAATATCAGACCATGCATCTAAAGATTGTCTTGCATGATCTTTTTGTGTTGAATTAAACCCATAGGGATTTTTATCACCAAAATCATTAAATTTTTTACCAGCCCAAGTTGGAAATGAATATGTCACTTCTGCTGCTTGCCCAATAATATGCTTCCCATTCCATGTGGAATTTTCGCGTGCAATATGCTTTCCTGCAGTATCATAATCAAAAGAAGGAAGAGTCTTAGCTGAGAAATTATAAAAAATTCCACTTTTATCTAATAAATCGGAAACATTAGATAATCCTACTGCTTTTTTTAATAAAGAAGAACCCATAATATCCTCCGGATATCAAGTTTAGGTTAAGTTTATTTTCATATTGAAAATAGTTTTATTATCTGGTGAATGCCAGCGATAATAAAGATAGCCACTTATTGATATTAATCTAGAGGGGGAAAATATGTTTTTAAATAATTGTGAAGTGAGGTGTGTTTTAAGTCAGAATAATTTAATGATGTAAATAAATCCAAAGTTATATTTTCTACAGCGATTTTTTTTATTGTTATTATTATTTTGGATAAGAAAATTTTATACCTTTATAGAATATCCTATATTTTATAAAGTATTTATTTATAACTGAAGTAATTTACTATATTAATTGATAATTACTCATCAAGTAATATAGTAAATAATAGAAATGGTTAATTAACAGAATAAATCTTCATATTCGTATTTTCCTATGAGGTAAATATTTAAATATTTAGGTGTTAATGTTTCTGTTGTATTTATTTTTAAATTTGTAATGTTATTATTATTGTCATAATAAAGTTTACCTTCATTGTTATTTAGATGATTAGAGTTAACAATATTAATTTTTTCTATAAAACTACGATCATCTGTTTTTTTATAAAAAAATAATTTATCAATACCTGATTCAAAATCAGTAATTATATTTGAGGAATCATTATCTTGAGTATTAAAACTAAAAGTATCATAACCTGTACCACCTTTTAATGTGTTATTACCCATTCCAGGATCTAAATGATCATTGCCTTCACCGCCATTAAGTTCGTCATCACCGTCACCACCAAATAAAACGTCATCACCCAACCCGCCATCAAGAATATTATCTCCCTCAGAATCCCAAAGATAATCATCTCCTTGTCCACCATATAGGTGATCGTTGCCATCAGAATCCACTAGAACATCATTATCTTGCTCTCCATATAAGTAATCATTACCTTTTTCTCCATAAAGATGATCATTTCCTTGTCCACCATATAAAATATCATTGCCTCCTTTACCATATAAAGTGTCCTCACCGAGTTTACCAAAGAGGCGGTTATTAGCATCATTTCCAGATATAATATCTGTTTGACTACCGCCTATTGCGTTTTCAATAACAGCATCATAGGCAATAGAAATATTTGCACGTAGTCCTCCTACATCAGAAAAGCTCCCTTCATTCAGATCTATTTTTTGGTCAACGGTATATTTTGAAAAATCTAATGTATCTATTCCACCAGTATCCCAAATACATGCAACAATTTTATCTTCAGATGTTTTTAATGAATAATAGTCTTTTTTTGTATTAGAATTAAAACCATAAATGGTATTACCAATGCGTGTAGCTTTATTCTGTCCATATGTTTCTTGAATAGCGCAAATATCCATTAACTGTGGTGTTAAAGGATCCATACCTTTAAAATCGGCATGTTCATATTTAGGTACGCTATATGCCATTACTGAATATTTGTGGCTGTTTTCTTCACAATTAATTGATTCTTTACGCTTGAATGTATGATGTAGACCAAGAGCATGGCCTATTTCATGATTAATTGTTCGCTGAAAATCGAGTTTATCTTCAAATATATTTTTTGTATTATTAATATGAGACCAAGCATTACTGTTTTTCATGATTAAATAATAGTCATCAATTTCTTCAACCACATGATAAATAATATTTGCTGTAGATTTAAATTGATTTACTCTTATTTGTTGCTCTGGAGTTATTTCTGATTTACGAATATATTCAATATCATCCATTTTAGACATGTTTATCCAAATTTGCCCATTACTACTATAATCTTCAGCTTTCTCTATTTTATTCTTTTTTTTATAATTATAGTACATATTGTATGGAGAATAGGCAAATCCGTTCGTTGAATAGCTTTTATAATTTGCGAGCTCATTAATATTATTATACAGACCAAATTTAATATCTGTATCTTGTTCTCTACTTACTTCAATAAATTTAATATTCGCAACTTCTTCCCATTGCTGGAGTTTTTCTCTAACTAAATCTTTTCCTTTTTCTGTAAATGTTGTAATTGTTGTATATTTGTTACCTCTTAATGCAGACCAGTTAGGAAAGCTATAGGTTATTTCAGTATAACCCTTTTCAATATTATAATTTTCCCATTTACCAGTATATTTATTGGTTTTCATTATATTGTAAATATAATTAAATTGAGGTGATGTATATTTTAAATACTTATTCATAATTAATACTCCTTTATTATTTGAACGGCGGGTAGTTTATCAATAACCTGCTAAATACCTTTCAAAAAAAGAAATATTTAAAATTATTTTGAAGCTAATTAATCTTGTGAATTGGTGTTTCAATGAAAGGTGATAAAATTTATCATTATGTAATTCTCTATTTATGTATTTACATCACAGGCTTATTTAATGAGTAATTTATATGGTTTCATTGATTTTATGGATTAATAAATGTTAGTCAATGGATAATAGTGAATAATAAAAAAGTGCTGTTATATCCATTAACAGCACTTTTTGTTTTTTTATTGTTAATTTTTACTGCTTTAACCCTGGTGAGGTTACCTGCTAAAAGCAGGTTTATTGATATAGACTAACTTTTTGCTGCAAACTACTTTTATTTACTTCATTGTGAGGAAGGTGATTCTTTTTATTTTTGGTTTAATTTAAACTATCTGAACTGACGCCTTATTATTGTGCCGTTACTTTACCCTGGTACTTTGTGCATTTGGGAGCCAATTATAAATATGCCTTACATACCTAGAGAAAAAATAGATTACCAATCCATTGGATATCGCTTGCGTGCTTACCGTATAGCCTCTTCATTAAAAGCTGAAGATGTGGCTGAAAGCTTGGGTATTTCTCGTGCTGCTGTATATCGGTTAGAAAAAGGCGAAATTGTTAAAATTGAAACACTTGATAATCTTGCTAAATTATTAAATACCTCGTTAACCAGTTTGTTGGGTATTAATACTGAATATTATTCAAGTGCAAATGGCTTTTTTGAACGAATGCGCCAACTTGAAACTCAATCTTCACATATTTACACCCACTTCGAACCTTTCTCTTACTTATTAACTTCAGATTGTTATGACAAAACATTGGTTGAAATGCTAACTGAGGCATCACCTTTAAACCTTCTGTCTGAGAAACAACAAGAAGTTTTGTCTATTTTAAAAGAGCGTAAGAAACATCAGTCCTTACATTCACCTCATATTTATAACCTTATTAGTCAACAACAAATTGAGAAATTTCTTTATGTTGGCATGTTAGGTTCGGTTAATTTAACTAAAACACTTCAACAAGAAAGAAAAGAACGAGCAAAAAATGAAATTCTTCATTTAATTGAAAAGTTAGAACAAAAAAATAGTTATCTTAATATTGCAATCATTTCAGATACTATGCCGTCTTTAACTTTCCAATTATTCTATCAAGATAAAGTACCGCTTTCTTTAGCTGTTAGCCCGTTCCGCTTAGGTGAATTCCCTAATGTCAGTACGGGCATTGCCACTGTAACCTCTTCAACTGAGGCGATATTTCAATATCAATCTCTTTTTGATAAATTATGGTTAAAAGCGACCAAAGGGAGTGATGCAATTAACCTTTTAAAACAAATAGTCAGTCATTATTGATTTGCTAATGTACCTAATGTTTCTGCTAATAAATCTGCAGCGACAGCAATATCACTAAATTCGGTAAATTCATCTGGGTGATGACTAATACCAGCAACTGAAGGTGTAAAGATCATTGCTGTTGGATAAAGTGGCGCTATATTCATTGAGTCATGACCTGCGCCACTTAGCATTGTCATATAGCTGATATCGTGTTTTTGGCACAAACTTTCAATAACTTGGCAAATTGAATCATCTAATTTTACTGGCGATTCAGCAGAAATCGGTTGAACGTCAATAGCGACACCAAAATCTTTTTCTGCTTTTTCAACACTATTATTTAGGCGCTGTACAACACGTTGAATACTTTCTATATCAATACCTCGAATATCAACCGAAAATTTTACTTGCCCTGGAATGACGTTCATGGAGTTCGGGATAACATTGAGTTTACCCACTGTACCTACTGTGCCATAAACGGATTCAGTACATGCTGCACGGTTAATATCGGTAATAATCCCAGCGCTTGCTACTAGAGCATCTTGACGTTGATACATTGGCGTTGCACCAGAGTGATCCGCATGACCATTAACAGTAACTGAAAAACGTGTTGGTGCTGCAATACCGTTGACAATACCAATAGTTTTTTTGTCATTTTCAAGGCGTTTACCTTGTTCAATATGAAGCTCAACAAAGGCACTAAAACGATCTTTTGTGATTAAGCAATTATCAAAATTATCATGCTGATAACCTAAAGATTTTAGCACTTCAAAGAAGTTATTACCGTCATCATCTCTATTTTGTTCCCAACGAGCTTTATCTATTTTTCCTGTTAATACTTTACTGCCAATACACGAAAAGCCAAAACGACTAGATTCTTCTGCGCGGAAAACAACTAGTTCAAGGTCACGTTTAAGTTGTTGTGGTTTGTATTGCATTAAGGCATAAAATCCTGCGATAACACCTAAAGCTCCATCATAAGCGCCACCTTGAGGAACGGTATCAAGATGAGATCCTGTACCTACTGCCGGTAATGAGCGATCTTGACCTGGTAATCGTGCGTAAAGTGTACCAATACCATCACGATAAACTTCAAGACCCGCTTCTTTCATTAAACTAGCAAGATACAGATGTGCGGCTTCATCTTCTTCGCTATAGGCAATGCGAGTGATCCCCTTGCCACTGTTATCTTTTTTATAAATTTGCATTGTCTCGATTAATGCTTTCATATCATCAATCGAATAATGAGTTGCTGTATCTTGTTTAGTCATAAGGTAATTCTCCCGTGGTTTCTGTAATATCACTTTGTCTAAAAAATGAGACAATTTGAGGATTAAAAAAGCCATCTTCAAAGATGGTCACTGTTTTTATGATCATTGCTTATTATATTTACTGCTGAAGTTATATTTCGTCAATGATAATTAGGGTGAATTTCATATTCTGTGAGGTAGGTATTAATTAAAAGGAGATATATATCTGGAGTATTTCTTAAATGAATTTAAATTGTATGATAAATGTTATAAAACAGATCGCTTTTATTTATAATGCATTAGGCTTTATTTTTTATTTCACTTATTAAAAGTGAAGAGGGGAAGTAGATAATGCATTTAAGAAAGAAGATAGATAAATGACGCCTCTATAGTTTAGAAGGCGTCAATTTATTATATTTTTATATCGAAAATAATGGTAAATATAAATTATCGTTCACGTAAACTCTCTTTTACGGATTCTTCTAGAGGACTGAGAAGATAACTTATTATGCTCCGCATACCTGTTTTAATTTCAGCATTAACAGCCATACCTGAACTTAATGGAATATTTTTATTTCCAATTGATAAATTATTTTCTTCAATAGAAATAATAACATTAAAAACAAGTCCTAATTGTTGGTTTTCTATAGCATCTAAATTGATATTTTTTACTTTACCAACTAAATAACCATATCGAGTATAAGGAAAAGCTTCTACTTTAATAATAACGTCTTGCCCAACATCAATAAAACCAATATCTTTATTTTGTATTAATGCTGTGACTTCTAATGTATCATTTTCTGGCACTATTATCATTAGTGTCTCAGCGGTTGTTACAACACCACCTTCTGTATGTACTTTCAATTGTTGAACTTTCCCAGAAACTGGTGCTGTTATTACTGAAGCTTGTTGACGTTGTTCATTTTTCTCTAATTCTAGTGCTAATAACTTAACACTATCTGTTGTTTGTCTTATTTTATCTAAGATTTCATTTTTAAATAACTGAGTGACTAGTTGATATTCTTCTTTTGCTAATAAAATTTCACTTTCAATCTGCTCTAATTGAGTTTTATAAATACGTAGTTCATTTGCTGCCTCAAGGTATTTATTTTCCTGCTCAAGTACAGCATGTTTTGAAATAGCTTGCTTTTGCAATAAATTCTTAAAATCATCTAAACGACTCTTTTCAATTTGTGATAATTTTTCATAGCGATTTATGCGTGCAAGTATTGTTAACCTTTCTGCTTTTTTCTTATCTAAATTTAATTCTTTTTGATATTTCTGATTTTGCCAAGTTGAAAATTGTTCTTCAATTAAAGATGTTAAACGTAACATTTCATCTTCAGAAATATTTTGAAGATCGGGATCATTAGGTAATTTTATCTCTGGTAATTTATTTGATTCAATTGATTTAGCCAGCATTTGATAACGAAACTGTTCCAACTTCGCTTGTAGTAATGACGATTGCGATTTTAATGTATCAGCTTCGGCGCCTAATGCTGTAAGTTTTAATAATACATGACCTTTTTTAACTAACTCTCCTTCTTTTACCATAATTTCTTGAACTATTGAGTTTTCAATAGGTTTTATTTCCTTACTTCGCCCGCTTAATGCTAATTTTCCATTTGCAGTGGCAACAATTTCAACTTTACCTAAAATTGATAAAATAATAGCAATCACTAAAAAAGCCATAATAAAATAAGCGATTAAACGTGGGCGCTTAGATACGGGAGTTTCAATTAATTCCAAATGTGCAGGTAAAAATTCATGTTCATCTTTTTCACGTATAGGCGCATCTAATTGTTGGCGGATCTTCCAAGTTTCACTCCAAACTACTTTATAGCGTAAAAAAAACTCATAAACACCCATTAACCATGTTTTCATATTATTCTTCTCTTTTTATTAATCTGATTGTAATTGATGTAAATAGTGATATAGGCTTTCAGGATCAGAGAGAAGTTCCTTGTGTTTGCCTTGTTCGATAATTTGTCCTTTTTCCATGACTATAATACGATCCGCGTTTTTTACTGTAGATAAACGATGAGCAATAATAATGACAGTTCTACCTTGGCAAATTTTGTGCATATTACGCATAATGACATGCTCAGATTCATAATCTAAAGCACTGGTTGCTTCATCAAAAATTAAAATCTTGGGATTGTTGACTAACGCTCTCGCAATAGCGATTCGCTGGCGTTGCCCACCAGATAATCCCGCACCTTGTTCACCAACAATTGTGTTATAACCTTCACGTAATTCTGAAATGAAATCATGAGCACCGGCTAATTTTGCAGCATAAATAACTTTTTCTACTGGCATACCTGGATCTGCCAACGCAATATTATCAATAATACTACGGTTAAGTAGTACATTATCTTGTAATACAACACCAACTTGACGACGTAACCAGTTGGGATCGGCTAGTGCAAGATCATGTCCATCAATAAGTACTTGGCCATTTTCAGGAATATAAAAACGTTGAATTAGTTTAGTTAATGTACTTTTTCCTGAACCTGAACGTCCCACAATACCGATGACTTCGCCTTGTTTAATATCTAAGTTAATATTATTTAAAATAATTGGTGCGTCAGGTTTATAACGAAATCGAATATTACGAAACGAGATATCGCCATTAATTTCTGGTAATGCTAATTTTCCTTGATAACTTTCAGTAGGATAATTAAGTACATCACCTAAGCGAGTTACAGAAATACCGACTTGCTGAAAGTCTTGCCAAAGTTGAGCGAGACGGATCACTGGTGCAACAATTTGCCCTGCTAGCATATTAAAAGCAATTAATTGACCAATACTTAAATCACCAGAAATAACCAAATGTGCACCTAGCCAAAGATTAATAATCATAACGGCTTTTTGTATTAATTGGATCCCTTGTTGGCCTATAGTTGCTAATACCGTTACTTTAAATCCAGCTGCAACATAACCCGCTAATTGTTTATCCCATATATTTGTCATTTGAGGTGAAACAGCCATGGCTTTTATTGTGTTAATTGCTGTTACAGACTCAACTAGAAAAGATTGATTATCTGCATTACGAGCAAATTTATCATCTAAACGACGGCGTAAAATTGGACTAATAAAAATAGACCAGGCAGCATAACAAGGTAATGAAAATAAAATCACTAATGTTAATTTTGGACTGTAATACCACATTACAGCAAAGAATATAAATGAAAATAATAAATCTAAAATGGAGGTTAATGCTTGGCCAGTTAGAAAATTACGAATTTGATCTAATTCTCTTACTCGAGCAACAGTATCACCTACACGACGACTTTCAAAATAAGAAATAGGTAGTGCTAATAAATGTCGAAAAAGTTTTGCACCAAGTTCAACATCTATACGACTTGTACTATGCGCAAAAATATAAGTACGTAAGCCACTTAATGTAATTTCAAATATGACTACGACAGCTAATGCAATAGTAATAATATTGAGTGTTGAGAAGCCTCTGTGTACTAAAACTTTATCCATAACCACTTGAAAAAAAAGTGGGGTAATTAAAGCAAATAATTGTAAAAATACAGAAACGATTAATGTTTCAATAAATATTTTTCTATATTTAATAACAGCAGGAATAAACCAAGTAAAATCAAACTTTGCTAATTTACCTATGACAGAGGCTCTTGAGGTAATTAAAATAACTTTATCTTGATATAATTCGCAAAACTCATCCTGAGTAAGAACTCTTGGGTTTCTCTGTTCTAAATCATAAATTAAATAACGATTTGAGTCTTTACTTACTTTAGTTAAAATAAAATGCTTTCCATCTTCACGCCAAATTAATGCTGGAAGATAAATAAATTCTAATCTGTCTATTGTTTTTTTTACTGGCTTTGCTTTTAATTCCAGTGATTTTGCTGCAAGTAGCCATGACGTTAAATCTAATCCTTTTCCATTAATATCAAATTTATGTCTAATTTCTTCAGGATTAATAGCAATGTTATGGTATTGGGCTAATATTTCTAATGCATATAGCCCATAATCATTTTGATTATTAAAATCCATAGTGACTCCAAAAAAATAGCAATCCTATTTGACATAGTCTTATAAGATTGCTATTAAAAATTAAAATATTATGCTACAGAAGGAGCTAAATTTATTGCGTTACTAGCAATATTTATTCCATTATTAGAAGACACTAGTAACGAAGCAGCTGCAGGTTTTTCTTTATTGGTATCAAAATTACCAGCAGATAAAATAATTTTATTAATCTCATTATTTAATGGATTTAGGTTATTTTTATCTGCATAACGGCTTAATGCATTATACCCATTTACATAATTAAGGCGATTCTTGCTTTGGTCTTTTAACGCATTTTCAAGAGATTCCGCTGTAATGACCCGACCATCTTTATCAAAGAGTTGCTCTATTTTATAGTTATAAGCACCTTTTTGGTCTTTTTTGAACCAATTTTTAAATGTAATACCATTTTTATTACCAATTGAAATGGCATTATTTTCCGCTTTATACATCACTAGGTCATCGCCTTCTTGTTTAAATACAACATTCTTGAAGTCAATGTTTAGTAAGCCAAGTTTATCGTTATTTCCACCTTCATCTTCGATGATATGATGGCCATATTCAGCAAAGTAGCGGTAGATATCATCGCCATTGCCACCTTTTAGAATGTCATCACCTTCTCCGCCATCAAGTAGATCAACGCTTTCACTACCGTATAATTTATCGTTACCTTTACCCCCTAGTAGTATATTGTAATTTGTCTTATTACCTTGTACTTGTAACTCATCGTCACCATCTCCGCCACTTAGGTAATTATTACCGGAGCCTCCTATTAATTTGTCATTGCCATTACCGCCATATAATCGGTCATTACCGTGCCCACCTCTCAAAGTATCATCGCCATCATCACCATATAAACGATCGTGACCGTCATTGCCTTCAATTGTGTCATTACCTTTGGTGCCATGGAAAATATCATTGAATTTACTACCGAGGAAAGTATCGTTGCGGTCACTACCAATAATCTCTTCCACCGAATGCAAATTATCTACTGCTTTTAAATCTTGAGAATAAATGTGTTTAAATTCATAATGGCGATATTGTGTTTTTTCAGTTCTTTTTCCAACTGAAACTTCTTGTTCCTTAACTGTTTCTTGTAAGATCTTAACGTCACCACCCAGCAGTCTCGTAACGGTATAGTGACCTGCTTCAGTTGCTTTTGTGCCATCAATAGTTAAATAGCCAGTGTCTGTTTTATCATAATAAACAGTATCGTGACCGTTACCTGCAAAAACATCGGCAGAACCTGCAGCTAAGAAAACTTTGTCATCTCCATTACCTAATTTTGATTCAATACGAATTTCTCTATATTTGTTATTTCCAATACCTGCATGCTGGATTAAGTTAGAGTAGTCATATACAGCATTTTTATTTTGGACTCCTTTTACTGTCCATCTATCAACATCATTGACTAACAGTTCTGTTATATATTGATATTTGCCTGATTGTTTTCTGTGACGAATTTCTTCGCCAGGTGTTAATAGGGGAGTGACAAATTTAAGTAATGATGAATCCTTAATATCAGATAGATCTATATTTCCTTTTAATGGATCAAATATCTTTTTCTCAAATTCATCAGATTTTTTTTCTAGATGTTTACCTTCTTTGTAGTAATCAACATAAGCTTTGCCACTAAATACTCTTGCTCCATTTTTAGTGACACCTGCTAATTCACCAATGAGGTCATCCCAATGTTGTTGTGTGATAAGAATGGATAATTCAGTAGAATGTTCTTTACTGTATTTAGATAATAATTCGAAGTTATCTTCTAAGAATGCAGAGTGGCGGGCATCATATCCATTTTCAAAATAGTTTTTACCATGTTTTTTCTCCCATTCTGCAATGGTATTAGCCATTTTGTTTGCAACATGTTCAAACATAGATTGTTTTGACGCTTCTAAAATACCAGTAATAATACCTGATACAGCACCGACTAATGCACTTATTGGTGCGCCAACAAGGCTTGCTGTTGTCGCTGCACTAACACCAGCAGATACAGAATTCAATACTGTGCTAATAGTTGTTAATGCTGCATCAATAGCGCCGGTTTCTTTACGGAATGCAGCAAGTAAGCTATCACCTTCATAACCAAGTTTCTTAAAGCGTTGAGCATATTCTTCAATTTGGTTTGCTCGCTTAAATTGATCAGAAATAGCTAAGAATGATAATGGACTAATTGCGAGTGAAACCGCTGAAGCAATTAAACCTGCACTTGCTGCTGTAGTTGATAATCCTTGAGCAACACGTTGTGCGAGGATATATTGAGAAACAGCTTTACCTACATTACCTAATATTTTGGTTGTCAATTCAACACCAGCAGCAGCTTTGGTACCCGCATCTGCATCTGCATTACTTAAAATAAAACTTGCTGAAATAGCGGATAAAATACCTGAAACGGTATCTAATCCTGTACCTAACTTACCAAGATCAGGTAAATTTTGTAATTTATTACCAACACCACTTAGGTGTTTTGTATTAGACAGAACACTACCTAAGTTATTCAATTGTTGTGAAAAAGCATCAATATTATTATTGATACTTGAGGCTGTATCTATGAGTTGATTAATGAGATCGATACTTGCTTTTGCTAGTTCTGTTGAGCTGACATCTTCACCATTTCTTTGTTTTTTTATTAACTCATTTATTTGCATTGACGAAAGTGCAGTCCCTAAAAAGTTTTGAAGGGTTGAAAAAATCCCGCCAACTTTACCTAAGTGACTTCCTAGATTTTCTGCGCTTCCACCAAGTTTATTACCTACGTTTGGATATTTCTGCAACAATTTATCTAATTGTGGTGCAAATATAGCGACTCCTCGTTCTGTTAATCCAAGTAATTTTTCGCCTGTTCCAAAAAATTGTTTGGCTATCTCTGTACTGTCTTTTTCTTCATACTGAACTTCAATACCAAGTTCATCAGCGGCTTTAACTAGATCATTCAGACTTGAACCTTGTCCTTGATAATCTTTAGGTATCAATAAAATAAGCTTATCACCAGCTTTGCGTGCTTGACCTGCTGCTTTTTTTAACGCGTTTTTTGTTGATTGTCCTGCGGACTGTAATTTTTTCGTCGCTGATTGTTTAGCTGATTGAAGCGATGTTTTAATTTGAGTGGTTGTTATTGTTGGCATTATAATTTACCTTTAACTTATCAATGAAAATTTAAAGTCGGGATAGTTTTTAACTTCAGTTATTAATTCATGGTGATATTGTTTAAATATTTTATTTGCCAATTGTTTATCTATTTTACCTCCGTGAAATTCTGACACTTTACCAATCTGAGTTTCAGGATCTACTCTGATTGCCCTAAATAATTCATTAGGAAAGTTTTTTCGCATATATTTATATAGTGCTCCGTTATCCCCAAAAGGGGCTATCCAATCAATGAACCATTTACGATCACCAGAAGTCCAGTCCTCTGCAATTAAAGAAGTCACATCATTTAGATATTTAACTTCATTTTCTAAATTTAAATTAGCCCAGCTACAATATGCGACAGGGAAACCATCTCGAGTTAATAAAGCATATTGGTTAGCTTGTATTGCGGGTAATACATTTATTGCGAATAAAGATACAGGCCAATTTCTATGTAAAGGGGAGCTTGCCCATAACCATACAATATGACCAAGAATATCTAATGAATTATTTCTATTCATTTTTTTTCCATGAAATATGTTTGATTGATAGATTTTGATAATAACTTTTCCGCGATTCTATAAAAAAAATAAAAATGGAAAATTTTACGATTTAATATTTCTTTAATATAAATTTAATTTTTCTATGAAATAAAAAAATGCACATCGCTATTTGTTAAGTATCTGTTAATTCTGTGTATCTGTTTAACTTTTTTGTTTTCTTGGGATTTTTTTTATTGTGTTGTTTTTATTTGATTTGTTTTTTATTTTTTTTGTTTTTTTACTTTTTGTCTTCATTTTTTTAAACTGATTTTGTTTTTTTAATGAATGTGATTTATTTTTTATTGACAGCCTACCTTCTGGTAGGTAAATTTTTTCTTTAAACTTAGGTTATATTATTTTTTATAGAAAGAATTTGGAGTAATTAACTTTTTGAAATCTCTCTAAAATAGAATTGATTTGATGATATGGCTTTATTTCTATAATGATAGAAGAATAATATTCTTATGTAATCGCATTATACCTATAAAACAAGGATTATTAATGACAACATATGATAAGATATTGCATCAGGCGAATATACTTATTCAACAACGCGGTTTTTTAGGGTTTAGTTATGCTGATCTAGAGAAGAGAATAGGTATTAGGAAAGCAAGCATACATCATTATTTTCCGAGCAAAATAGATTTAGGATTAGCATATTGTCAATATAAAAAAGAGGGATTTATCCGACTTGAAGGATCTTTATATAATATACCCTCTGGATTACAACGATTAAAAACGTATTTAAATGCTTTCTCTGATTGTGCAAAGAAAGGAGAAATGTGTGGTGTCTATGCGATGTTATCTGATAGCCATCAATTCCCGTTAGAGTTGCAAGAAGCCGTTAATTTATTGGCTGATTTTGAATTAAATATATTGAAGAATATTTTAATTTTTGGTCAAGAGAATGGTGATATTCGGCTTTTTTCTGCGGCTAATGAGCTAGCTGTAATTGTTTGTTCTTCATTGAAAGGAGCATTAATGCTTAATCGAATACCTCCGCATAATGCTTATTTTGAAACAGTAAAAGTATTACTTACGATGCTTGATTCAAAGCAATAGATTTATCGTTATCTCATCATTATTATCATTTTTAGAGGTTCTAATGAAAAATCTTATTAAACGTTTTATTAATTCAGATTACGATATCGTTTTTCTTCGATTATCCGTCATTGGCATACTCATGTTATTTGGTACTTATAAATGGTTTGATTTTGAGGTAATGGCATTAGAACCTCTTATATCTAAATCTTGGTTGAATATTTTATATACTTTATTTGGTGTGTATGGAGGAAGCTATTTCCTTGGTATAGTAGAAAACCTCACTTTTCTCGCTTTAATTGCAGGCTTTTATAAACCTGTGATTGGTATGATGGGAGATATCATCGTTATTGGTATTGGCGTTATTACTCTTAGTTTATTACCCCAGTTAGGAAAAGTTGATAGTTTTATTATAAAAGATATTCTTCTCATTGGTGCTGGTATCGTTTTACTTAAATATGATTTAAAACGTCACTTAACTATTTGTTAATAGATGTATTAAATATAAAATTATTCTAATTAAATGAATAATTATATTTTATACACTCAAACTTAATAATTATGATGTTAGTTTATCGCGTGATTATTTGTGTTGGTATTTTTGTTAGGGAAATTAAATAGACAATATACGATTTAATAAAAACAAATAGTTAAATATAAATTAAAAACATTTAATATATTTTTAAGTTAAATTATTGACAGGATTTTATTGAAAAAATAAAATCTGCCACCTTATTGTTCTAGTCATTTTTTATTTTCATTTACATTTATATATTATGGGTTTGTGATCATGAAGAAAACATTAATCGCTTCTTTAATTTTTACTTCTTGCGTAGCAAATAGCTATGCCGCAGATGCAACATATAATGCAGGTGATCGTAGTAAAGCAGACAGTGATTATGCTACTGCTATTGGTGTATCGGCGAGTGCAACAGGAAATTCATCGTCTGCAATAGGTGCTAATTCATCAGTTAATGGTCATAATTCTGTTGCCATTGGTTCATTTAGTAAAGCTTCAGGTCATTCAAGTTTAGCTAATGGTGCAGCGAGCGAGTCGGCAGAAAATTCTACGGCTGTTGGTGCTGTTGCAAAGGCGACAGGAGAAAACAGTGTCGCTTTAGGGAATTCTACATCATCAAAAGGCCAAAGATTCCATTGCTATTGGTGCAGGTGCCCATTCTGATATGGAAGGTGCTATCTCTATTGGATCTGATAGTCAGGCTATGCATATGGGAAGTGTTTCTATTGGTCATGCAAGTACTACTGATAGAGAAGATTCTGTTTCTTTCGGAAATGAAAACATAACAAGACAATTAACGAAAGTTAAAGCAGGTACAATGGATACTGATGCTGTAAATGTAAAACAACTGAAAGATCATACAGCACTAGAAATCACAAATAATAATAAAGTTATTAACCAACGCATGAAGGAAGTTGTGCAATTAGGGCAAAAGGCGGCTAACAACGCTGAAAGAAATGCAAATGACTATACAGATGCAAAATTTAACCAAATTGATAATAGAATAAATTCATCATTTCAACAGTTGAATGACAAAATCGACGAGAATGCAAAGAAAGCTAATGCGGGAATTGCATCTGTTGCCGCAATGACTAATATTCCTTATGTAAATTATCAAAAATTTAGTGTTGGTGCTGGGCTTGGTAATTATAGAAATGGGAATGCTATTGCTGTAGGCATGCAGTATAAATTAAATGAAAATACACATGTGAGAGCATCTACATCATGGAATAGCTCAGATAGTGCAGTATTTGGTGGTGGTATTGCCATTGGTTGGTAATATACTGTGATAAAATGATTTCTATTTAGAATAATAATTCTAAATTTCATCTTAATTGTAAGAGATTTAATTGTTTTTTGTACACTGCTGTTATGGCAGGTGACTATTTTTATTATTATTATCTCTATTATTATCTCTATTTTTTTCCCAAAAGTTGGGTTTCGATCCAACTTTTGTTTTTTTATATTTATAATTAATAGCGATGATGGGTATTAGGTTTTTCTCTAGTTTAAAAAAGAGAAAGTAAGGATGGTATTATATATTTTGAGGAGAACGTAATGGTTCAAAATATTATATTTAGAGACTATGAGAAAGTAATTAAAGCAAAAGCTTTTACTTCATCTTCTGCAGACGAGTTGCATTTTATTGAACATTCTCTTATTTGTATTGATAAATTAGGTTTTATTGCAAAAATTTATCATTCTAATGAAGAAGATTATTTGCCTCTTCTATCTTGGGCTAAAAATAATAATATTCTTCACGAACTTAAATCTGATCAATATCTATTACCTGGTTTTATTGATTTACATGTGCATGCACCACAATGGCCTAACCTTGGTAAAGCATTAGATCTTCCTCTGGATCAATGGTTACAAGAATATACTTTTCCACTTGAAGCTCGTTATTCAGATTTAGAATTTACCCGTAAAACTTATCAGCATCTAGTGCAAACATTATTAGAAAATGGAACAACAACAGCTGTTTATTTTGCGACTATTCACAGAGAGTCGAGTGTAGAATTAGGGCGGATCTGCCTTTCTCTTGGGCAACGAGCTTTAATTGGTAAAGTGGCTATGGATGATCCTAATTCTTGCCCAGATTATTATCGTGATAAATCAGCTAAAAGTGCAATTGAAGAAACACATCTATTTATTGAGGATATAAAAAAATTATCGGGTAATGAGAATAATCAAATATTACCTGTTATTACTCCTCGTTTTATACCTAGTTGTACAACAGAGTTACTCAAAGGATTAGGAGAACTTGCACAAGAAACACATTGTCATGTTCAGACACATTGTTCGGAAAGTGATTGGGAACATAATTATGTATTAGAGCGGTATGGTGTAACAGATGCTCAAGCTTTAAATAATTTTGGCTTAATGACTCGTAAAACTATTTTAGCACATAGTAATTTAATTTCTGATGATGATATCAATATCATTAAATCTAAATCAGCAGGGATCGCACATTGTCCTTTATCTAATTTCTATTTTGCGAATTGTGTTTTTCCTTTGCGTAAGGCACTTAATCGACATGTTCATGTTGGATTAGGAAGTGATATAGCTGCGGGACATAGCCCTTCAATTTTTGATGCTTGTCGTCATTCAATTACAGCAAGTAAGGCGCTTAATGATGGTGTTAATTCACAATTATCAGCAGAACAACGAGGATGTTCTGGTTCTGAAATTACATTTAAAGAAGCTTTTTGGTTAGCAACAGGTGGTGGTGGTGAAGTGCTTGATTTGCCTATTGGCCAATTGAGAGAAGGATATTTATTTGATGCAATGGTTATTGATACCAATGTAACGAGTTCTGATATTCTTATTCGTGAAGAAGACTCTAGCCATGATATTTTACAAAAGCTTATTTATAATACTCAGCGAATTAACATTACGGATATTTGGGTTGGAGGAAAAAAGGTTTATTAATTATCAAAAAAATTAATATAGAGTATATGCAATAAATATATCGATTTTTTATTTAAATAATAATCCCAATTAATTAACGATTAATTGGGATTGCTATTTATATAGAGTGAAATAGAGTTCTATAAATAATAGTGAAGCATTATCTTTTATTCAACATTTTATAAGGCAAAGCACATAAAGTATTTTTATATTTTATTGTGTTTATTCAGTCCCAAGTAATTTTATTTTTTTACGATATTCGCCAGGAGTACAGTTAAATTCACGTACAAAAGCCTTATGAAATGATGATTCATTGGCATAACCTACTGATTCAGCTATCACCACTATTGGTAATGTTTCACGAGATAAAGTTTGTGCAGCTATTTGTAGTCGTAACATTGTTAATACAGACATCGGTGTAGTGTTAGATATTTTACGAAAGAGTTGTGCAAAACTAGCTCGTGACATATAGCTCTGTTGAGCTAGCTCTTTAATTGTCCATGGGTGTGATGGATTTTCCATCATTTGTGAAATAACTAGACCCAGTCGAGGATGTAATAGCAAATTGAGTAGATTCTTCTCAGTAGTAACTTGAGTTAGCCAATTACGAATTGCAAGTGTGAATAATGTAGAACATTGCTGGCTACACAATGCATCGGACCCTAACATACCCGTATCAGATTCTTGTTGTAAAAAACAGATAACTTCCTTAAGCCAATAGAACTCTAAGCTATTATTTGATGGAGCTAGATATAGCACTTCAGGCAATGTGGTTAAAAAATGACGTGCTGAATATTGTAATCGTAGACTGCCACAAATAATGTGTGTTGGCTCATCTTCTAATTGATTTAAGCAATGAGCGGAATTATGAGGTAATAATACAATCCTTCCCGGTCTTAAGGTAAATGTTTGGCCTGTCGGTGTTTCTATTTTTGCGGCACCTTGAGTGACAGTATGCCAGCGAACCACTGAAAATTCCCCTGTTGTATGATGAATTTTCCAGCTATCACCTAAAAGGCAATTTTTATCGATTGCTCCTTCTAGTATATTCAGAATTAGCAAACGGCTAAGCGTATCCATATAAAGCTCCCGAATATCATATAGGATATGATGTTATATCTTCTTCATTGTATTTTGATTTTTCATTATCATAATATTGAAATTACTATTTTTTCAGTACTTTTTATGTTGACTTCGATATTTTAGACTCTAAGACAAAAATAGTCATTTTATGGAAAATTCGTATTTCTTCTTGTTCAACTATCATAGAGTAAATTAAATAAATATTTACTGATAGGTGGAATTAATATGAATAAATATCAGGCAGTAATTATTGGTTTTGGAAAAGCGGGTAAAACGCTGGCTACCACATTGGCTAAAGCTGGATGGCGCGTTGCTATTATTGAACAGTCAAAGAGTATGTATGGAGGTACTTGTATTAATATCGGCTGTATTCCAACTAAAACATTAGTACATGAAGCGCAATTACATAAAGATTTTTCTTCCGCAATGCAACGTAAAACTGATGTTGTTAAGTTTTTACGTAATAAAAATTTTCACAATCTTGCTGATATGGATAACATTGATGTTATTGACGGTCGTGCTGAGTTTGTTGATAGCAATACGATACTTATACATCAGTCTAATGGTGAGTTGAAAATAGTGGGTGAGAAGATATTCATTAATACAGGAGCACAAACAGTGTTACCGCCTATTTCTGGATTAACCACAACTCCTGGGGTATATGATAGTACGGGAATACTTGATTTGGACTTTTTACCAACACACTTAGGTATCCTTGGTGGCGGGTATATTGGAGTAGAATTTGCATCTATGTTTGCTAACTTTGGTAGCAAGGTGACAATATTTGAAGCAGCCCCATTATTTCTACCTAGAGAAGATCGAGACATTGCGGATGCTATTGCCAATATTTTGAGTGAACAAGGAGTCGATATTATTCTCAATGCTAATGTGAATAGCATAAATCGAAAGGATGATAAAATTCAGGTTCACATGACTCATGGTTCACAGGATGTTGATATATTGTTGGTTGCTTCTGGTCGTAAACCTGCAATAGAACAATTACAGTTACAAAATGCGGGTGTAGCTGTAAATGAGAATGGCGCTATAATTGTTGATAAACATTTGCATACTACAGTAGATAATATCTGGGCAATGGGGGATGTTACTGGTGGACCTCAATTTACTTATATATCGTTGGATGATTTTCGTATAGTGAAAGATGAATTATTAGGTGATGGCAAACGTAGTACAGATCTACGGCAAAATATCCCTTATTCTGTTTTTATGACACCACCATTATCACGTATAGGAATGACAGAAGAACAAGCTGTGGCAAGTGGCGCTGAAATTGAGATTGCTACTTTGCCTGTTGCTGCGATCCCAAGAGCTAGAGTTATGAATGATACTCGCGGTATATTGAAAGTAATAGTTGATCGCAAAACACGGTATATTCTTGGTGCTTCATTACTATGTATTGAGTCTCATGAAATAATTAATATTATAAAAATAGTAATGGATGCAAAATTACCATTTACTGTGTTACGAGATCAAATATTTACCCATCCTAGTATGAGTGAATCGCTTAATGATTTATTTTCATTAATAAAATAAGAAATATATTTATTTGTTTTGAATTTATATAGTTGTTTTTTGATTGTTTACCACCCTCTCCTAGAGGGTGGTGTTATTAAAGAGTATATTATCAAAGCTATCGGTTATGAGAGAGATATTTATATATTTAAAATTTAATAAATTGATAAAATAATAGAATGTTTCGATATTTTTTGATTTTTTCTTATATTTTTCCACTATTATTATAGTGTCTTATATGTGTCGGGCGTTTTCATTTTACATAAACCTCAGAAAGCAAAAAACTAGCTCTAAGGCTGGTTTTTCTAAATAGAGGTGTTCGAACTCGGAATCGAACCAAGGACACGGCGATTTTCAAGCTTAAAGCATAAATAAACGTAGGTTATCTGAACTAATTCAGGTGGCTTATATGCAGGTAATTTCAGTTATTTCTACAAAAGGTGGGGAAGGTAAATCCACTTATTCTGCAAATCTCGCAGGAATATGTGCTGATGCAGGGTTAAAACACTACTTATTGATGCAAACAGTGGATCTTAATCATCCAGAACGATTAATTTTCCATACTTGTATTCGTAATCCATATCGAGCTTCATATCAAAAGTCGTCAGGAAGAAGGTATTTCAAAAAGAACACTTCAAAACGAAATGGCAGGCATTCGGAGTATTTTAGCAGTTGCTGGCAGAACAAAGCCTGCCTCACCTCAACATGAAAAGCTAAGTAATCATGCGCTTGGTTTATCAAATGCGAGCCGTGATGGCACGAAAGTAGCTATTAGCGAAAGAAGCACAAAAGGTAGGAGTAGAACCGACAGATCAAGTGTTCAATGTTGGGTGGTTTGATGTGATGAAAATAACAGGAGGAGTATCAAGATTTGACAGTGATTAGGAAAGAAAGTAAAAGGTACAAATAAAAAAACAGCCTTGATTTGAGCAAGACTGTTTAGTTTAAGAGTTTCAACATAAAGTGACAGTGCCAAATTATATTTTTCCACTCTTGTTTGCCCTCTCAGTGATTTAAGTCACTGACGAACAAAAGAAAGATGGTGCCCGAACTCGGAATCGAACCAAGGACACGGGGATTTTCAATCCCCTGCTCTACCGACTGAGCTATTCGGGCAACGGGGCGTATTAAACCCGATATCGCTTTGCTCGTCAACGTTATTTATCACAAAACCGTTTGATTGCTGTTTTTTTAAACTTATTGATTAATAAAACGCTATTTTTCATAAAAAAAGAGCAAAAGTGAAGTTAAAAAGGTTTAGTGGTATACATAACAAATGATGATAGAAATGTGATAAGACGAGCTATCGAATCGTAATTATAGAAAAGCTTCCCCAAACTTATTGAGGAAGCTTTATTTTTTAGACTAATTATTAACTAACGATAGTTACGTTGAGCTGTACTGACCTTCTCAAGATAGCGACGAGATTGGTCGGCAGGGTGCTTATTACGTAATGTGGTATACACTTGCGTTGGTTCTAAGTTGTTAATCATGGCAGCTGCTTGTTTCTTATCGTTATGGAAGATCCGTAACACACTACCTGCACCACCGTTATAAGCCTGTATAACGGCATAGCGGCGGGAAATAGGATCTTTGATATCACCAAGATAGCTGTTTTGTAGTATTGAAATATAAGCAGCACCTGCATCGATATTATTAGCAGGATCAAACAAGTAACTGCGGCTTGGTTGTCCTGATTTACCTTGCATACGGAATACATCTCGACCAGCCGTTGCTGGCATGATCTGCATTAAACCTAGAGCATCAGAACTACTCACGGCATATGGGTTAAAACTTGATTCAATTTGCATAATAGCTAGGATAAGCGAAGGCTCAACACCATATTTAGCTGCCGCTTGTTGAACTAACGGTAAATATTTATGAGCACGTTTATCAAGGTGGTTAGGAACAAGATTAATGGTGACATACCAAATTGTATTTATACCAGATTGGCGTTTTTGTAATTTATTAGCAATCAGGTAATCAGCAAACTTATTGGCTCTCCATTCCCAGCGTATAGGTTGCCCTGTATTATCAAGAACCTGCCCAGATAAAAAAGGTTCTGTACTGTGAGGGATGTTATTGACATCAGAATAGAGATCGATAGAGCCTGGATCTTCGCCCATCAATAACGTTGTGACAATCGCCTTATGTAATTGAAATTGAGGAGCATCACCACCTAATGTTTCTATCGTGATGGTACCCGCTTCAAAGTTAATATGACTACGGGTTTTATAAGCGTCAGTATATTTTACGTAGTCTTTAGGACCGGCTATTAAAACTTCCTTCATACCCCAAATCATTTCGATATTATTGGCAAATTGTCCCATAAGAATATCGAACGCATTGGTGTCCTTTGCATAATCAGGTTCAAATGTCTTAGAGGGTTGGCTACTACATGAAATGAGTAGTGGGGCGATAATTAGCAAGAGAAGGATTTTTTTCATGGTCAATTGAATCGCTATGGTGAATAAAATACCAGAGCCTTAAAGACTCTGGAAAAGTGAATATTATTTTTCAGGCGGAGTGTAGCCGTCAATATGAACATCATGGCCTTCAAATAAAAATCGTACCATTTCTTGTTCTAATAGTTTGCGATCATCAGGGTTCATGGTGTTAAGTTTTTTCTCATTGATAAGCATGGTCTGTTTTGCCATCCATTGGGCCCATGCTTCTTTTGATATCTCATTGAAAATGCGCTTTCCAATTTCTCCTGGGTACAACTGAAAATCAAGTCCATCAGCTTCTTTGTTTAGGAAAGTACAAAAAATAGTTCTGCTCATAATAAATCCTCAATATCGCAGGGATTAGCTTAGGCTAATTGTCTAAGTAAATTCTCTACAGGTGCTGCTAACCCTATGTTTGCAGGAGCCTGTAAGTTATACCAAAGTCCTTTTTGCTCCTCCATCATAGAGGTAAACGCTGAGAGTTTTACGCAAATTGGCACAATATCTAAATGAAAGTGGCTAAAAGTATGCCTAAATGAAATTAGTTGTTCTGATTCATTATTATCGAGCCCATGCTCAGTTAACCACTGTTCTAAAAGCGCTTTTGTTTCAAATTGAGGAAAGGCAAATAATCCCCCCCCATATTCCTGCTGGCGGTCTTTTATCTAACCAAACCAGATTATCATATTGTAAAATAAGAAAATAAGTTATTTTCTCTGGGATAACTTTTTTAGGTTTTTTCCCAGGATAATCCGCCCAATTGTTTTGAGCATAAGCGATACAACCTGTATTTAGTGGACATAGTTCACATTTAGGTTTGCTTCTAGTACAAACCATTGCACCTAAATCCATCATTGCCTGATTAAAATACTCGACACCTACAGTTGGGGTAACGTTTTCGCTGATCTCCCACAATTTTTTTTCAACTTCTTTTTTACCCGGCCAGCCTTCAACGGCATAACAACGAGCTAAAACACGTTTCACATTACCATCAAGGATTGGGTAAGGTTTTTTCAGTGATAACGATAAAATAGCACCAGCAGTTGAACGCCCAACACCCGGTAAAGCACAAACGTCCTCAAAGGTATCAGGAAACTGTCCTTGATGTTTATCTACAATGTGTTGTGCTGCTTTATGTAAGTTTCTGGCTCTTGCGTAATAACCAAGGCCCGTCCATAAATGAAGCACTTCATCTAATGGTGCTTTAGCTAACGTAGCGACATCAGGAAAGCGTGAAATAAAACGCTCAAAATAAGGAATAACCGTTGCAACTTGGGTTTGTTGTAACATTACCTCAGATAACCAAACGTGATAAGGCGTTTTTTCTTGCTGCCAAGGGAGCGTTTTACGCCCATATTTGTGATACCAATTAAGTACGACTTGCGAAAATTGCAGTGCTTCCATCATGTTTTATTTTATTAACTCATGTTCTGATTAAGATAAGATTGCACCACAGAGAGAATAAACTGTAAACACTCTTAATATTTATCTTATAGAGTGATGCTTCTATAAACGACTCTTGCTAAACTTAGTGATCTTTGGATAATGTCGGTTAAGTTGCACTATAGCGACATTATCACGGTTTTAAGTAAATAATTGGCCTAACGACTGACAGTATTAGACATGATCAAAAATGTAATTTCTCCGGAATTCAATGAAGAAGGGCGTGCCTTACGACGCGTTCGTAGTTTTGTTCGTAGACAAGGCCGTTTAACGCCTCGTCAAGAGCAAGCATTAGAAACACAGTGGCCTGTCTTTGGTATTGAATATCAACCGGAACCCATCGACTTCAGTCAGGTTTTTGGACGCGAAGCGCCTGTAATTTTAGAAATTGGCTTCGGCATGGGCGCATCGCTCGTGACTATGGCAAAAAATACACCAGAAAATGATTATTTCGGTATTGAAGTACACGCACCGGGTGTGGGTGCTTGTCTGGCAAGTGCTGAAGAAGAACAAGTAACTAATTTGCGAGTCATGTGTCATGATGCGATTGAAGTACTCAATCACATGATCCCAGATAATAGCTTAAAAATGGTTCAGTTATTCTTTCCTGATCCGTGGCACAAAGCGCGTCATAATAAACGCCGTATTGTTCAAGTGCCTTTTGCAGAATTAATTTTAAAAAAATTAACGTTAGACGGTGTTTTTCATATGGCGACAGATTGGGAACCATATGCAGAACATATGCTTGAAGTGATGACAAGTGTTGAAGGTTATCAGAATTTGTCAGAAACTCAGGATTATGTACCACGACCAGCAACACGCCCAGTGACTAAGTTTGAGAAGCGTGGTCATCGTTTGGGGCATGGTGTATGGGATCTTATGTTTAAGAGGGTAAAATAATGGCTAAACAACGTAGTCGCCGTTTACGCAAAAAAATGCGTATCGATGAATTTCAGGAATTAGGTTTTTCAGTTAAATGGACTTTCCCAGAAAATACCCCTATTGAGGAAGTGGATCGCTTTGTTGATGAACTGATCCTCAAAGTCATTGAGCCAAACGGGCTGGCATTTGATGCAAGTGGTTACCTGAGCTGGGAAGGCCTAATCTGCTTACAACAAATTGGTAAATGTACAGAAGAGCATCGCCAATTAGTCGAAAACTTCCTAAAAGAGAATAAAATGCAAGATGTACAGACCTCTGAACTATTTGATGTTTGGTGGGACTGATAGAAAGTTATACATTTAGCAAATAATTACAAGGGCATCCAAAAGGATGCCCTTGTCTGTCTGGGGAAGGGACTGTGACTACAACGTTATCTAACGCATTACTGTCAGATATTTTGCAACAAATTCGCCCATTAATCGGGCAAGGAAAAGTCGCGGATTATATCCCCGCGTTAGCCCAAGTATTGCCAGAACAGCTTGCTATGGCTGTTTATACGGTGGATGGTGAACTCTATCAATCGGGTATGGCAGACAAACGTTTTTCTATTCAATCTATTTCTAAAGTACTTAGTTTGACACTCGCCTTAACTCGTTATGAAGAAAATGAAATTTGGCAACGAGTAGGAAAAGAGCCTTCAGGTCTGCCTTTTAATTCCTTAATACAATTAGAGATGGAAAAAGGGATACCTCGGAATCCTTTTATTAATGCAGGTGCTATTGTTATCACTGATATGTTGCAGTCTCGATTAAGTGCACCAAAGCAAAGAATGTTAGAAGTTATTCGCTTTTTAACGGATGCTCCTGATATTTGTTATAACTCAGTGGTTGCAAAATCAGAGATGGAACATCTTAATCGAAATGCATCAATTGCTTATCTGATGAAATCTTTTGGTAATTTTGAGAATGATGTTATTACGGTGCTGGAGACTTATTTTCACTATTGTTCAATAGAAATGAGTTGTACTGAATTAGTGCGATGTTTTAGTTATTTAGCTAATCAGGGGGCAAGTGTTGGGAATAAAAATCAGATTATTACGCCAAGACAAACCCGCCAAATAAATGCGTTAATGTTAACTTGTGGTATGTACGATGGTGCCGGTGAATTTGCATTTCGTATTGGGATCCCAGGAAAATCAGGTGTTGGAGGTGGCATTATTGCTGTCGTTCCTGATGCTTTTACCGTTGCAGTTTGGTCACCAGAGCTGGATAAATCAGGTAACTCATTAGCAGGTTGTGCAGCACTTGAATTATTAGCAAACAAAGTTGGGCGTTCGATTTTTTAGCCATGTTTTCAGGAGAGTTGTTATGAATTTAAGAAATGTTGCTGTTGCACTGTTTTTTGTTGCAGGCTCTGCCAATGCATCTCCCAGTTTTGATTGTGCTGTAATGCCAAAAGATGATTTACGCATAACCTCTGAATTTGTTGAAGTCGCTGGTTCAAATGGTTTAATGGTAATTTATCCTGACGGGTCATTATTTCAAAATGAAAAAAGCGCCACATTGACACCACAGCAACAAGAATTAGCCAAAAAATATCAAGCTACAGTAAGACGAGACGTACCTTGGTTAAGAACTGAAACAGGGGCAAAACTGCAAGATTCTCGCAAAGTACTTGATAAAGTAGTAATTGAAGCTTTTGGTAAAGAAAGCAATATTCTCAATAGATTAAGTAGGTTAGAAAAAGATCTTAATCAACAAATGGATAGAGTGGTTAGTATAGAACCAAATAACATCACCTTTCATGCTCAAGCGATTAAAGAAGTTGAAGCCAAAGGCCGTGAAATCGTAGAAAGCAGCCTAGGTGGTATGTTGCAAGACAGCATTAATGAATTGGGGAAAAAACAGTTATTAGCGGCTGCTGGTGGTGACAGTAAAAAAGCATTAGGTGGGTTATTAGGAAGCTTAGATGGTTTCCAAAAGATTATAGATCAGGAGTGGAAGCAACAAGAAGCAGCGTTTACTCAATTTGGTCAGCAAGCTTGTAGTAAGATAACTCAAATGGAAAATCAGCGAGTTGAATTAATTAATGCATTAAAGAAGTAGCTGCTCCATTTCTCTAATGATTGAGTTATTAACCAGATAGTTAATAAGCTTTATAAATGACGAATTCACAATAATTGAAAATAACAATGAAAATCATTCTTATTCAATTGACTTGTGAAGGGAGCTGTTTAGAATGCCCTGTTTGAGTATTCCACTTAAACAGGGCAAAAATTAATGAAGAAGATCCTTCCTTTAGTTATCGCATCTATCCTTTCTGTAACGAGCTTCTCTGTGTTAAGCAAAACGCCAATTGAATATCAACCTAACCAAGTTATTAGTCAGCAGAGTGACAAGATGGTGATTAAACATCAGTTGGGTGAAACAACGGTCGCTAAGAACCCATCAAAAGTGGTTCTATTTGATTTTGGTCTCTATGATTCTTTAGTTCAGTTAGGTTTAGCCGATAAAGTGGTCGGGTTACCGTTAGGTAATGCGCCTGCTTATATTAAAGGAAGTATTGCAAGTAATGTTGCTAATGTCGGTGGCATGAAAGCACCTGACTTAGAAAAACTAGCTGAAATTAAACCTGATTTAATCATTATTACTGGTCGACAAGGTGCCTCTTATGAGGCTTTAGCGAAAATTGCACCTACTGTTAATTTAGGTACTAATAGCGCTAATTATCTTAATTCAGTTGAGTCGAATATCAAATTATTAGGTGAGTTATTTGATAAACAGCAAGCGACTCAAGAACAAATAGCTAAATTAAATGCCGTTATTGAGCAAGCTCAGAAAAAAGCCACTGGATCTGATAAAAAAGTATTAGTGTTATTACACAATGCTGGCAATTTAATGCCTAATAATCAAAGTGTTGTTTATGATGTTGTTAAAGCAAAAAGAGCAGAATTACCACCTGTTGCCGAGGAAGATAAAGGTAAACGTCGTATAGTTACATCAGAAATGATCGCAAAAGCTAATCCAGATGTTATTTTTATTGTGGATCGTAGCGAAGCGATTGGCGCGGATAAATTAGAAAAAAACGCATTTGAAGATGATGCTATAAAAACAACTTCAGCCTATAAAAATGGAGATATCGTTTATCTGCAAGCTGATCTTTGGTATCTCTCTGGTGGTGGTTTAGATAGCTTAACTAAACAAATTGAAGCAGTAGAGAGTGCGCTTTAATTGATTAATTTTTAAGGTTTGTTATTAAAGAGAAATGCCCAACTGAGAATAACAGTATGGGCATTTTTCAAGCGAACTATTTGAAATCAGTAATATTATAGAAATAGTTCAAGCAATGAGTTGAGGAATAGCTTGCCATGAGGCGTAATTTGCCAGTGTGTGTCTGTTTCACTGATATAACCTAAAGCCAAAGCTTCATCTATCTGATGGCGAATAACCTCTTCAGAAAGCCCAGTATAATCGCTGAAATCCTGTCTTGGAAATGCTTCTAATAGACGAAAACGGTTCATAAAAAATTCAAATGGACGATCATCATTATCAACAAAATGTTGCTGGTCAAGATAACGGCCTTCCATAAAACCTTTAGGGTGCTTGGTTTTTACTGTTCGCATGATGCGACCATCTTCAAAGCTTATTTTTCCATGAGCACCACAACCGATACCTAAATAATCCCCAAAACGCCAATAGTTTAAATTGTGTTCACACTGAAAGCCCGGTTTGCAATATGCCGATGTTTCATATTGTTGATATCCTGCGGCTGTCAATAATTTATCGCCTTCTGAAAAAATATCCCACAGCATATCGTCATCAGGTAATTTAGGCGGACGGGAACCAAATTGTGTGTTGGGTTCAATGGTTAATTGATACCAAGACAAATGGGGTGGCGATAATTCTATTGCTTGCTGTAAATCCGAAAGCGCTTGAGATAATGATTGGTCTGGTAAACCATGCATTAAATCTAAATTAAAGCTCCGTAAGCCTAATTTTTTGGCTAAACGAGCCGCATTTTTAGCTTCATCTGCATCATGAATGCGCCCTAAGCGAATAAGTTTATCATTACCGAAACTTTGCACACCAATAGAAATACGATTTACGCCAGCACGTTGGAATCCAGCAAAGCGCTCAGCTTCTACGGTTCCTGGATTCGCTTCCATGGTAATTTCTGCATTCGGGCTAACAGCTAGGCGTTCTTTAACGCCATAAAGCAAATCAGCCATTGATTCAGCACTTAATAAACTTGGTGTTCCACCACCAATAAATATTGTTTGAACTTCACGAGAACCAACATGAATAAGATCAGCATCTAAATCATTGAGTAAATGTTGCACATATTCCTGATGCGGTACTTCACCCTTTAAGGTGTGTGAGTTGAAATCACAATAAGGGCATTTTTGTACGCACCAAGGAATATGAATATATAAACTTAATGGGGGCAACTTAAGCATTCTTAAGGGCATCCAACATTAATTTAAGTGCTTTACCACGATGCGAATGCTGATTTTTTTGCTCTTTAGTTAATTGCGCAGCAGTGCAATTTAATTCAGGAACAAAGAAAATAGGATCGTAGCCAAATCCTCCTTCACCGTGCATTTCAGTGCTTAATACGCCGTGCCAAATACCGTGGAAAATCAGCGGAGTGGGGTCGTTCTCATGGCGCATATAAACCAATACACAGTTAAATTGTGCTTGGCGTTTTTCAGCAGGAATATCTTTCATTGCATTAAGCAATTTATCCAGATTTTGCTGATCGCTTGCATCAATACCTGCATAGCGTGCTGAGTAAATACCCGGAGCACCGCCTAACGCATCTACCGAAATACCTGAGTCATCAGCAATTGCTGGAAGACCTGTCACTTTTGCCGCATGACGTGCTTTAATCAGTGCATTTTCAACAAAGGTTAAGCCAGTTTCTTCAACTGAATCAACACCAAGTTCTGTTTGAGCAACAATATCTAAACCAAAATCAGAAAGCAAAGAGGCTAGCTCTTTGACCTTTCCCGGATTTCCTGTTGCGAGAACAACTTTTTGCATGAGTGTCATCCTCAGTAAAGCGTTACGCTAAGTAACCATTGTAAAACGTCTACGCGCAGATAATTTAGAGCGTAAAGCACAAGAATAACAATCATTGCAGAGAAATCTAAACCGCCCATTGCCGGAATGATACGACGAATGGGTGCCATTAAAGGTTCTGTTAATTGAAATAAAAGATGATCAATTGGGTTACGTCCTTGGCTTACCCAGCTAAGAATTGCGCGGATAATGATCAACCAAAAAATCATCTTACCTGCTGCTGTGAGCAGTTCAATAAAGGCAAATGGGAACATTAAAGAGAAAGGAATTGATGTTCCTGATAAGTAAGATGGAATAATAATGCCAAGCAGAATGAGTATATAGGCTAATAAGACTGAAGCGGTATCAATAGGGCCAATAGAAGGAATAACGCTTCTTAATGGGCGAACAATTGGTTGTGTGATCTTGACGATAAATTGTGAAAAAGGATTATAAAAATCAGCTCTGACACATTGCATCCAAACACGTAATAGAAGGACGGATGTGTAGAGTTGAAGAAGAGTCAGAATGACGAAATTTAAAAAATTCATTAGTTGGCCCTGATGAAATTAAAATTGTTTTTCCATTTCTTGCGCACGTTTAATCGCAGCTTGCATGGCAGAAGCGACGTTTTCAGGTAATTTACCTTCATAAAACTGCATAAGTGCAGCCGCTGTCGTTCCACCTTTTGATGTTACCTGTTCGCGTAAAGTTGAGAAAGGTAACATATGTTGTTTTTCAGCTAAGGCAGTAGAACCACTTGCTGCTTGTTGCACGATGGCTCTTGCTACATCAGGTGAAAAACCTAAACGTTCAGCTTCTTGTTGCATTGATTCCATAAACAAGAAGAAATAAGCAGGTGCACTACCAGCAACGGCGATAATATCATTGATGGCAGATTCTTGCTCTACCCAAACAGTTGTTCCGACACTTTTCATTAATTCGTCGGCAAACTGTTTATCTTGAGATGAAAGTGAATTGTGCGCGAACATACCACTTAAGCCTTTACCTACCAGTGCTGGAGTATTTGGCATAATACGAACGAGTTGTAATTGAGTTGCAAAATAGTCGTTATATCGTGTAGCAGGAATACCAGCCGCGATAGTGAGGACTAACTTTTTACTCATTGCGATATTTTGTAAGGGCTTACAAACTTCTTCCATCATTTGTGGTTTTACTGCCAGTACAATAACATCTGCTTTTTGAACAGCATCAATATTGTCATTAGTACTATGAATGCCGAACTCTTTTTCTAAAGGTTCACGGCGAACGGAAGAAGGTGAACTGACGGTTATCTTATGTGCAGGATATCCACCTTGAACCAACCCTGCAATAATGGCCTGAGCCATATTTCCAGCGCCAATAAAAGCGATGTTACGATGTTCCATATAAACCTCTATTTTTACTTAGTCGCGTAATTCCTTGCGCCAAAAATTGCTGTACCAATACGAACGAGTGTTGAACCACAAGCAATAGCTGCTTCCATATCACTCGTCATTCCCATAGATAACGTATCTATATCGGGATATTGAGATTGTAATTGCTTAAATGCAAGATGCATTTTTTCTAACACTTCAACTTGTTTGTCATACTTGCTTTCAGGTGCTGGGATAGCCATTAATCCGCGTAATTTAATGCCTGAAAGAATAGAAATTTGTGCCGCTAACCCATCAAGTTCAGTGAGACTAATCCCTGATTTGCTGTTTTCATCACTGATATTGATTTGAATAAGTACATTTAATGGTGGCAATGAAGCCGGACGTTGATCACTTAATCTTTGCGCGATTTTTAATCTATCAATGGTATGGCACCAATCAAAATTCTCAGCAACAAGGCGTGTTTTATTTGACTGTAAAGGGCCAATAAAGTGCCAAACTAAGGTGTGGTTATCAGCAAAATAATGGATTTTATCAACGCCTTCTTGGACATAATTTTCACCAAATTCAGTTTGTCCACACGCGATTGCTTTTTCGATGTCGCTCGCAGGTTTTGTTTTGCTCACTGCAAGTAGTGTTATTTCTTCTGAAGAACGGCCGCATTTCTGCGCTACTGTGTCAATGTGAGACCTGACATTGACGAGATTCTGTTTAATAGTATTCATGGCAACTCAGGAGATAATAAGATGAAAATGGAAAATTTAATTGCGTATAGTGTAAAGCATAACGCGTCTGATCTGCATCTTTGTTGTGGCGATGTACCACGATTACGGATCAATGGAATACTTTATCAACAAAATCAATGTAAACCTATCACTTCAGATAGTTTACTAACGTGGTTCAGGCCTTTTTTAAGTGATGTTCAAAAGCAAACTTTTGAAAATGAAGGGCAGGTTGATACCGCGCTTACACTGTCTTGTGGACAACGACTGCGTGTTAATTTATTTCGTCAACAAAAAGGTGTTTCTGCAGTATTAAGAATAATTGAAACACAAATTCCTTCTTTAGATAAACTTCGAGTACCTAAGTCGGTTTCAACATTATTAGATAATTATTCTCATGGGCTTATTTTAGTTACTGGGGCTACAGGCAGTGGCAAGTCATCAACATTAGCCGCGATGATCAATCATTTAAATCAATATCAACGTCAGCATATTTTGACATTAGAAGATCCAATCGAATTTATACATAGCAATAAACAAAGTGTTGTTCAGCAACGAGAGATTGGACGTGATGTGCAAAATAGCGCAAGTGCAATAAAGAGTGCTTTACGTCAAGATCCAGACGTTATTATGCTAGGTGAGTTAAGAGATGTACAAAGCATTAAGTTGGCATTAACGGCAGCAGAAACAGGACATTTGGTGTTAGCAACATTGCATACCCAAGGGGCGGTACAAACGCTTGAGCGCGTGACTAATGTATTTACAGGTAATGAGCGACAATGGATTTCATCACAATTAGCGTGCAGTTTGAGGGCGATAATTTCACAAGAGTTGGTGCCTTCAACTGATGGTGGGCGAGTGGCATTATTTGAAATAATGCAGGTTACGCAAGGCATTTCACATCTTATTAGAGAAGGGAAATATCACCAGGTAACAACATTAATGCAAACGGGTAGTGAATATGGCATGCAAACCTTCATGTTAAGTCGCCAACAACGTCAACATGAAGGATTAATTCAACGAGATTAATTGATTAAGAGCGAGATTAATAAGAACAGTCGTTTTACATGACTGGCACTTGTTAGCATTGCTGTTCAAACCAGCTTTCAAGAATAATAACGGCAGACGCTGCATCTACACTGCCTTTATCTAAGGAACGGTATCCACCTCGTTCAAAAAGATGAGCGCGAGCTTCTACGGTGCTAAGGCGTTCATCATGCAATGCAATTTGTACCCCAAACCGACCATGAAGGCGATTAGCAAACTTTTTGGCTTGAGCTGTGACTAACTGTTCGGTGCCATCCATATTAAGAGGTAAGCCGACAACCACTAAGTCAGGTTGCCACTCTTTTATGATTTTTTCAATTTGAGCCCAATCAGGAATACCATCTTTTGCTTTAAATGAAGCTAAAGGTCTTGCTGTTCCTGTAATTTCTTGACCGATAGCGACGCCAATACTTTTAGTACCGAAATCGAATCCCATTACCGTTTTGTTTGACATTATGCGTGACCCGCTATCGGTGAAATGGTGTGGATATTAATTCCAATTAATTCAGCGGCTTTATGCCAACGTTCAGCAATAGGAGTATCAAAAATAATTTGAGGTGAGGCTTCAACGGTTAGCCAGCTATTTTCTAAAATTTCTTTCTCTAATTGGCCTTGTTCCCAACTAGAATAACCTAGAGAGACCAATGTTTTTTCTGGTTGTCTTGCTGTGCCCAAGGTTTCTAATACATCTTTGGATGTTGTGATCATGGTGCTATCACTGATTTTTATGCTAGAGCTAAAACCGGACACCGGAGTAT
Source organism: Proteus penneri (assembly GCF_003144535.1). GTDB lineage: Bacteria > Pseudomonadota > Gammaproteobacteria > Enterobacterales > Enterobacteriaceae > Proteus > Proteus penneri. The sequence goes on along the minus strand of NZ_PHFJ01000015.1, from coordinate 64,338 downwards.
GTAAGATAAAACCATGCTCTTCTGCAACTGGGCCTCCTGACATCACAGGTTTTTGTAAGCTAATCGCTTCGTCTCTGTCCGTTGAAAAAATTTCCAGTTGATCTAATACGCCTTCCACTGAGATATCTTCGATAGGTTTATTAATAATTAAGCCCATCGCACCGTTTTCATTATGTTCGCAAACATAGACGACCGAACGCTCAAATAACGGATCGCTCAATGAAGGCATAGCAATAAGAAAATGGTTAAGTAAATTCATAATAGTAATACTGTTCCCTGATTATTTTTAGTAAAAAACCTAGCCCTTTTATACATTGTATTTCTTAATGTACACCACTTATTTATATGTAGGGGCTAGGTTCAGACTTTTAAACCCTTTAATGAGAGTGTCTAAAAGTTAGTTTTTTTTGTTTAAGCGTACTTCAATCGCATCCATTAGCATGCCTGTTATAGATACATCAGGATAAGCCGCTTCAATTTCACGCGCACAAGTTGGGCTTGTGACGTTAATTTCAGTCAAGCGATCGCCAATAACATCTAAGCCAACAAAAATAAGGCCCTTTTGCTTAAGAATAGGTGCAACTTGACGGGCTATTGCCCAATCACTTTCTGTTAATGGACGTGCTTCACCTCGGCCACCAGCCGCTAAGTTGCCTCGTGTTTCACCTTTCGCAGGAATTCGAGCTAAGCAATAAGGCACCGGTTCGCCATCAACAACAAGAATACGTTTGTCGCCGTTAACAATTTCAGGTAGGAAATTTTGTGCCATACAAAAACGATGACCATGTTCTGTCAATGTTTCAATAATAACACCTACATTTGGATCATCTTTTTTCAAGCGGAAGATTGATGCTCCACCCATACCATCTAGTGGTTTGAAAATAACATCACCGTGTTTTTCATGGAAAGCACGTAAATGTTTAGCTTCACGAGTGACTAATGTGTCTGGTGTTAATGTTGGGAACCATGCAGTAAAGAGTTTTTCATTACAGTCACGTAAACTTTGAGGCTTATTAACTATCAGTGTTCCCATATCTTCAGCGCGTTCTAAAATATAGGTTGCGTAGATAAATTCGGTATCAAAAGGCGGATCTTTACGCATTAAAATGGTATCTAGTTCACCCAAAGCAATATCTTGCTCTTGACCAAACTCAAACCATTTTTCTGGGTTTTCTTCTACGCTGAGTAAACGAGTGTGAGCGCGTGCTTCACCTTGGTGTAGGTAAAGATCGTTCATCTCCATATAATGAATTTCCCAGCCACGACGTTGTGCTTCTAACAGCATGGCAAAGCTGGTGTCTTTTTTGATTTTGATGGATGAAATTGGGTCCATCACAATACCTAATTTAATCATTACTTCTCCTTTATCCCAGATCGCCGAACCGAACCTGTAAAGCGGTGATTGCGGTGAGTGCTGTTGTTTCAGTTCTTAATACACGAGGACCTAATAAAATATCAGTAAAATTGTGCTCTGCTGTCATAGCGATTTCTTCAGGGGAAAGTCCCCCCTCAGGGCCAATCAACAAGCGCACTTTTTTAACAGGTAAGGGTAAGGTATTAATACGTTGGTTAGCCCGAGGATGTAAATTGAGTTTTAAACTACCATCATCTTGAGCACACCATTCTTCTAATGACATCACTGGCATTAATTGTGGGATGCTATTTCTACCACATTGCTCGCATGCCGAGATAATAATTTTTTGCCATTGCTGATGTTTTTTCTCTAAACGGCTAGGGTCAAGTTTAACACCACAGCGTTCTGAGATCAGTGGTGTGATCGTATTAACCCCTAACTCAACTGATTTTTGAATAGTAAACTCCATTTTCTCGCCTCGTGAAAGCACTTGCCCTAAATGGAGGTCGAGAGGGGATTCTTTATCATCAACAATGCCTACATTAACTTGCACTGTGACTGACTTTTTTGTGCTTTCTATGATTTCAGCATCAAATACCTGATTTGAACCATCGAATAGAGCCAGTTTTTGCCCAGTAGACATTCTTAATACACGCCCAACATGATTAGATGCTTCTTCACCTAATATTGTTTGAGTACCTGCTGTGAGTGGTTCTGGATGATAAATGCGAGGAATACGCATAACGTGAAACCCTTACGTAAAAGATGGTTAACCGTGATAAATAAAATATGTGATATGCATCATACGCATGACATTATGGCATGCAAGTTATCACTTTGCTTTTGTTGTTATTATAGCGTGGATCTTATTGCGTGTTTTGTCGCAAAATTTCATGTTTTCATCGTTATTATAAAGAAAATTCTCGGTATCAAATAAATCCTCTTATACAGTCATTTAACAAGGATAACGAGGTATCTAAGGAGTAGATATTTATGCCATTAAGCCGTTGTTGTTTTATAAAAATACCTTTACTTTCTTTTTTGCATGATTTTTTTGTTTTTATTAAGTTTTGTCTGCCTTTTTCACTATTATTTCTGTTACCTAAAACCCGCCGTAAACAACTTGCTATAAGCTATATTATTGTTTGTTTATATTGGTTTGTTTCAATTAATTCGCTTTCATTATTGATATTATTTTCTATATTAAGCTTTTATTTGTTAATACTCTCTTTCTTTGATGCGGACTATTTTCTTCTGCCTAATACATTGACTTATTGGTTAATATTTTTAGGGTTGTTGTGTAATTATACTGCATATGGATTAGTGCCTTTCGATCATGCTTTTTATGGTTTTTTAGGTGGTGTAGGGCTTTTTTATGGCATCTATCTGTGGGGATATTTTATCTGCCAAAAATGTGTTTTAGGTTTTGGTGATGTGAAATTATTTGGGGCTATTGGTGCATGGTGTGGATTAGAAAAGTTGCCCTATATTCTTTTATTAGGTTCTTTTTTAGGATTAAGTATTTATTGTGCAGTATTTATCACAACAAAAGATCGTATAGAAAAAGTGGCATTTGGTTCTTGCCTTTCATTTTCAACATTAATGGTATTAAGTTTCTACTTTTCGTCTTATCACTCCTTTAATTAATTGGTTTCAATCTTCTTGGTTAGAAAATTATAACAAGGCCACCAAAGAGTAAGAATAGAAATAAAGAAGGCAGTGTGCGGAAATTAATCAGCACACTGAAAAGGAGATCATAGATTTTCTGTTATAAATTGTTGCCAACGTTTTGTATCGCCTAAATATTTTTCAACTGGTATTAGGTGATAACCTTGAGCATCTTCAATAAATAACGTAGGAAAACCGCGACCATTAACTTGAGCCATTAATTGCTGTGTCTGGCTTAAATGTTGTTGAATTTGTGTTTCACTAATTTCAGATAGTAAGGATGCAAATTGTTCAACATCAAAGCCAAGTTTTTTCACAATAAATAACAGTGTGTCTTTATCACTGATATTTAAGCCATCAAGGTAATAGGCTTCTTGTAGTGCTTTTAATAAATAAACATCTCGCTTTCCCATTCTTTCAGCAATAAGAATGGCTGAAATAGGTAGCAGTGAGTTTAATACCATTTCAGTGTTGCCAAGAGTGTCTCGGTATGCGTGACTAAAAACTTGACCTGATAACTGGCTAATACGTTCATCAATAGGTGTGACGTGCTCTTTCCACGATTGACCACCCGTTACGGCTCTTGCAGATGTAAATAATCCACCACCATGTAACTTAATGGAATTAGGAAATGCATTGCTTACGACTTCAATCAAAGGCGCAATGCCGTAGCACCAACCACACAGAGGATCATAAACATAGTGCAATATTTTAGTACCTTGGGTATTACCTGTATTGCTTGCTACTGAGGCCACTGCATCTCTCCTTTTAGTACTTTTGCACTAAGTTCTAGGCTTGATTTATCAGCTAAATTCTGATGATTTTTTTCCATAGCTGCAATAAATTCATCTGAATTTTTCGTCTTTTCAAGATTTTTCTCAGCTTCAATTAGGTAATTCATTGTAAAGTCAACAGCTTGTAGATTGTACGTTGCTTTTGGTAAATAGTGACCAGGAATAACCGTTTTTGGGGATAGTGATTTTATTTGTTGTAACGCACTAATCCAATGTTGGCGTTCTTCCACAGTTTGAGTGTCTGCCAGCCAAACATGAATATTTTCAGAAACTAAAACACCGCCCATTACTGCATTAAGTTTTGGAACATAAAGGTATGTTCTATCTGGAGATTGTCCGTCTAACCCTTTGACTGAAATGGTTTCACCTTCTAGCGGAAAACTATCACCTTTTAGTACTTCGGGAAGGATGATTTTCTGAGGAGCATTTTCTTTAAGTACAGGCCCCCAGTAGGCAAGTTTTCCTGCTTGAGTTTCATTAATGGCTTTAATTGTGGGTTCTGTAGCAATCACTTTGGCATTTGGAAATGCATCAGTAATGACATCTAACCCAAAATAAAAATCGGGATCAGAATGGCTGATATAGATATAAGTCAGGTTTTTTCCAGAGGCTTTTATCTTATCAACTAACGCTTGTGCATCATTTTTTTGAAACTGTGCATCAATTAAAACAGCATCTTTATCACCATAAATTATTTCAGATGAAACAGGAAAAACACTCGCTTCTCCTGGGTTATAAATATCTAATGTTAAATCAGTTGCTAGTGTTGATGTTGCGAAGAACGCAGTAGTTGCAAGTGTTAAAGGCAGTAATTTTTTCATCTTTTGTTTTCTCCATAATGTTGTTGCTGACTATAATATGTTGCATAAAACAAGAGAAAAACCCTATTTTAGGCAATTAATTGTTGCGTAAATCGAGTAAATAGAATGGATAAAATAAAAGCATCAGAAGTGTTTGTAACCATTGTGAAACAAGGAAGCATGATAAAAGCGGCTGATTATCTAGGTATGTCTAGAGCCATGGTGACGCGTTATTTAAATGAAATGGAAGAGTGGGCTGGCGTGCGCTTATTGCATAGAACGACACGCAAACAAAGCTTAACATCAGTTGGTGAAATGGTTTATGAGCAGAGTTTACAGCTATTAGAAATGGCTGAACGTATTCCTGCCAATATTCCGAAAGAACGTCATCAAATCAGTGGGCTTGTTCGTATTACCAGTTCACAATCGTTAGCAAATAGTATTTTGTCAGTGGCGATATGTGAGTTTATGCAACGTTATCCTTTAATTGCGGTTGATTTACAAATTACTAATCAAACCGTGAATTTGGTGGAAGAGCGTATTGATATTGCCTTACGTATTACCAATCATCTTGAACCTAATTTAATCGCACGCTCACTAGCGACATGTCTTTCGGTAGTGTGTGCTCATAAAGATTACTTAGCAAAAAAAGGTATACCTCAAACGCCAGATGAACTGGCTCAGCATCAATGTTTAACTTACCGATTTTTTGGTCGTAGTTTGTGGGAGTTTAATTTGGGGGATGAACGTTATTCTGTGCCTGTTGGCGGTAATTTAAGTGCAAATGAATCGGTTGTTTTATTGCAAGCCACGTTAAAAGGAGCGGGCATATCGCTACAACCTTATTATTCTGCCAAACCTTATCTTGATAATGGAGACTTAGAACAAGTCTTGTCTGACTATCAAGCTCAACCCATGGGAATTTATGCGGTTTTAGCGAGCCGGCAAAATATGCCTGCCGCTGTTAGAGCATTGTTGGATTTCTTAGTTGAATGGTTTTCATCATCACCTTATTGGTTCGCTTTATCGGGCAAAAGCTTGAGTTAGTTGTTTGGGGTAATCTGATAATGCCTCTTTCATTACATCAATAAAATAGGAAACAAGTTGTGATGAAGGGCGATGTGATGGAGTAATTAAGCTGATGGTAAAGGGAATAGAAAAACTTAAAGGACGAAGACAAATAGATTTATCTATGTAATCAAGTGCGGTGATAGGGTTAACTATTGAAATGCCGATATTCTCGCTTACCATGGCACAAATAGAGGCTGCACTTTGCGTTTCCATCACGAGTTGTCGCCCAATTCCATCTTTAATAAATACGGTGTCAATTAATTGTCGGTAGCTATCATTGGCAGACAAGCTAATAAAGCGCTGACTTTGAAAATCCGCAGGGTATAACAATCGCTTTTTACATAATGGGTGAGATTTAGGTAACACAGCGACTTCATTGAGTGTAAGTATGGTTTCTTGTTGAGTTCCTGCTGGTGTTTGTGTGTGTTCAGTCAATCCTAAATCATAATGTTGAGCGGATAACCACTCTTCTAATAAAGGGGATTCTTGAGGAACGATGGTCAAGTTGACATCAGGATATGTATCTAGAAATTGTCGACATATTGAAGGTAATAATGATTGAGCAAATGCGGGCAAGCAGGTGATATTCAATTCTGCTTGGTTAAAATAGCGAATGTTTTCAGCTGCGTTAATTATTCTATCTAAGCCATAATAAGAACGTTGTACTTCCTCAAAAAAGCGTAATCCTTCAGTCGTGGGTTGTAAACGGCCTTTTATTCTATCAAATAATTTAAATGCTAATAGATGCTCGAGACGAGATAACTCTCTACTGACAGTGGGTTGTGATGTTTTTAGTAACTCTGCAGCTTCAGTAAGATTTTGAGTAGTCATCACAGCATGAAAAATTTCAATATGCCGCCAATTAAAAGGAGTTTTCATGGCCTATTCCTATATCACAAATGAATAGAGTGTAGCTTATTTGATATTTTTATTCCCTTTTAAGTTAATAAATAATGATTTTATTCACCTGTGACTTTTATGAGTAGATAACATGACAACATCAATAACTATGGCTCAATACCAATTAGCACAAACTTATGGAACGCCATTATGGATTTATCAAGGCGATACAATTTCTCAGCGTATTGCTCAGCTTAACTCTTTTGATGTGGTTCGTTTTGCTCAAAAAGCATGTTCCAATATTCATATCTTACGCTTAATGAAAGCACAGGGTGTGAAAGTTGATTCTGTTTCATTAGGGGAGATTGAACGTGCTTTAGTTGCGGGTTATCAAGGTGGTAGAGAAAAAAGTGAGATTGTTTTTACGGCTGATTTACTTGATGAAAGAACCATTGAACGTGTTGTTGAATTAGATATTCCTGTTAATGCAGGCTCTATTGATATGCTTCGTCAATTAGGTAAACGCAATCAAGGGCATGCGGTTTGGATTAGAATTAATCCCGGCTTTGGGCATGGTCATAGCCAAAAAACCAATACTGGTGGTGAAAATAGTAAGCATGGTATTTGGTATGAAGATGTGCCTGAAGCGTTAGCTGTGATCCAACAATACAATCTAACTCTAGTTGGTTTTCATATGCATATTGGCTCTGGTGTTGATTATCACCATCTTTCTAGTGTCTGTGATGCGATGGTAGAGCAAGTGCTTACCTCTCAAGTTGATATTCAAGCTATTTCGGCAGGAGGCGGATTATCAACGCCTTATCAAGAAGGGGATGCGACGGTCGATTTGGATCACTATTTTTCTTTATGGGATAAGGCTCGCCAACGTATTGCACAACATTTAGGGCATTCAATTGAGTTAGAAATTGAGCCGGGGCGTTTCTTAGTGGCTGAATCAGGTGTATTGATTTCACAAGTGAGAGCCGTTAAATCAATGGGAAGTCGTCATTATGTGCTGGTGGATGCTGGATTTAGTGATTTAATGCGCCCAGCAATGTATGGCAGTTATCATCAAATTTCAGTTTTAGATAGCCATGGTCAAATTAAACCAATGACAGAATTACAAGAAACGATTGTGGCAGGTCCTTTGTGTGAGTCTGGAGATGTTTTTACTCAGCAAGAGGGAGGTATGGTTGTTCCTCGTTTATTGCCTCAAGCACAGGTAGGTGATTATTTAGTGATTCATGATACAGGGGCTTATGGTGCTTCAATGTCATCAAATTATAATAGTCGACCACTTATTCCTGAAGTATTGATAACAGAGGGTGTTCCTCAATTAATTCGTCGTCGCCAAACAATAGAAGAGTTATTAGCATTAGAGTTAGATCTTTAATTCATTTTTTGCTTCTCAATAATTTGGTTTGGATAAAAACACCTCATGACTAAAAGTGATGAGGTGTTTGTGTTTTATCAGTGGAGATATTTCCCTTTATATCTGTTGTTAAGCAGCTTTGTCTGTTTTGATTAGGTCAGTTTTCGGCTTTTTTGCAGGCACCGCCAATGCATCAAAGTCAAATTCATCAACATTGATACTCCGTAAGCGACTCTGCTCTGCTTTGCGTAAGATATCAGCTTCTTCTTGAGTTACTCTTTTATCAGCCAGTGCTTTGTCTGCTAATTTATCTAATTGAGTAAAACTGAATTTTTTCTCGTAGAGGCGACAAATGCGGTCGAAAATAGGTTCTGCTGCCAAAATATCAAGCAATGCTTCTTCCATTAAACCATGTGGATTATGTTCACTTGGTGTTAAGAATTGGCCTCTACCAATACGATCGCGAGTTTCAGATGGTTGTTGAATAATTTGAGCCACTTTACTGTCTAGTTTATCGGATGGCAGTTTTTGCGCTTTACCTAGAGGGAAAATAATAGCGCGCATAGTACCTGCAATCATTCGGCTCGGGAAATTACGTAACAGTTCATCAATTGCATTTTCAGCTTGGTATAGACACTCTTTCACACTCCAATGCACTAATGGCAAATCGGCAGTATGACGACCTTCATCTTCATAGCGTTTTAAGACCGCAGAAGCGAGGAAGATATGGCTTAAAATATCACCCAAACGAGCAGAAATACGCTCACGACGTTTTAAACTTCCACCTAAAACTCCCATTGAAACATCAGATAATAGCGCCATATTGGCACTCAAACGGTTAATTTGTTGATAATAACGACGGGTTTCATCATTAGTGGGTGAATTACTTAATCGACCATGAGTGATACCTAACCACAAACTACGCAGGGTATTACTTACCACATGACCGATATGACCAAATAAAGCACGGTCAAAATCATGTAGGTTATTATCTCGTGCGGCTGCGATTTCATCTAATACATAAGGATGGCAACGGATAGCACCTTGACCATAAATTATCATACTACGAGTTAAAATATTGGCACCTTCAACAGTGATTGCAATAGGGGAACCTTGGTAAGAGCGAGCAACAAAGTTTGAAGGGCCAAGGCAGATCCCTTTACCACCAACAATATCCATTGCGTCGATAATGCCTCGTTGCGCTCTATGAGTACAATGGTATTTGACTATGGCGGATAATACGGCAGGTTTTTCACCTAACATGATACCTGTGGTAATTAAAGTGGATGCAGCATCTAACAGATAAGCATTTCCAGCAAGGCGAGCTAATGGCTCTTCAATACCTTCCATTTTACCAATAGGAATTTTAAATTGACGACGGACACGAGAATAAGCCCCTGTTGCCATTGCTGCACTTTTTAATCCACCAGTAGAGTTTGATGGTAATGTTATGCCACGTCCAACAGAGAGACATTCCACTAGCATTCTCCACCCTTGCCCTGCCATTTTTGGTCCACCAATAATGTAATCGATAGGAACAAAAACATCTTTACCGCGAGTCGGTCCATTCATAAATGGCACGTTTAATGGGAAATGACGATGACCGATTTCAACACCTTTGACATCAGTTGGAATTAACGCGCAGGTAATACCTGGGTTTTCGTCATTGCTTAATAGATGGTCAGGATCACGCAATTTAAACGCTAGTCCTAATACGGTCGCGATAGGCGCAAGCGTGATATAGCGTTTATTCCAATTTAAGCGAATACCTAATATTTGCTCACCTTGCCATTCACCCATACAGACAACGCCACTGTCAGGGATAGCACCAGCATCAGAACCAGCTTCAGGGCTTGTTAAGGCAAAGCAAGGAATTTCATCCCCTTTGGCTAAACCAGGTAAATAGCGTTTTTTCTGTTCATCAGTACCGTAGTGTTGTAATAGTTCACCAGGGCCTAAGGAGTTAGGTACACCAACTGTGATGGCTAAAATACCAGATACCCCAGCTAATTTTTGCAATACACGAGATTGTGCATAGGCAGAAAACTCTAATCCGCCGTACTCCTTTTTAATGATCATCGCAAAGAAGCGATTATCTTTGAGGTATTGCCAAATTTCAGGAGGTAAGTCAGCGAGTTCATGAGTGATTTCAAAGTCATTTGTCATGCGACAAACTTCTTCTACTGGACCATCAAGAAAAGCTTGTTCTTCAGCCGTTAGCTGTGGTTTAGGGTAATTATGAAGTTGTTTCCAATCTGGAGCACCACGGAAAAGTTCACCTTCCCACCATGTTGTTCCTGCATCAATGGCTTCTTGTTCTGTTTTAGACATAGAAGGCATGACTTTTTGAAATGCTTTAAGTGCGGGTACTGAGATATAGGCTCTACGAATAGAAGGGATAGTAAAGGGTAATAAAACCAATGCAACGGGAAGGAGTAACCAGTAACTCCAAATATTGGTGAGACCCATAACTAATGTATAAGCAATAAGCGCGAAACTACTTACTGCGATACTGAATTTGCGATAACTAAGTACGCCAATAAGAACAATAAAAAGTACGATACTGAGTAGTGTCATAATAAACTCCTGCATTTACCAAGAGATCAGAGGTCAGACCTGTTGTTTGTTATTTAGATCTAATTCAGTCACCAACTTTTATCAATATATTTACATTCTAATTACAATATAGCTCACAATTTATTCGTAAATGAGAGAAGTTAGCATTTGTCGATCATAGGTATCTTCTTTCATGACATTTAATCCGTTACACTGAGAAACAGAAAATTTCGATTACCCTTTCTGGAGTAAAAATCCTATGTACCAAGATCTTATCCGTGGTGAGTTAACAGAAGCAGCAGATACCCTTTCTCGCTTTCTTCAAGATGATGCAAACATTGAAGCTATTCAAAAAGCGGCTGTATTATTAGCAGATTCTTTTAAAGCTGGTGGCAAAGTATTATCTTGTGGTAATGGTGGTTCTCATTGTGACGCCATGCACTTTGCAGAAGAATTAACTGGACGTTACCGCGAAAATCGCCCTGGCTATCCTGCTATTGCTATCTCAGATGTAAGCCATATTTCATGTGTAAGTAATGATTTTGGCTATGAATATATCTTCTCTCGTTATGTTGAAGCTGTGGGTAAAGAAGGTGACGTTCTGCTAGGTATTTCAACCTCAGGTAATTCAGGCAATATCATCAAAGCAATTAGTGCTGCACGAGAAAAAGGCATGAAAGTCATTACTCTGACAGGTAAAGACGGTGGCAAAATGGACGGTACAGCGGATATTGAAATTCGCGTTCCTCATTTTGGTTATGCTGATCGCATTCAAGAAATCCATATCAAAGTTATCCATATTCTGATCCAATTAATTGAAAAAGAAATGGAAAAATAATTTGTTGATATTGCTATAAATTAGTAATAAACATCGGCAAGAAGGAGTGAGCGATGTGTGAATTGTTAGGCATGAGTGCAAATGTACCGACAGATATTAATTTCAGTCTAAGTGGGTTAATTCCAAGAGGGGGCAAAACAGGGCCTCATAAAGATGGTTGGGGAATTACTTTCTACGAAGGATTAGGATGCCGTACATTTAAAGATCCTCAAGCTAGCGCAATTTCGCCAGTCGCTCGCTTCGTGCAAGAATATCCAATTAAATCAGAGGCAGTGGTCGCTCATATTCGTCAAGCGAATCGAGGGAATGTCTCTTTAGAAAATACCCATCCTTTTACCCGTGAATTATGGGGAAAAAATTGGACTTATGCGCATAATGGTCAACTAAAAGGTTATCAATCTCTTGAAACAGGGCGCTTTAGAGCCATCGGTCAAACAGACAGTGAAAAAGCTTTTTGCTGGATCTTAAATCAGCTCGAGAATCGTTATAAACGAACCCCTGTGAATTGGCCAGCTGTATTTCGTTTTATTGCTGTTTTAGCCTCTCAATTAAAGCAAAAAGGGGTTTTTAATATGCTGTTGTCAGATGGCCGATTTGTAATGGCATATTGTTCAACGAATTTACACTGGATCACACGTAAAGCGCCTTTCGGCAAAGCCAAATTACTTGATCAAGATGTAGAAATCGATTTCCAGCAACACACACAATCCGATGATGTTGTTTCTGTTATTTCAACATTACCATTAACTGGAAATGAGTCTTGGCAGCGTATTCCTGCAGGTGAGTTTGTCTTATTTGATCGTGGTGTTCGTATTCTGTAACCATCTGTTTTCACTATTTTGCGATAAGTTAATTACAGGGGTTACACTATTAGGTGAAGCCAAAGTGCTATTAACGAAATAACGCCCATCTTGAACAGTAATAGATGGGATTTTTTTGTATGCTTCAACATATTGGTAGGCAGGCATAAGTTGTTGCCAAAAATCCATATCTTTTGAATACTGGTGTTTTTTCATATTTTCAGCAGTCATTTTAAATGGAAAAATATGAATGTTAATCGTAGATTGACCTCTTTGTAGCGCCAATTCAGCATACTGATAAATTTCATCCATCACAGGATCTGTCATTGCATAGCAACCTACTGATTTACATGCACCGTGGATCATTAAAAAATCGCCAGTGTATCCTTTTGATTTATCATATTGATTAGGAAATCCTAGGTTAATAGCTCGGTAAAATCGACTGTTCGGATTTAATTGTGCGAAATTAACCTGATAAAAACCCTCAGGGCTTTTTAAATCACCTTGAAACTTTTTAGGTCCAAGACCTCCAGAATAGCTACAAATAGGGTAGGTACGTACTTTTTCTAATTGTCCATCTAATTTTTCCGTATACAGTTCAAGTAAACTTTCTTCTTTGAAAATCTGAATATAGATGGGTTGACCTGTACTTTTTTTAACAGGTTTCATTAGAAAACTTAAACTGTTCTCGGCGTTAACTAATAAGGAAATTAACATTAATGTTAAAAAACTGATTAGTTGTTTTGCGTGACTGGTCATGGTTTTATCAGAAAAATAGCTTAAAATTTGTTGATAAAGTAGATCGTAGATTGCTATGAAGCAATAAATTTGTAAATTAAAATCTGATATAGTTTCTTTTCTTTTACAAAATATTCTGTATGAAATTTAATCGCTAGTCGAAAAAGATGATATTTTAATTCGGTTTATACGAGTTGTTAACGTTTCAGTCAAAATAATATTCCCATTTGCTTGAGCTAAATCACTCGAATAGTCAGACAGGTTCAGGCTGAGATGATAAAATTCAGTTCGGCGGAATAAGAGAAAATAGTAACAATTATCGGAGATAAATAACTTAGGGTTCAAAAACACCTTAAGATGTTTTTATTACAGAGTCGCTACATTTTCGGGGTGAATTTGTAGCTTAGGGTTTAACTGATAAACTTGTGCAAATCTTATGATTAAAATTAAAAAAGGACTCGACCTCCCAATTGCAGGAGCGCCTGCCCAAGTGATAGAAGACGGACCCGCGATTCGACGCGTAGCATTGCTAGGTGAAGAATATGTCGGTATGCGTCCTTCTATGATGGTTTCGGAAGGTGAGCATGTAAAAAAAGGGCAAATTCTTTTTGAAGATAAAAAGAATGCCGGTGTTGTTTTCACCAGCCCAGCTTGTGGTAAAGTCGTTGAAATTAACCGCGGCGAACGCCGTGTGTTCCAATCTATCGTTATCGAAATTGATGGCGATGAAGAAATCACCTTTAACCGTTATGATAGCTCAACGCTTTCAGACCTGACCCGCGAACAAGTCGAAACTAACCTTGTTAATTCGGGAATGTGGACTGCGTTAAGGACACGTCCTTATAGTCGTACTCCGCATTTAGGCACAACACCTGTCGCCATTTTTGTCTCTGCGATGGATACTAATCCACTAGCAGCCGATCCTATGGTTATTATAGAGCAAAATGAGAAGGCATTTAATGATGGCCTTGTTGTTTTAACTCGTTTAACCGAAGGTAAAGTCTATGTTTGTCATGGTGAAAAATCGCCGACAAAATTAAATGACGGACAAATTAGCTATAACCAATTTGCAGGCCCACATCCTGCAGGATTAGTCGGTACGCATATCCATTTCTTAGAACCTGTGAGTACTAAGAAAATGGTTTGGCATTTAAATTATCAAGATGTCATTGCTATTGGTTATCTGTTTACAACAGGTTCTTTATATACAGAACGTGTTGTTGCATTAGCCGGCCCTCAAGTAAAAGCACCTCGTTTAGTGCGTACTTATTTAGGGGCTGATCTCTATGAGTTAACGAAAGATCAATTAGTTGATGGTGAGAATCGCATTATTTCTGGCTCTGTATTATGGGGATGGAAATCTGATAAGGCTCATCACTATTTAGGTCGTTTCCATAACCAAGTTTCTGTATTGCGTGAAGGTCGTGATAAAGAGTTATTTGGTTGGGGTATGCCAGGTAGCGATAAATTTTCTATCACGCGTACAACTATCGGTCACTTCTTAAAAAATAAACGCTTTGCATTTACAACCACAATGAATGGTGGTGAACGTTCGATGGTACCAATTGGTAACTATGAGCGAGTGATGCCTTTAGACATTATGGCAACGCATTTATTACGTGATTTAATTGTAGGTGATACTGACAGTTCTCAAGCTTTAGGTTGTTTGGAATTGGATGAAGAAGATTTGGGATTATGTACTTATGTTTGCCCAAGCAAATATGAGTATGGCCCAGCACTGCGCCAAGTATTGACCAAAATTGAGCAGGAAGGGTAACTCATGGGTTTGAAAAATTTATTTGAAAAAGTAGAGCACCATTTTGAGCCCGGTGGCAAATTAGCAAAATGGTATGTGCTTTATGAAGCAGTTACCACGGTATTTTATACGCCAGGTACTGTCACGCGTAATGGTGGTCATGTTCGTGACACTATTGACCTAAAACGCATGATGATCTTAGTTTGGTTGTCCGTTTTCCCTGCAATGTTTTGGGGAATGTATAATGTCGGTCATCAAGCGATCCCTGCACTTAATCAGTTATATAGCGGTGTTGAATTACAGCAAATAATTGCTTCAGATTGGCACTATCGTCTTGCTGAATTCCTCGGCGCATCATTAACAACAGATGCTGGATGGGCAAGTAAGATGCTACTTGGTGCAACTTACTTTTTACCTATTTATCTTGTTGTTTTTGTGGTTGGTGGATTTTGGGAAGTTCTTTTTGCCTTTATTCGTGGTCATGAAATTAACGAAGGTTTCTTTGTTACATCAATCTTATTTGCCTTGATCGTACCGCCAACATTACCACTTTGGCAGGCTGCATTAGGTATTACGTTTGGTGTGGTTATTGCGAAAGAAATCTTTGGTGGTACAGGACGTAACTTCTTAAACCCAGCATTGGCAGGTCGTGCATTCCTGTTCTTTGCATATCCTGCTCAAATTTCAGGTGATCTAGTTTGGACTGCGGCAGATGGCTTCTCAGGTGCGACACCATTATCACAATGGTCTGTATCGGGTGAAAGTGCATTATTAAATACCGTCACTCAACAACCTATCTCTTGGATGGATGCTTTCCTTGGAAATATTCCAGGATCGATCGGTGAAGTTTCAACATTGATGATTTTAATCGGCGGTGCTGTCATTCTTTTTGCCCGAATTGCTTCATGGCGTATTGTTGCTGGGGTAATGGTAGGCATGATTGTAATGTCATACCTATTTAATTTTATCGGTTCAGATACCAATCCTCTCTTCTCAATGCCTTGGCACTGGCACTTAGTATTAGGTGGTTTTGCTTTCGGTATGATGTTTATGGCAACAGATCCAGTATCTGCATCGTTTACCGATAAAGGTAAATGGGCATACGGTATTTTGATTGGCGTAATGGCTGTGCTTATTCGTGTCGTCAATCCGGCTTACCCAGAAGGTATGATGCTGGCAATCTTATTCGCAAACTTATTTGCACCACTGTTCGATTACGTGGTTGTTCAGGCGAATATTAAGCGGAGAAAAGCTCGTGGCTAAAGAGAAAAACAAAGATAGCGTCGCAAGAACGTTCCTCGTTGTATTTATTCTATGTCTTGTGTGTTCTGTGGTAGTAGCAGGAGCTGCTGTTGGGCTTAAGTCTAAACAAGAAGAACAGAAACTTCTTGATAAACAACGTAATATTCTTGATGTTGCGGGTCTGCTCGTACCGAAAATGAGTGCGACAGATGTACTGAAAGTGTATGACACTCGAATTAAAGCAAAAATTGTTAATTTTCAGACAGGTGAGCTGACTGATAGTAAAGGCAATTTTGATTTAAATGCTGAATTACGTAGCGATGAAACATCTATTGCGTTATCGCCAGCTGAAGATATTGCTAAAATTCGTCGTCGTGCCAATACCGCTGAAGTTTACTTCGTTCTCGATGCTCAAGGTAAAACAACGGAAGTTGTGCTACCTGTATATGGTTCAGGTTTATGGTCTGTCATGTACGCTTTCGTAGCTGTAGATATTGATGGAGTAACAGCGAAAGGGATTACTTATTATTCACATGGTGAAACACCAGGGTTAGGCGGTGAAGTCGATAACCCACAGTGGAAAGCACAATGGAAAGGTAAGCGTTTACTGACTGAAGAAGGTATTCCCGCGATTAAGATTGTGCGTGGTGGCGCATCTGACAGTCCTTATGGTATTGATGGGCTTTCTGGAGCAACATTGACCTCAAATGGTATCCAGCATATGTTCGATTTCTGGTTAGGTGAAAAAGGTTTCGGCCCATTCCTGAAAAAAGTTCGTGAAGGAGAGATCAATGGCTGATACAAAAGAAATTAAACGAGTTTTACTTGGGCCATTGTTAGATAACAACCCGATTGCCTTACAGGTGTTAGGTGTGTGTTCTGCATTGGCGGTAACAACAAAACTTGAAACTGCATTAGTGATGACAATTGCGGTGACTTTAGTTACTGCATTTTCAAACTTTTTTATCTCACTAATCCGTAATTACATACCAAGTAGTGTTCGTATTATTGTTCAAATGGCGATTATTGCTTCATTAGTTATCGTTGTTGACCAAGTTTTACAAGCTTATGCCTATGAGATTTCTAAGCAACTCTCTGTTTTCGTTGGCCTTATCATTACTAACTGTATTGTAATGGGGCGTGCTGAAGCTTACGCAATGAAATCGCCTCCTATTGAAAGTTTTATGGATGGTATTGGTAACGGCTTAGGCTATGGCGTTATCTTGATCCTTGTTGGTTTTTTACGTGAGCTCTTTGGTTCAGGTAAATTATTCGGCATTACCGTGATGGAATCTATTCAGAATGGTGGCTGGTATCAGCCTAATGGTTTATTCCTGTTAGCTCCAAGTGCATTCTTTATCATTGGCTTGCTAATTTGGGGATTACGTACATTAAAACCTGCACAGGTTGAAGAGGACTAATCGCCATGGAACATTATATAAGCCTATTTGTTCGTGCTGTTTTTATTGAGAATATGGCGCTCGCATTCTTCTTAGGGATGTGTACATTTCTCGCTGTTTCTAAAAATGTAAAAACAGCTTTTGGATTAGGTATCGCTGTTACCGTTGTTCTAGGTCTTTCTGCACCGTTGAATAACTTGGTTTACAACTATGTGTTACGTGATAATGCATTAATGGAAGGTGTTGATTTAAGTTTCTTAAACTTTATCACTTTCATTGGTGTGATTGCAGCACTGGTACAAATCCTAGAAATGATTTTAGATCGTTATTTCCCAGCGCTGTATAACGCACTAGGGATCTTCTTGCCACTTATTACCGTTAACTGCGCCATCTTCGGTGGTGTGTCATTTATGGCACAACGTGACTATAACTTTAGCGAGTCTATTGTTTATGGTTTCGGTTCCGGAATTGGTTGGATGTTAGCCATCGTATTACTGGCTTCTATCCGTGAGAAAATGAAGTACGCGGATGTACCGGCAGGTATGAAAGGGTTAGGCGTTACTTTTGTCACCACAGGGTTGATGGCATTAGGTTTCATGTCCTTCTCTGGTGTTCAGCTATAAAGGGTGAGAAGAACTCATGGATATAATTATTCTAGGTGTCGTGATGTTTACCCTGATTGTATTGGTATTAACAGCGTTGATTTTGTTCGCAAAATCAAAACTGGTCAATACAGGGGATATTTCTGTTGAGGTCAATGGAGACCCAGACAAAAGTTTTAATGCACCAGCAGGTGATAAATTACTTAACGTATTATCAAATGAAGGTATTTTTATTTCATCAGCTTGCGGTGGTGGTGGCTCTTGTGGTCAGTGTCGCGTTAAAGTGCTGGAAGGTGGTGGTGATATTTTACCGACAGAACTTTCACATATTAACAAACGTGAAGCTAAAGAAGGTTGTCGTTTAGCGTGTCAGGTAAACGTAAAAAATAACCTGAAATTAGAATTACCAGAAGAAATCTTCGGTGTTAAAAAGTGGGAATGTGAAGTTATCTCAAATGATAATAAAGCCACTTTCATTAAAGAATTAGTGTTAAAAATCCCTGAAGGTGAGGTTGTACCTTTCCGTGCTGGTGGATTTATTCAAATCGAATGTCCTCCTCATACGGTACGTTATGAAGATTTTGATGTACCAGAAGAGTATCGTGAAGATTGGGATAAATTTAATTTGTTCCGTTATGTTTCTGAAGTAAAAGAAACCACAGTACGTGCTTATTCAATGGCAAACTACCCAGAAGAGCATGGCATTATCATGTTAAACGTGCGTATTGCAACACCTCCGCCACGTAATCCTGATGTGCCACCAGGAATTATGTCATCGTATATTTGGTCGTTAAAACCGGGTGATAAGGTGACAATTTCAGGGCCATTTGGTGAATTCTTCGCTAAAGAAACTGATGCAGAGATGATCTTTATTGGTGGTGGTGCAGGTATGGCACCAATGCGCTCACACATTTTTGATCAGTTAAAACGCTTACATTCTAAACGTAAAATCAGCTTCTGGTATGGTGCTCGTTCTGTGCGTGAAATGTTCTACACTGAAGACTTCGATATGCTTGCAAAAGAAAACGAAAACTTCACATGGCATGTCGCACTTTCAGACGCCTTACCTGAAGATAACTGGACTGGATATACTGGATTTATTCACAACGTGTTGTTTGAGAATTACCTCAAAAATCATCCAGCACCAGAAGATTGTGAATTCTATATGTGTGGACCGCCAGTGATGAACGCAGCTGTTATTAAAATGCTCAAAGATTTAGGCGTTGAAGATGAAAACATTATGCTGGATGACTTTGGCGGTTGATCCTAACCTCCGATCAAGCATAAATGAATGAAATGACAAGCGCCCACTTATGTGGGCGCTCATGATCAGAAGAGAGAGTTATGTTAAAAAGAAAGATGATAAATTGGATAGTGATGCTGTCCGCATTAGTTCTATTATCTGCATGTGGTGAAAAGCAGCAGGTATTAGAAGGCGAAACCATGGGAACTTATTACTCGATTAAATATGTTCCTGACAGTAACTCCCCTCCACAAAACGTCTTACAAACAGAGATTGATCGTATTCTTGAAGAAGTTAACGATCAAATGTCAACATATCGTCCTCATTCTGAATTGAGTCGTTTCAATCAAAGCCGTGAAATTAATACCCCATTTCCCGTTTCGCCTGCTACCGCTAAAGTTGTGAGTGAAGCCATTCGTATTAATAAAATGACTGATGGTGCTTTAGATGTGACTGTTGGGCCGTTAGTCAATTTATGGGGATTTGGCCCAGAGGGTCGATTTACTCACCAGCCTTCTGAAGATGAATTATCAAAGCGTAAGCAGTGGATTGGCATTGATTACTTATCTGTTGAAGGAAATACACTGATCAAAAAGATCCCTGAGCTTTATGTCGATCTCTCTTCTATTGCTAAAGGATATGGTGTTGATGCTGTTGCTGAGTATTTAATATCACAGAATATCACTAACTATATGGTTGATATTGGTGGTGAAGTAAGAACACAAGGTGTAAATGGTAATGACAAGCCTTGGCGTATAGCGATTGAGAAACCAGCTAATGATGGTACAAAACAGAGTGTTCAGTTAATTATTGAACCGGGTGATAATTCAATTGCAACCTCTGGTGATTACCGTAACTATTTTGAAGAAAACGGTATCCGTTATTCCCATACTATTGACCCAACCACAGGCCATCCTATTAAACATAATCTTGTTTCTATCACTGTGATTGTACCAACTTGTATGAGTGCTGATGGTCTTTCGACAGGATTGAATGTGTTAGGACCTGAAAAAGGGTTAGAAGTAGCAAATAAACTAAATATTCCTGTCTTTATGATAGTGAAAACTGAAAATGGGTTTGAAGAGCGTTATAGTAAAGCATTCGCCCCATTCTTAAAAAAATAGAATTTAAGGAGAGAAGGTTATGTTAAAAATATTTCTTTTTGCCTTCATCTTATTCTTGATTGCCTTCTTTGGAATGGCGTTAGGATATATTGTAAAGCGTAAAAGCCTTCAAGGCAGTTGCGGTGGTTTAGGGGCTATGGGTATAGAAAAAGAGTGTGATTGCCCTGAACCTTGTGATGCACGTAAAAAACGTATGGCAAAAGAGTCTGCACGAGAAGAGTTACTGAAAAAGAATCGAATTCTTTAATAATAAAAAATATATTTAGATAAAAAAAGAGTGATGAGATTTATATCTATCACTCTTTTTTATTTCACTCATTCTGTAAATACGAAAACGCTAAAAGGTTTTTAATAAAATAGAAGTAGGATAATAAAAAGCAACACCTATTAATAAAGGTTTACTTCCATGGATAAGGGTTTTGCCCCTCCCATTCTAAAACTTCTTTTTTGGCTTCTTCGTAGGTATAGCCATAATGTTCTTGAAGTTTACCAATCAATTGCTCTCTAGTGCCTTCGATAACATCAAGTTCATCATGCGTGATTTTTCCCCACTTTTCTTTTACTTTTCCTTTGAATAAATTCCAGTCACCAGAGATTTTATTGTTTAACATTTTATTCCTCCTTACTTATTTCTATCGGATGATATTATTAAGTGTAGAAGAGAATAACGTGAAGATAAAAGTGTAAACCTAAATAGGGTTATTTATCCTTTTCTAAATATTTTCATTTTTGCTGGAGAGTCGACCATAACAGCATCAGCACCTAATTCTGTGGCTTGAGTATAATCTTTCTCTGTATTGATCCCGAAAAGAACAATATGAGCATTGCCACCAGCACGAAAACAAGACATGGCATCCTTATCCCAACTCAGAATAGATTTTGAGCGAGCTTCACCTAGTGTGTACTTCTCAACGACCTCTACTTTGCGGTGAAGCTCAAGTCCATACCAACGAGTAATATCTAAATTTTCAGGTAGCAGGCAAACATGGCTCATTGTGATATTGGCTAAAATATCACGAGTAATATCACGACTTTCAAAACGCTCTACATTAGTCGGGAGTGCTTCAAGAAAGGCGGTATTAGTAGAATAAACACGGGTTCTATCAAGTGCATTATGTTTACTGAGAACTGTAGCTAACGCTTCACCTTGAATAACGGGATCAGCATCTGGTGATTTTAAATCAAGATAAAACTGTGTTGTGGGGAATTGAGTTAAGATCTCATCCAATGTCGGAATAGTGACACCTTTATTTCGATAAGGAAATTGTTGTGCTTCACCAAATTTATAGCCCGCATCCCATTGTTTAAGCTGTTGTGCAGTAAAGTCAGAAATACTACCTTGCCCATTTGTTAAGCTTTTTAAGTCGCTAGGGCGGTAAAGAACAGGAATATTATCTTTCGATAATTGAATAGTGATCCAAATTGCATCAGCTTGATTAGAGAGTGCTGTTTTTATAGCAATTTCAGTATTTTCTGGGGCATCAGCTGTGCCACCACGATGTGCGATAATTTTAGGAGATGCCATAAGAATTACAGAATAACAAAAGAGAGAAATAGCGATGAATAATTTGATCATGAAAAATTATTTCCTTGTTTTATATATAGTTACAAAACAATATTTAAAATTAATGTAATTAGTCAACGAGCAAAAACAATTTATCACCACTTTGTGACAATTCTATAAATAAACAGACTAATTCAGATTTTTATGAGAATTACACCTCAATAGAGGGAGATGAGAAGGAATAAAAATTGTAGTTAATATTTATTTACTGTATATTTAAACAGTAAATAAGGTGAGGTTATTGTATGCGTAAAATTATTCATGTTGATATGGATTGTTTTTATGCTGCGATTGAAATGCGAGATAATCCAGCACTAAAAGAGATCCCCATTGCGGTTGGAGGTAATGCTTCTAGCCGAGGAGTGATCTGTACGGCGAATTATCCTGCCCGTCGTTTTGGTGTCCGTAGTGCTATGTCAACGGCAACAGCCTTGAAGTTATGTCCCCAATTAAAAGTTTTACCTGGTAGAATGGCTCTCTATAAAGAGACATCAGCAAAGATCCGCCAAATTTTTTCTCGTTATACTCATCTTATTGAACCTCTTTCACTCGATGAAGCTTATCTTGATGTCTCTGACAGTAAGCATTGTTACGGCTCAGCAACATTGATAGCTCAAGAGATTCGCCAACAAATTTTTGATGAGTTAAATCTCACTGCATCCGCAGGCATTGCACCAATTAAATTTCTGGCGAAAATTGCTTCTGATATTAATAAGCCTAACGGGCAATTTGTTATTACTCCTGAGCAAGTTGATGATTTCATTATGAAATTACCGCTTAATAAAATACCAGGTGTAGGTAAGGTAACATTTGCTCGCTTGCAAGAAATGGGGCTAGAAACTTGTGCTGATATTCGCCGTACCGATGTTATTTCTTTGGTAAAAGCATTGGGGAAATTTGGTCAAAATTTATGGGAGCGCAGTCATGGTATCGATGAGCGTGAAATAACCCCTGATAGACTTAGAAAATCAGTGGGAGTTGAACGTACTTTTGCTTCAGATATTAATTCTTGGGATGATTGCTTGGCATTACTCGATGGATTATATAGTGAATTAGAAAGGCGACTGACAAAAGTGAAACCTGATTTAAGGATAGCAAGACAAGGCGTTAAACTAAAATTTGATGATTTTCAATTAACGACACAAGAACATACTCATCCTATTTTAGAAAAAGCTGATTTAATAAATATTGCCTACCAAGCATGGCATGAACGCCGAAATGGTCGAGGTGTGCGATTAATCGGATTTCATGTCACTTTGCAAGATCCACAACTAGAACGACAACTTCTTTTAGCATTATAAGAATAAAAAAACCATAGCCGATCAATAGATAGGCTATGGGTAACGCAATTAATTTATGTGGTTAATCTATGTAGTTAATCTATATAGTATTACCAGCGATAATTCATTGTTGCTGTCATTGTTCTGCCGATCCCATAAAAACATGCGGTATCACCAGCACAAGATGCAACATAATGTTTGTTCGCAATGTTATTCATATTAAGCTGAATTTCAGCCCCTTTTAAAGAAGGTGATAACTCACCTAATGAATAACCTATCATCGCATCATATAAGGTTACCGCAGGGACACTGATTGTATTTTTGGTATCACCTTGAGATACACCTACATATCTCACACCAAAGCCTGCTTTAGCTCCATTAAATAGCCCAGAGATTTCATCATATTGACCCCAGAATGATGCCATATGCTTAGGAACTCTAGGTAACTCTTTTCCTTGTGTTCCTGCAATAATGGTTTTTCTGACCTCTGTATCGGTATAAGCATAGCTACTAATGAAGGAAATATTTTCAGTTAGTTGGCTATTAATTTGTGCTTCGACACCACGACTTCTAATTTCACCCACGGGTTCAAAATACGCTTTTTCAGCATTATAGTTGGTAACATTGCGTTGTTGTAATTGATAAACAGAGAGTGTTGCCAATGTTTGTTCATTAGGTGTGAGGTATTTAATTCCTGCTTCTAATTGACGACCTTCGCTAGGCTCAAAAGGGGCACTTCCTGGTGCTCGGCGAGTTTGTAAATTAGGCTCAAAAGAGGTGCTGTAACTTATATAAGGTGAAATACCATTATCAAAAGCATATAAAATACCAGCACGACCCGTTAGTTTACTATCATCTTGCTGATCATATGTGGCTGCTAAGAAATCATGAGTTCGTACTTGCGCCCAGTCTTGGCGTAAACCGGTAAGTAATATCCAATTTTTCCATTGGATCTGATCTTGTAAATATAATCCGATTTGATCGCGTTTTTGCAACTGATCTGTTGCAGGTTTCTGTAAGTTCATATTAATCGGATAATTATAATTAGGATCACGCCAATCCAGATCGTACTCTGAGCCTGTAGCCCTGCGTAAATTATCTTGATCTTTACTCCACTGATAATCAATACCTGCAATCACCGTATGATTAAGTTTTGCCGTAGTAAAGTCGGCTTGTAAGCGAGTATCTATTCCTAAAGTATCTGTTTCTCGTTGCTCTTGTTGCGCTCGGCGCTCAAGGACATAAGGGTTATCTTTTTTTAAAGATCCAAATACAAGATATTTATATTTCTGATTAATATGGCTATATCGTGCATTTTGTACAATTTTTAGTGAGTCACTAAATTCATGTTCAAATTCATAGCCTACGCCATATTGTTGACGCCACGATTGGTGGTAATCAGGGTTGTTTACGTCGAAATCAAAAGGAATAGTACCCTCAGGTGTTTTTTTCACCGTACCATAAGCGGGTAAAAAGTTACGATAACCCGCTTCAGGCTCTTGCTGAATAAAGCTTAATAACGTTAAACGTGTTTGTTCATTAGGTAAAAAAGTAATAGCAGGAGCGAGGGCAAAACGCTCTTCTTTATAGTTTTTTATTTGAGTGTGCTGTGTTTTGGCAATACCATTTAGACGATAAAGAACACGATTGTCATCACTTAATGCACCTGAAAAATCAAAAGCAGTTTCTGCCAATTTATCATTACCAGCTCGTATTTGAATGTGGCGAATAGGGGATGCAGTTGGTCTTTTACTTGTCATTGCAACGAGGCCGCCTGGGTTTACTTGGCCATAAAGAACAGATGCTGGCCCTCTAACAACTTCAACGCGCTCTAATAACCATGGGTCAAGTGCTCCTGTTGATGATGATGCTCCCATTCCATAGCTTAGGCCGTCAAGAAAACGTGGTGCATAACTGTATCCACGAATAAAAACCTCGTCATTACGATTAGAACTCCCTCGATATTCGGTGAAAACGCCGGGTGTATAACGTAGCGCTTGAGAAACTGAACTGACATCTTGAGCGTCCATTTGGTCACGTGTGATCACGCTAATGGATTGCGGTGTTTTTTCAATTTCAGTTGGTGTTTTATTTGTTGATAGTGTTTTTGTGGCAATAAAGCCTGAAACAGGAGATTGTGGGTCCTGTGATGGAGCGGAGGTGACAATTATCTTTTGATTAACTGCCGCATGAATTTGAACAGAGAGTAAACTTAAAGGTAAGGCGAGAATGACGCTAGCAACGCAATCTTTGTTAGACACAATAGGATCCTTTGGATTTTTATTTTTTAACTTTAAATGCGGAAGGCATGAAAATACCACTCAATAAACATTAATGCTAATGATAATAATTAGCATTCTATAAATTATCTTTATTAAGATTATTTCTTTATTCCAAACTTGAATAAGTTGGATTGGTATTTGTTCTATAAGGAATAAATTATGATACTTAAGGAAAATAGAGTGTGTAGAGGGATAAATTATTTCTTTATGGTAGCGTTAGTAACAAAAAACCCGCCAATTAAGCGGGTTTCATTATGATATTTAAAGCAAGATTATTTAGCAGGGATCGCTTTTAAAATTGCTGTTAATAACTGCCAGTATTGACCAACGCTTTTAATGTGAACGCGTTCGTCTGGTGAGTGAGCACCACGGATTGTTGGTCCAATAGAAACCATATCCATATCTGGGTAAGGTTTTTTGAATAGACCACACTCAAGGCCTGCGTGGATTACCATGATGTTTGGCACTTTATCAAACAGTTGCTGATAGGTATCACGAACTAAATGCATAACAGGTGAGTCAGCATCAGGTTTCCAACCAGGGTAACCGCCTTTTGTTTCGATATCAGCTTTAGCTAGTTTTGCTAATGCAGTCAGCATGCTGACAACATAGGTTTTTCCGCTATCAATCAGAGAACGGATTAAGCAAAGTATTTCTACTTTATCGTCAACAATGCTAACAACACCAACGTTTAATGATGTTTCAACAACACCGTCAACATCATCACTCATACGAATAACACCATTTGGCATTGCATTAAGTAGGTTGATCAATCGTTCTTGGCAGTCAGCTGTGAAAACTTTTTTATCTGTTGTTGTATCAATTAACTCAATTTTCAGATTTTTTTCAGCGATAGCTAATTCTGTTTTTAACAGAGCTTCAAATTTCGATTTTACTGTTTCTAGTTGGCTTGCTTTATCTGCTGGAATTGCAAATACGATATTTGCTTCACGAGGAATAGCATTACGCAGTGTACCACCGTGGAAATCAATTAATTTCAGTGATAATTCTTCTGCGTGACCTGCTAAGAAACGTGCTAATAATTTATTGGCGTTACCTAAACCTAAATGGATATCACCACCAGAGTGACCACCATTTAATCCTTTCAGAACCAGTTGTTTAACAACGTGGCCAGCTGGAATTGCATCGTAAGAAAGGTTTACCGTGGTTTTAACATCAATACCACCCGCACAACCCATGTAGATTTCGCCTTCTTCTTCAGAGTCTGTGTTGATAAGAATATCAGCTTGTAACCAACCTGGTTGTAAACCAAATGCACCGTCCATGCCTGTTTCTTCAGTCATAGTTAGTAGCACTTCTAATGGGCCGTGCTTAACAGTGTCATCAGCTAAAACTGCTAATGCAGATGCCATACCTACGCCATTATCAGCACCTAATGTGGTGCCTTTAGCTTTGATCCATTCGCCATCAATGTAAGGTTGAATTGGATCTTTAGTGAAGTCGTGAACAGTGTCGTTGTTTTTTTGTGGCACCATATCTAAGTGTGCTTGTAAAACAACGGCTTTACGATCTTCCATACCTTTGGTGGCTGGTTTACGAATTAAAATATTGCCAACTGCATCGCGCTCTGCAAAAAGTCCTTTTTCACTTGCCCAAGAAAGAATATGGGTAGCTAAGGCTTCTTCATGATGTGATGGATGTGGAATCGAACAAATTTTTGCAAAAATATCCCATAGTGGTTGTGGGGATAGAGTAGATAGTTCAGACACGATGGATCTCCTCTAACAGCATCTGTGTTATTGATAGCCTACCGCTTTTTTAAGGGTTAGCTTTATTATTCTGAGCGTTATACGCCAATATAGTTGAGAATATCACTTTCTTCTGATGAATGCGTCATTCTATTCACATCTCTATCTAAGAAATTAAGTCCCCATTTTGCATTCATTTTTTATATGGTTTGTTTTTTAATCAGAAAAAGGCATTACAGAAAAAAATAAGGATAATCTCACCTGTTTTCACGTTTTCTCTGGTTTTTAGGCGTTCAAATCACTATAATCTCGCGCAACCTTTTTTTCCGCAAAAAAGCTTCTCTCGAAATTCAAGTAGCTAGGATCACAATATTATGAGCGAAAAATATGTTGTAACGTGGGATATGTTGCAAATACATGCCCGTCAATTGGCGCAACGTTTATTACCAGTCGAACAGTGGACAGGCATTATTGCTGTCAGCCGTGGGGGATTAGTCCCTGCTGCATTACTTGCTCGTGAATTAGGTATCCGTCATGTGGATACAGTTTGCATTTCTAGCTATGACCATGATCATCAGCGTGACCTCAAAATCTTAAAAAAAGCAGAAGGTGATGGTGAAGGCTTTATCGTTGTTGACGATTTAGTCGATACAGGTGGTACTGCTAAAGTTATCCGCGAAATGTATCCAAAAGCCCATTTTGTGACTATCTTCGCAAAACCAGAAGGGCGCCCATTAGTGGATGATTTCGTGGTTGATATTCCACAAAATACTTGGATTGAACAGCCTTGGGATATGGGGGTCGCCTTTATTCCGCCAGTTTGCGATCAAAAATAATTTGATAACATTTATTTGGCTGTTTTAATTGAGATCCTCGCCTTGGCGGGGATTTTTGTTTTTATGCATTTATTCTTCCTTTGTGTTATATCTTCGTGCTATCACTTGTGGTGATACACACTGTTCATGTTGATTTCATGCTATGATAAAGCCAGACTTTTAGCCCCTTTTATTCGATATCGACTGATTTGAAGAGTGATATGGCAAATAATACAAACCTTTCTGAAACGCTATTTAAACCTAGAGCAAAGCACGCTGAAACTTCAACACTAATTCAGTACACTCATCCAAAATCAAATATCAATACCTATACTGTGCTTAATGGTACAAGTCAGCAAAATTGGTATCGTACTATTCAACGTTTACTGTGGATTTGGCGTGGAATTTCTCCTATTGAAATAGAAGAAGTGTTAAGTCGAATTGCTGTACATGATGCCCCTCGTAGTGATGATAAATTTATTGATACTGTTGTGGGTTACCGCAAAGGTGGCTGGTCATATGAATGGTCACATCAAGCGATGATTTGGCAACAAAAAGCATTGAGAAAAGAGTCAGGAGATGCGGCCGCTGATTGTTGGTTGCGGGCTGCACATCTGTATAGTATTGCTGCGTATCCTTTTATTAATGGTGATTTTTTAGCAGATCAAGCCGTTACTTTGTCGATGAAAGCATTTGAGAATGCGACAAAATTTTCATCCTTTGAGGTGAAAAAACTTACATTTAAATTAGAGGGGAAAGGGTCGACAACGGGTTTTCTGCATTTACCTAAAGATTGTAGAGGTCCATATCCTACAGTATTATTTTGTGGTGGGTTAGATGGTCTTCAAAGCGATTATGTTAGCTTCTTCCGTGATTACCTTTCCTCTAAAGGTATTGCAATGTTAACACTGGATATGCCTGGAATTGGTTATTCAGTAAAACAAAAACTAACGGAAGATACATGCCAATTACAAGGTGAGGTTCTGAAACAACTTTCTGAAGTGCCTTGGATTGATCATACTCGCGTTGGTGTGATGGGCTTTCGCTTTGGCGGTAATATTGCTGTGCGATTGGCTTATATCTACCCAAAATTAATTAAAGGTGTTGTTGCTTTAGGTCCTTTGATCCATGCTTTCTTTACCCAAGCTGAATTGCAGAAAAAGATCCCTGTGATGTATCTTGATGTATTAGCAAGTCGCTTGGGGTTATGGAATATTGATGAGAATAATCTTCGATTATCGTTGAGCAGTTATTCCCTGAAAAACCAAGGCTTGATTGGGCGACGCATGCCCGTTCCTATGATGGGCGTTTACTGGAAAGGGGATGAAATGAGTCCTAAAGAGGATTCTCAGTTAATTGCTCGCTCCTCTATGGATGGTGATATTCTTGCTATCAATGAAAAACCGTTTTATGAAGGTTTAGAGCTAGCGTTACAAAAAAGTGCTGATTGGATCTATGACAAATTAATATAATTAATTATGAACAATAACTTGCTAATTACATTAGATTATATAACAGTAGAGTTTCTAAGGAGACTGAATTTATGACTTCATCTTTGAACCCTACCCGAGGTAAGTTATTAAAGCGTTTTGCTCAAATCGGTCCTTATATCCGAGAGCATCAATGCCAAGAGAACCAGTTCTTTTTTGACTGTTTAGCTGTTTGTGTAAATAAGAAAATCGTACCAGAAAAACGTGAGTTTTGGGGCTGGTGGATGGAATTAGAACGCAACAATGAACAGCTCATTTATCATTATCAGATTGGGCTAT
The DNA here is from genome assembly GCF_003144535.1 of Proteus penneri. GTDB lineage: Bacteria > Pseudomonadota > Gammaproteobacteria > Enterobacterales > Enterobacteriaceae > Proteus > Proteus penneri. The sequence goes on along the minus strand of NZ_PHFJ01000015.1, from coordinate 34,721 downwards.
TCGATAAAAATGGTGATTGGATACATCAGAATATAAGTAAAAATGATGTTGTTGAATCAATCAATGAAACACTGATCCGTTTTCATCAATTTCTTAAAACGGCAGCGAGTGAATTAGATATGACACTTATGCCAGATGAAAAAATGAACAATTTTCCGCTCCCCATCCAGCCCTAATTTTGTGTTAGGGCAACTTTTCATAGATTTTGCGTTATGTCGGTTGGCATAACGCTTCTCTCCTGATAAAACTGTGTATTATCTTTTTAAATAATCAACAAGAATGGTAAATGTTATGAGTAGCAGCCAAACACTGGTTGTTAAATTAGGGACAAGTGTACTAACTGGTGGTTCACGACGTCTGGATCAGTCTCATATTGTTGAGCTGGTTCGCCAATGCGCTAAACAACACGAAAAAGGTCACCGGATTATTATTGTTACTTCTGGTGCAATTGCAGCAGGGCGTGAGTATTTGAATTATCCTGATTTGCCGGCAACTATTGCTTCAAAACAGTTGTTGGCCGCTGTAGGGCAAAGTGCCTTAATTCAAGTATGGAAACAGTTATTTGCTATCTATGGTATTCATATTGGTCAAATGCTATTAACGCGTGCTGATATTGAAGATAGAGAACGTTTCCTAAATGCGCGTGATACATTACATGCACTGTTAGATAACCATATTATCCCTGTTATCAATGAAAATGATGCTGTTGCTACCGCGGAAATTAAAGTGGGTGATAACGATAATTTATCAGCATTAGCTGCTATTTTAGGTGGTGCAGATAAACTGTTATTACTAACAGATATTGAAGGGCTTTATACGGCTGATCCGCGTAGTAATCCAGATGCTAAATTGATCCCCGAAGTTTTTGATATCAACGATAAATTACGCCAAATGGCTGGTGATAGCGTATCCGGCTTAGGTACGGGGGGCATGGCAACAAAACTGCAAGCAGCAACTGTTGCAGGGCGCGCGGGTATTGATGTTGTCATTGCAGCCGGTGTACAACCTGAAGTTATTGCTAAAGTTATCAATAATGAACCTGTTGGAACATTATTCCATGGCTTAAAAAGCCCATTAGAAGCGCGTAAACGGTGGATCTTTGGCGCGCCAATTGCTGGTGTGATTGTGGTTGATGAAGGAGCTGAAAAAGCAATTAAAGAAAAAGGTAGCTCCCTTTTACCAAAAGGTATCAAAGAAATTAAAGGCGATTTCTCTCGTGGGTGTGTTATCCGCGTTCAAAGTTTACAAGGTAAAGATCTTGCTCATGGTGTTGCCCATTATAATAGTGATGCACTGCGTTTAATAGCAGGACACCATTCACAAGAAATTAGTCAAATTTTAGGTTACGAGTATGGCAGTGTTGCTGTGCATCGTGACGATATGATTGTTAGCTAAGGAGCCTTCTGATGTTAGAACAAATGGGTAAATCTGCAAGAGAAGCCTCTTGGCATTTAGCTCAACTCTCAACAGAGCAAAAAAATCAGGCATTATTAGTCATGGCTGATTTATTAGAACAACATGAGGCCTCAATTCTTGCGGCGAATGAAAAAGATATGCAAGCAGCTCGTGAAGCCAATATTAATGCCGCTATGCTTGATCGTTTATTGCTAACTTCTGAACGTTTAAAAGCTATTGCTGATGATGTTCGACAAGTATGTCGCTTGGAAGATCCGGTAGGTCAAGTTATTGATGGTCGTATGTTAGACAGCGGTTTACGTTTAGAACGTCGCCGTGTGCCGTTAGGTGTTGTTGGCGTTATTTATGAAGCTCGCCCTAATGTTACAATTGATGTCGCTTCTTTATGTTTGAAAACAGGTAATGCTGCCATTCTTCGTGGTGGAAAAGAGACTCACCATACCAATCAAGCGGTAGTTGCCGTTATTCAACAAGCTTTAGAAAAATGTGGTATTCCTGCTGGTGCTATTCAGGCGATTAATAAGCCTGATCGTGAGTTAGTCGCTAAAATGCTAAAAATGGATGAGTATATTGATATGCTTATTCCTCGTGGTGGTGCAGGATTGCATAAACTTTGCCGTGAACAATCAACTATTCCAGTTATCACCGGTGGCATTGGTGTCTGTCATACTTTTGTAGATGAAAGTGCAGATTTAGAAAAAGCATTAACGGTTATCGTAAATGCAAAAGTACAACGCCCAAGCGCGTGTAACTCTTTAGAAACGCTCTTAGTACATGAAAATATTGCAGATCTATTTTTGCCACAGTTAAGTGATGCCATGGCTACTCAAAAGGTAACTTTGCATTCAAGTGAGAAAGCATTGGTAGGGCTGAAAAAAGGCAGAGCTACTGTAGTTGATGTGAAAGATGCTGATTATTGCGATGAATGGTTGTCACTTGATTTAAATGTAGAAGTAGTGAGTGGGTTAACAGAGGCAATTAGCCATATTCGCCGTTATGGTACCGCGCACTCTGACGCTATTTTAACACAATCTATCTCTAATGCTGATCGTTTTGTTCGCCAAGTTGATTCTGCTGCTGTGTATGTTAATGCAAGCACACGTTTTACCGATGGTGGACAATTCGGTTTAGGTGCCGAAGTTGCTGTTAGTACACAGAAATTACATGCTAGAGGCCCGATGGGATTAGATGCTTTAACGACCTATAAATGGATTGGTTACGGCGATAATACAATTCGTAGCTAATTATTAAGATAATGAAATAAGCCATACTTTCTAAAGTGTGGCTTTATTTTTTTGTTACATCAGGTATGATATTTTATACTTTACAGTATGTAAACTTTTAATTACAACCCTAAAAGGGAACACACTATGGAGATAGTGCATTTTATGGAAAGTACAATTTACCTTATCGGACCTCGAGGTGCAGGGAAAACAACAGTAGGTAAAGCGCTTTCTCTCTCTTTAAATTATAGATTTATTGATACGGATTATTGGATAACCAAAAAATATCAACAAACTATATCTTCTATGGTGGAAGAGAAAGGTTGGGATTTCTTTCGTCAAATTGAATCAGAAGCACTAATCCAAGTAAGCCAACCTAACCAAGTTATTTCAACGGGTGGTGGTATGGTTTTAGCAGATAAAAATCGCGCTTATATGAAAACCTCGGGTGTTACAATTTATTTACAGGCCTCACTTGAAACATTAGTTGAACGTTTATCCCAAGATCCAAATGAAGCACAAAGACCTAGTTTGACAGGTAAAACATTAGTTTCAGAAATGCATGATGTTTTAATTAAGCGCGAACCTTTATACATGCAATGCGCAGATATTATTGTTGATGCTGGGTTATCTATTAATGAAATTATTGCGGTAATTCTCGCAAAACTTGCCAAATAATTAGGAAGTCGTCTGATATAAAGGACAAAACAGAGGTCATCTATTTTATTTTCATCACATCCTATTTATAGTAAGGCTAATTATAGCAAAATGAGATATGGATATGATGTTAATAGCGTTTTTTAAAACACTATTTAAGTTCTTATTTAGAATAAGAATTGAAGGACTTGTTAATCAGTTTTCCCAATATGAAAAATGTATAATTACACCAAATCATACTTCTTTTATTGATGGTATATTATTACGTTTATTCCTACCTATTAATCCTGTGTTTGCTGTTTATACTTCAGTGGCTTCTGCAAAAACGACAAGATGGTTAGGTCGTTATGCTGATATTGTACCTTTAGATCCCGCCAATCCAATGGCCGTGCGCCAGTTAGTTAAAGAAGTGGATAAAGGTCGTCCAATTGTGATTTTCCCAGAAGGAAGGATCACAGTAACAAATGGTTTGATGAAAATTTATGAAGGTGCTGCTTTTATTGCCGCAAAATCAGGCGCTAAAGTTGTTCCTGTTAGAATTGAAGGGGCTGAATTCAGCTATTTTTCACGAATACGTAAAAGTTTACGAGTAAAGTCTCAATTCTTTCCTAAAATCACTATCAAGGTGCTTCCTGCAGTTAATTTACCGATGCCAAAAGCTGAAAAATCTTCTGAGCGTCGCCGATTAGCGGGGGAAGCTATGCGTGATATCATGATGGAAGCTATCATGCAAACACGCCCTAATCTTACGTTGTATGAAGCATTTTTACAGGCAATGTCTCAATATGGCCGATTTAGTCCGCTAATTTCTGATATCAGCTTAAAAGAAGATTCTTATCAAGGGTTACTGAAAAAAACGTTAGGGCTCAGTCGTTTGATTGAACGCTACACAGAACCCAAAGAGCGTATAGGTTTACTGCTTCCAAATACAACAGTAACTGCGGCTGCGCTATTAGGTGCAACAATGCGTCAACGTGTTGTTGCAATGCTCAACTACACGGCAGGTAGTTTAGGTGTACAAAATGCGATGAAAGCCGCATCAATCAAAACCATCTTTACATCACGCCAGTTTTTAGAAAAAGGGAATTTATTACATATTCCTGAGCAAACCCCTGAAGCTAATTGGGTTTACCTTGAAGATCTCAAAGATAGTGTGACGAGTGAAGATAAACGCTGGATCTTCAAACACCTTATTACGCCACATAAAGCGATGTTACCGCAAGATGCACATGATGCAGCCGTTATTCTATTTACATCAGGATCGGAAGGGACGCCTAAAGGCGTTGTTCACAGCCATTCGAGTTTACTGGCTAACGTTGAGCAAATTCGTGCTATTGCTGACTTTTCACCGAAAGATAAATTTATGTCAGCATTGCCGTTATTCCATGCATTTGGTTTAACAGCTTGCTTGCTAACTCCCATTTGTTTGGGGGCACGTGTTTTTCTTTATCCCAGCCCGTTACACTATCGAGTTATACCCGAATTAGTCTATGACCAAAACTGTACGGTGTTATTTGGGACATCAACCTTTTTAGGAAACTACGGAAAATTTGCTCATCCTTATGATTTTGCCCGAGTGAGATATGTGGTTGCTGGCGCTGAAAAACTCTCTGAATCAACTCGTGTTTTATGGCAAGAGAAATTTGGTATTCGTATTTTAGAAGGTTATGGCGTAACAGAATGCGCACCTGTTGTGTCAATCAACGTGCCTATGAGTGCCAAAACTCATACTGTAGGGCGTTTATTACCCGGCATGGAAGGGCGTTTAATTCCAATGAATGGCATTACTGATGGCGGTAGACTACAACTACGTGGCCCTAATGTAATGATGGGGTACTTACGCGTTGAATCCCCTGAAAAATTGGAAACCCCAGTCGCAGCTAATGCTGAAGGTATTGATGAGGAAGGTTGGTACGACACCGGTGATATTGTTGCTATCGATAGTGAAGGTTTCTATACAATTAAAGGACGGGTTAAACGCTTTGCAAAAATTGCAGGTGAAATGGTTTCTCTCGAAGGGGTTGAGCAACTTGCACGCAAAGCATCTCAAGGTGAGCATGCGGTTGTATCAATAAGTGATAAGCGCAGAGGTGAATCATTAGTTCTTTTTACAACAGATAAACAATTAGATCGTAGTGTACTATCAACACTGGCAAAATCTGAAGGTGTTGCCGAAATCGCTGTACCAAAAGACATTCGTTTTATCAAAGAGATTCCTGTATTAGGAAGTGGAAAAACGGATTTTGTTTCATTGAAGAAACTTGCTGAACAGGAAAATAATTAATGCCAGAGAATATTAGTCAGCCTCCTTTAATGAGTAGGGGAATGAAAGCGGTACTTTTGTCGCAATTTCTTTCTGCTTTTGCCGATAATGCCTTACTGTTTGCTATTCTTGCGCAGTTTAAATCATCACTGTATCCAGAGTGGAGTCAGCCTGTTTTACAGATGGTTTTTGTGCTGGCTTTTATTCTTTTAGCTCCTTTTGTAGGGCAGTTTGCTGATCGTAATCCTAAAGGTAGGGTAATGCTCAGTGGTAATCTGTTAAAATTTGTAGGCGCATTTCTTATTTGCGTTGGCTCTGATCCTTTCCTTGGCTATGCTCTCGTTGGAATTGGTGCCGCTGTTTATTCTCCTGCTAAATATGGCATCTTAGGTGAATTAACCGATGGCGAACGTTTAGTTAAAGCAAATGGTTTAATGGAAGCTTCTACTATTGCCGCTATTCTATTGGGATCTGTCATTGGTGGTTTACTATCAGATTGGAGCATTGTTTTTGCATTAGGTGTTTGTGCGGCAATGTATGGTTTAGCGGTATTTGTTAACTTTGGTATACCTAAATTATCAGCTGCTCAAATTGGTCGTGGTTGGAACATTAAAAAAATGTTTACACAGTTTCTTGAGGCTACACGAACTTTATGGGCTGATAAAAAAAGTCGCTTTTCTTTAGTGGGAACCAGCATGTTTTGGGGGGCAGGAGTAACATTGCGCTTTTTACTTGTGCAGTGGGTACCTATTGCTTTAGGTATGACTGATAATACAACCCCAACAGTATTAAATGCGATGGTTGCGATTGGTATTGTGGTCGGTGCTGGATTAGCTGCTAAATTTGTGACTCTGAAAACAGTACGGCGCTGTATGCCTGCAGGTATTTTAATTGGTCTTGGTGTTGTTTATTTCTCATTGCAAACTTCAATTATTCCATCCTACTTAATTCTTATTATCATCGGTGTTTTTGGTGGCTTCTTTGTCGTGCCATTGAATGCGTTATTACAAGACAAAGGAAAGCACAGTGTTGGTGCTGGTAATGCTATCGCTGTACAAAATCTCGGTGAAAATACAGCAATGTTATTAATGCTTGGTTTATTCTCATTGGTTACAAGCATTGGTGTATCTGTTGTTGCTATCGGAATAGGCTTTGGGGCTATTTTTGCCCTAGCAATTGGTGGTCTATGGTTATGGGATTGCACTAGGAAGAAATCTTAAACACTGAGATTTATAATAGAGGTTAGATGAACCTTAATGATAAATTACGATGAAATGACCCGTCTAAGTATTGAAATGGGTAAAGTGTTACTTGAAAAGAAGCGTACGATAACAACAGCTGAATCTTGCACTGGCGGATGGATTGCGAAAGTTATCACTGATATTGCAGGAAGCTCTGAATATTATCAGCGTGGCTTTGTAACATATAGCAATGAAGCGAAGCATGAAATGATAGGTGTTGATGAGCAAACCTTGATTAAATACGGCGCTGTTAGCAAAGAAGTTGTTCTTCAGATGGCGAAAGGCGCACTTAGCGCGGCAAATGCAGATTTTGCTGTTTCAGTTAGTGGTATTGCAGGCCCTGGTGGTGGTAGTGAAGAAAAACCCGTTGGTTTAGTTTGGTTTGGCTTTGCAATGAAAACATCAACAGGTATTCAAACTACGGCAACACACTGTATATTCAGTGGTTCTCGAGATCAAATAAGAGCTGAATCTGTTATTTTTTCTTTAAAATCAATTCTTAAAGAAATTATTAATAATTAACTTGATACTGTATGATTATACAGTATAATGAGTTTCAACAAGCAAAATCATATACGTTTTAATGGTAGTGACCCATTTTTATGCTTCACTGCCCAGAGGGAGATAACATGGCTATTGATGAAAACAAGCAAAAAGCATTGGCCGCAGCACTTGGTCAAATTGAAAAGCAATTTGGTAAAGGGTCTATCATGCGTCTGGGCGAAGATCGTTCCATGAACGTTGAAACCATCTCTACGGGTTCTTTATCATTAGACGTTGCTTTAGGTGCTGGTGGTTTACCACGCGGGCGTATTGTTGAAATCTATGGCCCAGAATCTTCTGGTAAAACAACATTAACACTACAAGTTATCGCAGCTGCTCAACGTGAAGGCAAAATTTGTGCATTCATTGATGCTGAGCACGCTTTAGACCCTATCTATGCTCAAAAACTAGGCGTAGATATTGATAACCTGCTCTGTTCTCAGCCTGATACTGGTGAACAAGCCCTAGAAATTTGTGATGCATTATCTCGTTCTGGTGCAGTTGATGTTATCGTTGTTGACTCCGTTGCAGCTTTAACACCAAAAGCAGAAATTGAAGGTGAGATTGGTGATTCACACGTTGGTTTAGCTGCTCGTATGATGAGTCAAGCTATGCGTAAGTTAGCGGGTAACTTGAAAAACTCCAACACTCTGCTTATTTTCATCAACCAAATTCGAATGAAAATCGGTGTTATGTTTGGTAATCCAGAAACCACAACAGGTGGTAATGCACTTAAATTCTACGCATCTGTTCGTTTAGATATTCGTCGTATCGGCTCTGTTAAAAACGGTGATGAAGTTGTTGGTAGTGAAACACGCGTTAAAGTGGTGAAAAACAAAATTGCAGCACCATTTAAACAAGCTGAATTCCAAATTATGTATGGTGAAGGCATCAATACCTTTGGCGAATTGATTGATTTAGGTGTTAAACACAAATTGGTAGAGAAAGCTGGTGCATGGTACAGCTACAATGGTGAGAAAATTGGTCAAGGTAAAGCCAATGCAACAACTTATTTAAAAGAACACCCTGAAATGTACAATGAGTTAAACACTAAACTTCGTGAAATGTTATTAAATCACGCAGGTGAATTTACTAGCGCAGCTGATTTTGCTAATGATAGTGATGACGCTGCAGATATTGAAGAAACAGAAAAATAATTTTTTACTAATGCCTAAATTGCACATTGAATGTATATTAAAACATATTACGATCATTGCAGTTGTTAACCATTAGCCAATTAATGTGATTTAACTCACTTAAAAAAGGAAGCTCTCAAATGGCTTCCTTTTTGTTATATGTTGTATCTTTTATTCAAAAGAGGATTAAAATTAGTCTTATTTTGTTTTCTTTCCATGAAAAATAGCCTTTAACACTACTTTATTTAATATAACGATATTTTTTACTAATTTGTTTTTGATAGTTATATGAAAATTTATATAGTGAAATTTTGGTGATATATCCTTGCCAATAAAAAATAGAAATAAGAATCATTATTATAATCTGATTGCACCAGATAATAAATAATTGACATATAAAGATAAATATCTTCAATATATTTGGATCTAATTTAAATTGTATTTAAAGATTTGTTGAGATGTAAGGTGTGTTTTTTAGTAATAAGTGCTTTTATTTTAGTAAGTTATCGCTATATCAACATATTGTTTAAGTAATAATTCTTATGTTTTTGTTACTACTTGCCATGAGAAAAAGAGATTATTCAAAGGAAAAAAACGTATAGCGAGTCATCTCATAAAAAAGCAGTAATAACAAATACTTTTTAATAATTACAAAATGAAAATACTTTAAGTTGCTAACATTTTCCAAGATAATTGCTCTTAAATAGAGAAAAGTCCCATTCTCAGATAACAATCCCACTTTCAGAAAAAAACTAGACGATTTACAATGTCAACACGAATAAGTTTATCGGGGGTTTTACTTCTGACAGAAGAAATTCTATCTTATCCCTACTTATGTATTCGTTGGCTAAGTAGAGGTAATAATAAACCTCCTCTAACTAGATTTCTAATTTCTGTTTTTCCAGCTTGATTTCGGGATAATTATGAGCAAAAGCACCGCTGAGATCCGTCAGGCGTTTCTCGACTTTTTTCATACTAAAGGACATCAAATAGTACCTAGCAGTTCTTTGGTTCCAAATAACGATCCAACATTGCTGTTTACAAACGCAGGGATGAACCAATTCAAAGATGTATTTCTTGGATTGGGTAATAGACCTTATTCCCGAGCGACAACTGCGCAACGCTGTGTGCGCGCAGGTGGTAAACATAACGATTTAGAAAATGTGGGTTATACCGCTCGTCACCATACTTTTTTTGAAATGCTAGGTAATTTCAGTTTTGGTGACTATTTCAAACATGATGCAATCAATTTTGCTTGGGAATTATTAACAAGCGAAGAGTGGTTCAATTTACCTAAAGAAAGACTTTGGGTAACGGTATATGCCACAGATGATGAAGCTTATGATATTTGGAATAAAGAAATTGGTATTCCAGCAGAAAGAATTATCCGCATTGGTGATAATAAAGGTGCACCATTTGCATTAGATAACTTCTGGCAAATGGGGGATACAGGCCCTTGTGGACCTTGTACCGAAATATTTTATGATCATGGTGATCACATTTGGGGCGGACCTCCTGGATCACCAGAAGAGGATGGCGATCGCTATATTGAGATCTGGAATATCGTCTTCATGCAATTTAATCGTCAGTCAGATGGCACTATGGATCCACTGCCGAAACCATCTGTTGATACGGGAATGGGGTTAGAGCGTATTACTGCTGTTTTACAACATGTAAACTCTAACTATGACATTGATTTATTCCGTTCTTTAATTAAATCTGTTGCACAAGTGACTAATGCAACGGATTTAGAAAATAAATCATTACGCGTTATTGCCGATCATATTCGTTCTTGTTCATTCCTTGTCTGCGATGGCGTTATCCCTTCTAATGAAGGCCGTGGCTATGTTCTGCGTCGTATTATTCGTCGTGCAGTACGTCATGGTTATATGCTTGGCGCCAAAGATACCTTCTTCTATAAGTTAGTAGCTCCATTAATTGAAGTTATGGCAGAGGCAGGTGAAGAATTAAAACGTCAACAAGCTATCGTCGAAAAAGTATTAAAAACGGAAGAAGAGCAATTTGCTCGTACATTAGAACGTGGTCTTCAATTATTAGATGAAGAACTGGCTAACTTAACAGATGACATTCTTCCGGGTGAAACCGCTTTCCGTCTTTATGATACATATGGTTTTCCTCTTGATTTAACTGCCGATGTTTGTCGTGAAAGAAATATCAAGGTTGATGAAAACGGCTTCGATGTCGCGATGGAAGAGCAACGTAAACGTGCGCGTGAATCTAGTGGTTTTGGTACTGACTATAATAGTCTAATCAAAGTGGATAGCCGTAGTGAGTTCTCTGGTTATGATCATGATGAACAACAGGGCACAATCACCGCTATTTTCCATAACGGACAATCAGTCACTGAATTGAAAGCAGGCGAAGAAGGTATTATCTTCTTAAATAAAACCGCATTTTATGCAGAGTCTGGTGGACAAGTTGGTGATAAAGGTGTTTTAACAGGTAAAGATAGCCTGTTTGAAGTCACAGATACGCAAAAATACGGTAAAGCGATTGGTCATATTGGTAAAGTTAACGTAGGGTCATTTATTGTTAACCATAAAATTAATGCCACTATCGATATTGCTCGCCGTGATGCTATTCGTTTAAATCACTCTGCGACGCACTTATTACATGCCGCATTGCGCCAAGTTCTGGGTACGCATGTTACTCAAAAAGGCTCCTTGGTTAACGATAAATATCTGCGTTTTGACTTTTCTCATTTTGAAGCAGTTAAGCCAGAACAATTACGAGAAATTGAAGATATTGTCAATGCGCAAATCCGACTTAACTCACCAGTTGTCACTGAGTTAATGGATCTTGAAGATGCGAAAGAAAAAGGTGCGATGGCACTCTTTGGTGAAAAATACGACGAACGAGTTCGTGTTTTAACAATGGGTGACTTCTCTACTGAACTTTGTGGTGGTACTCACGCTTCTAGAACGGGGGATATTGGTTTATTCCGCATTGTCAGTGAGTCAGGCACTGCTGCTGGTATTCGTCGTATTGAGGCAATTACTGGTATTGCAGCAATTGAGAGTATTCATGAACAATCAGATCTTATCTCTCTTGTTGCACAAGTTCTAAAAAGCGATGGTACAAACTTGGTCGAAAGAATCAAAACAGTCCAAGAAAAATATCGTTTATTAGAAAAAGAACTCCAACAACTAAAAGATCAGCAAGCTGCTCAAGAGAGTTCCTCTTTAGGTAGTCAGGCTAAAAATGTGAAAGGTATCAAACTTTTAGTTCGTGAGCTTAATGGTGTTGAGCCAAAAATGTTAAGAACAATGGTTGACGATTTAAAAAATCAATTAGGTTCTGCAATTATTGTGCTTTCCACTATTTCTGATGGTAAAGTGAGTTTAATTGTTGGGGTCACTAAAGATTTAACTGCTAAAGTTAAAGCAGGTGAGTTAATTAGTTTTGTAGCACAGCAAATCGGTGGTAAAGGTGGCGGTCGCCCTGATATGGCTCAAGCTGGTGGTACTGATATTGACGCTTTACCTGCGGCTTTGGCAAGTGTTGACGAGTGGGTTGAATCGCATCTGTAAGCGATAATAACCTGAAAAAAGGCGCTATTCCTGATTTATAGGGATAACGCCTTATTGAGATATTGATAATCCGTTAAATAATCAATCACTAAATTTATATTTTGTTATGAAGTATAAGTTACTTGTGATAAATAATGATTATACGAATTGACAATGTATGATGGATAATGGCCGGGAAATTCTAGAGACCCGACTCTTGTAAATTTTCAAGGAGCAAAGAATGCTTATTCTAACTCGTCGAGTTGGTGAAACGCTTATGATAGGCGATGATGTGACCGTAACCGTTTTAGGGGTTAAAGGTAATCAGGTACGGATTGGCGTAAACGCACCTAAAGAAGTATCTGTCCATCGTGAAGAGATCTATCAACGAATTCAGGCCGAGAAAACTCAGCCTACTGATAACTACTAAATAATTCCTATTTTAGTTAGTCACAATTCATTCGTAAGCGTCCACACTTTTGCCGGGTTTGGGCGCTTTTCTCTTTATAAGACGTTTGATTCCCTTCTTTGTTCCTATCTTCTCTTTCCTTGAACTGTATTTATTATTGCACTATCCGTTTATTCTGATTGACAGAATTGAAAGTCTTTTTACCTCTAATAATTCGATTCATAATAATTTGATGTGCGAATGAATTTATTAACTAAGAGAATAAAATACTTGAATGATTTTTCATCAGCGATATCATTGTGTTCAGGACTTTTTTAGCCAATCTTGCTGATAAACGCATCAGTTTGTTTGTGAAGTGTTCAAACAAACGTATATTCGTAAAAAGTTGAGAAAAATCGTTTGACTTCTTAGGCTGAGAAAGTAATATGTGCGCCACACAGAGACGAGATGTTCAGTAAGAACTTCTTCGAGTGGTTCTAAATATGGTGAGATGGCCGAGAGGCTGAAGGCGCTCCCCTGCTAAGGGAGTATGCGGTCAAAAGCTGCATCGAGGGTTCGAATCCCTCTCTCACCGCCATTTAGATTTGCATCCTTAGCTCAGCTGGATAGAGTACTCGGCTACGAACCGAGCGGTCGGAGGTTCGAATCCTCCAGGATGCACCATATTCCAACCCCATGATTAATGTATGGGGTTTTTATTTTGGTGCAAATGGTGAATAATTTGCATTAAAAGCGTAAAGTATTAAAACGGCGCATCCTTAGCTCAGCTGGATAGAGTACTCGGCTACGAACCGAGCGGTCGGAGGTTCGAATCCTCCAGGATGCACCATCTCATTACTCAGATTGCTAATTGCAATATGAGCAGCTAGAAAAATAACTACGATGCATCCTTAGCTCAGCTGGATAGAGTACTCGGCTACGAACCGAGCGGTCGGAGGTTCGAATCCTCCAGGATGCACCATCTTTTATTAGATAACTTAGTTTAATTATTTCTAGCAAAAACGTCAGACCTGCATCCTTAGCTCAGCTGGATAGAGTACTCGGCTACGAACCGAGCGGTCGGAGGTTCGAATCCTCCAGGATGCACCATATTAAAAGCCCCGCTATTGCGGGGTTTTTTGCTTTCTACCATTCTATTATTTTGCATAAATGACGTTTTTGTTTAGCACCAACTAACAATGCTAACATCATCTAATAAGCGACAATTTAGTGACTTTGCGATAAAGTAACTCCTATCTATTTACTAACATCAATCAACGCGGGAGGTCACCTTTGATCCCGGACGTATCAAAAGCGCTTTCTTGGTTAGAAGCACACCCTAAAGTTTTATGTGGCATCCACCGTGGTATAGAGCGTGAAACTTTAAGAGTTACGCCAGAAGGCAATTTAGCATCAACAGAGCATCCTATTTCATTAGGTAAATCATTAACTCATAAATGGATCACAACTGATTTTGCTGAGTCTCTATTAGAATTTATTACACCTGTTGATGACAACATTGCACATACCTTGCATTTTTTAGGTGATTTACATCGCTATACAGCACGTCACTTAGATAATGAACGTATGTGGCCTATGAGTATGCCTTGCTTTATTGAAGCGGAAGATAAGATTACGCTGGCTCAATTTGGCACATCAAATGTTGGGCGTTTTAAAACACTCTATCGCGAAGGGCTTAAAAATCGTTATGGTGCATTAATGCAAACCATTTCGGGTGTGCATTACAACTTCTCATTACCTATCGAATTTTGGCAAGCATGGGCAAATGTAAAAGATGAAGAGAGTGGAAAAGAGGCGATTTCTGATGGTTACTTACGTCTTATTCGTAACTACTATCGCTTTGGCTGGATCATTCCATTTTTCTTTGGTGCATCACCAGCAATTTGTGGATCTTTCTTAAAAGGAAGAGAAACAAATTTACCATTTGAAAGTACGCTTAAGGGGGCGAAGTATTTACCTTATGCAACTTCATTACGTTTAAGCGATTTAGGGTATACCAATAAATCTCAAAGCGATTTAGATATCACCTTTAATCATCTTGAAACTTATGTCAAAGGGCTCAAAAAAGCGATTCATAAGCCTTCAGAAGAGTTTGCTAAATTAGGTGTTAAGAAAAACGGTGAGTATATTCAGTTAAACACCAATGTGTTGCAGATTGAAAATGAACTCTATGCACCTATTCGTCCTAAACGTGTGGTTAAGGGGGATGAATCGCCTTCTGATGCGTTATTACGTGGTGGTATTGAATATATCGAAGTTCGTTCACTTGATATCAATCCATTTACCCCTATTGGTGTTGACGAAACACAAATTCGCTTCCTTGATTTATTCCTGATTTGGTGTGTATTAGCTGATGCTCCAGAAATGGATGCTTCTGAATTAGCGTGCTGCCGTTCAAATTGGAATAACGTTATTCTAGAAGGGCGTAAGCCAGGTCAAGTTATTGGAATGGGTTGTGGCGAAAGAAAAGAGCCATTAGCGCAAGTAGGTAAAGCCTTATTTGCTGATTTAGCACGTGTTGCTAATGTTCTTGATTGTTGTTCAGGCACTAAATATATGGAAGTTTGTGTTAAGTTAGAAGAAATGTTCGATAATCCTGAATTAACTTTTTCAGGCAGACTTTTAGATAAAATTAAAACACAAGGCATTGGTGGTTTTGGCTTGTCTTTGGCTGAAGAATATTACCAAGAATTAATTAAAACACCTTATGAAACGTTAACTGATGAAGCTTTTGAACATGAGAGAATTTCATCCATAAAACGTCAAGAAGAGTTAGAAAAGAGTGATACCATTTCTTTTGATGAGTATTTGAAGATCCATGCGGGGACTAACACCGATAATGTGGCTTCCTAAACTTAGATAGAAAAAAGCCACACTAAGATTTGTGTGGCTAAAAAATTCTATAGAGAAATAGGGATGATAACATTTTGCGCGTATTCGTTACTAAGACCGTGCTACTTGTAGAAAGTTTCATTTTTTCTTAAAAATATTTAAATTTTTCTTAGGAGGTTTTTTATGCCTTTATTGGATAGCTTTACTGTTGACCATACGCGTATGTCAGCACCTGCTGTACGCGTTGCTAAGACCATGAAAACGCCATCAGGTGATACTATTACGGTATTTGATTTACGTTTTACGGTACCAAATAAAAAAGCCATGCCTGAGAAAGGAATTCATACTCTAGAGCATCTGTTTGCTGGATTTATGCGTAATCATCTTAATGGTAATGGTGTTGAGATAATTGATATTTCCCCAATGGGATGTCGTACAGGATTCTACATGAGCTTAATTGGGCAACCTGAAGAGCAACGTGTAGCTAATGCATGGAAAGCCGCAATGGAAGATGTTTTGAAAGTAAAAGATCAAAACCATATCCCAGAACTAAATGTGTACCAATGTGGTACCTATGAAATGCATTCGCTGACAGAAGCACAAGATATCGCACGTGATATTTTATCTCATAGCATAGGTATTAATCATAACGATGAATTAGCGTTGCCTGAAGAGACTTTAAAAGAGTTACATATTTAAGTAATCGCTAATTTATAATATTAGGGGATAATAGATCAGGAAATTCGCATTCTGATTTATTGTCTCTTTTTTATTTGCAGGCGTGAAGAATATGTAGCTGATTATTCTTATCAACCAGCATTAAACTTAGTTATGTGGGTTAAAAATCATGGTTTTTTATTCTGATTATCAACAAGTAAAGCCAGCCAAATTAGTACAAGAGCAAGCGATAGAGCCTTTCTATATGAAATCTGCCAGAGAGTTTGATTTTCGTAATAGCAAATTACGATTTGAGTTAGGATAAACAGCCAAAATAAGCACCTTTTAAGGCTAAGGCGCTTATTTCTTTTTACTAATGATGTGGGATTGAAAGATGGCGAATTAACGCCTTTTTGATGACGTTATCCTGAACTTCAAGTATTTCAAATTCATAGTCACTCACAGTTATTTTATTACCAACAACAGGTAAGTCACCTAACTCTTCAATAATAACGCCGTTGATCGTTCGAGCTTCATCTTCAGGTAAATGCCAACCGAAAGCTTTATTGATATCTCGAATATTTGTCGTACCATCAACTAATAATGAACCGTCTTTTTGAGGAATAACTTCTTCAGCTAAAGATGGGGACATCGAAGTAGTAAAGTCACCAACAATCTCTTCAAGAATATCTTCAACGGTTACTAAACCTTGAATTTCACCATATTCATCAACCACAATCCCCGCTTTTTCATTGTTACGTTGGAAATTGACGAGCTGTAGGTTTAATGGTGTGCTTTCTGGAATAAAGTAAATTTTATCGGCAGCTTTCATCAGAATTTGTTTGGTAAATTCTTTTTTCTCGGTCATTAAGCGATAAGCTTCTCGTACTCGCAACATACCAATCGCATCGTCTAAAGTATCACGATAAAGCACAATCCGACCGTGAGGAGAATGAGTTAACTGTCTTACGATAGATTTCCATTCATCATTGACATCGATACCAAAAATTTCATTTCTTGGCACCATAATATCGCCAATCGTCACTTTTTCTAAATCTAAAATCGACAGCAACATATTCTGATTTCTTTGCGAAAGTTTTGATTTAGATTCATGAACGATAGTTCTTAACTCTTCTTTTGAGACTGCATTCCCTTGTATTACTGGAGATTTGATACCAAAAATGCGCATTAATATTAATGTGAGTTTATTAAAAAACCAAACAATAGGTAGCATCAATTTTTGTAAAGGAGAGAGAATTACACTGCTTGGATAAGCAAAACGCTCTGGATAAAGTGCTGCGATTGATTTTGGGAGCACTTCAGCAAAAATAAGGATAATAAAGGTCAGTACACCCGTAGCTATTGCTACACCTGCATCACCATATAAACGCATACCGACAATGGTAGCTAGCGCAGACGCAACAATATTAATCAGATTATTGCCAATCAATACTAAACTAATCAATCTGTCAGGACGTTGTAATAATTTTTCTACACGTTTTGCAGAGCGATTTCCTTGTTTCGCAGCATGACGGAGACGATAGCGATTAATCGTCATCATACTGGTTTCAGTCCCAGAAAAATAAGCTGAGGCAATAATCATACAGACAAGTATGATAATGAGCGTAGTTGTCGACACATGCTCCAAAATTGAGATCCTTTTGCAACCCTAAAATAGAAAATTAATTAAGTACTAACTCTTGTAATAAACGATTACCAAAAAAAGCTAATGTCAAAATAAGAGCGCCAATTAAATTAAAAATAATGACTTTCTTTCCTCTCCAGCCTTCTCGGAAATGTCCCCATAATAAAATGATGTAAACAAACCAAGCAATGATAGAGAAAATAGATTTATGGATGTTTTCTTTACCAAAAATATTATCCATATACACCAAACCTGTACATAAGGTCAGTGTCAGTAATACCACACCCACTTGTGTGATATGAAACATTTTACGCTCAATTGACATTAATGGTGGCATTTGAGGTGAGAATTTTAGTTTCTTATTTTTTAGTTGATAGTCGAGCCAACTAAGTTGTAATGCATATAAGGCGGCTATTAACAGAGTGGCATAGCTTAATAACGCCAATCCAATGTGAATAAAGAGTGATGTGCTACTTTCAAGATGTGTAACAAATTCACCCGGCATCAGTGCTGCAATAACAAGATTGACTATTGCGAAACAATAAACAATAGGCAGTAAGAACCATGCACGACCACGAGAAGCCACAATCGTCATGATAACGCAGACCATTAGGCTAACAATTGCACCTAGATTAGTGAGTGAAAGATTCTGTCCACTGTGAGGACGGAAAATTAAAAATTTTAATGAGATGGCATGTGCAACAAGTGCAATTACCGCAAATAGCAGAGCTAATCCGCGGTATCCATTCTGCTCTTTTCGTAACAGACCGGGTAAAAACATTACCAGACTGAGTAAATAAGCGCAGACAGCGACGATAGAGATTGATATAACGGGCATAGTTTCGCTTACATATATTGTTTGAATAACTTCCTAGTATAGCGCTAGGAGCATACGGCTCCAACTATTGAAGTCATTAAGCTTAAATCTCTATGCAGAGATCCGCGAGTCATCGTGATATAATCGGTGGCATACATGACCGATAAGCCCAACTTTAACACTGAGCTAAGATAATGTTTGAGAATTTAAGTGACAGACTATCGCGCACATTGCGCAATATAAGCGGTCGAGGAAGACTGACCGAAGAAAACATTAAAGAGACACTGCGTGAAGTGCGTATGGCTTTATTAGAAGCTGACGTTGCCTTACCCGTGGTTCGTGATTTTATTGCGCGCGTCAAAGAGAGCGCAGTAGGGCATGAAGTTAACAAAAGCCTGACACCGGGTCAGGAGTTTGTGAAGATTGTTCAAAATGAACTCGTCAATGCGATGGGGGAAGTGAATACTGACCTTGACCTATCAGCACAACCGCCAGCTGTTGTGTTAATGGCTGGTTTACAAGGTGCGGGTAAAACAACCAGTGTCGCAAAATTAGGTAAATTTTTAAAAGAGAAAAAGAAGAAAAAAGTTCTTGTTGTTTCTGCCGACGTTTATCGTCCAGCAGCGATTAAACAGCTTGAAACGTTAGCCGAAACGGTTGGCATTGATTTCTTTCCTTCGACTGTTCAAGAAAATCCAGTCACAATTGCAAGTAATGCATTAAAACATGCGCAACTTCAATTCTATGATGTATTGCTGGTGGATACAGCAGGTCGTTTACACGTAGATGAAGGCATGATGGAAGAGATCCAACTTCTCCATAAAGCCATTAATCCTGTGGAAACCTTATTTGTTGTTGACGCCATGACGGGTCAAGATGCGGCAAATACAGCAAAAGCATTTAATGAAGCATTGCCATTAACCGGGGTTGTATTAACCAAAGTTGATGGTGATGCGCGTGGTGGGGCGGCATTATCAATTCGCCATATCACTGGTAAGCCAATTAAATTCCTCGGTGTTGGGGAAAAAACAGAAGCTTTAGAACCTTTTCACCCAGATCGTATCGCCTCCCGCATTTTAGGCATGGGTGATGTTCTGTCTTTAATTGAAGATATTGAAAGCAAAGTTGATAGAGCACAAGCTGAAAAGTTAGCGACAAAACTTAAAAAAGGTGATGGCTTTGATTTAAATGATTTCTTAGATCAATTAAAGCAAATGAAGAACATGGGCGGCATGGCAAGTATGCTGAGCAAAATGCCGGGTATGTCTCAGGTGCCAGATGCAGTGAAATCACAAATGGATGATTCAATTTTAGTGAAAATGGAAGCGATTATTAATTCCATGACTAAAAAAGAACGCCAAAAACCGGAAATCATTAAAGGTTCCAGAAAACGCCGTATTGCTACAGGTTCTGGAACACAAGTGCAAGACGTCAACCGTTTATTAAAACAGTTTGATGATATGCAACGTATGATGAAAAAAATGAAAAAAGGTGGCATGGCTAAAATGATGCGTAGCATGAAAGGTATGATGCCACCTGGATTCCCTGGCCGATAAAATCAAAAAGCTGGAAAAAAAACGTGCTTTGGATTGCTTTTTTCGCCAAAGTGAGTAAACTTTTCGGGCTTTTTATATGACAACCGGACTCCGTTCCTCGATGGCGTCTGGTTGTTTTATTAACTAATGAGGATGTTATGGTAACAATTCGTTTAGCTCGTGGCGGCGCAAAAAAGCGTCCGTTTTATCAAGTAGTAGTAACCGATAGCCGCAATGCGCGTGATGGTCGTTTTATTGAACGCGTAGGCTTTTATAACCCACTGGCAACCGGTAATGCAGAAGAATTACGTTTAGACGTAGACCGTGTTGAACACTGGGTTGCTCAAGGCGCAACTGTTTCAGAACGTGTTGCTGGCCTGATCAAATCAGCGAAGAAAAGCGCTTAATCTGTCGCGGTGGTAACAATGAGCGAACAAAAAACCTTAAAAGAGCCTGTAGAACCTATTGTTATGGGTAAGTTGGGCTCACCTTACGGGATCCGTGGTTGGCTCAGAGTTTTTTCTTCCACCGAACACGCCGAAAACATTTTTGAATATCAACCGTGGTTTATTCAGCGTCATGGACAGTGGGAAACCATTGAAATTGAAAGTTGGAAACATCACAACCAAGATATTATCGTCAAGCTAAAAGGTATTGATGACAGAGATGCGGCTAACTTCCTGACTAATTTTGAAATTGTCGTGAATGCTTCGCAACTTCCAGAACTTGAAGGTGAATATTACTGGAAAGATCTGATGGGTTGTCATGTGGAAACGGACAAAGGCTACGATCTGGGTGTCGTTACAGACATGATGGAAACGGGCTCAAATGATGTCATGGTGATTAAAGCGAATCTGAAAGATGCGTTCGGTATCGGGGAACGGTTAGTTCCGTTTCTTGATGGGCAGGTTATCAAGAAAGTCGATCTCTCAGCGAAAAAAATTATCGTTGATTGGGATCCTGGTTTTTAGATTATCCGGTTAACGGTTCTCAATAGTGGGACACTAAAATGTGGATTGGGGTAATTAGCCTATTTCCAGAAATGTTCCGCTCTATAACCGAGTACGGGGTGACTGGTCGGGCAGTGAAGCATGGTCTGCTCAATGTAGAATGTTGGAATCCCCGAGATTTTACATACGACAGACACAATACTGTTGATGATCGCCCATATGGCGGTGGTCCTGGTATGTTGATGATGGTTCAACCTTTAAGGGAAGCTATTCATCAAGCAAAAGCTGCGGCAGGTGATGGAGCAAAGGTGATTTATTTATCACCTCAGGGACGCAAACTCGATCAACAAGGAGTTTGTGAACTGGCAACAAATGAGAAGTTAATTCTGGTTTGTGGCCGGTATGAAGGTATAGATGAGCGCGTCATTCAGACTGAAATCGATGAAGAGTGGTCTATTGGTGATTACGTATTAAGTGGTGGGGAACTACCTGCCATGATAATGATAGATGCAGTAGCGCGTTTTGTTCCGGGGGTTCTCGGACACGCAGCCTCTGCGAAAGAAGATTCTTTTGCTGAAGGTTTACTTGATCATCCTCACTATACTCGCCCAGAGGTTTTAGATGGTATGGAAGTTCCGGCTGTTTTACTGTCAGGAAACCATGCACATATTAATCGCTGGCGTATGAAACAATCACTGGGTCGAACCTGGCTAAGAAGACCTGAGCTTCTGGAAAGCCTAGCTCTGACTGACGAGCAAAGAGTGCTGTTAACAGAGTTCCAACGGGAACATCTGTCAGGAACAGCAGAGTAAGTCTGACACAAGATGTCATTAATATCAGTTTACCTAGGGTAAGAGAATTATTATGAGCAATATTATTAAACAAATCGAACAAGAACAGATGAAGCAAGATGTTCCTTCATTCCGTCCTGGTGATACTTTAGAAATTAAAGTATGGGTTGTTGAAGGTTCTAAAAAACGTCTGCAGGCATTCGAGGGCGTGGTTATCGCTATTCGTAACCGCGGTCTGCACTCTGCATTCACTGTTCGTAAAATTTCTAATGGCGAAGGTGTTGAGCGTGTATTCCAAACTCACTCTCCAGTCGTAGATAGCATCACTGTGAAACGTCGTGGTGCGGTTCGTCAAGCTAAACTGTACTACCTGCGTGAGCGTTCAGGTAAGGCTGCTCGTATCAAAGAGCGTCTTAACGCTAAATAATACGCTTTCGCACATCCGAAAGTTATTGTTAAAAGGTCAGCATTTGCTGACCTTTTTTTATATCTCACGATGTTGAAAATATTGTTTGTGAGTTTTTCATCTCTGTTGCCTCTATATTCCTATCTTATTTATTATTCGTATATTGAGACTCATTAAAAGATAAGTTGTAAACATATTATTACGAATTAGTATTTTAGTCCAATCTTGATCACATTATCTTTGTTTTCTATATTGATATAACTTATTGTTATTTAACATTTGTTTTCATCTTTAATTCAATTTGTAAACTTGGGTTTACGATTTTATCAAAAACATTAAAAATATGGATTGATTTCTTTACATCGCATGTTATCTTATCTTTCAGACACACAAAAATCACAATGACAGATATAAAAAGGTAAAGATTATGATCATGCAAAAAGACGCACTCAATAATGTGAATATCAGCGAAGAGCTGGTTTTAATTACTCCAGAAGAGTTAAAACAAAAATACCCATTGAGTCGCAATGATCTGCATGCCATTGCTCAGTCACGTCAAACAATTTCTGAAATTGTCCAACGTCGTGATCCTCGCTTACTCGTGGTATGTGGGCCTTGTTCCATTCATGATATTGATGTTGCGTTAGATTACGCAAAACGTCTGAAAGTCTTAGCCTCTGAATTAAGTGATAGCCTGTACATTGTGATGCGTGTCTACTTTGAAAAACCTCGTACTACTGTTGGCTGGAAAGGTTTAATCAGCGATCCATTTATGGATGGCAGCTTTGAAATGGAAAAAGGATTACATATTGCCCGTAAGTTATTGACTGAACTAGTGCAATTAGGTTTGCCTTTAGCAACAGAAGCGTTAGATCCTAACAATCCACAATACTTAGGTGATTTATTTAGTTGGTCTGCTATTGGAGCCAGAACAACAGAATCTCAGACTCACCGTGAAATGGCATCGGGGCTTTCAATGCCAGTTGGATTTAAAAATGGTACAGATGGTAATCTAGATACTGCAATTAACGCGATGAAAGCGGCTTCTATGCCACATCGATTTATGGGAATTAATCAATCAGGGCAGGTTTGTTTATTGCAAACACAAGGTAACCCAGATGGTCATGTGATTTTACGTGGTGGTAAAACACCAAATTATCATGAAGAAGATGTTGCTCAGTGTGAAGCTCAGATGGTAAAAGCTGGATTAAAACCATCATTAATGATTGATTGTAGCCATGGTAATTCTAATAAAGATTTCCGTCGTCAAACGGCGGTAGTTGATTCAGTGATTGAGCAAATTACTAAAGGTAATGAATCTATCACTGGTATTATGTTAGAAAGTCACATTAATGAAGGCAATCAATCGTCAGAGCAGCCTCGCAGTGAAATGAAATACGGTGTCTCAGTAACAGATGCATGTATTAGTTGGGAAACAACGGAATCAGTGTTAAGAAATTTACATGCTCAACTTTCCCCGATTCTGGCTCAGCGTGAAGCACAGTTAAAAAAAGTTAGTTAATCATAAATAAAAAGAGGCAAGCATAGATGGCTGAAGAATTACAAAATTTGCGTGAGCAAATTGATCAGGTAGATAAATCACTGCTTTCTTTACTCGCAAAAAGAATGCAACTTGTAGCTGAAGTGGGAGAAGTTAAAAACCGTTATGGCTTACCGATTTATGCACCTGATAGAGAGGCCTCTATGCTTGCTTCTCGTCGTAATGATGCTCAAATGATGGGGATTTCCCCAGATTTGATTGAAGATGTGTTACGCCGAGTAATGAGAGAATCCTATACTAAAGAGAATGATAAGGGATTTAAAACGCTTAATCCTCAATTGGGTAAAATCGTTATTGTGGGCGGAAATGGGAAAATGGGTAAACTATTTTCTCGTTTGTTTACACTCTCTGGTTATCAAGTTGAAAGCTTAGAAGCTGATGAATGGCAAACTAAATCACCTGCTATTTTTGATAATGCAGGAATGGTAATAATTAGTGTACCTATCCATTTAACCGTTGAGGTTATTGAGAAGCTTCCTCCTTTACCTGAAAGTTGTTTGTTAGTGGATCTCGCTTCTATTAAAAAACAACCTTTAGATGCAATGTTAAAAGCACATAGTGGGCCAGTTTTAGGTCTTCATCCAATGTTTGGCCCTGATGTGCCCAGTTTAGCAAAGCAGGTTGTGGCTTATTGTGAAGGACGAAATCATCAAAAATTTGAATGGTTGTTAGAGCAATTAATGGTATGGGGAGCAAGAATTGAGGCGATTACGCCGGAAGAGCATGATAAAAATATGAGTTTTATTCAAGCACTTCGACATTTTACAACCTTTGCTTACGGCCAGCATTTAGCAAAAGAAAAAGTTGATTTAGCCAGTTTACTGCGACTTTCATCTCCTATTTACCGGTTAGAATTGGCAATGATAGGGCGCTTATTTGCTCAGGATCCACAACTTTATGCTGATATTATTTTGTCATCGAAAGAGAATATTGAATTAATTCGTCGATATCATCAGTCATTAGGTCAAGCTATCGATTTATTAGATATAAATGCAAAGAGTGAATTTGTTCATTCGTTTAATAACGTGAGTTATTGGTTTGGTGATTATGCTTCTCAATTTATGAAAGAGAGTGGAGTCTTATTACAAAAAGCAAATGATAGCCGAATATAATTTAAAGCTTCATTTTATAAAAAGCCAGTCAATTAATTGTGTGAAGTGACTGGCTTTTTATTTATAACATTAATCTAATATTTATTGATTATTATCAATCATCACAGGGGGAGAAAACACATGATTCTTAAGGTGTTGTGCTGATTGATATACTATAAAGATTAGTAATATCGCTATTAGTTTTTTCATCATAAATAGATGACGTATAACTACTAAATAATAGTGTTGTGATTAATATGAATAGTTTACTCATATTAGAATCTTTTTAATCTAATAATCCTTAGGATTAGGACATGGGCTAACAGTATAATGAAGCTGGTTTATCGAACTTACTGTTACTTCAGAATAAGAAATTTGTGATGCATAAGCATTTGCTGTGAAAAAATAAAAATTATATTTAAAATCAATAATGTAAAATTATTCATATAACCATCCTATTTATGCTTAAAGCATAATTCTATTTTATCTAACAACCTCTCTGGTATTTCATAAGAAGTAAACCAATCATGTATACGTTATATCGGAAAAGTAAGTGATTAAACTTCTATTTTTAATAGGATTTTAATGTTTTTTGATAATTGGAAATTATTAATTTTTATATACAGTAATGTCTTGTTATTTAATTGTTATTACTTGGTTTAATTACATAATAATTAATGTTCAATATTGTCTCTTCGTTAAAAGTTATTTGTTGATGAGATCTTAAAACTGAATGAAATTGAAAGGTATTATGTAAACTATAACAATGATCAAAAAAATGATTATAACAATTATCGTAAATTATATTTTATAGACTCTTTTTTTTGCAAGAAGTGCTAAAAATTCAATTGTATTATTTTTTATTTATATTCCGACGTGTTTTTCAAGGGGTAATTTATGGATTTTTTAATACAACTCGCCATTATATTAGTGTGTCTATTTTATGGGGCTAGGAAGGGCGGAATTGCATTAGGTTTATTAGGTGGTGTAGGTCTAGTTATTTTAGTTTTTGTTTTTAATCTCCCTCCGGGAAAACCACCTGTTGATGTAATGTTAGTTATTATTGCCGTTGTTTCTGCATCAGCAACATTACAAGCATCTGGTGGATTAGATGTTATGTTGCAAATAGCAGAAAAATTATTACGAAAAAATCCCAAATATATTTCTATTGTTGCACCACTCGTAACTTGTACTCTTACAATATTATGTGGTACTGGACATGTTGTTTATACTATATTGCCAATTATCTATGATGTGTCGATAAAAAATAATATTCGCCCTGAAAGACCAATGGCAGCAAGTACAATCGGTTCGCAAATGGGGATTATTGCAAGCCCCGTTTCCGTTGCCGTTGTTACATTAGTCGCAATGCTCGGTGATGTGACTTTTAATGGTAAACACCTTGAATTTTTAGATTTATTGGCAATTACTATACCTTCTACTTTTATCGGTATTTTAGCCATTGGTATCTTTAGCTGGTTTAGAGGAAAAGACTTAGATAAAGACCAACGTTTCCAAGAGTTTGTTTCAGTTCCTGAAAACCATGATTATGTTTATGGAGATACAGCGACACTTCTAGATAAAAAGCTCCCTATGAAAAACTGGGTGGCAATGTGGATATTTTTAGGTGCAATTGCTGTTGTTGCAATATTAGGTGCTTTTTCTGAAATACGTCCTGTATTTAATGGCAAACCGTTATCTATGGTGCTCGTTATTCAGATGTTTATGTTATTAGCAGGCGCATCAATTATTATTATCTGTAAAACCAATCCGTCTCTTATATCTAAAAATGAAGTATTCCGTTCAGGGATGATAGCAATTGTTGCTGTATATGGTATTGCTTGGATGGCAGAAACCATGTTCTCTGCACATATGAAAGAAATAGAAGCAGCATTAGGACAATTAGTACGAGAATATCCTTGGGCTTATGCCGTTGTCTTACTATTGGTATCTAAGTTTGTTAACTCTCAAGCGGCAGCTTTAGCTGCAATTGTTCCTTTAGCACTGGGTATTGGTGTTGATCCTGCTTATATCATTGCATCGGCACCTGCTTGTTACGGTTATTATATTCTGCCAACTTATCCTAGTGACTTAGCGGCAATTCAATTTGACCGTTCTGGTACAACTCGAATAGGGCGTTTTGTTATTAACCATAGCTTTATTTTACCAGGGTTAATTGGTGTAACCGTTTCCTGTGTCTTTGGCTGGGTGTTTGCTGCGATGTATGGTTTCTTATAATTAATTTTAAAATAAGAGCCAAAAAGAAAAGCCAGATAGTTATATGCTATTTGGCTTTTATCTGCGAGTGAGTTTATTTTACTTCAACAGGAACAACATTTTCTGAAGGATAACAGCCTAGTATTTTTAATGAACGTGTTGTTTGTGATAAATCGTGTAAGGTCTTTTGCATATTGATGTCACGTAAATTTGCTTGAACATCAATATAAAACATCTCTTCCCAAGGTGTGCCATTAATAGGACGAGATTCAAGTTTTGTCATAATAATGTCGTATTTTTTTAAAATCATTAATGCATCAACTAATGCACCTGCTTGTTGTCCTGTTGCCATTAAGAAGGTTGTTTTAGCAGGTACTTGCTCTGAAACATCTATGGCTTTTCGTGCAATAACAATAAAGCGTGTTACGTTTATTTGCTGGTTTGCTAAATTATTAGCTAAAGGTTTTAAACCATAAAGAAAGCCACCAGCTTCACTACCAATAGCCGCAACATGTGGCGATTGTGCGAGAGCCACTTTTTCCATTGCAGCGGCAGTACTTTCACAGTATTCAATTTTCCAGTTTGGATACTGGTTTAAATAATGGCTACATTGTTGGAAGGGTTGAGGGTGACTATAAATAGTTTGCAATTCTTCTGTACTGCTATCAACACTTGTTAAAAGCGCATGATTAATAGGGATTCGAATTTCACCAACAATAGAGATTGATGTTGTTTGCAGTAAATCGTAAACATCATTAATTGCACCCGAACTAGTATTTTCAATGGGCAGTAAACCGTAATCAGCTTGACCTGTATCGACAAGTGTAAAAATGTCGTCAAATTTCTGACAAGTGCAATCAACGTAGGTATCAAAATGGCGGGCTGCATATTGACGGGCAGCAATATGTGAATAAGAACCTTTAGGTCCTAAATAAGCAATTCTGGCTGATTCATTGGGGGTTGCATTAAGATGTTGTTGTAGAATGGCTTGTTGCGTTAATACAGAGTCTTCAATGATCATTTGAAAAATACGACTAATATAAAAACCATCTAGTCCAACTTTTTTTCCTTTCTCAATTAATAAATCAAGTAATTCACGCTCACGATTTTTATCTCTAATAGGGCGATGTGTATTCAATTTAAATTGAGCTACGTCAGCAGATAATTGGCGTCTGTTTGCTAACAACGTTAGTAATTCTGAATCTAACGTTGTAATTTTATCTCTGATTGCTAATAAATCGAGTTTTTCCATGTTTAAGCCCTATACCGTTATGTCATACCATCATAAATAAAAAAGCCTCCAACTTGGAGGCTATTGTCGTTCTTACTTTTCTTTCTGAAATGACAAAGCCTCTTAATGAAAGAGTAGAAAGAAAAAGAAGAAAGGCAAATGTGGATATTTGTTCATTATATTGATTGGTAAATTATTTAATATATCGCTATCAAACATGATGATGTGAAAGGAGTCAAGAAAAATACAACAAAAAGCGCATCACGAGGATGCGCAGAGGCGTTTTGAGTCAGTGATTTATTCTAATTTTTAATCTTGCTTTACTATTTACATTTCATCGACAAGTAAATTCTCTTCTTTCAGGCTGTTATTCGCCCGGCGAGATTCATTTTTATGCTGAACTTTGTTCAATTGACGTTCAAGTTTTGCGAGTAAGTCATTAATTGCAACATACATATCGGCGTGTTGTGCATTAGCGACCAATTGCCCATTTGGAGTATGAATGCTGGCATCAACACTAAAACCCTTAGGATCTTTCGTAAGAATAATATGAGGATTGATTAAATTCACCTGCCATTTATTAAGTTTAGTTAGACGGCTTTCAATGTGTTCTCGTAGTGCTGGGGTAATTTCCATTTGTTTGCTAGTAATATTTATAATCATATAGTTACCTCTTTATTACTCCATCTTCGATAAATTCAGAATATCGTGATACACAATTTAAAACATGATCAAAATCACTTTTTGTTAGATGTATGTGTAACTAGTAATAAAAACGTGACAAATGATAAATAGCTGAAAAAGACCGCTTGTTAAGTTGTATTTATTCGGTCATATTAGGAAGGTTGGGCTGATGAAAAGTAAAGACAATTTAGCTAGCAAAGAATAAAAAAACAGCAGCGATAAGCTGCTGTTTTTGATAGTGAGGCTTTAATTAGGCTGGATTGGCTGCAATCAGTGAAGCTACTTTTTCTGCTTCTTGTGTCAGACCTAATTCTTTATAAGCGTTTTCCATATAAACAAGCGCGTCGCGAGTGGCTTGTGTATCAGGATAATCACGCATCATTTGCTCTACTCTATTAATAACCGCGACATAAGCCCCTCGTTTAGTATAGAATTTTGCAACAGAAAGCTCATACTTCGCTAAACGGTTTTTAAGAAAGACAAGACGTTTAGTTGCATCAGCGGCATAAAGGCTGTCTGGATAGTAGCGAACTAATTGACTAAAATCTTTGAATGCTACAATTGCATGTTGAGGATCACGGTCTGAACGATCAATACCAAAGAACCCTTGTAATGCACTATCATCTAATGCCTGAGCCGTTAAGCCACGCATATAAAGAACATAGTCGATATTAGGATGGGTTGGATTTAATCGCATAAAACGGTCGATTGCCGAAATCGCCATTGGTAGTTCCGCTGATTTATAATAAGCATAAATCAGATCGAGTTGAACTTGTTGCGAGTAAGGGCCAAAAGGATAGCGATTATCGAGAGACTCTAATTGTTTGATAGCCGCTCCATAATTGCCATCTAGCAATTTTTCCTGACTGGTTGAGTAAAGCTCAGAAGGCGACATATCGGCAGTAGCGTCTTTGTCTGAACTCGAACAGCCAGCAAGTAACAGGCTTACAGTGGCCGCTGCCACTAGGTATTTAATGCGTCTCATCACGTATTGATTATCCTCTGAATAGGTTTGGGGAGTCTCTCCGTGAAGCTCCCCTGAAATCGGTTACACTATAACTCATTTTAAATGAAACGGCTGTGCCGTCAAAACACTAACTTAATTAATAGAAAATTATTTATGTCTCAACAAATACGACTTAATGCTACAGTCGCAGATTCACAGCTGGGTCAACGCTTAGATCAGGCTTTGGCCGAAATGTTCCCTGATTATTCAAGATCTCGTATAAAAGAGTGGATCTTAGACAATAGAGTGCAGGTTAACGATAAAATCATCAATAAGCCAAAAGAAAAAATGCTTGGCGGTGAAAAAATTGAAATCGATGCCTTAATTGAAGAGGATGTTCGCTGGGAGCCTCAGAATATTCCGTTAAATATCGTTTATGAAGATGATGATATTTTAGTTATCAATAAGCCAAGAGATCTTGTTGTACATCCTGGTGCGGGTAACCCTGATGGCACCGTATTAAACGCATTACTTTATCGTTATCCAGAGATTGCTAATGTACCTCGTGCTGGTATTGTCCATCGTTTGGATAAAGATACAACAGGTTTAATGGTTGTTGCAAAAACAGTTCCTGCTCAAACGCATTTAGTCGAAGCTTTACAACGTCGTGAAATCACGCGTGAGTATGAAGCGGTTGCAACAGGAAGAATGACAGCAGGAGGATTAGTGAATGAACCTATTTCTCGACATCCAACTAAACGTACACATATGGCTGTACACCCAATGGGTAAACCTGCAGTAACACATTATCGTGTTATGGAGCATTTCCGTGCTCATACACGTTTGCGTTTACGTTTAGAAACCGGTCGTACTCACCAAATTCGTGTTCATATGGCACATATACATCATGCTTTAATTGGTGATCAGCTTTATGCAGGAAGACCTCGCCCTTTAAAAGGGGCTTCAGATGAATTACGAGAAACGTTACGTTTATTTGATAGACAAGCTTTGCACGCAACGATGCTACGTCTTTATCATCCAATAACAGGTATTGAAATGGAATGGCATGCACCATTACCTGATGATATGGTTAAGCTTATCGATGTGCTAAAAGCTGACGTTGAACAGTTTAAAGATGAAATGGATTGGTAAATGACTTCATTGGTTTTTCCAGATTGGCCACAACCTGAAAATATTGGGTCTTGCAGTACCTTGAGAGAGGGGGGGTTAGTCTGCCACCTTATAATAGCCTCAATCTAGGTGCTCATGTTGGTGATAAATTATCTGATGTTGAAGAAAATAGACGCAGACTTTGTCAGCAAGCTCAACTGCCTGAAATGCCATTATGGCTTGAACAAGTTCATGGTACCCATGTTGTTACGCTAAATACTGAGAAAAATAATGAAGTACGAGGTGATGCCCTTTATACCGCTACTGAGAAAAAAGTTTGTGCAATTATGACGGCAGATTGCCTACCTGTTCTTTTTACAACTATTGATGGAACAGAAGTTGGCGCAGCTCATGGTGGATGGCGAGGGCTTTGCCATGGTGTATTACAAAATACACTAGCGAAGTTTAAAGCACCAAAACATCAAATAATGGCATGGTTAGGGCCAGCAATTGGGCCAACTGCTTTTGAGGTAGGCTCTGAAGTCCGTTTGGCCTTTATTGAAAAAAATAAGGCCTTTGATCCTGCATTTATTCCTCATAATGGTAAATATTTAGCTAATATCTATATGTTAGCGAGAATAATTTTACAGGAAAATGGGGTAACTCAGATTTACGGTGGTAATTTCTGTACTGTGACAGAGAAATCGCGTTTCTTTTCATATAGACGCGAACAGATAACAGGTCGAATGGCGTCATTAATCTGGATTAAATAAACTTCTCTTAACCGTTTTTCTCACTTATCTCAAATACTGATAAATATTTTTGCTCAAAATTTTTATTTTGAGCTTGAATATTGTCAAAATGACCTCATCTATTCTCCAGTTACGAATTTTACTTTAAATTTTACTTGGAGGTGTTATGCGTCTGGATAAATTAACCAATAAATTCCAGCAAGCTCTCGCAGACGCCCAGTCATTGGCACTTGGGAACGATAATCAATTTATAGAACCCATACATTTACTGAGTGCGTTATTTAATCAACAAGGTGGCTCAATTCGCCCTTTATTAACATCTGTAGGTGTTAATGCATCGCAATTTAATGAGCGAATTAATGATGCTTTATCTCGATTACCTAAAGTCGAAGGTGCTGGTGGAGAGGTTCATCCCTCAAATGATTTAATTAAACACCTTAATTTGTGCGATAAGTTGGCACAGAAAAAAGGTGACGAATTTATTTCGTCAGAGCTCTTTCTTTTAGCTGCCATGGAAACGGGTGGTCAAGTTGCTGACATGCTAAAAGCGGCCGGAGCGAATAAAGCGACTCTTGAGATAGCGATTGAAAAAATACGTGGTGGAGAAACAGTGAACGATCAAAATGCAGAAGACCAACGTCAGGCATTGAAAAAATATACTGTGGATTTAACGGAAAGAGCAGAACAAGGCAAACTCGATCCTGTTATTGGTCGTGATGAAGAAATAAGAAGAACCATTCAAGTTTTACAACGTCGTACTAAAAACAACCCTGTACTTATTGGTGAGCCGGGTGTGGGTAAAACGGCGATTGTTGAAGGTTTGGCTCAACGTATTGTTAATGGTGAAGTTCCTGAAGGTTTAAAGAATAAGCGCGTACTTTCCTTAGATATGGGCTCGTTATTAGCAGGTGCTAAATATCGAGGTGAGTTTGAAGAGCGTTTAAAAGCTGTTTTAAATGATTTATCTAAACAGGAAGGTAGTGTCATTCTGTTTATTGATGAATTACATACGATGGTTGGTGCAGGTAAAGCCGACGGTGCTATGGATGCGGGAAATATGCTAAAGCCTGCATTAGCTCGTGGTGAATTACACTGTGTGGGGGCAACAACACTTGACGAATATCGTCAATACATTGAAAAAGATGCTGCATTAGAGCGTCGTTTCCAAAAAGTGTATGTGGCTGAGCCTACAGTTGAAGATACTATTGCTATTTTACGTGGTCTAAAAGAACGTTATGAACTTCATCATCATGTTCAAATTACAGACCCAGCTATCGTTGCAGCTGCGACTTTATCTCATCGCTATATTTCTGACCGTATGTTGCCAGATAAAGCAATTGATTTAATTGATGAAGCGGGTGCAAGCCTACGTATGCAGATGGATTCAAAACCAGAAGCACTAGATAGACTTGATAGACGTATCATTCAGCTCAAACTTGAACAACAGGCACTGCAAAAAGAGTCTGATGATGCAAGTAAAAAACGTTTAGAGATGCTAAATGAAGAACTTGCTGAGAAAGAGAAAGAGTATTCTGTTTTAGAAGAAGAGTGGAAAGCTGAAAAAGCAGAGCTTACTGGCACTCAACATATTAAATCTGAATTAGAGCAGGCTCGTATTGCTTTAGAGCAGGCTCGTCGTAGTGGTGATTTAGCGAAAATGTCGGAGATCCAATATGGACAAATCCCGACATTAGAAAAACAGCTTGCTGAGGCGAATAAAGCTGAAGATAAGCATATGAAGCTGTTACGTAATAAAGTCACTGATGCTGAAATCGCTGAAATTTTAGCGCGTTGGACAGGTATTCCTGTATCTAGAATGTTAGAAGGGGAACGTGAAAAACTGCTAAGAATGGAACAAGAGCTACATAGACGTGTTATTGGTCAGGCTGAGGCTGTAAGTGCAGTATCAAATGCGATCCGCCGTAGTCGTGCTGGGTTGTCTGATCCTAATCGCCCAATTGGTTCGTTCTTATTTTTAGGACCAACAGGGGTGGGTAAAACAGAATTATGTAAAGCATTAGCAAACTTCTTGTTTGATAGTGATGATGCAATGGTTCGTATCGATATGTCTGAGTTTATGGAAAAACACTCCGTTTCTCGTTTAGTGGGTGCGCCTCCAGGATATGTTGGTTACGAAGAAGGTGGATATTTAACAGAAGCAGTTCGTCGTCGTCCTTATTCAGTCATCTTATTAGATGAAGTTGAAAAAGCGCATCCGGACGTATTTAATATCTTATTGCAAGTATTGGATGATGGTCGTTTAACGGATGGACAAGGTAGAACAGTCGACTTTCGTAATACAGTTGTGATTATGACATCGAACTTGGGCTCTGATTTAATTCAAGAACGTTTCGGGACAATTGATTATCCAGAAATGAAAACTATTGTGATGGATGTTGTTGGCCATCATTTCAGACCAGAGTTTATCAACCGTATTGATGAAGTTGTGGTATTCCATCCATTAGGCAAAGAAAACATTGCAGCGATTGCACAAATTCAGTTGCGTCGTTTATACCAGCGTTTAGAAGAGCGTGGTTATCACGTTACTATTACTGGGGCTGCATTAGAGAAATTGAGCGAAGTTGGATTCG
The DNA here is from genome assembly GCF_003144535.1 of Proteus penneri. Taxonomy (GTDB): domain Bacteria; phylum Pseudomonadota; class Gammaproteobacteria; order Enterobacterales; family Enterobacteriaceae; genus Proteus; species Proteus penneri. Next base: position 487 of record NZ_PHFJ01000015.1, on the reverse strand, counting down.
ACCCAATTTATGGTGCTCGTCCATTGAAACGGGCTATCCAGCAAGAGGTTGAAAACCCATTAGCTCAAGACATCTTGTCTGGTAAATTATTACCAGGTAAAGAGATTATCTTAGATTTGGACAATAATAAGATAATTGCAAAACAGTAATAGAGCATCCTCTCTATAGTAATAAGAGATGTCGTGAAACTGAAAAGAGGCTTATTTAAGCCTCTTTTTTATGCTCTTAATTTATAAATGAAGATTTAACCGTTAAATCGCTAAGAATCACAGATAAAATTGAAACTTTTTTAAACAAACGATGTCTATTTTTTATACCAATATGGGGTGTTTGCTTATAAAGCATTCGCTTGGTAAGTTTTTTTAAAAAAACACTTGCGCTAATCCGAGATCTCCCTATAATGCGCATCCACTGACCGGCGATGAGCAAACAACAAGCCACGCAGGACGGTGAAGAGAAAAGAAAAAAGTTTGAAAAAACTCTTGAC
>NZ_PHFJ01000014.1 GCF_003144535.1 Proteus penneri | reverse complement strand
TCAAGTATTACAATACTGAACGGATCAAGATAAAATTAAAAGGACTGAGCCCAGTTCAATACCGAACTCAGTCTTTACCTAACTAATTTAAACTGTCCAATAAATTGGGGTCAGTTCATATTGAGATGCTTTTTCTATATTCACACTTTTTACTTATTGAAAATTTCCTTTCGTCAGCCTGAAAAATTATCACATAACTCTTGGAGTTTGTTGATCATTCTAGCTATGTGGAAACCATCACATGTAGCATGGTGCACTTGAATGGATATCGGTAATAAAAACTTGCCACTTTGAAGGGTGTATTTTCCCATAGTGAAAATAGGAGGAAAATAATCTTTTACATTAGCTATATTTAAATTAAATCCATCAAAGCTTACCCATGGGATCATCGAAATGCAGAAATGATTTTCGGGAAAATTAGCTTTTGCGGATAGACTCAGATTATCTTTATATTTTTGATAATCTTGATTATATCCTTGTGAAAAAGAATGCCAATCTTCAAAGTACTCACTCCATAACTCAGAGAAAGTCTCCGTTTTAGGATGAAAAATAGTGTATGCCGGATTGATATAATCCCAAATAACTAATTCATTATCCTTGATCGCCATTCTAGACTCAGGGTAGCTATTAACTGTTTTTGCAATCAAATAGATCATTACCGGATAAAGCTTAAGATTATTTTTATCTAATACTATTTTTAAGACAGTAATATCTATTTTGGTGGTTAAGCTAAAGCCACACTGCACGTTGTGTCGATAATGTAAGAAATGCTCTTTTCTATTCCATTGTTCTAAATCGACTTTTTTATAATTCATATTTAAAGCCCTTCTTGTTAAGTAATAAATTTGTTTTTAACGAAGAAGGGCAAAACGGGTTGTCTGAATAGATAGCATCGTAACTCCTTATGTATTTTATATTTTAGTTAAATAAAGGAAAGTATTGAGAGAAGATTATCACATTAAATATCAAAATTTGAAGGTATTTTTGTGCTTTCATTAGATGATGACATAAGTGTATCATGATAAAAACTATAAAATTACTATTTAAAATGAAGGGATTTATTATGCAAGCTAAACTTGCTTATCAATGGAAACAACAAAGGCGTGGGAGACTTTCTTTTTTAGGACTGGAAATTGCGTGGACAATTTTATTTTCTATTGCAGAGAACTTAGCATATCGATGGTATATATCACTTTATCCTGATAAAGTAGAGTTAATCACTGAAAGAGATTTTTACTACTTATTCTCTTTTACACCATATGGCTTAATAGAAATAATATTTTTAATAACACAAGTCTACATATTTACACTTATTTTATCTCAACGAATAAGAGATATAGGTATAAGCTACCCCGTTATCATTTCTCTTATTTTAACAGTTAGTCCTATTTTATTAACCCCATATTTATTATTTAATGCACCATCTATGTTAATGGTATTACTTTCTATTTTATTAATAACAGGGCTGATCGCTTTACTTGCACCATCAGCCTACAAAGTTGACATCAATAAAGACTCAAAAGAAAATAATAATGAAGTAAATGGTTAAACAGTATTTACTAATTTGAGACTCTTGAACAGAATGAATAAGATGGAAATGAGTATGATTCAACTTAGACTCGCTGAACCACAAGAAGCTAAACGATTGTGGTATTTACGCAATCAAGCACTGCGATTTGGTTGTAAGAATGTTTATCCATCTGAGATTTTAGCTGCTTGGACACCTGATGAAATGCCTGAAGGATATCGGCAGGCCATTATTGGTAATCCATTTTATGTGATTGATTATCAAGAATACAATATTCCTGTTGCTTCGGGTTTTTTAGATGTTAAAACTGGTTTTGCTGAAGCTATTTTCACATTACCCGAATACATGAGAAAGGGATTTGCAGGACTCATTTTAAAACAATTGAAACATGAAGCAATTAAGAGAGGGCAATCCAAGTTATTTTTAGATGCAACCCCTAATGCAGTATCATTTTATTTAAAGCAAGGCTTTAAAGTATTAGAAGGACGTGATTATTATTCTGATTTAGCGAAAGCAAATTTACATTGTTACCGCATGTGTATTGATTTAGAGTAGTTGTTTTTATTTTAATCATCTCAAAAGGATGATTTTTATAATAGACTAAGAATAAAAAAAGCTATTCTTAAAATGCGATATAAATTTATTGTTATCATTTTTTGAATTAGCTTTTATATTAATAACATAAAATAGCAATCCGCATGATGTTGCGATATTGTAAACTATCACAATATCTCTAGGATAAAGACTATGCAAAATGTGTTATTAACGTTATGGCCGTTATTTGCGTTAATTGGGCTCGGTGCAATTTTAAGAAAAAATAAAACGTTTGAACCAGCATTTTGGGTAGGAGCTGAAAAGCTTAACTATTTTTTACTTTTTCCTGCCTTATTAATCAATAGTTTAGCAAATGCACCTTTATCTGATCCTCAATTACCTCATCTTGCTGGGGCTATTTTTTCTGTAGTCATTATTGTCACTATCTTGTGTATTATTTTGAAAAAAATAACAAGCTGGTCTGCTGGCCGCTTTGGTGCGATCGTTCAAGGCAATATTCGATTTAACACTTATTTAGGTTTAGCTATTGTTGCTGATTTATTTGGTGTTGAAGGATTAGGAATAGCCGCCTTGATATTAGCAGCACTGGTTCCTCTATCAAATGTCACTTCAGTACTTTGTTTAACCGCAGGGCAAAATGTGACATTGCGTCAACTAATAGTACCTATCATAAAAAACCCTTTAATCATCTCTTGTATTATGGGGATCATAATAAATCTGTCAGGCGTTGGGCTTCCTTTTGGTAGCGATCAGTTTTTGAAGTTATTAGCCGCAACCAGTTTACCTTTGGGGCTTATTTGTATAGGTGCTGCATTACATCTTTCGACGCTAAAAGCTGAAAGTAAAATGATTGGAGTAAATACAGTTACTCGTTTGCTTATTGTGCCGATAGTAGCATATAGCGTTGCTTATTTTTTAGCTTTATCTCCATTAGTCATGATGCTTTTGGTTATATTTTTTTCGATACCAACGGCACCTACTTCTTATATTCTAACTAGACAATTAGGCGGGGATTCTGAACTTATGGCGGGAATCATTACTTCTCAAACGATATTTGCTTCGATTACATTACCTATTATTTTAAGTTTTTTATTACCATAGAAAAATTCTCGTTATTAAAAAAGTACCATTTTAAAATCAAATGGTATTTTTTTTATATCATAAATTTTATTTCTTGATATTTTAAATTTGATAAATTTAGACTTAGGTATAAAAATTATGGAAATCAATGGTGTCTCAATTCCCCGTTGCAGAATAGAGAAGATAAAAAATGCAGATGATCCATTAATGGCACGAACGTTATGGGAAAAAATAAAAAACTGGTTTGGTATTGGACAAGAAGTGACTGTTATTTTATTAATTAAAGATACTTTTTTTAATCTTGAAACAACTGCATTGGATAAAATAAAAGGATTTTGTCAATTAATGAATTTTTCATCTGATTTGTATAAAGAGAGATTTTTCATTGAAAAAAAAGAGGATAGGGTAACTTTTTCTATTCTTTTGAATGAAACTCACAATGATGAAAAAATAGAGTTTTCATATAATATTAATGAGGATGGATTTCAAGGGATAAAATTAATCGCGGACATAATCATAGCATTGAAAAAGAATGGGTTTAATGATTTACTTATTGATGCTATAAATAAATTTTTAAAAATCGATGTGAAAGATAACGAAAATGATAAAATTAAAAAAGAAATTATCATTGGATTAATAAAAGATAATATTGATAGATTCAAGGGTGAGAGTAATTTCAATAGAGATTATATATTAAAAAATAAATTGTATAAAGAATCCAAATTTGATTGTGATCTATTTCCATATAAATTAAAAAATCTGATTGAAAATGAAAAAAAAGAAATAGACAAATCAATACATAATAATCTGTTGGAAAAAATAGAACTTGAATTATTTAAAGATCTATCAAGGATGAACTTGAGTATTAATACTATTCCAATTGCTGACCTAGAAAATAAACCACAAGATTTAGATGAGATAAAATTCAAGGAGTTAGAATTCGAGAAATTAAAAAATGAATTTGAAAATTTGGATGGGAATGATAAAGAAATAATTTATTCCTTATTATATCAAAAAGGACTTCTTGAATTTAAATTATTTTTGATAGAGCAAGATCCATTTTCTGGATTAATTAATGTTCCTTATTCAGGAAAAACAACAATAAATGTTATCAAAGAGGATAGTAAAAATAAAATAAGAATTGAAATAGAAAATAAAAAATCATTACAGGATAAAAGTACTAATGATATAGAAAATATAAATAATTTAATAAATACAGAGTTAGCGTATGTTAATGAACAACACTATAATTTAGTCAATCTCGTTAGTGAGGAGCTTGTAGAAAAGCCTTTTTCATTGGATAAATATTCGAAGGTTACTGAATCTGACGATAGTCTTCCAGAGTTATTATCAGTCGGAGATAAAAGTACGTTAGAAGATCATACAAAATTAATTTTCGAATATGATTTTGAAAATAAACACTTATTCTTGATAATAAAAGCAAATATGAATATGCGATCTTGAAATATTGACTATTGGGCTAAACAGAGCTTCTTGCTATCATGTAGATAAACCAATAATAAGCAAGAGGCTCTTTTATGTCACAACCTCATGATCCAGAAATTCAAAAAATTATTAATCAATTAAAACAACAATATCAAAATGCTGTTGATGCTTTACGCAATGCAATTATTGATTATGCCCAAGATGGAAAATTACCAGATATAAAACAAAGAGCTGAAGGTATATTTGCTTATCCTCAATTAACTGTACATTGGTATGGTGAAGTTAAAATAGAAGATAAAACACGCGCTTATGGTCGATTATCAAAATCAGGTCATTATTCTACCACGATTACTAATCCTGCCTTATTTGAGAATTACTTATCAGAACAACTTCAACTTATTGCTGATGCTTATCATGCTACTTTTGAAGTAACCGCTTCAAAACAAGAAATTCCTTATCCTTTTGTGATCGATGGAACAGGTATTGGTTTTGATAGAAAGATGAGTGCCTCTTTAGCAAAATATTTTCCAACAACTGATTTATCTAAAATCGGTGATGAAATTACTGATGGTTTAATTTGTGATAGGGAAATGTTGCCACTTTCTCATTTTGATGCGTTACGTACTGATTTCTCATTAGCGCGTTTAAAACATTATACAGGTACATTACCTGAAGACGTTCAACCCTATATTTTATATACGAATTATAATCGTTATGTTGATGAATTTGTTCGTTGGGCTTGCGATCAAGTTGCGGATGAAAATAGTCCATATTGTGCACTTTCCTGTGCTGGGTTTCAGCGAATTACAGCAGAAACTGTTGATCCTGAAAAGTTAATATCTGATTTAACTTGGAAGAAATATCAAATGCCAGCCTATCATTTAATAGCTAAAGAAGGTCCCGGAATAACATTAGTTAATATTGGTGTTGGCCCTTCAAATGCTAAGACAATTTGTGATCACCTAGCTGTTTTACGTCCTCATGTTTGGTTAATGATTGGTCATTGTGGTGGATTACGTGAAAGCCAACAACTTGGTGATTATGTTTTGGCTCATGCTTATTTACGCGATGATCATATTTTAGATGACATTTTACCTCCTGATATTCCTATCCCTAATATTGCTGAAGTACAACGTGCACTTTATGATGCGACGAAAATGATCAGTGGTAAGCCGGGGCATGAAATAAAACAAAGATTAAGAACAGGAACTGTTGTTACAACGGATGATCGCAACTGGGAATTACGTTTTTCGGTTTCAGCAAGAAGATTTAACTTAAGTCGCGCTGTCGCTGTTGATATGGAAAGTGCCACAATTGCTGCACAAGGTTATCGTTTTCGGGTTCCTTATGGCACTTTATTGTGTGTATCAGATAAACCATTGCATGGTGAAATAAAATTACCAGGTCAGGCTAATCATTTTTATGAAGGGGCTGTATCCGAACACCTGCAAATTGGTATTCAAGCTATTGAATTACTTAAACAAGAAGAGAGTAATTTACACTCTCGTAAATTAAGAACATTTAATGAGCCACCGTTCAGATAAAGAGTAAGCAATAAAAATCCCTAATTATGAACGGAAACCGATAATTGGGGATTCTTAAGAAGTATTATCAAAATAGCTATTTTTGATAATACGATATTTGGAAATAAAATTTAAAAACGTAAATGTCTCGCCGCTTTTCTTAAACGATCATCTCCACGCCTATCATAACGTTGAGTCGTCATAATACTAGCATGTCCCATGGCATCTTTTACTGTGACAATATCTTCACCGTTATCAAGCATTGCAGAGGCAAATGTTCTTCTTAGATCATGAGGAGCAAATTTATCAATACAACTTTCTTGTTGTCGATTTTCCAAAATATAGTAAATGGCCTGATCGGTGATCCGTTCATCAGTGACATCATCGAATCGACGTATGCGAGTGAAAAGAGGGCCATCTTGCGTGCCTCTTATTTCATTAATCCATAATTGAAGGCGATCCCAAGTATCATCAGGCATATAAGACATTCGTTCTTTATTACCTTTACCTCTAACAAGAAAAGCTTGATCGCGAAATTGAATATGCTCGTAATTAAGTGCCACTATTTCTGAACGACGTAATCCACAACCTAATAACACACTTAATATTGCGGCATCTCTTAAGCCTTTCGATGAATTGTCTTTTTCACAACTTCTAAATAAAGCACGAATTTCATTGCTAGTGAGTGCTCGGCCTTTAGGTAATCGACTTCCTCTTACAGATTTAACTTGGCGGATATGCTGATAACTTTCAGTATCCATTTGTTTCATTGCCCAAGCTTCTAAAGCAACACCTTTTAATGCTGCAAGATAAGTATTGATAGTGGCAGGGGCTTTATTGGCATCAGATAACATATCAATAATAGCTTGAATATGATGGCGACGAAGAGCTCCCCATTGGCAATTTTTAAGAGAAGAAAAACCGATCATCTTAGCAACAATAGTGAGAAATGATCCCATTGTTTGACGACTACGTTTTGAACCTAAACTCATTAAATAAGCCATTGCTGGATTAGTATGAGCGGGCGAGGTGAATGTTGCATTCAAATCCAATAATGCTTGTTTTTCAGGCAAGACTAGCGATGTTTCAGGTGTTAAGTCCTGATCGTCGTGGTGAAATTCCACTGCTATTTCCTTATTAAATCAACATAACCATGATGAATATTCTAACAGATCCAAAAAAGAAAAAAGCTACTTTTTCAAAGGATCATTTTAATAAGTAGAGACGATCTTGTTTGTTTTATCGTCAGTAAGGTTGTTGTATGAGCTTTTTTAGTGCGAATAACAGTCAAATTAGATTAATGAAAAAATAGGGTAAATAGTGTTAAGAAAAAGAGTAGGGAATAAGAAGGGATAAAAGGCGTTTAGATCGTTTTCGCACCCAAGATTTTCACCTTTTATCGACTTAAAAATAATGAAGATAACAGTAAAAATGGGTGCGAAATAATCAATGGTTAGTTAAATTACTCTTTATAAATTGCGACAACAGGTTTTCCATCATTACCAATTGTGCCACGATACATACCTTCAGAATTAAAACTCATTGTGTAGTTACCTGTTTTATCTAATACGATAACACCACCGCTACCATTGATCGCTTTAACTTCATCAAGTGCATTTTGAGCAGCTTCTTCTAAAGGTAAATTTTTATATTTAACTTGGGCTGCGATATTGAAGGCAGTTAATGTTCTGATAAACATTTCACCAGATCCTGTTGCAGATACAGCAACAGTTTCATTATCAGCATAATTACCTGCTCCAATAATTGGGGAATCACCAACTCGGCCATAACGCTTGTTTGTCATTCCTCCCGTAGAAGTTCCCGCAGCTAAGTTGCCATGTTGGTCAAGAGCAACTGCACCAACGGTGCCATATTTATAATCGTACATCATAGGATCAACAAAAAGAGCAGCCGTTTTACCATCATGGTCTAAAACGACTTGTTCTTTTTCTATTGCTTTTTGAAGCTGTAGCCAACGATGTTCAGTTCTAAAATAGGACGGATCAACAATAGTAAGCCCTTGTTCTTTAGCAAAAAGATCAGCACCAGTAGAAACCATCATAACATGTGGGCTTTTTTCCATCACAGCTATGGCGGCATTAATTGGATTTTTAACCGTAGTTACACCTGCAACAGCGCCAGCTTTACGGGTTTTACCATCCATAATAGAAGCATCAAGTTCATTACGACCATCATGGGTAAAAACGGCGCCTTTCCCCGCATTAAATAATGGTGAATCTTCCATGATATTAATCGATTTTTGAACCGCTTCTATACTGGTTCCTCCACTATTTAGAACAGCATATCCAGCATTTAGTGCTTCAGTTAGTTTTTCTTTATATTCTTTTTCTTGTTCTGGCGTGATGGTGTCTTTAGTGATTGTCCCAGCACCACCATGAATGACAAGGCGAATAGGAGGAGCGTTATTTGAAAAAACAGAGGTAGTAAATAGGGTGCAAAGTGTCATTGTGGCGAGTTTATACTTAATATTATTCATATATAACCCTTCTTTTTTAATTAAAATTAACGCGGTATTATCATATGGATTTTACGATCTTGATCTTAAACTCTAATTAATTACATCTATGTACTTTGATAACTAACTGCAATAATCACTATATAAAAAGTTTAAGACATAAGTGGTCTGAACACTTAATTTTCTTTTTAATTTATCGTGTGTTATAGCCTGCTTTTTTATCATTTTAAAATGATAATCAATACGTTGTGTTCTTTTTGTGTTTCTTGGTTTAATGAAGGGAATAAATATAAAATGTAGTTAATAATATTTTTTTAAAAAACAAAATAATATTGTTGTTTTTATTTTTTGTTTTTATTTTATATGATTAAATTTAAAAAAATAAAATTTACTCAATTGTACAATAAATAAATTTTTAATAATGTTAAATAGGGAAATAAATCTATTTTGTATTGAAATGTTTATCAAAAAGCTAAGTAATCTTTAATATTGATTTATCTTTGATAACGTTTTGTTATTGTTTCATCTGTATTTTAATGTAACTAAATTGGGTTTTCTATATACAATTTGTGTGTTTCCTCGAATAATCAAAAAGGGATAACGGATTCTGTGATAAAAGTACTACATTAATTTGAGTTAAAGCTCTATTATAATAACATAACATTTATAATTCATAAGGTTAGCATTTAATATTTTATTTTTTTATAGTGAGTTCGTTAGCTTTATCAACACAAATGAACTATTTTTAAATAGATATAAAATAAAAATTAATACGTCTCATTATTTAACTATTTTCTTACATACAGTGGATAAACATATTTTTGGTGTTCTTTTATGACTAAAGGAAGGTTAAATAATTTATATGAAAAATCAAAACAAGAGTCGTTTTTTTGTTTATAGCATTATTATTGTCGTGGTTGTTGCCGCGGGAATTTTTTGGTGGAAATCTCAAACACCAACACTCCCTTCAGGATTTGCTCAAAGTAATGGGAGAATAGAAGCAACAGAAATTGATATTTCAACGAAAAGTCCAGGAAGAATAGACTCTATTTTAGTTCAAGAAGGAGATTTTGTTAAAGCGGGGGACGTGTTGGCAAACATGGATACTCGAACACTAAAAGAACAACTTCATGAAGTTCAAGCCCAATTAAACCAAGCGAAAAGTAGTGTGGTCACTGCACAATCTGCATTATCACAGCGTAAAAGTGAACAACTTGCAGCCCAAGCCGTTGTTCGTCAACGTATTGCTGAGCTTGATGCTGCACAAAAAAGACTTAATCGTTCTCGTGCATTAGTAAAAACTAATGCTATTTCTATTCAACAATTAGATGATGATATAGCAAGAACAGAAGGAGCAAGGGCTGCCGTTGAAGCAGCTAAAGCTCAAGAAACCGCCACTATTGCAGCAATAGAATCGGCTAAAGCGGGGATCATTCAAGCTAACACAAAAGTAGATGCAGCAACGGCAACCGAAAGACGCATTTTGGCAGAGTTGGATGACAGTATTTTAAAAGCACCGCGTAATGGTCGAGTTCAATACCGTGTCGCAGAGCCTGGTGAAGTTTTAGGTGCTGGCGGCCGTGTATTAAATATGGTTGATTTAAGTGATGTTTATATGACTTTCTTTTTACCAACAGAAGCTGCCGGTAAAGCGGCATTAGGAAGTGACGTTCACATTATTTTAGATGCAGCCCCTCATATTGTTATTCCTGCAAAAACAACCTACGTTGCTAGTGTCGCTCAATTTACACCGAAAACCGTTGAAACTGATAATGAACGATTAAAACTTATGTTCCGTGTAAGAGCGCGTATTTCACCTGAATTACTTGAAAAACACCTTGAATATGTAAAAACAGGTTTACCCGGTCGTGCTTATATTCGCTTAGATAACAACCAATCTTGGCCAACTGATTTAGAGGTGAAATTACCACAATGAGTCAAACAATGAGAACGAAAAGTCATTCTCATATCATTGAATTGACTCATGTATCCCAACATTATGGCGATACCAAAGCGCTTGATGATGTGACATTGGCTATTCCTGCTGGGAAAATGGTCGGGTTAATTGGCCCAGATGGCGTAGGGAAATCGAGCTTGATCTCGCTTATTTCTGGTGCGAGAGAAATCCAAACTGGGCAAGTAATTGTGTTAAACGGTGATATGAATAATGTTGAACACCGAAGAGCTGTCTGTCCTCGTATTGCCTATATGCCTCAAGGGTTAGGTAAAAACCTTTATCACACGCTTTCTGTTTTTGAAAATGTTGATTTTTTTGGCCGTTTATTTGGTCAATCAAAACAAGAGCGGGCAGAACGCATAAATGATTTACTTGAAAGTACTGGCTTAGCCCCATTCCGTGATAGACCGGCGGGTAAACTTTCTGGGGGAATGAAACAAAAATTGGGTTTATGTTGTGCACTTATTCATGATCCAGAATTACTTATTCTTGATGAACCGACTACTGGCGTTGACCCATTATCGCGAGCACAATTTTGGGAATTAATTAACCGTATACGTAAGCGTCAAAAAAATATGAGCGTGTTAGTTGCGACCGCTTATATGGAAGAAGCTGAGCGTTTTGACTGGTTGGTTGCGATGGATGCAGGAAAAATATTAGCAACAGGTCATGCTAATGAATTAAAAGCCCAAACACATACTGATGAACTAGAAGCTGCCTTTATCGAATTATTGCCAGAAGAGAAAAAGAAAGATCACCAAAAAGTGATTATTCCACCAAGAGATAAAAGTGATGATGATACCATCGCTATTGAAGCGCAAGATTTAACTATGCGTTTTGGGCAATTTGTTGCAGTAGACCACGTAAGCTTCCGTATCCCTAAAGGAGAAATTTTTGGGTTTTTAGGATCGAATGGTTGTGGTAAATCAACCACAATGAAAATGCTGACAGGTTTACTTGAAGCGAGCGAAGGGCGAGCTTGGTTATTTGGTCAAGAAGTTGATCCTAAAGATATTGAAACTCGTCGCCGTGTTGGCTATATGTCTCAAGCATTTTCACTTTATAGTGAATTGACTGTACGACAGAATCTTGAATTACACGCCAAGCTTTTTCATATTCCAGAAGAAGAAATTCCTCAACGTGTTAAGGAAATGAGTGAGCGTTTTAATTTAACTGATGTTGAAGAAATGATGCCCGATGGGTTGCCATTAGGTATTCGTCAGCGTTTGTCACTCGCAGTTGCTGTTATCCATAAACCTGAAATGCTGATATTGGATGAACCGACTTCAGGGGTTGACCCCATTGCGCGAGATATGTTTTGGAACTTGATGGTTGACCTATCTAGACGTGACGGTGTCACTATTTTTATCTCAACTCACTTTATGAATGAAGCGGCACGTTGTGACAGAATGTCACTAATGCATGCTGGTAAAGTATTAGTCACAGATACACCGGCAAATTTAGTTAAAAATAGCCAATTTGATACACTTGAAGAAGTCTTTATTGATTACCTTAAAAAGGCATCGGGTGAACAAGAAGCTTCTGAACTTAATGAAAAAAGCCTACAACTTCCTGCATCTAGTGATGAAAGTGCAGAAAAAGCGTTAAAACAGCGCTTTAGCCTACGACGTCTATTTAGTTATAGTATTCGTGAAGGTATGGAGTTACGCCGAGATCCTGTGCGTCTTACTTTAGCACTATTAGGTACGGTGATCCTGATGTTTATTATGGGTTACGGTATTAGTTTGGATGTTGAAAATTTACGCTTTGGTATTATGGATCGAGATCAAACAGGGTTAAGTCAGGCATATAGCCAAAACCTTTCTGGCTCTCGTTACTTTATTGAAAAAGCACCAATTACAGATTATGACCAACTTGAACGGAGACTCCGTAGTGGAGATATTACGGTTGCGATTGAAATTCCGCCTAACTTTGCTCGGGATATTGCCAAAGGTCATACTGTAAAAATAGGTGTTTGGATTGATGGCGCAATGCCTAATCGGGCTGAAACAGTTCGCGGTTATATTCAGGCAATGCATTTAACATGGATGCTTGATATGGCTATGCGCCAACCAACTAATGTGGTTGATAAATTATCACCCATTAATATAGAAACCCGCTATCGCTATAATCCTGATGTAAAAAGTTTACCTGCAATTGTACCTGCTGTTATTCCTCTTTTATTAATGATGATCCCCGCAATGTTAAGTGCGTTGAGCGTGGTTCGTGAAAAAGAGCTTGGTTCTATTATCAATCTTTATGTTACACCTGTCACTAAAGCAGAGTTTTTGTTAGGCAAGCAATTTCCTTATATCTTATTGGGTATGTTTAACTTCTTTATGCTCTGCGCGCTTTCTGTCTTTGTGTTTGGGGTGAGTTTTAAAGGAAGTATGTTAACGCTTTCTTTAGGTGCATTACTCTATATCACTATTGCTACAGGAATGGGATTACTTATTTCTTGCTTTATGAAAAGTCAGATTGCCGCTATTTTTGGTACTTCAATTATTACCTTAATTCCAGCAACACAATTTTCAGGAATGATTGACCCTGTTTCATCATTGGAAGGTATAGGTAAATGGATAGGGCATATTTATCCTACATCTCACTTTTTAACTATCACAAGAGGGACATTCTCTAAGGGATTAAACCTTTTTGATTTACCTTGGTCTTTTATTCCTATGCTTATCACTATTCCAATTGTTATTGGGTTGAGTATCTTTTTCTTGAAAAAGCAGGAGGCTTAAATGTGGCGCACAATTCAAAATGTGTTTAATTTAGGTGTAAAAGAACTGCGCAGTCTCTCTCGTGATAAAGCGATGCTGGCATTAATTGTATTTGCTTTTACTGTGTCAATTTACTCATCTGCGACTGTTACACCCGGTTCGTTACATCATGCGCCGATTGCCGTTGCTGATCAGGACAAATCTCAGCTATCCGCACGTATTGTAAATAGTTTTTATATGCCTTATTTCTTACCTCCAGCTGATATTACGCCTGAGCAAATTGATGGTTTGTTAGATAGAGGTACTTATACCTTTGCTCTTGATATCCCGCCTAATTTTCAGCGTGATCTTTTAGCGGGTCGAAAACCGGAAATACAAGTTAATATTGATGCAACGAGAATGAGCCAAGCTTTCTTAGGTAATAGCTATATTCAAAACATTGTAATGGGTGAAGCAAAAACCTTTTTAGCGAAAAATAGAACCAATGATCCACTGCCAGTTGATTTGGAAGTTAGGATGAGTTTTAACCCGAATCTGACACAATCTTGGTTTGGTTCTGTTATGGCAATTATCAATAATATCACCATGTTATCGATAGTATTAACAGGAGCTGCATTAATAAGAGAACGAGAGCATGGCACTATTGAGCACTTACTGGTTATGCCAGTTACTCCCTTTGAAATAATGCTCTCTAAGATATGGTCAATGGGATTGGTTGTATTATTGGCATCAGCTATGTCACTGGTATTAGTCGTGAAATCTTTACTTCATGTTCCTATTGAAGGCTCTGTTCTACTGTTTATGTGTGGTGTTGCTTTAAGCTTATTTGCAACAACCTCGATAGGTATTTTTTTAGGAACAATGGCTCGTTCAATGCCTCAATTTGGATTATTGATGATTATGGTATTATTGCCATTGAATATGTTATCAGGAGGGATGACATCGCGGGAAAGTATGCCTCAGTTTGTTCAGGATGTTATGCAAACAATGCCAACTACACACTTTGTTAGCTTAGCTCAGGCTATTTTATATCGTGGTGCTGACTTCTCAATTGTGTGGCCTCAATTCATTATCTTAATTGTTATTGGCTCGGTGTTTTTTTTATTAGCTTTATTACGTTTTAGAAAAACCATTTCGGCTATGGCCTAATAAATTTAAATATTAATCGATAAATTAACCTATTTTCTTCTATTATTAAATAGAGAAGGGAATAGGTTTTTTATTAATTTAATTATCTAAGGTTGGTATTTTTTACTTAACGATGATATTTCAATAAATAATATTCACGAAGGTAAATAATCTATTTAAGGTAAAGCGTTAATTAAAATTAATTAATAAAGGATTTTATCCATTACTTGAATGCCATGGTTTATATATTTTTATTGATTGAGTTAAATTTATTTTTAATAAGGCTAATTTTATGAGAATAATGAAAATATTAAAAAAAGTAATAAGAGAAAGGAAATTTAATAAGGAAGAAAAAATTGGCATAGATATAATGGATGTGAAACCCATTAGAGATAAATTATAATTTGTTATTTGGGCATCAACGTTTTTTAGATAATAATACTGGTTTAACAATAGGTAGAAGTAAATCGCATTTTATTTTTAATCCTGATGGTGTTTTATCAAATAATAGATATACAGTCGGATATATATGCTAAGAGACTGCCTGAACAAAGCATAGACTATTTTTAGGAAAAGTCACTGAAACATAAGGAAATAATTGCGAAACCTTGCCTTGCGTTAGATTTATTACATTTCCCTTTGAAAAGTCATATACATCCGCACTATAAAAGATAAGATTTTCTTATTGGTTTTTGATTTATTAGTTTCTGGCAAGGGCGGAAACTAATCGAGAGAAAACACATTAAGTCACTCATTCAGTTTTTTTTATCATTGCTATAATTTAAGAGGCTAAATATGTCATCTACACTTAAGCTTAATGATGGTTTATCTGATATCGGTTCGATAATACATTATGGTATCAGTCAGATCCCAGTGATTGGAGGTGTACTAAGCACCATTTTTGGCCTTTTATGGCCAACAGATAAGGAAGATATATGGAGTACGATTAAACAGGAAGTGCAAAGCCTTATTAATGAAGATATTCAAGAGGACGACTGGAATCGCCTTGTGGCCGCAGTAAACGAGCTTCAGGATAAAGTATCATTTATCAATGACCAGTTAATTAATGCCCAGTATGATACTGCGGGCCCTGAACTGATGACAGTGGTTGTAGATATAATTGGAATTGAAGAAAACTTCAAAATAGAAGGGACTAATTTCAAATATGCATTTGCTCCACTTTTTGTCGCCGCTGTGAATTTAAAAATTGCCTTATATCTTGAAGGGATTAAATACTCTAATGATTTAGGATTAAGTCAAGATCAAGTTAATCAATTAAAGTCATTGCTTCAAAAAGATGTTCAAAGCTCCAAGAGTTATTTATCTCCGATAAATTCGGCAATAGGCAATACTTATCTTAACAACATACAGACCTACTTTAGTGTTAAGTTATATTATGAAACAAGCGTGTCTTTATTTAATGAACTATGGTCAGCGGATTATGAAGACTATAATGCTCCTGCACCGCTGGAAAATTACTACGTTCCAGTCATGGCAGCTGGATCTTTCTATAAGCTTATAAGCCTAGACGGGCAAAATTTCTCAGTGCCTATGGCATTTGCTGAAGTAGCTGATAACTCAATGATGCCTTCTACAAACATCCTGGGATCTTTATATCAGGAGCCAACATCTTATCCAGATGGCTATATTAATTTTATCGATGTTTATACAGACCTGTCAGTGTCACATCGAACTACTGGGTTAATGTTTACCTGTAGTGGATCTGATGAACAATATGAAATGGGTATGACGCCAAATAACAATGACTCATTCAATGTTGGACAAAACACTATGAGTATTAATGTTGAGGGTGGTGAGTTCATTAATCAGGTGTCTGTGAGAGCGGACTCTTTTGTTTCACAAATTGAGTTCACCACTAATCTTAATAATACAATGGTAGCAGGTCAGCATCCTGATGATGACCCTATACAAGAAGTCACTTTAGTCAGCCCATTTTCAATTAACTCCATGTATGTGGTCTCTGATGTTGCAGGATATATACAATCATCTGGCCATCAAATGTGTGGGATAGCGATTTCAGCAATATATAATAATGAACTTGCGATGCAATATGTCAGCAGTCTATATAAAAACAGTTAAGGAGGTGCGTTATGTCGACTAATTATGTTATTCAACCTTTGGAAACAGTTACAGTATGGGACGATGCTGAGCCTATCATTCCAACAGTTACTAAAAGTGTCATTGTGACTAATAACGGTGAAACGAAATTAGAAGTTGTGAATTACTGGGCACCACCGTCACATGTTTTTTATCCCGATACCACATATTGGGTTGAACCCAATGACACGATTATCGTTCAAGCACCCGAACGATCATTTTACTACTACAGAGTTAATGTAACTAACTCGGATGATACCAAGGTGGGTGCGGCTATCGTTGAAATTGTAGATTAGCATTTACTTGATGATCTGGAGATTCAATTACCTTTTTTGAATCTCCTGCCATGAGTAGTGGCAAGAGTTGATAAGTGTACTCAAATGTCACTTGTGGTGGGATTTTGAGTTTAGTTAAGGCATAAATCGATAGCCAATCCCCGTTTCTGTCATTAAATGCACCGGACATGCGGGATCGGTTTCTAGTTTTTGGCGTAAATGTCCCATATAAATGCGCAAATAGTGACTATGTTCAACGAAATTAGGCCCCCAAACATGTTGCATTAAATGCCGTTGAGTAAGTACTTTACCACTGTTATTAACTAATTCACTTAGTAAACGAAATTCTGTCGGCGTTAAATGAACGGGGTCATTTTGACGAGTAACAATACGATTAACCCAATCAATCGTAATATCACCAAAAGTAAATTGTGTACTTTGTGTTTCTTGTTTAACAAAACGGCGTAGTGATGCTCTGATTCTGGCGAGTAGTTCACTAATACCAAAAGGTTTCGTCAGATAATCATCCGCTCCTGCATCAAGTGCTTTCACTTTATCTTGCTCTGAATCTCGTGCTGAAAGTACGATAATGGGGGTACTACTCCATTGGCGAAAATCTTGAATAAAACAGAGACCATCTTTGTCTGGCAAACCAAGATCAAGAATAACTAAATCAGGTTTTCTTGATGCGGCTTCAATTAATCCTCGTTGGCATTCATTGGCTTCATAAACACGAAATCCTTCGCTCTCTAAAGCTAGCCGAACAAAGCGTAGAATCTCTTTCTCATCTTCAATAATTAAAATGTTATATGGAGTCACTGTTTTATTTCAATCTCATCAATATCAGGGAGTGATTTTAAAGGTAAAACAAAGTGGAAGCTTGCTCCACCTTTTTTATTGTTTTCAGCCCAAATTTCACCTTCATGTAAGTGAATAATGGCGCTACATATGGCTAAACCTAATCCAACACCAGGAATTGCGGATTCTTTTACTGCACGTGAAAATTTATTAAAAATAAGTTGTAGTTGGTCGGTTGGGATCCCATGACCCTCATCCCATACTTCAACATGAATTTTAGCGACATCAATATAGGCTTTTACTCCGATTTTTGTGTTTGATGTCGTATATTTCACTGCATTTTCAAGTAAGTTCGTGATAACTCGTTCAATTAAATTACCATCGCAATAAAGCAATAAATCAGCAGAAATATCAATTTGTAATGGATGTTTATCAAGTAAATAAGAGAGAGAACGAATGGCACTTCCCGTTATTTCTTGTAGCGAATTCCATTGTAAATTCACTTGAATGCCACCGGATTGAATACGTGCCATATCCAGTAAATTATTGACTAACCGTGAGGTTGTCAGGATCTGCTGTCGAATTTGGTTAACTTGCTCTGTATGGGATGAACCTTCAGCACTTAAATCGAGAAGCAAAATCTCTGATTGACCAAAAAGCACAGTAAGCGGTGTTTTTAAATCATGAGAAAGTGCGGCTAATAATGCATTTCTTAATTGCTCTCTTTCGATATTAATTCGAGATTGTTCTGCAATTTCAGCCTGTTGTAATCGCTCAAGGGCATTAGCAATTAAACCATTAAAAGTTTGCAATAGCTGCTGTTGCTCCGGGATAAGCAGTTGACGAAGATTATTCGGTTCAATCGCTAAAATAGCTAAAACTTGTTGAGAGGCGGTAATCGGATGTAATTGGTAAGGCACACTTGGTAGAGTATCTGTGCCTGCACCAGCAATTTGATCTTTATCACAACACCAGCGTGCAATGGCATTATCAATAGGTAAAAGCCCCATGCCTTGTGCATGAAAAGGTGTTAATTCACCTTGTTTGTTGGGCAGTAATAAACACACTTTGGCATCAAAGGCACTTGATAAAAAATGATAACTAGTGCGAACAATTTCTTGTAACGTTACCGCTCGACCCAGTTCTCTCGTCATTTCAAATAAGTGGCGAGTGCGCTGTTCTCGATAACGGGCGACGCGGGTTTGATAACGCATACCCGCAGTTAAATTACCAACCACTAATCCGACAATAAGCATCACTGTAAAAGTGACCAAATACTGCATATCGAGTACAGCGAGCGAAAAGTGAGGCTGTACAAAAAACAGGTCAAAACTAATAACATTAATTAATGCCGCAAAAATAGAAGGGCGACGACCAAAAAAGAGTGCAATTAATACAACACCCAATAAATAGAGTGTGACTAAATTGGCTTTATCAAGTGCTAATAGAAATGTGCGAGAGAATAAGGTGATCGCTAAACATAATCCAATCGCTGTAAAATAACCTTTTATCTCTTGTCGCCATTTATCATTTTGTAGTGGTGCTGTTTTGGTTTTATAACGTATGTCCTCATCATTGAGGGCGACACTGATAACATGGAGATCAGGTGCATAACGCGCTAATTTTTCTGCAAAACGCATCCGTATCCAGCGTTTTAACCATTGCCATTTTTGGTAAGCGCGTTGACCAATAACCACTTTTCCAAGATTATGCTCTCTGGCGTAACGGATCACGGCCTTTTCAGCTTGGTTATCAGAAAGGATCGCCGTTCTCGCTCCTAGATGTTGTGCTAATTTTAGAGAGTGTAAGATAGCTCGGCGTTTATGCTCGCCAATTTGATGAAGCTTAGGCGTTTCAACATAAATAGCATGCCATTGGCAACCAAAGGCGGCAGCATAACGCGCTGCCGTGCGAACTAATTTGTCGTTACCGCCATGAGCGCCGAGACAAACCATCAGACTATCTGTGGTGTGCCAAACAGGAGCCGTTCCTTGGCTATCTCGAAACTCTTTAACTTGTGTATCAACTCTATCTGCCATACGGCGTAAGGCTAATTCTCGTAGTGCGATTAAATTACCTTTACGAAAAAAGTGTTCAATCGCACGTTCTGCTTGTCCAGCTAGATAGACTTTGCCTTCATGTAAACGTTGTTGTAGATCATCAGGTGGTAAATCCACCATAACCACTTCATCAGCACTATCGAAAATATAGTCAGGGATCGTTTCTTGGACTCGAATTCCTGTAATACTCCCGACGATATCATTAAGACTTTCAATGTGTTGTACATTTATTGTGGCAAGGACATCAATACCTGCATCCAATAGTTCTTCCACATCTTGCCAGCGCTTAGGATGTCGGCATTTATGAGGATTACTAAATGCCAGTTCATCCATTAAGATCACCGCCGGATGCCTAGCTAATGCGGCATCTAAATCAAACGCGACAAGCTTTCTACCGTGATGGTGAATACGTTGTAGTGGCAATAAAGGTAATCCGTGCAGTAATGCAGCCGTTTCTTGCCTTTGGTGCGTTTCAACAACACCAGCAAGGACATCAATACCTTGCTGGTGGAGGCGTTGAGCTTCTTGTAACATGGCGTAAGTTTTCCCTACACCTGCACAGGCACCAAAAAATATTTTTAAACGCCCACGAGTTGTTGTTCGCGTTGAAGCGAGTAAATCATCAGGAGAAGGGCGTTGCCATTGCTGATCGAGTTCCATTTTATTGAGTACTCACTTTTTGCTGCTTTTCTGCACTTAATTTATCAAGTGCTTGATTTAGCATAAATACATTCACAACAGGGTCACCCATAAATGACATCAGCGGTGATGTAGTATTGTCTTTTATTAACTGCTTAATTTCATTTTTAGTGAGTTGGCGAGAATAAGCAATATTTTCAATTTGATAATAAGCTGCTTGTAATGAAATATGAGGATCAAGTCCACTTCCTGATGCTGTGACTAAATCAACAGGAACAACATGTTGATTATGCGTTGCTTTCTTTCATATTTGAATACGTTGAGTTATCTCATTAAGTAATAATGGATTTGATGTTGCTAGTTGGCTGGCACCTGATGCCATGCTGTTATAGGGCATTTCGGACGTCATTGATGGGCGACTTTTAAAATAATCATCCCGCGTAAATTGTTGCCCAATCAACTCAGAACCAATAAGTTTATTATCTTGATAAATCAGTGAGCCGTTCGCTTGCCATGGAAAAATAAGGTTGGCTAATCCTGTAACAAACAAAGGATAAGCGAGTCCGGTTATTAGTGTGAGTAATAATAACATCACTAATGATGAACGAAATAGATGCATATAGAACTCCTTAAAACCCAATAAACGCTAAGATCATATCGATGATTTTAATGCCAATAAAAGGGACTAATAATCCACTGATCCCGTATAAAGAGAGGTTACGACGCAATAATGAGTGCGCAGAGACAGGACGATAATGAACACCTTTAAGAGCAAGAGGGATCAAAAAGATAATAATTAAGGCGTTAAAAATAACCGCAGATAGCATTGCAGATGCGGGTGAATGTAAGTTCATGATATTAAGCATGTTGAGCTGTGGATAGGTGACAGCAAAAGCAGCTGGAATAATAGCGAAGTATTTAGCAATATCGTTGGAAATACTAAATGTTGTTAAAGCGCCTCGTGTCATTAGCATTTGTTTACCGATATGTACAACTTCGATTAATTTTGTTGGATTAGAGTCTAAATCAACCATATTGCCTGCTTCTTTGGCGGCTTGAGTACCTGAGTTCATCGCAACAGCAACATCGGCTTGTGCTAATGCAGGGGCATCATTAGTACCATCACCTGTCATTGCAACTAATCGACCTTCTGATTGATATTGACGAATTAATGCTAATTTTGCCTCAGGTGTTGCTTCAGCCAGAAAATCATCTACACCAGACTCTGCTGCGATAGCTGCAGCCGTAAGATGATTATCACCCGTGATCATGACGGTTTTTATCCCCATTTGGCGAAGTTGAGCAAAGCGCTCTTTAATTCCACCTTTCACAATATCTTTAAGTTCAACAACACCTAAGATTTTCTGATTTTCAACTACCACCAGCGGTGTCCCACCCGTTCTGGCGACTTGTTCGACTATCGCGGTGACTTCATCAGGAAAATGGCCATGACTGACTTCAATATGACGACGAATAGCATCAACGGAGCCTTTGCGGATCAAGCGCTCTCCTAAATTAACGCCGCTCATTCTTGTCATTGCAGAAAAGGGAATAAAAGACGCTCCAATTGACGCTAAATCACGTTCGCGCAAATTAAAACGCTGTTTAGCGAGGATCACAATGCTTCTACCTTCAGGCGTTTCATCTGCAAGTGAGCTTAGCTGTGCCGCATCGGCGAGCTGTTTTTCACTAATACCTGAAAGAGGGATAAAACGAGAAGCTTGTCGATTACCCAGTGTAATTGTGCCTGTTTTATCAAGCAGTAAGACATCAACATCACCTGCGGCCTCAACCGCTCGCCCACTGGTTGCAATCACATTGGCGTCAAGCATTCGGCTCATGCCTGCCACACCAATTGATGAAAGTAAACCGCCAATCGTAGTGGGAATAAGACACACTAATAAAGCGATTAAAGTGACAACGGAAATAATATCGCCATGTCCTTGAAACTCGACAGCAAACACACTGAATGGATAAAGAGTAACGCACGCCAATAAGAAAATAAGTGTCAGGGCTGTTAATAAGATAGTTAAAGCAACTTCATTCGGCGTTTTTCTACGCTTCGCACCTTCTACCATTCCAATCATACGGTCGAGAAATGAATTACCTGCCTCAGCAGTACAGCGAATAATTAGCCAATCGGACAATACTCGAGTACCGCCAGTCACAGAAGAAAAATCACCACCTGACTCACGGATCACGGGTGCTGATTCGCCCGTAATCGCACTTTCATCAACAGAGGCACCACCTTCTATGACTTCACCATCACAAGGAATAACTTCACCCGAGTTAACTAAAACAATATCACCTTTATGTAATGAGAAAGAATCAACGGTTTCTTTCGGTGCATTGATGTCAGCGTGATGTAAACGTACTGCTTTAGATTGTCGTTTAGCGCCACGTAAGCTAGCAGCTTGTGCTTTGCTTCGACTTTCTGCTAATGACTCAGCAAAATTGGCAAATAACAATGTTACCCATAACCAAAACATTACTTGTAAAGTAAAGTGATTATCATCAGGGAAATAACCTAATAATGAAGCAATCCAAATACTGGTCGTTAAAAGCGCGCCAACATAAACAATAAACATCACCGGGTTACGCCATTGCGCTTGAGGTGTACATTTTTTTATCGCATCAAAGAAAGCCGATATCACGGTTTTTTTATCAAATAGTTGAGTTGTTTTCATGATACGTTTCCTTATTTCGCCCAAAACAGCTGTAAGTGTTCTGCAATAGGGCCAAGGGCTAATGCCGGAACAAAAGTCAAAGCGCCGATCATTAATACAGTGAGGATCAATAACAAAATAAATAGCGGTGAAGTGGTAGAGAGTGTTGCCAAGCTTTCTGGCTGACGCTTTTTCACGGCTAAACTACCTGCGATAGCTAAAACAGGTAACATGACACCAAAGCGACCAATGAGCATTGCGATACCTAATAACAGATTATAAAAAGGTGAATTAACATTGAGTCCTGCAAAAGCACTACCGTTATTGTTCGCAGCAGAAGTAAAAGCATATAACACTTCGCTAAAGCCATGAGGACCTGGGTTTAAAATGGCTTCACGACCAACATCAGTAAATAAAGCGAGAGTTGTACCTAATAAAACAACGGCTGGAGAAATTAAAATGGCAACAGCTACCCATTTCATTTCAGCAACACCAATCTTTTTACCGAGATATTCCGGCGCACGACCAACCATTAATCCAGCGATAAATACAGCTAATAACACATAGAGGATCATGCCGTAAAATCCTGATCCTACACCGCCAAATACTACTTCGCCTGTTTGCATTAACCACATTGGTACCATGCCACCTAATGCTGTTAGTGAGTCATGCATCGCATTAACAGCACCACAAGATGCCGCTGTTGTGACGGCAACAAAAATAGCGCTACCTATAATGCCAAAGCGTGTTTCTTTACCTTCCATATTCAACGAACTATCTGTACCCGCAAAGATAAATTCTGGATTTCCTTGCCATTCAGCCCAAGTGATCACACTAACAGCAACAATGAAAATTAACGTCATAGCCCAAAGCAAGGTATGGCCTTGCCGTTGTGTTCCACTTAAACGACCAAAGGCAAAACATAAGGCAGTAGGAATAAGAAAAATAGCGAGTATTTGTAAGAAGTTACTTAATGAAGTTGGATTTTCATAAGGATGTGCAGAGTTTGCCGCAAAATAACCACCGCCATTTGTGCCTAATAACTTAATTGCTTCTTGAGACGCAACAGGCCCCATTGGTAACCATTGTTGTTGCCCATCAAGGCCTTGACTTAATAGTGCTGGGTGAAAGTTTTGTATCACACCTTGGCTGACAAATAACAGTGACCAAATAATAGATAAAGGGAGTAGGACATATAATGTAATGCGTCCAATATCAACCCAAGCATTGCCTAATGAAGTACAAGATGACTGTGTTAGCGCTCTAATTAAAACAAAAGCGACAGCTATACCTGTTGTTGCAGATAAGAAGTTTTGCACTGCAAGCCCCGTCATTTGGCTTAAATAGCTGACAGCCGTTTCACCGCTATACGCTTGCCAATTAGTATTTGTGACAAAGCTAATTGTGGTATTGAACGCTAAATCCCAATTCATATTAGGGGCAAATTGAGGATTTAAAGGTAAATAGCCTTGGTTAAGCAGTGTGACAAATAATAGAATTGCGCCCATTAAATTAAAAATAAGTAGGGCGAGCATATAGTGATACCAGTTCATCGGTTGGATTGCTTTGCCTGCGGGCTTGAAACCACAGCAACGCCAAATAACATGTTCAGTTTGAGTAATCCAATGAGGTAAATCACCTTCGATAAGGCGAGCTAAATAATGCCCAAGCATTTTTCCTATCACAAATAATGTAATTAGAAAAACAGCAAGATATATCAACATTGTTGTTGCCATTTTTAAAATGCCTCTGCGTTAAATAACACATAGATAAGATAAGCAGTGAGCAAAATAACTAACGTCACAGCACCAAATATCAACATTAGAACTATCCTTCATCTATTTAGATTCAGTAAGCGTAATTAAAGGTCTGTAAAGATGTTGATAAAAGAGATAGGGGAAGTGTAAAAAAAGTATAAAAATGCCTTGATAGGCAGTTAATTACCTGTTGATTTGTTGAAATAATGTCATCGCTTTGTTAGATATAATTATGAGTTCAAATAGTATGCTAATTAAGTAAGTCAAAATTAGCATTTTCTAGGAGATATTGAATGAATACTCTCTATTTAAAGAGCAAATGGTTTTTATACTTCTTAAGCCTATTAATAATTTCATCTATCTTTATGGTTAAAGTGATGGCTAATTCTGATAAAGCATATCTGGTTACATTGGCACAAGAGGGAAATTTATCTGAATTGAAACGTCAGATAGAACAAGGTGCTAATATAGAACAACGAGATCTAAAATTGCGCACTCCTTTAATGGCTGCCACACATGCTAACCAAATTGAGGTTGCAAAATATCTGATTGAACAAGGTGCCGATGTTAATGCTCGTGATGCGATTCAAGATTCACCTTATCTTTATTCGGGAGCGAGAGGGTTGCAGGAGATCTTAGAATTAACGTTATCACATGGTGCTTCTCTTAAAAGTGTTAATCGTTATGGTGGAACAGCATTAATTCCAGCTTCTGAGCGAGGACATGTAAAAACGGTAAAAACATTAATTGATGCGGGTGTGGATGTTGATCATATTAATCGTTTAGGTTGGACGGCTTTAATCGAAGCTATTATTTTAGGTGATGGTAGCAAAAAATATGAAGAGATTGTGACTTTACTTATTGAAGGTGGAGCTAACGTTAACCTCGCCGATGGCTCTGGCCACACACCATTAACCTTAGCTAAAGATAAAGGCTATACAAACATCGCTAATATACTTGAAAAAGCGGGGGCAAAATAATGTCAGATAATCAATTTATACAACAAGCCATATCGCTGGCAATGGATAATGTGAAAGTGGGGGGAAGGCCATTTGGCGCGGTCATTGTGAATAATGGTCAAGTAATTGCAAGTGCAGTCAATCAAATAGTAACGACAAATGATCCCACTGCTCATGCTGAATTATTAGCATTACGGGAAGCTGGTAAAGTATTAGGGCGAACAAAGTTAGATGATTGTATTGTTTATGCCAGTGGACAACCTTGTCCAATGTGTCTTGCCGCTATGCGCATGGCGGGGATTTCTAAGATTTTTTATGCCTATTCTAATGAGGATGCCGAGCCTTACGGACTATCAACAGCCAGCATTGCTAAAGCATTAAGAAAGGCGCCAGAACAACAAGAAGGCCTTCAATTTACACAGATAAAAACCGAAGATGAAACACAACCTAGGCTTTATCAATTTTGGTCGAAACAATCTTAAGAACGTTAACTATTTATATATCAAAGCCCTAAAAGCGAGAGTTTTTTCCGTCTTTAGGGCTTCACATTTTTATGGTCTATTGTAAATCAACAAAATAACTGTTTTTCAGCAGGGGTCACATTTAACTGCGATTGCCAACTTTTGAGCGTTAATGTCGCCAACATGGCTAAACCTTCGTAATAAGGGAATGCCCCTTGTAAAGATAACTTTTCTAAATAACGATAAGCCCACGGCAGAAGGTGTTCGGCTAATAGCTCATTGAGCTTTTCAGGACGAGTTTCTGCAATCCAAGCTACCATCATCACCATTAAACCAAAGTGATCTTCCGGCTCATTTTGAGTTAACGCAATATCAATACCATTTTCTAGCATCCATTCGCGTAAATCTAATGTTGAGTTACCGAATAATACATTTTCATGATCAAGGTAAACCGAGCCCCAAGGTGGCGCAGGTAGTGCGTAAGGGCCGATAAATAAACGTTGATATGCTTGTGCTAAAGTTTCTTCTGCCAATGTGGTTTGTGAAAGAAGGCTAGCAATGCGCTGCTTTTCTTCCTCATTGCCATATGGCCATTCTTCAACCCACTTTTGACTCGACAGCAGCTCGACAATGTCACTTTTCTCAGTAGGCGCATAATAAAACGCAGCACCTAAAATACGGGCAGTGAGAGAAATATCAGTAATAAGTTGTTGTTCCATAATATTTTTATAATCCGCTTAGATTTATTGTCTTTACTATATGCGATTTTCTATCTAAACATAATGACGAAGATTAAAAAAGAGTGATACCGCAATATAAAAGGAAAACCGCCATAACAGATAAAAAGTGCGGGCTTTTTAACTATTACAGCGGTTTAAAGGCAGCGTTTTTAATTAACCAACCACCGCCATACCGACAGTCATATGTAAACCATAGAATACACCGCGTCCGATAAACTCACCGGCAAACATTAAAATAAAGCCCAATGCTAATAAAGCAACAGAAGGGTTATTTTTACGCAGAAGTGGTGCAATCCAGCAACTTAAGCCTAAGACTAAAGCCACTAATTTAATTCCCATTAGCGCACCATAGTTAGGGACTAAATCTACTGCTTTTTGCACAGAGGTTTGAATAGCGCCTAATTCAAAGCCTTGTGATGTTGCCACAATCGCACTCACAACAATTGCGATAACACTTAATAATGGCAATGCACTAACGCAGTTTAAGTTAAAGCCTGCAATGCGCATTAAGAGCGCTGCTAAAATAGGACCACTGATAAAGGCTGTCAGCACAAAATTAAATGTGGTATAGCTGTTATACCACGTTGGCACGGTATCAATTTGGTATACACGAGAGATCGCGATAATAAATAATGCGGCTAATACCATAACCAGTGCGACCCATAATTTGCCTAATGCAGCAGGCATTTTATTAAGTACAGCCAGTAACCAGTAAATCCCCCCTAGGGCAAAGAAAATTGAACCGCTGGCTATTTCATTACTTAATGATGAGTGACCAAGACGAAGTAATGAGTTAAATGCGCGTAATGGGGTTCCCATATGCATCATAGATAATAGGAAGCCAATTCCCATTAATGCCCAGAGTCCAAACATGCTGTAATGTACTTTTCGGTTCATTTCTGCGGAGAGTTTACCCGAAAGAATAGCGCATCCCATGATAATAAAAGCGCCAGCAACACTTTGACCGATAACTGTAAAGAACATCAGTGGCCATTCATGCAATCCCACCATCTTACACCTCCTCTGGGTTTGCCAGATGACCGGTGGTATCACCCACAGGACGGCTATTGGCATTTAATTTAAGGACAATATTTGGCTTGGTGTATTTTGCTGAAGGAAGTGGGGCAATTTCAGCTAAATCACCGTATTTAGCGCGTAATTCTTCAATTGGTGCCATATCTAATGCGCGTAGTGGACAAGACTCAACACAAATCGGTTTTTTGCCTTCAGCTACACGTTCATAGCAACCGTCACATTTGGTCATATGACCTTTAACTTCATCAAATTGTGGTGCGCCATAAGGGCATGCCATGTGACAATAACGACAACCGATACAAATATCTTCATTAACGACAACAAAACCATCTTCACGTTTATGCATTGCACCACTTGGGCAAACTTTTGCACAAGCAGGATCGTCACAATGGTTACATGAAATAGATAAGTAATAAGCAAAAACGTTCTGTGTATAAACACCATCTTGCTCTGTCCAATCACCACCGGCATATTCATAGATACGGCGGAAATTGACTTCAGGGGATAAATTTTTAAAATCCTTGCACGCCAGTTCACAGGTTTTGCAGCCGGTGCAACGACTTGAATCAATGTAAAAACCATATTGCGTTGACATAACCAGACTCCTTACGCCTTGACGACTTCAACAAGATTACTGTGAGAAGGATTACCCTTGGCAAGTGGCGAAGGGCGTTGTGTCGTTAACACGTTAATGCTACCTGCGTGATCAATGCGGTTACTATCTGGGTTATACCAAGCACCTTCACTTAAACCGACTACACCGGGTAAAATACGAGGTGTCACTTTTGCGTTGATCCTAACTTCACCACGATCGTTATAAATACGCACTAAATCACCGTGTTTAATACCTCGTTTTGATGCATCAACAGGGTTTATCCATATTTCTTGTGGACATGCCGCTTTTAAAACATCTACGTTGCCATAAGTTGAGTGAGTACGTGATTTATAGTGGAAACCCGTCATTTGTAATGGATATTTTTCCATTGCCGGATCACCATAGCTTTCAAAACCAGCAGAATAAATCGGCAGTGGATCAATGACATCGTCAGATGCAAGTTCCCATGTCGCTTTAATGTCAGCAAGTTGAGAAGAATAAATCTCAATTTTGCCTGATGGTGTCGTTAATGGGTTATTTTCAGGATCTTCACGGAATTTGCGATAAGCAACATGGTGACCTTCTGGGTCGCGTTTTTTGAAGATCCCTTGAGTACGGAATTCTTCAAAAGTTGGAAGTTCTGGTAAGTTTTGACGAGATTGTTCGTAAAGGTGACGTAACCATTCTTCTTGAGTACGATTTTCAGTGAATTTTTCACCTACACCCATGCGTTTTGCAATTTCGCTGGTCATTTCATAGATATTACGGCTTTCAAAGCGAGGTTTAATTGCTTGATCTGCAAAAATGACATACGCCATATTACCCGCCGATGCATCCATACAGAAATCCATCTGTTCTGATGCAGTGCAATCAGGAAGTAGAATATCGGCATATTTAGCAGATGCTGTCATATGGTTATCGATCACCACAATCATTTCGCATTTTTTATCGTCTTGCAAAATGTCGTGAGTACGATTGATTTCAGAATGTTGGTTTACTAAACAGTTACCTGCGTAGTTCCATACCATTTTAATAGGCACATCAAGTTTGTCTTTACCACGAACACCATCACGAGTTGCTGTCATTTCTGGACCACGTAAGATTGCATCCGTCCACATAAACATGGAAATGCTGGTGGTGACAGGGTTAGTGAACGTAGGCATACGAACAAAAGGAATGCTGTAAGAGCCTTCGCGAGCACCAGTGTTACCGCCATTGATGCCCACATTCCCTGTTAAAATGGAGAGCATCGCAATAGCACGAGAAGCAAGTTCACCGTTAGAACGGCGTTGAGGCCCCCAGCCTTGTGTAATATAAGCAGGTTTCGCTGTTGCAATTTCACGGGCTAATTTAACAATGCGTGAAGCAGGAATACCGGTAATTTGCGCTGCCCATTCTGGCGTTTTAGGCTGACCATCTGCGCCATCACCTAAAATATAGGCTTTATAGTGGCCATTTTTTGGCGCACCTTCTGGCATCGTCGTTTCATCGTAACCAACACAATATTTATCTAGGAAAGGCTTATCAACTAAGTCTTCTTTGATCATGACATACGCTAAGGCATTGACTAATGCGGCATCAGTTCCTGGACGAATAGGGATCCACTCATCTTCACGACCTGCACCTGTATCGGTATAACGCGGATCGATGATAATCATTCGTGCATCAGATTTCTCACGAGCTTGTTCAACGTAATAGGTAACACCGCCACCACTCATACGTGTTTCACCTGGATTATTACCGAACATCACGACAAGTTTGGTGTTTTCAATATCTGAAGGGCTATTACCATCTGCCCAACCACCATAGGTATAATTTAAACCTGCTGCGATTTGTGCCGTACTGTAATCAC
Source organism: Proteus penneri (assembly GCF_003144535.1). Lineage (GTDB taxonomy): Bacteria > Pseudomonadota > Gammaproteobacteria > Enterobacterales > Enterobacteriaceae > Proteus > Proteus penneri. The sequence goes on along the minus strand of NZ_PHFJ01000014.1, from coordinate 108,554 downwards.
CATAGTGATTAAGATAACCGCCACAACAATTCATTAAACGTGCAATTAGCGTTGCACCTGGTGGCCAAGATTTTGTCATGGTGCCACCTAAAGTTCCTGTACCGTAGTTTAGGTAAATAGATTCATTACCATAATCTTTGATTAAGCGTTTCATGGTATCTGAAATAGTATCAAATGCTTCATCCCATGAAATACGTTCAAATTTACCTTCGCCACGTTTACCCACACGTTTCATTGGGTAGCGTAAACGGTCAGGATTGTAAACACGACGACGCATTGAGCGGCCACGTAAACAGGCACGAACTTGGTGTAATTCTTCGTAGACATCATTGCCTGTATTGTCAGTTTCTACATATTTAATTTCGCCATCAACCACATGCATACGTAATGGGCAGCGGCTACCACAGTTTACTGTACAGGCACTCCATACTACTTTTTCGCTGTTTATTGTTGATTGTGTTTCTGAGGCAACAGCTTGATGAAAGGGAAGGGATAATCCACCCGCAGTTATTGCTAAACCACCCGCTGCACCTGTTTTTACAAAACGACGGCGAGATAAGGGAGTGGAAAGTAACGCCATCTCTTTGATGTTTTTCATACATTACTCACTTGATTATTCACATTTTAAGAAGAAACAGAAGCCAACAAGCTTATAAAGAAATAATTATTGTTATTGTTGTTAAAAAATAACCACTTTAACGTAGGTAATAAAACCCAACTGTTAATGTGGATACTACGTATTTCCTAAAAGTTGTAGTTGCTTTACATCAAAGAAAAGTGATTTATAACAAGAGTTACCAGTTTTTAAAGGTTACCTTAAGTTTATGTATTAGCTATATTTAATCATTTGATTAACATCTTTGTATAAATAAATACATACCGATTGGTTAAGTGTTCTGATGTTATCAGTAACATTTTTAAAGACTGCTTATTCATTTCTATCTATATGATTTTGTTAGTTCAATAGTCATTTTTGTCTAATACTCAAAAGTCATTTTTAGAAGCTATAATTATCTAACAACCGATTAACCTGTTTAGCTAAACAAAAAATTAAAATTTGTTTAGCTAAACGTTATTTTTAACTATTTTTAAAAGTCAAAATATGATTAATAAATGTACTTTTTTGTAACTTGGATCACAATTAAAAGCCCTTTAACTGAGTTTTCATTGCTATCTTGAATTGATTTTTATTTAATCTAATTGTTAGCTAAACCGATTTAGTTTTTTTTGATTAAACTAAATACTCGCTACATAAATAAAAAAGAATCACAGAGGCTATGATGAATATTGAAAAAGTGGCTCACCAGCTTGTACCTTTATTAGGTGGTGCTGAAAACATCGCAAGTGCAGCACATTGCGCTACGCGCCTAAGGCTTGTTCTTGTTGATGACTCAAAAGCAGATAAAGAAGCAATAAACAAATTAGAGGGGGTGAAAGGGTGTTTTAGTAATGCTGGGCAGATCCAAATTATCTTTGGTACTGGCTTAGTCAATAAAGTACATGCTGCCTTTATTGCTGCGGCGGGCATTGGTGAATCAAGCAAATCCGAAGCAGCTAATATTGCGGCTAAAAAGCTCAATCCATTTCAACGAATAGCAAGACTGCTCTCTAATATCTTTGTGCCCATTATTCCTGCCATTGTGGCGTCAGGTTTATTAATGGGGCTACTTGGGTTAATGAAAACTAACCAGTGGGTGAGTCCTGATAATGCACTCTATATCATGCTTGATATGTGCAGCTCTGCGGCATTTATTATTTTGCCTATTTTGATTGGTTTTACTGCGGCAAAAGAGTTTGGCGGAAACCCTTATCTTGGTGCAACACTCGGTGGTATTTTAACGCATCCTGCATTAACTAATGCATGGGGTGTTGCCGCTGGCTTTAACACCATGAATTTCTTTGGGTTAGAAGTTGCCATGATTGGTTACCAAGGTACTGTTTTCCCTGTATTACTTGCCGTTTGGTTTATGAGTGTATTGGAAAAACAATTACGTAAAGTTGTTCCTAATGCTCTTGATTTAATTATCACACCATTTTTAACCGTTATTATTTCGGGCTTTGTGGCGTTATTAGTCATAGGGCCTGTTGGTCGCCTTTTAGGTGATGGTATCTCATTACTATTAAGCACCTTAATTACACAAGCGGGTTGGATAGCAGGGCTAATTTTTGGTGGCCTTTATTCTGTGATTGTTATTACGGGTATTCACCACAGTTTTCATGCTGTCGAGGCGGGTTTATTAGGTAACCCTAATATTGGCGTTAACTTTTTATTGCCGATTTGGGCAATGGCGAATATTGCTCAAGGTGGTGCTTGTATTGCTGTTTGGTTTAAAACTAAAGATGCAAAAATTAAAGCAATCACAATCCCATCAGGTTTTTCCGCGATGTTAGGTATCACTGAAGCGGCAATTTTCGGGATTAATTTGCGTTATGGAAAACCTTTTATTGCTGCGTTAATTGGTGGTGCAGCTGGGGGCGCTTGGGTTGTAGGCTCACATGTTTATATGACAGCTGTAGGATTGACTGCTATTCCGGGTATTGCAATCGTGCAAGCTGGTTCAATTATGAATTATATTATTGGCCTTGTGATTGCCTTTGTGACTGCGTTTGTTATCTCTCTTTTGCTTAAATACAAAGTGGAGTCTGCATAAATGAACACAAACGAAGAGTTATCTGCGATTTTACAATCGGTCATGCGTAATAGCGCTAACGCCATAAAAGATAAATATTATCCACATTGGCATTTAGCGCCAGTAACTGGATTATTAAATGATCCCAATGGGTTTTGTTTTGATGGTGAATATTATCATCTGTTTTATCAATGGAACCCTTTGTCTTGTGAACATAAACATAAATGTTGGGGTCATTGGCGTTCAAAGGATTTGATTACTTGGCAGCATCAACCTATTGCTTTACTGCCTGATGAAATTTATGACAAAGATGGCTGTTATTCCGGTAGTGCTGTGATCCACCAAGGGCAATTAACTCTTTGTTATACCGGTAATGTCAAATTTGAGGATGGCTCTCGTACGGCATGGCAATGTTTAGCCGTTGAAAATCAGCAGGGAGGTTTTGATAAGTTAGGGCCTGTATTAGGGCTTCCTGATGGCTATAGTGGTCATGTCCGTGATCCGAAGGTTTGGCAATATAATGATATCTGGTACATGGTATTAGGCGCACAAAACTTAGATAAACAGGGTAAGGTTTTGCTCTATCGTGCATCTCATTTATATCAATGGCAATTAGTCGGTGAGTTAGCTGGAAGTTATGTAGGGGGCTTAAAGGATGCGGGTTATATGTGGGAATGCCCAGATCTCTTTGAGCTTAATGGACATTTTATTTTATTAACTTGTCCCCAAGGTATAAAAAGAGAGCAACATCGATTTTTAAATTCGCATCCCAGTGCTTATTTAATAGGAAGCTTTGATTATTCAACATTACAATTTCAGCATGGTGAACTAATCGAACTAGATGCAGGTTTTGAGTTTTACGCACCTCAAACAACATTAGCGAATGGCAGACGTCTATTATTTGGTTGGATGGGAGTTCCTGATGGTGAAGAGATGTATCAACCAACTATTGCTAATGGTTGGATACATCAAATGACTTGCCCTCGTGAATTACATATAAAAGAAAATAAGCTTTATCAACAACCTGTAAAAGAGTTACAGCAACTCAGACAAAATCCAGCATATTGGCAGGGTATTGCTGATGATGCACCAGACATTAACGGATTTTTGTTTGAACTTGAAGTAGCGTTATTCGGCTCTCTGACTATTCATTTTTCTGATACTCTTGCTTTAATTATTGAAAATAACCAAGCCGTGTTAAAACGTCGTAGTGTTAAAAATGGAGAATGGCAATCACGTTTCTGGTCTGGTGATATAAAACATCTTCAAATATTATGTGATAACTCTAGTGTGGAAATTTTCTTTAATGGTGGTGCCGGTGTGATGAGCAGCCGTTTTTTCCCTTCAGAAGAGCAGACAATCTGTTTCTTGGGAAAAGACACAATAAACCTCACAACTTGGCAATTAAAGAATGCATGACTTAATTAAATACAATTATATAAACGATAAAATAGTCTACGCTCAGCGAATGTAACATTAAGTTGAATAATAGTGAAAAAACAAAAACGTATCACGATCACCAATATTGCAAAATTAGCAGGCGTTTCAAAAACAACGGCAAGTTTAGTATTAAATGGCCGAGGTAAAGAAATGCGCGTTTCTGATGATACTATTGCGCGTATTACGGCTATTGCTGAACAATATCAGTATCAGCCTAATATTCATGCTCGCTCTTTACGTGATAATCGTAGTTATGCATTAGGATTGGTTATTCCTGATATTACTAACTATGGTTTTGCTTCTGTGGCGTATGAACTAGAAATATTATGTAGAGAAGCGGGTATTCAATTACTTATTTCTTGTACTGATGAAAATGCGGCTCAAGAAACGCTGGCGATAGAACATCTCTTATCACGTCAAATCGATGGTTTGATTGTTGCCTCATGTTTACAAAGTGATGTTGAGTATCAGCGTTTGAGTCAACAAATTCCAGTTGTGTTATTTGACCGTTATTTTGAAGGAACAACGCTGCCTTTTGTTGTCACCGATTCAATAACTACGACACAACAACTTATTGCTGAGATTGCTTCAACAAAAGGTATTGATGAATTTTTTTTCCTAGGTGGGCAATCAACGCTTTCACCAACTAAAGATCGCCTTTTAGGTTTTACGCAAGGACTTTCACAAGCACAAATCAATCTAAAATCCGAGTGGATCATTCATGGACATTACCACCCAAGTTCCGGTTATGAAATGTTTGGCTCTTTGTGTGCCTCTTTAGGGCGCGCGCCTAAGTTTGTTTTTACGTCTGCTTGTGGCTTATTGGATGGCGTGTTGCGTTATCTAAGTCAAAATAAAATTATGCAAAATGAAGTCTATTTAGCGGGTTTTGATGATCACTATTTGTATGATTCATTATCAATTCCAATAGATACTGTTGCACAAAATAATCCTGAATTAGCATCACACTGTTTCCGACTGGTTATGGGATTAATTAACCAGACAAACTTAGAAGTTCATCAAATTTTTGTTCCAGCAAAAATACACCAACGACATGGGTAAGGTTAAGCAATTTTATGCAAGCTGAATATTTACATCACACTTTTTTACATCACACACACGAAAGCTTTTAATAGCAATTTTATACAATCCCATTTATCTTTACTGACTGATAATCATTCTCCATAGAATTAATGTATTAGACGTGAAGACAGGTAAATGGAAAAAATCAAAAATAACACTGAAGATAAGCAAACCATGCGTGCCTTTGGTTTAGGCGCTTTGCATGTTTTGCCTTTATGCCTTGCGGTGATCCCTTGGGGAATACTCGCAGGTTCAATGGCGGTTGATGCAGGATTAACTTTTGCACAAAGTATCGGAATGTCTGCCATTATTTTTGCAGGTGCGGCGCAATTAGTAACATTAGGGTTAGTTGTTTCTGGTGCAGGGATGCTGACCATTATTGTTTCTGTCTTTTTTATTACCGCCCAACATCTTTTATATGGTTTAACCTTACGCCCCCATGTTGCTCATTTAAAATGGTATCAACGTATTACGATAGGTTTCTTATTAACGGATGAGCTTTTTGCGGTTTCAGCACAACCTAAAGTGAAACTAACACCTGCTTATATGATCGGTGCAGGATTATGTTTTTATTTAGCATGGGTGGCGGTCAGTATTGTTGGCATTATTATGGCAAGCCAAGTTGCTGATTTATCGCGTTATCATCTTGATTTTTCTATTGTTGCCACGTTATTGGCAATTGTGATCCCGTTAATAAAAACATTTAGTACATTAGTGGGTGTTATTGTCTCTTTTTGTCTCTCGATTATTTTCAGTTGGTTGAATATAGAAGGTGGCGTCGTTATTGGTGGGTTAACAGGCATGTTTGTTGCTGTTTGTGTTGCTAGAGTCAGAGGGGAACAAAAATGACATGGTCGTTATTATTAATTTTGGCACTCGTCATTTTCCTGTTGCGTTATTTCTTTCTTGAACCGGCGATCCCCGTCAAATTGCCGTCAGTGATCAGGCAAGCATTAGGCTATTCTGCACCTTGTTTATTAACCGCCATTTGTGCACCCATTGTACTGTTAGAAAAAGGTGAATTTAAAGGTATTTTAGATAATCCTTATCTTTGGGGAACCTTATTATGTGTAGGATTAGCGCTTAAAATACGCAATACATTAATGGTGGTTTTACTGACCTTAGTGGGCTTTTATCTGCTTAATGGCTTATTAAACTAAATACCAATGTGATTTTATTTAACATGATATTTACATTTCAAAACTATCATTTCTTGTAATAATATAAGTCGTTATTTTATCAGCCGTCTTTGAACGGCTGATCTTACCTCTCTTTTCTTAATCACTATTCTTTATTCGACTCGTTTCACCTCTCATTTTTAACGTATACCAATTGATGTTATGTTAAAAAAATGTGATCTAAATTGCTTCGATTTGGTTTTGCTTCTGTTTTTGGTTTTTTGTTTTGAATACCATCGCAGAATCACAGACCTGATCTCCTTATTCTCGTTAGCAATGATACGGAGGCACTTTATATGTTTTCAGAAGAACGGCGACAGGAAATTTACACCATCATCAGGGAACAAAAGAAAGTTAAAGTGGCTCAACTTGCGGAAAAATTCAGTGTCACATTGGAAACTATTCGCAGTGATTTGAAATACCTTGAAGGAGAAGGGTTGATCAAACGTTGTCATGGTGGCGCCATACTAGGGAAACAAGAAATTAAAAAAATAAGTAAATTTAGTGATAGTTTTGATATTTCATGTTTATTGCACGATTTATTAATCGTAAGAGAACGAAAAGATAGAAAGCCTGAAGGCAAAGTCTGTGTGCTTGGGTCGTTTGTAGTAGATATTATTGCTAATGTCGAATCTTTTCCAAAAGTCGGTGAATTAATTAATTCAAAAAGCAATTCGATAGGCCCTGGTGGTAAAGGAACAAATCAGGCGATGGCAGCCAGCTTTTCTGATGCCAAAGTCCATTTAATAACGAAAGTCGGTGAAGATCATTTTAGTAAATATGCTTATAAATATTTACAAGAAAGCGGCATTGATTCTTTCACTATTTTTCAAACAGAAATAGAGCCGACAGGCAGTTCTATTAGCTATTTAGCAGATAAAACACAAAACAATATTACAGCAACTTATTTAGGGGCGAATAATACATTCTCAGATCAAGAGATTGATATTTCATTGCCTTATGTAAGTGAAGCGGATGTGTTATTGCTTCAAGGCGAAATTAATATAGATGCCAATATTAAAGCCGCCTTATTTGCTAAGTCGGTTAACAAGATCATCATATTGAATGTTGCGCCTTATAACGAAAACTTAAAACAACTTTATTCACATCTTGATTTTATTACCTTAAATGCGAATCAAGCATCACATTGGGCTGATATTGAAATAAATGATATTAATGACGCTAAACAGGCTATTGGTGTTATCTCAGGTGATGAAAACAAGAAAGTCATTATTTATATGGATGAGCTTGGTGTGGTTTATTTTGATGGTCGAGCCACATTCCATATTCCACCTATGCCATCGTTACGTGTGGATACGATGGCAGCAACAGATGCGTTTAATGGCGCATTTGCATCAAAGATAGCAGCAGGAGGCACAATGCATGAGGGTGTATTATTTGCCAGTGCTTTCCTCTCTGCATTTATAGAACAAAAAGGCGTAACAGCAATGCCGGTTCTTTCCCAAGTTCAGGCTCGCCTTAAATCAAGGCTTGAAGATATTCGGCCACAAATAATCTGCAATGAGAAAAGGTGCATATAATGAAAAAAACACTTCTGGCATTTACCCTATGCAGTTCCATTTTTACACTTCCGGCTTTCGCTCAATATCCTGAAAAACCGATTACTATTGTTGTTCCTTGGGCTGCGGGCGGTAATACCGATACGGTTGCACGTTTAGCAGCAAAAGGGCTACAAGAAGAGTTGGGCGTCACTGTTAATGTGGTTAATAAAACAGGTGGCAGTGGTGTTGTAGGTCATGATGCCATTAAAAATGCAAAACCTGATGGCTACACATTAGGAATTGCAACGGTTGAAATTACCATGATGCATCATCAAGGGATGACTAATTTAACGTATCAAGATTACACACCGATTACGCGTCTTGCTGTTATTTATGGTGGATTACAAGTTGGGAAATCTTCGCCATTTAAAAATGCACAGGAAATTATTGATTACGCGAAAGCCAATCCGGGTAAATTAAAAGCTTCCGGTAGTGGTTTAAATTCAATCTGGCATTTGAATACTATTGGTATGTTGCGTGCAGCTGGATTACCCGATAATGCTATTCGCTTTATTCCTTCTCAAGGTGCGAGTGCGGCATTACAAGAATTAGCATCAGGGGGTGTTGATATAGTGACATCTTCATTAGGTGAAGCCGACAGTATGGTAAAAGCGGGATTAGTAAAACATATGGCCATTATGTCCGATGAGAAATCCGCTTTTTATCCTGATGTCCCATTATTTAAAGAAGCCACACCTTATAATTGGGATTTACAAGCATGGAATATGTTAGTTGCACCTAAAGGGTTAGATAAAGAAGTACAAGACAAACTTACTGCTGCAATGAAAAAAGTGTATGCCTCTGGTGAATTAGCCGAGTTTGCAAATAAACAAGGATTTGAAGTTATTGAACTATATGGCGATGATGCCACTCAATTTATGGCCAATGAAGATAAAAAGTTTGGCGAAATTATAAAGAAATAACTGAGGAAACGGCTGAACAACAGCCGTTTTTATGCCTATGCTAAATCGTCATATTCTATCGCTCATATTTTGTTGCTTTGGTTTATTTCTTATTGTTTATAGTGCGTATTCATTAGGTGATTTTAGTGAATATGGTGCCGCATTTATGCCTTCTATTATTGGCGGTGGCATGATTATATTTTCATTAATAGATATATTTTCACGCAATCAAGAAAGTGATATTCCATTAGTAACGTGGCATGAAATAAAGTTTGTGTTATTCATTATTGGCATTATTCTTTTTTATGTGCTTGCATCTGATTATTTAGGATTTATTTTAACTGGGTTAATTATTACAGCACCACTAATGATGAAATATGCAACAACAAAACCTATATATAGTTTTATTATTTCAGCCAGTGTAGTGTTAGGAGTGTATTACTTATTTACCGCTGTACTGTTAGTACCGCTACCTCAGCTATTTTCATAAATAGAGAACAACAGTATGGATATATTAATTAGCGCACTTGCTTATATTGATTACACAACAATATTTGTCGTTATTGGTGCTTGTTTATTTGGTTTATTTGTTGGTGCAATTCCCGGGTTAACATCAACAATGGCTATCGCATTAATGGTGCCATTTACTTTTTTTCTTGATCCCATTCCTGCATTAGCTTTAATGATTTCTGTCGGAGCGTCTTCTATATTTGCGGGGGATATCCCAGGAGCCTTATTAAATATTCCGGGTACGCCTGCATCGGCAGCTTATACCAATGATGCACATACCTTAGTTAAAGAGGGTAAAACAAACCGTGTATTAGGTATGTCGTTAACAAGCTCTGTGATTGGTGGTGTTATTGGCACGATTATATTAGCCTCAACAGCACCCATTTTAGCTGAGTTTGCTTTAAAATTTAGCTCTTACGAATATATGTGGTTGTCTTTAATCGGTTTAAGTTGTGCAACTATTGTTTCAGGTTCACATATTCGAAAAAGCTTATTAGCACTGTTTTTTGGTATTGCATTAGCCACCATTGGTTATGATGAGTTTACAGGTCAAGCCCGCTTTACTTTCGGTGAAGTTTCTTTAATGCAAGGAGTCAGCTTTATTCCGGCAATGATAGGGTTATTTGCTATTTCTGGTGCTATCAAATATTACGTTGAACGTTGGAAAGAAAAACAAATTACATTAACAGAAATGCATGTGGAAAATAACTCTTACAATATCTTTAAAGGTGTGGGAAGTGTTGTTCGTCAACGTAAGGGCGGTATTTTCCGTAGCGGAATAATAGGAACATTAATTGGTGCTTTACCCGGCGCGGGAGCCGATATTGCAGCATGGATCTCTTATGCCGTTTCAAAGAAACTCTCTAAAAAACCAGAGAAATATGGTCATGGCTCTGAGGAAGGTATTGTTGATGCTTCAGCGAGTAATAATGCAAGCTTAGCCGGAAGTTGGATCCCATCTCTAGTCTTCGGTATTCCCGGTGATTCTGCGGCTGCAATTATTATCGGTGTACTGTATATGAAAGATATGCAACCAGGGCCAACACTATTCTTATTTAATCCCGATAAATTGTATGCTGTTTTTATTATCTTTTTTATTGCTAATATTGTTTTACTGCCGATTGCTTTTATTGTTGTCAATTTATTGAAGAAGATTGTTGCTATTGATAATGCGATTATTTACCCAGCAATCATTCTATTTAGTATCGTTGGTTCATATGCAATCACAAATACGATGTCTTCTATTATTGTTATGTTAGTAATGGGTGTTATCGGTTATTTCCTTCAAGAACGTAAATTCCCCATATCACCTATTATTTTGGGCATGATCTTAGGACCAATGTTAGAAAAAAATTTACTCTCATCATTAATGAAAGCTGATGGTGACTTAATTAACTTTGTTAATAGACCTATTTCGATGGTATTAGCCAGTGTGTTTTTATTTATTGTTATTATGCAAATTAGAGGTGCATTTAAAGCTAAATAAATAACCTATTTAATATTAACTATTTAATAATAAGCATTTATTTATAGAGAGATACTTTTTAAGCATCAGGGAAAACTCATCTTAAATAAAATTAATTTAGGATGTCAGAAATCAGTAGATAACTAAAAATATCGGGTGATCGCATGAAGAAAATATTAAATAAACCAGAAAATTATGTCGATGAAACATTAGCAGGTTTATGCCTTGCTCATAGTGATATTTATCGTCAACCACAGCCAAGATTGATTACTCGTTCAAAAAAAACAGATAAGCCGAAAGTGGGTATTGTAACAGGCGGAGGTTCTGGTCATTTGCCAGTATTCACCGGATATGTCGGTAAAGGCTTATTAGATGCAGCTGCTGTGGGAGATGTTTTTGCTTCACCTTCCGCCGATTTAATGGCAGATGCTATTCGTGAAGCCAATAGTGGCTTAGGTGTATTGCTACTTTATGGCAATTATGGTGGCGATATTATGAATTTTGATATGGCAACTGAAACGGTTGATTTTGAAGATGACATTCGTTGTACAACTGTTTTAGCTACTGACGATGTCGCTTCTGCAAAGCCAGAAGAAGCGCACAAACGCCGTGGTGTTGCTGGGATGATTTATGGTTTTAAAATGGCGGGCGCCAAAGCTGAAGAAGGGGCAACACTTGATGAAGTCACGCGTATTGCTCAAAAAGCCATGGAAAACACCCGAACTATTGGTTGTGCGTTGACATCTTGCACCTTACCCGCAGTAGGGCATCCTACTTTTGAAATTGGTGAAGATGAAATGGAAATGGGTATGGGTATTCATGGCGAACCGGGAATTTGGCGTGATAAATTACGCAGTGCAGATGATATTGCACAAGAGATGTTTGAGCGCTTACAAACAGAATTATCATTAAAAACTGGTGATAAAGTCTCTGTATTAGTTAACTCTTTAGGCGCTACACCATTAGAAGAACTTTATATTTTGTACAACAAAATTGCACAGCTGATTGATCAAGCGGGTGCAACAATTGTGCATCCATTAGTTGGCCGTTATGCCACTTCTATGGAAATGACGGGAGCAAGCTTAACGTTGTGCAAATTAGATGATGAGCTAGAAATTTTGATGAATGCACCAGCTCATTGTGCATTTTGGAGGGTATAGCGATGACTATTACGCTTGAAATGCTCAAACAAGCGGTGAACCGAATCGCTATCGCTTGCGAAAAATTTCAACCAATGTTGTGTGAAGCCGATAGTCGCCTAGGTGATGGAGATTTGGGGATCACCATGCAAAAAGGCTGGCGACAAATTGCAGACGATTCACAAGATTGGCCTGATGATCTAAGCAAAGCACTTTTTCAATGCAGTAAATCATTACAAAAAGCTTGTGCATCTTCTTTTGGCACATTGCAAGCAACCGCTTTTATGGCAATGGCAAAATACTGCAAAGAAAACCAAATTAAAGAAATATCGTCTTCCGACATTTCACCACTATTAACCGTTGCATATCAAAGTATGATGGCGAGAGGAAAAGGGGAATTAGGACAAAAATCCGTACTCGATATTCTTTACCATTTATCTGAAGCACTGAAACCATTAGCTATCGATGATCTAAAAGTAGCGGCCTTACAAAGCGTCGAAAGTACACTTACTGAATTTCGTCAAAAACCTAATTTATTAGGTCGAGCGCGTATGTTTCCAGAAAAATCTATTGGTTTAGATGATCCTGGCATGTTGGCAATTAAAGTTATTGTTGAAGCAATCTGATTTAATAAAGGTCTTAATATGAAAAAATTATTTGGCGTTACAGTGGCAATGGTTACTCCGTTTGATTCAAATGATCAAGTCGATATTAAAGCATTATCTGCATTAACTGACATGCTAGTCACCAAAGGCGTTGATTGCCTTTATCCTTGTGGTACAACAGGGGAAATGTTGCGTTTATCTGCATTAGAACGTAAAAATGTTGCGAAAACCGTTGTTGAAACAGTGAATAAGCGTTTACCGGTCTTTATTCATGTTGGCGCAATGACATTAATCGAAACCATTGAATTAGCGAAACATGCCGTTGAAATTGGTGCCGATGGTATTGGTGTGGTGACGCCACAATTTTTTGGTGCGACAGATAGAGAATTAGAAAACTATTTTGTGACAGTGGCAAATAGCGTACCAGATGATTTTCCTGTTTATTTGTATAATATTCCACAATGTGCCGCAAATAATATCAAGCCAGAATTAGCGGCAAAAGTACAACAACAGTGTAAAAATGTAATTGGTATTAAATACAGTTTTGCTGATAACAATACAACATTAAGTTATCTTGCGATTGCAGACGGTTTTTCAGTCCTTCATGGCTACGATAAATTATTCTTAGGTTTATTAGATGCAGGCTGTGACGGTACGGTTTCAGGTTGTGCATGTGTATTCCCTGAGCCATTTGTGAATATGTATAAAGCCTATATTGCAGGTGATCATCAAAAATCAAAACACTGGCAACAATTTTGTGTGAAATTTAGTGATGCACTTAAGTCTGGCGCGAATATGGCAATATTTAAATCAGCATTAACTATGCGTGGTTTAGATGGCGGTCATATGCGTTTGCCACAGCTCGATTTATTGCCTGAAGAAAATCAAAAATTAAAAGAGAATTTAACGCAATTGTGTAAAGACGCGGGGATCACTTTTTCACTTAATTAAAAAAGACTAAGCAAAAAACACCTTCGTTATCTTAATTGAATGGCAATATATTTATGATTTTAAGCAGTATGAAAAACAATCCATACTGCTTTTTTTAATTGTTAATAATATCTTTTTATTGTGCTAAAAAACGACCATATTGCGCAATATCGACATTACCACCACTAATAATAATGCCTATTTTCTTTCCTTTTAATTTATCACCAAATTGACGAGCTGCCGCCAAACTTAAACACCCCGTTGGCTCTACAATTATTTTCATTCGCTAGGCATAGAACTGCATAGCCGAAATTAATTCTTCATCTGTCACGGTTAAAATATCGTTCACATTGTTACGAATGATCTCAAAAGTATAATTGCCTAGCAAGGGTTTCAATATTTTGTAGTGTAAGATGTGGGGCCATTGTGCTTTTAAAGTAGATAAAACGTACATCCAATTATACATAATATCTAGTATTAGATTAATAGTTTGTTTTTTCACAAAAAAGCAAGAGTATGTTTATAATAAGGAGAAGGTTGAGTTAATTCATCTTTAGGAGTAACCAATGTTCGTTCAGCTATTTCTTTAACTGCTTCTTTTATTTTAGAAAAATCAACTTTATTTTCTGATAAGAAATTATAAATATATTCAGTTATTAAACAATAATTTTCATATTTTAAATATGAATTCTCAGAGCTCCCCAATTCATCTATTGCTTTTACGACTTCAGGGATATCTTGTAAATGTTGGATCATTGTACTTTGCGCAGCATTCTCATCTAAATTTAGATTAAATTTTTTAGAGATTAAAAAAAATAAAATTTGTTTAGTCTCTTTGTTTATAATAACTTTATCTCTTTTATATAAATTATCAATAGTCCGATTAATTATAGAAGAAGGAAGAATTTTTTTTTCATCTTTCCACCAGCCTGATATATCTTTATCTATTTTTTCATAAGCTTTATTTAATAGTTTTATTGATTTTTCTTTGTTTTCTTTACTAACTCTGTAAGAAGATATTTCTGTAGGTGTATAAGTTTTTAGTATTTTTGATAGTAAGGCGCGACTAATTTCTGTAATATTTACACTAACTTTCTTTCCATTACAACCACTAGGAATGTCTATTAAAGGGGTGTTTTTAATATCTTTAATATTATTTAAAAGTTTTACATAACCTTTTAAATTATCGTTATTAAAAACATTTTCTGCATTTTGTCTTTTAATTGCAAAGATATTTGAAATACTTTTCATAAAAACTCCTTTTTTTATTAAAAGAAATTTTGACAGAAAAAATAATAAAATATTTCATAAATAAAACAAATTTTCTTAATAAAAAAGAAGTGAAGATATAATATCTCTTTTTGAATCTATTTTAGAAACTGTAAGACGTTGCGCTTACCGTATAAAAATGTGTTTTGAATGTTCCAAAATAGTAACCGAGCAATAAAGCGCAGTTACTGTTCTACCCTTAGAAATTTAGCTTAGTTTTTACAATGTAATCGCAGAAGCTTTCCAAATTCGTTGCATATATTCTGTTACCGCACGATCCGCAGAAAAATAGCCCATCTGACAGATAGTTAACGCCGATTTTTTCAACCAAGCCTCTTCATCTTGATAGAGAAGATCAACACTATCTTGAGTATCAACATAGCTACGATAATCGGCTAATACCTGATAATGATCGCCAAATTCAATTAAGCTATCGAAAATTGATTTGTACTTATCAGGATAAGTTGGATTAAAGAAACCATTAGCTATTTGATTAAGCGCAGTATGTAACTCAATATCTTCATCGTAATAGCGACGAGGGGAATAACGCTGTCTTAACTCTGCCACTTCTTGTGCATTGTGGCCAAAGATAAACATATTATCAAAACCAATATGTTCACCAATTTCAATATTAGCACCATCAAGTGTGCCGATGGTTAATGCACCATTTAGGGCTAGCTTCATATTTCCTGTACCAGAAGCTTCTGTTCCTGCTAATGATATTTGTTCAGATAAATCTGCCGCTGGGATAATATGTTGCGCTAAACTTACGCCGTAATTAGGAATAAAGATCACTTTTAGTTTGTTTTTAATACGCTCGTCATTATTAATCTTGCTTGCAATATCGTTGATAAGATTGATAATTTTCTTCGCGTTATAATAAGCTGATGCAGCTTTACCGCCAAAAATAAATACGCGAGGCACCCAGTTTTTATCTGGATTTTCTAAAATGCGATTATAACGAGTGATAATGCCTAACACATTGAGAAGTTGACGCTTATATTCATGAATACGTTTTATTTGCACATCAAATAGTGCATTAGGATTAATATCAATATTTAACTCATCCTTAATGAGCAGAGCAAAACTTTGTTTATTGATACTTTTTGAATCTTTTAATTGGTGCAAGAAATTTTTATCTTTTATCAATGGCATTAATTCACCCAATTGCTCTAAATTTGTTCGCCAATTTGTACCAATATGGCTATCAATTGTTTTAGAGAGAGAAGGGTTTGCTAATGCCAACCAACGACGTGGTGTGATCCCATTAGTTATATTGCAAAATTTCTTAGGATAGATCGTCGCAAAATCAGCAAATAAAGATTGCACCATTAATTGGCTATGAAGTTCAGAAACCCCATTAACCTGATGACTAATAATAACCGCTAACCATGCCATACGGACATTACGACCATTTTCTTCATCAATAATAGAAACACGACGTAATAAGTCGTTATCATTAGGATATTGTTCTCTAACTTGCTTTAAGAATTTATCATTAATTTGGAAAATAATTTGTAAATGACGAGGAAGCGAACGACCTAGCATCTCAACAGGCCAAGTCTCTAATGCTTCACCCATTAATGTATGGTTGGTATATGAAAATATCTGAATAGTTTGCTTCCATGCCTCATCCCAGCTAAATTCATGCTTATCCATCAATTGACGCATTAACTCAGGAATAGCCAGCACTGGATGAGTATCATTCAGATGAATTGCAATAAAATCTTTTAGATTATCAAAGCGTTGATGCAGATGGTAATGACGTTGCAAAATATCTTGAACAGAAGCACTCACTAAAAAATATTCTTGTTGTAAACGCAACATTTTACCTGACATTGTTGAATCATCAGGGTAGAGAATACGAGAGATATTTTCAGAGCGATCTTTTGCTTCGGTTGCCTCTAGATATTCACCTTTATTAAATTTACCTAAGTTAAATGCAACATTTGATTTGGCTGACCACAAACGAATAGTATCTGTCGCTTGTGTGTTATAACCCGGAACAATAGAATCATAAGGTTGTGCTATAACATTGAAGGTATCAACCCAATAACTTTTCTCACCTTCTTGTTGTAAACGCCCACCAAAATCGACTTCAAATTGCAGATCATAACGAGGGAATTCCCAAGGATTACCTTTTTCAAGCCAGTTATCCGCAACTTCATGTTGTTCGCCATCTTTAATTTGCTGGCGGAACATGCCGTATTCATAACGAATACCATAACCTGTAACGGGATAACCTAGTGTGGCACAAGAATCAAGAAAGCAAGCAGCTAAACGACCTAAACCACCATTTCCTAAACCTGGATCTGGCTCAAGTTCGATTTGCTTTTCAAGATCAAGTCCTAATTCTTTTAATGCTTCTTTGACTTCGTGATAAACACCTAAAGAGAGCATGGCGTTTGTTAAAAAGCGCCCCATAAGAAACTCCATCGAAATGTAATAAACCTGTTTTACTTTCGGTGAAAGTTCCGCTTTGGTCGATTTTAACCAACGTTCAACTAAACGGTCTCTGATAGCATAAGAAGTTGCATTTAACCAATCTGTTGGTGTTGCATATTTGGGCGATGTACCAACGATAAACATTAGTTTGTAAACAATAGAACGCTTTAATGATTCAATATCTTTATCCGGGGATAGATAATCAAACTCACATAAATTTTTCATTATAAATCTCTTTTATGATCCACTGGTTCAAATAGACTTCATGTCTATAAATGTTGATACAGTGTTGCATACGTTTTCGCAGCGGTTTCCCAACTAAAAATAGTTTGATTCATGCCATCAGTTTGAGTTTGTTTCCACTGCTTTGGCATACTCCATAAGGTAAAGGCACGATTTATAGCCTGACGTAGAGAATCAGGTGTCGCATCATAGAAAACAAAACCCGTAGCTTGGTGATGCGCTAAATTTTCTAATGAACAATCATTAACCGTATCGGCTAATCCACCGGTGTGTCTCACTAAAGGTAAAGCGCCATATTTCAAGCCATATAACTGAGTTAACCCACAAGGTTCAAAACGACTAGGCACCATAATTACATCAGCGCCCGCGACAATTTGGTGTGAAAAGCTTTCATCATAGCCAATATGAACTGCTACATTTTGCGGATATTGTTGTTGTGCGTGTAAAAATGTTGCTTCAAGATGACTATCACCAGTACCTAATAAAACAAATTGACCACCTTGTTTAGCGATATCTGGGAGCGTTTCAATCACTAAATCGAGCCCTTTTTGCGAAGTTAAGCGACTTACAGCCGCAAAAAGAGGGGCATTGTTGTTGACAGGTAAACCACATTTTTTCTGTAATACGGCTTTGTTATCTAAACGCATATTCAGGTTTTGAACATCATAACGACGCGTAATTAACCTATCTATTGAGGGATCCCAAACCTCCTCATCAATACCATTTAAAATGCCACTTAATCGCTGTTCATAAGCACGTTGACGCAATAACCCCTCTAAGCCGTAACCACATTCGTGAGTGGTTATCTCCTTGGCATAAGTTGGGCTGACAGTCGTAATATGGTTAGCATAAAAGAGGCCTGCTTTTAGGAATGAAATTTGTCCGTAATATTCCAATCCATTAATTGAAAAACAGTAATTAGGTAATTCAAGTTGATGCAGATGATAAGGTGAAAACTCACCTTTATAAGCCAGGTTATGAACAGTAAAAACAGATTTTGCAGAGTAATGTTTAATCGCTAAATAAGCACAAGCTAGTCCTGCATGCCAATCATGGGCGTGAACAATATCCACTCGCCATAAAGGATCCAACCCCGCTGATAGTTCACTGGCAACCCAACCTAATAGGGCAAAACGAAAAACATTATCATCATAAGCATGTTGATGTTGATCGTGATAAGGACTACCTGTACGTTGATAAAGATGAGGTGCATCAATAAGATAAATATCAACGCCTCGGTATTGTCCGTAAAGCAGAGAAATATTACCTGCAAATGTATCGATATTAGTTACTAATTTGAGTTCGGGAATATTATCTTTGATAGCAGGATATGCTGGAATAACAACCCGTGCATCTAAACCGATCCTTTTCTGCGCTAAAGGCAAAGAGCCCATAACATCGGCTAATCCCCCTGTTTTTAGCAGAGGGAATAATTCAGAACAACAGTGAAGGACATTCACGAAAATGCCTCCTCATTTTGAAGTTTTTGTTCTGCACTTTTTTCTATTGGATTTTCTTTTTCTTTACGTGCTAATTGCTCCAGCATTTCTCTTGTTACAAGCACGATACCTTCTTCAGTGCGGTGGAAACGTGCAGAATCTTCTTCAGCATTCATCCCAATAACTGTACCTTCTGGAATTGTACAGCTACGTTCAATAATGCAGCGTTTTAAATAGCAATGATGGTTCACTGTCACATCAGGTAAAATGACAGAATCTTCAATGTGGCAGAAAGATTCAACGCGAACTAATGGAAATAGAACAGATGAATAGAGCGTTGAACCATTGATAATACAACCGTCAGCAATCAGCGAGTTCATCATTTGTCCATGTTCATCATGATTATCTTGAACAAACTTGGCTGGCGGTAAAGAGGTTATAAAGGTGCGGATTGGCCAATCTTTTGCGTACATATCAAGCTCTGGTGTTACAGAAACTAAATCGAGGTTAGCAGACCAATATGCTTCAATGGTTCCTACATCGCGCCAGTAGGGAGGAACTGAAGGGTCTGAGTTGACACAAGAGAGTTCAAAAGGGTGCGCAAGAACATCACCACGTTTCGTGATTTTAGGAATAATATCTTGGCCAAAGTCATGGTGTGAATTTGGATCACGGCTATCTTCTTCTAATAAATCAAAAAGGTAATCTCTATCAACCACATAAATGCCCATACTTGCTAATGAGTGTTCAGGATCATTCGGAATACAAGGCGGGTTTGATGGTTTTTCTAAGAAATTAAGCACTCTACGATTTCCATCGATATCCATAATACCAAATTGGAATGCATTTTTTTTAGGAACACGAATACAAGCTACAGTGAATTTTGATTTGTGTTCAACATGATCAAGCAATAAACGCGCATAGTTCATTTTATAAATATGGTCGCCAGCTAAAATCACGACATATTTTGCTTGGTAGTTACGAAGAATATCGAGATTTTGATAGATAGCATCAGCTGTACCCATATACCAATGTTCAGTATTACGGCGTTGCTGGGCGGGTAATAAATCAACGAACTCATTCATATCTTCATTGAAGAATGACCAACCACGCTGAATATGTTGAACCAGCGAGTGCGATTGATATTGGGTGATTACACCAATACGACGGATCCCAGAGTTAAGACAATTTGATAACGTAAAATCGATAATTCGAAATTTTCCACCAAAGAAAACCGCCGGTTTTGCACGTTTTGAAGTCAATGCTTTTAAACGCGTACCACGACCTCCCGCTAAAACGAGTGCAATTGCCTCTTTAGGGAGTTGTTGTGCCAACATTAATTTTTGGCCTTGTTCTGTAGTCATCATAGTTATAGCACTCCAATCAAATCACTTAATCTGGGAGGAAATAATGGGTAATTTTTTAGTAGAAGACTGAGTATAAAAAACACGCTTTCGCCAAAGAGTGATACTGTTAGGTTGTACTTCACAATGTTCAAATTGAGCCGGATGACAATCAGGCCAGCTAGTCGTATCAAGCAAGCAAGACCAATACCCTTCAGGTAAAGAAAAAACTATGCTGTTTCTTAATGGGTTAAACATTAAGATCCATTGTTCAGCGAAAAGAAGTTGTAATGGTGATGGGGGAAGTTGTTGCCAATCTTCATGGCTCATAGGTTGAGCATTCTGATTTAACCAAATAATATTTTGGCTATCTTCCTCCCACCATTTAAGCGAACTTAAAGGTGTAATTTGGTGACGTAATTTAATGAGATGGTGAATGTAATCAGTTAAGTTGTAAGGCCGTTTAAACCATTTGATCCAACTGACTTTATTATCCTGACAATAAGCATTGTTATTACCATATTGCGTATTACCCACTTCATCACCAGCGAGTAAATGAGGTGTTCCTCTAGAAAACAGTAAAGTTGCCAGCATATTCCTTGTTGCAAGCAATCTGTGTTGATTTGTTTTTTCGTTAACTATCAAACCTTCTTCACCAAAATTCACACTATAATTGGTGTTATGCCCATCTAAGTTTGATTCACCATTCTCCTCGTTATGTTTATTCTGATAACTCACTAAATCTCGCAGTGTAAAGCCATCATGGCTCGTTATCATATTGATACTAGAATAGGGAGGCCGACCGTTTTTATGGTATAACTTTGCAGAGCCCGTAATATTGTCTGCAAATGTCGCAATAGAGACGTCACGCCACAACCAAAAACGACGAATAACATCGCGATAGCTATCATTCCATTCTGTAAATGGAACAGGAAAATTACCAACTTGATAACCATCAGAGCCTAAATCCCAAGGCTCCGCAATAAGTTTAATACGAGATAACAGCGGATCTTGCCGTATCGCTGTTAGTAGTGGTGATTGAGTATCAAAATAAGGGACTCGACCAAGACTTGTCGCTAAATCAAAACGAAAACCATCAATATGAAATTCTGTCACCCAATAGCGTAGGCAATCCATCACCCATTGCACCGTTTCAGGGCGGTTTAAATTGAGTGTATTACCACAACCCGTCCAATTTTGAGCTTTGTTTTCGTCGTTTAGCCAATAATAGCTTTGGTTATCAATACCACGTTGCGAAACAATATAACCTTCAAATTGATCACTTAATTCCGCAGTATGGTTAAATACCACATCTAAAATCACCTCAATATTGGCTTTATGTAAGCATCTTACGGCTTCCCGAAATTCATCAATAATATTCCGACCTAAATTAGAATAATATTGAGTCGATAAAGCGAAAGGCGCTAATACGTTATAGCCCCAATAGTTTTTTAAACCAATTTTATGAAGATGTGGCTCTGTTAAATGATATTGAATAGGCAGCAATTCTAATGCCGTAATACCTAGTTTTTTCAGATGTGAAATAAAAGCAGGATGCCCTAATGCTGCATAAGTACCCTGTAAATTTTCGGGTATTTCAGGATGCAGTTTTGTCAGTCCTTTTACATGTCCTTCGTAAATAATAGTTTCTGACCATGGCGTATTTAATCGCTGATAAGTGCCTTTTTCTTTATAAAAATGGCAAAAGCAACCGCTATCATCCGTAATAACTGCTTTAGGTGTAATCGCACTATCATCATGCTCTAATGCATTAAAAACAGGAGAGGTGTAAGGTAATGTATTGTCAACAATACCTGTCACTTGTTTTGCATAAGGATCTAATAATAGCTGCTGAGGTTGATAGAACAATCCTTGATCAGGGTTCCATTCGCCTTCTACACGATAACCATAATGTAACCCAGGTCCAGCACCGGGCAAATATCCATGCCAAATTGCGCCTGTTTTACCCGGTAATGGGTAGCGGATCTCTTTGCCTGCTTTATCAAACAGACAAAGAATGACTTTAGTGGCGTTTTCACTAAAGAGTGTGAAATTTACGCCATAGCCATCATAATGACTCCCCATAGGAAAAGGACGCCCATAATCTAAAGACATATTAATCCTTCAATCTTAAATACAGTGTCGCAAGCGGAGGCAGCGACAATGACAATGAATAAGGTTTGCCATTAAATTCACTTGCGGTTGTTTCTATTTCACCTAAGTTTCCTACGTTACTGCCGTTATAAAACTCAGAATCACTGTTGAGAATTTCCCGATATGTACCTGCTTTATTTACACCAACAACGTAATTGTGATGCACAACAGGCGTGAAATTACTGATGACAATGACTTCATTGTCTTGTGTATCTTTACGACAAAAAGCAAAAACAGAGTTATCGCGATCATCAACGGTAAGCCACTCAAAGCCTTCGCGCTCAAAATCACATTCATAAAGCGGAGCATTAGCTCGGTAGGAAAGATTCAAATCTCGCACAAAATGTTGAATACCTTGATGCGGACTATTTGGCTCTTCAAGAAGATGCCAATCTAAGCTACTGTCATGGTTCCATTCATGCCATTGTGCAAACTCACACCCCATAAAGAGTAATTTTTTGCCAGGATAAGCCCACATAAAGCCGAGATAGGCACGTAAATTGGCAAATTTTTGCCAATCATCGCCAACCATGCGACCAATCAATGAGCCTTTGCCATACACAAATTCGTCGTGAGAAAGAGGCAAAATAAAGTTTTCGTTATAGGCATAGAGCATGCCAAAGGTCATTTGATTATGGTGGTATTTACGATAAATAGGATCACGTTGCATATAAGCTAACGTGTCATGCATCCAACCCATATTCCATTTGTAATTAAAACCTAAGCCACCAGCATCAGGCGGTAAGGTAACACCTGGGAAATCAGTTGATTCTTCTGCAATTGTGATCGTACCCGGACAAGTTGCACCTAATAACTTGTTGGTATGACGAATAAAATCAATGGCTTCTAAGTTTTCCCGTCCACCGTGTTTATTTGGGATCCATTCACCTTCTTTTCGGCTATAGTCACGATAAAGCATTGAGGCAACAGCATCGAAACGAAAGCCATCTAGCGCAAAGTGTTCATGCCAATACAATAAATTGCCTGAAAGGTAATTCAGTACTTCATTGCGTCCATAGTTATAAATCAACGTATTCCAATCGGGATGAAAACCTTCACGTCTATCTGCATATTCATAGAGTGATGTGCCATCAAAATTACGTAAACCATAATCATCTTCGGGAAAATGACCAGGAACCCAATCTAAAATGACATTAATTTCAGCCTGATGAGCTGCTTCGATAAAATCACGAAAATCCATAGGTGAACCAAAGCGACGAGTTGGTGAATATAACCCTAACGGTTGATATCCCCATGAGCCATCGAAGGGGTGCTCATTAATGGGCAATAGTTCGATATGGGTAAAGCCCATTTCTTTAACGTAGGGAATTAACTGTTCGGCTAGTTCACGATAACTTAACCAACTTTGATCGTCAGTGTGTCGGCGCCATGACCCTAGATGAACTTCATAAATAGAGATAGGTGCATTACGTTGATTCGCCTGCTGACGCGATAATGGCATTGGTTTGATGGGGGGTAATGTATTGATAATTGAGGCAGTTTCAGGGCGTATTTGTGTTTCAAAAGCATAAGGATCTGCTTTTAAACGACGTTCACCATTCGCATCAAGGATAGAATATTTATAGCAATCCCCAAGATGCGCTTGGGGAAGGAAAAGCTCCCACATTCCACTTTCACGACGTAGTCGCATTGGAAAACGTCGTTCATCCCAGAATGAAAAATCGCCTACAACGCTTACGCTTTTTGCGTTGGGTGCCCATACAGCAAAAGTAATACCATCAATATCACCCAATTTGGCAGGGTGAGCGCCTAAACATTGATAAGGGCGGGAGTGATGGCCTTGAGCTAAAAACCAAATATCCATTTCTTGCAATAAAATGCCAAATTGATAGGGATCATCAACAACACCTTGTGCATTTTCCCACGTTATATCTAAACAGTAACTAAAACGACGTTTACGTCGAGGGATCGCGCCACAAAAAAAACCACTGGGGTGTATACGCTCTAGTGTTGCGACTTTTCGTCCATTCTTTCTATCAATAACACTAACTGCAACTGCATCTGGTAAAAAAGCACGAACCTCTAAGCCAACTGATGTTTCATGCATACCAAGAAGTGCAAAAGGATCAGGCTCATATCCATTAATTAGTTTTTCTACTGATTTTTTGGTCACAGCTACAGACATCTTATCGTCCTTCGTTGTCAGCAAATAAATTAATAAAACTTATATTTATATATCAGCATAGAACGTTAATTTAAGTTAAACAATAAGTGTCTATAACCGATTATTTAAAATTAAAATAATTTATATAGGTTAATTTTCTTATTTATTGAATTTACTTAATTGAATTAAAACAATTTTAATGTATTTGGTAGAGAGGGGGTATGAATTATAAAAATAGCACAATTAGCTTTTTCAGATATTCATAAAAAAGAAGTTATCATTAGGTATTTTTAATAAATTGGCTGGTGGATAGTTCTAAAAAGTGTCATTAATAGGATTTAAATCGCCATTTTTATGAAAAAAAATCAATTATTTCATTAATAATGATTAACTTTTTTGTTGGGTGAGCCATTGTTCAAAATCAAGATGTGTTTTGTTTTTTTGTACTCCTAATGGTGTTAAAGCGTAGTAACTTATTGGTGCAATTTGGATATCAGGAAATAATACTTTTAAAGTACCGTTATTTATTTCATTCGATAAAATAGAAACAGGACCAATGCCTAGACCTAATCCTTCAATAATGGCTTGAAGAGAAATATGAAAGTGATCAAAGCGATAGTGACGTAAGAATGAGCGTTGTGTATTAAGGTGGGTCGCCATTAACCATTGCTGCCAATGACCAGGACGAGTAAGCGTATCGATAACAGGACAGTCAAAAACATCTTCAAATTTAGTGACACTGTAACGTCTTAAGAGTTTTTCAGAAGCAATTAAACAATGCTTATCCTCTAAAAAAACAACAGATGAATACTCTTGTTGCTGAGGTTGAGGGCGAATAATCAGATCATCATGACTAATTAAATGAAATCGTTCACTATTTGCAGAGGCAATTTGGATATTTGCATTAGGGTATTGAAGATAAAAATCCTCCATTCGCGGAATAAGCCATTTTAAACAAAGTGTTGTAGGAACACTGATATTTAAAATATCGTTTTTTCCACCATTACCATAACGAAAACCAATATCATTTAATTTATCAAAAACGTCACTTAACTCTTGCGCCAGTGTCAATGCATAAGGAGTGGGGACTCGACGTAAACCTTGTTTATTGAATAAAGTGACACCAAACCATTTTTCTATAACTTGGATATGGCGACTGATCGCTCCATGAGTGACACATAATGTTTGTGCGGCTTCAGTATAACTTTGGCTATGACAAGCGACTAAGAAAGCACGCAATGAAGGCAGTGGAGGAAGATTTCTCATCATAATTTCTCATTATGGTTTATTTATCATAAATAAAGCGACTATCTGATTAAAACTCACAATACCGTGACATTTTATCACAGGTAAAAATAAAGAAGATAGGTATGATACAGCGTCTTTAACTTATTGAACTTTAAGGATGATAATGAGTTTTATCGCAGTTATTTTATTGGCAATCTTGTCTGGCTTAATCAGTGGCGTTGTGGGAACGGGATCTTCTATTTTATTAATACCTGCTTTGACTTATGTATTTGGTGCCAAGGAAGCCGTACCTATCATGGCATTAGCTTCAGTAATGGGAAATTTGTCTCGCATTTACTTATGGCGTCATAGTATCCGTTTTAAGCCACTTTTTTATTATTTATTACTTGGTATTCCTGCGGTTATTTTAGGAGCCAATACATTATGGGTTATGTCTGAAAAATGGCTCAATATCGGGATGGGGCTGTTCTTCATTTTGATGATCCCCGTGCTCCACTTACTACGCAAATATCAAATCCAAATGAAAACCTACCAAGTTATTATGGCTGGTGCTGTTATCGGCTATTTAACGGGAGTGGTGTTTTCCACAGGACCATTAACGATCCCTATATTCTCGGCATATGGTCTAACATTAGGACCATTACTTGCGACTGAAGCTGCTGCCTCATTTGTTATCTATCTCACCAAAGCCCTGACATTTAGCCAACTTGGTGCAGTTAATAGCTTTATCTTAATTAGCGGGG
The DNA here is from genome assembly GCF_003144535.1 of Proteus penneri. Classification (GTDB taxonomy): domain Bacteria; phylum Pseudomonadota; class Gammaproteobacteria; order Enterobacterales; family Enterobacteriaceae; genus Proteus; species Proteus penneri. Next base: position 82,101 of record NZ_PHFJ01000014.1, on the reverse strand, counting down.
TATTAGTAGGTTGTGGCTTAACAGTAGGAAATTATCTTGGCAAGAAACTGGTATTAAAACTAACACCAAGACTTTTTCAATGGTTATTGGATGCCATGTTGATCTTTGCAGGTAGTTCACTGTTTATTAATGGAATTATCAATTAGTTAAATTTTTATATTGTTAAGTAAGATGTGTAGTATTTTATAAGTAAATTTGTGCATTAAAAAAGAAGGCTCAATAGAGTGATTGAACCTTCTTATGAAATTATTTGTTAATAAAGCTTAAATAGTTAAAGAGTGGTTTAAAACCAAATTTACGATAGAGTGCCAAACCATCTGCTGATGCATCTAAAAAGCAGCGTTCTACACCTTGCTCACGACAAAACTCTAACACATGCTTAATCAAATGAGTTGCATAACCATTGCCTTGATAAGCAATATCGGTTCCAATATCGTCAAATCGCGCTAATTTATCATGTAATGTTAGCGTTAATGACGATACAGGTTGACCTTCAACTAATAAAGCATAATGGAAAATAGTGGCACCATTATCTAATGCTTTCTGGTGATAGCGAATATATTCATTAACAATCGTATCATCACTATCATCTCCCACTGGAAACGCTGTTTTTAATGGGCGCGCCCACTGCTCAAGATTGTGATTGGTTAAAATAATATCGCAAGGATTATTACTATAAGACGGGAATATTGCTTCCGATAATGTTAAATACATTGCTGTTGTCATACCATCACCAGTATAACCTGCATTTTTTATTATTCCTTCAAATTCAGGTAATAATGCCTCTGGTAATACCAAAATATGGTCTTTTTTCTGTGAAGTAAAAAGGATGCTGGCTTGCTGAAATGAGCTTTCTGTTGCGCCTTGGCGTAGATAAATAAAGTTAAAAATGGCAGCATCCATAGGTGTCATAAAGCAATGAGTATGATCACCAATACGAATATTATTTTCACAAATTTCTGACCAAAAAGCTTTTTCTACTATTTTAAATTCTTTATACAGTTGTGCATCCATAATGGTTCTCTAGCTGAGTCGTGATACGCGATATGGCGTTAATAAAGGTTCCGCTTTTTGTAAATGCGTGTTGTTCAACGCATTTGTAAAATAAAGGTGACAATGTCACGATAGCGTGCATAGTAACAATATATCCCCTCAGATAAGGAGATATTTCTCCAATAATTAGCATTTGATCTTTAGGCATAGACCTTTCACTAACTGTTTTATTGTTAGTTTACCTGTTTGCATAAAATTATCATAAAAAATCGTTTATACATGGCATACAATACGTTCAGGGTGATGTTTATCACTATTATCAATGTAATAGGTGAGATTGTTTGGGTTTTAAAAGTAGTAAATAGGTTCAAGATCACAAAAAGAATAATAAACTATAACAAAAAACAAACAATAGAATATTACATCCAAAGATAACCAAAAATACAGATTATAATTCTATGTATTAGTTTTTAGGTGATTATTAAATCTGTATAAAATTTAATTTCAGTATCATACTATAACGCATGTTTAAACTGGTTTTTAACTCTAAAAAATAAAATAAAGAAAGAGGTATAAACTGCTTTTTATATCAAAATGTGGAGTAATTAACTTATCTTTATTAATTATGAAGATTATTGTTTTACAAAAATATTATTATGGATATGATGGCTCACATATTCAGCATGTTATTTTTTTGACAAAGGCGTCGTATGTTAGAAAGTATCGGTATTTCAAATATTTGGACATACCTTTTAGGCGTTATTTTTATTACCTTAGTACCAGGTCCAAACTCGATTTTCGTTCTTACTTCCAGTGCGAAGCATGGCGTAAAAGGGGGGTATAAAGCCGCTCTTGGTGTTTTTACGGGTGATGCATTATTAATCTTTTTGGCATTTTTGGGGGTTGCTTCATTAGTCAAGACTTCACCCGTTTTCTTTATTATTATTAAGTATGCAGGTGCTCTTTACTTAACCTATTTAGGATTAAAAACGTTATATACAACGTTTCAAAAGAAAAATGAGACACCAGAGCAAGTTACTGAAGTTACAGTAAAAGCAAAAGATGGTCTTTATGTTAAGGCGTTATTTTTGAGCATGCTTAACCCAAAAATGATCATTTTTTATGTTTCTTTCTTTATTCAGTTTATCGATCCTAAGTATGAAAATGCAGGTATACCATTCTTTGTATTAGGTGTTATTTTAGAAATATGCAGTATGCTTTATTTATCAGTCCTTATTTTTGGCGGTGTTGCAATTACCAATAAAGTAAAACATAACAAACGGTTAGCTTCATTATCAAATAGTTGTATTGGTGCCGTATTCTTACTTTTTGGTGCAAAACTGGCATTAACTGCATAATTTTATTTAAAAAGCCACTTCCTAAAGTGGCTTTTTTTAATACAAACAAATGACCATCTCAATAGATTATTTAATAACAACCTCTAATATTGAGTTATATGTTTCTGTCTTTATCACATTATTTATTTTTAAATCTGCTTTATCCAATAAAGCTATAAATTCATCTTCTGTACGCTCACCTGATTCTGGGAATGCACTCATGCAAAGAACATCCATATACTTAGCAACATCAGGTATATTCTTCTTAAAAATAACAGGTTCAATAATAAGCACTTTTGAATCTTTCTTCATAGCTTTACGGAAGTTTTTAAATATTTTAATAACACTGTCATTATCCCAATCATGGATAATATATTTAATTAAATAGATATCAGATTCAGGATAATCTCCAAATAGATCACCAGGTATTAATTTCCATCGACTATCATCACCTAATTCAACTAATTTCGTTCTTTCTAACACATGCTGGCGATCAAACAACTGTCCTTTTAACGTCGGATTATTCTTTAAGACTTCTAATAATAATCCACCTAATCCTCCAGCAATGTCTGTCACTGTTTTATTCTCTGGAAAATTATAATGCTTAATAATAAAATAATTTTCTATTTTTGATAGTGAGCTCATACCCGCTTGAAAATCATGATCTTTTCTTACATTATCTTGCCAATATTGATAAAAAGACATGCCATATAGATTTTCAAAAGCGGGATTACCTTGAACAGACTCAATGACATCACCTACTGGGCGCCATAACGTTTCATTTGTTAACATTAGCACGGCATCACGTAAGCTATATTTATGATCGCTTAATAAAAACTGTCCTGCTGGAGCAAGAGAATAGCGAGAGCCTTCCGATTCATAAAATATACTTTCAGATGCTAACATTCTTAATATTCTATTTAGAACATAGGGAATTGAATTCGTTTTTTTTGCAAGTTCATTTATATCTTTAGGTCCTTCTTTTAATAAATCAGCAATTTTTAATTTAGCTGCAACTCTTAAAGCGGCAGGAATAGTAAAGCACATAGATTTTTTCATTAATTCTAATGCTGCTGACTTATTATTTAAATCTAAACTATTACTCATGATATTAATCTCCATTATATAATACATATTGGTTTATAAAAATAAGTATTTAGAATGAAGTATAGAATGTTTTTTTAAATTAGATAAATTTATAAATATTTAATTTCATTGTTTTTAATTGTGATTTTTCTATAATTATTATTAATGACATGAAAATAAAAAAAGCAAGAAATGGAGTGCATAATACCTTATTTTTCAAGTTATACTGTCATCTAGTATATTTTAATATGAGATAGTTATGTATTTTCAGTATGGCGAGAAAGAGATAAATACTTTAAAAAATCGTGATAAGCGTTTAGCCGCGCTTATTGAAAGAATAGGGGATATTAAACGGCCTCTTACTCCTGATTTATTTACAGCATTAATTAAAAACATTATTGAACAACAAATTTCAGTTTCTGCTGCCGAAACCGTTAATCTACGATTACTCAAATTATGTGAGGGAATTTACACACCAGAACGTATTGCAAAATTATCAGAACAAGAGATACAGCAGTGTGGAATGACTATGCGCAAAGCCGGTTATATTATCGGTATTGCGGACGCAGTTATTTCAGAAAAACTAAATCTAAATAAAATTCCTGATATGACAGATAAAGAAGTTATCGATACTTTAATTCAATTAAAAGGTATTGGGGTTTGGACTGCAGAAATGCTATTAATCTCTTCGCTTAATCGACCAGATATTTTAAGTTGGGGAGATTTAGCTATTCAACGTGGAATTATGCGTCTTTATCGTCATAAAACATTAGATAAAGTACGCTTTGCACGCTATCGAAAACGCTATTCACCCTATGGTTCTACGGCATCGCTTTATCTATGGGCATTATCTAAAGAACCAGAGTAATTGAGCAATAAACGGAGTTCTTTATTCATTATATTTTGTTACTAATAGCTATAATTCTGCATTTAAAGGACTACCATAATGGAAAATAAACATAATCAACTTATTGAGCAAGCCTGCCGTTTTATTGAAAAAAATAACGGTGACGTGTCGCTAACCAGTATAGCAGAGCATGTGATGGCAAGCCCATATCATTTCCATCGCTTATTTAAATCAACGATGGGGATCACTCCAAAAGATTATGCTAATGCTTATCGTCAAAAATTAATAAAAAAGGCGTTAGTTCAAGATGGCAGTATTACAGATGCGATTTATCAATCTGGCTTCAATGCTAATAGTCGTTTCTATGAAAATGCAAAAGCAATATTAGGTATGACACCAACGAATTGGCGTACAGGGGGCAAGAATATTGCTATCTTTTTTGCTATCGCGCAGTGTTCTTTAGGAAGTATTCTTGTGGCGCAAAGTGAAAAGGGGATTTGTGCCATTATGTTAGGTGATGATGCGGCGTTGCTATTAGACGATTTACAAAAACAATTCCCTCTGGCTGAATTAATTGGTGCGAATGAAGAATTTGAGCAAGTCATTGCACAAGTTATCGGCTTTATTGAGTTACCCAAACAACCCTTATCTTTACCTCTTGATATCCAAGGTACTGTATTTCAACAGAAAGTTTGGCGGGCATTATTAGATATTCCTTTTGGAAGCACGATGACTTACCAGGAAATTGCCGATAAAATTGGGGCGCCTAAGGCATATCGTGCTGTCGCTAATGCCTGTGCGGCTAATAAGTTAGCAGTTGCTATTCCGTGTCATCGTGTTATTCGACAAAATGGTGAATTATCAGGTTATCGTTGGGGAATTGAGCGCAAAGCTAAGTTGCTTCAGACAGAGGCGTTGAATAACCCTAATTTTGGCAAAAAAGAATAATAAGTCATTATTGCATGATAAGATAATCAGCAGATTATCAATAATTTTATGAGTCAATATTATGTCGGCAATACCAACAGAAATTACTTTTTTCGAGCGTTTAATTCCTTCTATTCTTGAAGAAAAAAAAGTGATTACTATCCGAGATGAGAGTGAAAGTAATTACAAGCCAGGAAGCATTGTTGAATTATTTGCTAATGAACATCGTACTTATTATGGAAAATTGAAAATCATAACGGTATCACCTTTACGTTATGACGAAATCAATGAGTATCACGCGCAACAGGAAGGCATGACACTCCCAGTATTGAAAGCGCTTATTAAAGATATTTATCCGACGACACAATCTTTATATCTTATTGAATATCAGCTAATAAAATAAGAACAAAGAAAGGATCGCATCGTGATCCTTTTTGCTTAAGCAAAATCTTCTTAAATTATCTTAAGTGTAATTTTCATTTCGGTTGGTTTACATCAGCCATGGTGTTTACCTTACACCAATAGAATTGATCTTGTTATTGCATCACTATATCTTGAAATAGTGACGTTTTAACACTCTAAATCATAGAATTTCATCATTTTATCGTAATTTTTCTCAGATAAGAACTATCTACCTACATTGGGGGTTTTTATCATGATATATTGCTACCTATTCGCTATAGCTGTCCTATAAAAGGTTAGAAAATGAGTAAATTAAGAGTCGCTATTATTTTTGGTGGTAAATCCACAGAACATCAAGTTTCATTACAGTCAGCAAAAAATATTATTAATGAATTAGATCGAACGAAATTCGACCTTTGCTTAATCGGTATTAATGAACAAGGTCAGTGGCATGAATATTCAGAAACTGATTATTTACTAAATAGCGATAATCCTAAAACTATTTCATTAAGTAAACCTTTAAGGGCAGTTGCTATTATTCCAGGTAGTGTAAAAAAACAATTTATTTCACTTGAAGATGGTCAGGCATTACCTCAAATCGACGTGGTATTCCCAATTGTCCATGGTGCATACGGTGAAGATGGGACACTCCAAGGCTTATTACACATGATTGATATGCCTTATGTGGGGCCTAATATCATGAGTTCAGCAGCTTGTATGGATAAAGATATTACTAAACGTCTACTTGATGGTGCAGGATTAGCGGTTGCACCATTTATTACCATTATGGCACATCAAATTAATGATATTCATTACAATGAAATGGTGCGTCAATTAGGACTTCCTTTATTTATTAAACCTGCGAACCTAGGCTCTTCAGTAGGAATTAGCAAAGTTAATAATGAAGAAGAATTCAACGCTGCATTAGAAATGGCTTTTGAATACGATCTTAAAGTAATTGTTGAAAGTGCTATTGTAGGTCGTGAAATAGAGTGTGCTGTTTTGGGTAATGAAGATCCAGAGGTTAGTCCTTGTGGTGAAATCGTATTAAACGATGCTTTCTATGCCTATAACACAAAATATATTGATGAAGATGGTGCTAAAGTTGTTGTTCCTGCAGTAATGGATGAAAACACAAGTTTGCATATTCGCCAAGTTGCCTTAAAAGCATACCGTGTTCTTAATTGCTTAGGTATGGCTCGTGTAGATGTGTTCTTAACACAAGATAATCGTGTTGTGATTAATGAAATAAACACACTGCCTGGTTTTACTAATATCAGCATGTATCCTAAATTATGGCAGAGTGCAGGTTTAGGCTATCAATCATTAATTACTAAATTAATTGAGTTAGCACTAGACCACCATAGAAAAACGGCTGTTTTAAAAACGAAGTGTGAACTTTAATTGATGTATAAAAAGTGGGTGCTTGATAAAAATTACATATCTCAATCAATTTAGTATTAACTGTTGCTGGTATTCAGATAACCTGTAATTTTTATCATCGCGTATTAGCAGGCTTTAACGTTATTACGTTTAAAGAAGTACGCAAAGCACTCACTTTTGGCTCTCAAAAAATAAATATTCATCAAGTAGGGATAGAGCATCAAGGGAATAACTATCTCGTCCTTGATAGTTCTGATTAGATAAAATCAATGTTCCAGATAATGTGCCTATTTTAGAAGAAAAGCTAATTGGTGTTATTGTTGATGTATTCAATTCAAAATCAGAATGCTGACTACGAATCATGATAATCAAACATTTTGCTTAATTTTTTTTGCAAACGATATTTATTTCTAAAAAACATAAATATTTAAAAGTATTAACATGGTTATTCAGCGTTAATACTTATTATCCAATAATAGAGTTATTTTTCCTTGTCTTTACTTAATTGCCATATAAAAACTTTGTTAAAATGATAAAGAACTTATTTTTTATTTTCTAAAACTATGTTTTTAATCAAAAAATGGACGGTGCGATGAAAAAACTTATCCTATTCGGTACAATATCTGGCGGTATACTATTTTGGTCTATACATTTACAAGCAGATAATTTTGATTGTCGAAATGCTGCGACTCAAACTGAAATTAACCAATGTGTATATCAAGATTTTCAGCAGAAAGATGAAGAGCTTAACCATATTTATCAGCAATATTATGCTAAGTTAGAAGGTGTTCGAAAAGATCAACTTAAACAAGCTCAGTTGGTTTGGATTAATTTTAGAGATCTCTCTTGCCAATATGAAGCTGATTATTATCAAGGTGGTAGTTTAGCACCAATGGTGTATAGCAGTTGTTTAAAAGATAAAACAACAGAAAGAATTAGTGATCTTAAAAATTACATTGCTCTATATTAACTGGAAACATTAAACCTAAAAAAACATATATTAAAAATATCTTCTTTTTATAATGGTTAAATAAATATAGTGATCGTCATAAAAATATTTTATAAATGGTGAAAATGTAAATTCTGTATTATTTTGAAACATAAAAAATCTTGACTAATCATTATCACAAAGTAGTCTGATGCGCAAGTAACAAGCAAAAAAGAACAGAATATAATGAATAAGATATTAAAACTTGGGCTAGGATTACTTTTTTTATCGCTACCATTTGCTTCAGTATCATCAGATATTAAACTCGAATATGGCGTAAATCTTATCGATTTTAATGGTGATGGTATTCCTGATGTTGTTGTTAAATCTAGACGATCATTTGATGATTCAACATCTGTTGATATGACAACTGTTTATATCAAAGGAAGTGATCAAAAGGTTTATATTGTTCCGTCTATCTATGCTAACGCTTTGAGTCTTTTTAACAATAAGATTAAAGGTACAAATATCACCATCTCTGATTTCAAATTTATTGAGAAAAAAACACACATTATATTGTTAAGTGCTGAAAAGATAGGAAACAATCTACAAAAACCCACTCCAGTTCGCTTTTCAAGCCATTCTATTTCAGAAAATAAAAAAAGTGATGAAACTCAGTTTAAATGGCAATTTAATACTTATTGTGTAACTGAATCAGCCTATCTCAGCGTAGAAGATGCATATTCTGATAATTGTATAAACAAAATCATTAATGAATAAATTTACAAATTAAATTGCAAACACATCATATTATGATGTGTTATTTTTTTATTTTATAAAACAATGTATTGTAAAAATATAAGCAATATTCTTTTCTTTATATGCATTTGGGACTTGTATCATTTCTTATTCCTTGTTATTAATCTATTGTTAGGATGATTCTTAATCAAAATAATTTTTATGGCACTGTTTTATCAAAGTTTGTTTTAGAGGGAGATATGAAGGAAATTATTACAGGTTTACTTCTAGCCTCAATATCATTATTTACTGTATCTTGTACACAAGAAGATACGCATAAAGTAAAAGTGGCAATTAATACAGGGCCTGATCAAGTGATTTGGGATGAAGTTATTCGTTTAGCGAAATTAACAGAAGGGTTAGACGTTGAAGTTGTCGCTTTTAATGACTATGTACTTCCTAATAAGGCATTAAATAATAAAGAAGTTGATGCGAATGCATTCCAATCCATTCCTTACCTTCAAACACAAATGAAAGAAAATGGTTATAAATTTCATATCGCGGGTAAAACCTATATTTTTCCTTTAGCTGCATACTCTAAAAAAATTAGCGATATAAATGAGTTACAATTAGGATCTCTTGTTGCTATCTCAAATGAAGCTAGTATGAGAGGCCGAGCACTTCTATTATTAGCAGAAAACCATCTTATTACTCTCAATGAGGGCGTAGGTTTCACCCCAACAGTAGACGACATTATCTATAACCCCAAAGAAATTAAGTTTATTGAAGTCGATACGCCACAGCTCACTGAAGCACTAAATGATCCAGCAGTCACAATAGCCATTATTAATAATAATTTTTCGTCTCAAATTGGGTTAATTGCAACTCGAGATGGATTAATTCTAGAAAATAAAAACTCACCTTATGCCAATGTTATCGTGACCCGTGAAGATAACAAAGATGATGAAAATATAAAGAAGTTGATTTCAGTGCTTCACTCACGACAAATCGAGTTGAAGTTTAAAGAAATGTATAAAGGTGATGCACTAAGAGCATGGTAACGTCTTAACTTAAAGATAGAGAGAATTCTTTTTATCTTTAAGTTTTTATTCCTAATTTCGCTATTTTTATATAACTGCTAGTTTTTATACTTTATAAAACATTCTAACAACATGAATTTTTTTCAGTATGATAACTCATCCTCCATTCCACAGAAGAAATAAAAAAATGGCTGACTCTCAACTAAAAAAACAATATATCGGTGAACATAAGCTATCACCTGAAACACTTATGATGAGTTATGGCTATGATCCATTACTTTCTGAAGGTTCAGTAAAACCACCTGTGTTTTTAACATCGACCTTTATTTTTAAAAGTGCAGAAGAAGGCAAAGCTTTCTTTGATACAGTGAGCGGAAGAAAGCCTTTACCAGAAGGTGAAAAAGCAGGTTTAGTTTATTCTCGTTTTAATCAACCTAATAGTGAAATTGTTGAAGACAGATTGGCTGTTTATGAAAATACGCAATCTTGTGTATTATTTTCATCAGGAATGTCTGCAATTACCACAACATTAATGGCATTAACGCAACCTGGTGATGTTATTTTACACTCACAGCCACTTTATGGCGGAACTGAGACATTAATTGCCAAAACACTGGCTAAATTTGGTATTCAAGCAACGGCATTTACTGACGGATTAAATCTTTCACTTATTCAAAAACAAGCAGAGAAAGCCAGTCAAAAAGGGCGTGTATCTGTTATTTTTGCAGAAACGCCTGCAAACCCAACTAACTCATTAGTAGATATTGAAGCATTAAAAAACGTTGCTGATCAATTAGAAAAAACGCAAGGTTATCGTCCTATTATTGTTTGTGATAACACACTACTTGGTCCTCTATATCAGCATCCGATAGAACAAGGTGCTGATATCTCAGTCTATTCTTTAACTAAATATGTCGGTGGGCACTCAGATTTAGTTGCAGGTGCTGCAATGGGCTCTCGTGAGACTATTAATCAAATCAGATTATTAAGAGGAGCCATCGGGACTCAACTGGATCCGCATTCTTGCTGGATGTTAGGTCGTTCATTAGAAACGTTACAAATTAGAATGGAAAAGGCCAATCAGAATGCATTATTAGTTGCAGAGTTTCTGCGTGATCATGAAAAAGTAAAAGCTATTCACTATTTGCCTTTTGCAGATAAAAACTCGGTTGAAGGTCACGTATTTGCAAAACAATGTACAGGTGCGGGTTCAACATTCTCATTTGATATTGTGGGTGGAGAGAGTGAAGCTTTCCGTTTTCTTAATGCTATGAAAATTTTTAAACTTGCAGTTAGTCTGGGAGGAACAGAGTCTTTAGCCTGCCATCCTGGCTCAACAACTCATTCTGGCGTACCGATAGCATTACGTCATAATATTGGTATTCAAGACACTACCATTCGTTTATCTATTGGTATTGAAAATCCTCAAGATTTAATTGCTGATTTATCCCAAGCATTAGCAAGTGCTTAATTAAATTGCCGTATTAATATTAAAAAACACCAGATAATATGAATTTCACAATCTGGTGTTTTGTTTTAATCGGTCTGTTCTTGGATTTCAATCCATTCATCTTTAGTTAAGCGACAAATATTTTCAACTTTCACTTCATCTAAAAACTCCATGTACTGTTCTTCAATAACGTGATGGAATTTAAATCCACATTTTTCTTGTGTTTTTTGTGATTTCTCATTATCAGCAAAATAGCCACACCATAAATTATCTAATTCCAATGTTTCAAAACTATGCCGACTGATTTCTTTTACGGCTTCTGGTATTAAACCTTTGCCCCAAAAAGGAACACCAATCCAATAAGAAACTTCAGCATCATTATCCCCAATCAGGAAATTACTCTCATTTGCAAAAGATAGTCCAACCAAGCCAATGGCAAGATCGTCATCAATTAACGTAACAGCATAAACTTCATCACGCATAAATATAGTGCGAATAATTTCGGCACTTTCTTCAACACTTTTATGTATTGGCCAACCTGCAATTGGCCCAACTCGTTCATCTTTTGCATATTGATACAAACTTGACGCATCAGAAAGTTTCCATGGGCGTAATGTAAGTCTTTCCGTTTTTAATGTTTTCATTTAATAAGCTCTCTTAATTTTTAAATATTTTGCAGTTTATCTTGCGTCTTTAAGATGTGTTTATTCTAAAGAAAACGACTAAAAAACGAATGTCATAAAAAAGGTAAAATCGGTACTTTTGACAACTAAATAGAAGGAAATACTTGTTATTAAGTTCAATATCATCAAATATAAAAACAGCAAATGAGCTAGGTAAGAATTAAAAGAGGTTAATTGATTTATGTTGAGTCAAGTTTTGTCACAACTTAATGCATCATCGCAACATGTCATAATGGGTGAAAGTAATATGACGAATGAAATAAGTTGTCCTCTACCACTATCTTATATTGTGGTCATGATTTGTTTAGAAGGAAGGGCTATAATCAATATTGGTTTTCAAGAACAGGCGATCAAAGCGAATGACATTCTTATTTTAGGTAATGACATGATGGCGGTTTTGCGTCAAAAATCAGCAAACTTCCGCTTATTTTACTGTTTTCTGGATAAATCTTTTGCCTCAGAAATTGCTTACTCTCTTTCTAATACTTTATTTGCTTTTCTCCATGAAAATCCCATTTGCTCCCCCCAAAAAGAACAAAAAGAAGCCTTAAATAGATGGGTAGAACAACTAAAATATATAGATAATCATTATTCTGAACATCGAAAGTTGATGTTAAAAAACCATCTACAAAATCTCTTTTTTGCAATCACAGAATCAATACCAATATATTTCTCTATCGCTAAAAAAGAATTTAGTCGCAAAGAAAAACTTTGTTGGCAATTTTGGGAATTAATTGGAAAACATTGTTTAAAGCATAGAGAAGTTGCTTTTTATGCAAATTGTCTTAATATTACGCCGTTTTATTTATCACAAATAACAAAACAATTTTTTAATGATTCACCTAAGACGTTGATTAATCGTCAAGTTATTCTTGAAATAAAAGCATTATTAATGCACACTTCACTTTCAGTAAATGAGATATCAATAAAACTTCATTTTGATGATCCTTCTTATTTATGCCGATATTTCAAAAGAGAGACGGGGCATTCTTTATCTGGTTACCGTAAACAACATCAACGACAATAAAACAGATGATATTGTACTTATTGTTCTATTTCTAGCGAAAGGAGGTAATTATGTTGAAAAAATATCACTATACAGACCGATGGAAAATACTTTCTTAAGGTTAAGATTTTTATTGATTATTAAGAACTTACTATGATTTACTTTACTTCTGATACACATTTTTGCCATTCAAATATCCTCAATCTTTGTGATCGTCCTTTCAATAGTGTAAGCCATATGAATGATACATTAATCCATAATTGGAACGCTTATGTATCTGATCATGACGAAATCTATATTTTAGGTGATTTTCTCTATCGAGGAACAGGGCAAGATGCCAACCGAATTTTACGTCGGTTAAATGGTAAAAAGTACCTTATCCGTGGAAATCATGACAAATTTCTCGATGATCCGGAATTTGACGCATCAGTATTCGAATGGGTGAAAGACTACTTTGAATTGGATTATAAAAAACGAAAAATTGTGATGTTTCATTATCCTATATTAGAATGGGGTGGTTTTTTCCGTGATGCTATTCATTTATATGGTCATGTGCACAATTCACAAAAAGATCCAACTCAACGTAAACGTTTAGATGTTTTAGGAAAAAATGCAATTAATGTCGGTGTTGATGTGAATGACTTTTTCCCTATTAGCATTGAAACTATTCTAAAAAGAACATCAAAATAATTTGAGTATGTTGTGTTTTTATTTAATTAAGGTAATAGCATTAACTCACCGTATAACTCAACTTTGAAAAGAAAAAATAGAGACTAATAACTCATCAAATTTCTATCTAAAACCCATAAAAAAGACACCAAGATGTCTTTTTAGTACGCTAAATTGATTAAAACTAAAGAGCAATTGTTCTTTCTTTATGGACATTCATACCTTGGATCATACAAAACCAAGCTAATGCAGATACTACCATTAAAATAGCGAATAAAGAGGCTGGCGGAAATGCAGTTAAAATAAAGCCACTAGCAAGCGGATTAAGTGCTGCACCTAACCAACCGAGTGATTGTGCAGAAAAATAACTAGCTTTCATCCCTAATGGTGCAATGTTATCAATCATCATATACTCACCAGGTGCATAAATTAATTCACCGAAGGTAAATACAGCGATAGCTAACGCCCAAAAGATTAAATTGTTGCCTGCAAACATAAACCCAAGTAAACCCATCATAAAAAATAGCGTACCAAGCGTCATTAATTTACGAAGTCTTTCGGCTGTAACATGCTTACCTACAATATATTGTAGCGAGACAACAATGGCAGCGTTTACTGGTAATACAACCGCAATGACAGATTCTGCTAATTTTGCATCGTAAACCACTAAAATATATTGCGAAATACACGAAGCAAAAGAGCCAAATGTTAATGTACCGAAAAAAGTAGAGAGCACAAACCAACTTAATGCTCTGTCTTTTAGCATTATTTTTGGATCCCATTTCACACTATTTTCTTCACCAACATTTATTGTTTTAGAACGTTGAACAAATAACTGGATCATAAAAAGTGGAACACTGGCAGAAATAGCTGCAAGCCAAAACGGTAATTGTGTTCCATACATTAATAATAAAGTGCCAATAGGTGGGCCAACCGTCCACCCCATATTAATAAAGGTATAGTTTAGAGAAAATATTTTAGGTTTTGCTGAAACTGACAACGTTTCAGAAAAATAGGCCTTTAACACGGTTGAGAATACTAAATAAGAGCAGTTAATCATCGAGAAAAAAATAACGACTAAAACAGTACTATGAACAATAGGTATTGCCGCAAATCCAAAGATAAACGTTATAATAGAGAGGAGCATATAACGTTTTTTCTCAAATTTATCAGCAAGCATCCCAAAGCCAAGGCTGAAAAAAATACCAGTTGTTAATGCAATAGACATGGCAATACCAATATCATCAACAGGTAATTGATACTCCCGCGATAAATAGATTGCCATAAATGGTAATGTCGCACCTCTTCCTATTGTAAGAAGAAGTGATGAAAATAACAGTGCAGTTGTTGATCGTGTTTTTTTTGAGAACATATTATCTTTATTCTAATTATTTGTATTTTATGGGATGTTTTATAAATTTTGCGATTTTTTACGGGTGAAAAATGAATAAATTCGCACTGTATATTAATACATGACTTAATAATTTCTGTATAGCCTAAAGTTAGAGAAAAAGCTCTTTTTGATCTTGTCTTTTTTCTTGCTAATCTTGTAGTAAGGTTTAATTATCCCATTTTTGATAATAGTGTTTATCAAATTCCTCTCTATCAACACACTGATCTTTTTTCTAAACTGCCAATTATTGTTTTATTTACCGCATTAAATCCGAGGTAGTTATGTCTTTTATTCATCTTGAATTTGAAAAACCCATTGTTGAATTAGACGAAAAAATAGATGCATTGCTCACTTTTAAGCAATCTCAAGATGAACCAACAGGTATTAATTTAGATGAAGAAATCGCACGTTTAAGGCAAAAAAGCCTTTCGCTGACCAAATCTATTTTTACTGATTTAGGTGCTTGGGAAATTGTGCAACTCGCTCGTCATCCCATGCGCCCATACACACTTGACTATATTAAAGCGATTTTTACTGATTTTCAGGAATTAGCGGGTGATAGGGCTTATGCCGATGATAAAGCGATTGTTGCGGGTTTAGCGCGTTTGGACAAAAAGGCAGTTATGGTGATTGGACAACAAAAAGGGCGTGATACAAAAGAAAAAATTCTTCGCAATTTTGGTATGCCATCACCAGAAGGTTATAGGAAAGCACTTCGTTTAATGAAAATGGCTGAACGTTTTCATCTACCCGTTATTATTTTTATTGATTCTGCGGGAGCTTATCCTGGTGTTGGTGCTGAAGAACGAGGGCAAGCAGAAGCTATCGCTCGTAATATTCTTGAAATGTCACGATTAAAAACACCTATTATTTGCACTATTACTGGTGAAGGATTCTCTGGCGGCGCGCTAGCCATTGGTGTTGGTGATAAAGTTAATATGTTGCAATACAGCACTTATGCAGCAATCTCACCAGAAGGCTGTGCTTCTATTTTATGGAAAAGTTCTGATAAAGCGCCAATAGCGGCAGAAACCATGGGAATGACTGCACCTAAATTACAATCATTAGGCATTATCGACGCTGTTATTCCTGAGCCATTAGGTGGAGCTCATCGTGATCATCAACAAGCTGCTGAATTTCTTAAACAACAATTATTAACCGACTTAACCTTATTAAAAAGCTATTCAACCGAGGAACTTTTAGATAAACGTTATCAAAAACTCATGTCTCATGGCTACTGTTAATTATTAACGAGATAAAAGAAAATGAATGATACACTGCCTATATTAAGCAATAGAAAGACAGTAGGCAGTGAATTATTTATGCAAATCGATCTTAATTTATTACGTATTTTTTCTGCCGTAGCAGAGCAAGGACAATTTGCCGCGGCTGCTCGATTATTATCTATGCCTACCTCAAATATCAGTCGCGCAATTAAACAGCTTGAACAGCAACTCAATTGTAAACTTATTGATAGAACAACGCGAAAGATGCGCCTTACTGAACAAGGTAAATTACTCTATCAGCAAGGAAAGAAAACCTTAACTGAATTAGACAATGTTGTTAGCAATATTACCAGTGATGGACCATTAACGGGCACTTTCCGTTTAACTATTCCAAGTGAATATGGTAGTGAACTACTGGCTGATATTTTGGCTGATTTTGCTGCACTTCATCCTAATTTACTTATTCAATGTGATACCCAATTAATGCCAAGAAATATCATCGATGATGATATGGATTTACTATTAACTTTTCATCGCGGAAATCTAGCAGATAGCAGTTACCATTCGCGGTTAATTAAATCGTGGCGCAGTATTGTTGTTGCATCTAATGAGTTATTAGAAAAAACAGGCGTTCCAACTCATATTGAACAATTAAGTCAAATGCCTTGTATTTCTAGTTTAAGCGCACTAGAAGGGCAGCCTTGGATATTTATTGATGAACATAAAAAACCAATAAAAGTTACTATTAATAGCCATTATCGAGTAAATAGCGCCATATTGGCAAGAGCTGCGGTATTAAAAGGATTAGGGTTTGCTATTTTAGCTGAGCATTGTTGCTTTGATGCAATTAAAGCAGGGGATTTGCGAGCTATTGAATTTCCTCAACAGCCCGCCAGTATCAATTTAATCGCAATATATGCAAGTCGTAGTGCGCTTTCTCGTAATATTGGATCTTTTCTTGAGTTTCTCACTCAACGTTTATAAATGTTAATCTGTGATTTGTTGAGTAAGTGCCTTATGTTTTGCTTTAACCGGAAAGAGCACAATAAATAAAGTCACAAAACATGAGATCCCCGCGGTTGCAATTGCATAAGCAAACCCAGAATTAAATGCCTCTGGTAGTAAAGTGGTGAATCCTTTGTCTAAATTGCTCGTAGCATTTTCAGTTACCAGGCTGACAATATCGATATAGTTTACAGATATTCCCAATGTCTGACTTTGCATAACCATATAATGGATTGCTTGTTGCACCATTAATGTACCGAGTAAAGCAATCCCCATTGTCATTCCTGTTTGTCTTAATGCATTCATGGTTGCAGACGCCATACCAGAGCGAGATGGTGAAACACTTTTCATCACTAAAGCACCAATTGCAGGTGTTGACAAGCCCATTCCAGCACCTAATACAAATAGGTAACTTCCAGTTATTCCATAGTGGCTATTTGTTGCCAATGTTGCTAATAAGCAAGAAGAAATAGCAATAAACAAGAAACCACAGATCATGAGTTTTCTGACTGAAAAATATGCAGATAAACGTCCAAAAGACATAGAAAACAGTGCCATCGCAATAAATTCAGGTGCCATTCTCCAGCCAGTTTCTAATGCACTCCAGCCTTGTGCTTTTTGCAGAAAAAAGGCAATAAAAAAGACATTACTATAAGTGGCAAAGCCCAAAGTGAAAGAAGAAAGGTTATATTGAAAAAATGCACGATCTTTAAATAAAGTAAGTGGTAATAAAGGGCGTTTAACGCGTTTTTCTATCATTAAAAAAAGGACAAGGAATATAATATGCCCACAATCAATGTCGATAAAGTTCGATAATGCGACCAACCAACCGATCCGGCTTCAATTAAACCATAAGTTATCAAGCCTAATCCTAACATACTGGTTAATTGACCAAAGGGATCGAGTGCAACATTTTCAGGATCGGCACTTTCACTTAATCCATACCAACCCAGTAATACAGTAATTATGCCTATAGGAATATTAATAAGGAATATACTTGCCCAACCATTAGTATGAACTAAAACACCACCTAAAATAGGACCAATGATGAGTGATAATGCACTAACAGAAGACCATATTCCTATGATGCGAACCCGTTCAATATCAATAGGAAAAGCATGAGTGATTAAAGACAGTGCACCCGGAATAAGTGCAGCAGCAGCAATACCTTGAATAATACGTCCAAGAATTAATATTTCATGTTGCTGTGCAATTGCACAAATTACTGAGCCTAATGTGAAGATAATCACACCCCATAACCACACTTTTTTTCGTCCAAAGCGGTCACTTAAAGGGCCTGATGACAAAATACAGGCAGATAAACAGAGCGCATAAGCATCGACAATCCACTGTAAGGTTGCCATATCAGCATGGATATCATTTTGAATAGTGGGTAATGCTACATTCACAATACTAATATCAAGTGTTGCCATAAAAGTACCTAAACAAATGGCACAGATAAGTGACAGTCGTTTCAAATAAGTCATAAGATTTATTGCCTTAATGATGAATAATAATGGCATAATAATACTCGACTGACCGTCGGTCAATACCTATTGATAATGAGTTTCATTTGTTATCATTGTGAATCACTTTAATATAAAGTACTCTTTACAAGCGGCTTTGAGGGAGATAAGCAATGTTATTAGAAGAACAAACCACAGATAAACCAAGAACAAAACCCGCCGAGGTTCGTTTAGAAGAGTTAATGAATGCGGCAGAAACGTTATTTCTTGATAAAGGTTTTGATGTCACAACCGTTAGCGATATCGTAAAAAAAGCAGGGGTAGCCAAAGGAACGTATTACCACTATTTTTCTGCCAAAACAGACGTTCTTGATGCACTCAGAACACGTTATATGGATTGGTATTTAAATAAAATAGATAACGCAATGGACGCCTGCTCACAACAAGATCATCGTGAAAAATTAAAACAATGGTGTGAAATTAGCGTTATTGCTTATGTTGAGAAACAAGCATTACACGATATGCTTTTTCATCAAGTATTTCATCAAAGCAGTAATATTCATGAAAATAGGGCATTGCAACAAATACAAACATTGTTAATTGCGGGAACTGAGAATAAAACGTGGCACGTCACACAGCCTGAATTAACCAGTACATTAATTTATCATGGTATGCATGCAGCTGTTGATAATTTAGACTATAGCAAAGAATATACCGCAAAAACATTAGGTAATATGTTATATCAGCAATTTACTCAATTGCTAAAATAAATGAAATCTTATCGTGACAGTGTCACGACATAAGGTTTTGATAAGAGAAAAGGGTAAAATTACCCTTTTTATTTATTCTGTCGAATTACGTAGACTGTTTAATAAACTATCTAATGTTGATTTAGCCTGCTCTAGTTGAGTTTTACCATCAAGACTATTCGCTATCCATAAAGCAGTCGCTTCTAAACTACCATAAATAAATAGAGCCAACATTTTTGAGTCGGTTTTGATAATTATTTTATTTTCGATAAGTTTATCAATCATATTGCTCATTGATATTACACAATGAGTGGGGAGTTCCATCAATTTATCACTTAATACGGCACGTGAATCTCGCATAATAATACGTTGAATTTCAGGCTCTAAAGCCATTTCTAAATAGGTATGACAACGCATTGAGAATGCCAACCAAGGATCATCAATAATATCGGAAATAGCCTGCAAACGCACATCCATCTCTGCATCTATTTGTGCAACAACAGCAGATAACAATCCTTTTTTATCACCAAAATGGTGATATAACGCCCCCCGAGTTAATCCTGCTTGCGCCGTTAAGTCATCCATTGATGCTTCTGCATAACCTTGTTCACAAAAGACTTTTCTCGCTGTTTGTAGCAATAATAGTCGTGTTTCTTCCATTTCGGCACGCGTACGTCTAGCCATTTCATCTCCTTTTTCAAATATACATACGTATTGTTTGTATATTTACATTCAGTTCGTATGTATATATGATTTATACATACGCAATGTATGTATTATCTTTAACCCTCGTCAAAATGGCAAGGGCAAACTTAAGGAAAACGATGATAAGCACTTATCGAACACTGTTTAGCTATAAAGGCACTCTATCTTTCACCTTAGCGGGAATGGTTGCAAGATTACCATTACCAATGATGGGGATTGGTATCATAATGATGATTTCACAACTTACAGGGAGTTATGCATTAGCGGGAACAATCTCTGCTAGTTTTGTATTTACTTACGCAATTCTATCACCCCAAATATCACGTTTAGTTGATAATTATGGGCAATATAGAATTTTACCTTTATTCACATCAATTAGTGTGATTGGGATCGTGGGGATGCTATTAGCCACATGGTTACAGTGGCATATTAGTTTATTATTTATTTTTGCAGTACTGATTGGTTTTATGCCGTGTATTTCTGCCATGATCAGAGCGAGATGGACTGCAATTTATAAAGAAGATAGTCGTTTACAAACAGCTTATTCATTAGAAAGTGTGTTTGATGAAGTGACATTTATTATTGGTCCACCCATTTCAGTCACATTAAGTGTCGCTTTTTTTCCTCAAGCAGGGTTATTACTAGCCGCTTTTTTTCTTATTATTGGTGTGTTATTACTCGTTTTACAACGTGATACAGAGCCGGCAATAATATCAATATCGTCTGAATCAACATCTCATAAAACACACTCTGTGATCCGTTTTTCTCTTGTCAAAATCTTAACTGTTATTATGATTTTTATGGGCGTTATTGTAGGTACTATTGATATTTTTAGTGTGGCTTTTGCCAATGCCCAAAAAATACCCGCAGGAGCCAGTTTTGTATTAGCAGCCTATGCGGTTGGCTCTTGTTTTGCAGGCTTATTTTTTGGCACGTTAAAATTATCAACACCTTTACACCATTTATTATGCTTAGGTGGCATCGCAACTTTCCTTACTATTTTGCCTCTTATTTTCGTCGGCTCTATTTATAGCTTAAGTTTTGTCGTATTAATTTCGGGGATCTTCTTTGCTCCTATGATAATCGTGACTATGTCACTTATTGAGAAAAATGTACCAGAAAATCAGCTAACTGAAGGAATGACATGGTTACTTGCAGGGTTAAATGTAGGTACAGCAATTGGTGCAACATTAACAGGGCAACGGATTGATTATTCCGGTGTTCAATCTGGTATATGGGTTGCAATTGGAGCAAGTGCTTTAGTGATGTTAATTGCATTTTTAGGTTTTCAACGCATTAATCATAAAAACAGTAAAAGTTATGTGTGATTAATAACGCACAAAGCCTAAGATATCAGCAAAAATTAATGACAATATCTTAGGCTTTTTAAATCAACGGCTACGATTTAACAACATTAAACAAAGGAAATAGCTACCACCTAAAATCGCCACCAACGTTCCTGCTGCAATTTGAGTGGGATAAATAAATATTTGCCCAAGCCAATCAGCCCACCCCATTAAGGTAAATTAATTTATGCAAAAATATCTATAAATGATAATTTTTGGGGTTAATTAATTGTTTATATCAATTCAAGTCGCCTTCCTCTGACAGAAGTGCTGCTATGCTACGCATGATGGGTTAAACATAAAGTTCGCATTCCTGCTACCTGCTGTAAATACTAAGCTCGAGCGCGCATTAAAGTGCTTGGCCACAATGGCGTTAAAATCACCATCCATTAATCCTGCAGGATAACCATTATTTTCGGGTGCGCCGTTATAGTGTTTTATTGAAAAAATAGTAGGGCAAAATTATTGTGATCTTTTTGATAACAATAAAAAAAGCTTGATAAAGAGTATCAAGCCTCATTTATTTATTGCTCTAATTTATTATGAAATTAAAGTGTAATGCCTTTTTTCGCAAGGAACTCATCATAAGTACCTTGGAAATTAGTCACTTTTTCAGGTGTAATTTCAATAATACGATTTGCCAATGAGCTCACGAATTCACGGTCATGAGAAACAAAAATCAGAGTACCTTGATAAAGCTCTAATGCCATATTCAGTGATTCGATAGATTCCATATCCAAGTGGTTGGTTGGTTCATCCATAATCAGAATGTTTGGTTTTTGCATCATCAGCTTACCAAATAACATTCTGCCTTTTTCACCACCAGATAACACTTGAACTGATTTTTTCAAGTCATCTTGAGAGAACAGTAAACGACCTAACACGCTGCGTACAGATTGCTCGTCATCTTCTGGTTTCATCCATAAGCTCATCCAATCAAACACTGTCATATCTACTTCAAAATCAGTAGCGTGATCTTGTGCATAATAACCAATATTTGAGTTTTCAGACCATTTTAAACGGCCTGTATCTGGTGTTAATTCACCGACTAATGTTTTGATCATCGTCGATTTACCTACACCGTTATTACCTAAAATAGCCACTTTTTCACCGACTTCAAGCATCATATTGACGTTTTTAAACAGTGGGCCATTATCATCATAACCTTTAGAGATATTTTCTACTTCAAGCGCATTACGGAATAATTTTTTCTCTTGCTCAAAGCGAATGAATGGGTTTTGACGACTAGATGCTTTAACTTCAGCTAATTGAATTTTCTCAATTTGTTTTGCACGAGAGGTCGCTTGGCGTGATTTAGAGGCATTAGCACTAAAGCGACTTACGAAAGATTGTAATTCACTAATTTGTGCTTTTTTCTTCGCATTGTCCGCTAATAAGCGTTCACGCGCTTGGGTTGCAGCAAACATATATTCATCATAGTTACCCGGATGAACAGCAAGTGCACCATAGTCTAAGTCAGCCATGTGCGTACATACCATATTTAGAAAATGACGGTCATGGGAAATAATGATCATGGTACTGCTACGTTCATTTAGCGTTTGCTCAAGCCAACGAATAGCATCAATATCCAAGTTATTCGTCGGTTCATCCAGTAACAAAATATCAGGATCAGCAAACAAGGCTTGTGCAAGTAACACCCGCAATTTCCAACCTGGAGCCACTTCACTCATAGGACCATTATGTTGTTCTAATGGAATACCTACGTTTAGCAATAATTCGCCAGCACGAGATTCAACGGTATAACCATCCATTTCACCAAATTTGACTTCAAGATCGGCAACACGTAAACCGTCTTCTTCACTCATTTCAGGTAAGTTATAGATGCGTTCACGCTCTTGTTTAACTTCCCAAAGTTCAGTGTGACCCATAATTACCGTATCAAGGACAGTAAATTCTTCATAAGCAAACTGGTCTTGTTTTAGTTTTCCAAGACGTTCATTAGGATCGAGGAATACGTTGCCACTAGTTGGCACTAAATCGCCACCTAAAATTTTCATAAAGGTTGATTTACCGCTACCATTGGCACCGATTAAACCATAGCGATTTCCGCCACCGAATTTGACAGAAATGTTTTCAAACAGTGGCTTTGAGCCAAACTGCATAGTGATATTATTGCTGATTAACAAGACGAATACTCATTATTAGTGAATGACAAAAGGTAATGGGGCGGCATTATGCCACAAGTTCCCCCTATTAAGACAGTAAAGCGACGAATGTCTGTTAAGAAATTATTGCCATAAGAGAAAAACTCATCTTTAAGTGAAATATTAGAAAAACGAGAAAGATTAAAGTTTCAATCAATTAGTCACAATTAATATGTTATTTTAAGCGCCATAAATACAGACTATTTTAATACTAAATAACAAAGAGAGTGTTGTTATGCCTATATGGGTTGATGCTGATGCATGTCCAAAAGTAATCAAAGAAGTGTTATATCGTGCAGCAGACAGAGAAAAAGTGATTATTACTTTTGTTGCTAATCAACGATTAACCGTACCCGCATCGCCTTTCTTACGTACATTACAAGTTTCTGCGGGGTTTGATGTAGCTGATAACGAAATTGTCCGCCGTACTAATAAAGATGATTTGGTTATTACCGCTGATATTCCATTAGCAGCCGAAGTCATAGAAAAGGGCGCAGTAGCTTTGAATCCTAGAGGTGAACGTTATACTGAAGCAACTATTCGAGAACGTTTAAATATACGTGATTTTATGGATACAATGAGAGCAAGTGGTATCCAAACTGGCGGGCCTGCTAGTTTAAGTCAACGTGATCGCCAACTTTTTGCGAATGAATTAGATAAATGGCTTTTGCAACAAAAGAAACACGCTTAATTACTCAGAACTAAACGCGTTAAATAAACGACAAACGGGCATAGTCATTATTGCCCGTTCTTCCTTAAGATAAACTTTATCTTATTTCTTTTTTAGAATGAGCTCAGACATAACGCTTTGTACCTAAAATACTCGGTTTCTTCCCTTTAAAAACATGAGGGCCATCCATCGTTAATTTAAGCTCATCACCAATACGAGTTAACCAAGGAGTGGCTTCACTGCCTGCTCTTGATGTCACCCCTGAAGGTTTTAACGTAATACTGTCTTGATCGATTTCAATAATACCAATGACATAGGTGTAAATCATATTATTGAAAAAGCCTTTTTTGTATTCACAAGAGCACTCAACGATTTGATTACCATACTCCATGCGCATTGTTGGTTTTAATGAAGCAACAGAAACACAACCATTACTAATAGCAGAGTAAACACTACAAACTAATGCCACTTTTCCGCCCATTAATTGAGAAATAGCAGGGTTTATTTCAACTGTTTCACAGCCGGGCTGATCTTGACTAACACTGACCACATCACCAGTATGGAAAACAAAAGGATCTGAATTAAAAGCACCACTTTTATCTGGAGCTTGAATAATAGACATTTGACCATTGGGGCGCAAAATACCCACACGAAGATCTAAATCATCGTTATCCTTACCATCACCATTATCTATCCACGTTGCACTGACTAAAATGCGCTTAGGTGCATCACTCCCTTTTAGTAAAGAAACACGGTGGCTACTATCTGGTTTTGTCAGTTTCACCACACTTTTTTGTATATTAACAGGTGGTGTTGACACTGGTGCAATAACGGGGGCAGGCTCTTCAACTTCAACGCCATAAAGGTTACATAAACCAGCAAGCCCAGAAGCAAAACCTTGCCAAACAGAACGAACTTTATTTTGACCATTTCTAACATAAAGCTCTAAAACGATAATACCTGTCTCTTGTGAAAACTGGCTTGGTGCTAACTCAATAATTTCATTATTTAGCAACACGTGTGCTTTTAACTGCTGAACAATAGCAAAACCGCCAGCACTGCCATCTTGCGTTAATGTGATGGCTATTTTAGTAATATTTGAAGGTAAACGAGAAAAATCAAAATCAATACTATGAATAACTGTTGAGCCTTGGGTTATCGGTGAAATAAATGAAGCAGAACCAGAAGCATGATGAGGCGCATTGAAGAAAACCATATCCTCGTCATTAACGACTTTTCCTGATCCTGTTACTAAAAATGCAGTCAGATTAATATCAAGATTATCGCCTACAGCATGAGAAACTTTAACTTGTCCTTTATTTTCGTTAAGTGATGTATTTTCACCAGGTTGCAACGTTTTACTCATAATACCGCTCCTTGATTGATAAGACTAACTGCAAAAAATTTAAGCCACAATGTAATAATAATCTTAATTAATTATTTATTCGGTGATCACATTCACTTTCAATTGATATCAAAAGCCAATGAATTTATTTATAATCTTAAGGAAATTTTCCCATCAAGACGAGAGGTAATGATGTCATTTTCTAAATCTATGCTTGCTTTGGCTGTAATGGCGATCTCATTTTCTAGTTACGCGACAAAACAAGCTGATTTGATGATAGTTGACGGCACAGTTCTGACTATGGATCAGCAAAATAAAATCATTGAACAGGGTACTGTTGTCGTAAAAGAAAATAAAATTATTGCCGTTGGTGGCCCTGAGCTTTCCAAAGAATATCAAGCTAATAAAGTATTAGATGTAGATGGTGATATTGTAATGCCAGGTTTAATTAACACCCATACTCACGGATCAATGACTGTATTTCGTTCATTAGCCGATGATGTGCCAGATCGACTTCATCGTTATATTTTCCCACTTGAAAGCAAAATGGTTTCTCGTGAAATGGTCAGAGTGGGTGCTGATCTAGCAAATATCGAAATGGTAAAAGGTGGCGTAACAACTTACGTTGATATGTATTATTTTGAAGATGAAGTCGCCAAAACGGTTGATAAAATGGGGAATCGAGCGGTATTAGGCGAATCTGTGATTAATTTCCCTGTTGCCGATGCAAAAACACCTGAAGAGGGTATCCAATATGCAGTAAACTTTATTAAAGAATATAAAGATCACCCTCGTATTACCCCTGCATTTGCTCCACATGCTCCTTATACAAACACCACAGAAAACCTTCAGAAAATTGCTAAATTATCAATAGAACTTGATGTTCCTGTTATGATCCATTTAGCTGAAACTGATCGTGAAAAAGAAGAAATCGCCAAACGTACAGGAGGTAAAAGCCCTGTTCAATATATGGCAGATATCGGAGCGTTAAATAATAAAGTTATCGCGGCTCATGCAATTATGGTGGATGATAAAGATATTGATTTACTGAAAAAATATGATGTTGGTGTTGCTCATAATATCAGTGCAAATACTAAATCAGCGAAAGGTGTAGCGCCTGTCGTCGCGATGCTAGAGAAAGGTGTCCGTGTCGGTTTAGGGACTGATGGCCCAATGTCGAGTAATACGCTAACAACCATGAACGAACTCAATCTTGTAGGTAAAATCCATAAATTAGAGAATAAAGATCGTGCTGCTATGCCACCATTAACTGTTGTAGAATTGGCGACAATGGGTTCGGCGAAAGTCTTGCATATGGAAGATAAATTGGGCTCATTAGAATCAGGCAAACTAGCAGATATTATCGTTGTTGATACTAAATCACCTAATATGGTGCCTATGTATAGCCCTTATGCGGCATTAGTGTATGGTGCAAATGGCAGTAATGTTCGCCACACCATTGTAGATGGAAAAATCTTAATGGAAGATCGCCAACTATTAACAGTTGATGAGAAAGCGATTA
This sequence comes from Proteus penneri, assembly GCF_003144535.1. GTDB lineage: Bacteria > Pseudomonadota > Gammaproteobacteria > Enterobacterales > Enterobacteriaceae > Proteus > Proteus penneri. The sequence continues at coordinate 55,020 of NZ_PHFJ01000014.1, read as the reverse complement.
TTAAAGAGGCACAAGATTTCTCTGATAAAGTACGTAAAACTGTTATCGACAGCGGTGAAGTTGTTAAATAAAAATTGATAACAAACATCTTGATCCTAGGCAGTTTGCTTTTAAACTGCCTTTTTATTATGGCAAAAATGAATTTGTTACTTAGCTGAGCTTTTCGTGTAATTTAATAGAAAGCTGATCTTGGGTTCTCATTTTTTTCGACTAGACCAAATTAACGCAGGTGCTCCAATAGCTGCGACTATCACCCCACTTCAATAAAAATAGCCATGTATTTTAAGTGAAAGTAATGAAATGGATGATATTTTATATATTCATTTTTAAAAATTAATTAACTTTATTATATTATACAATCTTTATTTTAGGCTATTATGAATAAATTATATATAAACAGAACCTATATCAAACAAAATAAAATAGATCAACTTTCAATTGAAAAAAAACAGATGACATCATGTCATATATAGATAAATTTAAAGATTTTTTTAGTAAAAATAAAGAAAAAACCGCTTTAAATTTAATATATGACATATATTATAATCCTAATGTATCCCTTCTAGAAAAATTAGATAAATATAATAAATTAAAAGATATTACTGGGGATAATTATAAACATTCTTTTGGTCTATCTTTTTATGATAAAAAAATTACTTTTTATATTTTTAATAAAGAGAAAGCCACTTTTAGCTTAGATAAAATAATTGACAGTATAGTTATGGATAGAGTAGAAAAAAATAATGGTATTCAATATGACTTCTCTACCGAAGAAATCTCAAAACACATTATAAAAAACATAAAAAATAAAAAAATCATAAAATATGATAGCAAACTATGCGATGTAATTAAATATATAAACGAGGAATATTTTAATCTTATCACTGACAAAGTAAACGATGAAAAAAAACACAACTTTAAAAATATAAGATATGAAAACATTAATTATATATTTAAAGAATATGAAAACATTGATACTATTCAGTGCTTAAAAGATCTTTTCTCTAATAAAGAAGAATCAAGTATCTCCATTGGTGAAAAGATCAAAACATTTAATTTACTCAAAGGTATCGCCAAGGATGAATATCAAAAATTCTTCTCATTAAATATAGATAATAATAATGAAATAACATTAAGTATTGGTAAGCTTATTATAAAGAGTGATTTTGATGATTTTATAAATGAAATGAAAGAATTAACAGAGCATGAATACAATAAAAATAGGCTTATTGAAAATAAAATCACATTAAACGATACTATAAATGAAGAAATTAAAAATAAAACACTACTATTAGAAACATTAGAAAATTTTGAAAAGCAACATTTTGAAAATATAAATAATTTAAAATACACATCTATATATGAAAAAAATATTAACCTTATCCAAGTGACTAAAAATGAAATAACAGAGAGATTACTAACCAAAGAAATCGAAAACTCAGAATTAAATTATAAGGAAATAAATAAAATTTTACATAATATCGGGGGAATAGGAGAAAATTATACAATATTTATAAACTATTTAATAGATAAGAAAGAGGCTTCAGATAATTTAAAGATAGAAATTATTAAATTTTTATTATCAAAAATAGACAGTAGTGGGTTAGGTAAAACAAATATCATCATTGATGATACCTCTATAAAATTAATCATTTATGGAAAGAATAACGAGAATGTTGAACTCGTAAACTTTAAAACAAAAAACAATTACTCATTTTTAAATGATATCGACAATGATAGTTTTAGATTTGGCATTAACATTACTGACAAACTATTAATTTTATCAGAAATAATACGCAAGTCTAATTCATCAAAAGTCTTTGAATTAGATAATGATCTAATTGCTAACTTTATATTAAAAGCGGTTAATAATAAAAAGTTATTTATTTCTTATGTGAATGGTTTAATGGATGATGTTAAATGTACCTATAAATTAAATGAAGATGAAACTTTATTGAAAGAAAATAACATTATATTAAAAGATAAATTTATTAAATATATTAGTAATCTATTTAATGATAAATTAAATCGTTATATGATGGAACAAACTGAATTAAAATTTTTATATTCAGTTATAAGTAATAAATCCCATCCTTATTATAGTGAGTTAAAAAACATAGCTGATACTTATAATAAATTAATAGAAAAATCAAATGATAAAAAATTGGTAGCTAATAACTATATCTCTTTATTCTTTAATGATAATAATTTAACCGATATTGAAAAAATAAAATATTTTGAAAATTTAAAATTAGACTTAAATGAAAATATTTTAGATTTTAATATTAATGATGATACTATTGATTTTTTTATAAAAAAAGATTCAAATAATGGTTTAGAAGAAAATATAAATTCTAAAATAATATCAACCAATGTAAAATTAAGTGATGAAATTTATGATAAATTAAAGTCATCAGATAGACAAGATAAAGCCACTCTATTAAAAAAGATAATAGAAATAGACAAAAAAAATAAAACAATACTTGCTGATGAAAAAAAACAAAACGAGTTTATTGAAAAATTAAATAAATATGTTAAAAGTGATTTATATGAAAACTTATATGAGGATTTTCTTAAAGTTAACGAAAGCCCTTCAGATTCTGAAAAAATAGAATTTATTTATAGCATAATGAATAACTTAGAAATTTATACTCTTGTTAATAAAGAAACCAGAATACAAGTTGATCATTCTTCACTAACATTAAAAGTTAAACCCAATTCCGTTGGAAAAATAATTGATTTAATTAAAATAAAAACGAACAAAGATTTATCCCACTTGAATAATTTAAGTACTTTTTATAATGGAAAAAATAAACTTGATATTATTCTAGAATTAGAAAAACCTAGTAATAATATAGAGTTAAATGAAGATTTAATGGTGACTTATTTAAGCGATAATTACTCTAATAAATCTCTATATAATAATTATAATAAGTTAATAAATGATTATATTGACAAAAATAAATCTTATTATAAAGAAGAAATCTTTTCTAAATCTGGAATAGATATTAATAACATTAATTATGATATAGATAATGATGAAGTAGATCAACGAAGAAAATTTCACCCCATAATAGTGGAGAATATAGAATATCACTCAGAAGAATCGGCTATTGATGTAAATAATAAAATAAATCAACTAAGATTTATTTATTCAGTAATAAATGATGAAAATAATAAACATTATGAAGTGTTAACAACATTAAAAAATAATTATCTTCGGTTAAAAAAAGAATATAATTTAAATATAGAATCCGAAGAATTCGTTTCTTTATTAGAAAAGGAAGAATTCCATGATTTATTTTTTAATAATAAAATATCTCTAAAAGAAAAATTAAATGCTTTTAATGACCTTGAGAAAAAATTAGCTAAAGATAATCAATTTATTTAAATTTTCCTATACTAGATAGTAGAGTTTTATTTCTTCTCAAAAAAATATCTCAACCAATCATAACAAAGACGATTTTAGTGACAAGGTGAAGAGTTATGTTTCCTTTGAACATATCGTCGAAACTAATATATTAAGTTTAGATAAAGAGGCTTAATGGAATTATATTCAAAACTTACCAGATTAAACATCAGAAATTAATCTATCTGAATAAAAACATTATACTCATAGACATAAATAAAAAAGGCTTGGTCAATTAAATTTGAACAAGCTTTTCATTATTTAGGCACAGTTGGTAACAAACCCTTATAGGGTAAGAGCAAACTACCCGTTTTACGGGGGGTTATGATCTTTATCCAAACAGGACTAATTAAGACCAAATAACTACTAAACCTTTCACCATTACTAAGATAGTCTTGATTATTTATAATGATTATTCTGTCTAATGCAGTAACACTCTGTTTTATCGTATTTTTTATATTCTTATGCCATTTTTTCTTTCGGTTTATTCTGTTATCTAAATGATTAGAGATGCAATACTATCTCAATATACTTATGCAATAGTGCATTCTTATTTAGCATCCTGACAACACTGTTCATCAACTATGGATAGAATAAAAATGATGATTAAACCTAATAAACTCACTCTGTCACTTTTTATATTATCAATTATTAGTACATCTAACGCTTTGGCTAATGAACCTAACTCAGCAGAGCTAACTAAAGCGCTTTATCAAGATGTAAAACTTAATCAAGCCACTATTTTCTTACGAGGCGCAGAGCTTGAAAATAGTACAACGCTCAATTTGCCTGCAGGGCAAAGTGAAGTTGTTTTATCCAATGTTGCAAATAATATTGATCCTAAGAGCTTATCAATTAGCCTTGATAATGACGATGTAGTTATTAACACAATTAACGTTAAAAAAATTCCTATTGCCCCTAGTTATCCTTCTGCAATTACCGTATTGATGGAAAAGCAGAGAGATCTTAACAAGAGAATTGAAGAGCTCAACATCAATATTAATGTGGGCGATGAACAAATTGCCTTACTAAAAGATCAATCTTTTTTTGGTTATGGCGAAACTCAGTCATTAGAACAATCATCACAAAAATTTGATTTTATTAGCAAAAAAATGACATCTATTTTAAATCAGCAAAAAATGGCACGTGAAGAAATTGCTGAACTGACAGAAAAACTTGAAGAATTAAGCCGACAATTAGAAATTGATATGCCTATTATTGCCAAAGAGAAAACACAAATTGTTCTATCTTTAGGTACATCAAAAAATCTAACCAGTAAAATGCGTATTTCTTATATAACACCAGATGCAGGGTGGTCGCCCGCTTATGATATTCGAAGCCAAGGAATGGGTAAGCCGATATTACTCACCTACAAAGCAGATGTTATTCAAAATACAGGTCTAAATTGGGATAAAGTAAAATTGGTTTTAACATCAACTAATCCATCACTTAATATTACTGCACCAACTTTATCACCTTGGTATCTCGCTCTTTATAATGATAATGCGAAATTTAGAAGCAAAAGTATGAGCATGGATATGGCAGCTCCAGTAGTGCCATCCCCAGCATTAATGGGAGAGGAAAGCTATGAAAAACAATTAAATAAAGGCGTAACAAGATATGTAACAACAAATAACAATGGTATTAATTTAAGTCACACCATCGCGTTACCTTACACCTTAAAAAATAGCACAGAGACTAATACATTAGTGATTAATCAAAAAGAAGTTACTGCAGATTATCGCTATTTAACCACACCAAAATTAGTTGAAGAAGTCTATTTACAAGCTGAAGTAAAAGATTGGGAAAATTTAAACTTACTCAATGGTCGTGCGAATATCTACTATATGAATAGCTTTGTAGGTAATACTTATATTAATACTAATGAATTAACAGAATTACTTAATATTCCGCTTGGAATAGATAAAAACATTCAAATTAGTCGCATTAATAATGAAAAAATAAGAAAAGAACCAATCTTTATTGGCACCACAATAGAACAAAAAGAAAGCTATACCATTAAAGTAAGGAATACTTATGACACACCGGTTAAAGTGACAATTTATGATCAATTACCACTTAGCCAGGAAAATAATATTAACGTGGCGAACGCTGATTATAAAGACGGCGTACTTGATAAAGATACAGGTGAAATAGAGTGGAGTATCACGTTAGGGGCAAAACAAGAAAAATCCTTACCATTAAATTATACGCTTTCTTACCCTAAAAATAGACAAGTTATGGGGCTATAATTACATTTTTCAGGTCGGTAAAAATAGAAGAGGGTGCAATTGCACCTTTTTCTATTTTAAGGAGGTCAATTTTATATTTTTTATCATATTATCTATTTTTTTACCTACTAATTAAGCAAAATTTTTTCCGATCCAATTGCAAGTAAATCAACATCATAATTTCACGATTAAAGTGCATTTTATAAATTTATCAGAACATAGTGATATCAGATAGAACTTAACTCATCTGCTGATATACTCATGCTTATTTTGTTATTAACTTTGTTATGTAGAGATATTTCTATGCCGTGGACTTTTTCACATCCTTCCATTGTTTTCCCGATAAAACAGTCCCGAATAGGTAAATACCTTAATTTACCTGCATTAATTATAGGAAGCACTTCACCTGATTTACTCTATTCTTTTGGTTTATATCAATCAGCAACAACAGCACATGGTTTATTGGGCTGGTTTTATACTGCATTTCCTTTTTGTATCTTCGTTTTTATCTTAAATTACTTATTCAGAAATCCATTAAAATGTGTATCACCCATACCTTTATATGATCCCCTAAAATTCAATCTTCGGACATTGAGCCTATTTGTTTTATCCCTGTATATTGGCGCAATAACACATATTATATGGGATTCATTTACCCATGAAACAGGAACTGCCGTTAGATTTTTTTCTGTATTACAGGCACAATTATTCCAAGGAATGACAGATAGCCAAGAGATTGCTATTTATAAATTATTACAACATTTAGGCTCGGCATTAGGGCTACTTTATTTGTGTTGGAAATACATTCAATATCAGCGTAAACAAGACCATCTAATACAAAAAGAAAACCGTATTAAATTATATCGCTTAGTTGGAATAGGCTTCCTGTCTGGGTTATGTGCTTTACCTTTAGCTTTGCAATTCTCAAATAGAGGGCAGGGAATTAACATTAACCGGTTTATTTTCTTAGAACTATCTTTAGCTGTACCTTTTTTCTTTAGCTTAATGATAATTTTAGGGATATGGTTATATCGAACTAAAACTTAACCAAGTAAACTAAAAAGCCCCGTAATATAAATTTACAGAGCTTTTCTTCGGTATATGCATTTAATACAAGAAATCTTAGCTATCTACTAATTTTTAAACCACTGCATGACTTCTTCGTAACTGCCTTGGTAAATAATTTTATCTTCCTTTTTGCTTAATTGATAACGATACATCGGATCGTAATACTCTTTAAGTAAAGGGATTAACCAAGAAAAATGTGCCTCTGTGTCGGACACTTTTTTCTGTATTTCTAAGGCATTATCTAGCAACTTGGTCAATTCCATTGCTCTTTGAGATCCCAATCGGCGACGGATAGCAAATAAACCATGGTGCAAATAATCACTGTATGCTTGCCAACCTTTTTCTTCGCCATACGCTTCCAGATAATCATGTGTCATGCGATCAAAGTATTCTGCCTTCAAACGTTCTATACGTCGTTCGAAGGGATCATCAACAACAACTATTGAAGCCTCAAGCATTTTTACTCGTAAACATTCAGGTAATCCATTAGCACCAATAGCGCGACCTTCATCCTCAAGTACCCATCGTGTATATTTTGGTGCTTTCTGTAACATTTCAACACCAAGGTGGTTTTCAAATGTAGCTTGAGGAAATTGATCTTCTACTATACGGCCAAAAGATGAGCCTCGATGGTGCGCAATACCCTCAAGATCAATACCTTCAGGAAGCGAATGCACTAAAGTCGTTTTTCCATTACCTGTACATCCACCAATTAAGATAATAGGCCGTTGAACTAATTCATTTGTCATTTCAATGATAGTCTGTCTTATTACCTTATATCCACCTTCAATTAATGGGTAATCTATACCTATTTCTTTAAGCCATTGCTGAACGATATGAGAACGCATTCCTCCTCGAGCACAGCAAATATAACCATTGGGAAATTGCTCACAAGCTTCACGCCACGCTGCAATGCGCTTATCACGAATTTCACCACTAACCAATTGATGACCTAAATCGACCGCTTTTTGTGAGCCTTGTTGTTTATAACAAGTCCCCACAGCAGCACGCTCTTGATCATTCATTAAAGGCAAATTGATCGCATTAGGGATAGAGCCTTGATTAAATTCAATAGGCGCACGCACATCAATAATAGGTGTGTTATTAGCAAGAATATGTCGAATATTTTGAGCAGAAAACGCTGATTCCATAATAAAAATTGTAATATCTAGTCAGGCTGAAAGATTAGCTACTATACTCTTAAAATCATATAACGCCCATGATTACAGTCATATTGAAAACGACACTCCACTTTCAATAAGAAAAATTTAAGATAATGTATGGATTGATGAATGAAAAACATCTAACATCTATTCGATATGATGTTTTTGATTAAGTCATTAAACAACTGTAAGTAAAAACACTATAGTGTTTAAACGAATAATAAAATTTATCTAAAAATGACAGGTACATTACCTTGGACATAATAAGAAAATATTATCATATTACTAGCTTGAGTATAATTGCATTGCTATTGTCTGGTTGTTCTCAAGGTCATTCTCCTTTTATTACTATGTTAGGCGCCTATTTTCCATATTGGATGCTATGTACCTTTATCGGCTTATTAGGAGCCTTGATAGTACGTGTATTACTTATCTATTGGGGTATTGATGATAAATTACCGCTTCCTTTAATTTTTTATTTTGCGATATTGTTATCAATTTCTTTAACTATCTCTCTATTTTATTTTTCTTATTAAATTATGGATAAAAAAATCAAAAAAAAGCTGGCGCTCATAATCACTGTGATTGTTTTTACGATTACATTCATCTTATTGTGGAAGAATATTCAGTTATCAGCGCTAAATCCACTCAGCGAAGATGCAATAATTGATGCTAACAAAATTAATATATCATCAACTGTACCTGGACGAATTAGCGCTATTTATGTTAAAGAAAATAGTAAAGTCAATAAAGGGGACTTATTGTTTACTATCGATCCCACCATGTATGCATTAAGAGTTCAGCAAGCGAAAGAACAACTCATGATTGCTGAAGCAACATTAAGTAATAAACAGCGCATTATTATTGCAGAAACATCAAATTCAGAAATTACAGAAGCGCAAATAAAACGAGCTCAAGTCAATTTGTTATTAGCAACTCAATCTCTTAATAGATTAGAGCCGTTATTGGCAAAGGGATTTGTGACGGCACAACAAGTTGATGATGCAAGAACATTAAAACACGATGCAGAAGTCACATTAAAACAGGCACAAAAACAAAATGTCGCCTCAGAAGCCTTAATTAATAACACTGATTCAGAAATAGCATTAGTGAAATCGTTAAAAACCTCTCTGGCAATGGCTGAATGGGAATTAAGTAATACAGAAGTAAAAGCACCAAGTAATGGCTATGTTGCTGGATTAGTATTGTCTCCTGGTGAATTTATTCTTTCTGGGCAATCTGTCTTTACCTTAATTAACTCAGACAGTTGGTATGCTTCAGCTTATTTTAAAGAGACAGATTTAAATAATATAAAAATAGGTGACTGCGTGGTTGTCTATTCAATGATTGATAGTAAACATCCTATTAAAGGCAAAGTAGAGGGAGTTAGCTGGGGGATCATGTCAACTGATCTTATTAATATTCCAAGGGACTTACCTTATGTACCTAAATCACTGAATTGGGTTAGAGTTCAACAACGATTTCCTGTTAAAGTTACTATCACCAATCCACCAGAATATCTTATGCGGGTTGGCGCTACAGCAACTGTTAATATAATAGCCAATGACGATGATTGTTAAACCCTCACTAATAGTGAAACAAGTCAAAAAAGACTTGTTACCCTTTGACTTTCGTTTAGCGACGACTTGGCGCATAGCATTGCTTTGCGCCTTAATGGCTGCTATTGCGATGGTATATGAAATTCCCGAATCTGCTATAAGTTGCTATTTGATTATTTATTTAATCAAAGCTGATGCAGTACAAAATATATTATTATCTATTGGTGTTATTATTTTATGTTCCATTGTAGTGTGTGTTATTTTTTTACTTTTTAATCTCACGATACAAAACATTATTTTACGATTCTTTTTTATGGCTTTGTTTTCAGCCATTTTTATGTATTTAGCCTCTGCAAGTAGCCTTGGTGATATTGGTAATTTAGTTGCTTTAGTTATCGCCTTTTTAATGACTTTAATTGATGATATTCCTGTTGGAGATGTGGCAACAAGAGCACTGCTTTATGCGTTACTTATGGCAGTTTCTCCAATGTTATTGGTCATTTTATTTAATTACTTTTTTGGAATTAGTCCTAGAAAATTGCTGTTAAACAAAATCGCCACACGCTTTTCTACTGCAAGTGATTTCTTTTTAGGAAGAAAGGAAAGTCAACTCGATATCAGTGAATTATTAAGTACACAAACAGAGTGTAAACGCTATTTAATGTTTATTAAGATATTTTATTTACGAGGAAGAGAAGATATTCACTGGTTGGAGAATATGGTTGACAACTCTTATCAAATATTGATTATGTCATTAACTTTTGATAAAAAAACGCCAGCTTCTATACGTTTTCTTCTTTCTAAAAAATGTTTATATCTTTTAGACTGTTTCAAGCATCATCAAATAGAAAAAATAAAAGATAAAATACAAACTAAAAATAAAATAAGTAAACTACACTTATTAAATACTTTTGATAAAATTCTATTTACTGAAAGAGAATCTAAACCTGTACAGAAAAAAACACCTTTCTTTGTTAGTGATGCGTTTACAAATCCTAACCATAAGTACTTTGCCATTAAAACCACGATAGCCGCCATTCTATGTTATATTTTTTATGATTATTTTAAATGGCAGGGTATTCATACTGCAATGATCACTTGTTATGTTGTGGCATTAACATCTGTTGGCGAAACGGTTCATAAATTAACATTACGGATCACGGGTTGTCTAATTGGAGCGCTAATTGGCATAATTTCACTGCTCTATATTATTCCTAATTTATCTGATATTTTTGAATTGATGGTATTGATCTTTTTCTGCCTATTGCCCGCAGCTTGGGTTGCTGTAGGTAATGAGCGTATCTCTTATGCTGGTGTACAAGTCGGGTTAGCATTTTTATTGACAACATTACATGGATTTAAACCTAGCTTTGATATGAATGTAGTGTCTGATCGTATTCTAGGAATTTTGTTAGGTAATATTGTCATGTACATCATTTTTACAAAAGTGTGGCCAACAAGTATTATTAATACAATATATAAACAAATTAGTTCTATTCTAGATAATTATACTGAATTAAGCTATTCAACAAATAAAAATGACATGTTGGATTTAGTTTCATCCGTGAATGAAGCTATTACACAATCAAAAGACAACATAGACTTACTTATCTTCGAAAAAGAAGATAGAGAAAGAAATAAGAATATAATGTTTTTTTTCAAGGAATCATTAAATAAAATTTCTTATATTAGCTATCACAATTATGCTCATAAATTTATTTTTGAAGATAAGCTCTCTTATTCAGATATCAATAAAGAGCCAAAAGATGTATTTAAAAAAAATATTCTTAATAATGAAATAAAAACATTACCAACAAATGAAAGAGAGCTTGTATTTAAACATTTAATAAGAGAAAAATCATAATGGTAAATTTAATCATTAATAATAAGAAAAACATTCTGCCATCTCTGTTAAGCCTATTACTTGTTGGTTGTATTGACACAAGCAGTTCATTTAAACAATATTCTCAACAACCTATTAATTATGATAATACCAAATATATTGCCTCACCCTCTGAGCAATATTTATCGTCAACTCAAGAGAAAACGATTAAATCTAGTTATTCGTTAGCCGATCTTATCGATTTAGGACAACAAAATAATCCAGATACACGTATTGCATGGGAGTTAGCAAAAAAATCAGCGACTGATATTGGTATGGTAGAGAGTACATATTTGCCAATTATCACAGCAACAGCACTCGCAGGGTATCAACACGGGAAAATTGATTTACCTAAAAATCCTATTGTTGATGATATAAAAACATCTAGTAGCGCTTTTATTCCAGCACTCACATTTAGATGGCTTATTTTTGATTTTGGTAAAAGAGGGGCATTAGTTGATGCTGCCAAGCATGCTTCTTTAGCGACAAACCTTAATTTTAATCTGATGCATCAGAAAATTATTCATGATGTCTCTGTTGCATATTTTAGTTATGGTGCGGCACGAAAAAAGGTGAATATCACCCAAAAAGCCCTTCAGAGAAGTAAAGACATTTTATATGCTGTTGAACAAAAACGAATCAAGGGATTAGCAACAGTATTAGATGTAGCATTGGCTAAACAACAAGTGGCACAAGTTGAATTACAAAACGTGTTAGCCAAAGGTCATGAAAAAGATCAATATCAAATCTTATTGTCAGCTATTGGCGTTTCACCTTTTGAAAAAATAACCATTAATTATGCCGATGATAATTTTCTTCCAGATGATATTTCACCATTAACTCATGATGTGATAAAAAAAGCACTTGCACAACGTCCGGATGTTTTAGCGCAATATGAATTACAACAAGCCGCAATCAAGGCTGCTAATTCCGTCGAATCTGACTATTTTCCTAAAGTATATCTTGCTGGTGCACTTGCTGGAGGAACAGGTAGCTTTGATGTTCAGGGGCTTCCTGATATTAGCCAAAGAACATCATCTTCTAATATTCTGATTGGGGTAAGTATTCCATTATATGAAGGCGGAATGCGTCAATCAAGAATGGTAAATGCACAGTCAGAAATTAGGCTAGCACAAGAAAATTTACGCAAAAGCCAAGATATGGCGATAAAAGAGATTTCAATTAGTGAAAATGCTCTGAAATCAGCGCTTGAGGCAAATAAAGCATCTAAAAACTTAGTAGAGACAACACAGTTAACCTATACCGCTAGTGTGGAATTTTATCATAATGGGTTAGGAACAGTAACCGATATTAATACCGCAGAGATTGCATTATTAAATGCACAAATGTCTCAGATTGATGCCTATACAGGCTCACAAATTGCGGCTGTTGATTTAGCATTTGCATTAGGCGAAATAGATAAAGCATTGCCTAATTCGACATTACATTAAACTATTTGTTTTATATATTGATATTTTAGTAGAGGCGGCGTTAATAATAAGCCGCCAGCCTCTAACGCAACGATGAAAGATTATTTATTCAAGTTAATCTGTTCAAAAACAGGTTTATTCATATCTTTAAACTGTGAAAGAGAATATTCGGTATAGTTCATATCGTTATAGCCTCTTATTTTCATTACACCATTCGTTAAATCAGATAACGTTGTCCAAACAGTGTATTCCGTTTGCAGTTGATTACTGGTGCTTTGACTTTCTCCCATGATATCAGCCGTGATATTTTTTGTTCTATCAAAGCGATTCATAATGTGCGCTAGGGTATTCATCGCTTCAGGTGTCGATTCGGCTGTTGGTGCGTAGGTTGAAAAATAAACCGCGCGAATAAAACGGCCAACAGACGTATCTGATGAAGGTAATTGAGATGTTGCAATGCCGCTATCAGGCTGTACAACATTGATATTTGCTAATTTTCCTGAAGATTTATCGATATTAGTTAATTGACTATAGTTGTTAAGGTTTGTTAAATGCCAAGGAAAATCTGGACCATTTGTCATTACACGGGTTGGGTTTTGATAAACGTGTAATTTACCGTTTGTGGCTTCAACGACAATACTGCCACCTTTTTTATCATAGAAAGCATAGTGAAAAGGCGATTTTAGATTACCAAAGTTTTTTAACACGGGAGCCCAAAAATAACCTGACTCAACCGCTTTTTGTACTTCTTCAACCGTAGAGAAATTAGCTAATGCCCATTCACCTAACGAAGTAACGGGAATGGCTTTATCATAATCATTTTTATCAAGTGGTGATAATTCAGCTTCTGTTATCATGTTCGCGCTAAATGATAACCCCGCACTATTTAAACCTTGTAATAAGTTATGATCATCACCATCAAAAAAAATATCTGTTGTAACGGCTAATATGTCATATTTATTGCTATAACTTAGGCCATTTTCACCATTAGGCGTTTTTTTTGTAAATTGTGTATTTTTAGGATAATAAGTGATCCATGAAGGTAAATCAGCCGTTAGTTCAAGAGTTCTACCTTGATAAACGTTATTATTTTTATCAAGTATAGCCAAACTAGAGCAGGCTTCACTAGCCATAGAAATAGAGAGTAATGAGGATAATAGAGCAACCAATATTTTATTGCGTTTCATTATGAATTCCTAAATTAAAAAAACTCCTTTAAATTTAGTTCAAATAAAAAAGACAACAACTATTTGGTATATTAAGTGACAAGTATTTTTAGAAATATCGGAGATTTTGTGATATTTGAAATCAGCAGAACAATTTTACATTACGGGTTACATTTTTTAGTGCCTATTTTATTGGGGTATCTTTTCTGGCGTAAAAATTGGAAGTTTGCCTCACTGCTTATGATAGGAACAATGGCGATTGATATTGACCATTTGTTAGCAACACCTATTTTTGATCCCAATCGTTGTAGCATTGGCTTTCATCCATTACACACTGTTTGGGCCGCTTTGGTTTATTTGGGTGTATGGTTTTTACCCTCATGGAAATTAAAAGCCATTGCAGTAGGGTGCTTATTTCATTTATTTACCGACTCGGTTGACTGCTATTTAGGTGGGTTAAAACCCAACCTAACAATAATGAGTTGTGATAAAAATTACTTTTTATCTGATCTAAATGATAAATAGGGATTACTAACGCACATTGAACGAAAATTATTACAACACTTATTTTCTCTCTTTTAAGCCCCATAATCTGATGGTAATTGCAAAAAGCTTGATGTAGAGTGCTCAGTCTTTTTTTAATGAAAGTCTATTGGGGAGGCTAAATGTTTATTGGCTTTGACTACGGAACATCAAATTGTTCTGTTGCAATTATGAAAGAGGGAAAACCCACTCTTTTGCCTTTAGAAGGTAATGATGTCTATATTCCATCGACCCTTTGTGCGCCAACCCGTGAATCTGTTTCTGAGCACTTATTTCGCCATTTAAATATTAAACCTTCCAGTGAAATTGGCGAACAATTACTAAGAAAGTCGATTGCGTTTAATCGAGAAGAAGATATTGAATTAGTACCCGAAGATATTCTTTTCGGACAATCCGCACTAAGTTTATATCTACGTGATCCGCGCGATGTCTATTACGTTAAATCGCCTAAATCCTTTTTAGGTGCTTCAGGCCTACACGATATACAAATTAGCTTCTTTGAAGATTTAGTTTGTGCCATGATGGCAAATATTAAGTACCAAGCAGAAAAAAGTACACAAGAAGCGATCACAGATACTGTTATTGGCAAACCAATTAACTTTAATGGGTTAGGTGGTGAATCTTCAAATAAACAAGCAGAAAGTATTCTTATCCGCGCAGCTAAAAGAGCTGGGTTTAAGAATATTATGTTTGAATTTGAACCTGTTGCTGCTGGGCTTGAATATGAATCGACATTGACTAAAGACCAAACTGTATTAGTCGTTGATATTGGTGGTGGTACAACTGATTGCTCATTAATTCAAATGGGGCCGAGTTATCAAGGAAAAACTGACCGTTCAAATACCTTACTTGCCCATAGTGGACAGCGTGTTGGTGGTAATGATCTTGATATTTATCTTGCTTTTAAACAGCTTATGCCTTTATTCGGTATGACAGGATTAACTTCTTCTGGCATTAAATTACCGCTGAAACAGTTCTGGGACCCTATTGCGATTAATAATGTCGAAGCGCAAAAAGATTTTTATTCTCGTCAAAATTTGGCTGCATTAAATCAACTTAGACGAGATGCAAAAGAACCAGAGAAAATAGCTCGTCTAATCGAAGTGTATAATGAAACACTGGGTTACAGCATTGTTCGACGTGCTGAAGAGGCTAAAATTGCCTTATCAGATTCTCCTGAATATATTGCTAATATCGCCTTATTAAATGAAACATTAGAATGTACCATTGAGCGTGAACAAATGGTGGAATCGATTGAATCCCCTAAAAGTAAAATGATTGAATTAGTTAATGACGCTGTTCGACAAGGGGGAATAAAACCTGACGCTATCTTTATGACTGGTGGCTCAGCGCGTTCACCGATTTTATGCCAAGCAATAGAACAACAATTACCTAATATTCCTATTGTGAAAGGAAATGACTTCGGTTCGGTTACCGCAGGTTTAGCGCGTTGGGGCGAGGTCTGCTTTAAATAACTTACTTTTTCAAGATATTAAAGCGCTTTACATTTAATCGATGTATTGATTAGATGTAGAGCGTTTTTCTTTATAAAACACGATAAAAACACAACATTCGACAGGAGAACACATGTACCGCTTCCAAAATGATTATAATGAAATTGCACACCCTGCGGTCATGAAGGCAATCACGGATACAGTGGGGCAACGCTATGATGGATATGGCATGGATATGCTTTGTCATCAAGCGGCTCAATCAATAAAACAGCGTATTCAACAGCCTGATGCGGATATTCACTTTTTTAATGGTGGTACCATCACTAATTTAACCGCGATTTCTCATTTTTTACGTCCACACCAAGCAGTTATTTCTGTGAGTACAGGACATATTGCTACACATGAAACCGGCGCTATTGAAGCTACAGGGCATAAAGTTATCACCACATTTTCTGCTGATGGCAAATTAACTCCCGCATTGTTAAAACCTATTCTGGCTGAGCATAATGATGAACATTGGGTGCAACCTAAGCTTGTTTATATAACCAATGCCACAGAAATTGGTACGGTTTATCGCAAAGCGGAGTTACAAGCGCTACGTAACTTCTGTAACGAGCATAATTTATGGCTATATCTTGATGGTGCGCGTTTAGCCGCAGGATTAATGTCCGCACAAAGTGATCTGACTATTGAAGATATCGCCAGTTTAACCGATGCTTTTTATATTGGTGGTACAAAAATTGGTGCAATGTCAGCTGAAACCTTAGTGATTTGTCATCCTGCATTGAAAACTGATTTCCGTTTTAGCTTGAAACAAAAGGGTGGATTACAAGCAAAAGGCTGGTTATTAGGCGCGCAATTTGAAGCTTTATTTAAAGATGATCTCTATTTTAAATTAGGTAAACACCTTAATGAAATGGCATCACAATTAACTGAATTCTTTACTGCACAAGGTTTTGAATTTTTAGCACCGCCAGAATCTAACCAAGTTTTTGTTATTTTGCCAAATACACTTGCGGAAAAATTAACTCAACAATTTGTTTTCCACCGTATTTTACTTGATGATCCTAATTTAAGTTGTTTACGTCTTTGTACTTCGTGGGCAACAACACAGCAAGACATTGATGGATTTAAAGCCGCATTTCTTCAATTAGTTTAATTTATTATTTAAAGTTATTGTTTATGCATTACGCACATATTCAGGCGTAATGCATCTTTAATGTAATAAGAAATTAATTACCCAAATTTAAAATATAATGATGGAGAGGTGTCTTAATAATGCTATATTAATAGCTCCTCACTCAACATAAGTAGGGTAATAGAATGAAGAAACTGACACTCCAAGAAATGACAGATGCCCAACAAATGCGAGTAAGAACCCGAATAGGTCAAGAGAAAAAGAAATTAGGCCGTGAGTTAACTAACGCCGAAATGAATAAAGTCAAAGACTCCATTATTACCGAAATCTCCCTCGAAGTTGAAAAAGCCACCAAAAAAGCACAAGCCCTCAAGAAGAAGCAAAAACTAGCCCCTAGTGATGAAACCTACAGTTGGTCAGCTAAAAACCATACTCGGGGATATCGTTAATTATTGATAAAATGGCGCTAACTTTATAAATAAAAATTAGCGCTATTAATTTACCCTGATATTGACGCAATATTGTTATATTTCCATCGTCTCTATTAATGAATATAACTTTTTAAAAGCATGATATTTTTTTTCGTATGTTTTATGTTTTTCTAAATTTGGCGTATGGCGTTGTTCAAGCTTAGGTTGAGAAAGAATAACGTGTGATGAATAAGCTGGATTTACGGCTAATTGTGCGAGTCTTGCAGCACCAAGAGCGGGACCAACATCACCACCTTGACGATAATCGAGATTTTTTCCAGTAATATCTGCAAGAAGTTGTCGCCAATATTCACTTCGGGCACCACCGCCAATTAACGTAATATTATCAGCTAATTGTCCAGCATTATCAGCAACTTCAATCCCTTGTCGTAATGCAAAACTCACACCTTCAAGAACAGCTTGGCATAAGTCAGCTCTTTGATGTTCATGGGTTAATCCCCAAAAGATACCTTTCGCATTAGGGTTATTATAAGGTGTCCGTTCACCAGAAAGATAAGGTAAAAACAGCAGGGGATTCTGAGCAAAAGTAGCGTGTTTAATTTCTTCAAACATCGCACTCACACTCTCAATTCCTGTCAATTGACACACCCAATCAAGACATGATGCTGCACTTAACATCACTGACATTAAATGCCAAGTATTGGGTAATGCGTGACAAAAACTGTGTACTGCGTTATCACTATTTTGGAGAAATTTTTCGCTAACAACAAAATAAACGCCTGAAGTACCCAAAGAGAGCATTGCCTGACCAGGTTGATAAACACCAACACCAATTGCCCCCGCCGCATTATCTCCAGCACCAGCAATAATAGGTACTTGCTTCATTTGCCATTTTTCAGCAATATCAGCCAATAGATAGCCCGTTATTTGATTACCTTCAAACAATGTTGGCATCTGCCGACGTGTTAATCCTGTCGCATTTAAAAGTTCATCACTCCAATCTCGCTTTTGCATATCTAACCAAAGCGTACCGGCTGAATCTGACATATCACTAGCAAAATTACCGCTCATCTTCCAACGTAAAAAATCTTTAGGTAATAAAACATGTGCAATACGTTGAAAGATTTCAGGTTCATGTTCAGCAACCCATTGTAGTTTTGGGGCTGTAAAGCCGGGCATAACTAAGTTACCAGTGATTTTTTTTAAACTGAGGATATTGCGCCTCAAGCGTCTGACACTGTTTAAAACTACGCCCATCGTTCCATAGGATGGCGGGACGTAGCACCGCTTGTTGTGCATCAAGTAAAACGGCGCCATGCATTTGTCCGCTTAATCCAATCGCTTCGATTTTATCCATCGGATAACTGCGCCCAAGCTGAAGAATGGCTTCTTCCGTTGCTTGCCACCATTGCAGTGGATCTTGTTCTGACCATTGAGGGTGAGGGCGTGATATTGCTAAAGAAACAGAATGACTGGCAACAACTTTGCCTTGCTCATTCATGATGATCGCTTTAACGCTTGAAGTGCCTAGATCTAGCCCTAAATACATGAAATTACCTCATGACCTGTATCTAATTAATAAACACAGCGGAAAAACCCGCTGTGTTATTACGTTTATACCATTAACCAAAAATATAGCGATTCACTAAACTTTCTAGCATTTCTTGGCGCCCACTTTGTAACTGTGGCGCTAATGTATTGCTTTGTGCGTATTTCGCCACATCTTCAAGGCTTAATTTGCCTTGTAAGATATTTTGACCAAACTCCGCACTCCAACCTGAATAACGTTGTGCCGTAAATTTATCAAGGCCGCCATCTTGGATCATTTTTGCCGCAATGCGTAATGCCATTGCCATTGTGTCCATTCCTGAAATATGCCCGTAGAATAGGTCATATTTATCATTGCTTTGGCGACGAACTTTAGCATCAAAGTTTAATCCACCTGTAGTAAAGCCACCTGATTTAAGAATTTCATACATGACTAGTGCATTTTCTTCTACGCTATTTGGGAATTGGTCTGTATCCCAACCTAATTGAGGATCACCACGGTTAGCATCAACAGAGCCTAAAATGCCTAACGCAATCGCAGTTGCAATCTCATGGTGGAAACTATGTCCTGCTAATGTCGCGTGGTTTGCTTCAATGTTTACTTTTACTTCTTTTTCAAGGCCAAACTGCTTTAAGAAGCCATAAACGGTTGCAGTATCATAATCATACTGATGTTTTGTTGGCTCTTGAGGTTTGGGTTCAATCAATAATGTGCCTTGGAAACCAATTTTATGCTTGTGCTCGACCACCATCTGCATAAAGCGGCCAATTTGCTCCCTTTCTTGGCGTAAATCAGTATTTAGTAGGGTTTCATAACCTTCACGCCCGCCCCATAATACATAGTTTTCACCACCCAGTGCTTTTGTCGCTTTCATCGCTTCACACACTTGTGTTGCGGCCCATGCAAAAACATCAGGATCAGGATTTGTTGCCGCGCCCGCGCCATAACGAGGATTAGTGAAGCAATTTGCCGTTCCCCATAATAGCTTAACGTTAGTCTCTTCTTGTTTTTCCGCTAATACGTCGGTGATCGCCGCCATGTTAGAAATATATTCATTGATGCTATTCCCTTCGGAAATCACATCCACATCATGAAAACAATAGAAAGGAACATTTAGCTTATGAAAGAATTCAAAGGCCACATCAGCTTTACGCTTAGCTTGCTCTAAAGCTTCACCTGGTGTTTGCCAAGGTCTATCAAAAGTACCGATACCGAACATATCAGAACCATTCCAGCAGAAGTTATGCCAATAACAAGCTGCGAATCTTAAGTGATCTTCCATTCGTTTACCCAAAATAATCTCATCAGGGTTATAGTAACGAAACGCTAATGGGTTATCGCTTGTTGTGCCTTCATATTGAATTTGTTCAATTTTATCAAAGTAAGACATGGAACCGTCCTTATTTAGTATCAAGTTGTAATTCTGAATGTGATCCAAGTTCAGCAGTCATTTCTTCCTGCTCTTCTGGTGTTAATTTGGCAATGCCAAAGCCCGTAAAACCCCACAGCATGGCAAAGAAGATGCCACTCCAGCACAATACAGCCCAAGGTAAGTAACTTAAGGTTGCAACACCTAATGTACCCGCCATATAAGCGCCGGCAGCGGTCCACGGTAAAATAGGTTCAAAGATAGTGGCGGAGTCTTCTACAGTACGTGCCAGATTTTTAGGATGTAAGCCTCGTTCAATATAGGCACCACGTAACATTTCGATAGGAATAAGGATTGAGATTTGTCCATTACAGGTCACGCCAATCATAGTTAGTCCACAAACAATTGTGGCTAAGATCATCGAACCTGTTGAGTGCACCATTTTTAACAATGCATGAACAATCACTTCTAATGCGCCACTTAACGATAAAGTACCAGCAAAAGAGAGGGCGCAGAAACAGATAAGCAGAGTGCTCATCATGGAATTCATGCCACCACGATTTAGTAAATTACCTAACAATTCAGGAACTTCTTTACCTTGGATCATCGAGACATTGAAACCATCAACCGCACTTTTTACTATGTCATGTAAACCAAAGCCTTGAATAAGATAAGCGTTAAACATCGCAATTGCGGCAGAGGCTAGCATCACAGGGATAGTGGGCTTTTTCGTTACTGAACCATATAGAATTACCAATACAGGAATGAGAAGAATAAGATTGAAGTTATAAACATTCTCAAGACCATTGGTAATTAAGGTCACTTTTTCTGGCACACCTTGACCCGCTAAATCGCCATTCATGCCATAAACAGTCATCACAATCGCCGTTAAAATTAGCGAAGGCAATGTGGTATAAAGTAAATGCCAAATATGTTGATAAAGGTCGATCCTTGCTGCCATTGCGGCAAGGTTGGTATCACCTGATAATGGTGAGAGCTTGTCACCAAAATAAGCCCCTGCAACCACAGCACCGGCTGTTGCCGCAAGGTTTGCTTCCATGCCCACTGCAACGCCCATAAATGCAACACCAATGGTTCCAGCAGAACCCCATGATGTTCCCGTACAGACCGATACCAATGACGTGACCAATAATGCTGTGACATATAGCATTTCAGGGCTAATCATTTTCAAGCCGTAATAGATCATCAGTGGAATGGTGCCACCAATCATCCATGTTCCTATTAACAAGCCCACACTGATTAAAATCAGCAATGCAGGCATAGTTTTAGCAATCTTTTGTGAGATAGCAGTTAAGATCTCGTCATAGCGATATCCCAACCGTTTTACTAACAGTGCAGCCACAACAGTCGAAAGCACCATTAATGGTTCTGGTGGTAAATCAAAAGCGGCGTAGCCTCCTCCTAATAACACCACCATAGTGAGAATAGGAAAGAGTGATTCAAGAAGCGTAGGCGTTCTTGGGCTGTTTATCGTTTGCGTTTTCATTATAATTTATTCCAAACTGGCGTGAGGTAAGGTACGAATAAGCCGAGTGAAAACGGTTTCTAATATTGAACGAGGTGTCGCGATATTAATGCGGAAAAAACCATCCCCAACCGCACCAAAACCACGCCCCCAACTCATTTCCACTTCGGCTAATGAAACAAACCAATGTTTTAGTTGTTTTTCGGTTAACTGCATTTTTTGGTAATTAACCCATAGCATGTAGGTGCCATGACTTTGTGTGACAACCCAATCGGGAAAATAACGTTCACATTGTTCTTTTACCCAACGTCGGTTATCAGCAAGGTACGTTTTTAATTCACCAACCCATTGTTGGCCTTGTAAGGTGTAAGCTTGTAAAAAAGCGGGAACTGAAAAATAACCAGGATTATGAATACCTGCAGCAATTAAGCATTGCTTGAATTTTTCACGGTATTCAGGGTTAGCAATCACAATATTCGCTATCTCTAGTCCTGCTAAATTGAAAGTTTTAGCTGGAGATGTGCAAATAAAAGAGTGTTGTTCTACATAGGTGTTTAAGGATGAAATAGGGTGATAGCGAGCATCATCAAAAACAAAATCTGCGTGTACATCATCAGAAATAATAAAAACGTGATATTTTTGTGCAAGCTTCGCTATTTTTATTAAATCAGTTTGCTGCCATACCGTACCTGTTGGATTGTGTGGTGAAAGCAACATAAAACAGACCGATTGTTTAAACTTATTTTCTAGATCGTCAAAATCAATTTCATAGTAACCGTCACGATAAATTAACGGGCTTTCTAATAACTCGCGGTTATTTACACAAACAGCATTACTAATAGGATGATAAGCCGGAGATAGCGTTGTGATTTTATCGCCTATTTGTGTGAAATTCTGGATATAAAGTGAAACCGCTTGTATAACACGAGGACAAAATACAATCGTCTCAGGAGCAACTATCCATTGATATTGGCTTTTAAACCAATTAGCAGCAACGTTATTCCAATCATGGCTAAGATCGGTATAACCATAAATTCCCTTGTGATTAAATTCAGCAAGTCTGTTTGTAATAAAATCAGGCGCAGCAATTTCCATATCCGCAACAGATAATGGAATAACATTAGCGTTACTATTACACCATTTTGCGCTATAGGTATTTTGCCTAGAAATTAATTTATTAAAGTTATTCTGATACATGAAAAATCTCCTCGGCAATCGTGTTTAAAAACAAAATACTCGTTGTTCTTAACATTGGTTATTCCTATTTTTTACTTTGCTATTACGAAATTTGGCTTGTGTGATAGTAATCACATAGCGATGAAAGCAAGTTCTAGCAAAATTAAAGCTGTGGTTTAATGCGTAGCTGGATAATCAGGTAGAGTAAAATGAAAAAAGATAAATACTTTCGTATTGTGCTGTTATTCAACGCTAATAAAGTCTATGACCGACAAGTAGTTGAGGGTGTTGGAGAATATCTTCAGGCATCGCAGTGCCATTGGGATGTATTTATTGAAGAAGATTTTCGTACTCGAGTGGATAATATTAATCACTGGGTTTGTGACGGTATTATTGCAGATTTTGATGATCCGATTATTGCGAAACATTTAAGCCAATCATCGTTAGCGGTAATTGGTGTAGGTGGCTCTTATCATCAAGAAAAAAGTTACCCGCCTGTACCTTATATCGCCACTGATAATTATGAATTAGTTCAACAAGCCTTTTTACATTTAAAACAGAAAGGGCTGAAACACTTTGCTTTTTATGGCCTACCAGCAAAAGATCATCCTCATTGGTCTAATGAACGTGAGCACGCTTTTCGCCAATTAGTCACCAGTGAAAAATATCCAGGCATTGTTTATAACGGCATGGATATAACGCAAGAAAATTGGCAACACGCGCAAAATCGTTTATCTGATTGGATACAAACGTTACCACCACAAACTGGCATTATTGCGGTAACAGATGCACGAGCGCGTCATTTACTGCAAGTCTGCGATAATTTAAATATAAATGTACCTGAAGAGATCAGTATTATTGGTATTGATGATGAAGATATGACCCGTTATTTATCTCGTATTGCATTATCTTCTGTTGTGCAAGGTTCACGACAAATGGGATATTTAGCTGCAAAGCTATTACATCAAACCCTAGAAGGGCATGTAACAGATAAACAGCAAAGAATATTAGTTCCCCCCGTTAAAATTGTTGAACGGCGCTCAACTGACTTTCACTCATTTAACGATCCCACTGTTGTTCAAGCTATGCATTATATTTATTACAATGCCTGTAAAGGGATAAAAACAGAACAAGTTTTAGATGCAGTTAATATGTCGCGTTCTAATTTAGAGCAACGGTTTAAAAAGGAAATTGGCAAAACAATTCATACTGTTATTTATGAAGAGAAACTCAAACGCGCTCAAAATTTATTAGCCACAACAACACTCGCAATCCAAGAAATTTCAGTGATGTGTGGCTATCCGTCATTACAATACTTTTATTCTATCTTTAAAAAAGAATTTGGCATGACACCGAAGGAGTTTAGAGATGAGTGAGAGTAATATTTTCGGTACTATTTTATCGATGCTAGATATTTTACTTTCGACGGCTATTCGCCCACGGATCACAATCTGGATGATCGAAAACTTCAATCACATCATCAATATCAGCTTCAAGAGAATCAAGATAAAGCGCTTCTACTTCAGCCCGTGCCCACGGAGTTCTACGCAAAAACTTTAAACTCGATTTCACGCTAGGCTCACTTCTAAAGCAGTTAATTTTGATAAGTTGTCCTAATTTAGCCCAACCATATTTTGCCACTAGCGCATTTACTTGCATTTCAAGAGTAACGCCGTGTAGCGGATCTTTAGAACGATGTCCTGTCATGATTTTCTCAAATACGTTTTAATTATTTCAAAGGTAAGAAGCGGTGCAGAGTACAAGAAAGCCATAGTAGTATCAATAAAAGGTATCGAATAAAATAAATATGGCATGTATTCTAAAGCCAAGCCATTAAATTAATCTATATTTAATAAGCTTTAATGACTTGGTTACTACTTATTACTTCTTACGCGAAAAAGCAGAAAAAGAGTGAGTCACTTTTTTAGTACTGATTATTTTATCTAATTGTTGTTGCAGCTGTTTATCATCGATTGTCGCGCGATCATGTTGACGAAGATGCTCAGCCCAAGAAGCCACCATAAAAGTTTCCATATACGTTCGAACGTTATTTTCTGTAATCGCATCAGATAAAACAAATAGTCCCCATGAATAACCGCCATCTCTTAAACGAACCGTTTTTAATCGATTCATTAAACTTAGGAATTGCTCATGGTGATTGACTCCAATTTGATAATTCACGGTAATTAACACAGGGCCTTTATCTGTTGTAATATCAATCAGTCCATCATCCAAAATAAAGTGTTCTGAGTGCTGTAAGTTGATGTTATCATGTTCCAATTTGACGCGAAAAACACATAACCAAACTAAAATAATCCCAACGGTTGCACACAGCAAAGCCACCGTCACTGACGTATGTGAAGCAACTTGTCCCCAGATAAGGGAACCTAACGCCATTGAGCCAGAAAATACGGTTAAATAGAGCGCAAGACCTCTCGCACGAACCCAATTAGGCAATGCTGTTTGTGCTGAGACCATTAATGTGGAAAGGGTGATTATCCAGCTAAATCCAGCAAGCATACTAGCAAAAATAGCTAAATATTTTGAAGTCGCACTGGCGAAAATAAATAACACTAATGCAGTCACCACAGTGCCAACAGCGATTAGTGTGCTGGTACTCCATTTTTCACGCAATGTTGATAAGCTAAATGCACCAGCCACTGCACCAATACCAATGCTGGTGGTAAGTAACCCATATAATGTTGCATCACCATGTAGTGAGACCCGAGCGACTAGCGGTAACATTGCCCAATAAGCGCTTGCAAAAATAAAAAAGCTGGCTGCTCTTATAATCGTTTTTATTAATGCAGGGCTATAACGTGCATAGCGTAAACCGGAGATCATTGCAGCCACAACAGATTCAGCAGGGAGTTTTTCCTCTTCTTTTTTCTCACCATCCCACCACCAGACAGCCAGAATAATGGCGATAAAGCTTAAAGCATTAAGTAAAAATGGAAGATAAAGACCGACTTGGGAAATCAAAATACCTGCAAGTGCTGGGCCTATTGCGCGACTGATATTAATTCCCATACTGTTTAAGGCAATACCTGATTTTAATTCATTGGGTTCGATAATACTTGGTACTATCGCTTGCCATGCAGGACCTAAAAATGCTGCGCCAGAGCCCAAAACAAAAGTAATTAATAATAACCAGCCAATGCTGATAACATCGAAATACACTAAAACAGCCAATAATGAAGCCGCACAGAGCATTAACATATTGACGAAAATAAGCAGCTTTCGTTTATCGAAAATATCAGCAATAGCTCCTGCTGGAAGTGCCAATAAGAAAACAGGTAATGTTGTCATGGCTTGAATAGCGGCAATCATTACGGGATCAGGGCTTAGGTTTGTCATCAACCAACCGGCACCCACATCATTCATCCAAGTACCAATATTAGAAAATAGCGTTGCCATCCATAATACGAAAAAAATACGATTACGTAAGGGCGACCATGCAGAGGTGCGTTGCGTTGTCATCGTCTTATCTCTTTTGTTTGAGATGGTTGGCAAGCAATGACCAACCATCGTTATCATAAAAATTAGAATGCAAAGCAAGAACAGCCTAAAGCACCCCAAAATGCATTATCATCTGAAACAGGAATGGATGATTGGCGAGCAATATCATGTTGATGCCCATGAACATGGCAGGCACCACAGCATTGATGTAGCTGATTTAATACCGCTGTTTTTGTCTCTTGTCGCAAATAAGAATAGTGACCAAGTACTTTGATCACCGGTGACCAATCAGGTAATATAGGAATAGAAGGCGGTGTTAATGATGAAAAATCACCATTTGCATACACTATCTTGCCATCTACGACGGTTAAAAGTGATTCAATAGCTTTGATTTCATTTTCCGGTACTCGAAAATAATCAGCAGAAAGGGCGATAAAGTCGGCAAATTGACCTACTTTAATTTGACCTTTTTTACCTTGTTCATTGGAGAACCATGAACTTCCCATCGTCCATAACATAAGCGCTGTATCTCTGTCTAAACGATTATCGCCGTCATACATTTGCATCCCCCCTACAGTACGCCCTGACACTAACCAATAAAGCGCTGTCCACGGATTGTAACTAGCAACACGAGTTGCATCTGTACCTAATCCAACAGGAACTTGTGCATTTAACATTTTGGCGACAGAGGGTGTTTGTTTCAGTGCTTTTGTACCATAACGTTGTGCAAAATATTCACCTTGGAATGCCATACGATGTTGAATTGCTAATCCACCGCCAAGCGCTTTAACGCGTTCAATATTTTTCTCACTGATGGTTTCAGCATGATCGAAAAACCAATGCAAGCCATCGAAAGGAATGTCTTTATTTACTTTTTCAAAAACATTTAACATGCGACTAATGGATTCGTTATAAGTGGCATGTAAACGAAATGGCCAGCGATGTTCGACTAAATGACGGATCACTTTCTCTAATTCTGCTTCCATGTTTTCAGGAAGATCAGGCCTTGGCTGTAAGAAGTCTTCAAAATCTGCCGCAGAAAAAACCAACATTTCACCAGCACCGTTATGACGATAAAAATCACTGCCATCACCGGGTGATACCATTGATGTCCATTGTTGGAAATCTTCAAACTCTTGCTTTGGTCTTTGAGTAAATAAATTATATGCGATACGAATCGTTAATTGATTATTCTTAGCAAGCTCATCAACAACTTGATAATCTTCAGGGTAATTTTGAAAACCACCACCTGCATCAATAGCGCTCGTTACACCAAGACGATTCAATTCTCTCATAAATTGACGGGTTGAATTCACTTGATATTCAAGAGGTAATTTAGGGCCTTTTGCTAATGCAGAATAGAGCAACATCGCGTTAGGTTTTGCTATCAATAATCCGGTAGCATTGCCATGTTCATCACGCTGAATTTCACCACCTGGTGGATTGGGTGTCTCTTTGGTATAACCAATCGCACGCAATGCTGCTTTGTTTAGCAATGCGCTATCATAGAGGTGTAATACAAAAACAGGCGTATCAGGAGAAACCGCATTAATTTCGTCTAGCGTTGGCATGCGACGCTCTGCGAATTGAAACTCGCTCCAACCACCAACAACACGTACCCATTGCGGTGACGGTGTCACTTGGGCTTGAGCCTTTAACATATCAAGGGCAATAGAAAGAGAAGGGACGCCTTCCCACCGTAATTCTAGGTTGTAGTTTAATCCACCGCGGATCAAATGAAGATGAGAGTCATTAAGCCCAGGAATAATAACGTGTTTTTTTAGATCGATGATTTTTGTTTCTGCATTTTGAAATTGCATCACTTCATCATTTGAGCCAATAAAAAGAAATTTACCTTGATAGACAGCGATCGCTTGAGCGAGAGGATTTTCTCTATCAAGAGTATGGACCTCGCCATTGATAAATATTTCGGTCGCAAAAGTTTTATTCATGATTATTGATTTCCTATTTAAAAGGAATTAACCCTTTATTAAGTAAAAGGTGTGATCGTACCGAGCTGTATTAGCAATACAGCTAACTATTTATTTTTAAAAATAAATTAAAGATAAGAAGGCAGTTTTTTATATTTATTCCAGCAGGTTTATTAAATTGTAGCTTAAGTTTATTTCATTACCATTTAAAACATTTGCTTTAAGAGAACAAAAAAAATGAACAAGATAAAAATGAGCTAATCTATTGATATTTAATTGAATAATAAGTTTTTCACCTGAGCATGGTTTTAGCACAGTATCGAAGATAAGAAGTGACTATCAATAAGTAAGAAAGAATATAAAGCCGTTGGTTCAATACTTTAATATAAAAAATAATCAGTATTAATAGGGCTTAATTAATAGGGCTCAAAGATGATGATACACAGACCTAGAATAAAGTTACATGCTTCATTTAACATAATATACATTATGCGAACCTTGGTATCTAAATACGGATAGGTCTTGAAATCTCTATTTTTTGGCTAATTAGATTTTATGTTGGTTCTTTTTAAACATAACTTTTTATATCGTCACTTTCTATATCAAATTCCTATTCCTATTAGTGTTATTAACTGCCATTTGATGCCAAACAAAAATATCACCTTGTATTACTTCTATAATGACCAGCCTATTCATTGATACAGACGTGATCACATGGTTAACAAACTGAATCTTAATTGGCCTGAATTTTTAGAAAAATACTGGCAAAAGAAACCTGTTGTACTGAAAAATGCATTTCCTAATTTTGTCGATCCAATCACTCCAGATGAACTGGCAGGTCTAGCAATGGAACCGGAAATCGACAGCCGCCTTGTCAGTTTCACAGGCAACAAATGGCAGGCAAGTCACGGTCCGTTTGAAGATTTCAGCAAATTAGGCGAAAAAGGATGGTCACTACTGGTACAGGCAGTTAACCATTGGCATATGCCAGCAGCTGAACTGGTAAAACCATTTCGAGTGCTACCTGAATGGCGTCTTGATGATCTGATGATTTCCTATTCAGTGCCCGGAGGTGGTGTCGGACCTCATATTGATAACTATGATGTTTTTATCATTCAAGGAATGGGACGCCGTCGTTGGCGCGTAGGTGACGCCCTGCCAATGCGTCAGTTCTGCCCGCATCCTGCATTACTGCATGTTGATCCATTTGAGCCAATTATTGATGTAGAAATGGCACCGGGAGATATTCTGTATATTCCACCAGGATTCCCTCACGATGGCTTTACTTTCGAAGATACCATGAACTATTCTGTCGGCTTTCGTGGACCCAATGGTCGTGATTTGCTAAGTAGCTTTGCAGATTATGCACTTGAACAGGATCTGGGCGGAATAAATTATGGCGATCCTGATCTGACAGTACGCGATAACGCAGGAAGAATGGAGTCTCATGAAGTTGAACGCCTGCGCGCTATGATGATTGAAATGATCAACAAGCCTGATGATTTTGAACAGTGGTTAGGCCGTTTTGCAACCACACCACGCCACGAACTCGATATTGCCCTTGCAGAACCACCATATCAGCCAGACGAAGTACTAAGTGCGTTAAATGCGGGTGAAAAACTGAACCGACTAAGCGGACTGCGCGTCCTACGTATCGAGAATGATTTCTTTGTGAATACAGAAGCTTGGGCTACCAAGGAAATGAAAGGAGCAGATGCATTATGCCAGTTTACGGAAGTTGGCACAGATGAACTCGGTGAAGCATTGAAAAATCCGGCCTTTGTTGCGGAATTAACCGAATTTATCAATCAAGGATATTGGTACTTCGAAGAATAAACAATAATTGCTGGATATGATAAAGCACCTGCTTACGGGTGCTTTATTTTTTCGTTTCCGCCCTTTCTTTCTCAAGCCCTGTGGTGTTGGCTGATTAATTACAACAAGAAAACCCCGCCTTAACGAGGCTTCTATTATCCTAAAAATAGTTAATAAACTCTTTTATAGCAGCCTATTCCCTTTTTCATCGATAACATTTTGTCCATCTTCTTTTGAAAAGGCACCTTTCTGTGCTTTTGGAAGAATATCTAAGACGACTTCTGAAGGCCTGCATAACTGAGTTCCTAAAGGTGTCACAACAATAGGTCTATTGATTAATATTGGATATTTCAACATATAATCAATAAGTTGCTCATCAGTAACATTAACATGATCAAGTTCTAATTTATCATAAGGTTCAACATTCTTTCGTAATAGTGCTTTCACCGAAATTCCCATATCAGCAATCAATTTCTCTAAAACATGCTTAGAGGGTGGCGTCTCAAGATAATGGATAATTTCAGGCTCTATACCACTGTTTCGTATCATTTCAAGCGTGTTTCGTGATGTGCCACAATTAGGATTGTGATAAATTACAATGCGATTCATTTTTTCACCACTAATTCATTAATGTAAGTCTAAGTGCTAATGCAATCAGAGTTACTGTAAGCACAGGGATGGTCATAATAATGCCCGTTTTAAAATAATATCCCCATGTAATGGTCATGTTTTTTTGCGACAAAACATGTAACCACAATAATGTCGCTAAACTTCCTATTGGTGTAATTTTAGGACCTAAATCTGCACCTATGACATTGGCATAAATCATTGCATCTTTAATTAAACCGGAGGCATTACTGCCTTCAATTGATAAGGCTCCAACAAGCACTGTCGGCATATTGTTCATTATTGATGATAAAAATGCGGTGATATATCCCGTTCCTAGTGTTGCAATCCATACGCCTTTACTTGATAGAAAATCGAGAATTTCTGATAGATATTGAGTCAAGCCTGCATTACGTAATCCATAAACAACAAGGTACATGCCAAGGGAGAAAACCACAATTTGCCAAGGTGCTCCTCGTAAAACTTTTCGAGTATTAATCGTCTTTCCTTGTGCCGCAATAAACCACAAAATTACAGCACCAATAGCAGCAATAGCACTAATTGGAATACCCAAAGGTTCCAGTATGAAAAATCCAAGTAATAAAAGAAGCAATACCAACCAACCTGCTTTAAATGTTTTCACATCTTTAATCACTGTCGCTGGTATCGCTAATTTAGAGGTGTCATATTGCTGAGGAATATCTTTGCGGAAAAACCAATGCAACATAATTAATGTCGCGATTATCGCCGCAATATCAACGGGAACCATCACGGAGGCATATTCCGTAAATCCAATATCAAAAAAATCAGCAGAGACAATATTGACTAAATTTGAAACAATTAAAGGCAAGCTTGCTGTATCTGCAATAAATCCTGCAGCCATAACAAAAGCTAATGTTGTTCCTTTGCTAAACCCGAGTGCTAATAACATTGCAATCACAATGGGCGTTAAAATCAGTGCAGCGCCATCATTGGCAAAAAGTGCCGCAACAGATGCGCCTAATAAGATAATATAGCTAAATAAAAGACGACCTTTACCACCGCCCCATTTTGCAACATGAAGTGCAGCCCATTCAAAGAAACCACTTTCATCAAGGATCAGGCTAATGATAATAACAGCAACAAATGTGGCGGTTGCGTTCCAGACAATATTCCAAACCATGGGAATATCTTGGAGATTAATGACACCGAGTAATAATGCGATTAACGCACCAATTGTTGCACTCCAACCAATCCCCAATCCTTTGGGCTGCCAAATAACAAAAGTAATTGTTAGAACAAATATTAATACTGCAATAAGCATAAAAACCTCTTTCAGAAGACTCTTCCTTTAACTTTTCATATCTGCTTTTTCATATATATTAAGTTAAAAAATTTTATTCAGGGCAACAACTCACAGCCCCCTTCTTTTCAATAGATTGAAGTAAATCTGCTATTTTATTTTTCTCAGTCTCATAGGTGACTTCAATGATATTTTTCACCCACGGCAATAAGGTAGGAGACAAACGATAATGAACCCATTTCCCGTGTTTAGAATCAAGTAATAATCCACTTTCTCGCAACATAGCTAGATGGCGAGAAGTTTTCGGTTGGGATAAATTTAGCGCTGTATAAATGTCACAAACACACAATTCGCCAGATGCTTTAAGTAGCAACACTATATCTAGCCTTGTTTGATCACTTAATACCTTAAATAATTGCAACGGTTCCATATTTGCTCCTTTCTTTAAGAAATTCTAACGTACTCCCGGAATACAAATCTGTCAAACCATATATGTTAGAATGGTTATTTTCTTAACCTCACATCATCAAATAAGCATATCCCGTTGACTTATATCAAATGAACCAACGTTAAATGAATCGATTCATCTCATTGGTGAGCGACTTCCTTGACTTAATAATCAACGAGGTGAGAATGCACTAATACTTTAATTTATTTTAATAATAATCTGATATTGGAAGGTTTATCATGAGCTATCGTATATTTGATTACTTGGTACCGAATGTTAACTTTTTTGGTCCTGGTGCTATCTCTGTTGTTGGCGAACGTTGCAAATTATTAGGCGGTAAAAAAGCCCTATTGGTGACAGATAAAGGCCTACGAGCGATAAAAGATGGTGCCGTAGATAAAACTATCAGTTATCTAAAAGAAGCGGGTATTGATGTTGCCGTATTTGATGGCACTGAACCTAATCCCAAAGACACGAATGTGCTTGAAGGCCTTGCAATGTTCCGCAAAGAACAATGCGACATGATAATTACAGTGGGAGGTGGCAGTCCACACGACTGTGGTAAAGGTATCGGTATTGCAGCCACTCATGAAGGTGACCTTTATAATTATGCCGGTATTGAAACACTAACAAACCCACTTCCACCGATTATTGCAGTGAATACAACTGCCGGTACAGCAAGTGAAGTCACTCGCCACTGTGTTCTGACCAATACAAAAACTAAAGTTAAATTTGTTATTGTGAGTTGGCGTAACCTCCCTTCTGTTTCTATTAACGATCCATTGCTGATGATTGGCAAACCCGCCGGACTGACTGCAGCAACAGGTATGGATGCGCTAACTCATGCGGTTGAAGCTTATATTTCTAAAGATGCTAACCCTGTCACTGATGCTTCAGCTATTCAAGCTATCCATTTGATTTCTCGGAATTTACGCCAAGCCGTAGCCTTGGGGACAAACCTAAAAGCTCGTGAAAATATGGCTTATGCTTCTCTTTTAGCAGGAATGGCATTTAATAACGCTAACCTTGGTTACGTGCATGCAATGGCTCACCAATTAGGTGGCTTATATGATATGCCACACGGTGTGGCCAATGCCGTATTACTCCCACATGTATTACGTTATAACCTGATCGCGAATCCAGAAAAATTTGCTGATATTGCTGAATTTATGGGGGAAAATGTCGCAGGTTTATCCGTCATGGATGCAGCTGAACGTGCTATTGCGGCTATCGCTCGCCTCTCTGCGGATATCGGTATTCCGCAACATTTAAGTGAGTTGGGTGTGAAAGAATCTGATTTCCCATATATGGCGGAAATGGCACTTAAAGACGGTAATGCATTCTCTAATCCTCGTAAAGGTAATGAAAAAGAGATCATTGAAATTTTCCGTCAAGCATTCTAATTTTTTAAAAGAAACACCAATAAATATTAACCCACTATAATGTGGGTTAATTTAAGAATTTTCTCTCCGTTGTTCCCGAATATTCCGATCCTAGTATAAATACGATAGGTTTATTTTTATATTGTCCTTTATATCGGAGTTTATAAAAATGAATATCACGTTAAAAAAGATTGGAACACTGTGTGTCGCTTCTGTTCTGCTTTTTTCACTTGCGGGCTGTTCTAGCATGACAAAACGCGACCGTAATACAGCAATTGGCGCTGGCGCAGGTGCTATCGGTGGTGCTATTTTAACAGATGGTAGCGCATTAGGTACCATTGGTGGTGGTGTCTTAGGTGGCGTTATTGGCCATCAAGTCGGTAAAAAATAACTGACATTGCCTTATTCAACTAGGCTGGGTTTTTCTCAATAAACCCAGTCTCCGAGTCGTTAATTGCCCTATCTTCCCCTTCTTATATTGCAGTTTAAAACAAAAATCTTATTTATTATTAAAGATAAAAATCTTTCATATAAGAAAACGAGCTGATTTTTAGCCTGATTTATCTCAAAGCCGCGTTTTAAACTTGACTCTTTCTAGTGATAGCCTTTTACTTTCAATTATTATAACTATTGAGGGGAAATTAAATGATTATTTTTATCACGGGTGCTTCTGCTGGCTTTGGTGAAGCCATTGCTCGTCATTTTATCAGCCATGGGCATAAAGTTATTGGTACTGCTCGTCGTTTGGATAAACTTAATAGCTTACATAAAGAGCTGGGTGAACAATTTTATCCATTGCAGTTAGATGTTACTGATAAAAAAGCCGTTAGTGAGATTTTCAAGCAATTACCTGAAAAATGGCATGAAATTGATGTATTAGTCAATAATGCTGGCTTAGCCTTAGGTTTAAATACCGCTGATAAAGCAAGCCTTGATGACTGGGATACAATGATCGAGACAAACAATAAAGGTTTAGTTCATGTCACTCGTGCTATTCTTCCTTTTATGGTCGAAAGAAACAAAGGTCATGTTATTAATATCAGCTCAACAGCAGCGTCTTGGCCTTATCTAGGTGGTAATGTTTATGGCGCCACTAAAGCCTTTGTTAAGCAATTTAGTTTAGGATTACGTGCTGATCTCCAAGGTAAAAAAGTCCGCGTGACCGATATTGAGCCGGGACTGGTTGGTGGTACAGAATTTTCATTAATTCGTTTTAAAGGTGATAATGATAAAGTTGAACAGACTTATGCTAATGCAAATGCGTTAACACCTGAAGATGTGGCTGAAGCGGTATATTGGACAGCAACATTACCTGCTCATGTGAATATCAATACGCTAGAAATGATGCCAGTGAGTCAGTCATTTGCAGGGTTAAGTGTCCATCGTCAAAATTAAACACACTGAAAACACATTTTTTATTAAGGTATCAGCTATAATTATTAAGATATAATCGTCATTGAGAGCAATAGCTACATAACTTTAGAGGATAGCAACCATGATAAACACACTAACTAAGAAACAAGCCATCAGAACCATGATGTTCTCTTTATTTCTTGGTTTATCAGTGTCTTCTTTTTCTTCTGTTGCCGCTTCGACTAATGTAACCATTAATGGCGATGGCTATGACAATGTTTTAGATAAAGAACAAGCTCGACAAATGAAAGAAGATTGGGATCAAAAGCGTGAACTTCGTACCCAAATCAATCAGCGGGAAAAAATCGAATTTAATAAAGTAGATAAAGCCATTGATGAGCGAGATGCTTGTCTGAAAAGCACAAATATCTATGCATATTGGGAATCAGAAACGCGTCGTTGTTTAGA
Source organism: Proteus penneri (assembly GCF_003144535.1). GTDB lineage: Bacteria > Pseudomonadota > Gammaproteobacteria > Enterobacterales > Enterobacteriaceae > Proteus > Proteus penneri. The sequence continues at coordinate 19,222 of NZ_PHFJ01000014.1, read as the reverse complement.
CAGTAATACTGGTCGCCCTGTTAACCCGTAAGTAAATAGTGTAAAACAGTGATGTTTTTGCCCGCTAAAACAAGGAGAGAATAATATGAAAAAATATGTATTTGCTGTAATGACCGCACTGGTTGCGTTTGTACCTTTAGCTGCGAATGCAGGTTGTGATGAAGTCGTTGAGTCTATTCAACAAAAAATCATTAATAATAGTGTGCCAGCCGCTAACTTTACTTTAACTGTCGTTGAAAACGACCAAATAGCACAAACAGAAGGTAAAGTTGTCGGAACTTGTGAAAATGATAGCAAGAAAATCATCTATACCCGTCATTAATCTATAGTTAATAAAATCTTGTGATTAAAAAAGGGCGCAATATTAGCGCCCTTTCTCTTTGTCACTATTTATCAACATGTTATCTAATTCATTCTATATTATTTAGCCTTAACTTTATGTGTCATTTTTATCATTAGCTATATTTGAGACTAAATCAGAAAAAACAAAAACACCCAATGAATTTACTCATCAGGCGCTTAAAAGTAACAAGTTTGGTATCGTTTAAAAACTGATAGCAATCCACTTGATTACTTATTTATATTCTCTCTTAAGCAGGTACCGCGATTTCTAACTGACTTAAATCGAGGTAACAAGAGAGATCACGTTCTTCAGGACGTAACAAATACGGGATTTCACCAATCAACGGTGCAGGAATATGCTGAGACAGCCTTTCCACAATTTTCGCGTAATAAGGTAATCCTGGATTTATTCTGTTCGCAACCCAACCTACTAATTTTACACCATCATTGATAATAGATTGCGCAGTTAATATTGAGTGATTGACACAGCCTGGTTGAATACCAACAACCAAAACGACTGGGATTTGTTCTTTCACCACCCAATCAGAATAAAAGGTATTATCATCAAGTAAATAACGCCAACCACCATTACCCTCGATAACAACACACTCTGCTTTTTTACTTAAATTGTCGAGTTCATTTGAAATTTTATTAAAATCAATTTCATTTTCACTAATATAACAATTATCCAGCAAAATAGGATTAATTTCGTCGTAGCGAACTTCAACTGGCGATGAATTATGAATAATCATAGCATCACGATTACGTTCACCTTCAGCCGTTTCATGCAATTCTGTTGCAATAGGCTTATAACCCACTGCCGTTGACCCGCCACGATTTATTGACTGAAGAAGTGCTCGGGTTACAACAGTTTTACCCACGTTGGTATCTGTCCCCGTAACAAAAAAGCGTGTTAACATATAATTTACTTCCGTTATGACAGATAAATCAGGTTCATAAAAAATGACAGAGATTAGAGTTTAGGGTAACACTGTTTCTGGTGGCTTGAGATAGCTCAATTTTTTAGTTAATTGGTCGAAAATAGAGAATTCGTTAATGATCAATTGGGGTATTTACGCTTGCAAAACACTTCTGTTACGATTTTTTACACTTCATTTAGCCTTGCATCAATTCAATTAACAAAGAACCATTGTATAGGGCCTCTTTAACTAAAGAGGCCGCGGGTAAAGTACCTTTGTTTCTTAACTCTGTTTCTTCAATAGTTAAAGACTGAGCATAACGTGGCATGACATGCTGTTGAATTTGGTTCAAGATCAAAGGAAAAAGAATAGATTTAGCGCGACAAAGCGGTGAACCTATTAATATTTTTTGTGGATTAAAGATATTAATCATCACAGCCAAAATAAAACCTAATCGCTGAGCGACTAAATTAACAATTTCTAGCGCTGATTTATCGCCAACTAATATTGCATCACACAATGTCTCAACAGTAATAGGATATTTGTTTAGCAACGAAGTGGGATCTTCTTGTGCTAATAATTGAGCTTTCTTAATTAATTGAGGTATAGCAATTTCGGTTTCTAAACATCCCTTCGCCCCACAATAGCAACTATTTTCAGAGTCGATGACTTTAGTGTGTCCAATTTCAACCGCACTGTGACTGTGAGAATGTAATGTTTTTCCATTGTTTATCACGCCAGCACCAACAATATCATCGATAACAATTTGTAGAACGTCTAAATTGTTTTTTGCCGCACCATATAAATATTCAGCCATTGTCCATGCGGTTACGCTATGCTGTAAAAATACAGAGACACCTGTTTTTTCATGGATTTTATCAGCAAGTGGTATGTCTTTAATATCATAATAAGGCGAGCTATAAATAACACCACTAATGGGATCTACAATGGCATTCATTGTAATGCTAATGGCCGTCAGTCTTTCAACATGAGATTGATAACGTTCAAAGAATTTATCAATTGCAACTAAAAAGTGATTAAGAAAATCATCGCTATATTCTTTGGGAAAATCAAACGTATCTTCAGTAACCAGTTTGCTGTCTAATTCTCTTAAACTAAAAAGCAAGTTACCTTTATTGACGCGGATACAGAGAAATTGCCAGCCCTGACTTTCTAATTTTAATCCAACTGCAGGTCTGCCACGAAATCCTACATCTGGAAACTCCGTTTCATGAATAAGATGCGCTTCAACTAATTCTCGCGTGATCTTAGTAATACTTGCTGGTGCAAGCTCTGCCTTTTTCGACAATGAAATACGCGAAATGGGACCATGTTCATCAATCAAACGAAAGACTGTGCCAAGATTAAATTGTTTTACGTGATCGATGTGGCTAGGTTGGTTCCCCATTGAATGCTTCCTTAATTAAAGAGCCATAATTAATTCGAGGCTCCAAATAATTCATTACCGATTATGTCGTCAATTTGTGATAATTGTACAATACTTACATAAAAATCGTGATCAAAAACACAGATAAATCAAGATTTTTGGTGATCTAGGATATTTTTTAGCAGTAATTGCGTTAATCGATTCGCCGCTGCGGGTATAGCACGTTTATTATGTGAAACTAACCAAACTTCAGAGAACGCTTGAGAATTGGCAAAATGTAGATAATGCACCCCATCAACTTTCATTCGCGTAAATGATTTTGTCACAATGGAAATACCAAGCCCAGCGGCAACTAATCCTAAAATCGTCATGGCTTCACCCGCTTCTTGTGCAATAGTTGGCGTAATTCCTGACAGACTAAGTAGTTGAATGATCTCATCATAAAGTGCTGTACCGACATCTCTTTCAAAGAAAACAAAAGGATATTGTCCAATATCGTGAATATTGACTCCCGTTTCTTTGTAAGCAAGCAGAGGATGCCCTTCATAAACCGCCAAAATAAAAGGCTCACGAAATAACAGCTGGTGGTGCAAATTTTCGGGTAATGTCGTGTTTCGCATGATCCCAAGATCAATACGCCCAGTCAGTAACGGTGATATCTGTTGTTTTGTATTCATTTGATGCATATGAATACCGACCTCTGGGTAATTTTCTCTAAACTGCCGCAAACTTAAGGTGACTAAATGCATAAAAGGCGTTGTTGAAGTAAAACCAATTGAAATCTCACCTAACTCACCCTTTTCCATTCTAGCGGCGCGCGTTGTGGCTGCGTTAACCTGCGCCATTATTTGATATGACTCTTTTAAAAACATTTGTCCTGCGGGTGTTAACGAAACAGAACGGTTAGTTCGTTCTAAGAGTCTAGCGCCGATTTCACTTTCAAGTGCTTGTATTTGTTGGCTCAGCGGTGGTTGCGAAATATTTAATCTTTCGGCTGCTTTGCCAAAGTGAAGTTCTTCTGCAACAGCAATAAAATAACGTAAATGCCTAAGTTCAATATTCATATTTTTCTCATATTGTTATTGATACTTTAAAAGTCTTATTTCTAATGATTAATATATTAGACAAAAAAATCAAATATTTTTAACATTGACATAAATCAAATTTAAGTAATGGAAGTTTAATCAATATGGACACTCACGAAATAGACAGTAAAAGTATGAGCTTAGGCACTGATATTTCAGACAATACATCAAGTATAGAAAAGCCTGCTCATCGCCAATCTAATCCTAAACACTATATTCAGCGTGATGATGCACTGTACATAAAAGTGACAGTGTCATTTTTTATGGTCGGTTTAGCGACATTCGCTTTACTCTATTTTGTGCAACCCATATTGCCAGTGCTATCTAACGAATTTTCTATTAGTCCAGCAACCAGTAGTCTGGCGCTCTCACTTTCAACCGCTTTAATGGCATGTGGTTTATTAATCACCGGACCACTTTCAGACGCTTTTGGGCGTAAAAATGTTATGGTTATCGCACTGTTTTGTGCCGCATTTTTTACATTATTAAGTGCAACCATGAATAGCTGGACAGGTATTTTAATTACGCGAGCTTTAGTTGGACTGTCATTAAGTGGTGTTGCTGCGGTGGCAATGACTTATTTAAGCGAAGAGATCCATCCGGCCTACTTAGCTCTATCAATGGGGTTATATATTAGTGGCAACTCTATTGGTGGGATGAGTGGTCGTGTCATTACTGGGGTATTAAGTGATTATTATTCTTGGCGTCTATCTGTCGTTATTCTCGGTATTTTTGCCCTTTTTGCTGCGATTACTTTCTGGAAGATATTACCTGCTTCACAGCACTTTAGACCGACAGCATTAAAGCCTCGTAATCTTCTTATTACCACTAAATTGCATTTTAGAGATAAAGGGCTGCCTTTGTTATTTATTGAAGGTGGTTTATTAATGGGCGGTTTTGTTACTTTATTTAACTATATTGGCTATCGTTTATTAGATGCACCTTATTCATTAAGTCAAACCACAGTAGGGCTGATTTCTATCGTCTATTTAAGTGGTACTTATAGCGCATCTAAGGCGGGTTTATTAACCACTAAATACGGTTTAGGCAAGGTCTTTATTGCAGGCATTTCAATGATGTTAATTGGCATATTGATTACCTTAATTGAATCACTGCCCGTTATTTTTATTGGGATGCTTATCTTAACAACAGGTTTCTTTGCGGCACATGCTGTCGCAAGTAGTTGGGTTGGTCGTCGTGCAAAACGAGGACGAGCCCAAGCCTCTTCCCTTTATCTTTTTACTTACTACGCAGGCTCTAGTCTTGCAGGTACCGTAGGTGGATTATTCTGGGTGAGTTTCGGTTGGCTTGGTGTAGGATTATTTATCGCCATTTTAATGTTAACTGCCTTATTAATAGCATTACACTTAAACAAAGTTGCCCAATAAATTTATTGATAATAAAGTGTAAAGGCAAATTAATACGGTTGTTGTCGATTTTGCACTCCTTCTTAAGGTATAAACTTCTTCTTTAAGAAGGAACAACGATTATATCTATTATAAAACTGTCCGTTACTCTATCTTTTCTCTTTTTTACCTCTCTTACGAGTGCATTTACAGAACACTCTCCCCAACAAAACCAGATTGTGATGTTACTCATGATCCATTAGCACGACAGAGTGAAAAACAGACCGTTTTTGATTTAAAAACCATCAAATAATCTCTTTTTAGGAAAAACATCATCCTAATATGCCCTTTTCACGGTATACTGTATAAATAAACAGTATACCGTGTTTTTGGCATTTCTCTTTGTTAAGCAATGTACTTTCCACTGAAGCTGATGTATTGTTTTAAACAAAGGCCAATTGTATGTTGTAACTAAATAAGGATATGAAAGTGAACAAATATGATTTAATCGAGCAATTTAACCGTTGCTTTAAATTGTTAGAAACAGAGATTGAGGCTTTGTCGACTTCGCTTAGAAAGCTGACTTTATTACCTTCTGCTGTATTTGAATTACCCGATGTGAGTAAAGAAGAAGAACATGATGAAGTTGCTTATGTTACAGTGTCACCAAGCTATAACGAAGACGCATTGAATCTTACCTTAAAACTTATTGCCAACCTGTTTATTTATGATAATGCCCCACATATCAGTAGTAAACGCGCTATTCGTTTACCTGGTGTGCTTTGCTTTAGTACCAATAACCAAACATTTAAATCTGTAAAAAAACAAGTTGAGCAAATTAATTTATTAAAAAAACAGCTTTCTGATATTGTTACTAAAGAATCAGGTATATCGAAAGAAGAACGCTTTGATTTCGTCCATAATCAATTAAAAGGCTTAATTACGCTCAATGCTTATCGTACCCTCACCCTGCTATCTGATCCAGATACTGTTCGTTTTGGTTGGGCGAATAAGAATATTATTAAAAATTTAACGCGTAATGAGGTATTAGCTCAATTAGAAAAAAGCCGTGAGGCTAATCGTGCCGTTCCACCTTATACCAGTGAACAATGGGCTGAACGTCTGGACAAAGAGATCATCACCCTTTCCCAATTACCTGAAAATGCAAAATTAAAGATAAAGCGCCCCGTAAAAGTACAACCTATTGCGCGCGTTTGGTATTCAGAACTTCAAAAACAAGTGCAATATGCATGCCCCTTGCCTTTATTAGCTTTCTATATTGATAAAGAGAACGATTTTAAACCGATTATTGGCGAACTACCTGATTATGATGCCGATAACATTCAAATTCGCCATCGCCCTAAAGCTAAAAAGCTACAATTAATTATTCCAAGAATGCATTTGTATCTTGAAAAGTAGAGGATGTCTTATTTTTCAATAAGTTTAATTGAGCTTCCTTGAAGAATTTGCTGAAGATAATCATTAAGCTGAATAAAGTGATTGTCTTCAATATCTAAATAGATTGTTATTACCACATTGTTTTTTAATGTAAGGGTAATATTTTTTCGATCAAGAGTAATTTTTACGAGCGTATTAATGGCTTCAATATCAGATAAATGAGTCATTAAACCAATTGAATTATCTATATCTTCTTCATCAAATCTTGAAAGGATAATGAAATGATCAGGAGAAACTACATCATCCCCTATTCCAATAATGGTGACATCATCTTCGACATAGCAATTCACTTCTGTCGCTGTAAACCTCATTTCTTCAATCATTATTTTTCCTATAAGATCTAAAAATCCCGCCATGATAGCGGGATTTAATATCGGTTAAATAAGTGTGTTTAACACTTATTTTTTCATGCTACCAACCATATCTTCTGGACGTACCCAGCTATCGAATTCTTCCGATGTCAGGTAATTCAGTTTCAATGCAGATTCTTTTAGCGTTAAGCCTTCTTTATGCGCTTTCTTCGCAATTTCAGCGGCTTTATCGTAACCAATATGAGTATTTAACGCAGTAACTAACATTAATGATTCGTGCAGTAGTTTATTGATACGTTCACGGTTTGGCTCAATGCCAATTGCACAGTGCTCATTGAAACTACGCATACCATCAGCCAGTAAACGCACTGATTGTAAGAAATTATCAATGATCATTGGACGATAAACGTTCAGTTCAAAGTTACCCGATGCACCACCAATATTAATTGCAACATCATTACCCATTACTTGAGCACATAACATTGTTAATGCTTCACATTGTGTTGGGTTAACTTTGCCTGGCATGATTGAACTACCGGGTTCGTTTTCTGGGATCGAGATTTCACCAATACCACAACGAGGGCCAGAAGCTAACCAACGTACGTCATTAGCAATCTTCATTAATGATGCCGCTAAACCTTTTAATGCACCATGAGCATGAACTAATGCATCACAAGTTGCTAATGCTTCAAATTTATTAGGTGCTGTTACAAAAGGCTGACCTGATAATTCAGCGATGCGCTTAGCAACACGCACAGCATATTCTGGATGGGTATTTAATCCCGTACCTACTGCTGTACCACCTAGCGCTAATTCACAAACATGAGGAACTGAGTCATCGATATGTTTAATGCTATGCTCAAGCATAGCAGCCCAACCAGAGATCTCTTGGCCTAATGTCAGAGGTGTCGCATCTTGCAGGTGAGTACGACCAATTTTAACGATGTCATGGAAAGCTTCTGCTTTCTCTTTGAATACTTTCAGCAGTGATTTTAATTCTGGCAATAAATCCTGACGTAATGCAATAACAGCAGCGACATGCATGGCAGTTGGAAACACATCATTTGAACTTTGACTTTTATTAACATCATCATTCGGATGGATTTTGCGCTCCATGCCACGGATACCACCAAGTATCTCACTACCACGGTTAGCTAACACTTCATTCATATTCATGTTTGATTGAGTGCCAGAACCGGTCTGCCAGATTGCTAATGGGAATTCAGTTGGGTGTTTACCTGCAAGCACTTCGTCTGCAGCTGCGATAATTGCATCAGCGCGCTCTTTGGGTAATAAACCTAAATCCATGTTAACACCCGCGGCTGCTTTCTTCGTGAGAGCAAGCGCATGGATAAGTGCAACAGGCATTTTTTCAACTGAAATACGGAAGTGTTCAAGAGAACGCTGCGTTTGAGCTCCCCATAACTGGTCAGCTGGTACTTCGATTTGTCCCATTGAGTCTTTTTCAATGCGAGTGGCTGCCATTTCAATCTCCTTAAGTACACAGAATAATTGATTAATTCCGAATCACTTTCTAGTAAATAACTCGGATACCAGTATCATGCCATAAACAGAATAATAAATATGAGAGCTAAAGCGAGCTTATGAAATTTATAACAGAATGAAATCTGTTGATTTTTTGGGAAAAGTACGATTAGCAATCTTATTTTATTGTCAATGTTATTATTTAAGCTTTCATATTTATATCCATACTTATTATGAGCCTTTATTATTCATCATAAATAGAATCACATCACAATTAAATATTGTCCAAATCGAAAAATGAGTAAAAAAAGAGAGTTTTAATGATTATTTGAATTATCTTATAAATCATATCCATTTTGCTTTAAACTCATTATGTTAGCGAGTAACTAAGTAAGTTCTGATTGCGATTTTATTCCACTAAATCTATATTTACAGTTAATATAGGTGGCGATGTATATATGTGGATTATCTATATTTAAATTTAGTAAAATTTATCACCAATTTATCGGGTTGTTTAAGGGTTACAAAACAGCCTTTATAACGTACATCGCCAGATGTACACAGAGGATGGACTAGAATTATGAAGAAATCGCTTGTCGCTGTTGGTGTTATCGTCGCACTAGGTGTTGTTTGGACTGGTGCGTCGTGGTACATGGGCAGCAAAATTGAAAGTCGCTTACAGGAAGAAACGAAACTAGCAAATGTCCAATTAGCGCAACTTGCTAAAACTGCACAATTTGGTGCTGATATTAAACTTGAAATTCGTGACTATAAAAAAAGGGGTATTCACTTCTAATGCAGACTTTGCTGTCGTGATTTCAAAAGATGCTAGTGAAATTGTTGAAGACCAGGATAAAAAAGTAGAAGAGATTATCTTCACTACTGATATTGATCACGGTCCATTCCCTCTTTCTGATTTGGCTAGATTTAATTTAGTACCAAAATTAGCAGCCATGAATAATACGTTGGTCAACAATGATACAACTAAAGAATTATTCAAGCTGACTAAAGATAAATCTCTTTTTGATATCCATACATCTTTAGCTTTTGATGGTGCAGTATCAGGTGAAGCTAAACTAAATCCTATCGATTTCGCTGAAAACGGTGGCACAGTTAAAACAACACCATTAACAATTGAATTCTCATCAGATAAAACCGCAACCAACTTCACTACCGCCGTAAAAGGTGATCAAGTTGTTGTCACTAAAGATGGTGAAGAAACTTTCACAATTAAAAATATTGCAGGTTCTGTTGCTGGAACTAAAGTTAACAACGATCAATATTTATTTAATGAGCAGTTATTAAGTTTTGCTGAAATTACACATACCAGCAAAGAAAAAGCATCGGATTTCTCGCTGAAAGATTTTTCTCTGACAACCAAAAGTGATATCAAAGATAAGCTCTTTAACATTTCTCAAACTTATTACTTTAAGTCACTGAATGTTGCAGGACTAGAATTTGGTGCTGGTAAATTTGGCTATTCAATTGATAAAGCTGATCCAGATGCAATGTTGTTATTAACCAAAGTTTATAACAACTCATTATTGCCATGGAATAAAAATCATTTCGACAATTCTGAAATGGTTGAACAAGCCGTTCGTGATGTGCTAGAAAAAGGCTTAGTTTTCCGTATTGATGAAGCTTCTTTAACCAATAAAAGTGGTGCAAGTAAGTTAACTTTTAACTTAGACTTAAATGCTTTTAACGTTAAAACATTAGAAAACCAAGAGAAATCACCAGCAGAGTTATTTAACTATCTGTTTAAAAACATCGATTTCAATATTGATTTATCTCTTCCAATGTTAGCTGAATTCCGTAACACCACTCAATATCTTGATGCTGCTCGTTACCAAGAAACCGCATTGACAGATGAAGAGAAAAAAGAGATCGAAGCAGCAACAGCAACAGATATTGAACAATTAAAAACTGAATTACAGCAAAATATCAACCAAATTTCTCAAGATGAGAAAGATGCATTACCTCTGATGCTACTTGCACAAGATGGTAAAGCATTAAGCATGAAACTGAACTATGCGGCAGATAAATTTACCATGAATGGTAAAACTTATACTTTTGATGAGTTTATGGAAGTAACCCAAGCTCCACAAATGTTAGGTTTAGCAGCCATGTTATTCGGTATGGGCGCATCATCTTATGATTACGATGATTCTGATTATTCAGAAGAAGGTTATCAAGAAGAAATGACAGAAGATCCAGCCATTATCGAAGAACAAGATATTTTAATTCCTGAGCAACCTGTACAAGCTCAATAATTAACTTTTTGTTCGAACGATCAGTCGTTAAAACAATAAATACCCCATTTGTGAATAACATAATGGGGTATTTTTTAACATCGTGTTTTAATTAACAATCGCGATCTTTAGCTGGAATATGGTGATTACTCCATTCCTCTTTACAACAAGAATCAATAGTTTTATTAATTATTCCAGCAAGAGTATTTACGGTTGAAATAATAGAAGTGAGTTGTGCGCAGATCTGACTACAGTTAGATGTTTTTTCATCCGGCTTAGGAATATTCGGTAACGTCAAGCTATCGCAGAGTATTTCTTGTAATACTAATGAGAACTGTGCAATGCCTGTAGTATAGATATATGAACGCCCTCCTGTCTGTTTTGCTAAGCGCTCATATTCTTTTGTAATACTATCTCTATCAGCAATACTTGGGAAACGATCTAAATTCGTTATCTTATCGTCAGGTGTCCCTTGATAGGTATAGACTTTAACTTTTTCGTTCTGAGCTACAGAGATAGCTTCATCATTCTTTCTAACTGCATCATTTGTAAGAACACCACCTCCTCCTTCCATCCCTTCATCACCCAACACAAAAATAGCGCGACGAGCACCGTCACGCCAATCAAAATACTTACTTAAATCAATCACTGCACGACACAAATCCTCTTTATTGCCCGCATGATCACGCCCATCAGCCTCTTTAAAGGGTTTTCTTGCCTGTAAACGATTTTCAGGAACCCCTAGAGCTTTTAAATAGTCACTAGCTGATTGATCAAATTTAGTATCATCCCATGTACCTTCTATACCTAAAAAGGTCACTCTCAGTTTTGATGGACATTTTTCAAGTGCAGCTTGTATTGCATCATCCACTTCTTTACTTAAATCCGACGATTCATCAGACATTGAACCGCTGGTATCAATCACGACAACTAAATCTAACGCAATCATACCATCACCAGTAACGACTTGTGATCCATAAGTAAGATTATTTGAGGATGAAGGTGGAAGTATTTGGGACATTAATTGGTCTTTTATTTTATTATTTTTATTTTCAAAACTAAAATCAGAATTCTCATTCATATTTATTTTCCTTAACTTTAAACAAATAGAGATCTATTAAAAAATCATTGTGTAAATAATTATATTCAGCTAAATACATCTAGTTCACAGCAACCTATTATGGCAATAATCACCTATCATTTAATCCTTATTTAATAAAAGAGATGTTCTATTTTTTAGTTCCATTTTATTTTCTATAAATAAACTCAAATATAAATTAACTTTATTATTTTTATAGAAATAATTTTTTATTCTTTGTCTGAAAATCATCTCAAACCAATATAAACAACAATTTATCAAATAAAATCATGATCAAATAATATTTCAGCCGTTTTTACACCGCTTTCACTTAACACTATCAATGTAGCTGATAAGAGATTTCAATTATAATGATAAATCTTTTCCAAATTAATATTTAATGTATCAATTTACCTGATAATACACGTCAATTAGATTGAATATTGTAGCGAATAAATAAACACCTCTTTTTTCTATTTTTTATTTTTTAACTTAAAATTAAGAAAAAACTGTATTTTTAGTTTTAAAAATAACCAATTTAAGTTTATTTATTAGTGAATAAAATAAAAATCAGTCATAATAATCTGCAACTCATTTATATTTACCCGATTATAAGAAAATCACTATAAACGATAGATTTTCATTATTTCTATTAAAAAGGAAAATAACACGTGATTGACACACAGTTGCCTTTAACCGATTTACATCGTCATTTAGATGGTAATATCCGTCCACAAACTATTTTAGATTTAGCAAAACAACACAATATTGCACTCCCTGCTTATGAGTTAGAAGCTTTGCGTCCTCATGTGCAAATTACAAAAAATGAGCCAAGTCTTGTGAGCTTCTTACAAAAATTAGATTGGGGAGTGGCGGTTTTAGCAGACTTAGATGCGTGTCATCGTGTTGCTTATGAAAACGTGGTGGATGTGGTTAATGCGGGTATTGATTACGCTGAACTACGATTCTCTCCTTATTATATGGCAATGAAACACCAGTTGCCTGTTGAAGGTGTCGTGGAAGCCATTGTTGATGGTGTGCAAAGCGCACTGCAATCACATGATGTAGATATTCGTTTAATCGGTATTTTAAGCCGTACTTTTGGTGAAGATGCTTGCCAACAAGAATTAAATGGATTGTTGAAACATCAAGATAAAATTACTGCGCTTGATTTAGCGGGTGATGAATTAGGTTTTCCGGGTCACTTATTCCAATCTCATTTTAATCGTGCTCGTGACACAGGCTGGAATATTACTGTTCATGCCGGTGAAGCGGCGGGTGCTGAAAGTATCTGGCACGCAATTAAAGAATTAGGCGCAAGTCGTATCGGTCATGGTGTTAAGGCTATTGAAGATCCTCGTCTAATGGATTATCTCGCAGAGCATCAAATTGGTATTGAATCTTGCTTAACCTCAAATATTCAAACCAGTACGATCAATTCATTAGCAGAACATCCTCTAAAAACCTTCTTAGAGCATGGCATTATTGCATCGCTTAATACCGATGATCCTGCTGTTGAAGGCATTGAATTAAAGCACGAATATAACGTTGCAGCACCGGCTGCTGGATTAACACCAGAGCAAATTCGCCAAACTCAAATTAATGGTTTAAAAATGGCGTTTATTAGCCAAGCAGAACGTGAAGCATTAATTAAAAAAGCCAGTCAACGCTAATATAAAATAGTTTAATAGAAAAGCATCTGTCTTAAACTGCCCCTGTTTATTGAACAGTTTAAATTAGAGAGATGCTTTTTCAATTAACTACCGTTTAGTTTCATATTATCTTTAAATTTACTACCATCAGCATAAATTTATTTTTTTTCTGTCACTTTATTTTGATTAGCGTAGCGCTGTGCTAATACCGCACAAACCATTAATTGGATCTGATGGAATATCATTAGTGGTAATAACATTACTCCAACAGTCGCAGCAGGAAATAATACATTCGCCATGGGTACACCATTTGCTAAGCTCTTTTTAGAGCCACAAAAAACAATGGTGATTTCATCTTCTTTATTAAAACCAAGCAACCTTGCACTGTACATATTCACAAAAATCACAATCGCTAACAAAATACAACTTACTACTGCAATCGTTAATAGCGACCAACCATCAATTTTATGCCAGATCCCTTCAACAACCGCCTCACTAAATGCCACATAAACCACCAGCAAAATAGACGAGCGATCCGTTCTATTAACTAATTTTTTATGATTATCAACCCAACGACCAATCAAAGGGCGAGATAAATGTCCAATAATAAAAGGCACCATTAATTGCAGTAAAATAGATTGAATAGCACCGACAGTATCAAAGTCACTTGCAGAGCCTTGCGTTTGCATTAAAAAACCGACTAATACCGGTGAAAGAAAAACACCAAGAATACTGGATGCAGATGCACTACAAATAGCCGCAGCGACATTTCCCCCAGCCACAGAAGTAAAGGCAATCGCAGATTGCACCGTCGCTGGTAACGCACAAAGATATAAAAAACCCATATAGACAGTTGGTGACATCCATTCAGGCACAATCACTTGTAATCCAAGACCCAAAATAGGGAAAAGAATAAAAGTACTGGCAAATACGGTAAGATGTAAACGCCAATGCCCAAGCCCTGCCAATATCGCTTCTCGAGAAAGCTTTGCGCCATGCAAAAAGAACAGCAGTGCTATCGCGCCGGTCGTAAGATATTGGAATAGGACTTTAATATCGCCTTGTGCGGGTAGTAGCGTTGCTAGTGTTACCACACAAATCATTATCATGAGAAAAGGATCGAGTTTTAATTTTTGCCACCAAGACATTAGATTTAGCGCTCCCTTTAGCTTATAGCGTAATAGTTTGTTTTAAACGATTTGAAATTTCGCCAGCTTCAATCAAACGCATAATGGCTGTTGCTTGTATTGGCGTAACGGGATTGTCTTCACCCAATGTAATTGCACGATAAATTTGTTGATAGTAAGCGGGATAATCACCAGAAAGTGTAGTTAGTGTCGTTGTCTCTAATTCACCAGACTCTGATAGTATTGTTAATTCACCATCACTATGATCCATTCCCCAATTATAAGTTTGATTAGGAAGATAACCGGCTTTTAAGGCATCTTCTTGGGTATCTAAACCATATTTAACATAACTTCCTTTTGTTCCATGAATGGCAAAAATAGGTGTTGGAGATGCGACGAGCATAGAAGCGTGAAGAACAACTCTAAGATTGTCATATTCTAATAATGCATGAAAATAATCGGCATTTTTTGCATTAGGACGTAATTGAGCAATATCTGCAGTAATTGCTTTAGGCTCCCCAAATAGGCAAACAGCTTGATCAAGAACATGGGGCGCTAAATCATACCAAAGCCCGCCCCCCATTCCGGCATCTTCTCGCCAACGTTGACGCACGGTTGGGCGAAACCGATCAAAATGCGCTTCATAGGCACTAATCTCACCGAGTGTTTTATCTGCTAAAAGTTTTTTAACTGTTAAGAAACCGGAGTCCCAACGGCGATTATGAAAGACAGACAGAAGTTTACCAGCATCGGTTGCTTGCTGAGTCAATTTTTCAGCTTCTTCCAGTGTCAGTGTAAACGGTTTATCCACAATGACATGTTTACCTTTTTTCAGGGCCTGTGAAGCCAGTGAATAGTGAGTATTATTCGGTGTAGGGATAATGATTAAATCTATTGAGGGATCATTAATAAGTGCTTGAGGATCTGCATAAACCGTAATCTGAGGAAAATCTTGTCTGACTTTATTTTCATCAGAACTTGAAATTGCACTAAGATTTAAGCCATCGGTTGTTGTTATTAGCGGTGCATGAAAAGTTTTACTTGCATAGCCATACCCGATAATTCCAACATTGAGTTTAATTGCCATAACCCTATCCTATTTTTATATGCTTTTTTTATTAACAAAAATCACTTTCACTTTTGTAGTTAAATAAATAATAACAAAGTTTGTGATAATATCCCGTTTAGTTCTATACATACGAGTAGGAATAATTAATTAATGAAATTTGATCTCAAAGCAAACACGCAGAATAACCTTTCAGGAAAAGCGCCTATTACCGGGTGGTTGCTTGCGCCATTGGCTTATATGATCTTGTCAGTTATTGGTTCTGGGTTGATGTCTGTTCTCTATATTATTAAATATTTTTCAGATTTTTCGATCCTCCACCAGCTTCCTTTTCATTTGATATCAAGCTGGTATCTTTCCGCGTTAACAACATGGGTAATGTTTAGCTTTACACTTTACCTACTAAGACAATTTTTTTATCGTGCTAAAAACTTTCCGCGCCTATTTGTTTTTTGGTTGCTTATCAACTTACTATTAGCAATTAAGAGCTTTGGCTTTGCGCCCGTAGATGACCAAACAGCATTACAATCCCTTCTATGGTCTGTTTTCTCGACTGTCTGCTTTGTGCCCTATATCAAGTACTCTAAACGTGTGCGTGAAACTTTCACACAAGTTCGATAACTTCGCGTCTTTACCCTTGATATTATATACACTTGTTTAGCCTCTTTATTTCAGGAGGCTTTTTGTTTCTCTGTTTAACAATTTTGGCATAACAATGACTGATTACTTGCTTCTATTCGTCGGCACCGTATTGGTGAATAACTTTGTACTCGTCAAATTCCTAGGTTTATGCCCATTTATGGGTGTATCAAAAAAATTAGAAACCGCGATTGGAATGGGATTTGCGACGACCTTTGTTATGACTCTCGCCTCGATTAGTTCTTGGCTGATGGATAATTTTATTTTAGTTCCTTTGGACTTACTTTATTTACGCACACTGAGCTTTATTTTAGTTATTGCAGTAGTTGTACAATTCACTGAAATGGTCGTAAGAAAAACAAGCCCGACACTCTATCGTTTGTTGGGGATCTTCTTACCTTTAATTACCACAAACTGTGCTGTCTTAGGCGTTGCGTTATTAAATATCAATCAAGCACACACGTTTATGCAGTCAGCTGTTTATGGTTTTGGTGCAGCCGTAGGTTTTTCTCTTGTGATGGTATTATTTGCCGCCATTAGAGAAAGATTAGCAGTGGCAAATGTCCCTGCGCCATTTAGAGGTGCTTCAATTGGTTTAATTACCGCAGGTTTAATGTCTCTCGCCTTTATGGGTTTTAGTGGTTTGGTGAAACTGTAATGAATTCTTTATGGATAGCAATTGGCGTACTTGGTGCGCTAGGTCTTATCTTTGGGCTAATTTTGGGATATTCCGCACGCCGTTTCAAAGTGGAAGAAGATCCTATTGTTGAAAAAATTGACGCGATATTACCGCAAAGTCAATGCGGACAATGTGGTCATCCGGGGTGTCGCCCTTATGCCGACGCGGTTGCAAACGATGGTGAAATGATTAACCGTTGTGCACCAGGTGGCGAACAAGTGATGTTAAAAATCGCAGAATTGATGGGTGTTGATCCTCAACCGCTTGATGGTGACGAAGAAGCGTTAAATCCAATTAGAAAAGTCGCCTTAATTGATGAAGATAATTGCATAGGATGCACTAAGTGTATTCAAGCGTGCCCTGTTGATGCCATTGTCGGTGCAACGCGCGCAATGCATACGGTTATTGAAGACTTATGTACTGGATGTGACTTATGCGTTCCTCCTTGCCCTACTGACTGTATTACCTTAGTGCCCGTCAAAGTAACAACCTCAAATTGGAAATGGGATTTAAATACCATCCCAGTAAAAAACATTCCAGCAGAGCCGGAAGAAACACCTGAAGATGAACCGTCATTAAAGACGGAGGATAACGCTCATGTTTAATCTCTTTTCGTTATTTAAAAAAGATAAAATCTGGGATTTTAAAGGTGGTATTCATCCTCCTGAAATGAAATTGCAGTCAAGTCGTACACCAATGCGTATAGCGCAATTACCTGATGAAGTCATTATTCCTATTCATCAGCACTTAGGTGTACCGGGTCAACTTTGTGTCAATGTAGGCGAACATGTATTAAAAGGTCAACCGTTAACAAAAGGGGTTGGCAGGACATTACCTGTACATGCCTCTATCTCTGGTATAGTTACAGCAATAGAACCTTTTCCAAGTACTCACCCTTCTGGGTTACCTGAAATTGCAGTAAGAATTCAATCTGACGGTAAAGATGAGTGGCGTGAACAATTCCCTCTTGTGGATTATCAATCACAAAGTAAAGAGGTTTTACTCACTCGTATTCATGAAGCGGGTATAGCGGGATTAGGCGGAGCTGGATTTCCAACAGCCACAAAATTAAAAGGTGGTGGCGATCTTATTAAGACACTTATCATCAATGCAGCAGAATGTGAGCCATATATTACTGCCGACGATCGCTTAATGCAGGAGCATGCTGATGAAGTGATTGCAGGGTGTCAGATCTTAATTCACCTTCTCTCTCCCGATGAAGTGTTAATTGGTATTGAAGATAACAAGCCTGAAGCCATCGAGTCATTAAAACATGCCTTAAGTGCAGTACCTGATGAAAAACGTATTTTCATTCGTGTTATCCCAACAAAATACCCATCAGGTGGTGCGAAACAACTCACCAAAATCTTAACAGGCAAAGAAGTGCCATCAGGTGGTCGTTCATCTGATATTGGTGTTTTGATGCAAAACGTCGGTACTGTTGTTGCCATCAAACGTGCCATTATTGATGATGAGCCTTTAATTGAGCGTGTTGTCACGGTCACTGGTAATGGTACCAAAACACCAGGTAACTTCTGGGCGCGTTTAGGTACCCCTATTTATTCATTGCTAAAACAAGCGGGATTTGTTGCTGGCTCTGAACAAATGGTGATTATGGGGGGGCCATTAATGGGCTTTACCTTACCCGACTTAAATGCCCCTGTAGTTAAGATAACCAACTGTCTACTTATCCCTTCTGTTGAAGAGATGGATACAGATAACCTTGAAGAAGCCTGTATCCGTTGTGGTCATTGTGTTGATGCTTGCCCTAGTGGCTTATTACCGCAACAACTTTACTGGTTTAGTAAAGGTAAAGAGCATGAGAAGGCACAACAACATAATTTATTTGATTGTATTGAATGTGGTGCTTGTGCATTTGTTTGCCCAAGTAATATTCCGTTAGTTCAATACTATCGCCAAGAAAAGGCTGAAATTCGTGAAATTGATGCGGAAGCCAAACGAGCAGCTGAAGCTAAAGCGCGTTTTGAAGCCAAAAAATTACGTATGGAGCGTGAAAAACTTGAGCGTGAAGCAAGGCATCAACGTGCGGCAGTTAAACTTGATGATAAAGAACACAGTGAAGTTCAATCAGCACTTTCTCGTGTAAAAGCGAAACAAAGTATCGGGAAAATTATTTCTGTTAAAGCGGGAGAAGAGCCGGATAACGCAGCCGCTATTGCCGCACGTAAAAAACGTAAAGAAGAAGTTAGAGCAAAACAAGCGGCTAAATTAGCACAGCAAAAGGCACTAGAAACCTCAAGTGAGAGTATAACGAGTAAGAGTGAAGATGCTGATCCACGTAAAGCTGCCGTTGCCGCTGCATTGGCTCGTGTGAAAGCAAAGAAAGCACAGCAAGCTTCCCAAGCAACGCCAGCCGTTGAAGCGCCTGTTGAAA
>NZ_PHFJ01000013.1 GCF_003144535.1 Proteus penneri | reverse complement strand
TCAAGTATTACAATACTGAACGGATCAAGATAAAATTAAAAGGACTGAGCCCAGTTCAATACCGAACTCAGTCTTTACCTAACTAATTTAAACTGTCCAATAAATTGGGGTCAGTTCATTATTCACTCTGCTTTTTAAATTCACTATTACACTTAAGTGAAATTATTCGATAACTTTATAATCGAGACGAAGCTCTTTAGGGACTTCAAAAACAATATTTTCTTCACGCCCTGATAATTCGACCATATCATCAGCACCAAAGGTTTTTAAACGTTCTAATACTTGTTGAACTAAAATATCAGGCGCTGAAGCGCCTGCTGTAACACCAACAATATTTGCATTAGCGACCCATGATTCATCAATATCTTCAAAGCTATCGATAAGATAAGAAGGCTTACCCGCTCGCTGTGCAAGCTCCGCTAAGCGATTTGAGTTTGATGAGTTTTTAGAGCCAACAACAAAAACAACATCCGCTTTTTCAGCAAGTTCTCTTGCCGCTTCTTGACGATTGGTTGTTGCGTAACAGATATCATCCTTACGAGGCCCAATAATTTTAGGGAAGCGTGCATTTAAAGCATCGATCACTTCAGATGTATCATCTACAGAAAGTGTTGTTTGAGTCATAAAGCAAAGATTATCTTCATCTTTTACTTCTAATTTCCAAACATCAGCAGGCGACTCAACCAAATACATTCCCCCTTCAGGGTTATTGTATTGCCCCATGGTGCCTTCAACTTCAGGGTGTCCTGCATGACCTATTAAAATTGCTTCTTTACCTTTACGGCTAGCTCTAGCCACTTCCATATGAACTTTAGTCACCAATGGGCAAGTTGCATCATAAAGCATTGTTAAATTACGTGAGCGAGCTTCTTGCCGAATAGCTTGAGAAACACCATGAGCCGAAAAAATTAAAATCGCGTTATCGGGTACTTCTGAAATTTCTTCAATAAAGATAGCACCACGTTCACGTAAGTCGTTAACGACATAGCGGTTATGAACAACCTCGTGGCGAACATAAATAGGCGCGCCATAGATTTCCAGAGCGCGATCAACAATGCTGATAGCTCGGTCAACACCAGCACAAAAGCCTCGTGGGTTAGCCAGCAGTATTTGCATGTGTTGTTTCCTCCTCCGGATTGATACAGACAACTTCAATATCAAATGTCACTTCTTCTGACGCTAACGGATGATTAAAGTCAACTGTTACAGAATCTTCAGTGACATCTCTTACAATGCCTGGCATTTCACTGCCATTCATTGCTGTAAATAGCATAATAGTGCCAGCCTCAGGCACACCAGACTCTGCAAAGTCAGAAGGCATAAAGTATTGGATCAAGTCAGGATTGTATTTACCAAAAAGATGCTCACCCGCAAGCGTAAAGGTTTTTTTATCTCCCGTAGATAATCCCAATAATTCAGCTTCTAAGGCTGGTGATAAACTTTCATCACCTAAACGAAAAAGAGCGGGTTTACCATGCGCTTGTGTAGATTCAGCAACAGAGCCATCTGCTAACTTTAAAGTGAAATTCAGCAACACTGCGCTGTCGTTGAGTACCTGCATAACCATACTAATACCTTCTTATTAAGCGTAACCCCCGCCATAAGGCAGGGGTTATTTTAGTTAACTTCTTATCTGATTACTTTTGCTTTTTTGTATCCTGTGGACTGACATTTTTATCAGGGAAAAAACTCTCAATAATAATAAGTCCAGCACCAATACAAATCCCCATATCAGCAATATTAAAGGTAGGCCAGTGCCAATCTCCGACATAAACATCAAGAAAGTCGATGACAAACCCATGGATCAGACGATCAGAAAGATTACCCAATGCTCCGCCAATAATGAGCGCATAAGCAATGTTACTTAGTTTGGCACTCGCTTTATTTTTATACATCATTACTAATAAAGTAATGCAGATTGCCAATGCAATCAGTGCAAAAAACCAACGTTGCCATCCCCCTTTATCTGCTAAAAAGCTAAAGGCTGCACCATAGTTATGGGCGTAAGTGAAGTTGAAAAAAGGCATCACAGCAACAGATTCATACAGACGAAATGTCTGCATGAAATACTGTTTCGTTCCTAAATCCAACACCACTACAGCGACGGCTAGCCATAGCCAGCGTAAACCTGTAGAGCAAAGTGTTTTCTTCATTAATTAAGCAAACTTACGTTCTTCACCGTTACCGGCTACGTTAGTAACACAGCGTCCGCATAATTCAGCGTGTTCCGCTACTTGACCGATATCTGTCGCATAATGCCAGCAACGAGGACATTTTTCGCCATCTGCTTTGTTAAAGGCGATTTTTAAACCCGCCATATCAGAAGCTAATGCCGTTTCTGGTGCTTCATTAATATCTACCACTTTCGCTTGAGATGTTAATAAAACAAAACGCAGTTCGTTACCTAACGCATTTAACTTATCGGCTAAAGCTTTATCTGCATACAGTGTTACTGATGCTTCTAAAGAGCCACGCAGTTGTTTATCTGTGCGAGCTTGCTCTAATACTTTGTTGACTTCACCACGAACAGCAAGTAATTCAGCCCAGTAGTCATCATTTAAGGTTTCTGACGCATCTAAGCCAAATAAATCGGTATACCATTCTTCCGTTAAGACATATTTTGCACGTTCACCTGGTAACTCATTCCAGATCTCATCTGCGGTAAACGACATAACGGGCGCCATCCAACGAACTAATGCTTCACAGATATGGAATAACGCAGTTTGGCAACTACGACGAGCAACACTATCGCTTTTCGCAGTGTACTGTCTGTCTTTGATGATATCTAAGTAGAAAGACCCCATTTCCACTGAACAGAACTGCATTAAGCGCTGAATAACATTATGGAAATCGTAATTTTCATAGTGTTTTAGAATATCAGCTTGTGCTGCTTTCGCACGGCCTACAGCCCAACGGTCAAGTGTTACCATCTCTTCTGGCTTAACTTGATGTTTAGCAGGATCAAAGCCGTTTAAGTTAGCTAAGAAGAAGCGCGCAGTATTACGAATACGGCGATAAGTATCCGCAGAACGTTTTAAGATTTCATCAGATACTGCAATTTCACCAGTATAATCTGTTGATGCAACCCATAGACGTAAGATATCAGCACCCAGTTTATCCATCACATCTTGTGGACTTACTGTGTTACCGATAGATTTAGACATTTTACGACCTTGTCCATCTACGGTAAAACCGTGTGTTAACACTTCACGATAAGGCGCTTTACCTTTGATTGCCGTCGAGATCATCAGTGAGGACATAAACCAACCACGATGTTGGTCAGAGCCTTCTAAATACATATCAGCTGAATTGCCATGGTATTCTGGGCGAGCATCAACAACTGTTGAGTGTGTTGATCCTGAATCAAACCATACGTCCAGTGTATCTGGCGTTTTCATGTAATCGTCAGCGTCATCACCCAACACTTCACGGATATCTAAATCCCACCACGCTTGAATGCCGCTCACTTCAACACGTTTTGCCACTTCTTCCATCAACTCTAAAGTACGTGGATGTGGCTCTTGTGTCTCTTTATGAACAAACAGAGACATTGGCGTACCCCAAGTACGTTGACGAGAAATACACCAGTCAGGGCGGTTTTCAACCATTGATTCAATACGTGCTTGACCCCAATCAGGGATCCATTTAACACCTTTGATCTCTTTTAATGATTGTTGACGTAAACCGTTTTTATCCATACCAATAAACCATTGTGGTGTAGCACGGAAAATAACCGGCGTTTTATGTCTCCAACAACAAGGATAACTGTGCTGCAATGCTTCGTGATGTAACAGAGCACCTTTTTCTTTTAGCAATTCAACGATGACATCATTCGCTTTAAAAACAAAAACACCATCTAATGTTGGATAAGTACCTGTTAAGTAACAACCATTTGGGCCAACTGGATTTGCGACTTCTAAACCGTATTTTTGACCAATAACGAAATCATCAGGGCCGTGGCCTGGTGCAGTATGAACAGCACCTGTACCCGCCTCTAAAGTAACGTGATCACCTAAAATTGCAGGTACATCAAAGCCCATAAATGGATGATTAAATCGCAATAGCTCTAAATCAGCACCTTTACATTCGCCTAAAACAGTCCAGCTTGTTACGCCAATACGCTTCATTACACCTTCAACAAGGTCAGAGGCTAAAATCACACACTCGTCGTCAAAAGAGACTAAGGCATAATTAAATTCTGCATTTAAGGCGATAGCGCGGTTAGCGGGTAACGTCCAAGGTGTTGTTGTCCAGATAACCAAAGAAATTGGTTTATCTGTTGTTGTATGGAATTTTGCAGCAACTGCATTTGGATCAACGGCGGTAAAACGCACATCAATTGAAGGGGACGTTTTATCGTAATATTCAACTTCAGCTTCTGCCAGCGATGAACCGCACGCTGTACACCAGTGAACAGGTTTAGCCCCTTTTAACAGGTGACCATTTGCGATAATGCGCGCTAATGCACGGATAGTATTCGCTTCCGTTTTATAGTCCATTGTAAGATAAGGTTTTTCCCAATCTCCTAGAACACCTAAACGAATAAAATCTTTTTTCTGTGCTTCAATTTGCTCGTAAGCATATTTACGGCATTCCTCGCGGAATTGCGCTGCAGATATTTTCTCTCCTGGTTTACCTACGATTTGTTCAACTTTTAGTTCGATAGGTAATCCGTGACAATCCCATCCTGGAATGTACGGAGAATCAAAGCCTGACAGCCCTTTGGACTTAATAATAATATCTTTGAGAATTTTGTTTACTGAGTGACCAATATGAATATTGCCGTTGGCGTATGGAGGGCCATCGTGCAAAATAAATGTTTTCTTACCACTTTTAGCCTGACGAATTGCTTGATACAAACCTTCTTTGTACCAACGGGATAACATCTCTGGCTCGCGCTTTGCTAAATCCCCGCGCATAGGGAACCCTGTTTCTGGTAAGTTCAGGGTATTTTTATAGTCACTCATTCGATTCTCAGTTCCAATTTTCCGCTAGTTTATGACTCCGACCGCTGCGATAAAAAATCCCTAGCAGTAGCCACATCATCTGCGATTTGCTGCTTTAATGCATCCAGTGATGCAAATCGCTGTTCATTACGTAATTTCTTTCGTAACACAACATCAATACGACGTCCATATAAATCCATATTAACGTCGATTAAATGAACTTCTAATTGTACGCCCTTCCCTTTTACAGTAGGACGACTTCCGATATTTGCCACACCGGGTAAAGGTGATTGATTATCTGATAAATAGACATCAACGGCATAAACGCCTTTAACGGGTGCAACTAAGCGTTTCATAGGAATATTGGCTGTCGGAAAACCAATGGTTCTACCCAATTCATTACCATGAACAACACGCCCACAGACACTGTAAGGATGGCCTAGTAGTGATTCAGCAAGAACTAAATCATCATTGAGTAACGCTTCTCTTACCGCAGTGCTACTGATACGTAATCCTTTATCGCAATAACTTTCTGTACTTGCGACTTCAAATCCATACCTTTCACCAGCTTGTTGTAAGAAGTGAAAATCACCTTCACGGTTTTTGCCAAAGCGAAAGTCATCGCCAATAGCAAGAAATTTCACCCCTAACTTATTCACCAATAGTGATGAAACGAATTCCTCTGGGGTTTGTGCCGCAAATTGTTTATCAAATTTGACACACAAAAGGTAGTCAATACCGCATTCAGCCAAATACTTTATCTTATCTCGTAAACGAGTCAGACGTGCTGGTGCTTTTTCTGGTAAAAAAAACTCAAGCGGTTGAGGCTCAAATGTCATCACAACCGTGGGTAACCCTCGTTGTGAAGCTTCTTGCTTCAAGTGTTTCAATAATGCCTGATGGCCTCGATGGACACCATCAAAATTCCCAATTGTCAGAACGCAACCATGATGTAGCGCTCTAATATTCTGTATACCGCGAATTAGCTCCATAACTGGCTCAATACCGTGGAAATTATTGGATTATACCTTGTCAAAGGCTTGAGAGTAACCCAATATATCAATGTTTATTGATGAGTAATATCTCGACAAGTCGATTCACTATTATTCTTAAATGTGACTACTCACATTAAACAAAAATGGACTATCACTCACTTCTTGGTTATAAAATCGCATAAAATCAACCGTAGATCCTATTAGAATCTATTATTTATTACTCATATACACGATTTTGATGATTTTTTCACTCAAAAGACTGTATTCTACCCGTCTTAACTGATAAAATCTTGCGCCATCACAACGAAACAAGTGTCGCGTACAACGACGCTAATTTTGTATAAATCCATTGACAAACTTAGGTTGAAAAGGCATATTCCTTCACCTTTGTATTTGTCCTCGCTAGAATATATTTGGGAGTTGGAACTTGGCTAATATCAAATCAGCTAAGAAACGTGCGGTTCAGTCTGAAAAGCGTCGTCAGCACAACGCAAGCCGTCGTTCTATGATGCGTACTTACATTAAAAAAGTATACGCAGCAGTTGCTTCAGGTGATAAAGAAGCAGCACAAAAAGCATTTAATGACATGCAACCAATTGTTGACCGTCAGGCAACTAAAGGCTTAATTCACAAGAATAAAGCTGCACGTCATAAAGCTAATCTGCAAGCACAAATCAAAGCAATGTAATATTGCTTTCTTGTGTTATAAAAAAACCGGCTCATGCCGGTTTTTTTGTTTTCTACTTTTTAACCGCAACCCATTTATGGATTTGTAACGCGCTTTTTATCTCCATTAAAAAGTTCTGAGAAATCAGTATTACAAACACGTTGAACCGCGGGATGTTGGATCATTCGCTCTGCAAAAATTGCGTAGTACTCTTCTTTTACCGTATCAAGCATCCCAATTTCTTCAATATTACTATGAGCAAAAGTTTCATCGGTATACAGCGAAGGCGCTACAAAGATAGCATTATAATTTAAGCCGAATGCTTTCATTAATGCCGCATCATCAAACTCACCCAATATTTCCACTTGAAGGTTTTTATTACGTATCCATGTTAATAAATGACGACCTAACATATATCGACGTCCCGGAATGAGGAGCTTTCGCTCTTCTAAGCATTCAGGAAACGGTTTTTCGGGAAGAGGGTGGCTACAAAAAAAGCTCATATTACATTCGCCAAGTTTTACAGAGAACAGACCTTCTTGTTGCGACGAATCCACAGGACAATCGGATAAGATCATATCCAGTTTATGCTGACTTAATTGCTCTAATAACAGCTCATGAGTAGATTCAAAACAACGCAGATGGATTTGCTCATTATCAATTACTGCCGTTTCTAATACGCGACTGACTAATTGTTTTGATAATGCATCCGCAACACCGACATCAAACAGTAAATTCGATTCACGACTGTAGTTGACGATATCCAGCATTTCTTGGCTGAGCATAAACATTTTATCGGCATAACGAAAAATGAGCTGACCCAATTCTGAAGGAACAACCCCCCTTCCTTGGCGTTTAAATAACTTGCCACCCAATCTTTCTTCTAATGCTTTAATTTGCCCTGTAATTGTCTGAGGTGTCAGATACAACGCTTGCGCCGCACCGACAACAGAGCCTTCTTTACACACATGCCAAAAATAATAAAGATGATTAAAATTGAGATGTGACACCCGCATAGTTATCTTCCTTTCAACTTCTGTGTTTCAAACACAGACTATGTAATAACGCATTAGTTTGCGATTGGCTTTCCTTGCATCCAATCCTCATAAAAACACCTACGGCACAATACACTGTATTGCACCGTAGGTTTAAATATTATAGCTCGGTATTTATTGTGTTGAGAAACTCAAATCCGTAATAAGTTTCCTTATATTGATTTCGTTTTTAACTTCGGTAAAACAGAACGAAGTAACAAATACCCCACAACAGCGGCTACTGTTGAACCCACTAAAATACCAAGCTTAGAGTAGGTATTATAAGCTTCATCCGCGCCATCAAATGCTAATCCAGCAATAAAGATAGACATAGTAAAACCGATACCACATAGCACAGATACTGCAAATATTTGTTTAAGGTTAATCGCATCTGGTAATTTTGCAATGCCTAGTTTTACCGAAACCCAACTAAAGAGGAAAATTCCAATCGGCTTACCTAAAAATAGACCTAACGCAATACCCAACGGTAAAGCAGATAATATGCCATCAAAGGTTACGCCATTTAAAGAAACCCCTGCGTTACTAAATGCAAATAGCGGTAAAATAAAATAGGCAACCCAAGGGTGTAACACATGCTCTAATTCTTCAGAAGGAGAATCACCTTCTTTATTTCTTAACGGGATGAGAAATCCAACAATCACACCAGCAATCGTTGCATGAATACCTGATTTTAAAATACACACCCACAAGATGAACCCAAGAATTAAATAAGCAGCCGTATTACCCACTTTACGCCAATTCATTATGCCCAGAGTAATCACTATCAAACCAGCCAGAGCGAGAGGAATTAGTGCAATACTCTTTGAATAAAAGAGCGCAATAATCACAATAACGCCTAAGTCATCAATGATAGCTAATGCTAATAAGAATACTTTTAACTCAACAGGGACACGCTTGCCAAGTAACGCCATAACACCTAAAGCAAAAGCAATATCTGTTGCTGCTGGAATTGCCCATCCTTGCTGTCCAATGGCATCAGTATGATTAAACATCAAATAAACCAATGCCGGTGCTAACATCCCTCCCATTGCAGCTATTGCTGGGAAAATGGCTCTATCACGCTGAGCCAAAGACCCTTCTTTTAATTCGCGTTTAACTTCCAGTCCTACCACTAAGAAAAAGATCGCCATTAATGCATCATTTACCCAAAGCAATAATGGCTTATCAAGTTCGAACGCGCCGAATTTGATCATAATAGGAATAGATAAAAACTCATTATACAAAGCACTTAGAGGTGTATTCGCCATAATCAATGCGATAATAGCAGCAATAATCAGAAGAATACCGCCTGACGCCTCTAATCTCAAAAATTGTCTAATAATTGCCGTCATAATATTAACCTCGAAATCACTAATCTTGTTAATAATATGCTAATTATGAATTCGTAAAAAACAGATTATTTATGGATAATAACTCGAATTACTCGAATTGAAAAAGAAATAATAAGAAAAATAAGATGAATAGTATCAATTCATCAACATAATTTTTCAATAAAACAAAAACAACAAGAATTAAGAACATAAAAAATAAGACATTGAATATAAATAATATTTTTTATAATTAAGTAAAAACAAGTATCTTTTTTGATAAATCATACCAATTGATAAAATAGATCAAACATATCAATTTTTATTACTGAATAAAGAGAACTGCTATTCTTCACCTTTTGAACCAGCTCAGAAGATAAAAAGAAGTAGCCGCATATTTACTGTTTGACCATTGTGCTATTGTTTTATTAAAAATTACCCTTTTTTCATTAAGGTTTCTATCAATATGTCGATTACTGTTTTTATTGCCGTTTTATTTGCTGCTATCTTTCATGCATGTTGGAATGCATTAGTTAAAGTAGGCAATGATCGATTTCTAGGGATCTCGCTACTGACTTTTTTTTCTGGTGTTGTAACATTACCCTCCCTATTTTGGATCGGACTCCCTGATGTTGGCGCATGGAAATGGCTTGCCCTTTCTGTTTTATTTCATGTGGGTTACACACTCTCTTTAAGCCGTTGTTATACCTTGGCTGATTTTAATCAGGTCTATCCTATCTCTCGTGGTAGTGCGCCATTAATGACTGCTTTTCTTGGCTTTTTTCTCTTTCATGAAACACTACCAATCGCTGGCTTACTAGGCATTTTACTTATCATTTTGGGTATTATCCTTATCTCACGCAGTAGGAAAATAGCTGCATTTAACTTACGTAAAGATGCACTCTTTTTTGCTCTGCTGACCGCATTATTTACCGCAAGTTATACTTTATCTGATGGGAATGGCTCTCGTGTAGGTGAAACACCATTTGCTTATATTTTATGGCTCTTCTTTTTAAATGGCATCGCAATGTATTTACTTGCTTGGCTCCGTTATCGCCAGCATTTAAAAACCAAAATAAAGGATTATTGGAAACCCGCATTTTTAGGTGGGCTTATGCAATTGGTAAGCTATGGAATTGTGATATGGGCAATGAGTCATGCTTCTATCGTACTTGTGGCTGCTTTAAGAGAAACCAGTGTATTATTTGCCATGATCTTATCTGTCTATCTGTTAAAAGAGCAATTTAACCGTAAACAACTATTGGCGTGTTTAGTGATTTTAGCGGGTATTGTTGCTATCAAAATGGGATAATATTAAACATCATTAAATAAAAAGGCCTGATGATAGGATTCATCATCAGACCTTTTTGAAAGTGATAAGAAAAATTATTTGGTTAAATCATCAAAGAATTTTTTCACACCATCTAAGAAAGTTTTAGAACGAGGGGTATTTTTTTCACCACTCTTTCCGCCGAATGATTCACCCAATTGTTGTATTAACTCTTTTTGTTTCTCATTGAGTTTAACAGGTGTTTCAACCACAACACGGCACATCAAGTCACCAATACTACTACTACGTACTGATTTAACACCTTTACCTTTCATGCGGAACATTTTGCCAGTTTGTGTTTCTGCTGGAATTTTAAGTTTCACACGGCCATCAAGTGTTGGGACTTCAATCTCGCCACCTAAAGCAGCAATGGCGAAGTTAATAGGGACTTCACAGTAAAGATTATTGCCATCACGTTCAAAAATATGATGTTGACGAACATGAACCTGTACGTATAAATCACCTGCAGGTGCACCGTTTTCACCAGCTTCACCTTCACCACTTAAGCGAATACGGTCGCCAGTATCAACACCGGCCGGAATTTTGACAGACAGTGTTTTAGAACGTTCAACACGACCATCACCATGACATTTAGAGCAAGGCTCTTTAATCACTTTACCGCGACCATGACAAGTTGGGCATGTTTGCTGTACAGTGAAGAAACCTTGACGTAAATGAACCTGACCAGCGCCATGACAAGTAGAACAGGTTTCTGCTGATGTACCTTCTTTAGCACCGCTACCATGACATTTGTCACATGTTTCTAGTGTTGGTATACGAATTTCTTTAGTAACACCACGAACCGCTTCTTCAAGGGTTAGATCCATGTTGTATTGTAAGTCAGAACCACGCGCTGCGCGTTGTTGACGGCGACCACCACCAAAAATATCGCCAAATACATCGCCAAAGATGTCACCGAAGTCAGCTCCGCCACCGAAGCCACCGCCGCCTTGACCACCAAATCCACCTTGTTCAAATGCAGCATGACCATATTGATCATAAGCAGCGCGCTTTTGAGCATCACTTAAGATCTCATAGGCTTCTTTGATTTCTTTAAATTTTATTTCTGACTCTTTATCACCTTGATTTCGGTCTGGGTGATATTTCATTGCTAAACGCTTATATGCACGTTTAATTTCTTTTTCATCGGCGTTTTTGCTTAAACCGAGAACTTCGTAAAAATCTCTTTTTGCCATTCTAGATTACCCTTGACATAAGCACACGGGCGTTGAGTTTCCTCGACGCCCGTGTTCGGTATCAGTAACTATTCACAGTGAGTTACCGTGGCCCGTTAAGGGCATTATTTCTTGTCTTTGCCGTCAACTTCTTCAAATTCTGCATCGACAACATCATCATCTTTCTTCGCACTTGCATCCACATCTGCGGCATTACCTGCTGCGCCTGCTTGAGCTTGTTGTTGTGCGATTTCTAGCAGTTTTTCAGAAGCTTCAACTAATGCTTTAATTTTTGCTTCAATAGCGTCTTTATCTTCGCCTTTAGAAGCAATTTCTAACTCGCTTACCGCTTTTTCGATAGCTTCTTTATCATTCGCTGGTAATTTATCACCCGCTTCTTCAATTTGTTTACGTGTACCGTGAACTAATTGGTCTGCTTGGTTACGAGTTTGTACTAATTCTTCAAACTTACGGTCAGCTTCTGCGTTTGCTTCTGCATCACGAACCATTTTTTGGATTTCATCTTCATTTAAACCAGAAGATGCTTTGATTGTGATGTTTTGCTCACGACCACTGTTTTTATCTTTCGCTGATACATGCAAGATACCATCAGCATCGATATCAAAAGTCACTTCGATTTGTGGCATACCGCGTGGCGCAGCCTGAATACCATCTAAGTTAAATTGACCCAGTGATTTGTTATCACTAGCACGTTTACGTTCACCTTGTAATACGTGAATAGTTACAGCAGATTGGTTATCTTCTGCGGTAGAGAACACTTGGCTATGTTTAGTTGGGATTGTGGTATTTTTCGCAATCAGGGAAGTCATTACACCACCCATTGTTTCGATACCTAAAGACAGTGGAGTTACGTCAAGTAACAGAACGTCTTTAACATCACCCGCTAATACACCGCCTTGAACAGCAGCACCCATTGCAACCGCTTCATCAGGGTTAACGTCTTTACGTGGCTCTTTACCAAAGAAATCAGCAACAGTTTTCTGAACCATTGGCATACGAGTTTGACCACCAACCAGAATAACGTCGTTAACTTCACTTACTTTCAGGCCAGCATCTTCTAATGCAACACGTACTGGTTCCATTGAACGCTTAACTAAATCTTCAACTAAAGATTCTAATTTTGCACGAGTTACTTTGATATTTAAGTGTTTAGGGCCTGTTGCATCCGCTGTGACATATGGCAAGTTAACATCTGTTTGTTGTGCAGAAGATAATTCGATTTTCGCTTTTTCTGCTGCTTCTTTCAGACGTTGCATTGCTAATGGATCATTGCGCAGATCAATGCCTTGTTCTTTCTTAAATTCATCAACTAAGTAGTTAATTAAACGGCTATCGAAGTCTTCACCACCTAAGTGAGTATCACCATTGGTTGACAGAACTTCATAGGTTTTTTCGCCATCAACTTCATCGATTTCGATGATAGAGATATCGAATGTACCACCACCTAAGTCATAAACTGCGATAGTACGGTTACCCACTTCACGATCTAAGCCATAAGCCAGAGCAGCCGCTGTTGGTTCGTTAATAATACGTTTAACTTCAAGACCTGCGATACGGCCCGCATCTTTAGTTGCTTGACGTTGAGCATCGTTAAAGTAAGCAGGAACGGTAATTACTGCCTCAGTAACTGCTTCACCTAAATAGTCTTCTGCTGTTTTCTTCATTTTTTTCAGGACTTCAGCAGAAACTTGTGGTGGAGCCATTTTTTCGTTACGCGCTTCAATCCAAGCATCACCGTTATCAGCTTTTACGATTTTGTAAGGCATGATAGCAACGTCACGCTGAACTTCAGCATCTTCAAAACGACGACCAATTAAACGCTTGATGGCAAATAAAGTATTTTGTGGATTAGTGACAGCCTGACGTTTTGCAGGTTGACCAACTAAGATTTCACCATCTTGTGCATAAGCAACGATTGAAGGCGTTGTGCGATCACCTTCAGCGTTTTCAATAACCCGGGCATTTTTGCCGTCCATTACAGCAACACAAGAGTTAGTTGTACCCAGGTCAATACCAATAATTTTACCCATTTAAACGCCTCCAAAGAGAATTCTTTATCAATTTGACTACCAATCTATATGCGGATGAATATTCATTTTTCAAGTCACAAATTAATAGACTTAACAACATCATCTCGAAGCGGATATAAAATCAACGCAACTCAATAGTGGTAATTGCAGTTGAAAAGAAGATGGGGTCATAAATACATTCATCAAGGGGAATAATGAAAAAAAATGCAAAAAATGCGAAAAATTTGTGTTTGATAATAAGAAGGGAATTAAAAATTATTATTTTTCAATATGTTATATTAAATACAAATAATATTATGACTTATCTGAAATTATTTTTAAGATCAGCCTTTAAAAAAGGCTTGTAATTATTTGAAAAACAAGGTTTTTTAACTTCAACAATAAAAATATCAAATAAATATAAGGTTACTTTTGTGTTATCCCAACTTAGCTAGCACGTTTCCTAGTCAGAAGTTGACGACAAAAATAACCTCTTAAATTATTTACGCTGAAGTAGAACGGCGGGCTGATTTAGGCCTAAACGCAGCAACTATAGCTTCATTAGTTTCGACATAAGGGCCATCAAGCAATTGAATACAGTACGGTACACTGGCAAAAATACCGCTAACAATCACATTACCCTCGTTATCTTTTAATCCTTCTAACGTTTCTGCAATGGCTTTAGGTTGGCCTGGTAGATTTAGAATTAACGCTTGGTTACGGATAACACCAACTTGGCGAGATAAAATAGCGGTAGGTACAAACTTCAAACTAATTTGACGCATCTGCTCACCAAAACCTGGCATTTCTCTATCGGCAATTGCTAATGTGGCATCAGGCGTAACATCACGGCGAGCAGGCCCCGTTCCCCCTGTAGTTAACACTAAATGACAACCAGCTTCATCAACTAGTTCACACAATGTTTGCTCAATCATAAGTTGTTCATCAGGAATTAAGCGGGATTCGATATGAAAAGGCGTTATTAATGCGGCTTTTAGCCAAGCTTCTAAAGCGGGTAAGCCTTTATCTTCATAAATCCCACTGGATGCGCGATCAGAAACAGAAACTAACCCTATGCGTAATTCGTTCATATCAAACCTCAATTAATCAATCACCGTCTAACTTGCGCGCAGATATTACCATGAGAACACAAGAGAATTAAAAAGAATCTCAATATATTACTGATATTTAATATTTGATTATTGAGAATAAATAATAAAGAAATGATAACAATCTATTTTTATTCGGCTTTAACTAAAATAAAAAAGGGAGCATAAGCTCCCTCTCTTTCATCTTGAATAATATTAATTAATATTACTCATCAATATATTTAGCAATATAAGAAGCTGCTAATTTTTTCGCTTCAGCTAATTGTGCTGCATTTAATGCACGAGCAGTACGTTTTAGCATAGCTTCATCACCATCACCATTTTCAACAGCAACAGCGAACCATGCGTAAGCTTCTTTCAAATCACGTTTAACGCCTTTACCGTAGTAATAGTTTAAAGCCAGATTGTTTTGTGCCAAACCATTACCTTGAATAGCTGATTTTCTATACCATTCAACCGCTTTACGTGCATCTTTAGCAACACCGTCGCCTTCATCGTACATTACGCCTAAGTTATTTTGCGCATCACGATTACCTTGATTTGCTGCTTTGGTATACCAGAAAACAGCTTTAGTGCCGTTACGCTCTACACCTTCACCGTCATCATAAGAGACAGCAAGATTATATTGCGCATCAGAGTGGCCTTGCTCTGCTGCTTTTGTATACCAGACAACCGCTTTTTCATGATCTTGCGCTACACCGATACCTTCATCATAAGAGATACCGAGATTGTATTGTGCATCACTATCACCTTGCTCACCGGCTTTAGTATACCAATACACGGCTTTCTCGTGGTCTTGTTCTACACCATCACCATCATCGTAAGAAACAGCAAGATTATATTGGGCTAAAGAGACACCTTGAACAGCCGCTTTGTTATACCAATAGACTGCTTTTTCTGCATCACGATCAATATAATCACTCATGTCATACATAAGTGCTAAATTTAACTGTGCTTCAGCGTGACCTTGCTCAGCAGCTTTGATATACCATTCCAGCGCTTTTTGTGCATCTTGTTCAACACCTTCCCCGTTCTCATATTTTACGCCCAATTGATACTGGGATGCAGCGTTTCCACCTTCAGCACTTTTTTCAATTGCAGGTAAAGAGAAAGCGGTTTTGCTCTCTGCCATTGCAGCGCTACCGAAAAATAACGATGCAAGTACCGTTGCCAAGACAATCTTTTTCATAATTCACCAATAATAAATAGAGTATTTTAATAATTATTACTGGATAAATAATATATTCCAATCAATTTAATCTTAAAATTTACTTAAATGTTATTTTGAGAAGAAAAAAATAAAAATACCCATCTATATAAGATGGGTATTTAAGATTTTTATAAGAATTTAACGACGAATTATAATAAATCCGCAATCATTTTCTCTAATTTTTCCTGATCGACAGCAAATTTACGAATACCGTCAGATAATTTATCTACTGCCATTGGATCAGCGTTGTGTTCCCAATAAAATTGAGCTTCAGTGATAGCTTCTGGACGCGCTTTCACTTCACCTTTATAGGATAATTTATGTTCAACTTCACCTTCAGCTTCTGATAATTCTTTTAACAGTGCTGGAGCAATAGTTAAACGGTCACAACCGGCTAATTCTAAAATTTCACCTATATTACGGAAACTTGCGCCCATAACTACAGTGTTATAACCGTGTTGTTTGTAATAGTTATAGATTTCAGTAACAGAAATTACACCTGGATCTTCAGCTGGAGCAAATTCTTTTTTATCAGTATTGGCTTTATACCAATCCATGATACGACCAACAAATGGAGAAATCAGGTAAACACCGGCTTCAGCACATGCACGCGCTTGAGCAAAAGAGAACAGTAAAGTCAGGTTACAGTTGATACCTTCTTTTTCTAATTGCTCTGCGGCACGGATACCCTGCCAAGTAGATGCTAATTTGATAAGAATACGGTCGTTACTGATACCCGCATCATTGTAAAGTTTCATTAAATGGCGTGCTTTTTCAATACACGCTTGAGTATCGTAAGAAAGACGTGCATCAACTTCTGTTGAAATACGACCAGGGATCAGTTTTAAAATTTCTAAACCGATATTTACTGCCAGTTTGTCGCAAGCATCAACGATTTGTTGTTCACGAGAATCGCTTTGTGAACGCGCCCATTCAATCGCTTCATCAATTAATTTACGATATTCAGGAATTTGAGCTGCATTTAAAATTAAAGATGGGTTGGTAGTTGCGTCTTGTGGCTGATACAGTTTCATTGCTGCAATGTCACCAGTGTCAGCAACAACAGTTGTCAGCTTACGCAAAGAAGTCAATTTGTTGGTCATTTTGTTTATCTCATCTACTAGGTAAATCTGTTTGCAGTCACCTGCGGATATCTATTGATAATAACATGGACTGCTCACACTACAAGACGCTTAGATTCATACAAAGCAATTATTTGAATGCCAAACGTTTTCGCAAAATAAAAGCGGAAAAAAACAGAAGAAAACCACAGACTGAATCGTTTAAATTATCGAATTTCATGACAAAAAAGAGAAACCATTGTTTTTTCCTATTACTATAATTTAATCTTTAATCAAAAGAATTTGCTATATTTGGTCAATATTAAAATAACGTATCGAGGGAATTATGCTAATCACTATTTCACCAGCAAAAACACTGGATTTCGAATCGCCTTTAGCTACAACGCACTTCACACAACCTGAATTGCTAAAATATTCCCAACAACTTATCGAAGAATGTCGAAAATTATCATCAAGCGATATCGCGAGCTTAATGAAAATAAGTGATAAACTCGCAGGGTTAAATGCCGCTCGTTTTGGTGAATGGCAACCTAATTTCACACCAGAAAATGCACGCCAAGCTATTTTGGCATTTAAAGGTGATGTTTATACTGGAATGCAAGCTGAACTTTTTTCTGAAGATGATTTTCAATTTGCACAACAACATTTACGCATGCTTTCTGGCTTATATGGCGTACTGCGTCCTCTTGATTTAATGCAACCTTATCGCCTTGAAATGGGAATAAAGCTAAAAAATAAAAAAGGTAGTGATTTATACCAATTTTGGGGAAACACTATTACAGAAACGTTAAACAAAGCGCTTGAAGAACAAGGTGATAATGTTTTAATCAATTTAGCGTCTGATGAATATTTTAAATCAGTTAATCCCAAAAAACTTAATGCTGAAATTATTAAACCTGTTTTCCTTGACGAAAAAAATGGCAAATATAAAATTATCAGCTTCTACGCTAAAAAAGCCCGTGGATTAATGAGCCGCTTTATTATTCAAGAAAAACTGACTAATAAAGCACAACTGAAAGAGTTTGACCTTGAAGGTTATCAGTTTAATTCTACAGAATCAGAAGGTAATACCTTAGTCTTTAAACGTGCAGAATCACTGGCAAAATAAAAATATTAACTATTAGCAATCAATAAAAACAGCACTAAAATCAGTGCTGTTTTTATATATTGAAACTCACAAATGTTTTTGCACTAATGATAGAGGAGACCATGTAGGTGATGGAATAAATTCACTACCTTGCATTATAGCCAATTGTTGCTGATTAAATTGTGCCATTTCTTGAATAATCGAAGCAAGAGATTGTGCAGAAAGTACACTCTGTTTCTCAATAATAGAAATCGTTTTATCTGCTTCATCGTGTTGCGTTTTTACAGTTAAAACAAACTGATTATCCTGCGTTTTATACTGCATATCATCACCGACTTGAGAAACAATAAGTTTGTCGTGTTTTGACAACCCTGAAATAAAAAGGTGGCTACTGTTCCCCTCATCATAAATAGTCACTTCACCATGACGCTTTTTCACAATATAAACATTGTTACCTGCACCACCATTTAAATAGTCATCACCCAATTCAGATATTAATAAATCATTTCCACTTCCAGCATTGAGATTATCATTTCCCTCTCCTGCAATTAAAATATGATGTCCATGATTAACAACAATATGATCATCTCCTTTTCCGCCATCAATAACCGAACTACATTTATTATGATTGACGACGATATCATCACCTTCTATTAATTCAAGAATAGGTAAGTGCTCAATTGATTGGGTACTTGATTTCTGTTGAGTCATTAAAATAGGTCTTAATACAGAGTAAAGTGAATTAAACGAATATGCTGACAAGGTTTCTTTATTCAAAATAAGCGATTCAGGGATCATAAATACATCATTCTCTTTACTTATCACCAGATTTAAATCTGTAATAGGCATAAGTAGATGTTGTGAATTTTCATCTGTAGGGAGAGTAAAAACGATATTGTCTTTATCGACAAAGCGAATTTTCATACCTGAATCCAAGATAGATTTTAAATGTGATTTTTCAATAATAAGCTTTAAATGTGCATCAGGATTATAACGATGTGATAGTACTCCTTGATTAAATATTAAATCAAAACCACTAATATCAGACAAAAAGAAATCACTCACACTATTTGGTAACATTCCATCAACATTATTAGAAAGTGAAAGATTAATGTGATCATTCTTATCTTTTGCTAAATAAGTTTTAATTTGATAACTATCTTGACCAGAGCTTAATTTAATAGATGAATTAGGCGTAATATTCAAATAATGATTATTCTTTTCATTACCATGAATATCAAATCGTAATTGTTCACCAAAAGAAAAACCACTGTATTGTAACTGAGGTAATAACGTTATTATCTTATTGTAATCAGAATATGAAATAGACAAAGAGTGGTTATTATCATCGATATAAAGATTATGAATAATTTCTTTATTCTGATTGTATTTATCTAAATAACTAAATGTATATAGCACATTATCTTCACTAGTTTTATTTTCATTTGCAGTTAATAAAAAACCATCTAGTGTGGTTAAAGTATATCTATGTGCTAATGTAGTATTTTCACTATAAACATTTTTTAATGTTATAGAGTGATAAATTAATTCATTATTTTCATTTCCATCATTTACTTTTATATCAAAAATAATATCTTTTCCTCGACGGAAAATAGCAGCAATTTCATCAAAACGATAGTTTAATCGCACAATGCTAGCCTCGATATGGCTCACTTCATTAATGATCGTTTCAAAATGAACACTATAATTTTTTTCTAAAGAAGATCTTAAAATAACATAACTATCATTTCCTTCACCACCTTCAGCATATCCCTCTTGTAAAACTAAGGTATCATTTCCCCCTAATCCATATAATAAATCAGCCCCCCCCACGCCATCTAAGTAATTAGCCTCTTGATTACCATAAATAATATCATCACCAATCTCACTACCAATAACATTCTCAATACTATCTAGATAGGCTATTACTTTTTGATCTTGTAAGACAATATTTGGCATAGAATCAACTAATTGCTTTGAATACAAACGCTCATTATCTTGATAAAGAAACAACTTTGAATGAAAATTTTTACTGTTAGTCTGTTCCTCTGATTGCCTAAATTTAACGTAGTTATGAGATAAATTAATCTCATGTCCTGTATATTTATTTGTTGTTTTTACGATACGAAGTGTATCACTTCCTCCTCTACCATAAAAACGACTAGCATAAAGTGGAGACTTTGAGGTAAATAAATTAAATATATCTTCTTTATTTCCTCCACTTAATCTCTTCGTTCCATTATAGATATCAAAGATATTTTTAGTATTTGAAGGGGAGGAAATAATATCATTACCATTATGTGTATTGAAATGAAACACTTCATTTTCATTCCAACCTGATGAATAGTATTTTTTATACTGATTTGATTTTATTAAATCACCTGTTAATTTATTTTCACCAAATAATAATATACTGTCTTCCCTCGTTGTTTTCATTTTTCTAATAAAATCACTATCAATAACATCATCAAAAATAGGTGAATTATCATCAGAAATAATATCTAAAGTATAACGCTTTAATTCTTTGACATAAAAATCAATATCAAAAATAAGTATTTCATTCGTAATAATGGCTTCTTTAGGTAGATAGTATTTATATTCTGTTTTTTCTGCACGTAAATGAAAAGAGAGTGCGGCAATTTTCTCTGCTTCTTCTTGAGTTATATTTTGAGATATCCGTTCAGCAACGTATTCGCCCAAGGGATTTAAAATTGAATCTAATGTTTTCCCCATTAAATTTGGCATGACTTTATAATAATAATATTCTTGATAAATCTGTTTTTCATTTGTATAAAAATAACGACTCTGTTGATTTTGTTTTTTTACCTCATTAAGATAATTAACTGCATTTTTATCAATCATCTCTTCTAATTGTGATTCTGTTTCTAAATAAACAATTTCATTTTTTTTATCTGGTAGTAGATCCCCCATTAAAAAAGCATAAAAACCATTATTTAGCTCTTCTAATGGTGTAAAATGTATTTTTATTTTTGCTTCTTCAATGAGTCTTGCCGCATTATAAATCGAAGTTGCGAGCGCAATAACGGCACCTGCCACGATACCAATAGGGCCAGCAATCGTTGAACCTGCAAGCATCGCAATAGATACACCTAATGTAACCAGGCCTGAAACCACAGCAAAAGAGCCATTAACGATATAATCAATTCGCCTTTTTTCATTATTCTCATCAGAAATACGACTAAAATTATCGTAGGCGTTATAAATATCAAATCCGATAGAAAGCACATTAAGTCCAATCCCAACTCTTGTACTTATTTTACTTACATATTCCAACGGATTATGACGATATTTTAATAATCCTTTTGCTAATGTAATTTCAATCAATTCGGAAAGACCATTGTAAGCCATTTCAGACCACATTATCGCAAGATTATTAATAACCTCTTTTCGTTCTTTCGTCGTTAATAGCGGATTATTAAGTTGTTCCGCAAGCATAAATGTAGAATTAATTGACTGCCACATACCAAATGTAATATTTGCATAACCAATCTTGCTAATTATTCGCATGTGGCGCGGAATGTTTAATGATGCTTTTCTTAAAACATCCCAATCTTGTTCTTGATACTCTTTATGACCTAATTCATTAAGTTTAGTTAACCTTTCTGAAGCAGACAAATAATCAATTCTATTCGTATCACCAGAGAGTAAATATTTAATTTTATCTTTTTTATTATTTATTAAGTAACGAAATAAAGAAATGAGGGATTTATCTTTTTCATCTCCAGAAAAAGAGAAAAAATAATCATTAAGAAGATAAGGATCAAAGGTAAGTTTTGACTCCCATTTATTTACTGTATTAAGATCAATAGAATCGATACTTCTTCCATTAATTTTCGCACCCACATTAATCAATAGTTGTTTATCAATAGAAAGATTATTTATTGTTATCGTTTCTTTATTAAGTAATTGTTGATTTTTTACGTTTAGAAATTCTAACGGATTTAAAT
The DNA here is from genome assembly GCF_003144535.1 of Proteus penneri. Lineage (GTDB taxonomy): Bacteria > Pseudomonadota > Gammaproteobacteria > Enterobacterales > Enterobacteriaceae > Proteus > Proteus penneri. The sequence goes on along the minus strand of NZ_PHFJ01000013.1, from coordinate 128,271 downwards.
CATTTGCTTTCGCTAAGGCCTTAGCAGGAGATAAAGAATCAGGTATCATCTTATTATGAACCATCGTAATAATATTTTTAAATGAATTTATTATTTTTTTATAATTTTTAAAAATAGAAATATTATCTAATAATGCTCGAGATAGAATACCTTTTTTATTCTCATCAAAGAATGAAGCTAGCAAATTTTCTGAAAAAAAACTTAGATTTTTTATCAATGCAGGATTGTCATAAATTGAATGAATAATCTTAATAGCTTGACTTGCCTTTTCAATTAAGGTGTTATGCCCTTTTGTTACTAAATCTAATGAATGCCATTGTTTAAATGATATTTCACCCAGTAAATATTGATTAAATTTATTGCTCATCAATGGATCATATATTACTTGTGTTAGTTTATTTTCTAATTTATTTTTATTTGTAGTATTAAAAGTAACAGATAATTCATCTGCATATTGATGAACTACTCTTTTTATTGAAACATTCCCTTTGATAATTTCATTACTAATACGCTTTAGTTCTTTTCTATGATATTCTACATTAATAGCATCTACTTTATTGATAATAGAACCAAGTTGATAGAGATTAAGATCATAGCGATTTAATTTAATATAATCTAAAATATCATATAATGTTATTTGTTCTGAGAAATCAGAAATAACTGTTTTAATATTTTGATTATAACCTAATTTAAACTCTTTATTATCTCGATAATCCGGATATAAGTAAGAAACTATTTGATATATTTCTTTTCTAACATTATTATTTTCAGTGCTTATTTTTTCTTTATTTGAAATAAATAAAAAATCATCATCATCTGCTTCAGCAATAATCACATCAGATACAATCGAACTCTCAAGTAATGGTTTATCAATATACTGTCTCTCAATAATGGGTTTAATAATGATATGATTGCTTAAAAGAAAAACCTTATTATCAATGATCTGATATATTGGCATATTTAATCGCTGAGCAATACCTTCAACAAAAAAATCACCAGATTGATAACTTAATAATTTTTCTTTTTTTGCAAAAATAATAGTTTTTTCATTAAAGAATTTATTCTCATTAATAATACTTTGTAATGTATCGACATCATTTTTTTGTTTAATAAAATTATGATGGAAAAATGTATTATCTTCACTTCCTGTCGCAATTACTCTTATTTTATTTTTTAAACAATAATCAAGAAAAGTACTTATCTCTGGATTATCATTTAAATAAACAGTTAAATCTTCACTTTTTACACCATTATAAAAATAAATAATAATATCATCTTGATATAAGGAGTTGATACTATCAATAATAACATTATCAATATTTTCATTACTAAAGAATGTATTATCAGAAAATAAGAATTTAAAATTATTTATATTATCATCAAAGAGCAAATAGCTACAATCTATCTCATCTTTATTTTTAGAAAGTGAATATTCAAATATATCAATAGGATTATCTTTATCAATATAGAAATTACTAGGATGATAACTATAATTATGTTCTCTATAGCCATTATTGAAATAATTTTCTAACTGACTAATTTCATGCATTATCATTCTATTAATAAATTGATTATTTCTAAAGAGCTCAAAATAGAGTTCACTATAATACCCAGTTTTATCACCTTTATTTATGTCTATTTCTGTTTCAATTAAATTCAGTAATTTATTAACATATTTATCACTTCTATACTCTGATAGTTTCTTATAATTTTCTTTTAAATGTAATTTATTTTTACCCTCTATTAAAATTGTATTCTTTAGCTCAGGTATATTAATACCCTCCACTATTTCATTAACATATTGAGAACTATTATGGAACTCTATAGTATAATCATAACCCTCAACGCCAACACTTCTCTTTTTATCTAGTGGTAAATAGGGGTTTTCAATAATTTGATTATAAATAAAATTACTTATACCATGAGTACCATCACTAATTTCGTTTACCATTAACTGATAAAATTTTGCAGCTACTAAGCTATTTTTTTCAGCTAATTGTATGAGTTTTTCTTTCCCATAATTTAATCTGTCGTAAAATAGTTTACTTTCTAGCTTATTTTTTACTTTATTTAAAATTTCAATAAGTGATATACTTTTATTATTACTGTTAAACAAATTAATTTTATTAATTAGAGAGAAACTGGCTATTAACTTATCAAAATAAATATTTCCTTCTATTAAGATATCTATTAAAGAAACAATTTCTTTCAATTCTTTAGCATTTTTTCCTTTAACAATATAACTGTTTATTTCTATTAAATCTCGATAGTAAATATCATTAAATTCAACATACCCATTTTGTTTCTGGATTGTTTGAAAATTGTTTAATTCAGCCACGACAATATCAACACTATTATTATCATTCTTATTTAAAATAATCTTACTCGCCTGACTATTTTCAAGAATATCATCAATATAACTCTTAACTAAATAAACGCCTTCATCAACATATGTGTCTTTTACAATAACATCAATTAAAACATTCTCTTTTTTAAGTTCTAGAATAAGATCTCCCTGTTCACTATAATGAACAACTCGTCCTGTAATATTATCTTTAAAGGGTAATGCAAAACCTATTTTTTTTATATTTTCAGCAATTCCTTTATTAATTTCTATATTATTGTAATCCCAAACACTTCGGTAATTTGAAATCTCACTTTTCGTATATTCATCAAAAATAATATATCTTTCATTATCAACATCATGTGAACCATAAAAATCCATTTTCTTCTCTAATGCTTCGTTTATAGATCTAACATCAGAGTATTCTAACAACGCACTATTAGAATCAAATAAAGAAAACTTATAATTATTCTCAGAATATCTTTTATAGGAAATCGCAATAACATGATCTTTGAAGGCAATAATAGCATAATAATCATTGTAACTATTCATAACACCCTCTATATGTTTATGAATATTATCTTTATCAAACACTATTTTTTTAACATGTAATTTTTTTAACCCTCGATTTTCTAATATCTGACTATATTCAAGTGCCTGAAATGTATCAAAAACAAAATATTGTGATTTTTCACCTAATCTCTCTATTTGAAAGTGTTGAGAAAATATAATATTTTTAATTTCTTTAATTAAATTTAATATTTCATATTCTTTCATACTATTAAATAAAATAGAATCCAGTTTATCGTCTATAAATTCTTTTTTACTCTGATAAGAAGATATATTTTCTTTTAACCAGAATAAGTACTTATTTCCACCTTCTAAACCGCTGTTTCTAACTTCAACTAAATAATTTAAACTTAATCCATAACATAATCCTGCTAAACTATGAATATGACTAAAATCATAATTAGTTTCCATTGAAGCAATAAGATTAACTCGACTCATCACTCTTTCTAAAGGCTTTAATAGATCGGTATATTGTGAAAATTTTTTCACAATATTATTTTTTATTTTAGTAATAAACCAACCAGTACCGACTTTATAGAGCAAATGTTCTCCACTATCCGTTACCTGATCGTATTTAGATTTTGCAACTGTAAATGCTTCTTCTATATCATCGACATAAATATGTAGTACCTTTTCTGTATTTTCTATTTTATCTCTGATAATAAAAATATTCTTATATGAATAACTTTCACTTAATTCAATAGAAGTGTATTCATTAACATTTATTTGTTTTCTTTTCTTAATATCATTAATTATTTCCCTAATAATATCTTTATTATTTACCTTCCAATTTTCAATATTATTAAAGTAGCTAACATACTCTTTTCTATTATAAAAACGATAGTATAAAAAATTATTATTATTTTTATCAATTATAATATCATGAACCTTATTTATTAGTTCACTCTTGTTATAAAAAAAAGTAGCATATCCATCAAAGTTAATTATTTTAAATTTATTGTTCTCATTATCTATTTGTATAAACATCTTATTATCTTTAAAATCCAGATAATAATCACCAGATAAATTATTCTGAATTAATAATCTAAATCGTTCTTTGTGTATTTTATTAGGTTCTTTGCTTGTTATTCTAGCACTATTTGAAAACAAATTTTCTATACTTAAATTAATTTCTTCTTTAATAAAATCAATACCTTTTGTAAAATAATTTTTATGATAGAGTGAAAAATTATTATCTATTTTTTCTAAAAATTCATTCGCAGCATATTCATTTTTAGAAATAAAAATAGAAATATAATTCTCAATTAATACTCTTTTTACAGATTGTACATTAAAAAAAAGTTCTGAATTATTTTCTTTTATATGACTTTCAATTTTTGATACGATTTTATTTATATTATCTTTGAAGATTATTTCTTTGAATCCATTCATATTTAATTTCCTAAGCTCTAATTAATTTACTTACTAAAAATAAAATATATAAATATTTTTTATGCTATTTAAATACTAATTTTCCTATTTTAAAATAAAAAAAAGCCCAACATTTTGTTGAGCTATTTAATTAAATGTGTATTTAATTATTTAAATTAATTGTTATTTAGGTGCTCTTTCAAGTAAGAATGCGCGTAATTGAGCAAAATCGGCGGGTAAGAAATGTGATAACAACTCTTTATCAGCCCGTTCTTCAAGCTCTTTAGGAAGCGGTAATTCACAGCCTAAAATACGCTCTACACTTTCTTTAAACTTCGCAGGGTGTGCAGTCCCTAAAAATAAACCATATTCACCCTCTTGAAGCTCATCACGTAATAAACGATAAGCAACAGCTGCATGTGGCTCTGAAATATAACCTTTTTTTGCAAGCTCACGCACAGTTTCTTCTGTTATTTCATCACTCACTGAACCATGAGCAAGATCGGAAAGATCCCAATCTTTACGACGATACAATTCTTCAATACGTGGCCAGTTATTGGGTTGGCTAACATCCATTGCATTCGAAAGTGTTGCTACAGTACGGTGAGGTTCCCATTTACCGTTATCTAAATAACGAGGAACCGTGTCATTCACGTTAGTTGCAGCAATAAAGCGCTTAATAGGTAATCCCATCGATTTGGCCAATAAGCCAGCGGTTAGATCACCAAAATTACCACTTGGTACTGAAATCACTAGCTGATCATGCTTTTCAGCAGGGATTTGTGCAACCGCCTCAAAGTAATAACAAATTTGAGCAAGCAATCGGCTGATATTAATGGAGTTTGCTGAGTTCAAATACATTGTTTTCTTTAAGAACTCATCATCAAAAGCTTGTTTCACTAATGATTGGCAAGCATCAAAATCATCTTTAATTGCGACAGTGTGAATATTTTCACCTAATGTACAGAATAGCTTTTCCTGTAACGGGCTAATTTTGCCTTCAGGATAAAGAATAACAACTTGTACATTTTCTAATTTATAGAAAGCATGAGCTACAGCTGCACCTGTATCACCTGATGTTGCCGTTAAAATAGTAACAGGTTGATTGCCAGCAACTTCTGACAACATTTGCGCCATAAAGCGACCACCAAAGTCTTTAAATGCGAGTGTTGGGCCATGGAAAAGCTCTAAACAACTGACATCTTCTTCAACTTGAGTTACTGGTGCAGGAAAGGTAAATGCAGTGCTAATACGTTTTGCTAATACATCAACTGGAATTTCATCACCAATAAAAGCCGTTAAAATACGGCTACTACGTGTTGCAAAATCAAGTGCTAATAATTCATCAATTTCAGCTTTAGAAAACGAAGGTAAGTCTTGTGGAAAAAAGAGCCCTTGTTGTTTACCCAAACCTTGTTTTACTGCTTGAGCAAAACTGACTTGCTCTTGATTATCTTTCAAATTATATAATTTCATGACTTACCCTACCTGTCTTGCGCCACGCGTATCTATACGGCAGATATGTACAAAGCCTTCACTGTTTTGTACGTAGTTTTGTTTCAGCCATTCGGCCATATCTTGTGCGATTTCTAATGAATCACTAATCGTAAAAATGGTAGGCCCTGAGCCTGAAATGCCACAAGCCAATGCACCTTTCTTCTGTGAAGCCTCTCTCGCTTTTTCAAATCCTGGAAGAAGTCGGGTGCGATAAGGCTCAGCAATCACATCTTGCATCAAACTAGCGGCTAGCCCTGATTGCTGAGTATGGCAAGCATGAATAAAACCAGATAAATAACGACCGTGATTAATGATGTCTGCTTTAGAGTATTGTTTTGGTAAAATCGCTCTAGCTTCTGCCGTAGAAACTTTAATCCCTGGATATGCCATAACCCAATACCAATCATCAAAAGTTGGTACTGGCTGACAAATAGTGCCATTTTGTTCCAAAATCAGTTGTAACCCACCTAAATAACAAGGTGCAACATTATCATAGTGCACACTGCCTGAAATACGTCCTTCAAGCTCTCCCATCATCAGCAGCAATTGTCTTTCATCAAAAGGCTTTTGGGCAAATTCATTAAGTGCAACCAATGCCGCAACAACAGAACAAGCACTTGATCCTAGACCAGAGCCAATCGGCATATTTTTTTCAAGCGTCATTGCGACTGGAAGTTCTTTTCCTAGTTTTTCACAAAATAGCTGCCAACATTGATACACGATATTTTGTTTAGGATCTGAAGGTAATTTGCTAACAAAGTGCCCTTTACTTTCAAGTGTAAATGCCGAAGCCGTTTCAACAGTGACACAATCGCCCAGTAATTGCCCATCAATAGGTGAAACGGCCGCGCCAAGAACATCAAATCCGACACTCACATTACCTATTGATGCCGGTGCATAAACTTTAACCACGCTTAAACTCCCAATTTCCATGATAAGGTACGTAATACATCTGCAAACACTCCAGCAGCAGTAACATCATTACCCGCACCATATCCACGTAACACTAATGGAATTGGCTGATAGTAGCGAGTGTAAAAGGCTAAAGCATTTTCACCATTTTTCACTTTAAACAGAGGATCATTTGCATCAACTGCCATTATCTTAACTTGGCATTGACCTTCATTGATGATGCCAACATAACGTAATACCTTACCTGCTTTTTGTGCTTCTTCGACCTTAGCATCAAATTCAACATCAACTTGAGGTAAGCGGTCTAAGAAACTTGCGACATCACCTGAGCTATCAAATGAAACAGGCAGTACAGGCTCTACATCGATATCACTTAGTTCTAATTTATACCCCGCTTCACGCGCTAAAATAAGTAGTTTACGCGCAACATCCATACCGGAAAGATCATCACGAGGATCAGGCTCTGTAAAACCTTTCTCTTTTGCTGAAAAAGTCGCTTCAGATAAGCTTTTACCTTCATCTAATTGACCAAAAATGTAAGATAATGATCCTGAAAGAATACCATTAAATTGAACTAACTCGTCGCCTGCGTTTAGTAAGTTTTGCAAGTTTTCAATAACCGGTAAACCTGCGCCTACGTTAGTGTCATACAAGAACTTACGGCGTGAAGCTTCCGCAGCTTGTCGAATTTGATGGTAATAATCCATCGACAAAGTATTCGCTTTTTTGTTTGGTGTAACCACGTTAAAGCCATTTTGTAAGAAATTTGCGTATTGTTGCGCAATTTCTTCGTTTGATGTGCAATCAACGATCACTGGATTTAAGAAGTGGTACTCTTTTTCTAAACGAATAAGCTGGCTAAAGCTAAAAGGCTCTTTGGCTTCTTTTAAGGCATGTTGCCAATTATCTAAATCGATACCTTGCATATCTGTCAGCATGGCTCTTGAATTAGCAATACCACAGACACGAAGATCGATATGCTTATTTTTCAACCATGCTTGTTGGCGATGGATTTGTTCGATTAATGCACTACCAACACCACCAACACCAACAATAAAGACCTCAACAATTTGATTGGTGTTGAAAAGCATTTGATGACATAAACGCACAGCATTAGTTGCTGAATCATTAGCAATAACAGCTGAAATTGAGCGTTCTGAAGAACCTTGAGCAATAGCAACGATATTAATATTGCCACGAGTTAATGCAGAGAAAAATCGCGCTGAGATCCCTTTTAAAGTACGCATACCATCACCTACAACGGAGATAATAGCGACGTTTTCCATGATGTCTAACGGATCAAGTACACCATCTTTTAATTCTAAATAGAATTCATCTGATAATGCTTTTTGCGCTCTAATCAGTTCTTTTTGTGGTACACAAAAGCTAATGCTGTATTCAGAAGAAGATTGCGTAATCAGAACAACAGAAATGCCTGCTCTCGACATTACAGAGAACACACGAGCCGCCATCCCCACCATACCTTTCATACCAGGACCTGACACATTGATCATCGCCATATTATTAAGGTTGGTGATCCCTTTAACAGGTGTACTCTCATCTTTTTGACCATCACCAATTAATGTACCAGGAGCATCTGGGTTGCCTGTATTTTTGATTAAACAAGGAATTTGGAATTGAGCGATTGGAGCAATAGTGCGAGGATGAAGTACTTTAGCACCGAAGTAAGAGAGTTCCATTGCCTCTTGATATGACATGCCCTTTAATAAACGAGCATCAGGTACTAAACGTGGATCACAAGTATAAACACCGTCAACATCTGTCCAAATTTCACAACACTCCGCACGTAAGCAAGCCGCTAACACAGCAGCAGAGTAGTCTGAACCATTACGGCCTAATACCACGAGTTCATTTTTTTCATTACCTGCTGTAAAACCTGCCATTAAAATTATATCGTCTTTTGCGATATTGAGTTCTAAGATGCGGCGAGTAGACTCAGGAATATCAACTGTCGATTCTAAATAATGACCTTGTGCGAGTAAATTTTTGACAGGATCGATCACGGAGACATTATAACCACGAGCCTGTAAAACGGCTCCCATAATGGCGATAGAAAGCTTTTCACCGCGACAAATCATCGCTGCATTGATGCTATCAGGACATTGACCTAATAAAGATATCCCATGAAGAATATGTTTGATCTCTGCAAATTCACGCTCAACTTTATCTTTTAAGCGCTCATAATCAAAACCAGGTTGTTTCTCTCTTAAACCTTGTAATAAGTTGGCAAAAATTTGCTCGGCTTCTCGTACTTGAGTGAGAGGATCTTCACCTTCTGCCGTTTTTTCAATCATTGCAACCAAGTAGTTAGTTATCTTGGCCGGTGCTGATAGTACAAGAGCGACTTGTCCCTGCTCTCTTTTTTTCTCAGCGATATCAGCAACATTCAGCACACGCTCTGCGTTGGCAACTGAAGTTCCTCCAAATTTTAACACTCGCATACAGCTCTCCTGATTTTTCACCCCAAAAAAAAACCCGCATTTCTCAATGCGGGCTTTTTCGATTTTCGTTTTTTATATGCGCCAGCCCGCCCCGCGATATAAGATCTCGGTGGTGGTGGTAATAATTGTCATGTTAGCTTGGCTGTAAATGCGCATAACTGTCCTGTCTGTCTCAAAATTAGTTTGACTATATACTGGTTAAAGCAAAGCGAGAGAGATGTCAAACTTTTTCTCTTTTTTTACTAAAAAACAAATTAGACTTAAATGAAATTTATTCGAATTTTACCCCTATTGTAGTATATAAATTACTATCACAAAGGGATAAGTAAAGAAAATAAGGCTACTATCTTAGAGTTATTTGGGCATTTGTACTTTTATAAGGAATAAGGTATTTTATGCTACTTTAATTTGTGTAACAAAACTGGCAAAAAAAATAAACCTCACTATATTTAACATATATTTTTCTTTTACATTACATAAATCAAATTATATAGTTAACTATTGAAATCAAGGTTAAGCTGTTATCTTGATTTTGATATGTGTCAACAAAAGTTAGCTTTTTAGATGGTATTTAATACAACTGGTGTTATATTGCTGTTAATAGACTATGGGCGTTTTGCATTCTGATTTTAACGTCCATTATCGATTAATTTTGCAAGTTTTGTAATAACGTGATGGTTATTTATCGAATTTCAATCTGGGTCTAGTTTTTACGTGCTAATAACAAAAATGAATAACCACACAAGCGCACACAGAAGTTAAACACAGATTTCCTTTTTCTATTTTTGGTAATTTTAGGTAGCAAATATGCAAACCCCGCACATTCTGATTGTTGAAGACGAAGTTGTTACTCGTAATACCCTGAAAAGCATATTCGAAGCTGAAGGGTATATCGTACACGAAGCCACTGATGGCAATGAAATGCACAATGTTCTATCTGATCATGATATTAATCTGGTCATTATGGATATTAACCTTCCTGGTAAAAATGGGCTGTTACTTGCTCGTGAATTACGTGAACAGGCAAGTGTTGCATTAATGTTCCTAACGGGTCGTGATAATGAAGTTGATAAAATCTTAGGCCTAGAAATTGGTGCCGATGATTACATTACTAAACCATTTAACCCTCGTGAATTAACGATTCGTGCACGTAACTTACTGTCACGTACCATGAATTTAGTTAATGGAACAGAAGAACGCCGTTTAGTCGAGAGCTATAAATTCAATGGTTGGGAGCTTGATATTAACAGTCGCTCACTAATCAGCCCTGCTGGTGAACAATATAAATTACCACGCAGTGAATTTCGTGCGATGCTACATTTCTGCGAGAACCCAGGAAAAATCCAAACTCGCGCAGAATTACTGAAGAAAATGACAGGTCGTGAACTCAAACCTCATGATCGTACTGTTGACGTAACTATCCGTCGTATTCGTAAGCATTTTGAGTCAACACCTGATACACCAGAAATCATTGCAACAATTCATGGTGAAGGCTATCGCTTTTGTGGTGATTTAGACGAGTGATTTGATACAATATCAATCAATTAACTAACAAAAAACCCCTGAATAATATTCAGGGGTTTTCTTTTATCTAAAAATGGATTAATAAAATAACAAAAGGTGAAAATTGATCTTCGCAACTATTTTGAAAAAAATATAACTTGTTTTTAAAAAAAATTTTAAACCTTATTCGTATTAATTTTATTAATCATTAATTCCTCTAGCAAATAAGAATCACTCTTTCCATGGCATAATAGGTACTGCACTAATCGCATTTTTTGGTGAGCCATCAATCACCTTATCGGAATAAGTTAAGTAAATCAGTGCATGACGCTCTTTATCATAAAAACGCACAACTTGAAGCTTTTTAAATACTAGCGATGTTCTTTTCTGGAAAACAACATCACCTCGGTTTTTTCCTTTAATAACCTTTTCGCTTAGTTCAATAGGCCCGACTTGCTGACAAGATATCGCCGCATCAGCTGTATCTTCAGCAAGGCCTAGACTTCCTGAGATCCCACCTGTTTTTGCACGACTTAAATAACAAGTCACATTTTTAACTTCAGGATCATCAAATGCTTCAATCACAATTTTATGGTTAGCACCAAAAAACTTGAATACCGTATCGACGTAACCAATTTCTTCCGCTTTTGCCATCAAAGAAAAAGGGAGTAAGATAGACACTGCTAGCATCTTTTTGAAATTTAACATATTTACCTTGTTCCATTGAAAAGATGAGAGAATAGTTTCATCTAGAATAAAACAATCTATTACTAACTGATAGAAGAATTTGTGTACATTAGTCAATGAAAAAGACTATATTTTACGATTGTCTAACAATATAACTTGTTATAGATGTTCAGGCTCTTTACCATCTACAGCAATAAACAAACGAATATGACTAAGGGAGATGTATGGATCAAACCAACATCATACGTGATTTGCTCGCTTGGCTTGATAGTAACCTCGATAAACCATTATCCCTCGATAATGTCGCAACCAAAGCGGGTTACTCCAAGTGGCATCTACAACGCATGTTTAAAGAAGTTACAGGACAAGCGATTGGTTCTTATATTCGTTCAAGGCGTCTATCTCGTGCGGCTGTTGCATTACGTTTAACGAGTCGCCCCATTTTAGACATTGCTTTGCAATATCGTTTTGATTCCCAACAGACGTTTACCCGTGCTTTTAAAAAGCAATTTAATAGAACTCCAGCACTTTATCGTCGTACTGATGAATGGTGCGCAGTGGGAATTTGTCCACCTATTACTTTAGATCCTCAAAAATTACCAAAATGGGAATTTGTACAATTACCTGAGAAAAAACTTATTGGTATTGAGCAAACATGTAGCCATACACTTGAACAATGGGCTGAAGCTTGTTCCGATATGCGCCAAACATTCTGGCGTTACTATATGAGCAAAATAAATGCGGTTCCTCATCAAGTTTATGGTCTTCATCATGCACAACATAGTGATGAACATGAAGATGAGCAACGTGTGCTTTATACCACTGCAGTTGAGCCTGACTATGCAACATTTATTGAGGATGATGCAGCCCATGAAGTCTCATTAGCAGGAGGTGATTACATTCGCTTTGATTTCGAAGGTGAGGCAAAACGAGGGGCAATGCAGGAGTTTTTATTCCTGATTTATGGTGTTTGTTTACCGAAAATGGGATTAACTCGCCGTAAAGGTTATGACGTCGAAAAATACTATCTTAAAAATGTGCGTTACAGCAATGAGATGGTGACTGAACCACAAGATCATATTGAACGATTTGAATATTACATCCCCATTAAACGTGAAGATGTAATGGCATAAGAAAAAGCTCTCTTGATAGTTGCGTCAAAGAGAGCTTTTACTTTTTAGCGTTGAACTTCATCTAATGCTGTATCAGTAAGATGACTCACATCACCCGCCGTTTCAATCACCCAGCCATTAGCAAGCCAAGGGCTATTTTGATAATCAACACGTGAAATTGAGCAATTACGCAGTCTTAAACGGCGTTCTGCATATGCAGGTAATCCCAATACTGTGCTCAATAAGCACCCTAAAGCAATACCATGGCTCACTAAGAGTGGACGGCTATTTTCGGGTAAATCAAGACATTGATTTAGTGCAGCCTGCATACGACTTGCTAATTCTGTCATTGATTCTCCTTGGGGAATTCGTCCATCAGGTGTACCATCAATCAAACTCTTGCGCCAAACTTCTTCTTGTGTCTTTAATGTTGCGATCTCTCGCTGTTCAAGAACGCCCATATTGAGTTCACGTAAACGTGGGTCAGTTATCACTTCACAGCCACAAGCTTGTGCAATGATTTCTGCCGTTTGACGAGTACGACCAAGATCGCTTGAGATAATGTGGGTAATGCCTGCTGATTTTACTTTTTCAGCAACTTGCTGTGCTTGACGCACACCATTCGCTGTTAGCGGGCTATCAGATTGCCCTTGAATACGTCTCGCCACGTTCCATTCAGTTTCACCGTGGCGAACAAGATAGACCTGTAACATACATTTTTTCCGTTATACTGCTCTAATTTTTCAAAGGATGATTAATTCATTATGTATCATGTCATTGCAGCCACTACGAATCCAGCAAAAATCAACGCGATAAAACTCGCTTTTGAGCAAGTGTTCGGTAAAGATACCTTTGATATTGAAGATATTAATGTCGATAGTCGTGTTCCACAGCAACCTATCGGAAATACAGAAACGAGAACTGGCGCACGCCAACGTGTGATGGCTGCTCGTCAAGTTCGCCCTGAAGCTGATTTTTGGGTTGGCGTCGAAGCCGGTATTGAAGATGATATGACCTTTGCTTGGATTGTTGTCGAACATGGACAAATTCGTGGGGAATCACGCTCAGCAAGTCTTATGTTACCCGAACAGATCTTAAAGGGGATCCGTGAAGGTCGTGAGCTTGGCGATGAAATGGCTTTCTTAACAAAAATTGACAATATTAAACAGCGTGGCGGTGCGATTGGTTATTTTACCGATGGCTTACTCAGTCGCACCTCTGTGTATCAACAAGCATTAGTTCTGGCATTAGTACCTGTCACTCACGATATTTATAAAGAACTCAATCAAAAAGAAGATTAATTATTAATCTGATGTGTTTTTTTTAGGTAGAAAAGAAAGCAAAAAGCCATTTAATTATTTGATTAAATGGCTTTTTATCTTTCTAGCTCACATTATTATAATGCAACTATTTTTTCGTCATTAGCTCTTTTTCAAGCCATAACTTCACTTCATGTGGTGCTGTTTTTAAGCTATTAGAGCCTCTAGTGATGGTGGCAATACCAACGCCTAACTCTTCTTTTAACTCACGCTGACTTAAATCCCCTCGCATTAACTCTTGCACAATGCGAACTCGTGTTGCCAAAGCACTACGTTCATCAGGTGTCATTAAAAGTTGTAAAATAGGAAAGTGCACATCTTGCTCAAATGCATGTTGTAATAACTCAACAAATCTTAGCCAGTGCTCATTCTCTTCAGGTGATAATGCAGGATCTTGCATCGTGAAAACCTCTTTTGCCACACTCATTAACTAGTACAAACTATATCATACTTTGCTAATGTACCAAGAGGCTCCCACGACAAATCGCCTTTTTATCCCTTAATAACGACTATTCCACTCATTTTCAGTCAAAACCGGCTGCTGTTCACCGGCAAAATAGCTATAGAAAACAGCAAAAGAGAGCACATTTTTGACATAGCCTCGTGTTTCAGCAAAAGGAATACTTTCAACAAACGCAATCGCATCTAGTTGGCCATTTGCATCAGATAACCAACGATCAACACGTGCAGGTCCTGCATTATACGCAGCACTTGCTAAAATACGATTTTGGTTAAAACGTTGATAAACAGAATCAAGGTAAGCCGTACCAATCTCAATATTTTTCACAGGATTGGTTAACTGTGCGCTACTTACATACCCCGTAATACCGGCTTGTTTTACCGTAAATTCTGCTGTTTTTGGCATTACCTGCATTAAACCTGTTGCACCCGCTGAAGAGCGTGCTTGTGGGTTCCACGCACTTTCTTGACGGGCTATCGCCATCGCATAATTACGGTCTATCGATTTATCTTTCGTGTATTGCTCAAACTCATTTTTCCAGGCAAGAGGAAAACGTTCTTCTAAGTGATCCCACATTTTTCCTGTAATGGTGGCTTGCACGGCTAAATCAGCCCATTTTTGTTCAAATGCATAACGTGCTAATTCAGACTGTATTTGTGCGGGTTGCGAAGCAACATAGTTTGCCCACTCTGAGCGCGCTAAGTTGTCCATTTGCCAATACATTAATTCACGAACACGTTGTACTTCTGGCTGATTAGAGATACTTGATGAAACACTTGGTGCCTTATCTATCACCATCACATAAGGCTTACCTAATTTGGTCGCGGCAACCATTGGGTAAAAACCACGATTTTGCGTCAGCGCTTCTAAAATAGCTTGAGCTTCGCTATTTTTACCTTGAGATTGCAATACCATTGCACGCCAATAACGCCACTCTTCCTTATTTTTACTTTCAGGAGAAAGTCTTTCTAACCACAATGCCAATTCAGCTGGTTGGTTTTGGCTTAATGCTAGGCGTACACGACGTTCACGCAGTGTATCTGATGCAGTATCTTGAATAACGCTATCACGCCATTTCACCTGCTCAGGTGTGGCATAAGGCATATATTGCCATGCCACAGTATCACGCATTAACTGGCGTTCACTCGCCGTCATTTTTTGGGCATGTGCAATATTATCCAGTTGCGCTCTAGCCGCATCTGCATCTTTTCTTGCCCAACGTGAAAATGCCGATTGTATGATAGAACGAGTGAAATCGGTTGGTGAAAGCGCGGTTGCATAGCGCCCAACTAAGTTTGGATAGTCTTGTAATTCAACCAAGGCATCGTTAATGGTTTGATAATTTTCTGGAAGGCGTCTTGCTAAATAAGCCGCCAGCCCTGTATTACCATTTTTAATCGCTAAATGAATTCTTTCTAATACTAATTCTGGTGTTAATTGATTCGCTTTTTGCCATTCATCAAAAAGAGGATCGCAACTTGATGGCATTGAAGTACCATTTAGCCATGCTTCTTTAGCCCCAATCCATGCTGTTTGAATATCACCTGTTGCCCATTTTGCATAATAGTAATTACATCTTGCTGCTTTAGGATTAGGTGGATTTGGACTAAAAGTCAGTAAATTTTGCCATTCTTGGCGCTTCGCTAATTCATTCACAAACAGCGATGGAAGCGCTCTTGCAGGAGGGAGTGTCGGGTATTTTTCAGCAAATTCAGAAACAACCGCCGGTGCCACAATATCAAGATTATCTGTGATTTGACGATATTCTAAATAGGGGTAAAGTGGGTAATCTTGCAATGTAGGCAGTAGTTTTTCGACTTCATCTGTTTTTTTTAGATCCCACGCTGCTTTAATTTCTTGATAACGAGCACGTTGTTCACTTAATGAGTCAGCATGTGCCCATGCAGAAAAGCACAATGCCCCTATTGCGAATGTTAACGACCACTTTTGCTTCACCACGTTATTTCTCCCACCTCAAATAAAACCACCAAAGAGTGAATACATTAGCTAATATGATAATCATTAACAATGTAAGTTCCCCTCTTTAACAGAAATTTTCTTCACTTTCAGAAGAAGCACGAAAGGTTGAGAAAAACCTCTCTTTTGACTAAGGTTTTCTTTTATAAATCGGGTATACTGGCGACTTTCATCATTTTCGGGTCTTTGGCAAATTACTGACATTGACTTTGCTATTGTTCATTTAGGTGCTCTAAAAACGCGGCTTAATTACAAAAAATTTGTTTTTATCGCGAAAAATGGCACCTCAGAGAAAATCTCTTTTATAATCAAAGGGTAATTATAGTGGCTCAATACGTTTATAGTATGTTGCGTGTCGGGAAAATTGTCCCACCAAAGCGACATATCCTTAAAAACATTTCACTCAGCTTCTTCCCGGGCGCGAAAATTGGTGTGCTTGGTCTAAATGGTGCCGGTAAATCAACATTACTACGCATCATGGCAGGTATTGATACTGATATCGAAGGTGAAGCACGTCCACAACCAGGCATTAAAATTGGTTACTTACCACAAGAACCAAAATTAAACCCTGAACATACCGTACGTGAAGCCGTTGAAGAAGCCGTTAGCGAACTGAAAAACGCATTAAACCGCCTTGATGAAGTTTATGCGGCTTATGCCGATCCTGATGCTGATTTCGATAAATTAGCAAAAGAACAAGGTCAGTTAGAAGCGATTATTCAATCTCATGATGGTCATAACCTTGAAAACCAATTAGAGCGTGCTGCAGAAGCGCTGCGTTTACCTGAGTGGGACGCTAAAATTGAGAAACTTTCAGGGGGTGAACGCCGCCGTGTCGCTATCTGTCGTCTTCTGTTAGAAAAACCAGATATGCTGTTATTAGATGAACCTACTAACCACTTAGACGCAGAATCTGTAGCGTGGTTAGAACGCTTCTTACACGATTATGAAGGTACTGTTGTGGCAATCACGCACGACCGTTACTTCCTAGATAACGTAGCGGGTTGGATCTTAGAACTTGACCGTGGTGAAGGTATTCCATGGGAAGGTAACTACTCTTCATGGTTAGAGCAAAAAGACGCACGTCTGGAACAAGAAGCCGCAACTGAAGCAGCTCGCCATAAATCAATCCAAAAAGAACTTGAGTGGATCCGCCAAAATCCTAAAGGCCGTCAAGCAAAAGGTAAGGCTCGTCTGGCTCGCTTTGAAGAACTTAATAGCGTTGATTATCAAAAACGTAATGAGACCAGTGAACTCTTTATTCCACCTGGACCGCGTTTAGGGGATAAAGTGTTAGAAATTAATAATCTAACAAAATCTTATGGTGATCGCGTTCTGATTGATGATTTAAGCTTCTCTATTCCTAAAGGGGCTATTGTTGGTATTATCGGCCCTAACGGTGCAGGTAAATCAACACTATTTCGGATGATCTCCGGCCAAGAACAACCCGATTCAGGTACTTTAGTGCTAGGTGATACTGTTAAGTTAGCCTCTGTTGATCAGTTCCGCGACAGCATGGATGACAGTAAAACCGTTTGGGAAGAAGTTTCAGGTGGCCAAGATATTATGCGTATTGGTAACTTTGAAATTCCAAGCCGTGCCTATGTGGGTCGCTTTAACTTTAAAGGCGTTGACCAAGGTAAACGTGTTGGCGAACTTTCTGGTGGTGAGCGTGGTCGTTTACACCTAGCTAAACTGCTACAAGTTGGCGGTAACATGTTACTGCTCGATGAACCAACCAACGACCTCGATGTTGAAACTTTACGTGCATTAGAAAATGCCCTGTTAGAGTTCCCAGGTTGTGCCATGGTTATTTCCCATGACCGTTGGTTCCTTGACCGTATTGCCACACATATCATCGATTACCAAGATGAAGGTAAAGTGGAATTCTTCGAAGGTAACTTTACCGAATATGAAGAATATAAAAAGCGTACATTAGGTAACGATGCTATTCAGCCTCGTCGCATGAAGTACAAACGTATGAGCAAATAATCGCATTTATTTACTCCATTCGATAACAAAAAAGCAGAGATTATTCTCTGCTTTTTTCTATTTTATTAGTTTAAAATTTAATAACTAATTGTAAAACATTAATAATTAACTCTCTTGCCTATAATCAAAACCTAAAGGTACGGTAAACGAAATATTTCCATTGACCAAACGATAGCTTTCAGGTGCTGGAAATGGCGAAGCGCGTTTAATTGTATTTAAAGCCTCTTTATCAAGAATACGATTACCTGAGGATGTTTCCACTTTTGCATCCAATAACTCACCTTTTGCATTTAACATAATAGAAACTTGTGTCACGCCTGTTGCTTTAAAACGCAATGCTGTTCGTGGATAGCGTTTATAGGTATTAATATGGCTATGAACCAAACTTTCCCACCCTATTTGTCCACTCACAGAAGAGGAAGATAAACTATTAAATTGAGCACTACTGCTTGTATTAGAGCCAGAAGCTGGTGCACTCGTTATATCTGATGGAGCTTCTGAGACAGGAAGATCATCAGGTACTTTTACCGCAACAGGTTTTGGTTTAACCACTGGCTTTACTTTTGGCTTTTCAGGAAGGCGTTCATAAGTACCTTGTTCAACCACAGGCATTTTTGGCAGATCCAATACTTCTTTAATTGGCTCTGGTTCGGTTTCTGCTGGCTCAGGAACAGACATCACTTTTTCAGGCCCAACCGGAACGTCTTTTGTTTCTGTCTGAGCCAATTGATAGATACCAAGATCCATTGTCATTGCGGGTGGTAAAACACCATAACGTTCCTCTTTAGAAGTTATCCAGCCAATAGCAACAACAACTAGCGTTACATGAAATAAAATACTGGCAGTTAATCCACCAATAGAAAACGACCAACGGCGTGGGAAAGTCGCCGACATACTACTCATAATTCTTGCCTCTGATTTTCTTTCTAATGAATTATAGGCATAATACAAACACAAATGATATTGCTTATTATTAATAATACAATAAAAAATTAGCTTGATAATTATCATAACTTGTTCGCTTGAGAAGCAGTAAGAGCTTATTATTTCACTCTTTTTTAAACACCAGAGATTATGGCTAGCAATAAATCATTGGCACAAAAAATTAGTTGTGCCTATCAATCAACCTATGGACAACTTGTGCGTTTTTTTCCACAAACGTACGGGTAATTACCATGATGCAGATGATTTGTCTCAAGATGTGTTTACACTATGGCTAAACAGAAAAGAACAAACACCTGTACAAGAACAGCGTGCTTTTCTGTTTAAAATAGCGAACCACGTTTTGATTGACCATTGGAGAAAAAATCAAAAGCAGAAAGATATCTACCAGGATGATTATGAATTAGATGATGCCGCTCAGAATTATACTACTGAGCTTGATCCGGGATACGTCCTTGAGCATCAACAACGTTTAGATCTACTTAGTGAAGCAATTGCCACGTTGCCCCCACGCCGCCGAGAAGCGTTTGTTCTTTATCGTTTTGATGGTTTATCACAAAGCGAAATTGCAGAGCAGATGGATATTTCAATCAGTATGGTGGAAAAACATATTGCAGCAGCCCTATTATATTGCAAAAGATATGTCGATGCAGGACAGGAGAAATGCACGAATGATGAGTAAGCCGGAAAAAAATATACCGGAAACTAAACCTCACACAGATGAGGGAGCAGATCTTCTTTTTTTAGAAACGGATGATGAATTACTCAGTGGATCACCTGATGAGCAAGCAGCTCTTTGGTTTACCCGACAACACAGTCAAAGGATAACCCCAAAACAACGCCAAGCGTTTAAAGTGTGGATAGAAAATGATGTAAACCGGCAAGCATATCAGGACATTGCAGGTATCTGGCGTCAATGCGATACATTACCACGACCAACAATAACCACGGTTGAAAAGAAAAAACACTCTCCTTGGCGCCCGATGATCCACACCACGGCTGCGCTTTGTTTACTCACCGTTTTATATCTCCCTTATAGTCATTTACCCGCATTACTGATGGATAATATGACGCTTGCAACCAGCAATTCACCAAAAGAAATGACCTTAGCTGATGGCTCTAAAGTCTATTTAGATAGAAATACACAGGTCAGAGTGGCTTACGTACAAAAAGAAAGACGATTATGGCTAGATAAAGGACAAGCCTATTTCAAAGTCAAATCAAATCCGTATCGTCCTTTTTATGTTCATGCTGATAGCCAATTAATTAAAGTTGTTGGCACTGAATTTGAAGTGAGTCACTATGATAACAATCAAGTTAACGTTGCTGTCCATGAAGGGATTGTCGAAGTAAAAGCCACACCCAAATCTTCTCCAGCCTATTTGTATGCAGGCTCTCAAGCCACCAGCACATTAGCCAGTGACAGTTTGGTTATCTCTTCGGTCAATATTGATTCCGTGGGAAGTTGGCGTTTTGGTCAACTGCATTTCTTTGAACGCCCATTGAATGAAGTAATAACCAAACTCAAACCTTATCTTGATATCAATGTTCACATTTCCTCCCCCGAAATTGCCAAAATGAAAATCTCAGGGATCGCTAACATTAATGATGCCGAAGAGTTTATTACCGCAATTCCACTTATATTGCCGGTTAATGTTGTTTTTACCGATAAAAATAATGCGTTAATTATCAATAAGTAAAAAGAAATATGAAAAATATTCTTTTTTACAGGTGAGGATAATTCTCATTTCACCCTCTTCCTTAGTAACAACAATTATTAAGTTAGTGAATGGGATTGGTGAAATGAAAATGAATAACAAAAAAGGGGCCCTTAAGAGGTCTCTGCTAGCATTGCTAATAAGTACCACTATTGCTGCACCTTGTGCTTATGCATCTACCATTTCTGTGGCTTTACCAGAACAGTCTTTGGCTGATTCATTGAGCGCTATTGCAAAACAGGGACAAGTCCAAATTTTATTTGATGCAAGTTCGGTCAAAAACCTACGTGCTCCAGCACTTTCGGGTCAATTTGAAACCCACACTGCATTACAAAAAGTCTTAATTGGGAGTGGGTTAGAAATTATTCCGCAAGGCAGTGGATTTGTTATTCGTCCTCTCGCCACGACTAACGCGATTGTTATTCCTGAAGTTAAAGTCACGGGTGTTGGTAGCAGTTATCACCCAGCTACTGATGTGGTTTCAGCCCCACAATACATTACTTCAGAAGAGATAAAACAGCGTAATACGGGTGATGGTAACATCACTGATTTACTCAAAAGTAACCCTGCTGTTCAATTTTCCAATAATGACAGCACATCAATGAATCAGGGTGAAATTAAACCTTCACGAATTTCTATTCACGGCTCTAGTAGTTATCAAAACTCTTACAAACTTGATGGTGTCAGTTTTAACAATGACTTTGACCCAGCCAACTCAGGTAATGGTGAAACCAACACGCGTGTTAGTAGTGATGAACAAGGGATGTACCTTGATAGTCGCTTAATTGATAGTGTTACTGTTTACGATAACAATATTCCGGTGGAATTTGGTGGATTTACAGGCGGTACCGTTGATGTACAGAGTCGTCGTTGGTCTGGCGAAACCCATGCTAATGCCTATTACCGTACGACACGTTCAAGCTGGAACAATATTTTCACCGATCCAAAACTAAATTTTGATACCGCCAATAATGATGTCAGTAATCCAGCCCGATTCCAGAAAAAATACGATAAACAAAACTTTGGTGGTTGGTTTGAAACAGGATTAACTGAGCATACCGGTTTAATATTCTCTGCATCTCGCCGTGAATCAACCATTCCTATGATGATCAGTAGTGCTGGTGGCTTTATCCATACACCTGACTATCAATTAGAACAAGTTGAACAAACCGCAGGTTATCGCGACCAAACTCGTACCTCAGATAACTATTTTATTAAATACTCTTGGGATATTTCAGATACTCAATCTCTTGATTTATCAAGTAATATTGCGCGTTATAAAAGCTATCTATTCTCAGGTTCAGTCTATAACTCAGGCTATGATAATGAGCATAATGGTTTAAGTTTTACTGCACTTTATAAACATAAATTAGATCTTGGTACTTTAGAATTAACAACGGGTTATCAAAAATTAGAAGATAAACGAACGAATGATCAAAATTACTTTATTCGTTTAGATGATGCAATTACTGGTTGGTCAACACCAACAAGTTATAACAGTGGTGGTCAGGGTGATCTAAAGAGTAATCAAGAAACTGTAAGTACTAAAGCGATAATGCGTTTTAACTCTTATGACTTAGGTTCAACCATACACCAACCTACAACCGGTTTTGAAGTTGCAAGAACCAAAGGCTCTTATATCAGAGATAAAGATTTTTATAGTTACTTCTATACGGGAATGACTGATCCTGATACAAACGAGTGGAGTGGCGGACGTTCAAATACAACACGCTTCCAATCAGGGAGCCATAGTGCAACCTATACAAATTATGCAATCTATCTTGATGACAATATTCAATATAAACGCTTAACCCTGCGTCCTGGTATTCGTTTAGATAGAGATGATTTTGTTCAAAGAAACAATATTTCACCGCGTTTAAGTGGTACCTATGATATTTGGGGCACAGGCAATACCCTCTTGATTGGTGGTGTAAACCGTTACTACGGTCGCTCCATGTTAACGTATGCATTGTATGGGGCACAAAATGCAGGTTTGCAACACTGTTACTTTGATTTTGAATCCTCTGATGCCAGCTGGTATAACCGTACTGATTTTGACGGCCTAGATTCGTTAAAAACACCGTACAACGATGAATTTACTTTAGGTTTACAACAAGAAATCGCCTCAACCACTTGGCGTTTACAATACGTTCATCGTAACGGTCGTGATGAAGTGCGTAGTGATACAAAATATCCTGATAGCACCGATTACGAAAAAATGAATATTCGTGCATTTAATAACAATGGTCGTAGTTCACACGATTCCGTGACTTTATCGGTGAAAAATAGCCAGCCGTGGGAATTGGCGCAAGCAGATCATGTTTTCAATGCTTCAATCAGTTGGCAACAAAGCAAAACGAATACCCCTAAAGATTCAGGTTATGCCGATTTTAGTCCAAACACTCAAAACGTTAACCGAAACAAAGTGTTCTATGATGGAAAAATCATTGATGCCAAAGATCTACCCTCTGGTAATTTCAACTCGCCATTAAAAATCACAGCCGATCTCACTAGCGTTTGGGATGAATGGAATGTGACGTGGTTTAACCAATTGCAATGGAATAGCTGGCGCTCTCAAGCAGAAAAAACCAATAACGGTAACCCGATCAAAACAGATGATGCTGGTTATATTTATGCCTATAAAAAACAAAATTACAGCAGCCGCTTTACATGGAATACCAAACTAAGCTGGCAACCTGAGTTTGCTTATGGTGTGGGTATCTCTGTTGAAGTGAATAACGTTCTTAATACTCGAAACGTTGCTGATCACTTCACTTACAAAGACAAAGAATACAAATCGTATGAACCAGGTCGTCAGTTCTGGTTACAAGTCAGCTACGACTATTAATAAATTGACGAAGTTAATGTGAGCAACCAAGTCGATACACAATAAAAATATGACCAATAAGCAATGAAAACAATAAAACAATTTTTCTATTTAGTTTCACCTTTTTGGGGGCGGCGTGCCGCCCTTTACTGCTGGTTTCTATTGATTGTCTCTTTGACCTTAACCCTGTCATCCGTCTGGTTTAACGTCAAAATGAATGAATGGAATGGTAGTTTCTATAACGCATTACAACAACTTGATGGACAAGCACTCTACAAGCTTCTTCAACAATTTGTCATTATTATTGCAGGATTAATTACTGTCGTAGTCATGGGCGATTTCTTACGCCAAAAAATGGTTATTCGCTGGCGCGAAGGCATGACTGAACAAGTGCTTGATCGCTGGTTATCAAAAAACAGTAAACACTATATGTTAAGACTGACTTCTCAAGAGCCTGATAACCCAGATCAGCGTATTGCAGAAGATATTCGTTTACTGATCGAATCAACAATGCGTTTAACTGTGACATTCTTGCACTCGTTACTCACGCTTATCTCTTTTGCCACCATTCTTTGGTCACTGTCTGGCACTATCTCTTTCACATTAGGTGGTAGTGAGTGGACAATTCCCGGCTATATGTTCTGGGCTTGTATTATCTATACCATTATCGGGATAACCATTACGC
The DNA here is from genome assembly GCF_003144535.1 of Proteus penneri. Lineage (GTDB taxonomy): Bacteria > Pseudomonadota > Gammaproteobacteria > Enterobacterales > Enterobacteriaceae > Proteus > Proteus penneri. The sequence goes on along the minus strand of NZ_PHFJ01000013.1, from coordinate 103,893 downwards.
AGTTTATTGGCTCACCATTGCGTAAAATTAATATGGATAAGCAACGCAAAGAAGCTGATTACCGTACAGCACTCATCACCCGTAAACAACATGGTGATGCGATTGCAGGTCAGCGTGGTGAAATAAGTGATCGTAATGAATTAATGGGGCGTTTTTTAGGGGTCATTCGTAACTGGAACAACCTCATTCGCTACGAAAGAAACCTGGCCTTCTTTACTGTCGGTTATCAACAAGCCACTGCGATGGCACCGATTATTTTTGCCTTACCTAAATTCCTTGCTGGCGAGTTAATGCTAGGGGGATTAATGCAATTAAGACAAGCCTTCTCTAGTGTTGCAGGTGCATTAAGTTGGTTTATCTTCTCATATAAAGAGATTGCTGCATGGCAAGCAACGGTGACCCGTCTTTATAATTTTGTGGTGCTTTTAGAGCACGATCATGAGCCAGAAGTCGCAGATTTAAATGATAAACTGATTAAATTGAAGGCTAATCTTTCTCTGTTTATGCAAGATGACAGCCTGTTAATCCAAGATATTAATTTCTCGGTAAAAGCAGGTGAGTTAACCGTTATTGAAGGTTGCTCTGGTTTAGGTAAATCAACACTGCTTAGAGCATTAAGTGGGCATTGGCCTTATTTCAAAGGGGAAATTCAACGCTCGCCAAATGTGTGTTGGCTCCCACAACGTATGTACCTGCCTTTTGCACGTTTAGACAGCTTGCTCGCTTATCCTTGTCAGCCTAATCAATTCTCCGCTAAAGAGTATGAAGAAGCCCTTCATTTGGTGGGCTTAGACAAAATAAAAAATCAACTTTCACTGGAAACAGATTGGACAACACGTCTATCAGGCGGTGAGCAACAACGTCTTATTTTTGCCCGTTTATTACTCAATAAACCAGAGCTTATTTTATTAGATGAAACCACTTCTGCACTTGATGAACAAAATGCATTGAACATGTTGCAGTTGCTAAAACAACATCTGCCAACCGCAGGTATTGCCTTAGTGAGCCACCAGCGTTTTACACATCTAATTGCAGATAATGTGATTTCACTCAAATCCCCTACCGTGTCCTCCTCTCAACCTGTTGGAGTTACCGAATATGTATCGTAAATTACTGATTATTTCAGTCAGCCTTTCACTTTTAGGGTGTGCGGCAAGCACTCCTAATCAAAATGACAAAAGTACGTTATTACTGCGTCCTGATGTTCGCCATTTTACCCTAGATAATGGTTTAGACGTCTACTTACTGCAACGCCCACAATCCGGTGTTGAAATGCGTCTTTTGGTAAAAAGTGGCTCTGTTCAAGAAGATGAAAAACAGCTTGGTTTTTCACACTTTACTGAACATATGGCATTTAAAGGTACAACACATTTTCCAGGAACAACGGGCTTTAAACAACTTGAAAGCCTAGGCATGAAATTAGGTAGTCATGTCAATGCCGTAACAAGTTTAAATGCGACGACTTATAAGCTGTCATTACCGAATGCAAACCCGATCCAAATTAAGACGGGGTTAAAAATCTTATCAGATTGGGCATTTGAAATGACATTTGACCCTATTGAGTTTGATAAAGAGCGCCCTGTTATTGTTGAAGAGTGGCGTTTACGCCAAGGTATTGGTTTTCGTATTAACCGCCAGTTAGAAGAATTGCGTTACTACGGTAGCCGTTATCTAGATCGTGATCCTATTGGCGATTTAGAAATTGTTAAACATGGCGATGTGAAAGATGCAAAACGCTATTACGATACTTGGTATCAACCAGAAAGAATGGCGTTAGTACTGGTCGGTAACTTCAATCAGGGCGATGCCATTGCCGATATTAAGCAACTGTTTAATGCGAAAAATAGCGAAAACAAAGGAATTGATGATCCTGCTTGGCACAATTTTATCGACCATAAAGATCTACTGGTTAAAACAATTTTCGACAAAGAACAAGGTTCACGTATTTTACAGTTCACCTTGCAACGGACTTTGCCAGCACCTTTAAATAGCCGCCAAGGTCAATATGAAGATTTAATGGATTCATTATGGCTATCAATTTTAAATCAACGTTTCTCCACTATCGTTGATAATGGATTAATTGCGTCTATTAGCGCCAATACTCAAGGTGCAATGTTAGATGCTCGTCGTTCACAACAATTGATGATTGCACATCCTAAAGGTAATGATTACCAAGGCGCATTAGATATCTTATTTACAGAAGTTCAACGCCTCGCCTCTGTACCCGTTACTCAAGAAGAATTAGATAATGCTCGCAACGCAATGCTAAAACGCCTAAGCCAACAAGCTGCGGGGGAAGAGCGTTATGAGCACGATTATTTAGCCAACCAAATCACCACAGCCATTGAATTGGAAATGCCAATTCAAACTAAAAAACAGGCACTCAATTTAAGCTATCAATTAATCAATAAAGTGACCCCTGAAACATTGTCAGCTTATTTTTCTCAATATCTAAAACAATCTTCGCCACGCGTTGCTGTGATTGGTCCGGATAATGATGCTAGTTTGTTTAATGCAACTAAAGCAGCACAACGTTGGCAAGAAATTAGACAGTCAAATCCAGGCGCATTTACCCTAAAAACGCAAGCTGTTGTATTAGATATTAAACCTGAACTCACAGGTTCAATTGTTTCCACGCAATCACTCCCTATTGAAAAAACGCAACAGTGGACACTGAGCAATAACGTAAAAGTGATTGTGAAAAATGACAGTTATCTCAAAGATAATATTCAAGTTTCACTGCGTATTCCGGGAGGTTCTTCACTTGAAACCAATCAAAACTTAGGGATGGTGCAATGGGCGTTAAAACTACCTGAAGTCAGTGGATATGGAAATTATAATGCGCGTGAATTAGCATTATTTACCAAGCAACACCAAATTAGCTTGCGCCCTTATAGCGAACTGTTATTCCATGGTTTTCGTGGCGAAGCGCCAATTGATGAACTTGAAACCTTACTCACATTAATGCATCTAAAAGTGACTTCTCCACGGTTTAATGGCGAGAAGTTAGAGCAATAAAAGCAAGCAATGGCATTAGGTCTTTCAAAAACCCCCGTTGAACGTACATTCTTAGATAATATCAATAAAGAAAGTTATCAAAATGGTGAACGCCTTGTCGTTTCACCTCAAGGTACTTGGAAACAATTTACAGCCCAACAATTACAACAAACAAACCAAATGATCTTAGGACAACCTGCTGATATGACATTAGTTATCAGTGGCCCTGTCAATCTAAATCAAGTTAAACCGCTTGTTGAACGTTGGATTGCGAGTTTGCCAATACGTTCAGAGCAACGCTTATTTTGGGCAGATCCTGCGATTAACCCTAAACTTACCTCGTTTAGCAAAACATATCCTATTGCAAGTAGTGATAAGAGCATGATTAGCATTCAATATGCAGCACCTGCTCAATGGTCACAACAACGCGTATTAGCACTAAATTTACTCGATACCGTGATCAGTCAACGTTTAAGACTCAACCTACGTGAAAAAGCTGGTGGTATTTATTCACTTGGGTTCTCTGAAATGTTAACGAAAGTGCCGACAAGCTACTATACTGGTCGTTTAAACTTTACGGCATCACCTGAGCGCGCTGATGAATTAATTACTCTTGCTCGTAAAGTCGTGAATGAAGTAAAACAGTCAGGCATTACAGATAAAGAGTTACAAGAGGCTAAAAATATCTGGCTAACTGAAAATTCACAGGTAAATAACAGTGCAAGTTATTGGACAGAAGCTCTTGCACAAGTTGCAACTGATGACCAACAGTATCAGCGTTTACTCACTGAGCCTGCCATGATAAAAACATTAACTGTTAACGATATAAATCAAGTGGCTCGTCAATGGTTAGGTGAGAATGAAAAGGTATTTAAATTAACTCCTGCCAACAAAAAATAAGTCTTATCTCGTTAAAAAGAGAACGCCCAGTTTAAATAACCAACTGGGCGTTTATTCATCAATTTTAATCAAATTATAGTAATTAAATTCAAATTTATTGACTATTAGATTTATTAATCTTTTTTAACTGCAAAACGACCACTACCTAAAAACATCACCGCAATCGCGGCAAAGAGATAAAAGCCTGCACTTTCAGGAGCCCATCCCCCTGTTTTAGGGTTTAATGCAAATAGATCACCAGAATGAACCATCAAAATAGCAACAAACATCGTACCGGCTAAAACAAATGCTGAAACACGAGTAAATAAGCCAATGATCAGTAAGATAGGTGCAACGACTTCCCCAATCACCGTACCGTAGGCAATAAAGGCGGGTAGATTAAAATTAGCTAACATCCCCTGAATACCTGCTAACCCACCCGGTTCCATTTTATGAAGCCCATGTAATAACATTAAAACTCCAAGAGAAACACGTAATACCAATTTACCTAAGTCAGAACAGTCAACAAGTTGATTAAATTTATTAATCATAACGTCTCCAAATTCAAAATAGTGATGTGTGTTTTTAATACGTATTTGTAGGTACACTATATTATATGATGAAATATTATGAATGAGTGTGATTTTTATTATCACTATTTGTTCTCATTAAGTAATCACTTAGATTATTATTGCTTTATCGCCCTCTACTCACCTTTTCCATGATTAAGATCACAACTTGTTAACATAATAAACTCTTAATCACTCACTTCTCGTTATGCTAATAGATATCTCATCTGACCAGTCTGAAAAGGGTATCTGATGGCACATTATTCTCATCTATTTTCGCCTCTTGATTTAGGGTTTACTGTACTTAAAAACCGCATTCTTATGGGCTCTATGCATACTGGACTTGAAGAAAATCCGAATGATGCCCCAAAACTTGCACAGTTTTATGCCCAACGCGCAGCTGCTGGTGTTGCATTAATAGTGACTGGGGGGATCTCTCCTAATAAACAAGGCGTGTTATTACCACACGCTGCAACATTAATGTCTGAAAACCAACTAGCGACTCATCAGCTTGTTACTGATGCCGTTCATCAGCAAGGAGGCAAAATTGCTTTACAGATCTTGCATACAGGTCGTTATAGTTACCAACCTAACTTAGTTGCCCCTTCGGCTATTCAATCGCCAATAACCCCTTTTATGCCAACAGAAATGAGTCATGAACAAATTGAACAAACTATTAATGACTACATTCGCTGTGCTCAATTAGCCCAAAAGGCGGGCTATGATGGTGTTGAAATAATGGGCTCTGAAGGCTATTTAATTAATCAGTTTTTAGTCAGCCACACCAATCAGCGAGACGATCAATGGGGTGGTAATATTGAAAATCGTTGTCGCTTCGCTTTACGCATTCTTGAAGGCATAAAAAAAGCTGTTGGTGATCACTTTATTATTATTTATCGTCTTTCTATGTTGGATTTAATTAAAAATGGTTCAGATGCATCAGAGGTACTTTATCTTGCCAAAGCCGTTGAAAAAGCCGGCGCCACAATGATCAATACAGGGATCGGTTGGCATGAGGCACGAATTCCAACAATAGCGACCATGGTACCGAGAGGCCAATTTGCGAATGTAACGCGTGAATTAATGGGTAAAGTGAATATTCCACTGATTACATCCAACCGAATTAACACACCACAAACCGCAGAAGCTATTTTGGCAGAAGGTTGTGCCGATATGGTTTCAATGGCTCGCCCTTTTCTTGCTGATCCTGAGTTTGTACTTAAAGCACAACAGGGGCGCGAAGATGAAATCAATACTTGCATTGCTTGCAATCAAGCGTGCCTTGATGAAATATTTTCGGGGCAAACAGCATCTTGTCTTGTTAACCCTTTCGCGTGTCGAGAAACCGAACTTCTGGTTACTCCAACTCAACAACCCAAAAAGTTAGCTGTTGTTGGCGCAGGACCTGCGGGATTATCTTTTGCTATAACAGCGGCTAAACGTGGTCACCATGTAACACTGTTTGAAAAAGAAGATGTTATTGGTGGGCAGTTGAATATTGCTAGCCAAATTCCCGGAAAAGAAGAATTTAAGGAAACCTTACGCTACTTTAAACGACAGCTACAACTCACTGGTGTGATTGTTAAAAATAATACCGAAGCGACTCCTCATCATCTTGAGCACTTTGACGAAGTTATTTTAGCCAGTGGTGTTACGCCCCACAGCCCTGACATTGAAGGGCAAGATAATGAGATAGTTAAAACTTACCTTGATGTTTTAAAACACCATCAACCAGTGGGTAAAAATGTAGTGATCATTGGTAGCGGAGGTATTGGCTTTGATACGGGTCTCTATCTTACTCAAAAAGGGCAATGCAGTAGCCTAAGTCCTTGTGCTTTTAACAAAGAATGGGGCATTGATCCAACGCTTTCATATCGTGGTGGTATAAAACCAGAAAATCACTTAAAAGATGATAATAAACAGATTGTTATGACTCAACGTAAAGCCGGAAAGATAGGGTTGAATTTAGGTAAAACAACGGGTTGGATACATCGGCTAACATTAGAGAAAAAAGGCGTTAAATTCTTAACACATTGTCATTATCAAAAAATCACACCAGAAGGTCTTGTGATTGAACAAGATGGAAAACAACAGCTTCTTATGGCTGATAATATTATATTGTGTACGGGGCAACGCGCTTATCACCCTCTATTCGCACCTTTAGAAAAAGAAAACAAAATTGTTCATCTTATTGGCGGAGCAAAAGATGCACGCGCATTAGATGCGAAACGCGCTATTAGGCAAGGTACAGAATTAGCTCTCAATATTTAATCCTTTCCAGTGCTTGAGCAAAAAGAAACCCCACATAAATGTGGGGTTCTATTTTTTATTATTGATTATTATTTTTACAGCTCTTCCTGTCTTACTACTTACCCTTTTTACCCATTATTTTTTTCAGTTAATGGATTATCTGAAATACGATTATCTTCAGCAATACAGACTGTTGCAGTAAAGAGAACATCCGTTGCTGAATTCAATGCTGTTTCTGCTGAATCTTGTAACACACCAATCATTACCCCCACTGCAACCACTTGCATAGCGATATCATTGCTAATACCAAACATGCCGCAAGCCAGTGGAATTAACAGTAAAGAGCCGCCCGCAACACCCGATGCACCACAAGCACAAATCGCAGCAACAAGGCTTAATAACAATGCGGTTGGCACATCAACAGGCATACCCAATGTATTTACTGCGGCTAATGTCAAAATAGTGATAGTAATTGCCGCGCCACCCATATTGATGGTCGCACCTAATGGAATTGAAACAGAATAAGTATCTTCGTTTAAATTCATACGGCGACACATTGCCATATTCACAGGAATATTTGCCGCAGAGCTGCGTGTAAAGAAAGCCGTTACACCGCTTTCACGCAAACATGCCCATACTAATGGATATGGGTTACTACGAATTTTCCAAAATACAATTATTGGATTCACGACTAAAGCGACAAACAGCATACAACCAATCAGAACAGCAAGGACATGCAAGTAGCCTGCTAAAGCTTTAAAGCCTGTCGTTGCGATAGTTGATGACACTAAACCAAAAATACCGATAGGTGCTAAACGAATAACAACACGGACTAAGTTTGTCACTGCATCCGCTAAATCTTGCGTTAAGGCTTTAGTGGTATCACTTGCGTGGCGTAATGCCAGACCTAAACCGATAGACCACGCTAAAATGCCCATATAGTTACCATTGATAAGCGCATCAACAGGGTTTGCGACCACATTAATTAATACGCCTTTAAGCACTTCAGCAATATTCTCAGGTGGTGACAATTGTGATTCACTAACAACTAACGTTAAAACTGATGGGAACACAAAACTAGCAACAACAGCGGTTAATGCAGCAAAGAATGTTGCTAACAGATATAAAACTAATACGGGGCGAATATTCGATTTTTGCCCTTGACGATGATTAGCTATCGAAGCCATAACGAGTACCCATACTAAGATAGGCGCTACAGCTTTCAGTGCGCTAATAAACAGAGTACCTAATAAACTCATCATCTTGGCAACTTCTGGTGCTAACCAAGCCAGTAAGATCCCTGCAACTAAACCAACGAGTATTTGTTTAACGAGACTTCCCTTAAAGAACAGGCTGAAGACTCTGGATTGTTGTTTATCCATAGCTATTCCATTACTTAAAATAATATTTAAAAAAGGCATTTTTGAGTGTTTGCAATGCCAGTATAAGGAATTGAATCGCGCTGAAAAGCTGATTATGCAAAATATACAGCATTAACCGTTATTGTTAACAAATAAATAACATATCTGTGATCATAATAGGATTTTGTTCTTTTTAGTATACCGATCGGAAATGAAAGAAATTATTATTATCAGTAAGTTATACCTAGTCATCTTACTTGTTTTTTATTTTATTTCTCTGTTTTTTGATTTTCTTAATCAACCATCCCTCTTTTTTATTAACATTATCACTAACAATTATCCACCGTGCTCATCTTTGAATTGAATAAATAATAAACAAGAAAGTCAAACAAGATAACGTTTTATTTCTCTCAATTAATATTAAAAATTTATCTTTTATGATCGCTATAAAATAGAAAACACCCCATTGTATTATCCATCCTCTTGAGTTTTTCTTTTTAAAAACGCCCTATTCTGAACTCAAAAAGAGATTTAATGTCTATTTTTCGAGATCCAATATCCATGTGTAAGTAATATCGTTATTGAGTTAAAAAATTTTCTGTCTAGTTTTTCCTGATTTTGTTAGAGTGTTGCTGTTTTAAACAATGAAAAATAGACCCTATGAAGTAGAAAATGGGTAAGTAGATTACAACACCTATTGATTTTATATTTACCCCCAAATGACTCAGTTTTAGGAAGCCTTTTATATGGAAATCGTAAGAGAGCTATTCTTGGCGCTATGGCACCAAGATTACGAAACCTTAGCTAATCCTTCATTAATATGGATTATCTACATTTTATTATTCACCATACTATTCCTAGAAAACGGAGTATTGCCTGCAGCTTTCTTGCCTGGAGATAGTTTGCTAATTTTAGTGGGCGTGTTAATTGCTAAAGGTACAATGGATTTTCCATTGACCTTACTCATTTTGACGGCAGGAGCGAGCCTAGGGTGTTGGTTGGGCTATCTTCAAGGTCGATGGCTTGGAAATACTAAATTAGTACGCAGTTGGCTATCACATCTACCAGAACATTACCACCAGCGTGCACATGGACTTTTTCATCGTCATGGCTTAGCCGCATTACTTATTGGTCGCTTTTTAGCGTTCGTTAGGACATTGTTGTCAACAATTGCAGGCCTTGCTGGATTGAACAATACTCGCTTTCAAATTTTCAACTGGTTAAGTGGACTTTTATGGGTCGGCATACTGACCACATTGGGTTATATGTTAGGTAATAGCCCACTATTTCGTCAGTATGAACATCATTTAATGAATATCCTTATGCTATTACCTGTTTGCCTATTAGTAATAGGATTAATTGGTAGCATCTGGGTTGTCATCAAAAAGAAAAAAGTGAAAGCATAAGATCTATCAAATAATATAAAGATTTTCCTACTGACATAAAAAACAGTAAGAAAAATGACAAAGGCCTACTTCATTTATTTGAACAGGCCTTTACTTCATTTTGCTATATACTCGCCTTAACATCGTCTCATCCCTTTAACTGTGGATATCCATTAAGATTTATCTCTTTTTTTTACCAATAAGTCGTTATTTAATTTCATTAAGCGGTAAAATTGGTCTATTGTTATAAGTATCACATCGATATCTATTAAAGGAGTTACTTATGTCTCATCAACATTCGAATGAAGATCTGCGCAGTGAATTGAAATCTCTTGCTGATACTCTAGAAGAAGTACTGAACTCCTCTGCAGATAAATCCAAAGAAGAGCTCCAAAGTCTACGAGCCAAAGCAGAATCGGCAATAAAAGGTTCTCGTGCAAAACTCAGTGATGCAGGTAGAGAAATTGTCGATAACACCAAAGAAATCGCCGGAAAAGCAGATAACTATGTTCGTGAAAATCCATGGACAGGTATCGGTATTGGTGCGGCTGTTGGTGTTGTTCTTGGTGTTTTACTAGCAAAACGCTAATTTATAATGAGTGATACTCAAAGACCACAGGGCCCCGCATCCGGGGTTCTGAATTCTCTCAGTAAGATTGGCGCTATCATGATAGGCATGGTTGAAACTCGCCTACGATTAATCGCCATAGAACTGGAAGAAGAAAAAACCACTCTGATCCAGCTTATTTTAATGGCTGGTGTTACTTTGTTGCTCACCGCCTTTGGCTTAATGAGCCTACTTATTCTGATTTTTTGGATTATTCCACCTGAATATCGAGTCTATGCTTTAGCCATCACAACGGCGACTTTACTTCTCTGTGCGCTCATTGGCGGCATCATGACATTAAGAAAAGCGCGAAATTCTACCTTGTTAGGCGATACTCGCCAGCAATTAGAATTAGATAAACGCCTTTTGGAGCAATATCATGATGAACAGACAAAATAAACAGGCGATCCTCGCAAGACGTAAAAAGCTGTTGTTGAATAAAATTCAGCAACAGCGCTCTGACTTAGGACAAAGCACACAAACTTGGCTTGATGTAACAGAGCCTTATGATAAAGCATGGCGAATTTTAGTTTCCTTAAAACCGGCGCTTTTAGTGGGAGCTTGTTTTATTTCTCTTTACAGCATTAAGCATCCTAAAAAAATCATACGATTAGGGCAACGCGCGATCGGTGCAATTGGCTTAATTCGTACGATCCAAAAGTCCTTCAAAAAAACCTCTGATTAATCTTCAATTTTTTTGTCCAAGAATGTTAATTCTTCTTAATATCCTCTCCGCTCAATTCACATTATTGTATATCTCACACCGTAGCCGTGGTTATTAATTCTAAAAATAGAAAATTAACCAACGAAAATACAAATATAAACAGATATACATTGCAGATAATAGAATTTGATTAGGAATAAACATCATGAAAAAATTTGAAGACATTGCGTTATTAATTGCCCGTATTTTAATGCCGATTTTATTTATCAGCGCAGGCTACGGAAAAATTGGTGGTTACGAAGGTACACAACAATATATGCAAGCAATGGGCGTTCCCGGTTTCTTATTACCACTGACTATTCTATTAGAGTTAGGTGGTGGATTAGCCATCTTATTTGGTTTCTTAACTCGCACCACAGCAATTTTTACCGCGGTCTTTACTCTCTTAACCGCATTATTGTTCCACAGTAATTTTGCTGAAGGCATGAACCAATTAATGTTTATGAAAAATATGACCATTGCCGGCGGATATTTATTACTCGTTATCACAGGCCCAGGTAAATGGAGCTTAGATCGTATTCTCAATAAAAACTGGTAATAATAAGTTTAGAAATAAAAAAGATCCCTTAGGGGATCTTAAACTCAATAAGGAACCCTATGTTTTAGGCATAGGGTTCTTTTTTAACGATATTAGTATAATTTTTCATTAACTTCTTTTCTGTTATCCCCACAATTACTCTGTGAGCGATTATCTCTAAACATAAAAATTATCTAATAACAAAACTATTTTTTATCATTCGCAAAGAGTTTAGGTATTTCACGTAGACACCACGATTTAGCTTCGCCCATGCTGTCTCTGCGCCATGCCATAATAATATTATTTTCATGATGATATTCAGGGCCAACAACACGTAAGCGCCCTTCTTTGATGTCATCTTCAATTAAATCAATCGGCATTGTCGCGACACCTAAACCTGCAATTAATGCTCGGCGTTTATCTTCAATCGAACTGACCGTTAAACGGCGCTGTTTATCTAACAACAATACTGTCAATACAGGGCGTTCTCTTGCTGTATCTGCAATCGCAATGCCTCGATATTTCAAGCGAGTTTCTTCGGCTAATGGCTCAGGTTCGTTATGGATGGGATGATCTGGGCTGGCAACGTAAACGCTAGTGGTATTGTATAAAGGGCGGAAATTAATTTCTGATGAAGTACGAAAATGCATATCGGGCGAAATCACAATATCACATTTACCACTTTCTAAACTTTCCCATGCCCCCGCTAATACTTCAGTAACTAAGGAAAGTTGCGTATTTGATTTTTCAGCCAGTTTATCAACCAAAGGAAAGAGTCTAGATGCTGGAGTAAGCGCTTCACAAACAATAGTGATATGAGGCTCCCAACCCCTTGCTAAGGCTTCAGCGTCTGAGGTTAATTTGTCAGCAGCCTCAAGTAATATACGCCCTCTATCAAGTAGCATTCTACCGACATTAGTAAATTTTGTTCTATGGCCAGAACGGTCGAAAAGAACAACATCTAAATCTTCTTCTAATTTTTGCATGGTATAACTGAGCGCCGATGGAACTCGATTTAGTTCATCAGCAGCCGCTGCAAAACTCCCTCTACGATCAATGGCATCCATCACTCGTAAAGATTCCAACGTAATGGCTTTGTCTTTACTCATTATACTTATCTCTATCAAATAATTTGATTATAGGCACCAGATTAACTTGCTAACAATAGACAGTCCATACCTCTATGATAAATATATTGATAACCTACTCGAAAAATACCGCTATGATAAAATACAGAACAGCACAACAGTGTGGTAAAGCGGATTATGGTTGGCTACAAGCTCGCTACACATTTTCCTTTGGCCACTACTTTGACCCTCATTTTTTAGACTATGGCACGCTAAGAGTTCTCAACCAAGAGATGCTTGCACCAAATTCTGAGTTTAAAGCAAAGACTTACCCTCATGTTGATGTGGTTAATCTTATTCTTCAAGGGGAAGCAACATACCTTGATAATATGGGACGTACTGTGACGGCAAAAGAAAATGAGTGCTTACTTATTTCACCGCATAATACTGATACATATATAGAGAAAAACAGTAGTCCTGATACGCCATTAACCCGTATTCAGTTGTGGTTAAATGCTTGTCCACAACAAGAAAGTTTAACCTCACAAAAATTGGTATTAGATGAAAAATTAAAATATCAATTATTAGCTTCACCAACCGGTGATGATGGCTCGTTAATGTTAAGGCAAACCATTTGGCTTTATCATATTCATTTGCAAACAGGCGATGAAATCACACTGCCAATAAAAGGACAGAAAGGCTTTTTACAATCCATAAAAGGTGGTACCTATTTGCAAACGTCAACACAAGAAAATGGGCAAATCCAGTGTGGCGATGGCGCTTTTATTCAAGATAGCCACAGCATCACGTTAAAAAGCTCGGCTGAATTTCGTGGCTTGTTTATTGATATTATTTCGTGATAGTTGATTTAGATTGGCTTAAAAACAGAAAACCCTCGAAACACAATGTGAATCGAGGGTTTTTTATGAGGTGAGTTAACCGTTAAGCCGGGTTCTGTCGTGGACAACCATTCATCTAGGCCAGAACTTGCGCGCTGGCTCCAGCAACCTACCCGGGTTCAATGCGGGCCGCACCATAAGAACCCCTATTTGGTCTTGCTCCGGGTGGAGTTTACCATGCCACAAACTGTTACCAGTTGCGCGGTGCGCTCTTACCGCACCCTTTCACCCTTACCTGATCCTGTAAACAGGCCATCGGCGGTTTACTCTCTGCTGCACTTGTCGTAGGCTCGCGCCTCCCAGACGTTATCTGGCACCCTGCCCTGTGGAGCCCGGACTTTCCTCCCCTCTATCCGTCTCCCCCGAAGGGACAACGATAAAGCAGCGGTTGTCTAGTCAACTCAGGGTGCGGATTATAGGGATTTTGGGAGAAAATGTATAGCGAAAGAAGCTAAAAAATCACTTTACTCGTCTTGAGCTTCACCATTTTGCTCAATGACATGTTTATAGAGTGCATTTTTCTTCACACCATAAATCTCAGCAGTGACTGCCGCCGCTTTTTTCAGTGGTAGCTCTTTTTGTAAAATCGCGAGTGTTCGTAACACTTCTGGTGAAAAATTATCATCAACCGGTTTTTCATACCCTTCAACAATTAATACCATTTCACCTTTACGGCGGTTTTCATCTTCAAGCACCCATTTCAGTAATTCCCCTACAGGCATACCTTGAATAGTTTCCCACGTTTTTGTGAGTTCTCTCGCTAATACTACATAGCGATCTTCACCCCAAACTGTCACCATATCAGCTAAACTATCTAGCAATCGATGTGTTGATTCATAAAAAATCAATGTGCGAGGTTCTTCTAACAATTCACGTAGGCAATCTTGGCGGCTTTTTGTTTTGGCTGGTAAAAAACCTTCATAACAAAAACGATCAGAAGGAAGCCCTGCGGCAGAAAGTGCCGTAATAGCAGCACAAGCGCCAGGCAGTGGCACTACATCTATGCCATTTTTACGGCATTGATTGACTAAATGATAGCCAGGATCGTTAATTAATGGTGTACCTGCATCAGAGACTAATGCGATACTTAGCCCCTGTTGTAATTTGCTAATTAATTGATCTGCTTTTTGCTGTTCATTATGATCATGTAACGCATACAAACGTGCGTTAATGGCAAAGTGCTGTAATAGAAGCCCTGTATGACGGGTATCTTCTGCAGCAATTAAATCGACATGAGACAGCACATCAAGTGCCCGCTGGGTGATATCGCCCAGATTACCAATAGGTGTGGGTACTATGTACAGTGTGGATGTCGTTACCGCTGCTCGATTAGGTTGATTCATTGTTTATTCCGAATGACCGATTTAAAATTGAGCATAATTATAAAACATCACTGGGTACAGTATGCTTTCCTCAATTTTTGTGCGTTTTAAAACAGGTTTATCCTATACTGCGATACTCTCTGCGCTGATTATGTCAGGTTGTACCCTGACGGGGCAACAAGAACAACCTCTCACTCCAGCTGCAAAAGCAGAAATGGAGATGAAACAATATCAAAAAGTAATTGATGATGCTCAAGGGCTAGCATCTTTAGATGTTATTAGAGCCTATATTGGGTTAGAAACATTAATTACTGATCCTCAACTGCGTCAAAAAAATATTGATGATACATGGCTCACACTAACCAAACTCACACCAGAGCAACGCCGTAGTGTGGTTATCAAAGCAGATGAAAATACGCTGCAAGGTTGGTTAGATTTACTCAATACCTATGAATACAACAAAGATGATGCTGATAAATTATCAACAGCAGTCAGAGAATGGCAGACTCGCTATCCTCGTAATCCAGCTGCATTAACACTTCCAGCTTCATTATTACGTCTTTCACAACCTTCTGTAAGTACGAATAGCCAAATCGCATTATTATTACCTTTAACAGGGCAAGCGAAAGTCTTTGGTGAAGCCATTCGTCAAGGCTTCCTTGATGCGCAAAGTGGCTTACCACAACCACAAGCGATGCCTGAATCTCAAACACCTAAAAACGATGATAGCCTAGCTTCAATTTTAGAAGAATTAGGCATTAGCAATACTGAAACTTCTGCAACAAATTCAGATACAACGAAAGAATCCACTGACAATAGTGAAACCAATCAAGTAAAAGAAGAAAAAGGAACGGATACTTTTTCAAGTAATATGAGCGTTCAGCTTGACCCTATTGCTCAAAACTCTCGCCAAGTGATTGTTTATGATACCAATAGTCAGCCTATTGATGTGTTACTGAAAAAAGCACAACAAGATGGTGCCAACTTAATTGTCGGTCCACTACTAAAACCTGAAGTCATGAAAACCATTGAGCTTCAAAGTGGCTTACCCGTATTAGCATTAAATGAGTTAGATACGATCCCTTCTGCAACTACTGTCTGTTTCTTCTCTCTTTCGCCAGAAGATGAAACTCGTAATGCGGCACAGCATTTGCGTCAGCAACAAAAAGCAAATCCATTAATTATTGTTCCAGATAATAAATTTGGTCAAAGAATGGCACAAACTTTTGCTGATGAATGGCAACGTACAGGTGGCGGTACTGTTTTACAACAAACCTTTAGTTCTGTTGAAAGCTTAAAAGCATCGATTAATCGCGGTGTCGGTATTCGCATGACAGGCACACCGGTTTTACCAACTGCTAATGCACCTTTACCATTAGAGACTCAATCTATTCCATCTGCGGGTGGTGCGATTGATTCGGTTTACATCATTGCGACTAGCGATGAATTAACCTTAATTAAGCCAATGATTGATATGGCGATCAGTACCCAAAAGCGTCCACCCATTTATGTTAGCTCACGCAGTAACCAAGGTGGAACTGGTCCTGATTTCCGTATGGAGATGGATGGCATTCAATTTAGTGATATTCCATTGATGACTGGCGCTAATTTGCCGTTAATGCAAAAAGCATCCAGTAAATTTGCGAACGATTACTCATTAATGCGTCTTTACGCGATGGGAATTGATGCATGGTCATTAGCAAACAATTACAATGATCTAACAAAAGGCACATTACATTTTAATGGTATTTCAGGTTCATTACATGTTGAAAACAACTGTACTGTTTATAGACAACTTCCTTGGATGCAATTTAAACAAGGTAAGATTGAACCTGTTACACAGTAATAAAAGTATTTAATTATCATTAAAATAAACCGCCATAAAGGCGGTTTATTTTATGAGTAAGAGAAAGAAGGAAATCATGGATGATTTTTTCTAAAAGTCCTTATTTTTTAGGACTATACTATGAGCAAAAAGCGCTAAAATATTTACGCCAACAAGGATTAATATTAATTGCGCGTAATGTCCGATATCCCTGTGGCGAAATTGATCTTATTATGCAAGAAAACAAGACATGGGTATTTGTTGAGGTTCGCTTTAGATATAACACCTCATTTGGTGATGCAATAAGCTCTATTACTACCTCAAAACGGCGTCGTTTATGGCGGACAGCAACGTGTTGGTTAGCACAACGCCAAGAAAGTATCGAGACTTCAGACTGTCGATTTGATGTTTGTGCATTTAATCAACGCCAGTTAATATGGTTAAAAAACATTCTCGATTATACGGAATTTATTCGTTAAATTAGATTATATAGGTCTTAACGTGCTTGATAGAATCAAAGTCTGCTTTACAGAGAGTATCCAAACTCAAATTGCAGCAGCAGAAGCATTACCAGATGCCATTTCCAGAGCCGCCATGATGATGGTTCAATCGTTATTAAACGGCCATAAAATATTAAGCTGTGGAAACGGTAGCTCAGCAGCAACAGCACAGCGATTTGCCGCAAGCATGATCCATCGTTTTGAAACAGAGCGCCCTAGCTTGCCCGCATTATCGTTAAACACAGATAGCGTTGTGATGACTGCAATTATGGGGAATCAGCAACACGATGAAATCTACGCTAAACAAGTGCGCGCATTAGGACAAGCTGGAGATGTACTGCTTGCTATTTCGACACACGGTAACAGTCGAAGCATTATTAAAGCCGTTGAAGCCGCTGTTACACGAGATATGACCATTGTTGCATTAACAGGTTATGATGGCGGAGAGCTTGCCGGATTATTAGGCCCTCAAGACGTTGAAATTCGTATTCCATCTCAACGTACCGTCAGAATACAGGAAGTTCAGATGCTAACAGTCAATTGTCTCTGCGATTTAATTGATAATACATTATTCCCACATCAGGATGACTAAGGAGTTACTATGAAATTGCTTCCTATCACTGCAGTGCTGTGTTCTGCACTTTTACTGCAAGGTTGTATCGGCGCAGCTGTTGTCGGCACTGCCGCAGTTGCGGGTAAAACTGCAACCGATCCTCGCTCATTAGGGCAACAAGTTGACGATGGTACCTTGGAAGCACGTGTTTCTGGTGCTCTAAACAAAAACGAACAGATCAAGAAAAGCAATTCACGTATTGTGGCTACCGCTTATCAAGGCAATATTCTGTTAACAGGTCAAAGCCCTGATATGTCTGTTGCCAATACGGCTAAACAAGTCGCAAGTAAGGTTGAAGGGGTGAATAACGTCTATAACGAAGTTCGCCAAGGCGAGCCTGTGACATTAGGCACTGCGTCTTCAGACACATGGTTAACAACCAAAGTTCGCTCTCAAATTTTAGGCAGTGATTCAGTCAAATCATCGTCAGTAAAAGTGATCACTGAAAATGGTGAAGTGTTCTTATTTGGTATTTTAACTCGCCAAGAAGGAGCGGCTGTTGCGAAAATAGCCAGTGAAACCAAAGGGGTTGTTAAAGTTACCACCGCATTTACTTACCTTAACTGATCACATTACTAATCTCGTTTTTGTATTATTCTGACAGTATCGGTCTTTGTGAATAATGACCGACACTGTCAGTTTCTTTCTCGACTAAAACTCGCCTTTACTCAACAAGCTGTTAGCGTCTTAACATCCCTTTATCGATGATAAAATCGATAATAGTTTCCAAGCCTACTTTTTCTTTTAAGTTGGTGAAAACATAAGGTTTCACAGGACGCATTTTAGCAGTATCAGCTTCCATCACTTCTAATGAGGCGCCAACATAAGGTGCTAAATCGATCTTGTTGATCACCAGCAGATCAGAATGAGTAATACCAGGGCCTCCTTTACGTGGAATTTTTTCCCCTTCGGCCACATCAATCACGTAAATGGTTAAATCAGCAAGCTCTGGACTAAATGTCGCACTTAAGTTATCACCGCCACTTTCCACAAAAACGATATCAAGATTTTTGTGGCGCATTGCTAACTCTTCAACCGCAGCAAGGTTCATTGAGGCATCTTCACGGATAGCAGTATGAGGACAACCTCCTGTTTCGACACCAATAATACGGTCGGCATCTAATGCTTCAGCACGCGTTAAGATCTTGGCATCTTCTTGGGTATAAATATCGTTAGTTACAACCGCGATTTCATAAGTGTCGCGCATTGCTTTACAAAGAACTTCTAACAGTGCTGTTTTTCCTGATCCAACAGGGCCACCAACACCAATACGTAGTGGTTGATTATATTCTTGCATATAGATTTCTCATGAACGAAAAAGTCGAGTGTATTGTGTTTCATGACGACTACTGGCAATGATTTGCGCGGGTGTAAAGCTCCCAATATCTTCAGTGGGCCAATATGCAGACTGCTCAACAATCTCAGGGATCTGTTCTGTTAATGTAAACAGTATTTTCTGCCCCGCACTTTGCCCTAATGGGATCAATTTCACGCCTGACATCACCGTGTTTTCAAGCCACCCCCAAGCGTAAGCACAACATAACTTTTCAACGGAAATATTCCATTTCACAGCCGCTAACGCAAATGCCATCAGTTGTGTCTGTTTTACACAGGCTTGTAAGGTTTCATCTAACTCAATATCTAATTGAGGAAGTAAACGAGCGAAAGCAATACCGCGTTGGCGCTCTTCTTGCCGTAATTCTTTAGTTTCACGACTTGCGATAATAAAATCACACCAATACTTCACTTCACTCATTTTGGCTTGTGCTAAATTTTCTTGTAATCGCCGTAAGATAGGGAGCTCTAACGTCGCTAAAGTACCTGTCATTTGAGTACTTAACCAAGCCGTTAACGTTTGAGGACAACAAACCCAACCTTTTTCAATTGCCCATTCTAACCCTTGAGAATAAGTAAACGATCCCACCGGTAAAGAAGGACTGACTAATTGATATAAGCGTAGATCTGCAAGCATCAATAGGCTCCCTTATTCAAATAATTAGTGATGATGATGGTGATCGTCATGAGCGTGATGATGATGTCCACCAGACGATCCACCATAAGCACCCGGCTCAGGTTGATATTTTTCCAACCCCACAACCACATTGGCGCCCAAGCCTCTCGCCATATCATCTAAAACATGATCGTGAAAATAACGACACCAACCCGCTTCAATTTGTAATGGAACATGACGATTGCCTAAGTGGTAACAAACTCGAGCCAATAGCAGCGGATCGTCACTATACACGGTTGAAACTTGCTCTTTTGCGGCTTCAATTGTGACTAGCGTATTATCTTCTGACAGTAAAATATCGCCCTCTTTTAGCACCGTACCACGGGGTAAAAATAACCCTGCTTCTTGCCCATCACTTAATGTCACTTTTAAACGACTTTTGGTTCTTTCATCCATCGTTAAGCACAGAATAAGAGGCGGTTGTTCAGGTGTTGCTATTTCAACTGCTTTTTGTTGATCAATAAGTTGAGTAAATCTTTTCATTCTCTATATTCTCAATAAATCTGCATCAAAAGAGGAAATAGCGTTGTGCCATCGGTAATTGTGTTGCGGGTTCACACACTAATGGCACACCATCTGCTTTCACAATATAGGTTTGTGGATCTAGCTCAATATGTGGCACATAGCTATTGTGGATCATCGATGCTTTTGTCACGCTACGACAACCTTGGACACGGCCAATCAAGCTCTTCAAGCCCAGCTTTTCTGGCACACCGGCTTCAATGCCCGCTTTTGACATAAAGATCATTGACGTTTGGTATTTCGCTTTACCTAAACACGCATACATTGGGCGATAATGCACAGGCTGAGGCGTTGGAATAGCCGCATTAATATCCCCCATTGGGGCATAAGCCACCATGCCACCTTTCATGATCAATGCGGGTTTCACACCAAAGAAAGCAGGATCCCATAAAACCAGATCAGCCAACTTCCCTTTTTCAATAGACCCCACTTCATGTGCAATACCATGCGCTAAAGCAGGATTGATAGTGTATTTCGCCACATAGCGTTTAATGCGACAGTTATCACTTTCAGCAGTGTCACCTTCTAATATGCCGCGTTGTAATTTCATTTTGTGCGCACATTGCCAAGTACGAAGAATAACTTCACCTACGCGCCCCATTGCCTGTGAGTCTGACGACATAACAGAAATAGCACCCATATCATGTAAGATATCTTCCGCAGCAATAGTTTCGCGACGAATACGAGATTCAGCAAAGGCCACATCTTCAGGAATAGAAGGATCAAGGTGATGGCAAACCATTAACATGTCGAGATGTTCATCTACCGTGTTAATGGTATAAGGCATTGTTGGATTTGTTGAAGCAGGTAAAATATTCGGCTCACCGACTGATTTAATTACATCGGGTGCGTGCCCACCACCCGCCCCTTCTGTGTGGAAAACGTGGATCACACGGCCCGCTATCGCTTTTACAGTTTCTTCATAAAAACCACCTTCATTTAAGGTGTCAGAATGAATAGCAACTTGCACATCCATTTCATCGGCAACATTAAGGCAGTTATGAATTGCCATCGGCGTTGCACCCCAATCTTCATGAATTTTTAGACCAATAGCACCCGCCTCAATTTGCTCGCGAACCGCTTCTGGTTGACTGACACAACCTTTGCCGAATAACCCCACATTAATAGGCAATTCATCAACGGCTTCTAACATGCGGTGCATGTTCCAAATACCTGGCGTTACTGTCGTTGCATTCGTTCCAGCCACAGGCCCTGTACCACCACCAATAAATGTGGTGACACCAGAGACTAAACCTTCTTGTGCTTGTTGAGGGCAGATAAAGTGAATATGTGTATCAACGCCACCAGCGGTAACTATTTTACCTTCGCCCGCAACCACTTCTGTGGCCGGCCCTACAACAATATCCACATTAGGTTGTACATCCGGATTACCCGCTTTACCAATCCCCACAATACGACCATCTTTAATACCGATATCGGCTTTTACGATCCCCCAATGGTCTAAAATAATGGCGTTAGTGATAAGTACATCGACACATTCAGCATTAACGACTTGGCTCTGCCCCATACCATCGCGAATAACTTTACCACCACCAAACTTGACCTCTTCGCCATAAGTGGTGAAGTCTTTTTCAATTTCAAGAAAGAGCTCAGTATCAGCTAATCGCAGACGATCACCTGTTGTTGGCCCGAACATATCTGCATAAGCTTGACGTGAGATAGTTTTCATTTTTTCTCACTCTCCAATTTACCCATCACTTTGCCGTGAAAACCATAAATTTCACGTTTTCCTGCAAAAGCCACTAATTCAACGGTACGGCTTTGACCGGGTTCAAAACGAACCGCCATACCTGCTGGAATATTTAAACGAAAACCCAATGTACCTTCTCGCTCAAATCTCAGCGCATCATTTACTTCATAGAAATGATAATGAGAACCCACCTGCACGGGTCTATCACCGTGATTAGCAACTTGTATTGTTTTTGTCTCTCGGCCAGCATTAAGCTCAATATCGCCTAACGTTTGGTTAACTCTAATTTCACCGGGTATCATGTTGTTACCTACACAATAGGATCATGGATAGAAACAAGTTTTGTACCATCAGGGAATGTACATTCCACTTGAATGTCTTTTATCATTTCTGGTACACCTTCCATGACTTGTTCTGCTGCCAAAACTGAGCGTCCTTCACTCATTAATTGGGCAACCGTTTTACCTTCTCTCGCCCCTTCCATAATGGCGCAACTGATAAGTGCAACCGCTTCAGGATAATTAAGCTTGAGCCCTTTCGCTAAACGTCTTTCAGCAACAAGGCCCGCTGTAAAAAGCAGTAATTTATCTTTTTCTCTTGGTGTTAATTCCATTTCTGCTCCTAAAATTAACGATTATGTCGCCCATATACGAGGCGGCTCAGGGCAATACCCTAACCAGTGTTGTCTGACGGTTTGCCAAACTTGAACAAAACACGCCATCATCGGCTCTGTTTGAGAGCCTAATAACCGTAAAACTAAAATACCGTCTATATCTGTTAAGCCATATTCAATGGCATGATCGTAAGAAGCTGAGAAAGCCTCGATACTTTGTTGAATACTGTTTTTTAATTCGTCCGTTGCGGGATAAATATAAAGCGACCCCAACATGGGAAATTCACGCATTGCGGCCGATCTTTTTTGTAAACCATCAACAAAAAGCGATTCTGTTAATGTCAGCTTTTCATCAATATAGAAATTAAAACGTCCTTTAACACTGCCATTTTCGAACCATTCATTTAAAACAGGGCGGCCAAAGCATTGGATTTCCCAGCCAATAAATCTCGACGTAGTTGCAATATGAATATGCGTTTCTAGGCGAACTTGGGCTTCAGGAAAAAAGATATTCTCCTGAGGAAGCCACTCTAAAAAACCATTCGGTGCGACCTTTAATGTTTGAATCTGATGAGCCACCCCACCAGCACTACGGTAAAACTTAGTCGCCCCAGGTGTTGTGAGCAATGCGTGCGCTTGGGATTGCACATCAATATTAATCAATAGGTTATCGCCACCAACCACACCGCCTGGGGGATGAAGTAAATAAGTGTGTGCAATACCTTGCTCAGGATAAAAAGGACGCTGAACCATTAATGGGCCGATATGACGCTTTTCTGTAAGACGCGTGACTCCGCGTTTCACTTCATAGCGTAAAGCGATTTCAGCAAGCCAACCCTTCCCTGAAAAGTCAGACATACTCACTCCTGCCAACTCGGCAAAATTATCAATAAATCAGGAAAATGTGTGAATAATACAGCGCTATCCATAAGATTGAGTCATTCAAAAACAAATAGAAAATAAGCTAATGAATGTTGGATAGGGTGTGGATAAAAGACAAACAGTGATATCCTAAGAACAGAATAATCGCCTTTGTCTGTGACGCGCGATTCTACACCTTATTAAGAAAAATGCGTTTTGAATAAATAACAATTTATTTAGAAAAAATAACACTGTTTAAAATAAATGTAAAAAATGAACAAATATCTATATTGTCTTGTTTTATCAACAAGATTATATTCTGTTTCACTCTTATTCTGCTTTGCATGACAACACTAATTTAAACTAGAATAATCTTTCTATTTATTATTCTAGACGTGGCTTATCAGTTTATACAACTAATGAGCTAATTTTGAGTATTGTTCATTTAAGCAAGATGAATGCTTAACTTGCCTACGGTATATCGAAGATCATGGAATACAAACACATCCTGTCCTCTAACCAAATGTCTTTAAAAACGTTTTACATCGAAAACCCGATGATAGCGATGGTTAGTGGCGCAAAAGGTACGATTTGCATCAATGGGCAATCTATTGATGTATCTAGTCATTTAACGCTTATTATTCCGAAATACAGTCAAGTGTCTTGCGATATAGTGAATCAATTTACGCATAAATCGATTGAACTACACACTCTTGTATTATGTGAAACAGAACTTCAATCTGTTTTCTCTTTACTAAAACCTTTAATAAAATCTAGCTCACCACTGACAAGCCATCTTCCTGCTTACCATTTATCGACGCCTGAAGTGATAAAAAGTAATTTTGGAATTTTAAAACAATGCTTACCACTACCACATGGCTCTCCATCTCAAGAAACCATGTTTATGCAGCAATGTTTATTTTTTATTTTGATGGCGGTATATCAAGAAGGTATCGATATTTTAAATATCTTCCGATTTAACTATGATGAGCCTAAAAATCAGGCAATTACGCATTTAATTACGCAAGATCCGCAAAAAAAATGGCATTTAGAAGATGTCGCTAAAACGCTTTTCACAACGCCATCAACATTACGCCGACATTTAAGCAAAGAAGGCGTTTCATTCTGCCAGTTATTGCTTGATGTCAGAATGGGGATTGCATTAAATTATCTCACGTTTTCTAATTACACTGTTTTTCAAATAAGTCATCGCTGTGGTTTTGGCAGTAATGCCTATTTTTGCGATGCTTTTAAGCGCAAATACGGCATGACACCTTCACAATTTCGCGTGCAGTCTCGCCAATCTAACGATCCTTCTGCAATAACGAAGCTATCAGAAAAGATTGCTGAACCTAATAGAAAAATATTTCAAACCTTATAGAGTTATGACAAATTATTTTTCTTTAAAAAGCTAATTCCACCCATTAGTCGCATCTGATTTAAGATCCACTGTTGTCGTTTTAGGGTGTAAGCAGAAGGTTTATTTACATGATAAATATGCGGATTAGGTAATACTGCGGCTAATAATGCAGCTTCATAACTTGTAAGTTGTTTTGCGGGCTTTCTAAAATAGTGTTGAGAAGCCTGCTCTACGCCAAAGATCCCATCACCAAACTCAACAATATTTAGATATACCGTTAAAATACGTTTTTTTGACCAAATAAGCTCGACAACTGGCGTCATTCCGGTCTCGAGACCTTTTCTAATCCAACTACGACCATCCCATAAAAAAAGATTTTTGACCGTTTGCTGAGAAATAGTCGATGCTCCACGTAATGTTTTACCATTGTTATAATTTTTTTTGAAAACTTTCTCAATAGCATCAAAATCAAATCCCCAATGTTTGGGGAAATTTTGATCTTCAGATGCAATAACGGCTAAATACATCACAGGAGCTATCTCTTTCTCACTGACCCAAGTGGAATGTGATACATAAGAAAAATCAAACTCACTCCAAGCAGAAATTTGTCTTTGAGCCATAACAGCAGAAAAAGGCACAGGTAAAAAAGAAAACAGCACAACTGTTAACAACCATAAAGCAATTAAAATAATTAATAGTTTCTTTAACTTTCTCACCAGTACCATCTGCTGTTTTTACCTACTCTTTATGCCATCTCAAGGACTTTCTTAACCAGTTTCTCAATCCCCACCTGTGCTTGTGCTATAGATTGTGCAAGCATATACGCAGGCGTAGTGACAACACGATATTTTTCATCGACAACGATATCATCAACAGGACAATCTATATGGACACCCCCCATCTTTTCAATTGTACGAGCGGTCTCCACGTCATTTCCAATTGTTAATTTTACTGGAGAATTTAACATTTTTGGTAACATTACAGGCGCAATACACATTAGCCCCAATGGTTTATTTTGCTGATGTATCGCTTGTACAAATCTTAAGAGATCTTTGTTAATTTCACAGTCACTTCCTTTTGTTGCGAAATTACACAAATTCTTAGCAGCACCAAAACCACCAGGAATAATAACAGCATCAAAGTTTTCAGCCTTTGCCTCTGATAAAGGGGATATTTTACCACGAGAAATACGAGAAGATTCTTCCATCATATTCCTTTTTTCTGATTTTTCTTCACCTGTAATATGATTAATTACAGTTGGTTGTAATTCATTAGGTGAAAAATAATGAACTTCAGCATTATTTTGGCTCAAAGCAAGCATTGTGAGCACTGATTCATGGATTTCACTCCCATCGAATACACCACAACCACTTAAAATTACCGCAATTGATTTCATATCTTTCTCCGTTTGTAGTAGATTACTAGTTACCCATTTATAGGTGTAAACACCAATCGGCATCACATATTTAAATGTTTCTTGTAACAAAAAAACTTATCTTTGCTATTTTGTTGCATGTATGATGTATGGAATAGTTTCATCCTATTCGCCTATGTAATGAGAATCAAAAAAAGCGGATAGAAAAGTTTCCCTGGTGTTGGCGCAGTATTCGCGCACCCCAACCTTCGGTTGGGGTTATTTTTTTCTAGCCCCTGCTAACCAGTTTCTTAAACTTTCCACATCCTTTCTCCAATCCTTTCCTAGCTCATCTACCCACTCTTGCACATTGTCCCACCAAGCAGGTAATTCCGGTGATTGGATCTGTTTAGCGAGTTGCTGTAAATGTTTTAAACCAATAGAGCCTGCTGCACCTTTGATTTTATGTCCTTCCTCAGTGATGCCTTTCTGATCGCGCGCGGTCAGATTAGATTCAAGAACAGACATATAACTTGGCATCATCTTTTCAAAAACATCTAGACCATCAGTGATTAATTGAGGTCCTACGAGTTCGATGTACTGATTCAGCATGTCTATATCTAATAATTCTTCATTTTTATTCAACAATTCCGATGACTCATTACATGGCATAGAAACCGCACCATCTCCCCAGAATTTATTGATAATCGCGGTAAGTGCGTCCACAGAAAGTGGTTTGCTTAGCACATCATTCATTCCCGCATCCAAATACTCTTTTTTGTCTTTCAAAACATTTGCTGTTAAAGCGATAAGAGGAGGAAGTTCATTGCTGTCGAATTCTTGACGTAATTTTCTTGAAATATCGAACCCTGTCATATCGGGTAATTGAATGTCTAATAGCACTAAGTCATATTCATCAGGCTTAAACATCGATAACGCTTCTTGCCCTGTCATTGCTACATCAACGGTATTACCCAGTTTTTCTAAAACAGAACAGGCCACGATCACGTTAAGTTCAATATCTTCAACAAGCAGAATATTTAAAGCAGGTAATAAGAGCTCATCATCACTATCGATATTGTGATGTTCTTCAATAGCAGGAGCGACGATAGAGAGGGTAAAGGTAGACCCCTCACCTAACTCACTCTCAACACGAATATCACCGCCCATATGCTGTGCTAGGCGTTTTGAGACAGCAAGTCCGATACCCGTTCCCGTTGCAGAACGACCACCTTGACTATCATTGACTTGATAGTACATGGCAAAGATCTTCTCAAGCTCACTTTTAGGAATACCAATCCCGCTATCTTTCACTTCAAAGAACAACTTATCTGGCGCTTCTTGCCAAATACGTACTTTGATTTCACCTTCTTGAGTAAACTTCACCGCGTTACCAATGAGATTCCATAAAATCTGGCGTAATCGGGTCCCATCAGAAGTTATCTTATGCGGTAGCGTTTCTTCTGCTTCAAGCGTGAATTTCAATCCTTTTGGCTGTACTAACAGCCCAGACAGATTTTCTAAATCAGAAATAAATTCAGTGAAGTCAATTGGCTGGTTATCTAACTGAATTTTTCTACGCTCAATTTTGTCCATCTCAATCACGTCATTAAAAATATTACCCAACGTAATCGCACTCACATGGATAGTTTTTAAGTAATTGAGTTGTTCTGGTGAAAGCTCGGTATCCAATAAGATACGGCTTAATCCAACAATACCATTTAGCGGTGTACGCAATTCATGGCTGATGGTTGAGATAAAGGTGGTTTTATCACGACTCGCATTCTCTAACGCGTCTTGATAGCGCTTACGCTCTGTAATGTCACGTCCAAAACCCATTAAGCCATGACGCTTACCAATACGGTCATAAAACGGCACTTTACGTAATTCAAAACAGGCTTTTCGCCCATCAGGGTAAACCAGCCACTGCTCATAGGTAAGTGAGACATTGTGACGAAAAACTTTCTCATCGGTTTCCATCACTTTTATCGCAATATCTTCGTCATACACATCAAGCGGTGTTAAACCAATAAGCTGCTTCTCACTTTTACCTGTCAGTAATTCTGTTGCGCGGTTACATCCTGAAAATTCATTATCTTCATTACGGTAATAAACTAAATCAGGAGAAGCATCTAGAAATGAGCGTAAAAGTGAGGATTGTTGTTCAAGCTCGATTTGCGTCAATTCACGACGCTTCATTTCACTTTTTAGTTTTTCTAGTAGTTCAAGATGCGCTTTTTCAACTTTTTCACGCTCTTGAATTTCCAAGTTTAATTGCTCAATATTCTCTTTTAATTGAGAGTTAAGCTCTAAGTCTCGCTGGCGCATTACGCCTAGTTTATCCACCATACGAGATAAACGACGTCGTGATTCTTCCAGTTGTTCAACGACAACCGAGAGAAAATAGACAGCCCAAGGCGTAATAATCAGTCCAAAGAAAATAGAGCGAACAAGGTCAATACTGGTAACATCACCGGCAAGCAAGAATGTCACCGCCATTTGAACAACCATCGCTAAAACAACTAATGCAGAAGCTAACAACAATGAGAAGCGAATTAGCCCCAGCCTCATCATTAAGTCAACGTAGTATTGGGCAAGCCCTTTGAGCAATTTCATTGAAAACTCCAATATATTGAATCTATGGAATGATAACCCAAAAATGAATTGGCGCAGTGGCGAACATTCAGAAATCTTGCTACGAACAGTTATTTCTCATTACTTTGTTTGATTTACCTCTATTTTCTCTCAACAAGCCTATCTAGGACATGTACATTCATAAGGATAATACAAAACCAAGTAACATAATCGATAGCTATACCCTCGATAAGTAGACCTTATTATAAAAAATGCAATTTGTCTTTTTTTATACAAAATGTATAAAAACAATAAAATTCCAAATTTAATACATTCGTCAGAATAACTCACTGCTCGTTTTTATCATTAAAGGATGAGATAAAGCTAAATAGCTCAAATAAAGTGATATAGCTCACATTAAAAAATCGTTCCCACACCATTTTAAAATAGAATAATTTACCTATTAATCAATATGTTAGAATAAAACACTCCTTACCTATTTTATCTCAGTCAAATCTTTCTACACATTGACCTGATTTTTATTTATCGATAAGTTTAAAAGGCATAGCAGAGCAATATAAAAAACACACCAAGCTAGGCAAACACAATATCACCCAACTGAACACCCATAAATTTACCTACATACTTTGAGCCAAAACGTTCCTTTTGCGCTCTTTTTTTGAGGTGCCCAGTAAACCAAGTAGGAAGCAAAAATGCTCTATCAAAAGACACAGGAAAAAGACAATTGTGGATTTGGGTTGATCGCGCATATTGAAGGACAAGCCAGCCATAAGATTGTCAGAAATGCCATACATGGTCTCGCCAGAATGCAACATCGTGGCGCTATTCTTTCTGATGGCAAAACCGGTGATGGTTGCGGATTACTCTTACAAAAACCAGAGCGTTTTTTCCAATTAGTTGCACAAGAAAAAGGCTGGCGTTTAGCAAAAAATTACGCCGTAGGTATGCTATTTTTAAGCCAAGATCCTAATATTGCCAAACAGTGCCGTCTCATCGTCGAAGAAGAGCTACAACGTGAAACGCTTTCCATTGTTGGCTGGCGCAAAGTTCCTATTAACACTGAGATTTTAGGCAGTATTGCTCTTTCTTCTCTTCCTTTAATCGAACAAGTTTTTATTAACGCACCTGCAGGCTGGCGGATAAGTGATATTGAGAGACGACTGTTTGTTGCTCGTAGACGCATTGAAAAACGCATTACTGACAGTGATTTTTATATTTGCAGTCTTTCTAATTTGGTGACGGTTTATAAAGGCCTCTGTATGGCCATCGATCTACCTCGTTTTTTTACCGATCTTGCTGATCTACGCATGGAATCTTCAATTTGTTTATTCCACCAGCGTTTCTCAACGAATACCACTCCCAAATGGCCACTTGCTCAACCTTTTCGTTATTTAGCGCATAACGGTGAAATTAATACCATCACAGGCAATCGCCAATGGGCGAGAGCGCGTGCCTATAAATTCCATACGCCACTTATTCCTGATCTACAAAGTGCATCCCCTTTTGTGAATGAGAGTGGCTCAGATTCAAGTTCACTCGACAATATGCTAGAGCTTTTTCTCAATGGTGGTATGGATATTGTTCGTGCTATGCGTTTACTCGTTCCTCCTGCATGGCAAAATAATCCACAAATGGATGATGATTTACGGGCATTTTTTGATTTTAACTCAATGCATATGGAGCCTTGGGATGGCCCTGCGGGCATTGTATTATCAGATGGTCGTTATGCTGCATGTACGCTAGATAGAAACGGTTTACGTCCTGCTCGTTACGTTATTACCACAGATAACATCATCACTTGTGCTTCTGAAATTGGTATTTGGGATTATCAGCCTGATGAAGTGCGAGAAAAAGGACGAGTCGGTCCCGGTGAACTGATGGTCATTGATACTCATCAAGGACGCATTTTGCACTCAGCCGAAACTGATGAGGATTTAAAAAGACGCCATCCTTATAAATTGTGGCTAGAACGCAATGTCAAACGCTTAACGCCATTTGAAGAGTTACCAGAACAACAAGCCACAGGGCAACGCGCCTTTGATGACACTTTATTAGCCACTTATCAAAAACAATTTGCCTATAGCCAAGAAGAGCTTGAAAGCATTTTGCATGTGCTTGCAGAGAACGGGCAAGAAGCCACAGGTTCAATGGGCGATGACACCCCATTTGCTGTACTTTCTCAACGCCCTCGCCTGATTTATGACTATTTCAGACAGAAATTTGCGCAAGTCACAAATCCTCCGATAGATTCATTAAGAGAAGCCCATGTCATGTCTTTAGCGACCTGCATTGGACGCGAGATGAATGTGTTTTGCGAAGCGGAAGGTCAAGCACATCGGCTGAGTTTTAAATCACCTATTTTGCTTTATAGCGATTTCCAACAGCTTATTAATCAAGAAAATCCTTATTACCAATCCGTTCATCTTGATATCACGTATCAACCCACAGAAGACAACCTAGAAACAGCATTACGCCAATTATGCGTAACAGCACAACAGGAAGTTCATCGTGGTGCAGTATTACTCGTTTTATCAGATAGAAATATCACTAAAGAGCGACTACCTATTCCTGCGCCTATGGCCGTGGGCGCTGTACAAAAAGCGTTGGTCGATAATAACTTACGCTGTGATGCTAATATTATTGTTGAAACGGCCAGCGCTCGTGATCCCCACCATTTCGCCGTATTACTCGGATTTGGTGCTACGGCTATTTATCCTTATCTTGCCTATGAATCTTTAGCGCAACGTGTTGATAAAAAAATCCTGCAAGCAAGCTATGCTCAAGTGATGCTGAATTACCGCAACGGCATAAATAAAGGATTGTATAAGATCATGTCCAAAATGGGCATTTCAACCGTTGCCTCTTACCGTTGCTCTCAGCTTTTTGAGGCGGTCGGATTAAACGATAACGTTGTTAACCTCTGTTTTGCTGGTGTTGATAATCGGATTAATGGCGCTGACTTTAGTGATTTTGAACAGGATTTATTTAATCTATCAAAACGAGCCTGGTTAACTCGTTATCCTTTAGAAGCAGGTGGATTATTAAAATATGCACATAAAGGTGAATACCATGCCTACAATCCTGATGTCGTTCAAGCATTACAGAAAGCTGTAAATAGTGGGGAATATACCGACTATCAGCACTATGCAAACCTTGTGCAACAACGCCCAATTACAACATTGCGCGATATGTTAGTGCTTAATAACAAGACAACAGCCATCTCAATTGAAGAAGTCGAACCTGAAACCGAATTATTTAAACGCTTTGATACTGCGGCGATGTCAATTGGCGCATTAAGCCGAGAAGCTCATGAAGCGCTGGCGCAAGCGATGAATACTTTAGGAGGATTTTCAAATTCAGGTGAAGGAGGCGAAGATCCAGCTCGTTACGGTACTAATAAAGTTTCACGTATTAAACAGATCGCCTCTGGTCGTTTTGGCGTGACCCCCTCTTATTTAATGAGTGCTGATGTTTTACAAATCAAAGTCGCACAAGGCGCAAAACCCGGTGAAGGCGGACAACTTCCCGGAGATAAAGTGACACCTTATATTGCACAACTACGTTATGCCGTACCCGGTGTGACCTTAATATCGCCGCCACCTCATCACGACATCTACTCCATTGAAGATTTAGCACAACTTATTTTCGACTTAAAACAGATCAATCCAACTGCTCTGATTTCTGTGAAATTGGTTTCAGAGCCCGGTGTAGGCACCATTGCGACTGGTGTTGCCAAAGCTTATGCAGATTTGATCACCATCGCAGGTTATGACGGAGGTACAGGTGCAAGCCCTTTAACTTCCGTAAAATATGCAGGTAGCCCGTGGGAACTTGGCTTAGTTGAAACTCAACAAGCGTTAGTGGCAAACGACCTACGCCATAAAATTCGTTTACAAGTCGATGGTGGATTAAAAACAGGTCTAGATATTATTAAAGCGGCTATTTTAGGTGCAGAGAGTTTTGGATTTGGTACTGGGCCAATGGTGGCACTAGGCTGTAAATATTTGCGTATTTGTCATTTAAATAATTGTGCAATGGGTGTAGCAACCCAAGATGAAACGCTCCGCCGTAACCATTATCACGGATTACCAGAACGCGTTATTAACTACTTCCGTTTTATTGCGCAAGAAACTCGTGAGTTAATGGCATTACTTGGCGTGAGAAAAATTACCGATTTAATCGGTCGAACCGACCTGCTTTCATGCCTAGAAGGCGTTAGCAGTAAACAACAAAAACTCTCTTTAGGTGGATTGTTAGAAACCGCAACGTCACCATCAGGTTATGCACTTTATTGTCAGGAAAACAATAATACTTATGATAAGGGCGAATTAAACCAACGCATTGTTACTCAAACCCTTCAAGCCGTTGAGCAGCAAAAAAGCCAAACCTATTATTTTGATATTCGTAATACTGACCGTTCTGTTGGCGCAACGTTATCTGGCATTATTGCTAAAAAATATGGCGAAAGTGGTTTATCTGCCACCCCGATTAAACTTCATTTTACAGGAACAGCCGGCCAAAGTTTTGGTGTCTGGAATGCTCAAGGCGTTGAATTAACCTTAGTGGGTGATGCTAATGATTATGTTGGTAAAGGCATGGCAGGAGGTCGTATTGTTATTTCCCCGCCTATTGGCTCCGCCTTTAAAAATCACCACGCCACGATTATGGGTAATACCTGCCTTTATGGTGCCACAGGTGGAAAACTTTATGCGTCAGGTTTAGCTGGCGAGCGTTTTGCTGTGAGAAACTCCGGCGCGATAGCTGTAGTTGAAGGTGTTGGCGATAACGGCTGTGAATATATGACTGGCGGTATTGTCTGCGTTCTGGGTAAAACAGGTATTAACTTTGGTGCGGGAATGACGGGTGGATTTGCCTATCTGTTAGATGAAGATTCAACATTATCACAACGGATCAATGCCTCATCTATTGAGTTGCTTCCTGTTGCATCCTTTGCCATTCTCGCTGAACATCTACGTGGCATGATTGCAGAGCATGTAAGATTAACAAGCTCACAGCAAGGTGAAATGTTACTTTCACAGTGGGAATATTGGTCACAACACTTTAAATTAGTTAAGCCCAAATCCAGTGATGTCAATGCGTTACTCGGTCACCCTCGTCGTTCATCCGCTGAATTACGCGTTCAGGCACAATAGGAGAATATTATGAGTCAGAATGTGTATCAGTTTATCGACTTAAATCGTATTGAGCCGACCAAAAAACCATTAGCAATTCGTAAGATTGAGTTTGTTGAAATCTATGAGGCTTTTTCACCACAGCAAGCCTCTGCGCAAGCTGATCGCTGTTTAGGCTGTGGTAATCCATATTGTGAATGGAAATGCCCTGTTCATAATTACATCCCTAACTGGCTAAAGCTTGCAAATGAAGGGCGCATTATTGAAGCTGCTGAGCTTTCTCATCAAACCAACAGTTTGCCTGAAATTTGTGGTCGTGTTTGCCCTCAAGATAGACTTTGTGAAGGAGCCTGTACACTTAATGATGATTTTGGTGCCGTCACAATTGGCAATCTTGAACGTTACATCAATGACACCGCTTTAGCACAAGGATGGCGCCCTGATCTTTCTCACGTCACAATGACCGATAAAAAGGTCGCGATTATCGGCGCAGGCCCTGCGGGCCTTGCCTGTGCAGATGTTCTTATTCGACAAGGTGTAAAACCCGTTGTTTATGATAAGCATCCAGAAATTGGAGGATTACTTACGTTTGGGATCCCCTCTTTTAAACTCGAAAAATCACTGATGATCCGACGTCGCGAATTATTCAGTGAAATGGGTATTGAGTTCTGCCTTAATACGGAAATAGGCAAAGATATCGCCCTTAATACCCTAATCGCACAATATGACGCTGTATTTCTAGGATTGGGCACTTATCACAGTTTGAGCGGGCATTTTCCTAATGAAAATGCTCATGGTGTTTATAGCGCACTACCTTATTTAATTGGTAATACTCGTTATTTAATGGGATATAACGAAGATCCTCAAACACCTTATATTGACCTTAAAGATAAAAATGTTGTGATATTAGGAGGTGGTGATACGGCAATGGACTGTGTGCGTACAGCAATTCGGCAAGGTGCAAATAAAGTGACTTGTGTTTATCGTCGTGATGAAAGCAATATGCCGGGTTCAAAACGCGAAGTAAAAAATGCTAAAGAAGAAGGTGGAGAATTTTTATTTAATCTTCAACCTATAGATATTGAAGTCGATAATCAAAATAAAGTGGTCGGTATTCGTGTTATTAAAACTCAAAGCGATAAAACATTAACACCGATTGAAGGAAGTGAGCACCTGTTATCTGCCGATGCGGTTATTCTGGCATTTGGCTTTAAACCTGCACATTATCCATGGTTAGATGAAAATAATATTGAATATGCATCTTCAGGCAGAATTATTATTTTAGATAATAAAGAAATACCAAATCAAACAACAAACCCTAAAGTGTTTGCTGGAGGTGATATTGTACGAGGCTCTGATCTTGTGGTAACCGCAATAGCAGAAGGAAGAGAGGCTGCCGAAGGCATATTGCGATATTTATCATGTTAAACATTTTTTGTTTTCGCTATTTAAAATAACAATCTCTCCTGTTTATTATCCCATTTAATTTAAGTGGGATAATTTTTCAATACTATCGGTAAAATTAATAAATAGTATTTAAGGATAATACAAATATCAGACAAAAATCATTCTCATTAGCATTTAATATAATGTATAGAATAATATTTTGATAAAAATCGATATTCTTTTTTGTATCAAAATAACACTCCGGATCTATATTAAATATAATTTTTTTTCGTATTTTTTACTTTATCTCTTTTTGCTTAACCTTTCCGTCATCTTTTAATAGTCATTGCTTTACAGCATTTGTTAATAACATCACAGTCTAAAAAAATAGATTTTATTTCAGCTATTAAATTTGATAACAATCAAATATTGTCAACCAACCAACTTCATAATGGAGTCACCTAATAACTTTACAGAAAAATATAATTTATTGATGTTAGGTTCGTTTTCATAAAATTGTCATAATTAACTAGGGGATCACTATGGTGATGCAACTTATCGCAGTAGCCGTTATTATCGTAACTGTCTATTTGCTAATAAAAAAATATGAAACCCGAATGGTGCTAATTGGTGCCGGCTTATTACTCTGTATTTTAAGTCTGAGCCCATTAGATGCGTTTACCGCATTTAGCGAGCGCATGGTTTCTTCATCATTAATTCAAGCAATCTGTTCGAGTATGGGTTTTGCTTATGTTATGAAATACACCAAATGTGATATGCATCTGGTGCACGTATTATCAAAAGTAATGACTCGTCTTGGCTTCTTCCTTATTCCAGCTACCGTTGTCGTAACGTATTTTATTAATATCGCGATCCCATCAGCAGCAGGTTGCGCAGCAGCGGTTGGTGCGACACTCATTCCATTATTAATCGCAGCTCGCATTCACCCAGCTATCGCTGGTGGTGCAGTATTATGTGGTACTATCGGCTCAATGCTAAGCCCAGGTATGTCACATAACGCCTTCGTTGCAAACATGGCAAATATGGAAGTGGTTGATTTAATCGCTCGCCATAGCCCATACAGCTTAATGGCGGGTGGTATTGCTGCCGTTTCGCTCGCTGTTGTTGCTCTAGTGAAAAAAGAGTTCAAAATGGCTTCTGTTGCTGGTGATGCATCATCTTCATCGGCACAAGCAACACCAGAAGCTGTTCGCCCTAACTACTTATATGCAACAGCACCTTTTGTCCCATTAATCCTGTTAATTCTGCCATTCTTCGAGTCTTTCAGTACATTTAAACTGTCTGTACCCGCGGCAATGTTAATCGGTTCTATCTATGCGCTGTTCATCACGTTAACTAACCCAGCTCAAATTACGAAAGAGTTCTTTAAAGGTATGGGTAATGCTTATGGTGATGTATTGGGTATCATCATTGCAGCTGCCGTATTCGCAGCAGGTCTGAAAGCATCTGGTTTAATCGACGCGTTCATCAACTTCTTAACGCATTCTCCTGAATTTGCTCGCTGGGGTGGTACTTTAGGGCCATTCTTAATGGGTATTATTACTGGTTCTGGTGACGCGGCAGCATTCGCATTCAACGAAACAGTCACACCACATGCTGCACAATTTGGTTATGAAATTCCTGATATGGGTATGGCTGCTGCATTATCTGGCGCATTAGGTCGTACTATGTCACCACTAGCCGGCGCCGCGATTGTTTGTGCTGGCCTTGCAAATATTAACCCTATGGAAATCGCAAAACGTACTGCACCAGGTATGATTATTGGCGTCATCGCTGTTGCGTTATTCATGTTATAAGTGGAGAAATGAATATGTCAGCTCTTAATCTCGAAAAATTAATTAAATGGCGTCGCGAATTTCACCAATATCCAGAAATTGGTTGGTCTGAATTTCTTACAACAGCAAAGATCGTTAAAGAATTACGTAGCTTAGGTTTAGAAGTTAAAGTTGGCCCTGAAGTTATCAACCAAGAGTTCGCTTTTGGTCGTCGTCGCCAAGTCGTTGAGAAAGGGCTGGCTATTGCAAGAAAACACAATGTTGATGAAGCACTGCTTGATGAGATGAAAGAACTCACAGGCTGTGTGGCTATCTTTGACAGTGGTAAAGCAGGTCCAACAGTAGCACTGCGTTTTGATATCGACTGTGTGGGTGTTAACGAAGCAACTGAAACTGAACACCGTCCTCATGCCGAAAACTTTGCTTCTTGTCACGCGGGTGAGATGCACGCTTGTGGTCACGATGGACATATCTCTATCGGTTTAGGTGTTGCTCACTGGTTAGTTGAGAATAAAGATAAAGTGGTTGGTAAAGTTAAAATTTTATTCCAACCAGCAGAAGAAGGTGTTCGTGGCGCGCGAGCAATGGCTGAAAGTGGTATCGCAGATGATGCAGATTACTTCTTAGGTGCACACTTAGGCTTTATCGCAAACAGTGGTGAAATTGTTATTAACCCAACACATTTCTTATGTACCACTAAATATGACTTCCGTTTTAAAGGTGCGCCATCTCACGCAGGTGCAGAACCAGAATTAGGCCGTAATGCATTAGCAGGCGCTTGCCATGCAGCAACACAAATGCTGGGTATTTCTCGCCACGGTAAAGGAATGTCACGTATCAACATCGGTGTATTAAAAGCCGGTGAAGGTCGTAACGTCACCCCAGCTAATGCTGAAATGCAAATCGAAGTTCGTGGTGAAAACGAAGAGATCAACAGCTTTATGGCAGCAAATGCTGTACGTATGGCTGAAGGTGCAGCACATAGCTTCCAGTTAGAAATGGAAAGTGAAATTATGGGTGAAGCCGTTGACTTAACGAATGACCAAGAATTGATTGATGTAATGACCAAAGTTGTGGGTAAACACTCAGAACTAACAGCCGTTGCAACGCGCCCATTTGGTGGCAGTGAAGATGCAACAGTATTAGCAAAACGTGTACAACGTTGTGGTGGTAAATCACTGTACTTCGTTGTTGGTGCCGATAGAACCGCAGGTCACCATCAAGCAGGCTTTGATTTCGATGAAAAACAATTGATGACAGCTGTTAACCTTTATACTGGCTGTTTAGAAGAACTGCTGAAATAGTTTTTCAGTAATACAATCCAATAAAGCGCTCAATAGCAATATAGGGCGCTTTTTTTGTGCACAAAAAACCCAGCTCACTTGAACTGGGTTTTTCATTAATGCAAATAAGTTAATTTCTTATTTCACAACACGCAATGATGGTCGACCCGTTGGGCGAGGTGGCTCAGGATCATCATCAGGTGACGTGGCATCATCAGAAACAGATTTCTCAGTCACCAATGATAAAACTTCACCAACAGGTGCTTCTGAAGACTCTTGATGTTCCTCTTCAGCAAACTCTAATGATGCACCAGATTCATAAGCAGGCTCTGGCTCAAACATCATTCCCGCACCGTTTTCTCTCGCATAAATAGCCATAACAGCAGCTATAGGCACTCGTACTTTACGAGGTATGCCACCAAAGCTTGCACTAAATAAAACCTGATACGGCGTTAACTCTAAGTCATCTACTGCACGAGATGAAATATTTAGTACAATTTGACCATCGTGCGCATATTCCATCGGAACTTGAACACCAACAACATTCACATCAACAACAAGATGAGGTGTTAAATCGTTTTCAATGATCCAATCATAATGCGCACGTAATAAATGCGGACGACGCGGAGACATATCCATAATCTCCATATTCTATTACCCTCTTGAAGGTAAGCGCATCTCACGCTCTGCTTCAGTTAATGAGGCAAGGAATGAATCGCGCTCAAAAACACGTTGCATATAAATTTGTACATCTTTAGCACCAGCACCGCTTAAATCCACACCGAGCACTGGTAAACGCCATAATAGAGGAGAAAGATAGCAATCTACTAAGCTGAACTCTTCACTCATAAAGTAAGGATATTCTTTAAACACAGGAGATACAGCCAATAGCTCTTCAGCTAACTGTTTACGAGCAGCATTTGCTTGCTGTTCAGTTCCTTTTTCAATGGTATTCATTAAAGAATACCAATCATGCTCAATACGATGCATCATTAAACGGCTGCTACCACGAGCAACAGGATAGACAGGCATTAAAGGAGGATGAGGGAAGCGCTCATCAAGATATTCCATGATGATACGTGAATCATACAGAGTCAGCTCACGATCCACCAAAGTCGGTACACTTTGGTAAGGGTTTAGATCGATAAGATCCTGTGGAAGATTACCAGCTTCAACCTGTTCAATTTCAACACTGACACCTTTCTCCGCTAGGACAATTCTGACCTGATGGCTGAAAATATCAGTCGGACCGGAAAACAAAGTCATTACCGAACGTTTGTTGGCAGCGACAGCCATGAAAACCTCCAAGTTAATCAATTAAAGAAATGAATTAGCACGATGCCTTTTCCATTTCCCCATTCCTAAAAGACAAGCACACAAACGCAGTAGACCTAAATAAACATTTAAGTGATTAACTGCATTGGGTAACTACCTGTAACAGTGTTATCGTGGGATAATCATATTTTACAGGGTTAAAAACTTACCTGTCTTTGCGGCACATATCATTATCAAGTAATACCAAAATAATCATTCAACAATCATTATTGTCATAATAATTTTGGTATGACTTTCAAACTCATCACAGATATTACAATCAACATGCCCATTAGCAACATGATGAAGTTATGGAAAGAAAGACACCAAAGCCCACTATTCTACCAGAATTCATGTTACTTAGGGGGACTAATACAAATAATTCAATACAATATGCTATACTACCCTAAAAGTAAGATTATAATATCAAAAAATAAAATTATTTAGAGGCAAAATCTAAAAAATGGGTTTTTTGATACCATTGTTATCTTACATAAAGCTTGTTTTATGAAAAACAGTACCATGTATTAGCAACATGATGTTTTTATTATTAATAAGTACAAATAAGTCAAAAATAAAAAACCCGCCTGTGAAGACGGGTTTTCAACATCAAATTGATATCTAAAGATAACAAATTAACGTTTAGAGAACTGTGGACGACGACGTGCTTTACGCAGACCCACTTTCTTACGTTCAACAGAACGCGCATCACGGGTTACGAAACCAGCTTTACGCAGATCAGAACGTAGAGTCTCATCATATTCCATCAGTGCACGAGTGATACCGTGACGGATCGCGCCAGCTTGACCAGAAATACCACCACCTTTAACAGTGATGTATAAATCTAATTTACCCAGCATATCAACTAATTCCAGCGGTTGACGAACAACCATACGTGCTGTTTCGCGGCCGAAGTAAACTTCTAGGCTACGTTTGTTGATTACGATATTACCGCTACCTGGCTTAATGAAGACACGTGCGGAAGAACTTTTGCGGCGACCTGTGCCGTAGTATTGATTATCAGCCATTGCCTATTATCCCGATTAAATGTCCAGAACTTGCGGTTGTTGTGCCGCGTGGTTGTGCTCAGATCCTGCGTAAACTTTCAGTTTACGGTACATCGCACGACCCAGAGGCCCTTTTGGCAGCATGCCTTTTACCGCGATTTCGATTACACGCTCAGGACTACGGGCGATCATCTCTTCGAAAGTCGCTTGTTTGATACCACCTACGTGACCAGTATGACGGTAGTAAACTTTGTCAGTACGTTTATGACCAGTTACCGCCACTTTCTCAGCGTTTAAAACGATGATGTAATCACCAGTATCAACGTGCGGAGTGTATTCCGCTTTGTGCTTACCGCGTAAACGGCTAGCAATTTCAGTTGCTAAACGGCCTAAAGTTTTGCCGTCTGCATCAACAACGTACCAGTCGCGTTTTACGGTTTCTGGTTTAGCTGTAAAAGTTTTCATTATTGAAAATTACCCAATGTTTAGTTACACGTTGGTGAACGCTCGGTTCAAATACTATTGAGGTTCACACGACTCTTGTGTCCAGCAAACCTACCCCTTCGAGTAGCACTGCTGACTCTAAAATGCGAGTTTTTTGGGAAATAAAAAACTTGCTGCAACGTGGGGTCGCAAGATTATAGAGAAGTCAGAAAAAAAAATCGAGTCATAATTGAAAAACAATTGAATTCTTTTTCAATATTTCAGCGAAAAAAACGAATTTAGCACTTTTTTCTGATTTGACTGATAAATTCTTGCTACCTGAAGAGAAGAATTGTTCCTATCCAGAGCGCTTGTAAGTTACCTAATGCTTTCTATTTTCATAGAAAAAAACATCAAGCAACTTAACCTGCGTCATCCTACCATAACGAAAGATGACTTTCTTCAAGAATTAAAAATTAAGCGAGATGAGGTTGTACTAAATATTCTTCACTTTGCATCTCTTGTAAACGTGATAAGCAACGTTGATATTCAAACTGTAAAAAATCACCTTGGTAAATCACATTCATTTCAACATCGGCATTAATAATCAGTTTCACTCTACGTTCATAAAATTCATCAACTAATGCTAAAAATCGGCGCGCAACATCTTCATTTAACGCGTTCATTTGCGTCATTTCATGTAATAAAACTGTATGATAATGCTTAGAGAGTTCGATGTAATCGAGCTGGCTACGCGCTTCCACACATAAGGTTGCAAAATTAACTGCCAGCACACCATTAGCGACTTTTCTGACTTTCATCGGCCGATGATTAATGGTTAAAGTCACATCGGTTTGTGGTTCACTGGTGACGAGGTGAGAAAAAACCCTCTCCATTTCCTGACGATTTTTATCGTTAAGTGGAGATAAAAAAAGATGCGCTTGTGTTAACGTTCTTAAACGATAATCAATACCTGCATCAACATTTAAAATGTCACAATGGTGTTTGATCTGTTCTATTGCAGGTAAAAAACGAGAACGTTGCAATCCATTACGATAAAGCTCGTCAGGTGGAATATTTGATGTTGCTACTAACGTGATGCCTCTGGCAAATAACGCTTCAAGCAAAGTACCTAAAATCATTGCATCAGTAATATCAGAAACGAAAAACTCATCAAAACAGAGCACATCGGTTTGCGCTTTAAATCCATCGGCAATAATTTCTAGCGGATTTTCATGACCTTGTAAGTTTTTCAGCTCTTCTTGAACACGTAACATAAAGCGATGGAAGTGTAAGCGAAGCTTTCGTTCTGTCGGCAGACTTTGATAAAACATATCCATCAACCATGTTTTACCTCGACCTACACCGCCCCACATATATAACCCACGTTCTGGTGCAACAATCTGTTTTTTTTGCGAATTCGCCCGAATAATCGTTGTGTTAGCGAATTTTTTTCTGGTGGAGTCTCTTTTAATAATGCATGGTATATCTGTTGAAGATGGAGAACAGTTTTTCGCTGAACATCATCAGGTTGATAATCACCTTGCTTCAATGCGGCTTCATAAAGTGATAACGGCGTACTAACAGTCATGAATGCCCTCTTATCCTTAATTTTCTGACATACTGATTTGTGTCTGTCGAATGGCTCTATTATAAGCATTAAGAATTGTTTTAACATCAACGTAACACAGGAATTTCATATTAAGCTTAAGGATATTATTCCACCCATGCCTTTTAGCGGTTATGATGTTATAAAAATCCATCGTCCTCACTATTAGATGAAAAGGAGTTGCCATGGTTTGGGTTTATGCACTGATTGGATTAGTTGTAGGTCTTATTATCGGCGCACTCGCAATGCGTTACGGTAACAGCACCCTTCGCCAACAAGATGCTATAAAAGCAGAGTTAGATACAAAAAAAGAAGAACTTGATACTTATCGCAATGAGCTTGTCAGCCACTTTGCTAGAAGCGCTGAACTATTAGATAACATGGCGAAAGATTACCGTCAGCTTTATCAACATATGGCAAAAAGCTCTAATGAGCTCATGCCTGATATGCCTGAGCAAGAAAATCCATTTAACTACCGATTAAGTGAATCTGAAGCTGCAAATGATCAATCCCCAATAAAAATGCCACCTCGTGATTACTCCGAAGGGGCATCTGGATTGTTCAGACCTACAGAGAAAAAAGACAGTTAATCTTAAAACGCCACATTTTGTGGCGTTTTTTCTTTCTAATAAACATCACAAAATGACAATTATTTGCTATGGTTTTAAAGATAGCTTTTGTCTTGTAAATCCGTGTAAAAGGAAGAAAAGCACATCATGTCTTAATGAACTTTCCTCTGTCAGTACAGGTCTTAGTGACATCGTGCTCATTTTGAGCAACAACTTTTATTTTGATAACTGTATCAAGAGACTCTAATTCATGTTGACTAAAAAAAGAAAATTATTACTTAGTGCATTAGCAATGAGTATCGGACTTTCACTCTCTACTATTCCAGCAACCAGTATGGCCGCGTTGCCTGCAGTTATGCCATCAGGTGAACAGCTACCAAGCCTTGCACCAATGTTAGAAAAAGTGTTACCTGCTGTTGTCAGTGTGCACGTTTCAGGAACACGAGTGCAAAGCCAGCAAGTCCCTGAAGAGTTCAAATTCTTCTTTGGTCCAAATTTTCCATCACAACAACAAAGTATTCGCCCTTTTGAAGGCTTAGGTTCTGGTGTCATTATTGATGCACAAAAAGGCTACGTATTAACAAACAACCACGTTGTTGATGGTGCAGATAAAATCCAACTACAAATTAATGATGGGCGTGAATTTAATGCAAAATTAATTGGTAGCGATCCACAAACAGATATCGCATTACTGCAAATTGAAAAACCAACTAATTTAACTGCAATTAAAATGGCAGACTCGGACCAGCTACGTGTTGGTGACTTTGCAGTTGCAGTGGGTAACCCATTTGGTTTAGGCCAAACAGCAACGTCTGGCATTATCTCCGCATTAGGCCGTAGCGGTTTAAATCTGGAAGGTTTAGAGAACTTTATCCAAACCGATGCATCTATTAACCGTGGTAACTCTGGTGGTGCGCTCGTGAACTTAAATGGTGAGTTAATCGGAATTAACACCGCTATTTTAGCTCCGGGTGGTGGCAACATCGGTATCGGCTTCGCCATCCCAAGTAATATGGCGCGTGATCTTAGCCAACAACTGATTTCTCATGGTGAAGTTAAACGTGGCATCTTAGGTATTCGTGGTACAGAAATGAATTCTGATCTGGCGAAATCCTTTAATATTGATGCACAACGCGGTGCTTTTGTCAGCGAAGTTTTACCTGATTCATCCGCCTCAAAAGCAGGCATTAAACCGGGTGACGTTTTAATTTCAGTTGATGGTAAACGAATCAATAGCTTTGCTGAGTTAAGAGCTAAAGTGGGTACAACACCTCCGGGTAAAGAAATTCTGATTGGCTTAATCCGTCAAGGTAAACCAATGGATGTTAAAGTGACATTAGAGAAACAATCCGCTGATGCAACACGAGCAGATAACTTCTCTCCTGCACTACAAGGTGCCACATTAAGTAACTATGTGAATAAACAAGTGAAAGCTGTTGCTGTCGATTCGGTAGAAAAAGATTCTGCAGCAGCCGCATTTGGTTTACAGAAAGGCGATCTTATTATTGGCATCAATAATACACCAATTACATCACTAGGCGACTTACGCAAAGCCATTGATGCTAAACCGCCTGTTCTTGCACTGAATATTCAACGTGGTAATGAAGAAATT
This sequence comes from Proteus penneri, assembly GCF_003144535.1. Classification (GTDB taxonomy): domain Bacteria; phylum Pseudomonadota; class Gammaproteobacteria; order Enterobacterales; family Enterobacteriaceae; genus Proteus; species Proteus penneri. The sequence goes on along the minus strand of NZ_PHFJ01000013.1, from coordinate 59,220 downwards.
TATCTGCTATTACGTAATGCACCGCGCTAAGAAGTAAGCTTTAAAACTATCTAATTTATTGATTTCCTTAGCCCTATAATTTCCATTATAGGGCTTTTTTTATAGCTATTTTTGATAAGAGTCATTGGCTTAAAAGGGGATTTTATGCGCTGAGCGATGCTTTCATAAGTGAAACTATGTTATTCTCACTGCTCCTACGCGAATAATTTCACAGTCAGACATAAATATAGGATTTTTATGTTAACTAAGTTACTGCGATCAACTCTAATTGGTCTTCTCACAGCAGCAATTCTTTTGATTGCAGTTCCTTCAATTCGCCCTATTTTTATTGAACGCCTACTTAATGGCGATTTTCTCAATGCGCCTTTTAGCTATAATACTGCGGTGCGACGAGCAGCCCCTGCTGTTGTTAATGTTTATAGCAGTACCATGGGGAGCTTTTCTCAAGAAGGGCGTGAGCTAACATCTTTAGGTGCTGGCGTCATTATGGATGGTCGTGGTTATATTCTGACGAATCAGCATGTTATTAATAATGCTGATCAGATCCTTATCGCCCTCCAAAATGGTGATCTTTATGAAGGTTTACTTGTTGGATCGGATCCTTTAACCGATCTTGCGGTATTAAAAATTGATGCCGATAAACTCCCTACAATCCCGATTAATACTAAACGAATTTCTCATGTTGGTGATGTCGTACTCGCTATCGGTAATCCATTTAATATTGGGCAAACTATTACACAAGGGATCATCAGTGCTACAGGACGTGTTGGATTAAGTCCAACCCGTTACCAAAATTTCCTGCAAACGGATGCCTCAATCAATGAAGGTAACTCTGGCGGCGCACTAATTAATACCGAAGGTGAACTAGTCGGTATTAATACTATGACATTTGATTCAGGGACCTATAACGGATACCGCCCTACAGCAGAAGGATTAGGCTTCGCTATCCCGACAGAACTTGCAGTTAAAATTATGAATAAACTAATTCGTGATGGTCGTGTTATCCGTGGTTTTATTGGTATCACAGCAAAAGAATTACCAAGAATTCGCTCATCAAATACAGATATTAAGCAAATTCAAGGATTGCGAATTTTTAGGATCACACCAAATGGTCCAGCGGATAAAGCAGGAATAAAAACTGGTGATATCATCCTTAGCATTAATCATGCACCAGCAACTTCCGCAATGGAAATGATGGATTACATTGCAGAGACTCGCCCCGGCACAGTATTACCCGTTACGTTATTACGTGAGGGTAATGAACTTAATGTTAATGTGACTATTTCTGAATACCAGCCAGAATAATAACTAACAAAAAATCTTCTTAATTATTGGTTAATAAGGAGATTTCATATAAAACGTCGCACTTTGTAAGCAACTTTCTTTAAAGGTTTCGGTATTGCGATAGTCCTCTAATGTACTGTGATTACAACCACTATATTGTCCTTCTTTAGTACCATCATTTTGCCAGCCACAAACCGGACAGATCTCAAAAAATGCCTCATCTTTGTCTTTAAAGACAAAATAATGACAAGCGACACAACTCACTTCGAGTGGAAGGTGACAACTGCGTTTCTCTATCAAAGTAATCTCCTACAACAATAACGAATAAAGCGAGATTTTATTCATTTTTATTCGGTTTACTCGCGAGTGCATTATGTTCAACAGCATGCCAAATTTTTTCGGCTTTCCGTCCAATTAAAATCAGTGAAATAGCCAAAATAAAGAAGAAAATCGCACTATGTAAACTATCCCAGAAATATTCAAAGAATCGGGTATAAAGGTTAATACCAAGGAATGTTAGACCGAATCCTCTTAACATACCGTCATCTGTTTTCAGGCTAATATAAATACAGATAACTGAAACAACAACAAATAACAGTGCCCAAGGTAACAATTTTATACTTGATGTGTAATACCATGTATCAGGATCGTAATTGCCGAAAATAGACATTATCCATAACGCAATAAACAGATAAGTGAGCCCCATTATTTTTGTCATGGTAAATAAACGGCGCTGTACCAATACATTTTGTAGAAAATAACAACCTGCTAATAATACCGCGCCAAAGAAAACAAAGCGGATAGGATAGTTCATTCCTAACCAATAAGCGCCCCAACCAGAGACATATCCTGTTTCAGCACCAAACCAATTTCCTAACATCAATAAGAAGAATAACCACACCAACGAAGAGCGACTGATAAATCCAATTGCACCATAAATGACACAACCAATTAGAAAGAGAGGAGCAATATGACCACTACCGGTATCCAGTAACTCTCCTAGTTGCCAAAGAAAAATAGCGGTAAACATCACACCTAAAAAGAGAATAAACTCAGTACTGTAATGCCACTGTGTTTCTCTTCGCTGACGTTTAAATCCCCAAAAATAGAGTGCTGAAGCAATAAGTGCAGGAGATACCACACGCATAATTTCAGAAACACTAAAAATTTCAATGAGATAATAAATTAATGCACTATCACTAAAAATGCTACCAGCTGCAATAATCAAACACACCATCGCTATCCAGAATGCATAACGACTCAGCCGTTTCCAATCAAAAGGAATTCGGTGCAATGTACTTCCTAACTGCCGATGTTGTTGTTCTGAAATCTCACCAGATTGTTGCCATTCATCCAGTGCTTGACGAACTAGGCGCTCTTGTTTCCTTGTTACCTGCATATTCATTTCTTCCTTTTAGCTCATAGAAATTTTTCTAAAACAGGTCTATTTTTCTTACTGTATCTTGCCACGAAAGAAATGCCTTATGAATTATCCTATTCTATTGAAATAATGCGCAAAAAAAACCACAGCACAACAATGCGCTATGGTTTTAAATCGCTAAAAAGGGTAACTAAAATAGATTAGTCATTAGCGCGTAAACGTTCTATTTTCGCCCCTAATCCTTGTAATTTAGCTTCAATATTTTCATACCCACGATCGATATGATAGATACGATCAACAATGGTTGTGCCTTCAGCAATACACCCCGCAAGGACTAAACTTGCAGAAGCACGTAAATCCGTTGCCATCACTTGTGCACCTGAAAGTTTTTCAACACCATGGCATAACACAGTATTACTTTCGATTTCAGCGTGAGCGCCCATGCGAATTAACTCAGGAATGTGCATAAAACGATTTTCAAAAATGGTTTCAGTGATCATCCCAGCACCTTCAGCTACTAAGTTTAAAAGGCTAAATTGTGCTTGCATATCGGTTGGAAAACCCGGATGTGGCGCAGTACGCAAGGTTACCGCTTTAGGGCGTTTACCATGCATATCAAGGCTTATCCAATCTTCACCTACTTCAATATCCGCGCCTGCTTCACGTAATTTTGCCAATACAGCATCTAATGTGTCTGGTTTCGCATTACGACAAACAACATGACCACGAGAAATCGCAGCAGCAACTAAGAAAGTCCCTGTTTCAATACGATCCGGTAGGATTTGATAAGTGCCACCACCAAGGCGTTCTACGCCTTCAATCGTAATGCTATCAGTACCTGCACCGCTGATTTTAGCACCTAATGTATTAAGGAAGTTGGCGGTATCTTCAATTTCAGGCTCTCTTGCCGCATTCTCGATGATAGTTTTGCCTTCCGCTAATACTGCCGCAGTCATAATAGTGATAGTGGCGCCCACACTCACTTTATCCATGACAATATGCGCGCCTTTTAAACGCCCATCAACACGTGCTTTCACATAACCTTCATCCAGAGTGATCTCAGCACCTAATTGCTCTAAACCTGTAATATGAAGATCAACAGGACGAGCGCCAATGGCACAACCACCGGGTAAAGAAACCTGACCTTGACCAAAGCGTGCGACTAACGGCCCTAACGCCCAAATAGAAGCACGCATGGTTTTAACCAGCTCGTAAGGTGCACAAAATTCATTGATATTACGAGCATCAACGAAAACAGAGCCATTACGTTCAACATTAGTTCCTAAGCGATTAAGCAACTTAATCGTTGTATCGATATCTTTTAATTTAGGAACATTCGTTAATTCTACTGGCTCTTCGGCAAGGATCGCAGCGAACAGGATTGGCAGTGCAGCATTTTTTGCGCCTGAAATATTGACCTCACCTGATAAACAGGTTGGTCCTTGTACTCTAAATTTATCCATCTGTAGAACTCTCTTTTTTATTTTGCTGTACGCTGTATACCTACTGAATCAAAGCCCGTTAAGTTTACGATCCCTCTTCCACTCTTCAGGTGTGTAGGCTTTAATAGACAAAGCGTGAATACGGTTATCTGCAATATATTCCATCAAAGGGGCATAAATGGTTTGTTGTTGTTTGACTCTGCTCATTCCCTCAAACATTGCGCCGACAACGACAACTTGAAAATGACTACCATCACCATTGACGATGACTTCATCTAAAGACAGGCTGTCCATTAATACTTGTTTGATTTCATTTGTATCCATAATTGCTTAATCTCAACGTTAAAATAATAATCAGTCGTCTATCCTAATGGAATCCGCCCTACTCTTAAACCATCAAAAACCCCCTTAATGATAAAAGTATCACGAAGGGGGCTTTTTAATACCGTTACTCAAAATCTGTGTTAGGCAATATTCATAATTTCATCAAGATCATAGAGTGTAATTAAGGTTTGAAAACGCTCACTTACACCTTGAATAATAAATTGACGATTTCGCTCTTCCATTTCTGCTTTTAAATGAACAAAAAGTGCCAATCCTGTTGAATCAATATGCCCTAAAGCAGAAATATCAATGATATTAATATCAGCTAATAATGCTTTACGTTGTTGCCAAACAGACAATAACGTTTCACGATCTAGCGTTCCTTGGAAATAGAGGACATCCTCTTTTTTTTCCCAATTTAACGAAGCTGACATGTTATTTTTTCTCATCCAGAGTGATTGGTGTTTTAGCACTGATTTCTAACTGTTTTGTTAAACCATCAACACCTTTAGAATTTAAAATATCTGACCACTCATTCTGTTTTGTTGTGATCATGCTGACACCTTCAGCAATCATATCATAAGCTTGCCATTCACCTGTCTTACTGTTTTTACGCCATTGGAAATCGAGGCGAACAGGTGGGCGACCATTTGTATCGATAATAGTAACGCGAATAGTGAGATTTGTTTTATCTGCGAACGGTTTTGCAGGCTCAATACGGTACTCTTGACCTTCATACATCGCTAATGCTTGGCCATAAACTTGAGCAAGATATGCTTCAAATGCAGTGAAATAAGCATCACGTTGCGCTGGTGTTGCATTACGATAATGTGGCCCTAGCACTAATGCCCCTGCATATTTAATATGTACATAAGGCAGTAATTCTTGCTGAACAATTTGGCGTAAAACTTCAGGATTTTTACGAATTTCAGGCTGTTCATTTTTTAATTTACTAAAGGTCTTTTGCGCTGCATCTTCCATTAATGCGTAAGGATTGGTTTTGTCTACTGCCATTGCAAAAGGCGTTATCACTAATAGTGCGACCATCAATAAGCGTTTAAACATACGTTCGCGTCTCCTCAAATAGGGTTTCAATAATACGATGCATTTATTACGCTAAATCTAGCTAAATGTATAAGTGCATCGTATAGAAATTAATGATTAAGGTAATGCTGGATGTTCTTCAGTCGGTTCAGATTCAGATTTTGCTGAATTATCACCATCACCCGTTTTATAAAGGAATTGACCAATAAGATCTTCCAACACCATTGCTGAATTGGTATTTGTGATCCGTCCCCCATCTTTTAACAAAGTAGAATCTAATGCTTCATCATAAAAGCCTAAATTCAATGCAAGGAACTGCTCACCTAATAAACCAGATGTACGAATAGACAATGAGCTACTTTCTGGAATATGGTCATAAATGCTCAGAATATCGAGAGCAACTTCTGGGCGATAGTTCCCTTCATCTTCTTCTTTTAAGGTGATAGAAGAAACGCGACCAATCACCACACCACCAATCTTAACTGGGGAACGTTCTTTTAACCCACCAATATTACCAAAGCTGGCATAAACGCGATAAGTGGGTTGATTACCCATTTCTTTAATATCAGCCACTTTTAGGCATAAGAAAATCACAGCGGCTAACGCAATCAGAACAAATAGACCAACCCAAACTTCAATTTTTTTACTTTGCATGACTTAGTTCCCAAACATCAGTGCGGTTAGCACAAAATCTAAACCCAATACGGCTAACGAAGAATGAACAACAGTACGTGTTGTTGCTCTGCTAATCCCTTCTGATGTTGGGATTGCGTCATACCCGTTAAAAAGCGCTATCCAAGTGACGGTGATGGCAAAAACGACACTTTTAATAAAGCAATTCACTAGATCAAGTCGCCATTCAACGGCACCTTGCATCGATGCCCAGAAAAAGCCTTCATCGATCCCTTTCCAATCCACACCAACAATGGCACCACCCCAAATACCGATGGCAACAAAAATAAGTGAAAGCAATGGCATACTAATAAGACCAGCCCCAAAACGGGGGGCAACAACACGTCTTAAAGGATCGACAGCCATCATTTCTAAACTAGAAATTTGCTCTGTGGCTTTCATTAAACCGATTTCAGCGGTTAAGGCTGAACCCGCACGACCCGCAAATAATAGTGCCGTGACAACTGGGCCTAATTCTCTTAACAATGAAAGTGCGACCATCATACCTAGACTAGCTTCAGCACTAAAGGTTGTTAAAACAAGATAGCCTTGTAATCCCAACACCATGCCAATAAATAGGCCAGACACCATGATAATTAATAAGGATTGAACACCAACGTTATACAATTGCTTCAGTAAAAGAGGCCACTGTTTACGAAATTCAGGCTTACCAACTAATGCTCTAAAGAGCATAATGCCGGCTCTACCGAAGGTTGCAAAAATCGCCAACGCTCTAGTGCCAATGCGAGATAATAAATTTATCACGTACTAATTTCCTCGTCCTAATAGGTCGTCCTGATAATCTCCCGCAGGAAAACGGAAAGGTACAGGGCCATCAGCGATCCCATCTAAAAACTGTCTTACTTGCCTATTTGGATTATCCTGTAATTCTTGTGCACTACCTTGAGCAATAACTTTCTGTTCCGCAACAATATAGGCGTAATCTGCGATACTTAACACTTCGGGTACATCATGGGAAACCACAACACAAGTCACACCCAGCGCATGGTTTAACTCATCAATTAACTTAACAAGCACCCCCATTGTGATAGGATCTTGCCCAACAAAAGGTTCATCAAACATAATCAGTTCAGGATCAAGCGCAATAGCCCTTGCTAATGCGGCTCTTCTCGCCATACCGCCTGATAATTCAGAAGGCATTAAGTTTGCCGCCCCACGTAACCCCACGGCTTCAAGTTTCATCATCACCGTTGTACGGATCAATGCTTCAGGTAAATTTGTATGCTCTCTTAGCGGAAAAGCTACATTTTCAAACACATTCATGTCGGTAAAAAGGGCACCGGACTGAAAAAGCATACTCATTTTCTTTCTTGCTTGATACAACGCAGAACGTGATAGCGCAGGAATATTGTCGCCATCAAACCAAATTTCACCACTATCTGGAAGGATTTGTCCTCCCATTAGGCGTAACAAGGTTGTTTTACCAATCCCTGAAGGGCCCATAATTGCAGTCACTTTTCCCCTCGGTACCACAAGATTGATCTCAGAGAAGATCTTTCTGCTACCGCGAGTGAAGTTCATATTGCGCACTTCAATTAAATTGTCAGATTGTGCGTTCATGAATAAAACATCCTCAAGCCTGTCTGCATAAACGAATTTTTACACTATTTTGGCAGGTCATTCACTATGTTACAAAGAAATCACCACTATTTAGCAATTTATTGCACGGTTAATTTTACTTTTCGTGCTTGGCTAGTCAAAATATGGTTAATTAGCAAAACCTTTTGACAATATGTTTTTTATCAGCCCTGTCTTATTGGTTTTTTCTTTATTCGCTCATTGTTGGAAAACTGATGGCATGTTGATTACTTTGTCTCTTTTAATTCTTGGGTTGATGTTACTCGTTTATGCATCAGACCGATTAGTTTATGGTGCGAGTGTTTTTGCGCAATCGTTAAAAATCCCCCCCCGCTGTTATCGGTATCTTAATTGTTGGTACAGGGACTTCACTACCTGAGCTTTTTATTTCAACGGATGCCGCAGTTCATAATTTACCTGATATCGCTATCGGGACAGCTATTGGCTCTACACTCACCAATCTTCTCCTTATCGCGGGTATTGGCGCAATGATTTACCCCATGAGCATTCAGTCCGCAGTGCTAAAAAAAGAGCTTCCATTGATGATTATCGTCATCATGCTCGTTGGCATTATTGTTTCTAGCGGAGAGCTAGGGCTTAGAGAAGGCACTCTGCTCTTTTTTATTGGTTTTGCATCCATTTTTCTCATGATAAAAACAATGCATAAAACACTAACACAAGAGCGCCACGTGTTACCTTTAGAAACCTTAACGCGTTTTGAATTACAGACAAATCCCCGTAATTCTGTTGCCCTTTTTTGGGTTGTTATTGCGTTACTGATTATTCCAGTTGCAACTCAAATGATATTAGACAATGTCTTTATTCTAATGCAACAGTATCATTTTAGTGGCTTTTTTGTTGGTTTAACCTTGCTATCCATTGGTACAAGTTTACCTGAATTAGCAACGACTATCGTGGCCGCACTCAGACGTGAAAATGAATTAGCCTTAGGGAATATTATAGGTGCTAATATTTTCAACCTGACATTTGTTTTAGGAATGCCAGCATTACTTTCACCAAGCACATTTAATATCAACACTTTTTATTTTAGTTTTGCTGTACTTGGTGTGGCCAGTTTACTGTTTTCTCTCTTTTCATTAGGGCGAAAGCAACGCCTCAACCGCGGAAAAGGGATATTCTTATTAGTTTGCTTTATTATTTATATTACGGTGTTGTGCGTCGCACATTCTCTCTTAACCTAAAATAAATGGTACAAAAAAATGACCGAGTTTGATTTTCAGCAAGCAGGAAAAAAGGTTCTTCATATTGAACGTGATGGATTAGCTGAACTAGAACAATACATTAATGATGATTTCACTCTTGCCTGTGAAAAAATTTTTCACTGCCAAGGTCGAGTTATTGTCATGGGAATGGGTAAATCTGGTCATATTGGACATAAGATTGCCGCAACATTCGCTAGCACAGGAACACCTTCTTTTTTTGTTCACCCCGGTGAAGCAAGCCATGGCGACTTAGGTATGGTAACAGAAAAAGATATCGTTCTAGCGATTTCAAACTCAGGTGAAGCCAGTGAGATCCTCGCACTTATTCCGGTACTGAAACGTAAACAGATAACACTGATTTGTATGACACGCACGCCTCAAAGTACAATGGGGAAAGCGTCTGATATTCATCTTTGTATCAAAGTCCCTAAAGAAGCTTGTCCTTTAGGTCTTGCACCAACAACCAGTACAACAGCAACCTTGGTAATGGGGGATGCGCTAGCGATCGCTCTTTTACGTGCTCGTGGTTTTACCGCTGAAGATTTTGCCCTTTCTCATCCTGGTGGTGCATTAGGCCGTAAATTACTCCTTCATGTCAGTGATTTAATGAATAAAGAGGAAGATATTCCACGTGTCACTAAAGATGCCACTTTACGTGAAGCACTTGTCGAAATAACCCGTAAAAAATTAGGTATGACCGTTATTTGCGATGATAGCATGCAGATCAACGGTATCTTTACTGACGGTGATTTACGGAGAATATTTGACTTAGGGATAGATCTGAACAATGCCAAAATCTCAGATGTGATGACAAAAGGCGGTATTCGTATTCGCCCTGATTGTTTAGCCGTTGAAGCACTAAATTTAATGCAAGCAAAACATATCACCTCGCTATTAGTCACAGAACAAGATAGTGATATCCTGTTAGGTGTTTTACATATGCATGATTTATTACAAGCGGGTGTTGTATAAGATATTCATAACGTTCGAAGGATAAAAATGAATACAATGATAGAAACTTGTTATGGTGCGGTAAGTCAGCAAATCATCAAAAAAGCAGAAAAAATCCAATTGCTGATTTGTGATGTTGATGGTGTGATGTCTGACGGACTTATTTACATGGGTAATAATGGCGAAGAATTAAAAGCCTTTAATGTCCGTGATGGATATGGCATCCGTTGTTTGCTTACATCAGGCATTGAGGTTGCTATCATTACAGGTCGTCAATCTAAACTGTTAGAAGATCGTGCTAAAACCCTTGGCATTACATATCTTTACCAAGGTCAGCATAATAAGCTTTTGGCGTATCAACAACTGTTAGATACACTAAACCTTGAACCTGAACAAACAGCCTATATTGGTGACGACCTGATTGATTTACCTGTAATGGAAAAAGTGGGACTTTCTGTCGCCGTAGCTGATGCTCATCCATTACTTACACCTCGTGCTAATTATGTAACCCGCATTGCGGGTGGTCGTGGTGCAGTACGAGAATTGTGTGATTTAATCCTTTTAGCGCAAGGTCGGCTTGAAGACGCTAAAGGTCTTTCGATTTAACGTATAACGACACAGAATGAATAAATTAAAATCCTGGTTTACCTTAATTCTTGCCATTATCGCCCTTGGGCTGATTGGCTGGAACTACACTAATAACACTGAACTCGGTGATGGTGCGATTGTTGAAGATGGTCAGCCAACCTATCAATCCAAATCATCGATATCTTTTGTTTACGAGCCAACGGGTATACTCGGATATAAACTTGTTGCTGATGATGTCAAAAATTATGCTCAGCAAAAGTTTACGTGGTTTACTAACCCTGTCTTAACCACCTATTCACCGACAGGGGATGCAACATGGACGGTACGCGCCAATAAAGCCAAGCTAACAAACAGTAAAATGCTCTATCTTTATGGCGATGTTCAAATTGATAGCTTAACGGATGACTCTCAACTACAGAGAATAAGCACAGATAACGCTATCGCAAATTTGGACACACAGGATGTTTCCTCTGATGATGAAGTGACTATTATCGGCGTCGGACTGAAATCAGTCGGCTTAAAAATGCGAGGCAATCTGCGCGAGAAACGTGCAGAGCTGATTGAAAAGGTAAACACCTATTATGAGATCCCTAATGAATCAAAAAATCCGTAATACACTGATTATCGGCACACTTTTAGCGATAAGTGTACCTGCGATGGCGCTTAAAGATGACACACAACAACCTATTGTTGTGAACTCAGAGAAACAATCGCTTGATCTAGAAAAGAACGTCACAACCTTTACACAAAATGTTGTGATCAAACAAGGATCTATCGACATTCGTGCTGATAAAGTTGTTGTCACACGCCCAGGTGGTGACTCCAAAAAAATCGTTATAGAAGCATTTGGTAATCCCGTAACTTTTTATCAGTTACAAGATGATGGCAAACCAATCAAAGGTCGTGGCGACAAGATGACCTATGAAATGGATAAAGAGTTAATGACCTTAACGGGTAAAGCCTATCTTGAACAATTAGACAGTAATATCACCGGTGATAAGATCACTTATCTCGTCCCAACTCAGCAAATGGAAGCTTTTAGCGGTAAAGGTAAACAAGTGACTACTGTTTTACTGCCTTCCCAGTTGCAAGAGAAAGGCCCTGGTGTTAACAACAAAGGTAAGTAACACTTTATGGCGCTGTTAAAAGCTGAAAATTTAGCAAAAGCATACAAAGGGCGCACCGTTGTCGGTGATGTAAGCCTGAACGTTAATTCAGGTGAAATTGTCGGCTTACTTGGACCAAATGGTGCAGGTAAAACAACCACATTCTATATGGTTGTTGGCATTGTCGCTCGTGATGCTGGTAGTATTACAATTGATGATGAAGACATTACGCTGTTACCGTTACATGAACGAGCACGTAAAGGCATTGGCTATCTTCCTCAAGAGGCATCTATTTTTAGACGCTTAAGCGTTTATGACAACATTATGGGGATCTTAGAAATCCGCCATGATTTAACGCCTGAAGAACGAAAAGATCGCGCAGAAGAACTGCTAGAAGAGTTTAATGTCAGCCATTTACGTAACAGCTTAGGACAATCATTATCGGGGGGTGAACGTCGCCGCGTTGAAATCGCACGAGCATTGGCCGCAAACCCTAAATTCATTTTATTAGATGAACCTTTTGCGGGTGTTGACCCTATTTCGGTATTAGATATTAAAAAAATTATCCAGCATCTACGTGATTATGGATTAGGTGTACTGATTACTGACCATAATGTTCGTGAAACATTAGATGTGTGTGAACGTGCTTACATCGTCAGCCAAGGTCACCTTATCGCTCATGGTTCACCCGAAGAAATTCTTGAAAATGAGCAAGTTAAACGTGTTTACTTAGGTGAAGGCTTCCGCCTGTAATCTTTGATTCACTTTTACTCTGTCATGGATGACAACAGCAAAGGACTCATCGCATTATTATGAAACAAAGTTTGCAACTTCGTCTTAGTCAGCAACTGGCAATGACGCCACAGCTACAACAGGCTATTCGTTTGTTGCAACTTTCGACGCTTGAATTACAACAAGAAATTCAGCAAGCGCTTGAATCTAACCCTCTTCTCGAACAAGACGACGATCAACAAGATCCCGTTTCAGATGATACCTCTCATACAGAAAATCAATCTGACTCTACAACAGAAACAACAACTGAAAACGACGTTGAAGAGTTTGACACGCTGGACGCTTTAGAACAAAAAGAGATGCCTGACGATCTCCCATTAGACACTCAATGGGAAGAAATCTACACTGCGGGCACGCCTTCTGGTACCAGTAATGACTATATGGATGATGAGCTGCCACTGTATCAAGGTGAAACAACAGCCTCATTACAAGATTATCTAACATGGCAGGCGGATCTCACTCCGTTTACAGAAACAGACAGAGCAATTGCCATAAGTATTATCGATGCAGTTGATGAAACAGGATATTTAACTGTTACAACAGATGACATCCTGCTTGGAATGGGCGATGATGAGATAGAGCTTGATGAAGTTGAAGCCGTATTAAAACGTATTCAACGCTTTGATCCTATTGGTGTTGCTGCACGCGATTTAAAAGAGTGTCTTTTGATTCAGCTATCCGCTTTTTCAACAGAAACACCCTATCTTAAAGAAACGCAGTTAGTCATTAGCCAATATTTAGAATTGCTAGGCAACCGTGATTTTCGTCAATTGATGCGTCAAACGAAGTTACGCGAAGAGACACTTAAATCTGTTATTGAGATCATTCAATCACTTGATCCTAAACCTGGATTAAGTATTGATACAGGCGAGTCAGAGTATGTTATCCCAGATATACTGGTAAAAAAATCAGGTGAACGCTGGCAAGTTGAGTTAAATACAGATAGCATTCCTCGCCTACGAATAAATGAGACTTATGCAGCATTGGGTCAATCAACTCAAAATGAAAGCGATGGAAAATTTATTCGTGACAATTTACAAGAAGCCAAATGGCTGATAAAAAGTTTAGAAAGCCGTAATGAGACATTATTAAAAGTCGCTCATTGCATTGTTGACACACAGCAGGCATTTTTCGAATTGGGTGAAGAGCATATGAAGCCTCTTGTGTTAGCAGATATTGCTGAACAGGTTGAAATGCACGAATCCACCATTTCTCGAGTGACAACGCAAAAATTTTTGCATTGCCCGAGAGGAATTTTCGAATTGAAGTATTTTTTCTCTAGCCATGTGAATACTGATAGCGGAGGCGAAGCCTCTTCAACAGCAATCAGGGCTTTAGTGAAGAAACTCATCGCAGCAGAAAATCCAGCGAAACCACTTAGTGATAGTAAACTGGCTGATATGCTCGCAGAACTTGGTATACAAGTTGCTCGACGCACTGTTGCGAAATATAGAGAGTCATTATCCATCCCGCCTTCAAATCAACGTAAAGAGTTGGTTTGAGCATAATTGAGAAGGAAGACACTATGGAACTTCAAATCACTGGTCATAATATTGAATTAACTGATGCTCTGCGTGATACCGTCAAAGCAAAAAGCGCGAAATTACCTCAGTTCTTTGACAAAATTAATAACGTTCAGGTTATCCTGAAAGTCGAGAAAGTGAATAAAATCGCGGAAGCGACCATTCAAGTTAATGGCGGTGAATTACATGCCTCTGCAGAAGCAGAAGATATGTACGCAGCAATTGATGGATTAATGGATAAGCTGGCTCGTCAATTAACCAAACACAAAGATAAACTGAGACAACATTAATTCATTTCCCATTGTAAAATGGGGATACAATCGGCGAAGTTACTGCGTTGTTTATGACTCGGTTTAAACCAACGCCTAATCAATATCAGTAACGAAAAACCAGATGTCACTTTGTGGCATCTGGTTTGCTGGTCTAAGTGAATAAGACAATGAACAACGATACAAAGATGAATATTAGCGACGTACTTTCTCTGTCATGTACACATAATGATGTACATTGCACGAGTAAAAAGCGCGCGTTAGAAATTATCAGTGAAAATGCGGCAAAAGCACTTAATTTACCCGAAACGCTGATATTTGAAGCCTTACTGACGCGTGAAAAAGTCGGTACAACAGGGATTGGGGGTGGTTTAGCAATCCCTCATGGACGTATTGAAAGTGATGAAACAGAAAAAGTAGTTGGTGTGTTTCTTCACCTAAGCGAACCTATTGCCTTCGACGCTATTGATAATCAACCTGTCGACTTGTTGTTCGCATTACTCGTTCCTGCGACACAATGTAAGGAACATTTACACACACTGTCTTTAATTGCAAAACAGTTGGCAGACAAAAATTTATGTCGCCGACTACGCTCCGCACAAAGTGATGAAGAGCTTTATCAGATTATCACAGAATAACCCCTATGGGTTTAATGGGACGCGAATAGCATACAGTGGAATGATATTCATCACTGGGAAATTATAGGGGAGCTACCTCATGGTGCTGATGATAGTCAGCGGACGCTCTGGTTCAGGTAAGTCAGTCGCTTTGCGTGCGCTTGAAGACATGGGATTTTATTGTGTTGATAACTTACCTGTTGATCTTTTACCGGAGCTCGCAAAAACACTGGCTGAACGTGATGCTTCTGCTGCCGCAGTCAGTATTGATGTCCGAAATATGCCTGAGTCGCCGGAGATCTTCGAAAAAGCGCTAGAAAGTTTACCCGCTGAATATTCTCCACAACTCTTATTTTTAGACGCAGATAGAAATACTTTAATTCGTCGTTATAGTGATACACGACGCTTGCACCCACTTTCGACCAAAAACCTTTCATTAGAAATGGCAATTGATACCGAAAGTGATCTGCTTGAGCCATTGCGATCACGTGCTGATCTCATCATTGACACCTCTGAGATGTCAGTTCATGAGCTTGCAGAAATGCTGCGGACTCGTTTATTAGGTAAACGTGAACGTGAGCTGACAATGGTCTTTGAATCCTTTGGTTTTAAACATGGTATTCCTATTGATGCGGATTATGTTTTTGATGTGCGATTCTTACCCAATCCACATTGGGATCCTAAACTGCGCCCAATGACAGGTCTTGATCGCCCTGTTGCGGCATTTTTAGATAGACACACTGAAGTTCATAACTTTATTTATCAAACTAGAAGCTATCTTGAACTTTGGTTGCCGATGTTAGAAACCAATAATCGTAGTTATTTGACAGTTGCAATTGGTTGTACGGGGGGTAAACACCGTTCAGTTTATGTTGCTGAGCAACTCGCCGATTATTTCCGCTCTAGAGGGAAAAACGTACAATCACGTCACAGAACGCTAGAAAAACGCAAATGACCCAATATCGACAAGTTGCGATTAAAAATCGGCTCGGTATGCATGCAAGACCTGCAATGAAATTATTTGATTTAGTCAAAACATTTCAATCAACCGTCATTTTACGTAACAACGAAGGGGTTGAAGCTCAAGCGGATAGTGTGATTGCTATGCTAATGTTAGATTCAGAGCAAGGCAGTCAAATTGATATAG
Source organism: Proteus penneri (assembly GCF_003144535.1). Lineage (GTDB taxonomy): Bacteria > Pseudomonadota > Gammaproteobacteria > Enterobacterales > Enterobacteriaceae > Proteus > Proteus penneri. The sequence continues at coordinate 43,258 of NZ_PHFJ01000013.1, read as the reverse complement.
AAGTGACTGGTAGTGATGAAAATGAAGCTATTGATGCTATTATCGCATTATTTGAATCAGGGTTTGATGAAGAATAATCATAATAGAAAACAATAGATTAGCATTTCTTAACTAAATAACCAGAAAGAGACTGTGATCACTGTCTCTTTCTTTTTTATACAGAACCGCCTATTATCTCTTATATGAGTTTAACAACACCCCCACCTCACCCGTGGGGGTGTTGTTTTGCATTGGAATAAATTGGAGTATGGTATGACAAAGCCAACAATTATCATCAACGAACTTGATGCTGAACGTTTAGATTCATTGCTAGAGCAACCGGCATTTGCAGATAGCCCGATTGCTGAAGCATTGAATGAAGAATTAGATCGTGCTGACATTGTTACACCAGCTGATATCCCTGCTAATATTGTCACAATGAACAGCAAAGTCCGCTTTATGGACTTAAAAAATAATGAAGAGCGTACTCGTACTTTAGTGTATCCCGCTTCATTAAAAGATAGCGCCACTGAACTTTCAGTCATGGCCCCAATGGGTGCTGCACTACTGGGTTTAGCAATTGATGACGAGATCAGTTGGAAGCTGCCTAATGGCCTTGAAACTAAGGTTAAAGTATTAGAAATTCTATACCAACCTGAAGCTGCGGGTGAATTACACCGTTAAGCAGAGCTGAAGGTTCGCGTCTTATTTTTATCTTCTCAAATTGAAAAGCACACTGATAAACGCGATATCTCAGCCCATTGCGGGCTGAGATTAAAGGTTGCGATAAGTATCTAAAATTTACTCACCGGCAATACTCATTTCTGGTAATAACAACGATCCACACTGAACATTACTGCGCATCTCAATATCATCACCCATAGTAGCAATGTTTGCCCACATCTCTTTTAAATTACCAGCAATAGTCACTTCACTAACAGGATACTGAATTTCACCATTCTCAACCCAAAAACCGCTTGCTCCACGAGAATAATCACCCGTCACGGTACTGACGCCTTGCCCCATCAATTCTGTAACAACTAGCCCGGTTCCCATCTCTTTTAGCAGTGCATCAAATGATAGGCCTTGTCCTGGGATATACCAGTTATGAATACCACCAGCATGGCCATTGCTTTTTAAACCTAACTTTCTTGCTGAATAGGTAGTTAATAACCACTCTTGTAATACGCCATCTTTAATAATGTCAGCATCAGTTGTGCGCACACCTTCGCTATCAAATGGTGTTGATGCCAAACCTCTCATTAAGTGAGGACGCTCTTGAATATTGAGCCATTGAGGAAAAATTTGTTTGCCCAAACTATCGAGTAGGCAAGAAGATTCACGGTAAATCATGCTACCGCTAATTGCTGCAACTAAATGACCAAAAATACCTGTCGCAACATCAGCAGCAAAAATAACAGGGGCTTTCATGGTTGGGAGTTTACGAGGTGCAAGGCGTGATAAAGTACGACGGGCGCACTCTTGACCTACCCACTCAGGTGATTCAAGATCATCAAAACGACGACTAATGGTGTAAGCATAGTCGCGCTCCATATCTTCACCATCACGGGCAATAACACAACTCGACATAGAATAGCGTGAAGATGAATAGCTTTTTAATAAACCCAGGCTATTACCAAATACACGGGTCCCACTGTGGCTATTAAAGCTGCCTCCTTCAGTATTAATAATACGACTATCACTGTCTAACGCGGCTTTTTCTGCTCTTGATGCTAATTCAATCGCTTTATCTGCCGTAATTTCGGCAGGATGGTAAAGATCAAGGAAAGGCGCATCAAACGCTAATAAATCTTGATCCGCAGGCCCTGCATATGGATCAGCTGAAGTGTATCGTGCAATATCCACAGCGGCTTGTACAGCGCGTTTAATCGCATCAGGACTTAAATCGGTAGAAGAAGCACTGCCTTTACGTTGTTGTTGATAAACCGTAATGCCTAACGCGCCATCACTGTTAAATTCCACATTTTCAACTTCACCGTAACGTGTACTGACACTAATCCCCGTTGATTTATTAATAGCGACTTCAGCACCATCACACTGTTTTGATGCCAGCTCTAATGCGAGAGAGACAGCGTCTTCAAGCTGTTTTACCTGATCTGAATTATTCATTGAAAACCATTTTTCCTAAGGAGAACATCACTTTTTACTTATTTTTAGCAAAGTAAATCAATTGACAGGTGGTCAACAAGCGATTTTCCCAGTTACAATAGAAGATATATGAATGTTATCACCCGTCGGGCTTTTGGTCATTCACCAAATCACACTCCCGGCTTACTCTGCAACAGGAATTTTATTATGGCAAAGCAGCCTGAAGAGTGGCATTACCTCAATCCTGAATTCGACGATACATCGTCAGAAGAGGAAGAAGAGGACGAAATCATCTGGGTCAGCAAAAGCGAAATTAAACGTGACGCTGAAGCACTCAAAAAACTGGGTACTGAATTAGTTGAATTAAGTGCTCAAGAACTAGAACGTGTGCCATTAGATGAAAAATTATTATCTTCTATTCAACTAGCACAAAAAGTACAACGTGAAGCACGCCGTCGCCAAATTCAATATATTGGAAAGCTACTGCGCAATGTGGATGAAGAACCAATCCGCCAAGCGCTCGATAAACTAAAAAACCGCCACAATCAACAGATCTTAGTGTTACATAAACTTGAAGATCTGCGAATTCGCCTTATCGAAGGTGGCAATGAAGTGATTGAAGAAGTTGTTGCGCTTTATCCAATGGCTGATCGCCAACAATTACGCACACTGATCCGTAATGCAAAAAAAGAAAAAGAAGCCAATAAGCCACCGAAATCATTCCGCTTATTGTTTCAATATCTAAAAGATTTATCGGAATCAGCATAAAACCTGAGTATCCTGAAAACGCAGTGTAAACTCAGCCTCACTGCGATTTTCAGGGCTTAATTCTACTCTGAATTACTTTTGTATTTTATGCTCACAATGAAAGCTCAATACGTCTTTACCAAGCTCATTTTGTGCTTCTTGCATCAATTCCACCAAAGGTTGAAAATCACGAGAATAATGAGGAAAATGCTTAAAAACAATACTGACTGGCAATTCAATTTCTCCCATTAACACATCCCATAATGCATCTAAGTTATTACCAAAATGCTCATCTAGCTGAAATTGCAATGCAAAATCCCGATAAAAGGCGTCTCTATCTGCCAGCATCTTAAAATCAAAAACAACTTGTTTCATTAAGGGGCAACCTTTGTCATTGTACGATAATGATCGGTAGTGAGATAAATCAGCCCATCATTTGAATAGAGCAATCTATCACTACCACGATGACCACAATGATAATTCACGTCAGCTTCATACCACTGGCGTCCCGCTTCTTCTGGTAGCTGTTTTTCACGATTCATAAAACGATCGCCCCCAATTGCTCTTCCTGGCAAAACCTCACATAAATTGCCTTCTTTCGCATTCCAGCCTTGTTCTCTTGCCTGTCTTTTAGTGAGATAAAAACTCGGTAACTGTTGATGACGTTGTAAATAATTAGCCACAGCATTAGCTTGTGTTTTTTCATCAATAGAGAGTGGGATTTGCGCTGATTTATTGCTGTTATTGCTCGATGATGTTGGAACAGAAACGGACGTTGAAGAGGACGATACTGTCGTTTCTGGAAGTAAACCTTTATAAAGAACACCAAATAAAACAGCAATAACAATAATAACTGGTAATAAACGTTTACCCATAAATTAGCACCTTTACTGTTGCTGAGATAAAAAACTCCATCAAAAGATGGAGTTTAATGAATACATATAAATCACTATAAAAAAAATTAAGCTGTACCACCTACGGTGATCTTATCAAGCTTCAAGGTAGGTTGCCCTACACCAACAGGAAGGCTTTGTCCTTCTTTACCACAAACACCAACCCCTTTATCTAACGCAAGATCATTACCTACCATAGAAACCTGTTGCATGGCTTCAATACCTGAACCAATCAGTGTTGCCCCTTTAATTGGTTTCGTTATTTTTCCATTCTCGATTAAATAAGCTTCTGAAGTTGAGAAAACAAATTTACCTGATGTGATATCAACCTGACCGCCACCAAAGTTTGGTGCGTAAATACCACGATCAACACTCGCAATAATCTCTTCTGGTGACGATTTACCCGCTAACATGTAAGTATTGGTCATACGAGGCATAGGAAGATGCGCATAAGACTCACGACGACCATTGCCTGTTGGCGCAACCCCCATTAAACGAGCATTCATCTTATCTTGCATATAACCTTTTAAGATGCCGTTTTCGATTAACACATTGTATTGACCCGGAACACCTTCATCATCAATAGCAACAGAGCCTCGACGACCTTCAATTGAGCCATCATCAACTATGGTACAAAGCTCAGAAGTCACTTTTTCACCAAGGCGCCCCGAAAAAACAGAGGTTTCACGACGATTAAAATCACCTTCTAAACCATGACCCACCGCTTCATGTAATAACACACCTGGCCATCCTGCGCCTAGTACCACAGGCATTGTTCCAGCCGGTGCAGCAATTGCTGATAAATTGACTAATGCCATCCGTACCGCTTCACGCGCATAAGTCACAGCGTGGCTTTCACCATCAGCTTTCATCAAGAAGTAGTCATAACCAAAACGACCACCACCGCCACTTGCACCACGTTCACGTTTGCCATCTTCTTCCACCAGCACACTAACTGAAAGACGAACTAAAGGACGCACATCGGCTGCTAAAGTACCATCAGTTGCAGCCACCAGCACATGTTCATAAACACCCGTTAATGACGCATTCACTTGTTTAACGCGTTTATCTTCAGCGCGAGCGACTTTATCTACCTCATGCAGTAACGCAATTTTCTCTTCACGAGAGAGGCTTTGCAGAGGATCGTTTAAGCTGTACAGCGGAGAATGTTGAATAGCACCTAAAGTATGGATACGACCATTACCCTTAGCCTGAACAATGCTTCGCGCAGCATGCGCACTTTGATTCAGTGCATTGAGCGTGAGTTGATCGGCATAAGCAAAACCGGTTTTTTCACCGTAAATTGCTCTAACGCCAACACCTTGATCAATATTGTAAGAGCCATCTTTAATAATCTGATCATCAAGTACCCAAGCCTCGTGATAACTTGACTGAAAATAAAGATCACCATAATCAATTTGACGCTGTGCAAGCTGCTCTAGTGTTGATGCTAAATCATCTAAACTAAGTTTGTTTGCTTCCAACAGACTTTCGCTGACAACAGCTAAACTCATAATTCTTCTTTATCCTTAACTTTTTTGATTAAGTGGGTCAGTTTCGGGCGAAAACGGTTATGTTTCACGACCCGGATCTGTTCACGCATACCGTGTAAACTATCAACACCAACATTGAGCGTTAACGCACTGACCGCATCAGGGTTCTTCTTCAACACTTTACCCCAACCATCAATCGCCATGGTATGGCCCCAAGTCCGGCGCGTATCATGTGTACCCACTTGTGCAGGCGCTAAGATAATACACTGATTCTCAATCGCGCGAGCGCGTAATAAAGGCTCCCAGTGCGCTTTCCCTGTTAAACGGGTAAATGCTGCTGGTACAGAGATTATCTCTGCTCCTTTTTCTCTTAATGCTTGGAAAATACCAGGGAAGCGTAAGTCATAACAGATTGTTAAACCTAATTTCCCAACGGGAGTATCAACGACTGTTAGGCGCTCACCACGTTGATAAATAGAAGATTCGTTATATTCGCCTTGCTCGTCATCAATACTGACATCAAACATATGAATTTTGTCATAACGAGCACGAATAACCCCCTCATCATCAAACACCAAACTACTGCTGGTAATTTGATCTGGAGAGTCTCGACTAATCAAAGGCATAGAACCGACTAAGATCCACACTTTGTAACGCTGAGCCATTTTTGCAATCGCATTTTGTAACGGCCCATCACCCTGAATTTCAGCGTGTTTATGGTAATCTTTAGAGTTTGAAAAAAGTAACGCATTTTCAGGTGTTAATACCAGCTTCACTGAATCGGGTAATTGCTTAATCTGTTGCTCGATTTGCGCCAGATTATTTTTTGTGTTTTTTCCGCTACAAAGTTGCAAAAGTGCGACATTAACTTTTTTCATAACGCCTGATTCTCCTTAAGCTGACGCAGTACTTCGTCAATTTTGGGTTGTTCCATAGTTCCGGTCACATGATAACGGATAACTGAAATCTTACTCCAAAGTGGCCCCAGAACCTTTGATGCCGCAAACACTGCGGCGCCTGCAATTGGGTTTATTGCGAAAGCCGTGGCAACACCGACTGTAGCTGAAATCTCAGGGGTGACAACAACTTGTAGATCCATGCTTCGTTCAAGTAAATCCACTTTCCCACTTATCGCTATATCAGCAATAACACCATCAACACGTACACTCTCTGCATTCATAATACCTTGATTAATCGTAATTTCACTTTTAATCGAATCATATTCAAAATGCTCACTGAAAGTATCTCTAAAATCAAACTGTAATTTGCGTAAAAGTGCATCAAAACTCACCAATCGTAGTAATTTACCCGCTTGTCCTACATTGACTTTTTCTATACGTCCTTTACCCAACGTTGATTTAATATCACCTTGCAAAGTAGCCAATTCAAAGTTCCACGGTGTATTACGCCATTGTAATGAGAACTCAGCGACAAGTGGGGACTGAATAATCGGGATAATGTAACCAAAATAGGCCGCCATTTCGTCAATTTCTCCGGCTTTTAATTTTCCTATTAATTTTGTTGTATTATTGCCCTTCTTATCTTCAGACCACACTCCATTAACCGACAATTCGCCGCTGCTATTTTCTAATTTACCGTCAGTTAAAAATAAAGCTCCCTGATTTTGTTTTAACGAACCTTCAATTTTTCCTAAAAGCAGACCATTAACCCAACACTCCTGACATTCAAAATCAATAGAAGGAATATCTTTCACTGAAAACTTCGAGATATTGGGATCAGAAACATTTGCCATTTTTAATGGCTTCTCTTCTTGAACTATAGAAGTACCATTAAAATAAAGATAATTAATATTTATTTTCCAAGGTGTTGATACTTCAGGAATAAATACATCACCTCGTAGTTCACTTCCTGAAAATGCAAATTTTACACCTTCTTTAACGCGCATAATTTCAGTTTGAGGATTATTCCATTTTTGCCCTGCAAAATTTAAATCAGGCAAACTGATATGCACATTATCAGGGAAACTTATTGCATTGTCAGAAGGGGTTAATGATGAAAATGCGGTTAATGTTGGCAACCATTTATCACCCTCTAATCCTTTAAGCGCTATGGTTAAGCGTTGTTGTGAACTTAACTCTGGTAATTTAAGGCTAGAAGAAACGAGGTTACCCTGCAATAAACGAAGCTGTTTACCTAATCCCCATTGGCTATTAAGTTTCCACTGTTTTTCAGCATTTGCATTCACAGTTAACATTTCACTATTACCGCTTGCAGAAATAACAATAGGCGGTGAATTTTTTAAATCTTGTGTTTCAGGTGCTGTTAACTTGCTACTTAATGCATTGATATTTCCGGTTAAATCAACTTGATAATCAACATCACCTTTTTCGGGGATCTTAACATTAACGTTGCCATTCCATGGAAATACACCACTAAATTTCTGTTGAATATCGCTAGGTAACCCTTGGATTTTTTGAATATCCCACTGGCCTTTTAAGTCAACATCAACCTGATAATTATCTATATCATTGTGACTGGTAAATGAGAAAGCGAGAGGCTGCCCAAACCAATTAGCCGTTAATATATCGCTCTCAAGTTTGTCATTATGGTAACGAAACTGTCCACTCACACCTTTTAACGTAGTATCCATAAAATTCAAAGTGACATCATTATCTTTCAAATTAATATCACCTGAAGCCACAACCTCACCGCCATCAAATGGGATATCAAGTTTCAATGTACCATTAATTTTTCCTGCCACATTCAGTTCTTCAAGCGTATGACCAATACTCGCCATTTGAGAATCTAAAAAATACTCTTTCAGCTCATCGCCTGTGGCTTGAATATCCGCATTAATTAAGATCTTTTCTTGTCGATAACTTTCAATGACTGCACTTAAATTTGTCGCTGTTGCTTTACCCACTTTCGCTTGAGCAGAAGACATCCATAACCCATCATTTTTAAAATCTAGATTAATATCGAGATCAAATAATGCGGGCCATTCACTATCAAATTTAAACGTAGCCTGTTTAACAGGGGCATAAACTTGGAACCACCCTTTGTGGTTATCAAAAGGAAAATCGGCAGGATCACCATGGAAAATAAAGGTTCCATTGTCGATATTACCCGCAATAATTGCATCCGAGAGATATTGTGTTAACGCTTTACCAACATACTCTTCTGGCAGATAACGCCATGTATCTCCCGCATTGGTCACTCTTACACCTGAGAGTATAGAAAGCCGCTGATCCTCACCTTGTTTCTCATAACGAAAATCACCCGCTACCCACGCTGATGTGGCTTGGATATCTAATCCTTCACTCCAAAGAGATAAGTCATCTCCAGAATAAGTCCAATAAATCGTACCTTTCCCTTTTTCAATATTCAGGGGGGGCTTTAAACAATTTACCGGTGTCTATTTCACTGTCCGCTAGGGCAAAGTTAAGTTCACCACTTTGCATGCTCCCTTTTAATTGCCCGCTGAAATGTTGCACTGATGGGATCTCTTGCCAACGTTTCCAACTCACATTTTTCCAAGAAAGATTAATTGCACTTTGCTCAAAGTTTTCCGGTGTGAGATCTAAGGCAAAATCATTAACCACACCAGAAAATTGCCGATACTGCCATTGACGAACAAAATCAGGTGTTAAAAAAGAGAACAGTGGCAATACAGCATATAACCTATCTAACTCAATATTTTTGGCACGAATACGCCATGCTTCATCATGCTGTTTTTCTTTTGGTTGATAAAGAACCGCTAAATAACCATCAGGCCACTCTTCACCATCCATGGTAATTTTTCGAGTATAAGGAACATCCGCAAGCCAACCATTTTCTTGCCTTCTCATACGTAATATTAAGTCTTCAACATTTAATACATGTGAAGTGCCTTCACTACGCCAGTCCATTTCACCTTGATGAATTTGCAACTGACTGCCAGTAATACGCCCTTGAGTAATTTCAATCCAATTAGACAAACTGGCTTTGGCTTCACCTAATCCACTATTATTTTTTACCCATTGGCTAAGCCAAGGTGAAATATCAATATTATCAGCGGTAAGAAACACCTTACCATTATCAATTAAGCCTTCATTCGTGGTATAGAGGTCGAGGCGAACTTTTAAACCACCATAGTGATTAATCGGTGTATCAAGGGTAACTTCACCTTGAGCACGGTGGCGTTTTTTTTGATTCAGCCACATCAACTCAGGAATATGTAATGTACTGGTATCACCTGAAGGCGTTAGAAAAATAAAACGGCTTTTGACTAGCTTAAAGTGATCGAATTGTTCAAGAAAAAGCGAAGAAATATCATCAGGTGCAGTTAGTGTAATATCGCCACTTTGCCCAGTAAAAATAGGACGTTGGTAATTGACATCTAATTGATCAAAGGTCAGCTCACGAAAATGGGGACGGAGGGTCAATAATGAACGCCACACATCAAAAGAAAAAGTCACTTTTTCTGCGCTAACGTTGACATCTTTATTCTTAATATTAAGCCCTTTTACTTGAATATCAGGGCCAAAATTCTGCCATTCCCCATTAATTTTCGTTATTGAAACAGGGCTATTAAGTTGTTTTGTTAAATACGTTTCTATTTCAGGGCGATAATTATCTAAACGAGGCAGAAAATAGCGAAACCCGCTTAACACCAAGGCAAAAACGATGAGGCAAAAAACTGTTATCACTAACAGGTATTTAGGCAGCCGCTTCATTTTTGTCTCCTTTCTGCCATCATATTCATTAGGAAGGCGAATCCATTACATCATCACCACATCAAATTGCTCCTGACTATAAAGTAGCTCAGTTTGCACTTTCACTTGTTTACCAACAAAAATTTCAACCTCAGCTAATGCATGCGACTCATCGCCTTTTAAGGCTTCTGCAACTGCTGAGGAGGCATAAACTAAGAAACGATCTGCATCAATTGTTTTATGTACACGTACTATTTCACGCAAGATTTCATAACAAACCGTTTCAACTGATTTTACCGTACCTCGCCCTTGGCAAGTTGGGCAATCATCACAAAGAACATGCTCGAGGCTTTCCCGCGTTCTTTTACGCGTCATTTCCACTAAGCCAAGTTGAGAAAAACCATTAATCGTTGTTTTCACTCTATCTTTACTTAGCGCTTGTTCTAGTGACGCCAATACTCTGCGTTTATGTTCATCATTATTCATATCAATAAAGTCAATAATAATGATACCGCCTAAATTACGTAACCGTAATTGACGAGCAATAGCTTGGCTTGCTTCAATATTAGTATTAAAAATGGTTTCTTCTAAATTTCGATGACCAACAAAAGCTCCCGTATTAATATCAATCGTCGTCATTGCTTCTGTTTGATCGATAATGAGGTAACCGCCTGACTTTAATTCAACTTTACGCTCTAAAGCCCGTTGAATTTCATTTTCAACGCCATAGAGATCAAAAATAGGCTGATTCCCTTGGTGCAATTCAAGTTTAGCGGTTAATTCAGGAATGTATTCACCAATAAATTCCTGTAGTTGATTATAAGTTAATTTAGAATCAACACGTATGCTATCTAATTCAGAGCCAGCAAAATCTCGTAAAATACGCTGCGCTAAAGCTAATTCACCATAAATTTGAATGCGGGTTTTATTTCTTTTCTTACGCTCAATAATTTTATTCCACAAGCGTTTAAGAAAAGCGGCATCTTGCTTAATTTCATGCTCGCCAACACCTTCGGCGGCTGTACGAATAATAAACCCCCCATTTTCATCGCAATACTCTTCAACGAGTTGCTTTAAACGCTCGCGCTCTTCTTCGCTATCAATTCGTTGAGAAACACCGACATGAGATGCACCAGGCATAAAGACTAAATAGCGAGAAGGTAATGTAATATCCGTGGTCAGGCGAGCGCCTTTTGTTCCTAAAGGATCTTTAACCACTTGTACAATTAAGTCTTGTCCTTGATGCACCAGTTGCGCAATATCACGAACATTAAACTTTTTCTGCTCTTCACCTGCGATACATTCCGTGTGAGGCATAATATCAGAAGCATGTAGAAAAGCGGCTTTATCTAGCCCGATGTCAATAAATGCAGCTTGCATCCCGGGTAATACGCGACTTACCCGACCTTTGTAGATGTTTCCGACGATACCTCGTTTCGCTTCTCTTTCGACATGAATTTCTTGAAGTATGCCTCCACGAATATAAGCAACTCGAGTTTCAGATGGCGTCACATTCACTAATAACTCTGCTGTCATGAAATATCCTTCTCATTAGCTAGAGACGAAAATTGAGTTATCAAGGCTTCGGTTTCAACAAGAGGTAATCCGACAACAGCATGATAACTTCCCTCAATCCGTTGAACAAAACGGCCTCCTTTTCCTTGAATACCGTAAGCGCCAGCTTTATCCATTGGCTCCCCTGACTCAATATACGCGCTAATTTCACTCTCTGTCATCTCTCTAAAAGTGACATGTGTGACGACTAATTGACTCAAGGTGTGTGTTCTATTAGAGATAGCAATTGCTGTCATCACTTGATGTGTTGCGCCTGATAATGAACGTAGGATTTGCGCAGCATGGGATTTATCCCGAGGTTTCTCAAGAATATGACCATCATGAACCACAATAGTATCAGAGCCCAAAACGGGATAATCATAAGGTGCTTGTCTTACACCTTCTTGTGATTTTTCTTTTGCCAAACGAAGAACATACTCTTCTGGTTTTTCACCTTGTTGCCAAATTTCATCAATTGCTGGCGTGATAATACTAAATTCAACATCTAATAACGCGAGAAGTTCACGTCTTCTTGGTGAGCTGGAAGCAAGGTAAAGCGTGGTCACAGATAATGTCCTCATGACGGTAACGCAAAAGAGACCGCCATGATCCAATAAATTAGTGAACTAAAAACTGGTGACGGATTTTGCGAAGCAAAAAATAAAGCCATGGCCAAAGAATACCACTGACTGGACTATTCCAGAATACTTGAGGGTGAAAAGTCACTGGTGAAAGTAAAAATTCCGCCCAAAATACAGCAAGATCGACAACGACAATACTTAACATCACCACTAAGGCTTGTTGCCATAACGCTAGATTACAAAAAAGCTGATATTTAAAGGCGATGACATAACTCACTAAAGTATAGGCCAATGCATTGACTCCCAAGGTAGTTCCTTGGACTAAATCTATAATCATCCCCAAAACAAATGCGGTTCCGACACTGACACGGTGAGGAATAGCTGTTACCCAATAAATAAGAAATAACATGGGCCAAATAGGTCGATAGACTTCCAACTGTTCTGGCCACGGCATAATTTGTAAAACTAATGCGACAAGAAAAGAGAGCCAAACAACCCAACGCCCACGACTTTGATATGGATTCATCGTGTCTACCTACTTCTTGTATTATTGGTATTGGCTGGCGTATTTGTCGCTGGCGTCACAGTTCCGTTAGTTTCTTCAGCTGTATTACTTAACGGCTCTTGAGACATAGAACGAGGAAGCGGAGGCCCTGCTTGTTCATAATTAGGTAAAACTTGAGGCATCAGTTGCATTAAACGCTCATTCGCCGCGTGATAAACCTCTGAAGGCAGAGGAGGCTCTCCCGTTTTATCTGATGTATTCCATAACAAAAGCAAATAGCGTAAACGTTGTAGCTCTGCTGAAGGTCGAACATTGATCACGGAATAAGCTCGCTGATTATCTACTTTAACTGAAGATACTACACCAACAGGATATCCTTCAGGGAAACGCCCCCCCAATCCTGATGTCACTAAAACATCGCCTACACGGATATCAATATTGGCAGGTAATGCTTCTAACAATAAATCATCGGCACAGCCCGCACCAGAAGCTATAACACGAATATCGTTACGCAAAACTTGTACAGGTAATGCATGAGAAGTGTCACATATTAATAGCACACGACTCGTAAGCTCACTTACGGCAATGACTTGTCCTACAACACCTTTATCACTAATAACAGGTTGCCCTTCATAGACGCCATTGTTGGTTCCTTTATCAATAACCACTTGGTCTCGATACGGCGTACTATTACCAGACAGTACTTGTGTTACTGTCATTTGTTCATTTTGGCGCAGTGGTGAACCAAGTAATTCTCGTAAACGGGCGTTCTCTTGCTTAAATTGCTCTAGTAATTGGCTTTCTCCGCTACGAACTAATAACTCTTTTCTTAACGCTTGATTCTCAAATTGTAAACGCTCACGTGTGGCAAATGTTTCTGAAATTTGATCAAGGAAACGACGTGGGCCATTTGCAAGAAAATAGAAGGGACTAACAGCAGTATCAAGATACTGGCGGACTTTAGAAAATGCACCAATACGGTTATCAGCAATCAATAAAGAAATAGCGACAACCACGGCGATTATTAATCTTAGTTGCAGGGAAGGGCCCCGACTAAAAATTGGCTTCATAAACTCTAAGATCACTCACACGGAGAAGTAAAAGAACAGGCGTTAATATTCTCACCAAGGGGGAATCCATTCTCCCTTGTTAGAATTAGTCTCAATCTTCGCTAAACAGATCGCCACCGTGCATATCGATCATTTCTAATGCTTTACCACCACCACGAGCAACACAAGTCAGTGGATCTTCAGCAACAATCACAGGAATACCTGTTTCTTCCATTAATAAACGGTCTAAGTTACGTAATAATGCACCACCGCCTGTTAACACCATGCCGCGCTCTGAAATATCAGAGGCTAATTCTGGCGGACATTGCTCTAATGCAACCATGACTGCACTTACGATACCTGTTAATGGCTCCTGTAATGCTTCAAGGATTTCATTGGAGTTTAATGTAAAGCTACGAGGTACACCTTCTGCAAGGTTACGGCCACGAACTTCAATCTCATTGACTTCGTCAGAAGGATAAGCTGAACCGATATCGTGTTTGATACGTTCTGCGGTTGCTTCACCAATCAGTGAACCGTAGTTACGACGCACATAGTTAATGATCGCTTCATCAAAACGGTCACCACCAATACGAACAGAAGAAGAGTAAACAACACCGTTTAATGAAATCACGGCAACTTCTGTTGTACCACCACCGATATCCACAACCATTGAACCTGTTGCTTCAGAAACAGGTAAACCAGCACCGATTGCCGCAGACATAGGTTCTTCAATTAAGAACACTTCACGCGCCCCCGCACTTAATGCTGATTCACGAATAGCTCTGCGCTCTACTTGAGTGGCTCCTACTGGTACACAGACTAATACGCGAGGACTTGGACGCATAAAGCTATTGTTATGAACCTGTTTTATGAAGTGCTGAAGCATTTTTTCGGTTACATAAAAATCAGCAATCACACCGTCTTTCATTGGACGGATAGCAGCGATATTCCCGGGTGTACGCCCTAACATCTGTTTCGCTTCATGCCCTACAGCTGCAACACTTTTTGATGTGCCAGCGCGATCTTGACGAATAGCGACAACGGAGGGTTCATCGAGAACAATACCCTGCCCTTTGACATAAATAAGGGTATTGGCGGTACCCAAGTCAATAGACAAATCGTTGGAAAACATGCCACGAAATTTTTTAAACATACGAAAGGATAATCCTGCAAGCCGGGACGGAAAAATCCGTCTACTCTATCAACCACAATAAGCAGCGACAAGGCGCGATTCACTACTTAAATTAAAGTGGACACGTAAATAATCATAAAGGCACAATATTCTACGTTACTTTTCCCAATTGGAGCAGAAAAAAACTGCATAAAAAGGGGCTAATTAGAACGATTAACGCATAATTTCGATCCTACGCCGTTCATATTTAACTTATGTAACAATACAAACAACGTTCATATCAATAAAGAAAAATCTCACTTCGTTGCCAAACTGTGACTCAAAAGTCTCGTTGCAAGTTCAAATAAAATTTATTCATTTATATAAGCTCAATCACTCTATTGATATTAAATGGTATTTCATTGGCAAAGTTGACTGAGATAACAACCAAAGTACCCACCTCGAATACTTTTAAGGCAACACATTATCTTTGTTTCGAACAATAAAGAGAAATGCTAATTTTTATCCAATCGTACCCCATTAACGATGTTATCTAATTACCAAGATATAAAACTCAGAATAATCTCTGCTTCAACAAACGTAGAACTCCCCGTTTATACACTAAAAAAGGATTATTTGTCTCATTATTACAATAGATATTGTCCACAATCACGACGAAATCTAAAAAATCACCTATCATGACACAAATAGAAATCGGTGAGGGGTCAAAATGAAAGCATTATTAGTAGAACAAAATGACAAAAAACTCAGTGCCAGCATACAAAGCATTGATGAAAAAACACTTCCTATTCATGAAGTTATTGTCGATATTCATTACTCAACGCTTAACTATAAAGATGGGCTTGCTATCACCGGAAAAGGAAAAATCCTGCGTCAATTCCCAATGATACCAGGTATCGATTTTTCAGGTATTGTTCATCACACCGAAGATCCTCGTTTCCACATTGGTCAACATGTCTTATTAACTGGCTGGGGAGTAGGTGAAAATCACTGGGGAGGTCTTGCACAAAAGGCTGGTGTAAAAGGTGATTGGTTAACCGTTGTACCAGAAGGACTCTCTTTAAAAAATGCCATGATCATTGGAACTGCGGGTTTTACTGCCATGCTTTGTGTGATGGCCTTAGAACAAGGCGGTATCACACCTGAAAGCGGTGATATTTTAGTCACTGGAGCCAGTGGTGGTGTAGGAAGTACTGCCATTAGTTTGCTAACAGCATTAGGCTATCAAGTTACTGCATTAAGTGGCAGAGCCAGCAACCATGACTATTTACGCAAACTTGGTGCCAAAAATATCATCACTCGCGAAGAGTTTGAATCCGCGGGCAGAGCTTTAGATAAACAACGCTGGGCGGGTGCAATTGATACCGTAGGTGGGCAAATTCTTGCTAATATTTTGTCACAGACAAACTATAACGGCACAGTGGCAGCTTGTGGATTAGCGAGTGGTTTTTCTTTGCCAACAACCGTCATGCCTTTTATTTTACGTAATGTTCGTTTACAAGGTGTTGATTCTGTTTATTTCCCAGCAGAAAAACGCGCTCAAGTTTGGCAACGTTTATTAAAATTACTACCAGAAACGTTCTATCAACAAGCAATGACAGAGATTACACTTGATGAAGTTCCACGTTATGCTCAGATGATTATGGATAATCAAGTGACAGGCCGCACCTTAGTAAAACTCTAATTCTCCCGTTTTTGTCTGCTTATTTTTGGCATTAATTCGCATTAATTAGTGCCAGAATAAGCGCTTTTGTGTGTCGAACTGATGTTAAATTGTGATCTGAATCACATTTATGACATATATTGATGACTAGCATCAAAGAAGCTCAGATTTCCAGTGACATCAATAAATAACGTGATGTTATGATTATTTTTTAGTCACCTATTTATTTTGCTTTCTCACGTTTACAATATTGTAAAAACTTTTAACTTTTCATCAAAATAAACCCTTCATTCCCTGATTAGACCAGTATTTTGCTGTTATCTTCTGTGAAATGTCTATAATGTCGGACTTTGTGATATGTATCGTAGCATTGGATACAATAAAAGATGACAAAACGAAAAGCACAGGTTATTTTGTCATTTCGTTGACGAATTGACGGAGATAGAAGCATAATGTCGGAAAATTTTCATATTTTGCTCCTGAATGGTCCGAATCTAAACCTGCTTGGAACAAGAGAGCCGGAAACCTACGGACACTTAACTCTGGATGATATCGTTCAAAGTTTGTCAGCAGATGCTCAGGCATTAAATGTGAAACTCAGTCATTTTCAGTCTAACGCTGAATTTGAGCTGATAAATAAAATTCATGCAGCTCGGGGTAATGTCGATTATATATTAATCAACCCTGCAGCTTTCACGCATACCAGTGTTGCACTGCGTGATGCATTATTAGGGGTGAATATTCCATTTATTGAAATTCACCTGTCCAATGTCTACAGTCGGGAACCTTTCCGCCACCATTCATATCTCTCTGATATCGCAACAGGCGTAATCTGTGGATTAGGTGCAGAAGGTTATCGGTTTGCTTTACAGGCAGCGGTCAGCCGTTTGTCTTAATAAAAAACATCAAAAAGAGTACGGAATCAACTCATGGATATTCGTAAAATTAAAAAACTGATCGAGCTAGTCGAAGAGTCTGGCATTTCTGAACTGGAAATCTCTGAAGGTGAAGAGTCAGTACGTATTAGTCGTAACTCTGGTATTCAGGGTCAAATGGCTCCTCAGCAATATTTTGCGGCACCAGCGGCTCCTCAACCTGCATTAGCAAATGCAGTTGCGCCCGTAGCGCCAGAAACACCAGCGGCTACACCAACGCAAGAAATCAGCGGTCATGTTGTTCGTTCACCAATGGTCGGAACGTTCTATCGCTCACCAAGCCCTGAAGCTAAGAAATTTGTTGAAGTCGGTCAGCAAGTCAATGTAGGCGATACTCTGTGCATCGTTGAAGCAATGAAAATGATGAACCAGATTGAATCTGACAAAGCGGGTGTTGTTAAATCTATCCTTTGCCAAGATGGCGACAACGTTGAGTTTGACGCTCCACTCTTTGTTATCGAATAACGAGGCAGGTCCATGCTAGAAAAAATCCTCATTGCCAACCGTGGTGAGATAGCACTGCGTATCCTAAGAGCATGTAAAGAGCTTGGGATCAAAGCAGTTGCCGTTCACTCCACAGCAGACCGTGATTTAAAACACGTTCTGCTGGCAGACGAGACTATCTGTATTGGTCCCGCTGCTTCAGCAAAAAGTTACCTAAATATCCCTGCAATTATTGCAGCGGCTGAGATCAGTGGCGCACAAGCCATTCATCCAGGATACGGTTTTCTGTCTGAAAATGCTGATTTCGCAGAGCAAGTTGAACGCTCAGGCTTTATTTTTGTCGGCCCCAAAGCTGAAACCATCCGCCTAATGGGTGATAAAGTTTCTGCTATTGAAGCGATGAAAAAAGCAGGTGTTCCTTGTGTACCAGGATCAGACGGTCCTTTAGGTAACGACACTGCAAAAAATATTGAAATTGCTAAACGTATTGGCTACCCAGTTATCATCAAAGCTTCTGGTGGCGGTGGTGGACGCGGTATGCGTGTTGTTCGTTCTGAAAAAGAGCTGGAACAATCCATCACAATGACGCGAGCGGAAGCAAAAGCGGCATTTAGCAACGACATGGTATACATGGAAAAATACCTTGAAAATCCACGCCATGTTGAAATTCAAGTTATGGCTGATGGTCAAGGTAATGCAATCTATTTGGCTGAACGTGATTGCTCCATGCAACGTCGTCACCAAAAAGTGGTTGAAGAGGCACCAGCACCGGGTATTACCCCAGAAATCCGTAAAAATATCGGCGAACGCTGTGCGAACGCATGTATTGAAATCGGCTATCGTGGTGCAGGTACATTCGAATTTCTGTATGAAAATGGTGAATTCTACTTTATTGAGATGAACACCCGTATTCAGGTTGAACATCCAGTAACAGAGATGATCACAGGCATCGACTTAATCAAAGAACAGTTACGCATTGCATCTGGCTTACCTTTATCAGTAACGCAAGATCAAATTAACGTTCATGGTCATGCAATTGAGTGTCGTATCAACGCAGAAGATCCAAAAACTTTCATGCCAAGCCCAGGTACGATTACCCGCTTCCACTCACCAGGTGGATTTGGCGTACGTTGGGAATCGCATATTTACGCAGGTTATACTGTTCCACCTCATTATGATTCAATGATTGGTAAATTGATCACTTATGGTGAAACACGTGAAATCGCGATCTCTCGTATGAAAAATGCGTTGGCGGAACTTATCATTGATGGTATTAAAACCAATATTGAACTGCACCAGTTCATTATGAATGATGAGAATTTCCAAAAAGGTGGTACAAATATTCACTACCTTGAAAAACGTTTAGGTTTAGCTGAGAAGTAATTTTCTTCACTTAACCAGAAAAGGCATAGTTTAATCACTATGCCTTTTTTATTGCCTATGATCCGTCTTTTGATTAAAAACCCGCACCTCGCTTATTCCTATTTACGTTTAAAAACAATAAGATAAACACATCTCAAATCTAGCCTATAACTTTGTGATTAATTTTCACTGAATCAATACTCACTTTCCCGTACAATCCTCCCATTCATTTTTAACCCTATTAAGATTGGGAGAACAGATGGACAAACGTTTTGTTCAGGCCCACAAAGAAGCCCTTTGGGCCCTAATTTTAACTTTTATATATTTGTTGGGTTGGTTAATTACCGCCTATTTACCAGATAACACACAAGGCATTACTGGTTTACCGCTTTGGTTTGAGCTTTCATGCTTATTCCTACCTGTTTTGTTTTTTCTGCTGTGCTATCTGATGGTACGCTATTTTTTCAAAGATATGCCGTTAGGAGATGAGCATGACGATGCAAACTGAGGTCATAGTGCCACTGATTGGCTACCTTCTGCTGGTCTTTCTGCTGTCGGCTTATGCTTATCGCAAACGCGAGAAAGGCGAGTTTCTTAACGAGTATTTTTTGGGTAACCGTTCAATGGGTGGCTTCGTGCTAGCCATGACTATCACTGCAACTTATGTTAGTGCAAGCTCCTTTATCGGTGGGCCGGGTGCTGCCTATAAATATGGTATTGGTTGGGTATTGCTTTCGATGATCCAACTACCTGCAATTTGGCTTTCTCTGGGGGTCTTAGGGAAAAAATTTGCTATTTTAGCGCGTCGTTATAATGCCGTTACCTTAAACGACATGCTCTATGCGCGTTATAAAAGCCGTTTTCTCGTCTGGTTTGCCAGTTTAAGCCTGTTAGTCGCTTTTATCGGTGCCATGACAGTGCAATTTATCGGCGGTGCACGTTTATTAGAAACCGCAGCTGGTATCCCTTATGAGTTTGGCTTACTTATTTTTGGAGTCTCGATTGCGCTGTACACCGCAATTGGTGGATTTAGGGCTAGCGTATTAAACGATGCCTTACAAGGCCTTGTCATGCTGCTTGGTACATTTATTCTCCTGTTTGCCATTATCTATAAAGCAGGTGGATTAGATATTGCGATACAAAAACTCAATACCATCGATCCTGCATTAACCTCCCCTCAAGGGGCTGATGGGATTTTAAGTGGCCCGTTTATGGCATCATTCTGGGTACTAGTCTGTTTTGGTGTTATTGGCTTACCACATACTGCGGTACGTTGCATCTCTTACAAAGACAGTAAAGCCATGCATAAAGGGATCATTATTGGCACAATCGTGATGTCATTATTAATGTTTGGTATGCACTTTGCTGGTGCATTAGGTCGAGCGATCATTCCTGATCTGACTGTTCCTGATCAGGTTATTCCAACATTGATGGTTGAAGTATTACCGCCAATTGCAGCTGGTATTTTCCTTGCGGCACCTATGGCTGCCATTATGTCGACGATAAATGCGCAACTGTTACAATCGTCAGCAACGTTGGTCAAAGATCTCTATCTCAATATCGCTCCGCATGCGATCACTAATGAAAAACGAATCTCTCGTTTATCGAGCCTTTCAACCTTGATTTTAGGTGTACTACTGCTGTTTGCCGCATGGAACCCACCATCAATGATTATTTGGCTTAACTTACTCGCTTTTGGTGGCCTACAAGCCGTTTTCTTATGGCCTCTAGTTCTTGGGCTTTATTGGGAGAAAGCTAACCGTTATGGTGCTATTGCTGGCATGATCACAGGTGCCACGCTCTATGCCACCTTAGCGACATTTAATATCCAAATAGCCGGATTCCATCCTATTATTCCATCACTGTTATTAAGCTTAGCCGCGTTTCTTGTAGCTAATCGATTTGGAGAGCATACTCTGCCTCAATCAGCATCATTACAGTGAATTCGTTTTTAAAGAGACAAATTATGCCTTGGATACAATTAAGACTTAATGCAACCGCCGCTAATGCAGAAGCTATTGGTGATGAATTAGTTGAAAGCGGTGCCGTTTCAGTGACTTTCCAAGATAGTCACGATACGCCTATTTTTGAACCTTTACCGGGTGAAACTCGTCTTTGGGGTGATACTGACGTTATCGGTTTATATGATGCAGAAACTGACATGAAAATCGTTGTGGCAATGTTAGAAAACACGCCATTACTCGGTCAGGGCTTCCTACACAAAATTGAACAACTCGAAGATAAAGATTGGGAACGTGAATGGATGGATAACTTCCATCCAATGCGTTTTGGCGAACGTTTATGGATTTGCCCAAGCTGGCGTGAAGTACCCGATCCTAACGCTGTAAACGTCATGCTAGACCCTGGTCTGGCATTTGGTACAGGTACCCACCCTACTACCTCATTGTGCCTTCAGTGGCTTGATGGTTTAGATTTAGCGGGTAAAACGGTTATTGACTTCGGTTGTGGTTCTGGGATTTTAGCCATTGCAGCCTTAAAATTAGGTGCAGCTAAAGCAATTGGTATTGATATCGATCCTCAAGCTATCCAAGCAAGTCGTGATAACGCGCAACGTAATGGCGTTTCTGACGCCCTCACATTATATCTTGCAAAAGACCAGCCTGATAACCTCACTGCAGATGTTGTGGTCGCGAATATTTTAGCTGGTCCATTGCGTGAACTTGCACCTGTTATCAGTACATTGCCTCGTCAAGGTGGACATCTAGGGCTTTCTGGTGTGTTAGCGACACAAGCAGAAGGTGTAGCTGCTGCCTATGAAGGGCTATTTAACTTAGATCCTGTTGCCGAAAAAGAAGAGTGGTGCCGTATTACCGGTGTGAAAAAATAACACCGAACAAATATTAACCAAAATGAGATAATCTCATTACGTTAAAATTTTACTTAATTATTGTTTATCAGGCATTAATCACACTTTTGCCTGATAAACTCCACTTAGTTCCACTTGTTTATCAATTCTACATCATCAAATTTTAATTTTTTAAAAACATATAAGACTATGTTTTTATTAATTAAATAATCAATTTATAAAAAATCAAGTATAAATGAGTAACTTTTTTTCGCAATTTGGTTAAACTTTGTCCTTTCATATCTGGCAAAAAATGCGTAATATACGCGCCCTTGCAGTCACAGTTTGGCCCTCTTTTCATCTATGCGAATCGGACAGTATCAGTTAAAAAATTGCCTTATCGCGGCTCCCATGGCTGGCGTTACAGACCGACCTTTTCGGTCGCTTTGCTATGATATGGGTGCGGGTATGACAGTTTCTGAAATGCTTTCTTCCAATCCTCAGGTTTGGCAGACTGACAAGTCTCGGTTACGAATGGTACATAGTGATGAATTGGGGATCCGCTCCGTACAAATTGCAGGAAGTGATCCCGTTGATATGGCGGCCGCTGCGAAAATAAACGCAGATAGTGGCGCTCAAATTATCGACATTAATATGGGTTGCCCTGCAAAAAAGGTGAATAAAAAGCTAGCGGGTTCAGCACTACTTCGTCATCCTGACCTTGTCGCAGAGATCCTCTCTGCTGTGGTTAACGCGGTAGATGTACCTGTTACTCTCAAGATCCGTACTGGCTGGTCACCTGATGAACGTAACTGTGTAGAGATTGCCAAATTGGCTGAACGTTGTGGTATTCAGGCTCTTACTATTCATGGACGTACACGCGAGTGTTTGTTCAAAGGGGAAGCCGAATACGACAGCATTCGGACAGTTAAGCAGAATGTTTCTATTCCCATTATTGCGAATGGAGACATAACAGACCCGCTAAAAGCCAGAGCAGTATTAGACTACACTGGAGCCGATGCTTTAATGATCGGTCGCGCTGCTCAGGGAAGACCCTGGATCTTTCGGGAAATCCAGCACTATCTGGACACAGGTGAACTGTTGCCCCCTCTGCCGATTGCAGAGGTACAACAAATAATGCAAAAGCATGTGCGTGAGTTGCACGACTTTTACGGTCAAGGCAAAGGAACTCGCATTGCACGCAAGCATGTCTCTTGGTATCTCAAGGAACATGCCCCTGATGACCAGTTTCGGCGCTCCTTCAACGCCATAGAGGATGCCAGCGAACAGCTGGAGGCGTTGGAAGCATATTTCGAAAATTTTTTGCGTAAATAAATAAAAGAGCTGACAGAACTATGTTCGAACAACGCGTAAATTCAGACGTACTAACAGTTGCCACCGTAAATTCACAAGATCAGGTGACCCAAAAACCTTTACGTGACTCAGTTAAACAAGCACTGAAGAACTATTTTGCTCAATTAAACGGTCAAGATGTTAATGACTTATATGAGCTAGTATTGGCTGAAGTTGAACAGCCATTGTTGGACATGGTAATGCAGTACACCCGTGGCAACCAAACGCGTGCAGCGCAAATGATGGGCATTAACCGCGGTACACTGCGTAAGAAACTGAAAAAATACGGCATGAACTGATCCTAGTCAGTTAGGTCTATTTTTATAAAAAGCCTTTTCTGGTTTCCAGAAAAGGCTTTTTTGTTGCCTATTTTTCACGCTTGCTCTATAACATAAATTATTAAGTTACCAAATATGGTAACATTTGATCATGTTACCAAATATAGTAACATTCTCTTTGGTATTTCAATTAAATAACTGAATAAAAGATCACTATACTCATTCTATTTCTCTCACAAAATGATAAGAGCAAGCTAATGAATAAAGACATCGTAAGTGTGATTACAGGTGATATCATAAACTCTAGAAACATCACACCTGAAAACTATGATGTTATGCTCTATACCTTGGAGCAGACGGTTCAATTACTCTCAGAACAACTACCACTTAAATATGACAGATATCGCGGTGACTCCTTCCAACTTGTTTGCTTACACGCTTGTGATGCCATTAAAGCTGCTATTGTCATTCAATTAGCATTGAAAACGTCCGAACTAGACATCTGTGCTCGTCAAAGTATTGGTATCGGTCAAATTAATTCATTACGTAATGATATTAGAACATCAACGGGTGAGGCCTTTATCTTATCGGGTGAAGGATTAGATAAGATGAAAAGTGAAATATTAACAATATCCGCATCAGATAAAGAATTTCAAAAAAACATTACTTTAGTGACTAAATACTTAGATATACAACTTAAAGAAATAACTCGAGCACAAGCGCAAGTTTTACTTAAATATATGGTTAATGAAGATAAATCTCACTATGCTATTGCTGATGAATTAAAAAAATCGAGAAGTAATATTACTAGATTATTAAACGCTAGCCACTATCAGTTAATAGATGAATATATTCAATACTTTAATTATTTAATTAACAAGGCTTATTGATATGTACAATTTCACGCTTCTTATTTCTCTTTACCTTGCTCATATTATTTTTGATTTTTATTTGCAACCTAAAAGCTGGATAGAAGCGCGGAATTCACTTCACTACAAATCTAAAGAGCTTTACTTTCATTCATTACTACAAGGTGGGATCACATTTATCGTTCTGATCGTAATGGCAAAAGTCAATTTCAATGCTATTTTGGTTTACAGCCTTATTATATTTATCACTCATTATTTATTCGATCTCGCAAAATCTTATACTGATAATTCTCTAAAATGGTTTATTACCGATCAAATATTTCATTTCTTAATAATTACACTTTTATGGTTAATTCTTATTAATGAAAATACACAGATTTTTGTTAAATTAAGTTTCAAAGAAATTAATTACAAGTATATGATATTTATTTTTTCCTATATCATTATTTGGAAACCTGTCTCCATTCTTATTTATATGTTGCTGAAAAAATGGACACCTATTGTAGAAGAGGGGTCTACTTTAATTTCAGCTGGTAAATCAATTGGTTATTTAGAAAGAACTCTAATCTTAACTTTTATTCTTTTAAATCAATTTACAGCGATTGGCTTTCTATTAGCAGCTAAATCAATATTTAGATTTGGTGAATTACAAAACGATCAAGATAAAAAGCTAACAGAATATGTCATGTTAGGTACACTGATTAGCTTTAGCATATCTATCTTTATTGGACTTGCTACTTCCTATTTTGTGACCCAACTCCCTATAGGAAAATAACACATCAAACTTCTGGGCTAAATATCATTTTTTCTGATGGGAATCCCTCAGGGAATGACTGGCAACGTATTCGTTTTGATAATATTCCCTCTAAAAATCCAGTCAGGTTTTCTGCAATAAATTCTACCTCTGATCCTCTAGAGGGAATAATTGCCATTGTCCAAAGCTCACTATTTTCTGATAAAACAACCCAAAAAAGCGTATCACCATTATCAGTAACACCAATGGGTAAAAGCCCATTACATTTTGGATATAGAACAAAAGAATAGTAATCAGGATCTTCATTGATTAATGAATCGAAATCTTCAAGTATCCACTCTTTTTGCTGAAAAAAATTAATGTACTCATTTTTGCTAAAGGGATTAAATAACGTTATAAAATCAGCTATCTGACCTGATCCATATTGGGTGATAAACGCAATATAATCGTTGGGAAAGGCATATTTGTTATCAATTAATGGCCATTTCTCTTCTTTTCCATTTTCATGTATTGCAGAAGGAATAGGTAGTTGCTGATTTAATGCCGTTAACATCACTATCTCACTTATTTGAGTTCTATTACACTGTGTAATGTATGGTATTTTAGAGTGAGTATCACTTTTATCATAATCATGCTGATAGTTATCACTCTATTACCCTAGTAAACAAACCTATATTAAAAAGAAAACAAACCATGACCACACCAGTACGTACCATTACATTTATTGATAGTGCTTATCCTAAACCGCATGCAATCAAAGAGTTTGTCTGGTCTGGTCGATTAGATAAACACGGTCAACTTTGGTTTGATCTGCACCTTAGAAGTAACAGTTACTATTTAAGTGAAGGTGAGGATTATCTTGATGATATAGATGAAGATGAATTAAATGATGAGGAAGAATATACCAGCCTTGCACACTGGCAAGCTCAAATCGTTTGGGATAATTATCACTGCTGTACACTCTCCTCAACTTATTGGTCTGACGACCAAGGTATTTTGCTCAGCACAGGAAATACACCGTTTGATTTTGATAACTTTATTAATCATCAATTTAATGTTGATATTGCCCCTCAAATCGATAGTGATACCGATGAGGATGAAGAAAGAGCAGAGGTCCCCGCTTTCAGTATTTACTTATTAGGTCATGATGCATGTAAAAATCATCAAATCACTTTCCAACGCCAATCCAATAATACTTTTAATATTGATTGGACAGGTAAAATTGCACTGACTTATGCGGGATTTGATGAATTTACTCATCAATTTATTGCAAGATTAGAAAATATTTCTTTTGATGGCTTTTATTTCCCTAAATCGTGGGATTTAGATAAAGCAACTCTGGAATTTAAAAAGGTACTTTCTCATTTTGAACATTATGAGTTTGTGTTAATTAATCCCAAAAGTCAGATTAAACAGTGGAAATTAAAATACATCTCTTAAATAGTGTGATGATTAATTAAAATACCTAATGATATTTATGTTGATATAAAATCCCTCATCTGTTTATATCAACATTGTCCATAAAGTATGGTAATATTTATTTTTATCAGGGAATGACAATGACTGCCTTACCACGAAAAAAAACATGGCAGATTGTCCTCACTATTATTCTAGTGGGGATAAACTTACGCCCCTTCTTAACTGGCCCTGGCCCTGTTATTGACAATATTATTGCCTCAACAGGAATGAGTTATAGCCAAGTCTCATTACTCACACTATTACCTATGCTTTTAATGGGAGTAGGGGCATTAGTCGTTCCTTTCTTACAGTCTTACATTCAAGTACGTAAAGGACTGTTAGTCGCAATGTTGATGCTTCTTATTGGCTCATTTTCTCGAGCTTATGTTTCTGATGGCAATCAGCTATTATTGACCGCCCTCTTCTGCGGTTTAAGTGTCGCTTATATTCAAGCGGTATTTCCTGGCATTATTAAAGGATGGTTTGGAAATCGAACGCCTATCATGATGGGACTATATTCTGCCATGTTAATGGGAGGAGGCGCACTAGGTGCTCAACTTTCCCCTATTCTTACCGCCCCTGATGGTCATTGGCAAAATGCTTTAGCATGGTTTGCACTTCCTGCTGGTTTTGCATTTGTTGCTATTCTTTTTTCTATTAAAAATAGCGCCACCTCTGCCAATAAAATATCACTCAATACCTTAATCTGGCGTCCTAGAACAGGGTTACTTATCTTAGGGTTTGGTTGTGTTAATGCAGGATATGCTTCAGTGGTAACATGGCTAGCACCTTTCTATCAATCGTTAGGAATGCCAAGCGCCCAAAGTGGCTCTCTAGTCGCTATCCTTTCCCTTTTTCAAGCTTCTGCCGCGTTGATTATTCCTTTCTTAGCGGCTAAAAATCACGACAGGCGTTTTTGGCTTACAATAACATTAATAAGCCAATTTATCGGTTTTGCCGCAATCATGACGATCCCCATGAGTTCGCCTTATCTTTGGAGTATTTTCTTAGGCTGTGGCTTAGGAGGATGTTTTTCCATGATGATGATTGTCGCGCTTGATCATATTCCAGATCCAGCGCAAGCGGGTGCTCTGTCAGCCTTAATGCAAGGTGGTGGCTTTATTATTGCCGCTTTTGGCCCATTAGTTGCTGTGCTATTACGCCAACCTGATGGAAGCTTTACTTATGCATGGGCATTTCATGCCATTTTAGTGATTATTACGATAGGATTATTTGCACGATTAAACCCTCGCCATTACGCAAAAGCCTATCCCGCCAATCATTCTATTTAATCATCATAAAAATATACACATAAAATAAGCGCCTTACTTTTTACAAATAAGGCGCTGAACAATGATAATAATCGAACACTACTTATGAAGATGATTAAGCAACGATATGTGTTCCTGTTTCACCTTTTAAGGCTGAAGCCAGTTTTTCTGGCGTTGTGATAATCACTCTTTTTCCACCCGCAGCTAAAAATGACAAACTCGCTTCGATTTTAGGAAGCATACTGCCTGGAGGAAAATGTCCCTCATGCATATATTGTGTCATTTCTGTCACAGAGGTTTCACCTAACGCTTTTTGTTCTGGCTTGCCGAAATGAATACAGACTTTTTCAACCCCTGTTGTAATAATCAGAATATCTGCATGTAATTCTTTTGCCAGTAACGTTGATGACAGATCTTTATCAATAACGGCATCAACACTTTGGTAATTACCTTGCTCATTTTTAATGACCGGAATGCCACCGCCTCCGACAGCAATAACAACATAGCCACATTCTGACAATGATTTAATTGCATTAGATTCAATTACATGCTGTGGAACAGGAGAGGCAACAACTCGACGATAACCACGACCAGCGTCTTCAACAAAATGCCATTGAGGGTTTTCTTGCTTTAATTGTGCCATCTCTTGTTCAGAGAAAAATGCACCAATAGGTTTTGTTGGGGAAACAAAGTTGGGATCGTTTTTATCTACTTCAACTTGTGTAATAAGGGTAATTGCTTGTTTATTGTGTTGAACACGAAGCTTATTGGTTAACGCTTGTTGTATTAAATAACCAATACCTCCTTGTGTATCTGCGACACAGTTGGCTAATGGTGTTAATGGTAAACCTTCTTGTACATGTGCAACTTCCGCACGGCGTAAATCAAGCCCTACTTGTGGCCCATTACCATGAGTTAAAACAATATTATACCCTTCAGCCACCATGTCACT
Organism: Proteus penneri; assembly: GCF_003144535.1. Taxonomy (GTDB): domain Bacteria; phylum Pseudomonadota; class Gammaproteobacteria; order Enterobacterales; family Enterobacteriaceae; genus Proteus; species Proteus penneri. Next base: position 14,413 of record NZ_PHFJ01000013.1, on the reverse strand, counting down.
AATATGGGCTGCAACCTCTTGTACTGCTTGTTCTTGATGAGCGATAGACTGGCTTGCATTGTCTTTAATAATACTGTTGCCTCCAATGGCAACAACAACGAGTTCTTTCATGTTTCACTCTCAATGATATTATTGGCAATTAAAGTAGAAATAACTCACCTCTACTCTTAGAGGTTGGGTTAATAAGGTCGCCATATCGCTAACCATTTTCCCCATTTTTATTTTTAATGAGATAAACATTATCGTGTTGAACAATATCTATTCATTAATTGCGCAGGATGATAGCAGAGAATGTAAATAAAACATCTATTACTCAACGTTTCTCTTAAAATACGAAAGGAAAAGGAGGAAAGGCGCCATCAAACATATCGATAACACCTTATTCAATACAGTAAGCGGGATGGTTAGTTCTTTTTCATTTTGCTACATCATAAATATCCGGTTGATAAACATCCGGCATATCGGTAATTAGCATATCAACACCCCATTGCTCAAAATCTTTCACTTCTTCAGGATTATTCGGGGTATAACAATAAATTTCATAGCCTGCCTGTTTTAACAATTGTGCTTGTTCTTGTGTAAGATACTTGTAATTACAATGCACACTAAAACCATCAATCGCTTTTAGTGTTTCTAACGCATTATCAGGGATCTCATCCCATAATTGGCCTCTGCGAATAGAAGGCAGGAATCGTTTCATAACAGTAAGTGCATGCGTATCAAAAGAAGAAAATAAAATTTGCTCATTCGGAATATCTGCACTTTTTATCATATCAGAAACCGCTAAACATAAACGCTCAACATCATCATCAGGCCATGTCTTCAACTCAATATTAAGCTTTGTTCCTGAACGCTTAATTAATTGCAATCCTTGTCTTAAAGAAGGAATTTTCTCACCTTGATAGAGTGAGCTAAACCAACTTCCTGCATCAAGACGATGCAAATCATCTAAGGTATGAAAACGCACAGCACCTTGCCCATTTGTGCAACGATTAACTGTTTTATCATGAATAAGCACAGGAACATGATCCGCGGTTAATTGCACATCCGTTTCAATCCATTCACACCCGAAATCAATTGCCATTTTAAACGCAGCCAATGTATTTTCAGGGGCTTTTCCAGAAAAACCTCGGTGAGCAGCTATCTTCATTTCTCTCTCCTTTTCATTTGTGCCGACATCATGACAACCATTTATGACAGCAATTTGACAGTCATACCATCAATATATCTTCATTTAATTGTCACCCCTTTGTCATAAACAACATTTAGGGTAATTCGCAGATTAGATTGCACCTTTAACTTTCGATTAAAAAGGAAATTCTGCATGTCGATAAAATCAATAACAGGTCTTGCTGTTGCAATGGCGTTATTTACTTCTCCTACACACGCAAAAACACAAATTGAATGGTGGCATGCAATGGGAGGTGCGCTCGGTCAGAAAGTTAATCAAATCGCCTCTGATTTTAATGCAAGCCAATCTGAATATGAGATAAAGCCTGTTTATAAAGGCACTTATGCTGAAACGATGACCAGTGCAGTAGCCTCGTTTCGTGCTAAAAACCAACCTGCTATTGTGCAAGTCTTTGAAGTCGGTACAGCCAGCATGATGGGCGCTAAAAAAGCCGTTTTCCCGGTTTATCAATTAATGGAAAAAACTAACGAGCCTTTTGATCCTAATAGTTATCTCTCTACTGTGACGGGCTATTACACCACCAGCGATGGCAAAATGATGTCACTGCCCTTTAATAGCTCAACCCCCGTGCTTTATTACAACAAGGTTCTATTTAAAAAAGCAGGTATAGAGCAACCGCCTAAAACATGGAAAGAGATGGAAGCTGTATCTCAGAAACTGCTCGATTCTGGAGTGAAATGTGGATTTACCACCACATGGCAATCATGGACTCAAATAGAAAACTTTGGGGCACGTAATAATTTACCTATTGCGACAAAAAATAATGGTTTTGATGGCTTAGATACGACGTTTCTATTTAATAAAGCCCCTTTCGTGGCTCATATTCAACAAATGGCAGATTGGTCTAAATCAGGTATTTTCAAATATGGTGGGCGCCAATCCGATTCAATGCCTCTATTTTATACTCAAGAGTGCGCCATGGTGATGGAATCATCCGCTGGTTTTGCTGGTATTAAAGAGAATATGAAAGGCATTGATATTGGTGTTAGCCAATTACCTTATAACGATACGCTGGTACAAAAACCCGCTAACACCATTATTGGAGGTGCGTCTTTATGGGTTATGTCAGGGCGTCCAGATGCGGAATATAACGGTGTGGCGAAATTCTTCACTTATCTTTCAAGCCCTGAAGTACAAGCTGATTGGCACCAAGCTACCGGTTATCTTCCTGTTACTAAAGCCGCTTACGCATTGACGCAACAACAAGGCTTTTATCAGCAAAATCCAGGGGCTGACACCGCAATATTACAAATGACAACCTCAGAACCGACTGCAAACTCTAAAGGATTACGCTTTGGTAATTTCTTACAAACACGCGAAATTGTTGATGAAGAGTTAGAAAAAGTATGGTCAGGAAAACAGAGTGCTCAAGCTGCATTGGATAATGCTGTCACACGTGGAAATGAGCAATTACGCCGCTTTGAACGTACTCAACAATAATCATTTATATTAGGCGAGCCAAGTGCTCGCCTTCTGTTTTTATCGATTTACTGGATACTGTATGGCTTCTCAATCCATTTATTTTAAACAAAAATGGTTACCTCTAGCGCTGATTTTTCCTCAACTAGCTATCACACTTATCTTTTTTATTTGGCCTGCTGGGCAAGCTTTCTTTCAGTCATTTCAATTAGAAGATGCGTTTGGCCTGAGTAGCGAGTTTGTTGGTCTCGAAAACTTTCAGCGTTTATTTAGCAATAGTTACTATTTTGACAGTTTAATCACCACATTGATTTTTAGCACCAGTGTTGTCTTTCTCTCTATGTTATCTGCACTTGTTTTGGCCGGCATTGCCGAGCAAATTTTACGAGGCAAACTGTTTTATCGCACAATTTTAATTTCACCCTATGCCATTGCGCCAGTTATCGCGGGTTTTCTTTGGTTATTTATGCTTGATCCTACGATTGGTGTATTAAGCCAATTATTAAAACAGATAGGCATTAATTGGGATCCCGTACTGAATACCCATCATGCTATGTGGATGGTGATTCTAACGGCGACATGGAAACAAGTGAGTTATAACTTTCTGTTTTTCCTCGCAGCCTTGCAATCTGTACCTAAATCACTATTAGAAGCAGCCGCTATTGATGGCAGTGGACCTATTAAACGCTTTATAACAATAAGCTTTCCGCTTATTTCACCGACCACTTTTTTCTTACTGGTCGTGAATTTTGCTTATGCCTTTTTTGATACATTCGCGATTATCCATGCCATGACACAAGGTGGCCCTGGCAGTAGTACATCAACACTGGTTTATAAGGTCTATAACGATGGTTTTGTGGGATTAGATTTAGGCTCCTCTGCTGCACAATCCGTTATTTTAATGTTTATCGTCGCGATATTAACCATTATTCAATTTCGTTATGTTGAGAAAAAGGTGGCTTACTGATGGTTGAACGCAGACCTTTATTTCACGCTTTTTGCCACTTGATCCTCATTGTTGGCATTCTTTCTGTCGCATTTCCTGTATGGATAGCGCTTGTCGCTACAACACATCAAAATACCGAATTTGCCACAGGATCGCCGCTTTGGTTCGGCACTGAAGGTTTCAGTATTTTTAAAACCCTATTGTCACAAGTGGGTACAACACAAAATAGTGCGATCTCAATTAACAGTATGTTGTTGAATTCATTAATCATGGCGTTAGTGATCACTATCGGAAAATTAATCATTTCAATTTTATCAGCCTATGCGGTTGTATTCTTTCGCTTTCCAGGCCGTATGCTTGCCTTTTGGACCATCTTTTTTACATTAATGCTGCCCGTTGAAGTTCGTATTATGCCGACATTTGAGGTTGTTACTAACCTTAATATGCTGAACTCTTATGCAGGATTAACCATTCCATTAATTGCCAGCGCTACCGCTACTTTTTTATTTCGACAATTCTTTCTTACTATTACCCCGGAGCTTATTGAAGCAGCCAAAATTGATGGCGCAGGCCCGATAAGATTCTTTTTCACCATCTTACTTCCTCTTTCACGTACCAATATAGCCGCCTTGTTTGTTATCACATTTATTTATGGCTGGAACCAATATCTTTGGCCAATGCTTATCACGACAGATACCCACTATTACACTATTGTGATGGGGATTAAACAGATGGTTGCGGTTTCCGATGGTGTTATTGAATGGAATAAAATTATGGCAACCACATTAATTGCGATGTTGCCTCCTGTCTTTATCGTCATTCTGATGCAAAGAGCCTTTGTAAAAGGCTTTATTGATACGGAGAAATAACATGACAACCGTCACTCTCACTGATTTAGAAAAGCGTTACCCAAATGGTCATCAAGCCATTTCAAAATTAAATCTTTCTATTGAGCAAGGCGAAATGGTGGTATTAGTCGGCCCTAGCGGTTGTGGTAAATCGACATTACTGCGAATGATTGCGGGATTAGAAACCATTACACAAGGTGATTTACTTATTGATAATTTGCGTGTTAATGAACACGAACCCAGTGAGCGTGATATCGCCATGGTTTTTCAAAACTACGCTCTTTATCCCCATATGTCGGTTTATAACAACATGGCATATGGCTTGCGTAATCGAAAAACACCAAAAGCAAAGATTGAAGAACTTGTCACAAATGCAGCTCAAATGCTGGAAATCAGCCATTTACTTGATAGAAAACCTAAAGAGCTATCAGGTGGGCAACGACAACGTGTGGCAATGGGCAGAGCCATTGTCCGTAAACCTAAAGTCTTTTTATTTGATGAGCCACTCTCTAATCTTGATGCAAAATTACGTGTACAAATGCGCCTTGAGATAAAAAAGCTACAACGAAAACTCTCCACAACGTCGATCTACGTTACACACGATCAAGTTGAAGCTATGACATTAGCCGATAAGTTGGTGGTGCTAAATCAAGGAAATATAGAACAAGTAGGCACACCGTTAGATATTTATGAAAGCCCAGCTTCGGTGTTTGTGGCTACCTTTATGGGTTCTCCTGCAATGAATATTTTAGAAACTTCCATTAATCATGGTGTAATTGAAGTCGCTGATGGGCACATTGCTGTTTCATCTCAGCACCTTCCTTATCAAGCGATTAAATTAGGTTTACGCCCTGAGCATTTACTCATTAGCCACCAGCATCCTATGTTCCATGTTGATGTTGAATTTATTGAAGCATTAGGTGCTGATGTTTTAATTTATGCCACAACCTGTGATAAACAAAAACAACCTGTTGTTATTCGCGCGCCGAACGATCATGGTGTGAATATTGGTCACAAAATAGGTCTTACTATTCATCCGGAAAACCTACATTTCTTTGATGAGCAAACAGGAAAACGTATTAATCGCCCTTTTATGATCATCAGTGAATTAATGGTTTCATAAGATATTGATATCGTTTTTTTCATTTTCAGTTTAATCTGAATAGCGATGTGTTGAGCATCGCTATTTATTTAAAACAAAGCAATAAATATCAAAAATATAAACTTTGTCAGAATTAAACAAATAAAAACCCGTACTAAATACCGTGTTCTTTTGATATTATTCCAAATAAATAAAAAACAACATCACTTACACTTAAAATAAGTATAATTAAATGTTTTATATAATATTTAACCAACAAAGCTTATCTTTTTAAACTTAGCCTACCAATTAATTATCTTAATTTTAAACAAGTTAAATTTATTAATCCATTTTTTACTCATGTTAAGGAAAGAAATAATAATACATTTTTGCTAAGGAAAGAAAAAAACATATATGGAGATATATTTTTTCATAAAATACCTATATTGCGCCAATAGATAAGCACTGTTATTCTTCTGCTCGAATTTGATCTGCACTTATAGAAACTGCCAAGCAGAAAAGGACTTAATTAAAAAATGAAAATTAAATTACTTGCTACAGTGATGGTATCAGCAGCACTACTCTCAGGTTGTCAAAACCTCAATACCGATATGCTGACTAAATCAGGAACCCAACTTTTCCAAGCTGCAACATTAAGCGATGATGATATCAAAGCACTAACAAATGATGCATGTAAAGAAATGGATGCGCAAAATAAAGTCGCTCCAGCCAATAGCACTTACACCAAACGTTTGAATAATATCGCTAAAGCGTTAGGTAATGAAGTTAATGGCACTCCGGTAAATTACAAAGTTTACATGACTAAAGATGTGAACGCATGGGCTATGGCTAACGGTTGTGTTCGTGTTTATAGTGGTTTAATGGACATGATGACAGATAACGAAGTTGAGGGCGTTTTAGGTCATGAAATGGGTCATGTTGCTTTAGGCCATACCCGTAAAGCAATTCAAGTTGCTCACGCAACAGTTGCTGCACGTACGGCAGCAGCATCAGCGGGTGGCGTTGCAGCACAATTAAGCAGCTCACAATTAGCTGAAATGGGTCAGAAATTAATTAATGCTCAATTCTCACAACATCAAGAAACTGAAGCAGATAATTTCTCTTATGATCTGCTAACAAAACGTGGCGTTAATACAGCAGGGTTGGTTACAGGCTTTGAGAAGCTCGCTAAATTAGGTGGTGGTGATTCAAGTATGTTTGATTCTCACCCACCATCAAAAGAGCGTGCTGATAATATCCGTAATCGCATCGCTGCAGATAAAAAATAATGACCTCGCCCCTATATCTCATGATATGGGGGTTTTCTTTTCAGGCTTATCGGTTATGAATGACGAAAACGATCCACAACATCGGCAAAAAAACGTTTAATTGCTTGCCTTTCCTGCTGATCATATTGTTCAAACAATGCAGACCATTTTGCTTGAGATTGTTGATGTAGTACCCCATGTGCATGAAAAAGCAGCTCTCCTTGATCGGTTAAAATAAAAAAGATCTCTTTTTGATTGTCTGCCAATTTTATTTTTTCAATCGCACCTTTTTTTTGTAATCGACTACAAATTTTTGAGACCGCTCCTCGAGTCATTGCCATATATTCACTGATAGTCGTTAGATTTCTCATGCTCTCCTCACCAATACAATGAATAACATGCAATTCTGTGAGTGAATAATTCTCTAACCCCTTCTCTTCTAATACTTTTTTATGCTCCTCATTGACATGTTCATCTTTAAGATGCAAGAAATCACTTAACCCTTTTAACAAGTCTTGTGTTGTTACATTCTCTTTTGTCATTTTGTTTCCTTGGAAAAAATATTTTAAAAAATAGTACCAAAAGTATTTACAACAATCAAAATGTCGCTATTATCTATTTTGTTTCCATGGAAACAAAATAGATAAAGAGAGACTATATAATGAAATTATCAATCCGCAGTTTGTTTTATCTCATTTGCTTTAGCGCACTATTAGGCTCTTTAGCACAAAATATTTATACCCCTGTACTTCCCTTGATACAGCAGCAATTTAATACCACGTTATCACTGGTTAATCTGACGGTATCTGCATTTACTTTTGCTATGGCTGTTATGCAACTATTTTATGGTTCATTGATTGATAAATGGGGAAGAAAGCCAATTTTACTCAGTGGATTAGCCATTTCTATTGTGGGTGCATTGGGTTGTGTTTGGTCTGACTCTATTGGCTTATTGATTTTTTGGCGTGTGATCCAAGCTATCGGTATTGCAGCCATTCCCGTAGTTGCAGCAACTATTCTTGGCGATCTTTACCAAGGAAACGATCGCGCAAAAGCAATGGGATCGTACCAAATGCTATTAGCACTAGCACCAGCTTGTGGCCCTTTGTTAGGTGGATATTTAGCGCAACATTATCAATATCAAGGTATTTTTATTTTTTTGGCTGTTATCGGTATCCTATTACTGATCACACATCTCTTTTATTTACCTGAAACACGTCCGGAGCAAAAGGAAACCTTTAAAAGCTTATCAGCGATGCAACAAGTGCTTATAGCGCCTGAGGGTAAATCTGTATTTGTCATGAGTTTTATGGTGTTTTATAACTATTTTTGTCTACTGGTTTTCTTACCCTTAATTGCCTTTCATCTCTATCAACTTAACAGCACTGAAATAGGTGGATTATATATGCCTATGTCGATAGCACTTGTCTTAGGTAGCTATCTTTACCGTAGAATTTGCCATCTATTTAGCGCTGAATATGGTGTGATTATTACCTCTTGTATCAACCTGACTATGTTGACGTTATTTGCACTCTTTTGGCAAATCTCATTACCTGTCATGCTTGGCTTAACTGTGTTATACGGGCTTTCTTTAGGCTTAACCATGCCAACGCACACTACATTATTAGCAAGTCAGTTTGGCTCAATGAGGGCAACTGCAATGGGGATTTATAACTTTATTCGTTATTGTGGAATGGCGGCTGGCCCTATAATTTCGGTCTATTTTGTGACTGACAATAACTATGAGCATGTCTTTTATTCTTGTGTGATCTTAACGAGTTTGGCATTGTGTTTCACCATTAAGACCTTAATGTCTTCATTAAAAGAAAAAAAACAAACTGCAAACTAACAGGATATCTAATGAAATTAACCATTGAAAAACTGGCACAGCTCTCTGAACAAGACCGTATTGATTTAGGCAAAATTTGGCAAGATCCACGTTATCAATCAGCTCTAACAAATGAGATAAACAACGAGAATGTACTCTTTGTGGCGAGATTTAATGAGCGATTATTAGCGGCTTGCTGGGTTAAATTATCAGATAAAAAAGCGGTTATTACTGATTTTATGGTCAGAGAAGTAACTCGTCGTCGCGGTGTTGGGCATTATTTACTGACACAATGTTTATCTGCCTATCCTGATATTTGCCATTGGCAGGCAATAAGCTTATCCGCAGAAGAAAATGGATATGATGTTGCACACGCTTTTTTAGTACACCATCAATTTAGCCCATCGCCACAATCTGATCTCTATGTTCTCAATATTTGACAAGTAGTATAAAGTCTAGCCACGTTGTAAGCCGTTTCACTAAGATTCTTTTGCGCATTATGAAGTGCATCATCCAGTGTAGAAACGCCCGGTACAATAGAGAAAACGGCATCAATACCCTGCTGATGAACCACATCATAGTCAGGTAAATAACCACCGACCAACGCAATAACAGGAAGGTGGTATTTTTTTGCCAATTTAGCAACGCCTGTCGGTGTTTTACCTTGCGCCGATTGGCTATCCATTCGACCTTCTCCAGTGATAACTAAATCAGCATCAATAAAATATTTTTCTAGTTGAACCGCTTTAGCAACCAGTTCAACCCCCGGCGAAAGCGTTGCTTGCGTAAAGGCAAGTAACGGTAGTGCCAACCCGCCCGCTGCACCACTTCCTGCAATATTAATAAGATTGCGTTGCGTCATTTTCTCCAGATAGGTACCAAAATGACGTAAGGCTTTATCAAGTTGCGCAATATCATCTTTGGTCGCGCCTTTTTGAGGACCAAAAATAGCTGATGCCCCTTTTTCTCCACACAACGGATTTGTTACATCACAAGCAATTTCGATCTCGACTTGCTTAAGTTTAGGGTTAAGCGTTGTGATATCAATAGAATGGAGCTGTGTTAATGCCTGTCCACCAAAAGGCAAAGAGGAGCCTAATTTATCTTTAAGTCCAAGACCAAGTGCTTGCATCATGCCAGCACCAGCGTCATTGGTGGCACTTCCCCCTAATCCTAAAATGATTTTTTTAACACCCATCTCAAGTGCGGCATTAATTAATTCACCCGTACCATAGCTGGTTGTTAAATTGGGATCACGTTGAGAGGCAGGAATAAGATGAAGACCAGACGCTTGTGCCATTTCAATCACGGCAGTGGTGTTATCGCCTAAGATGCCCCACGTTGCTGTCACTTGCTTACCTAAAGGTGAGCAAACTGGCGTAGTAAATAATCGCCCTTGAGTTGCATCAATCAATGAAGTGACTGTACCTTCTCCTCCATCAGCCATAGGAATGCAATAGTATTGCGCATCTGGTAAATAGCGTGAAAACCCCTGTTTTATCGCTGTTGCAACTTCTTTCGCACTTAAGCTTTCTTTAAATGAATCAGGGGCGATAACTATTTTCACGTTATATTCTCCGGGCAATAAAAAAGCGATATTTTCATATCGCTTTTATAACATACTCTACTTTATGAGAGCGTGTACATGGTCTGAAATGTGATTAATCTTCAATCGCTAAACGCAATTTCTTCATCGCATTTTTTTCTAATTGGCGAACACGCTCAGCAGATACACCATATTTTGTCGCCAAATCTTGCAATGTCGATTTGTTATCATCATCTAGCCAACGGGCACGAATAATATCTTGGCTACGTTCATCAAGAGTTTCAATTGCTGACGTCAGTTTATCCGCTGCATGATTATCCCAGTTATCTTCCTCAATGCCGTCGGCAAAGTCTGAAGACTTATCTTCTAAGAAAAGTACTGGAGCAATAGGATGTGAGTCATCACTATCATCAGCAGTCATATCAAATGCCATATCTTGTGCTGACATTCGTGATTCCATTTCTCGGACATCACTTTCTGACACGCCCAATTCTCTTGCGACTAATTCCACTTCATCTTGATTAAACCAACCTAAACGTTTTTTATTTTTTCGCAGATTAAAAAACAGTTTACGTTGAGATTTAGTGGTCGCGACTTTCACGATACGCCAGTTACGTAGCACATATTCATGAATTTCTGCTTTGATCCAATGTACGGCAAAAGAGACTAGTCGAACACCCACTTCTGGGTTAAAACGGCGAACCGCTTTCATCAGACCAATATTACCTTCTTGGATAAGATCGGCTTGGGGTAGGCCATAGCCAGAATAGCTGCGAGCAACATGAATAACGAAGCGCAGATGTGAAAGGATAAGCGTTCTTGCTGCATCCAAATCACCCTCGTAATGCAGCCGTTCAGCGAGTTCCTTTTCTTCCTCTGCCGTTAACATCGGATAGGAATTGGCTGCACGTATATACGCTTCAATGCTGCCTTGCGGAACCAATGCTAAGGATTGCATTTCTTTTGTCATTCAAATCCTCATGAAAATCAAATAGATAATTAATATTAATACTGTATGGCGAGTAGGAAGAACCTTATAATAGCACTTAACAGGTCATAGTCGGAGGTAGATATTATGTTTTACAACGTAATTTGACCAGCATAAAGACTAAAGGTTCATATCGCATCTATGTTTACATATCTTTGTACTTTACCAAGCAAACCACAAATTCATCTATTAAAAACAGAACTTAATTAGTATAGATTAAGTGTAGAACATTATTATGCCAAAGATAGTGGTGTGATAACATGGCAAGGTTGCGATAATAATGCAACCTGCCGTAATAAAAAGGGAAAAAGGTGCTAAAATATTATTCGGGTGTGAATTGACGCAAATGTTGCATTGTCGTCAACCATGCAGCCAGCCAGCCAATTATCATAGCAACAAGAATAAGAATGATAGATTCATCAAAGCCTAATCCTGAGATGGAAAATGACGTTCCAAACACGGTCGCCGCTTGAGTCACCACATCTGAGAGTTTCCATACCAGTAAAGCTGAAAAAATTAGGGCGAATACGGCGCCAATAAAACCAAGGATCAATCCCCAATTAAGGAAAGGACGCATAATAAAACCGTCAGTTGCACCAATTAGCTTCATCACATTAATGGTATCGCGTCGACTGAAAATATTGAGGCGCACACTGTTACCAATTACCAGCAACAGGGCAACAACCATCAATGTACCAATGACCAAAGCGATTTGCCCAACTAATGAAGTTAACGTTGAAAGCCGAGTAAACCAACTATCATCCATTCTTACTTCATCAACACCGGGTATTTTCGCTACTGTATCACGCAAATTCACCATCAATTGTTGATCACTAGGCTCCATAACTGGTGTCACAATCGCAACCGCAGGTAATGGATTCTCTTCTAACATATCTAACGCACTACTAAAACCAGACCAAGAACGAAATTCCACTAGCGAATCTTGTCGTGAAAGATAGTTAACATTCTCAACTTTATCTAAAGCTTCTATCTTCTTGATTGTGGCTTCAGCTAATGAATCATCAAGAGATTTATCAAGATAAACGGTTAACTGCGGTGTTGGATACCATTGTTCTGCCGCAGTTGAAACATTCTTCCACACAATATAAAAGATGCTAGGCAAGGTGAGAGAAATAGCAACAACCATTACCGTTAAAAAAGAGGAGAGCGGCTGACGTAAAAAATCTGCCATCGTGTTACGCCATGCATAACGCCACTGTTCGCGTCTTCCCCCTTTTAGCGCCTTGGTTTTTGCACTTGGCGTTGGCTTTGATTTACGGGAACTTTTTGCTTTAGCCATTTTGTCCTCCCACCATTCTGCCTTGCCCTAATGTAAGAATGCGATAATTTCTGCGTTCTATCAGCGACATATCGTGTGTCGCCATTAACACGGTTACGCCAACACGATTGAACTCTTCAAAAAGACGCATAATGCCTTCTGAAAGCTCACCATCAAGGTTACCTGTTGGTTCATCTGCGAGTAAAACAGTCGGTTTATTCACAACCGCGCGCGCAATACCGACACGTTGTTGTTCACCACCAGAGAGTTGAATAGGATAATTTTTGGCTTTATCCAAAAGCCCTACTTTATCTAAAGCAGCTGAAACTCTTCGCCGAATATCTTCTTCACTTGCGCCAGCAATAATCAGGGGAAGAGAAACGTTGTCATAAACCGTTCTGTCCATCAATAAGTGGTGATCTTGAAAGATCATCCCAATTTGACGACGCAGAAAAGGGATCTCACTATTTTTTAGTCTACTGATATCATGACCAGCAAACCAAATAGCACCATCACTGGGTCGTTCTATTCCACAAATTAATTTAAGCAATGTACTTTTACCGGCACCAGAGTGACCTGTTAAAAAAGCCATTTCACCAGGGCGAAGATGAAAATCAACTCCCTGCAATGCTTGTCTTCCACCTAAATAAGCCTTGCTGACGTGTTCGAAGCGGATCATTAAAACTACTCCTCGCGGGCAAACAGAGCCTCAATAAAATCGTCGGCCTTAAACGGACGTAGATCTTCAATTCCTTCACCTACCCCGATATAGCGGATAGGAATACTAAACTGATCAGCAATGGAGAAGATAACGCCTCCTTTTGCTGTACCATCGAGTTTAGTCAATGTTAATCCAGTTAGCCCAACTGTTTCATTAAAGAGTTTAGCCTGGCTCACTGCATTTTGTCCGGTACTTGCATCTAACGTCAGCATCACTTCATGTGGTGCTTCTTCGTCTAATTTCTTCATAACACGAACGATTTTTTTCAGCTCTTCCATTAAATGGGATTTATTCTGCAATCGTCCTGCGGTATCAGCAATAAGAACATCGACACCTTTTGCCTGTGCTGATTGAATTGCATCAAAAATCACAGATGCAGGATCAGCGCCTGTATGTTGTGCGACAACAGGAATATTATTGCGCTCTCCCCAAACTTGTAACTGTTCAACAGCAGCAGCACGGAAGGTATCACCTGCCGCTAACATGACAGATTTACCCTCAGCTTGGTATTGTCGCGCTAATTTTCCGATTGTAGTTGTTTTACCCACACCATTAACTCCGACCATCAAAATAACAAAAGGTTTTTTACCTTCAATATTTAATGGCTTATCAACTTTCGTTAAGATCTCGCCCATCTCTTCACGTAATTTGCCGTAAAGGGCTTCAGCATCTTTAAGATCTTTATGTGTTGCGTGTTTGGTCAGGCTGGTGATAATTTTAGTCGTGGTTTCCATTCCCACATCAGCAATTAAGAGTTGCTCTTCTAACTCTTCAAAAAGCTCATCATCAATTTTCTTACCACGAAATAGGCCAATAAATCCTGAACCTAAATTCTGGCGAGTTTTCAGTAAACCTTTTTTCAGTCGACTAAAGAAACCTTCTTTCTTAGGTTTTTCTTGTTCAACAACTTTATCTGCTAGCACTTCTTCACGTAAAGCTTCAATATCTTCAGCTTCTGCTTGCGCAATAGCGAGACGTTCGTTTTCCTCTTCTTGCGCAAGGCGTTGGGCTTCAGCTTCTTGTGCCAGACGTTCCTGCTCTGCGCGTTGCGCTTCTAAACGTTCCTGCTTTGCGCGTTCCTGCTCTGCTTTAAGTTCCGCTTGGCGCTGGGCTTCTTCTTGCGCAAGGCGTTGAGCTTCGGCTTCTTGTGCTAGACGTTCCTGCTCTGCGCGTTGCGCTTCTAAACGTTCCTGCTCTGCTTTAAGTTCCGCTTGGCGCTGGGCTTCTTCTTGCGCAAGGCGTTGAGCTTCAGCTTCTTGTGCCAGACGTTCCTGCTCTGCGTGTTCCTGTTCTAAAC
>NZ_PHFJ01000012.1 GCF_003144535.1 Proteus penneri | reverse complement strand
GCGTTAATGTTAAATAACATTAATCGCGAAAAGAATACGCGGAGCGGTAGTTCAGTTGGTTAGAATACCTGCCTGTCACGCAGGGGGTCGCGGGTTCGAGTCCCGTCCGTTCCGCCAACATTAAGAAACCTAAGTCATTAGACTTAGGTTTTTTTTTGCTTAAAATTTAGAAAAAAGTATAAATTAATCAGATAATTTTAAGTAAACATAACTATTATGTATAAAAATAATTACTTTTGTTGATAATGATGTCCTTTTAAAGGGTGAGAGTGAAGCTTGCCTTTGGTATACTTTAGCTATAGCAAGAGATCTTGCTGTTTACCTGAGGTTGCTAATGGCGAAAAAACCGACTTATTCAGTGCGTTTTGTGGCAGGTCAACCTGTTGAGCGGATTGAACCTAGCCCGCCTTTAAGTGAAAGAAAGGATATTTTACCTATTGGAATGCCTCTTTACACCGAAGGCATTCTAAAAATTGCGGTTTGGAATATCTATAAACAGCAACGCCCCAATTGGCGCAATATGTTGGAAATACTTTCAACAGATACACATTTGCTTTTGTTACAAGAAGCGCAAACTACACCAGAGCTTGTCCGTTTTGCTGGGGCTCATCATCTAATAGCAGACCAAGTTCCTGCCTTGGCTTTTCAACAACATCCTGCAGGAGTGATGACATTATCAAGCTCTCATCCTATCTATTGCTGTCCTCTCAGAGAGAAAGAACCCTTCTTACGGTTGTCCAAATCAGCATTAATTACGGTATATCCATTAATTACGGGTGATCATTTAATGGTCATTAATGTACATGCGATTAATTTTAGTTTTGGAGTTGATGTTTATCAGCGTCAATTGAGCAATTTATCTGTTCATATCATGCATCATAAAGGGCCGGTTATTTTAGCAGGGGATTTTAATGCGTGGAGTCGTCCAAGAATCAATGTATTAAAACGCTTTGCGAGAAGATTAGGACTTAAAGAAGTTATTTTTGATAATGATTGGCGTACCAAAGCCTTTGGCAAACCGTTAGATTATATTTTTTATCGCGGACTATCGTTAAATAATGCTGAAGTGTTAATCACTGATGCATCCGATCATCATCCTTTAATTGCGACATTCTATTAATTGGTTATGATAACATTAATAAATATTAAGCTAATAATATTTAAATGTTATATAACTATATTTATTATTTATTAATATAACTATACTAGACTTAACTAACCTATCTATTTAATCTATTTGTTATATTAACATCATTTACTATACTTTTTTTGTCTATCTAATATCACTAGATATAGGAAATAAAATGCCAGCAAAAAATATAGTTATTATTGGCGGTGGTACCGGCGGAACTATTCTTGCTAATATCCTAGCTAAAAAATTAAATGAAGAAATATTTTCAAATAAAATTAAAATTACACTTATTTCAGATAATCCTAATCATTATTACAAACCTGCATTTATGTATATTGCATTTAATCTTTTTTTAAAAGAAGAGCTAATGCGATCAGAAAGAAGTTTATTAAGACCTGAAATTGAATTTGTTATCGATAAAGCAGAACGTTTTGACTTTAATAATAAAGTGATTTACTGCGAATCTAATAAAAAATATAACTATGATTTTTTAGTATTAGCAACAGGTTGTGTTCCTAGTCCTCATAGAATTGAGGGTTTAAAAGAAGCGGGAAATCATTTTTACCAATATGAAGCGGCTAGAACACTTGCTGATAAATTAGCTAAAATTGAAAAGGGTCGTGTATTTATTACGGTTAGCTTCCCTGAAACGCCCAATGTACCTCACCAATGTGGGATCGCGCCAATGGAAACCACATTGATGCTGGATGAATTTCTTCGTCAGCGTCGGGTGAGAAATAATATTGAAATTGTTTATACCTATCCTACGGTTGCTCAACTTTTAAGAAACTGTCTGTTTATGCAACAAGAGGTTTGTGAAGTGCTTCCTGCTGTATTCTCTGAGCGAGATATTAAAGCTAAACGGGGCTTTACGTTGAGCCATGTTGACCCTGATAAGAAAATAGCTTACTCAAAAGAAGGCGAGGCAGAGCCATTTGATATCCTTATGAGTACACCGCCTATTACTGCCGTTGAGGCGATCCGTAATACAGGTTTAAGTGAACATAATAATGGTGAAGGCTGGTTACCTACTGATCCTGAAACATTGCAGGTCTATGGATTAAATCAAGTGTATGTTCTTGGTGATACGGTTGATTTACCGATTAGTAAAGCCGGTGGTAGTTGTCATAATCAAGCGGGCGTAATTGCAAATAATATCTGTGGTGAACTTCGTTATGGTTATCCAGCTGCAATTTATGATGGTCGCGTGCAAGCAGTCGCACAAATGGGATTATCAGCAGGTATGCCATTACAGTATGACTATAAGCATGACGTAACTCCTACACCACCAACAAAGCTGGGCGGGTTACTACGTAATAGTTATAACCGAGGCTTATATTGGGCAACCGTTAGAGGATTATTATAGGGGATACAATAATGAGTGAAAATAAATTAAGCCCTGCAGATATTCAATTATTATCTGACGAAGACAAATTACATCTTCAACATTTATTAGAAAAAGCAAGACCATTATTAGCATTAAAGCGCTTTGATAATATCGTCGATTTATTATCTTTAATATCTGACTCAATAGATATTATAGATAATGCGACAGTTGAAAAACTTTCGGTTGCGTTTGAAGAAACATTAATACCAGTATGGGAATTAAGTACTGCTTATAATATGGCAAAGAAAGAATCTCTTTATCAAGATAAAAAATATACTTTAGGTTCAACTTTCGCATTGTTAAAAAATCCTGATACCCTCAAAGGGATCTCAATTATTCTAAGAACAGTTCAAATTATTGGAGAAAATAACCATAAATAGAAAATTAATTGTGAGGAAATATTATGAGACAATCTAGTAAACATTTTAATACTCAAGCAATACATTATGGCTATTCTCCGTTAGATTCTCAGGGGGCATTAGTGCCTCCTATTTTTCAAACATCCACTTTTGTTTTTCCAACGGCACAATACGGCGCTGATTGTTTTGCAGGTAAAGAGAAAGGACATTTTTATTCTCGGATCTCAAATCCAACACTCGATTTATTGGAAAAGCGTCTAGCTCAATTAGAAAAAGGAGAAGCCGCGATTGTCTTTTCTTCAGGAATGGGGGCGATTACTTCTAGTTGCTGGTCGTTACTAAAACCTGATGATGAATTAATTGCAGATATGACGCTTTATGGTTGTACTTTTACGTTCTTCAATCATGGGCTCGCTAAATTCGGTGTTAAAATAAAGCATGTTGATTTAACTAACCTTGAAAAATTAAAAGAAGCAATTACAGAGAAAACAAAGCTCATTTTCTTCGAGACGCCTGCTAATCCTAATATGCGTGTCAGTGATATAGCAAAAATATCAGAAATTGCGCATCAACATAATATTTTAGTAATGGTAGATAGCACTTATTGCTCGCCTTATTTACAGCAACCTTTAGGACTTGGTGCAGATATTGTTGTGCATTCAATGACCAAATACTTATCAGGCCATGGTGATGTAACGGCTGGCGCGATTATAACAACGCATGAATTAGCCGATAAAATACGTGTTGAGGGTTTAAAGGATATGACAGGGGCTTGTTTATCTCCTCACGATGCTTCATTAATATTGCGGGGAATAAAAACACTTGGGATAAGAATGGAGCAGATCTGCGAAAATGCACAACGTATAGCACAATACCTTGAAGATAATCCTAAAGTCGAAACGATTTATTATCCTGGATTAGCTTCTTTTCCTCAATATGAACTTGCCAAACGCCAGATGCGTTTAGCCGGTGGCATGATAGCTATTGAGTTAAAAGGAGGTATTAAAGCAGGTAGAGAGTTTCTCAATCGTTTAAATCTTTTTAGTCGAGCTGTGAGTTTAGGAGACTGCGAATCTTTAGCTCAACATCCTGCCACAATGACCCATGCCACTTATAGTGCAGAAGAACGACAAAGGCATGGTATTAGTGATGGTTTAATTCGATTATCAATTGGTCTTGAAGATGTCGAAGATTTAATTGCTGATTTAAAGCAAGCATTGGTTTAGTGAAAATCACATAATCATAATAAAGAAAAAGGCTGTGAAAATATCCACAGCCTTTATTGTTTAACTCAAAAATACGACTTATTTCTGGTTCATTCTCGGTTTGATACCTACATAGTAGCCAATAGTTAAAATTGCTACCCATACCATACCGACAACCAATGCCATTCTGGTTGACTCAAAATAGCCTAAGATTGCGATAACAAACGCCATAAAGACAATGGTTAGTGCGGGGGCAACAGGCCAAAATGGTACTGGGAATTTCAGTGTTTTTACCTCTTCTGCGCTCATCTTACGACGCATAGCAACTTGAGAAAGTAAAATCATTAACCACACCCAAACTGTTGCAAATGTTGCAATAGAGGCGATTAAAACAAAGATTTGCTCTGGAATAAGGTAGTTAAGTACTACGCCCAGCAACAAGACGACAGACATCACTAGCACCGTCATCCAAGGTACACCATTACGGGTGAGCTTCATAAAAGATTTTGGTGCTTGTCCTTCTTGAGCCATACCGTACATCATACGACCAGCGCCGAAGATATCACTGTTGATCGCAGAAATTGCGGCTGTAATAACCACTAGATTTAAGATGTTTGCTGCTGAATTGATCCCGAGATTTGAGAAAATCTGTACAAATGGGCTACCATTATGGCCGATTTGTTGCCAAGGGAAAATACACATTAGAATGAATATTGTTAGAACATAGAATAATAAGATACGAAACGGTACGGCATTGATAGCTTTAGGAATGGTTTTCTCAGGATCTTTCGCTTCACTGGCAGTAATACCAATGACTTCAATCCCACCAAATGCAAACATCACAATGGCAAGAGAGGCGATAACTCCTTCAATGCCATTTGGCATAAAACCACCAAACTCCCATAAGTTAGAAATACCAATAGGATGTTCTGTTTGTTGGCCAAAGCCATACATCATAATGACAATACCACCAATTATCATGGCGATAATCGCAGTGACTTTAACGATAGAAAGCCAAAATTCCATTTCACCAAATATCTTCACATGGCAAAGGTTTAAGGCGCCAATAAAGCAAACAATGCCTAATACCCATATCCATTGATCAACATCTGGGAACCAGAGTTTCATATAAAAACCGAATGCGGTGACGTCAGCCAGACAAACAATCAGCATTTCAAAAACGTAGTTCCAGCCAGTTAGAAATCCCGCTAAGGGCCCCATATAATGGCTAGCATATTGTGAGAAAGAGCCCGCAACAGGATGATGAACAGCCATTTCACCTAATGCACGCATAACCATAAATACTGCCGCCCCACCAATAAGATAAGCAAGCAATACAGCTGGGCCTGCTTTCTCAATAGCGGCCGCAGAGCCATAAAATAAACCTGTACCGATTGCAGAGCCTAGCGCCATAAAACGAATGTGCCGCCCTGACAATCCTCGTGAAAGTTGATTCTCTTTTTGCATCTAAAGTATTCCCATCTCTGTCCAACTGAGGAACTCTATCCTCTTTTTCAGTGTCTTCTCGCACGTTAGCTATTCAAAACAAACCATGTACCTTATCATAAAGCCTCTTACGGTGAGATAGTTATCTGTAATAATCATCAGCATTCATTGGATATCAGAGTTTCTTATGCAATACCCCATTAATGAAGTGTTTCAAACCTTACAGGGTGAAGGTGTTTTTACTGGCGTTCCTGCGCTTTTCGTTCGATTACAAGGTTGCCCAGTCGGTTGTAGTTGGTGTGATACCAAGCATACTTGGGAAAAAGAAGACGAAAAAAAAGTTCTTCTTGGCGATATTCCTATTAAAACGCAAGAAAGTGATACGTGGGGAGAAGCCAGCGTTGCTCAGATTTTATCACTTTTTCAACAGCAAGGTTATAGTGCGAAACATGTCGTTATTACAGGTGGAGAACCTTGCTTATATGATTTACGTCCTTTAACTGAAGGACTTGAGCAAGCAGGTTTTGCCTGCCAGATAGAAACCAGTGGTACTCATGATATTTTATGTAGTGAGAAAACATGGGTGACACTATCCCCAAAAGTAGGCATGAAAGGGGGATTTACAGTATTACCCAGTGCCATTAATCGAGCTAATGAGATAAAACATCCCGTTGGGCGTGAAAAAGATATTGAAGCATTGGATACCTTACTGACATTACGCACAGAACACCCTGCACCTGTTGTTGCCTTACAACCCATTAGTTGTAAAGAGAGTGCGACGGCATTATGTATTAAAACCTGTATTGAACGTAATTGGCGTTTTTCAATGCAAACACATAAGTATTTAAATATTGCATAATCGCGTTTTTAATATAAAAAATCAGCCCATAAAAGGCTGATTTTCTTTTTTTAGGTGATCACGATTTAATATTGATACAGATCTATTCACCGCGATAAATACATCCTGCTGTACACGTTTCTTTCACCATCACCGCAGATAATAATGGCAATGACGGTTTTACTTGTTGCCAAATCCATTTTGCCAGCACTTCGCTGGTCGGATTTTCTAGGCCTTCAATTTCATTAAGATAGTAGTGATCTAGACGCTCAAGAGTAGGTTTAAATGCGGCTTTCACATCAGCAAAATCAATAAGCCAACCTGAATGTGCATTAACTTCACCTGTTAGCTCTAATCTAACAAGAAAAGAGTGCCCATGAAGACGTCCACATTTGTGGCCCTCAGGAACATGTGGCAAATGGTGGGCGGCTTCAAACTGAAAATCTTTAAAGATGGTGGTTGTCATCAAAACTCTCTTGACTTAATTAGTAAAAAAAAGACACAAATAGAACGAAGGCTACCAGTGTAGCTGATTTAGCGTATCACGCCTAATCCCCCTTAATCTTAATGGCTTATTATGTTCCTTTTTGCTTATTCATTATATTGATAAAGGAAACCAATAAATAAATTTAGCATTTAAGGTTATTAGATAGAGCTAACAGGTCTTTAATTCACCTTCTAGTCGTGGGATACCCTCTCAATATTAGAAATATTATCGAAGAACAATAAAGCACAGATAAGTGCTTCGCTTTTTTAAGGCAGGATAAATGAGCAATCAACCTCCATTATTATCAATGCTTCCATTAACACCGGAGCAATTGAGTAAATTACAGGACGCAACAAAAGATCTCTCAACAGCGCAAATTGCGTGGTTATCTGGCTATTTGTGGGGGCAACTTAATCCTTCTGTCGTATCTGCATCGACAACGGTTACGCCAGTGCAAGTACCAGAACAGGAAACTATTACCTTGATCTCTGCTTCTCAAACCGGTAATGCACGTCACCTTGCAGAACAGTTACGAGATCATCTGGTTGCTCATAAATTGAATGTAGAACTATATTCTGCAGGTGAATATAAATTTAAGCAGATCCATAAAACAACAACCTTGATCATCATTGCATCGACGCAAGGTGAAGGTGATCCTCCTGAAGAAGCGATTGCTTTCTATAAATACCTGCACTCTAAAAAAGCATCTGAAATGAAGGAAACGTCTTATGCGGTATTCAGTTTAGGCGATACCTCTTACGAACATTTCTGCAAAGCAGGTAAAGATTTTGATGAGCGAATAGCACAACTGGGCGCAACACGTTTATTACCAAGAGTTGATGCCGATGTTGAATATCAAGCCGTTGCAGATGAATGGATAAAACAGCTTACTGAACTCTTAAAAGCAAAAGTACCAGCACAAAGTACACAAGTTTTACAACAAACACAGTCAGGTACGACGGATACGATTGAGGCCTCTATTTATCATCGAGATGCGCCTTTTACTGCCACATTACTGACTAATCAAAAAATTACAGGTAGAAATTCAGATAGAGATATTCGCCATATTGAAATCAGCCTTGAAGGTTCTGATTTGCAATACCAACCGGGCGATGCGCTGGGCGTTTGGTTTAATAACTCGCCTGAAAAAGTCGATGAACTTATTGCGTTATTGTGGCTAAAAGGTGATGAACCTGTCACATTAAAATCTCAAACATTCACCTTAAAAGAAGCCTTATTACATCATTGTGAATTGACTCAAAATAGCGCACCTATCGTAAAAGCCTATGCGCAATTGACGCGCCATGAAGATTTATTGTCATTAGTGTCTGATAAAATAAAGCTTCAGCAATATGCAGATAAATACCCTATTAATGAGATGGTACGCCAATATTGTGCTCAACCCACTGCACAAGATTTTGTTGATATTTTACGTCCACTAACTCCTCGCCTTTACTCTATTGCATCATCACAACAAGAAGTAGAAGACGAAGTACATCTTACTTTAGGGGTTGTGCGCTATGACGTTAACTCACGTGCTTATACTGGTGGAGCCTCTGGTTTTTTAGCGGATAGCTTAAAAGAAGGCGATAGCATCAATGTCTTTATCGAAAAAAATGCACATTTTCGCTTGCCTAAAGATAACACAGCACCCGTCATTATGATTGGCCCAGGTACAGGTATTGCACCTTTTAGAGCCTTTATGCAACAGCGCGAAAATGACGGTGCAACAGGTAAAAACTGGTTATTTTTTGGTAATCCTCATTTTGTTGAAGATTTTCTCTATCAAGTGGAATGGCAACGCTATGTCAAAAGCGGTTTGTTAACTCATATCGATTTAGCATGGTCACGGGATCAAGCACATAAAATTTATGTACAAGATAAATTGCGTGAGCGTGGTAATGAGATTTGGCAATGGTTACAACAAGGCGCTTATCTTTATGTCTGTGGTGATGCATCACATATGGCAAAAGATGTTGAACAGGCGTTGTTAGAGATTGTGATGGAGTATGGCAATAAAAATAGTGAAGAAGCAGATGAATATTTAAGTGAGCTACGCCTAGAACGGCGTTATCAGAGGGATGTCTATTAAATGAAATCACAGACTCAAGCGCCCTTAGTGGTTGAAGGGAAACTGGCTGATAGTGAACGCATGAAAAAAGAGAGTCACTTTTTACGCGGCACTATTACAGAAGACTTACAAAATGGTTTAACGGGTGGGTTTGAAGGTGATAACTTTCTATTGATCCGCTTTCATGGCATGTATCAACAAGATGACAGAGATATTCGTGCTGAACGTGCAGAGCAAATGTTAGAGCCGCGTCATGCCATGATGCTACGTTGTCGCTTACCTGGTGGCATTATTTCCCCTAAACAGTGGCTTCGCATTGATCAGTTTGCGACTGAAAATACACTTTATGGCAGCATTCGTATTACTAATCGTCAAACATTTCAATTTCATGGCATCTTAAAAGGCAATGTAAAACCCGCACATCAAATGCTAGCAGCAACAGGGCTAGATTCTCTAGCAACAGCGAATGATGTAAACCGTAATGTGTTATGTACTTCAAACCCAGTGCAGTCTTCATTACATCAAGAAGCGTATGAGTGGGCGAAAAAAATATCAGAACACTTATTACCGCGCACCCGTGCTTATGCAGAAATTTGGTTAGATAAAGAGAAAGTTACAACAACAGATGAAGAGTCTATTTTGGGAGAAACCTATTTACCGCGGAAATTTAAAACCTCGGTGGTGATCCCGCCTCATAATGATGTTGATCTTCATGCTAATGATATGAATTTTATTGCAATTGCTGAAAACGGGCATCTAGTTGGGTTTAACGTGCTGGTGGGGGGGCGGTCTTGCAATGACGCATGGCGATAAGAATACCTTTCCTCGCTTAGCCAGTGAGTTTGGTTATATCCCTATTGAAAAAACCTTAGCAATTGCTGAGGCGATTGTGACGACCCAGCGTGATTGGGGAAATCGTACTGAGCGTAAAAATGCAAAAACAAAATACACATTAGAACGTGTTGGAATAGAAACATTTAAGCAGGAAGTTGAACGTCGTTCTGGTGTTATTTTTGATGCTATTCGACCTTATGAATTTACCCATCGAGGTGATCAAATTGGTTGGTTAAAAGGTGTTGATGATAAATGGCATCTTACTTTATTTATTGAAAGTGGCCGATTAATTGATAAACCTGATGCTCAGTTAAAAACGGGGGTTGCTGAAATTGCTAAAATTCATCAAGGTGATTTTCGCCTTACAGCTAATCAGAATTTAATTGTGGCGGGTGTACCTGAAAATGAGAAAGCAAATATTGAAGCTATTGCTCGCCGATATGGATTAATTGATGACAAGGTGACCCCACTGCGCGAACATGCAATGGCCTGTGTTTCTTTTCCAACATGCCCATTGGCGATGGCAGAAGCTGAGCGCTTTTTACCCTCATTCACCGACACACTAGATAGCTTAATGACAAAACATGGTGTGAGTGAAGAGCATATTGTTGTTCGTGTAACAGGATGCCCAAACGGTTGTGGTCGAGCTATGTTGGCAGAAGTTGGGCTGGTGGGTAAAGCCCCCGATCGTTATAACCTACATTTAGGTGGTAATCGTATTGGGACACGTATCCCTAGAATGTATCGTGAAAATATTACTTCGCAAGAAATTATAGCAATACTTGATTCATTGATTGGTGATTGGGCCATTTCTCGCCATAACAATGAAGGTTTCGGTGATTTTCTTATTCGCACTAATGTTGTTAAACCTGTACTAAATTCAGCAACTGATTTTTATGAAGTACAGGAGGCAGTATGAATATATTTCAGCTTGAGCAACTAAGGTTATTAACGATAGAAGAACAACAAAAAACGTTAGCTGAAATTAATCAACAACTTGAGAAACTCACCGCTATTGAACGTATTACTTGGGCTTTAGCTCATTTGCCTAAAGCTTATGTATTAAGCTCTAGTTTTGGTATTCAAGCCGCAGTATGCCTGCATTTAATCACTCAGCAATATCCTGATATTCCTGTGATTTTGACCGATACGGGTTATTTGTTTCCTGAGACGTATCAGTTTATTGATACATTGACGCAACAGTTACAACTTAATTTAAAGGTGTATCGAGCTGAATTATCTTCATCTTGGCAAGAAGCGCGTTACGGAAAACTTTGGTTAGAAGGGATTGACGGTATTGAGCGTTATAACCAGATAAACAAAGTAGAGCCAATGGAAAGGGCACTAAAAACATTACAGGCTCAAACATGGTTTGCAGGTCTTCGCCGACAACAAGCTAAAAGTCGTGAACATTTACCTGTGCTTTCAATCGCAAAAGGGATCTTTAAGTTTTTACCGATAGTAGATTGGGATAATAAGCAAATTCATCAATACCTTAAAGAAAACAACTTACCTTATCATCCTTTATGGGAGCAAGGTTATCTCTCTGTAGGGGATACTCATACAACCCGAAAATGGGAAGAAGGTATGAGCGAAGAAGAAACACGATTTTTTGGTTTAAAACGTGAGTGTGGGTTACACGAGTAACGTTATTATTTACCAATAAATAATAGGGGGAATAGCGCTTGTCTATTGCCCTTTTTGTCATTTTAAAAAATTAACTATTTGAAATTATTTGTTTTTCCCTTATTCCTTTCTGTTCCATCACATAGCTTTTTGTCATTTCATAACCCCTAAAGCACCTTTTATAGTCGTTAGTTACAAAGTGAACAACGAAGGTGAAATGCGCGTATGGATTACCTACCCTTATTTGTGGAATTAAAAGAACGCCCAGTGTTATTGGTGGGTGGTGGTCATGTTGCTGCGCGTAAAGCTTTGCTGTTGTTAAGAGCCGGCGCTCGCTTAAGAGTGATTGCACCTCATTTATGTGATGAATTACATCTTGCTTATCAGCAAGAGAAAATTGAATGGGTATCAGCCAAATATCAATCTGAACATTTATTAGGAATGATGCTGGTGATTGTTGCAACTGATGACAGTGCGCTTAATCAGCAAGTTTATCTTGATGCACAAGCTCGACATATTTTTGTCAATGTGGTGGATTCACAGCCTCAATGCTCATTTATCTTTCCTGCCATTATTGATAGAAACCCTATTTTGATTGCGATTTCCTCTGCGGGAAAAGCACCCGTTTTAGTGCGTATGATCCGCGAGAAATTAGAAGCCTTATTACCAAATTCATTAGGCACAATGGCGACAATAGCAGGAAAATGGCGCCATAAAGTGAAACAACACTTAGATACTTTTCAAGCGCGTTGTCGTTTTTGGGAGCAAGCCTTCGGTGGTAAATTTGCCACTTTAGTGGCGAGTGATCAATTGGTTCAAGCAGAGGCCCAACTTGAACAACAACTAAAACAAAAAGAGAGCCAACAAGGTGAACTCGCATTAGTTGGGGCTGGCCCAGGTGATGCTGGTCTATTAACACTACGTGGTTTACAGGTTATTCAACAAGCTGAAGTTGTTCTGTATGACAGTTTAGTGAGTCCAGAGGTTTTAGAGCTTGTACGACGCGATGCTGACGCTATTTGTGTCGGTAAAAGAGCGGGGCACCCTAGTGTTTCTCAAGAAAAAATCAATGCACTGATCGTGAAATATGCGCAATTGGGTAAACGTGTTGTCCGATTAAAAGGCGGCGATCCCTTTATTTTTGGCCGTGGTGGCGAAGAGCTAGAAATTGCAGTACAACATGGCATTTCATTCCAAGTTATTCCCGGTGTTACTGCGGCAAGTGGCGCAAGTGCATACGCTGGTATTCCATTAACGCATCGTCAATATGCCCAAAGTGTCACCTTTATGACGGGGCATTGTAAAGCTGATGGAATTGAACCGGATTGGGCATCATTAGCGCAAGCTAATCACACTCTCGCGATTTATATGGGAACGACAAAAGCAGAGTTTATTAGCCAGCGTTTAATCAAACTCGGACGTTCTCCACTAACGCCAATTGCGGTGATTAGCTGTGGTACACGTCGTGAGCAACAAGTCTTCACGGGAAATCTAACGCAATTAGCGCAATTGGCAGAAAAAGCACCGACTCCAGCTCTATTGATTGTGGGAGAGGTGGCTGCATTACACCATCAACTTGCGTGGTTTGGCGATAGACACGCATATCCGTCTTTTCCTTCGCACCATTCATCTTTGGTTTATTTTGCCTAAACGAGGTTGCTATGAATGAAACACAATTAACCCATCTTCAGCAATTAGAAGCAGAAAGCATTTATATTCTGCGCGAAGTCGTCGCTGAATTTGAAAATCCCGTCATGCTTTATTCAATAGGCAAAGATTCCTCGGTGATGTTGCATTTAGCACGCAAGGCGTTTTATCCCGCTAAATTACCTTTTCCTTTGCTACATGTTGATACTGGCTGGAAATTTCGAGAAATGTATGAGTTTCGAGATAAAACAGCTAAAGAATATGGTTTTGATCTTAAGGTTTATCGCAATCCACAAGGTGAAGAGCTTGGAATTAATCCGTTTATTCATGGTAGTGCAAAACATACGGATATCATGAAAACAGAAGGGCTAAAACAAGCCTTAGACAAATATGGTTTTGATGCGGCATTTGGTGGTGCGCGCCGTGATGAAGAAAAATCACGAGCTAAAGAGCGTATTTATTCGTTTAGAGATAGAAAGCATCGCTGGGATCCGAAAAATCAACGGCCTGAATTATGGAAAAACTATAACGGGCAGATTAATAAAGGTGAAAGTATTCGTGTATTTCCACTATCTAATTGGACGGAACTCGATATTTGGCAATATATCTATTTAGAGAATATCGACATCGTTCCTCTCTATTTTGCCAAAAATAGACCCGTTATTGAACGTGATGGCACCTTAATTATGGTAGATGACGACAGAATTGATCTAAAGCCGGGTGAATTGATCGCTCAGCAAAAAGTGAGATTTAGAACTTTAGAATGCTGGCCATTAACGGGTGCGATACCTTCACAAGCAGAAACGCTACCCGCCATTATTGAAGAAATGCTGATTTCCACCAGCAGCGAACGACAAGGGCGTTTAATTGACAGTGATCAGTCTGCCTCGATGGAACTGAAAAAGCGCCAAGGTTATTTTTAATCGGAGGAAATATGGGACTTTTAGCCGTAAAAACGAATCAACTTGTCGCGGGAGAAATCGCACAACAGGGTGGTGTCGAGCGCTATCTTAAAACTCAACAAAATAAAGGATTACTGCGATTTCTAACTTGTGGGAATGTCGATGATGGAAAAAGCACATTAATAGGACGTTTACTTCATGACACAAGGCAGATCTATGAAGATCAGCTTTCTACATTACAAAATGAAAGTAAAAAGATCGGTACCCAAGGTGAAAAGCTCGATCTGGCTTTGCTGGTGGATGGATTAGCGGCAGAAAGAGAGCAAGGGATCACTATTGATGTTGCTTACCGATATTTTTCAACATCAAAGCGTAAGTTTATTATTGCTGATACACCTGGACATGCGCAATATACCCGTAATATGGCGACAGGTGCATCAACAAGTTCACTTTCTATTCTGTTGATCGATGCTCGAAAAGGCGTACAAGAACAAACACGACGACACAGTTTTATCAGTACACTTCTTGGGATCCGTCACTTGATTGTTGCAATTAATAAAATGGATCTGATGGATTACCAGCAAGCGATCTTTGATTCGATCCAGCAAGATTACCTTCATTTTGCTGAGCAGCTTCCAACGGATCTCACTATTCAATTTGTCCCTATTTCCGCTCTTGATGGTGACAATGTGGTTTCTCCCTCATTGAATATGCCTTGGTATCAAGGAAAAACATTGCTTTCATTATTAGAGGATGCACCAGTTAAATTGGGTTCAGATGTTCAGGCACTGCGTTTCCCTATGCAATATGTGAATCGCCCAGACTTAGATTTTAGAGGATACAGCGGTACAGTGTCTTCAGGTGTGCTTTATCAGGGGCAGCAAATTAAAGTATTACCTTCAGGAAAACATACAACGATTAAACGTATTGTCACGTTTGATGGTGATTTAACGCAAGCCAAAGCAGGGCAAGCAATCACACTGGTTTTGGCAGATGAAATTGATATTAGTCGTGGGGATATTATCGTTGATGATAACGATACAACCGCCAAGATTAGCACTCATGCGTTAATTGACGTGGTGTGGATGTCAGAACAACCTTTAGTCCAAGGTCATACTCTAGATATCAAGATCGCAGGTAAAAAAAGCCGCGCCAAAATAGAGAATATTCATTATCAAGTAGATGTAAATAAACTCACTCAACAAGTAACAGATAATTTAAGTTTAAACGCGATTGGTAGTGTCGAAGTCTCATTTGAAGAGCCGCAGGTGCTGGATAACTATCAAATTAATGCTGATACTGGAGGCTTAATTCTGATTGATCGACTAAGCAATGTTACCGTAGGCGCTGGTCTTATTCGAGAAACGAGAGATAACGCGATACAAACTATGACGCAATATGATGCTTTTGAAGTCGAGTTAAATCAGCTTATTCGTCGCCACTTTCCCCATTGGGGAGCGAGAGATCTTCTTGGAGGAAAATAGTGGTAATTAGCAACGATATTGTTTGGCATCCTCATAAAATTGGATTAAGTGAACGTGAATCACAACAAGCACACAAAGGATGTGTGCTTTGGTTTACGGGGTTATCTGGCTCAGGTAAATCCACACTTGCCGATGCGCTAGAACAAGCGCTTTATCAGCATTCACAAAAGCATTCTCCCATTCATAGCTACTTATTAGACGGGGATAACTTACGCCATGGATTATGTTGTGATCTTGGATTTAGTGCAGAAGATAGGCACGAAAATATTCGCCGTGTGGGGGAAGTGGCTAAATTGATGGTAGATGCGGGGCTTATTGTCTTAACGGCTTTTATCTCGCCTTACCAAAAAGACAGACAACAAGTTAGAGATCGCTTTGAGAAAGGAAGATTTATTGAGATCTTTGTTGATACCCCACTTTCTATTTGTGAATCCCGTGATCCGAAAGGGCTTTATCAAAAAGCAAGGCGGGGTGAGATAAAGCAATTTTCAGGTATAGACTCGCCTTATGAACAGCCTATTGCTCCTGAATTACATTTAGACGGCACTCTTTCTATAAGTGAACTCATCCAACAAATCCTCGCATATCTACGGCAAAAACAAATTTACTGCTAATTTTATGATGACATTAAATTATCTCTGCACGAACCCTCCATAAAAGGGGGGAATGTGTAGAGATAATGTATGCAATAGAGGAAAAAATAGTTATTTCGGTATACCTTTTAAAATACAAATCACGCTTTAATTGAGCATTCATTTATTGATAAATGAACCCCGTAGCACTGCCTTTTAATAAGAAAAAATCAAACCTTTGTCTGAATTTTACAGAAGTTGCCCACGTTTATAGTGAGGAGAATAGGAATAATAATGTAATATATTCCAGCACTTTTGTGGCGTCTGTGGTTGAGTTGTGGGATGATTAGCCCATTAATCTTGGGGGTGGTAATGGGGAAATTAACAGTCTTACTTCTGATTTTACTTGGCTGGCTACAATATTCATTGTGGTTAGGTAAAAATGGTATCCATGATTACAATAAAGTAACTCAAGAAGTTGAATCTGCATTGGCGCAAAATACGCAGTTAAAAGAGCGTAATGATCGTCTATTTGCAGAAATTGATGACCTCAATGGCGGGCAAGAAGCGTTAGAAGAACGCGCTCGTAGTGAATTAGGAATGATAAAGCCTAATGAGACATTTTTCCGTATTGTGAGCGATAAATCTCAACCACGTCGTTAATTTATTGAATTAATAGTGTGTCCTGATACAAATATCATAATGAATATAATAAACTCTACTCTTCCTATTGTTGCTGTTATTCCTGCGGCCGGTATTGGAAGTCGAATGCAATCAGTCCGCCCAAAACAATATTTGAAGATTGGCGGATTGACTATTCTTGAACATACCATTAATGCCCTATTAAAACACCCACGCATAATGCAAATTATCGTGGCGATCAGTCCTAATGACAGCTATTTCCACACTTTACCTTTAGCGCAAGATGAAAGAATAATTACGGTTAATGGTGGAGGTGAACGCGCTGACTCTGTATTGTCAGGTTTAGAGTATGTCACACAACATTTTTCTGAAAATACATGGGTGTTAGTTCATGATGCAGCAAGACCTTGTCTGCATTTTGGCGATCTTGATCATCTTATTAAATTAATCGATGAAAACGTTATGGACCCACAATTTTGTGGTGGCATTCTTGCAACCCCTGTTCGCGATACAATGAAACGTAGTCATCAACAAGATAATCATATTGAACAAACAGTAGAAAGAACAACGCTATGGCATGCTTTAACGCCACAATTCTTTCCTGCCTTTTTATTAAAACAAAATATAGAAAATGCACTCTCACAAAAAGCAATGATCACTGATGAAGCCTCAGCGATGGAGTTTGCAGGATATGAACCTTTATTAGTTAAAGGTCGTGCGGATAATATCAAAGTTACTCAGCCAGAAGATTTAGCGCTTGCAGAGTTTTTCCTCTCACGTCAAATCACCAGTATAAGGAACACATAATAAAATGAGAATTGGACACGGTTACGATGTACATAAATTTGGCGGTGAAGGCCCTATTATTATTGGTGGCGTTAGAATTCCTTATGAACAAGGACTGATAGCTCACTCTGACGGCGATGTTGTATTACATGCGGTTACAGATGCAATTCTAGGCGCTGTTGCTATGGGTGATATAGGTACATTGTTTCCAGATACTGATCCAGCATACAAAGGCGCAGATAGTCGTGTACTCCTTCGTGAAGCGTTCTCACGTGTAAGAGCAAAAGGTTACCGAATTGGTAATTTAGATGTCACGATTATTGCTCAGGCACCCAAAATGCTACCTCATACACCACAAATGCGCGTCAATATTGCAGAAGATCTTCATTGTCATATTGATGATATCAATGTGAAAGCGACCACAACAGAAAAGCTTGGATTTGTTGGTAGAAAAGAAGGCATTGCTTGTGAAGCGGTTGTTTTATTAATGAAAGAGTCATTATCTGAATGAGTGATTTACCTGAACTCTACTGGTTACATGGAAAACCACAAGCAACAGGCTTATTAAAGTCAATTCCTGAAGATTTTATTGTCTGTGAAGATCTTGGTTTCACGCTTGATGGTGAAGGCGAGCATGTCATGGTAAAAATCAGAAAAACAGGTTGTAACACGGCTTTTGTTGCTGAAAAACTGGCAAAATTTGTGGGTATTCACCCTAGAGATGCAAGCTATGCTGGACTAAAAGACAGAAATGCTGTCACCGAACAATGGTTTTGTCTGCGTATGCCGGGTAAAGAGATGCCCGATTTTAGTCAGTTTGTTTTAGACGGTTGTGAAATTCTAGAAACAACTCGTCAACAACGTAAACTACGCATAGGAACGCTAAAAGGTAATCATTTTACATTGGTGTTACGAGAAATTTCTGATCGCAATTTTGTTGATGCTCGATTAGCGCAAATAAAAGCGAAAGGTATTCCTAACTACTTTGGTGCTCAACGATTTGGGCGTAATGGTGAAAACTTACGCCAAGCGATGCGTTGGGCAACCGATGAAATTCGTGTTAAAGAGCGTGGTAAACGCAGTTTTTATCTTTCAGCAGCACGCAGTGCGATGTTTAATCATATCGTCAGCAAAAGATTAGAATGTGATTTATATTCAAAAGTGATACTCGGTGATGCAATGCAACTTCATGGAAGAGGTAGCTGGTTTGTTGTTGATGAGGCTGAACTGGCTCAAACACAAACTCGTTATGAAGAGCATGATGTTCATATTACGGCTCCTTTACCAGGTAAAGGTGATTTAGGTACACAATCACAAGCATTGGATTTTGAGACTAAAAATCTGGCAGAATATGAAGCCTTCTGGTCGTTAGCTAGACAAGAACGAGTTGATAACACAAGACGCGCCATCAATGTATTACCAGAAAATATGTCATGGAATTGGTTAGACGACACCACTGTTACTCTGTCATTCTTTTTACCCGCAGGGAGCTTTGCAACTAGCGTTGTACGTGAATTAATTTTATTAGGGAATGATGATGCTGAAAATATTGGTGAGTAATGACGATGGTGTGATGGCGAAGGGGATACAGACCCTCGCTAAAGCATTGCGCCAGCGTTATGATGTACAAGTTGTTGCACCCGATCGCAATCGTAGTGCTGCATCTAATTCTTTAACAATTGACAGACCTCTACGTAAGCAAGAACTTGAGAATGGGGATATTGCGATTGTTGAAGGGACACCAACAGACTGTGTTTATCTTGGGGTAAACCATTTAGTACGTCCTCGTCCTGATATTGTGGTTTCTGGTATTAATCATGGCCCTAATTTGGGCGATGATGTTATTTATTCAGGTACTGTTGCTGCGGCAACAGAAGGGCGTTTTTTAGGCTTACCTGCCATTGCTGTTTCACTTGATGGTGAAACGCATTTTGAGACTGCCGCTCAAGTGACTTGTGACGTTTTGGCAATGTTACAACAAGTACCTTTAAGAGCAGGAAATATTCTCAATATTAACGTACCTGATATTCCTCTTAATGAAGTAAAAGGTTTTCGTATTACGCGTTGTGGTAGTCGTCATGCTTCACAACATGTTTATACACATACCGATCCTAGAGGAAATAGTCTTTATTGGATTGGGCCTCCAGGTGAAAAAAATGATGTAGGTCCTGATACAGATTTTGCTGCTGTTGACGAAGGTTATGTTTCGATAACTCCATTACATGTCGATTTAACAGCCTATAACGCACTCGATTTATTACAAAATTGGTTAAATAAAGCAGAGGTCAAAAAAACATGTTAAGTCGGTCAATGAAAGACTTACTGACAATGTTAAAACAGCATGGCATCAAGGATGAGAGCTTGCTGGAAGCAATGAGTAAAGTACCAAGAGAGCTTTTTATTGATGAAGCACTTTCTCATAAGGCTTATGAAAATACGGCTTTGCCTATTGGCAATGGGCAAACTATTTCACAGCCTTATATTGTTGCTAAAATGACAGCACTATTGGAATTACAAAGCACCGATTCTGTATTAGAAATTGGTACAGGCTCGGGATATCAAACGGCAGTATTAGCAAATTTAGTCCATCATGTTAGTTTCGTTGAGCGTATAAAGATATTGCAATGGCAAGCTAAACGACGTTTTAAACATCTTGATTTACATAATATCTCAACACGTCATGGTGATGGATGGGAAGGGTGGTCATCAAAAGCCCCTTTTAATGCCATAATAGTGACTGCATGTGCAACAGAAGTACCTCAACAGTTATTGATGCAGTTAGCCGATGGTGGCAGGATGATAATACCTGTTGGTGAACAACAACAAATACTGAAGTTTATCCGTCGTTTAGGTAATGATTTTCACTATCAATCTATAGAAACTGTTAGATTTGTTCCTTTAATCGCAGGTGAGTTAGCATAACTTCCAGATAAATCTGACCGTTTTTTATTACTGCTTTTTAATAGCTTGTCGTAATCTGCACTAATAAATGAAACATTTTCAAAAAATTGCAGTCTTTTTGTTTAACTCGACAAATTGCTAGACGCTAATGCCTTTTTAAAGGGAGAAGGAAGTATGAATTCAGAAAGCCCAATTAAGCATGTCCGCTGGGCAATCATGTGTTCGGTAATTGGATTTGCATTAACAGGCTGTGCAGATACACCTTATCGTCCTGCACCCATTACCTCTGTAAATGATAGCTCTTCAAATAACACGGTTTCAACCGCGCCTGTGATGACTAACAGTAATGCGACACCGATTGAAAGAACGACACCTTTACAATCGTCACCTCCTCCTTCAATTAAGGTGAATAGTGCTTCATCTAATGGAGGCACATATCAGCCTCAAAATCAGCCTCGCCCACAAACATCAGTAGCGACTCAAAATGTGAGCACTGATGGTTCTGGTCGCATTGTGTATAACCGTAACTATGACAGTATTCCGAAAGGAAACTACAATGGTAACACGTACACAGTAAAACGCGGTGATACCATGTTCTATATCGCTTGGATAACAGATAGTGATGTAAAAGAACTAGCATCAATGAATAACATCCCAGAGCCTTATAGCTTAAACGTAGGGCAGGTGTTGAATATCGGTAACCGTCAGGTCAACACGGGCACTAATACTAATGTCAACACATCAGTTATTAATCAATCAAGTAGTGCGGGTGTTCAAACGGCACACACCAAACCAACAAACAATGGTGCTATGGGACCATTGATTACTAAACCAACAACAACACAACCAAAGGCAACAACTCCGCCACCAACAACAAATACGAATACTACAACTTCGGCAACGCCGGCACCAACTGCGTCTACTGGTAAGTGGATTTGGCCTGCTCAAGGTAAGATCATCGAAAGCTACTCAAGTGCTCCTGGTGGCAATAAAGGCATCGATATCGGTGGTACAAAAGGCTCACCAATTGTTGCAACAGCTGCGGGTAAAGTGGTTTATGCGGGTAGTGCATTACGTGGTTATGGCAATCTCGTTATTATTAAACATAATGACGAATACCTCAGTGCATATGCACATAACGACACTATTTTGGTGCGTGAACAACAGAATGTGAATGCGGGTCAGCAAATTGCCACAATGGGTAGCTCTGGAACCAGTTCTGTCCGATTACACTTTGAGATACGCTATAAAGAAAAATCACTTAACCCAATGAGTTATTTACCTAAGAAATAGATAAGTGTTTTTTTACATGTATAGCGAATAATCCTAAAGTTAAGCCCTCTTCTTTACAAAAAGAAGAGGGCTTTTTTTATCTGTAATTAATTAATATATTGAAAAAAAATAAATTTAATCTAAGTACAACTGCTTATTTGAAGGTTATTAAAAATGAGAGGTCAATATAAAATCATAGATAACGTAAAATTAGACAGTTGATTATCAACCAATGAATGCGTATGCTAAAAATTGTTATATAAAAAATGAATAAAGACTTACTGTTATTAAAAGATGGACTATAGAATAACCCTTTGTTTAGGTGGTGTTTTTTTATTCGATTATCTTTTTAATAATGGTATGTAATATTAATTATTAGATATTATCATGGGTTTTTGTTTGTTTTTTTTAGATGTAAATAGTCACAAATAGTACATCAAATAGAGTACTTTCACGTATAGATAAATATACGTGGAATATAATAAAAAAAAACTGTTAATAACCTACACTCAATAGTTAAGTTATATATTGAGTAAAGAAAGAATAAATTAACAGTAAAATAGATTATGTTATCTTTTATTTTGTAATTCGTTACAAGGGAAAATCAGTAAACCCGTTGTGTCGTGACACAGCGATAAACTGGTAAATAGACTTTAGTGATGAGTCGTTTACCTAAATTATCAAGGGTAGGAGCAGCTGATGAGCCAAAGTACGCTAAGAGTAGACGAGTTATATACAGATGAAATTGAAGAGAACATGGAAGAGTTCGATGAAGTTGCTGCAAAAGAGGAAGAAAGTGAGTCTGATGCTCAAGATGAAATTGAACTTATTGAAGGAGTCAACCAGCGTGCGCTCGATGCAACTCAGCTTTATTTAGGAGAAATTGGTTATTCTCCGTTGCTGACTGCTGAAGAAGAAGTTTTCTTTGCTCGTAGAGCGTTGCGAGGTGATATTCCTTCAAGACAACGAATGATAGAAAGTAACCTACGTTTAGTTGTTAAGATCTCTCGTCGTTATACAAACCGAGGTCTTGCCCTGCTTGATTTAATTGAAGAAGGGAACTTAGGACTTATTCGTGCTGTTGAAAAATTCGACCCTGAAAAGGGTTTCCGTTTTTCAACTTATGCGACATGGTGGATACGTCAAACTATTGAACGTGCCATTATGAACCAAACTCGTACTATCCGTCTTCCCATTCATATCGTTAAAGAGCTGAATGTTTATTTAAGAACGGCAAGAGAGTTGGCACATAAACTCGATCATGAACCGAGTGTTGAAGAAATCGCAGAATCACTTGATAAACCCGTTGAAGATGTGAGTAAGATGCTACGTTTAAACGAACGCATTACTTCTGTTGATACTCCAATTGGTGGTGATTCAGATAAAGCATTACTCGATATTATCTCTGACGAAAATGAAGAAGGGCCGGAAGCAACAATTCAAAATAATAACCTCAAGGAAAATATTATAAAGTGGTTATTTGAATTGAATCCAAAACAGCGTGAAGTATTGGCACGTCGTTTTGGATTATTAGGCTATGAAGCAGAAACTTTAGAAGATGTTGGTAGAGAGATTGGTCTGACAAGAGAAAGAGTTCGTCAAATTCAAGTTGAAGGGCTACGTCGCTTAAAAGACATTCTACAAAGTCAGGGGTTATGTATTGAAGCTCTTTTCAAAGCATAACTAGCCTTTATTTCTATCTACAGCTTCCGATCTACTGTTATTACCAAAGCCGATTAGTAAGTTGCTAATCGGCTTTTCTTTATCTTGTATTATGTCATTTAACAAGATAAAACAAGCGCGTGGTGTTGCATCTTGTTAATTGGGTAAAAAAGATAAAGGAAGATATGAAAGATTATTTTTTAAACGTCAAATTAGAGAGTTGCCATTTTGACCAAAATAAAACCTCACCGAAAGGAATGGTGAGATTAATAGCATCAGGCAAAGTGTTTTATCTTAATGAAGATGATTTCACTCACTCTCATGATTTTCTGAAGCGTTTAAAACAAGGTGATGAGCTTAAAATTTGTGCCGAATTATTGAAAGATGGCAGTTTATGGGTGCAATGGATTTATCATAATAGCAAAGGAAGGCTTGAGCCAGAAA
The DNA here is from genome assembly GCF_003144535.1 of Proteus penneri. Classification (GTDB taxonomy): domain Bacteria; phylum Pseudomonadota; class Gammaproteobacteria; order Enterobacterales; family Enterobacteriaceae; genus Proteus; species Proteus penneri. Next base: position 154,826 of record NZ_PHFJ01000012.1, on the reverse strand, counting down.
GAACCTTTAAACTTACCACTAAACAGAAAAAATGGTTATTGCTTGCATTTATTCTGACGTTTGTTGGCAGTTATTGGAGTTATTTTTCGATTCTTCATCTTGACGTGAATTTTTTTATCGTTGTTTCTACGGTTATTGCATTTGGTGCAATGATGATGGGTATTAGTTATATCGGAGAAAAGGCTTATCGTTACTTTCAGCGTATCAGACCTAAACATAGAAAGAGAATAAAGGCGTTAGATAAAGTCATTGCTAAACAAGATATTATTGCTCCAGATGGTGAACAACTGATTATTCCCGAAATAAAAACAATACCACTGTTAAAGCATATAACACGTAAAACTCCAACCTTTCATATCAAACAAAGTAAAGTACAGCGAGTACGAGGGAAAATAAAACTTCATCATGTTGATAGAATTAAAATACACACCCGTAATGCAGAGAGTGTGGTGATGCAAATATCTTGTCAGATTGATAAACATCCTTTTATATTTAGTTATAAAGAACGTTTATTTTATTCTGATCATAATTTATTTTTGACTGATGGTGATGATATTGAATTGTTCTTTTGGCAAGCAGAAGATAAGAACTCTGGGCCTGTTGTCTTAGGGGTTTATAATCATACAGATAATGGCGCTTATTCAATTTCAGGACAAATGTATATTGGGCATCAACGTACTAAGCGATTATCGTTGTTAATTACAGGCTTGATCAGTGCCTTTATTTTTTCTATTTTTGCCATTTTATCTATTTCGGATGTTTACGATAATGGTAATTATTGGGATAAATGGGATTGGTTCTTTATTGGTGATACCTTTTTAGGAATGGGGATTATCTTCAGCTTAATTATCACTGGATTTGCTTTTTTAATTGCCTTATTTTCAAATCTTTATATTTTGTTATCAAAAAAAGGTAATAGTAGTTATCAAACCTATTTTTTGCTTCAACAGCAATGTATTGAAAATAACAAAGCGGTTTATATTACGGAGTTAAGTCAATGAATCCTTTTTTCCGTAAGCCTTTTATTATTATCACTAGCTTATTTATTTTAAGCTTAGTACTTTTTTATGGTGTACTTTTTCATGGTTTTGCCTCTAAGTGGCAATGGAAAAATGAAAACGCCTCGGCGTTATCGTCATACCCCTATTCTCGTTATGATTGGCGTAAAACCTTTAATTCATCAAATGGTATCCTAATTAAAACTGAATCTGATAGTGGGCGATATGATGTAGATATTTATGGTCGACTTTATCGCCAAGATAATCAGAGAAAATATACGCTGTACTATTCTGATAAAGAAGGCGTACGATTTGTATTACAAGGGCAAGGTAGCTTTTACAATGCTTATTGTGCTTTTGATAAATGTGTTTTATTTACAGAGCAGGGACGTCAACATATAGATTTAGCAGAGTTTACAGTAGCAGATTTAATTCCTTGGCAAGAGACTAATGATGGTTATTATCGTTTCCCTTTAGCATTAATTGGCGGAAAATTACTCTTTTCACAAACTACATCACAATTAATTTTAGTTGATAATAAGACGATACTGACAAGTTTAGATGAAGGTGAAAGTTGGGAATACTCAGTTAATACAGAAGATCTGGTAAAGCAGTATTACGCTGAAGATTTCGGTGAATTTACACAATTTCACTATGCTCTTTCAGGGGATTCTCTTATTATTTTTTATAATCATCATTACACAACAAACACGTTAGAAATTACGTTAAATTTAGTGAATAAAGAAGTAACAAAAACACGCTGGCTTCCATTGCGTGTTAAAGAGGTTGCTCAAAATGATAAAGGTGAGATTTATTTAATTGCTCAACAAGCATCTCGTGATCTCTATTCTGTTGTTCAACGTCAAGCTGATGGAAATTTAGAAACTTTCTATGAAAGTGGTTATAAATATTTGAGTGATTTGATAATAAGTAATGATGATTTAATTTTAAATAAAGGTCATAACGATGATAAAGTTACGCTAGTTTTTGCATTAAAAACAAAAAAGTATACTTCTTATGAGAAAATTAATGACGACATGATGTTTAATCCAGCTTTATCTTCATTTATTCGTTTATTTGACAATTACAGCGATGAAGACACTTTACTGTTATTGGGTGAACGACTGAAATATAGCCATGCTTTAATTAAGTAGAGTTATATTTATCTTTGATTGAACTGTTATTAAAATGGCGCTGAGAAAATAAACATAGCGCCATTTTTCATATTTATGTCTTATTTGACCATCTCTTTTAAACGATAGAGTTGTTCTAACGCTTGTCGTGGTGTTAAGGCATCAGGATCAATTTTATCTAACGCTAATTCAATAGCAGAGGGTTCAGCTTCTGTTAATAACATCAGTTGTGAAGTTTCAACATGACCAGCGCCAGTGTGACCTGATAGCAATTCAAGCTCCTTTAACTTCTGTTTAGCACGGCGGATCACCTCTTTTGGGACACCTGCTAACGATGCCACAGCTAAACCATAGCTTTTACTTGCTGCGCCTTCTTGAACACTGTGCATAAAGGCAATGGTATCGCCATGTTCAACAGCATCTAAATGAATGTTTGCAGTACCTTCAAGTTTTTCAGGCAGTGTGGTTAATTCAAAATAGTGGGTTGCAAAGAGTGTCATTGCTTTAATGCGATTTGCTAAGTTTTCAGCGCAAGCCCAAGCTAGAGATAATCCGTCATAAGTTGATGTACCTCGACCAATTTCATCCATTAAGACTAAGCTGTTTTCCGTCGCATTATGCAAAATATTGGCTGTTTCGGTCATTTCCACCATAAAGGTAGAACGACCTGAAGCAAGATCATCAGAAGCTCCCACACGGGTAAATATACGGTCAACAGGGCCAATTAATGCCTTTTCTGCGGGAACAAAGCTACCAATATAAGCAAGTAAGGTAATTAATGCAGCTTGGCGCATATAAGTACTTTTCACGCCCATATTCGGGCCAGTAATGATTAATAAGCGGCGTTGAGGTGCCAATTGTAATGGGTTAGAAATAAAGGGTTCGCTAAGAACTTGTTCAACAACAGGGTGACGTCCCCCTATAATTTGAATACCTGTTTTTTCACTTAATTCTGGGCGTGTGTAATTTAATGATTCTGCACGCTCAGCAAGGTTCGCGAGCACATCTGTTTCTGCTAAAGCTTCAGCACTAATTTGTAATGCCGTAAGGTGAGGTAATAGCTTTTCAAAAATCTCTTCATAAAGCATTTTTTCGATAGCTAATGCCTTACCTTTAGAAGTTAATACTTTATCTTCATACTCTTTTAATTCAGGAATGATGTAACGTTCAGCATTTTTCAATGTTTGACGACGAACATAGTGCATAGGTACTAAATTACTTTGCCCACGACTGACTTGAATGTAATAGCCATGTACACCATTAAAGCCAACCTTAAGTGTATCAATACCCCATTTTTCTCGTTCACGAATTTCAAGTTTATCAAGGTAATCACTTGCGCCATCGGCTAATGCTCGCCATTCATCTAATTCAGCATTATAGCCTGAGGCAATAACGCCACCATCACGGACTAATACAGGTGGTGTTTCAACAATGGCATTTTCAAGTAATTCACATAATTCATCAAACTGACTAATACGCTTTTGTAATTCTTTAATATAAGGCATATCAGTTTGTTCAAGTACTTGATGAATATCGTAATACTGCTGAAAAGCATGACGCATACGAGAAAGATCACGAGGGCGTGCTGAACGTAATGCTAAACGAGCTAATACACGTTCTAAATCACCGACTTGGCGTAAAAAAGGCTGTAACTCAAAATAGAGAGGTTGTAATGCACTAATTGCATCTTGTCGTTTAACGAGTTGTTCACATTGGCGTAATGGTGTGTGTATCCAACGTTTTAGCATACGGCTTCCCATTGGGGTAACGCAAAGGTCAAGTACAGATGCCAGCGTGTTATCAGTACCTCCAGCAAGATTTTGTGTTAATTCTAGATTACGACGAGTTGCCGCATCTAAAATAATTGAATCTTGAGGGCGTTCCATAGTGATGTTACGAATATGAGGCAATGCAGTCCGTTGTGTATCTTTCACATATTGTAATAAGCATCCAGCAGCGCAGAGTGCTAAATATGCATTCTCAACACCAAAGCCCGTTAAATCACGAGTACCAAATTGCAGATTCAGTTGTTGCCTTGCAGTTTCTAGTTCAAATTCCCAAATAGGGCGGCGACGCAAGCCTTGCTGGCGCTCAATCAGTGCCATTGATTCAAAAGTTTCTGGGTAGAGTAATTCAGCGGGATGGGTGCGTTGTAATTCAGCAAGCATACTTTCACTATCGGGCATTTCCGTAACACAAAAACGTCCTGATGTGATATCTAATGTTGCATAGCCAAATGCGCCATTTTTATCTTGCCAAATAGCGGCTAAAAGATTGTCTTGGCGTTCTTCAAGTAAGGCCTCATCAGTGACAGTACCCGGTGTAACAATACGAATAACTTTGCGTTCAACTGGGCCTTTACTGGTTGCAGGGTCGCCTATTTGTTCACAAATAGCCACGGATTCCCCTAATTGAACTAATTTAGCGAGATAGTTTTCAACAGCATGATGTGGAACCCCTGCCATGGGGATCGGTTGGCCTGCGGACTGGCCCCGTTTAGTTAATGAAATATCTAATAAGCGAGAGGCTTTTTTAGCATCATCAAAAAACAGTTCATAAAAGTCACCCATACGATAGAACAGTAAAATTTCAGGATGCTCTGCTTTAATTTTCAGATACTGCTGCATCATTGGTGTGTGGGATTCAAAATTTTGGCTGTCAGTCATGGGGTTATCTATATTAACTTATTGAATTAACTTGATTCTATGTTTTTTCATTGTCTCATAAGATCTCATTATATCTTATAAAATATCACAGAATCCCATATATAAGTGTAGGTTAAAGTGTAGGTTTTTGGTGGTGATATGGTATAATGGACATAACAAAACTGACAACCTACACTTTTCACTAAAAATCTTTAATTATCTTATAGTCAGCGCTAAACAAGGTAACACTTATGAGCCAAAAGCAGCCAGCAAAACCCTTATCAACCAAAGCCATTGAGGCAATGAAACCTAATAGTAAAGATAGGTCTGATACAGGTAAAAATACAGGTTTACGTGTATTTTGTGGCGCAACAGGCATTAAGACATTTATTTATCGATATAGTAGCCCAGTTACACATAAACTTGTACAGATAAAAATTGGTAATTTTCCTCAAATATCGTTGAGTGAAGCGAGAGTTAAGCTACAAGAATTAAAACAATTACGTCAATTAGGACGATGTCCCGCGACAGAGCTAAAAGAAGAAAAACAGCATAAAAAGCAGAAACAATTACAGCCTCAAGAAACAAAGCTAGCGGTAAAGGCGCTTATCGAGCTCTACCTTGTTGAACGTATCGAAGATCGCAAGGGAAAAGACGGTAAAATCATTGCAGGAGCAAGAAAGAAGAAAGGGCAAATAGAAGTCCGTCGTATGCTTGAAGCGGATGTTATTCGCGTTTTAGGTGAACGAATGGCACATGAAGTGACCCGAAAAGATGTCATTGAACTTGTACGTGAAATTGATGGGCGAGGTGCTAAGGTTCAAGCGGGTAATGTATTACGTGAATTGTCAGCAGCCTATGAGTTTGCAATTGGTCTCGAGTATTTTGATGATAATTTCGCTAATCCAGCATTATTGGCGAAATCGAGTTTGCAGCAAGCTAAGTTTAAACTAACAAGTAATAAAGGCACTCGTTTTCTAGATGATAATGAACTCAAGAAATTTTTAGCATGGTTGCCTAGTTCAGCTTACACCAATGTTATGAAAAATGTTTTCCGTCTGACGCTTTGGACGGGCTGCCGAACTGGTGAAGTGTGCGCAATGGCTTGGGATGATGTGGATCTTGAAAAAGGAACTATTCATTTGAAAGAAACCAAGACAGGAATTGAACGATACGTGCAATTACCTGAGCAAGCAGTCATCTACTTGAAATCAATGCGCATGAACTCCGATAAATATCTTTTCCCATCTCAAGTAACCAAGTTGCCGATTCAACAAAAATATCTAACAGAATGTGCGTGGCGTTTACGCAAAGAAGGCAAGATGCTAGATATCCCTGATTGGTCACCTCATGATTTACGTCGAACAGTACGTACTGGGCTAGCTAAACTAGGTTGCCCCAATGAAGTGGGGGAGGCGATACTTGGGCACTCACGTAGTGGTATCGAAGGAACGTATGATTTATATGGTTATGAGAGTGAATGCAAAGTGTGGTTGCAGAAGTGGGCGGATCATATGGGGAGTTTGGTATGATATATTAAACTGTGAATTAATAATAATAGTAAGCGGCTGTATTTCTGTGGACACCAATCAACTATGCGGCAATACGAGCTGTGGAGCCTGCAATAAACAGTTCAAGTAACCGTTCTTGTTTGTATTGACTGAGTCTACTTTTTCTCATGGAACTATCCTAGATGATCTTAGTTATCTAGGACAGCTCTAATTATATCTAATACTCATAATTTGAAAGCAATGTTGAAGTATTAAATATGGTATTTGCTGGTAATCGATCCTTTTGATAACTATCGCAAGTTATCGGTCTGTTCTATTAGATTTTTGGCTATAAATAGGTAAGAATAGTTGCATTATTTTTACTGATGTAAGTAATGGAACTATGGCTAAAAAACCGAAAGAAACCAAATCTGAACAGTTAGAAGTTATCCTGTGGAAAGCCGCCGATAAATTGCGTAAGAATATTGATGCAGCAGAATACAAGCATGTTGTGCTGGGGTTAATATTCTTAAAGTATATTTCTGATTCGTTTGAGTCTCACTATGAAAAGCTTAAAGCGGGTCAAGGCGAGTTTGTAGGGGCAGATCCCGAAGATAGTGATGAGTATCTTGCTTACAACGTGTTCTTTGTGCCTGAAAAAGCACGTTGGACAAATTTACTCAATAATGCAAAACAGCCCAATATCGGTAAATTAGTCGATGACGCTATGGAAGCCATCGAAGAAGATAACCCGCAATTAAAAGGGGTATTACCGAAGGTTTATGCACGTCAAAACCTTGATGCAACCGTACTTGGCGAATTAATTGACCTTGTAGGTGATATTGCACTAGGTGATGCTAAATCACGTTCTGCGGATGTACTAGGTCATGTTTTTGAATATTTCTTAGGTGAGTTTGCGTTAGCAGAAGGTAAACAAGGCGGCCAGTTCTATACGCCAAAGTCAATTGTTTCCTTACTGGTTAACATGCTAGAGCCTTATGAAGGGCGTATTTTTGACCCGTGCTGTGGTTCTGGCGGTATGTTTGTTCAATCAGAAAAATTTGTTGAATCCCACCAAGGGAATATTGATAACATTTCGATTTATGGTCAAGAGTCTAACCAAACCACATGGCGTTTGGCGAAAATGAACTTGGCTATTCGGGGTATTAACTCTGAGCAAGTAAAATGGAACAATGAAGGCTCGTTTTTAAACGATGCCCATAAAGATTTACGTGCGGATTTTATTATTGCTAATCCACCGTTCAACGTTTCTGATTGGTCTGGCGAACAATTACGTAAAGATGCCCGTTGGCAATACGGCGCGCCACCAGCAGGGAATGCAAACTTTGCGTGGATGCAGCACTTTTTATACCACTTGTCACCAAAAGGGCAAGCGGGTGTGGTGCTAGCTAAAGGCGCGTTAACCTCGAAAACGTCGGGTGAAGGCGATATCCGTGCTGCATTAGTGAAAGATGCTAACGTGATTGATTGTATTATTAACCTGCCTGCTAAATTATTCTTAAATACGCAAATTCCTGCCGCATTATGGTTTATGCGCCGTGATCGTAATAACTCTTCGGTTTATCAAGATCGCAGCGGTGAAATTCTGTTTATTGATGCACGAAATCTTGGTCATTTAATTAACCGCCGCACTAAAGTGTTATCGGATGAAGATATTAAGCTGATTTCAGATACCTATCATAATTGGCGTAATAAAGATGGCGAATATGAAGATGTTGCAGGTTTTTGTGCATCTGTCGCTATCGATAAAGTGGCTGAACTGGATTATGTGCTTACACCAGGTCGCTATGTGGGTCTTGCTGATGAAGAAGATGACTTTGATTTTAAAGAACGCTTTACTGCACTGAAAGCTGAGTTCGAAACACAACTAGAGGAAGAAGCAAAACTTAATCAAGCTATTGCTGAGAATTTGGCAAAGGTGATGGTATGAATGAGTTTACTGAATGGAAAACATTGCAATTTAAAGACATCTGTAGATTAAAAAGCGATAAAGTAACAGTTGATTCAAGTGATATACAAACCTATATATCAACTGAAAATATGTTACCTAATTTTGGGGGAGTACAGAGTGCAAAAAATATCCCTTTAACTGGGAAATTAAATACTTTTAAGTATGGGGACGTTCTTTTTTCAAACATAAGAACATACTTTAAAAAAGTGTGGATTGCTACTTTTGATGGTGTTGCGTCACCTGATGTTCTTATTTTTAGTGCAATGAAAAATTGTGAGCCTCAATATTTGTATTATATGATGTGTGAGCCTCAATTTACAGAGTTTACAGTATTAACTTCTCGTGGCGCAAAGATGCCGAGAGGAGATAAGGAAGCTATTTTAAATTACGAAATATCATTACCTTCATTAGCGGAACAAAAAGCCATTGCTTCCATTCTTGCTTCCTTAGATAACAAAATCGATTTACTCCATCGTCAAAATAAAACCTTAGAATCAATCGCTGAGACACTTTTTCGCCAGTGTTTTGTAGATGATTCAAATGGTAGTGGTACAGAAGTTGAATTACACGAAATTATAGAATTTAATCCTAAGAGGGTTTTATCTAAAGGCTCTAAAGCTATGTATTTAGAGATGGCTGGGCTGAATACAAACACATTTGCTGCTTCTGGTTATTATGAAAGAGATTTTACATCGGGGCAAAAATTTATAAAACAAGATACATTATTAGCCCGTATAACGCCTTGCCTTGAGAATGGTAAAGCAGGTTATGTTCATTTTTTATCCCCAGAACAAGTAGGCTGGGGCTCAACTGAATTTATTGTTTTAAGACCAAAGCCTAAATTTCATCCATTATTTTCATATATCCTATGTCGTAATAATGAGTTTAAAGAGTACGCAGAAAGTTGTATGGAAGGCTCAAGTGGAAGACAACGAGTCAATGTATCTCATTTATCAATGTATACACTTACCTTGCCACATGATGATGTTATTACGCAATTCAATGAAATCTTAGCTTCAATAGAACCAAAATTAATTAGTAATGCATTGCAAATCCAAACCCTAGAAAACCTTCGTGACACCTTACTCCCTAAATTAATGAGTGGAGAAGTGCGCGTTAACTATACACCAGAAGAAATAAAACAATAATCGAATTAGGCAGCGTATCTTTGGCGCTGCTTTTTTATTCCCTTTAGCTAAAGGATGACAAAATAATGTCAAAAATGACAGAATCCGATATCGAAACCATGACCATTGAGCAGTTACAAGCCTTAGGTTATGAATATGTGTATGGTCCAGACATTGAGCCATCGGGGACAAATCCCCTGCGTGCTTATCATCAAGTCATTCTTCAGCAAAAAGTATTAGAATCGATACGACGCCTAAACCCGCATTTAACACAAGATAAATGTGAGGAAGCCTTAAAACAAGTCACACAAATTAACTCGCCAGATTTAATGGCAAATAACCTTAGCTTTCACCGTTTACTGACGGAAGGTATTAACATTGAAGTCAGTAAAGATGGCAATACTCAAGGCGAATATGTGTGGCTGGTGGATTTTAATCAGCCTGATAATAATGAGTTTCTAGTCGTCAATCAGGTCACTATTCGGGAAGATCGCAAAGAACGTCGTCCTGATGTGATTATCTATATTAATGGTTTACCATTGGTCGTGATTGAACTAAAAAATGCGATTGATGAAAATGCCACCATTGAAGGGGCATATAATCAAATTAAAACCTATCAGCAACAAATCCCTTCATTATTTACTTACAATGCCTTTAGCGTGATTTCTGATGGATTAGAGGCAAAATCAGGTACTATTTCTGCCGATTTTAGCCGCTTTATGGCATGGAAAACCCATAATGGCATGACTGAGGCTAAAAATACTCAGCCACAACTGGAAGTGTTAATTCAAGGCTTGCTTAACCCTGTTACGCTATTGGATATGATCCGCTATTTTATCGTGTTTGAATCCAGTAAACAGGAAGATAGCAACGGTATCATTTCTATTAAAACTGTCAAAAAAATGGCAGCCTATCACCAATACTATGCGGTGAATGCGGCGGTACTTTCGACCATTCGTGCCTCGAATGTCAATGCGAATTCACCGTCTGCGGAAGTAGCGTTACGGCTACAAGGTAGGAACCAACAGCACCTTGTTTTAGAACAAAAAGCAGGAGATAGAAAAGCAGGTGTGGTATGGCATACCCAAGGTTCGGGTAAGTCTCTTTCCATGGTCTTTTATACGGGTAAGATTGTTTTAGCCCTCGATAATCCAACGGTTGTGGTGATCACCGACCGTAATGATTTAGACGATCAATTATTTGGCACTTTTTCTTCTGCGGTACAACTGTTACGCCAAACCCCGAAACAAGCTGAAAATAGAGAAGAATTAAAAGAATTACTGAAAGTTGGTTCAGGTGGCGTGATATTTACCACTATTCAAAAATTCCAACCTGATGATGGCAGTAGCGTTTATGAATTACTGTCTGATCGCAGTAATATCATTGTCATTGCTGACGAGGCGCATCGTTCTCAATATGGTTTTTCAGCAAAAGAAGTCGATGTGAAAGATGAGCAAGGTAACGTTGTCGGTAAGCGCACTGTCTATGGTTTTGCCAAATATATGCGTGATGCTTTACCAAATGCGACTTACTTAGGTTTTACGGGCACACCCATTGAAAAAACAGATGTCAATACTCCCGCGGTATTTGGTAATTATGTTGATATCTATGATATCGCTCAGGCTGTAGAAGATGGGGCGACAGTGCCTATCTACTATGAAAGTCGTTTAGCAAAAGTCCAAATTAGCGATGAAGGACGAGAGCTGATCGAGGAATTTGATGAAAGCTTCACAGATGAAGACTTAACACAGACTCAGCAACAACGGGCTAAATGGGCGCGAGTTGAAAGTATTATTGGCAGTAAAGAGCGAATCAAAGCGATCGCTAAAGATTTAGTCACTCACTTTGAAGAACGGTTAGTGGCGAATGCTAATCACGGTAAAGGCATGGTCGTTGCTATGTCTCGGCGTATTGCTGCGGCATTGTATGAGGAAATTGTGGCACTCAAACCTGAGTGGCACAGCGATGATCTTAATGATGGTGTGATTAAGGTCGTGATGACGTCTTCCGCATCTGATGGCCCTGATATAGCGAAACACCATACAACGAAGAAAGACAGGCAAGTACTCGCTAATCGCATGAAAGATGAAGATGATAAACTGAAATTAGTCATTGTGCGTGATATGTGGTTAACGGGATTCGATGCACCGAGTATGCACACGTTATATATCGATAAACCAATGAAAGGGCACAACCTGATGCAGGCGATCGCTCGTGTTAACCGTGTGTATAAAGATAAATCAGGTGGCTTGGTTGTCGATTATTTAGGAATTGCGGCAGATTTAAAATCAGCATTATCATTTTACTCAGATGCGGGGGGTAAAGGTGATCCTGCCCTTACCCAAGAAAAAGCCGTTGAGGTCATGAAAGAAAAATTAGATGTCCTTGACGGAATGCTCTTTGGTTTTGATTATCGTGAATATTTCACCGCATCCACATCTCGTAAACTAGCCATAATTTTAGAAGCAGAAGATTTTATTTTAGGGATTGATGAAGGTCAGGGGAAAGTGCGTTTTTTAACTGCGGTCACCGCTTTATCTCAAGCCTTTGCGTTAGCAACGCCACACCCTGAAGCGATGGAGGCAGCACCTGAAATTGCCTTTTTCCAAGCGGTAAAAGCCAGATTGAACAAGTTTAATTCAACTGGAGGAAGTGGCATTATCGGTGATGACAGCATGGAAGTTCGCGTTAAACAGACCATTGATCAAGCCTTAGTGACCGATACGGTGGTGGATGTGTTTGATGCTGCGGGGATTAAAAAACCAGATATATCGATCCTTTCGGATGACTTTTTAATGGAGATGCAGGATTACCAACATAAAAATATCGCGTTGGAAACCTTGAAAAAATTGTTAGCAGATGAAATCAATGTGCGAACAAAAATGAGCGTTATTCAAGGTAAAAAGTTGATGGATATGCTCACTGGGGCGATTAAAAGCTATCAAAATAAAATTTTGACGGCAGCTGAAGTCATTGATGAGCTAATAAAATTAGCGAAAGATATCAATAAGGTTGATAGCGAAGCGAATGACCTGAATTTATCACCTTATGAATATGCTTTCTATACGGCTGTGGCTGAAAATGATAGTGCTCAAGAACTAATCGGAAAATCAAAACTAAGGGAATTAGCGGTTGTATTAACTGAAATGATCCGTAATAACGTCACATTAGATTGGACTATCAAAGAGTCTGCAAGAGCAAAAATACGCGTTATCGTTAAGCGGCTACTTAACCGTTATGGCTATCCGCCTGATATGTCTACATTGGCAACAGAAACCGTCTTGGCACAAGCGGAGCAGCTATCGAATGAATTGTTGAAATCAAATTAGTGGGTTTTACTTTAACTGATTGATCTTTAATTAGGAAAAAATTGATGAGTCAAAAAATGTGGATGGTTCGTGGTGATTCAGGGAAGTTATATGATGATTTTCGAGAAAAAGAACTGGTTGGTTTAGGCTGGTCTGGCTTAGCTCCATTATTGAAAATTGGGCAACCTAGAAAAGAGATACTGAAATTATACCGTCAAGTAGACCCAGCAGCGAAACTCGGTACAGCACGTTCAGGCGCATCTCAAGTGTGGCGTTTTGTTAATGAAATTAAAGTTAGCGATTGGGTAATCACTTACTCACCTGCTAACCGTACCTATTTATTAGGGCAGGTTGTTTCTGAGTTTCAATATCGTGCTGATCTTTGTTCTATGGGGATGGGAATTGCGCGTCAGATTAAATGGAATACTGATGAAATTGATCGGGATACCTTATCAACTAAAACCAAAAATACCCTAGGTTCTACATTGACCGTTTTTAAACTTCCTGATTTTGCAGTGAAAGAATTATTGGGTAATAAACCATTATCTGACAGCGAAAAAAACGCTAATATTTCACATGCAGAAGATGAAGAAATGATATCTGATCCATTAAAGGATATGGAAATTCAAGCGTTAGAACGTATTAAAGATAAAATCATTACGCTTGATGCAGATGAAATGGAATTATTAGTTGCCGGTATTCTGCGAGGGATGGGATATAAAACCCAAGTTTCGCCAAATAGTGGTTCAGATAGAGGCAAAGATATTATTGCATCTCCTGACGGTTTTGGATTTGAAAACCCAAGAATTGTAGTTGAAGTTAAGCATCGCAAAGGGCAAATAGGTAGCCAAGATTTAAGAGGATTTATCGGTGGGCGTCATCACGATGATCGTGGCTTATATGTCAGTACTGGCGGCTTCACAAAGGATGCTCGTTATGAAGCTGAACGTTCAAAAATTCCGTTATCTCTTTGGACTCTTGATGATTTAGTTCGCACTTTGATTGAACATTATGAACAGGTTGATATTGAGACTAAATTGCTTGTGCCATTGAGGAAAGTCTTTTTACCTGCGTTATCTGATTAATTTAGCAATCAGAATTTTAGATTAAGAAGTCCATTTTTATCAGTAAGAGTCAAGTTAATCACTTAGAGAAAATATAGATTTACCATTGCTAGTGTTGAATATAGGGAGCAAAATGCTCCCATCATAAATCGCTTATTTATCGTAATGTATTCATACATTGTTTACTTAGCGTTATCTTGAGACGGCTATTTTTTGTATGTACCATCCATTGCCCCGACAGCCCCTATACCGCATTGAGCCGAGCAACCAAAATTTGTTTTGATTGCTATCTTTCCCGCTTTATCCATAGAAAATTCCATTTTACAATATTGGTCTCCATAGTCACTATCTGTGCTGACTAGCGCTGTAGCATTCCAAGTATTTGACGATAAGTCTCTTTCTGTAATATAGGCTGTTCCTTCAGCTTCGCAGACATACATATCAACATTGGCATTAATCTGGAAATCGAACTTTGGCGCATCATTTTGGCTTGGTGTTATTTCTAGTATTCCATGTTTGCTTTTGTATTCTGCAGGATTTTGGAAAGGTGAGTTTGCTGCCTGTGCTGTTGATAAGAAGGTGATTACAGTGGCAATGACTAGTGATGAATATTTCATATTATTCCTCTAAATATTAATGCGGTTATACAAGGTGATTTATGCCTTGCAGATTACGATTATTAATACATTAGACTCAAAATTATTAAAACTGGCTTTTCCAATAAATTAGATATCGCAAATAATCCCCGCCATCCTCTTGCAGCCCATGTACCAATGGTTTCATGCTTCTATGGGGTAAATCAGGCCACTCGCCAATCCCTCTTGGCTGATGAATATTTTCTTCACTTAGGCTTTCCCATCCTGCTTCATTTGGCACCCATAAACCTTGCCATTCTTCTTGTGCTATTCGAGGTAGCTTCCAGCAGGGCTGATAGCTAATGCGCCCATGTTGTCGTAACACGTCCAATGGAGTTTCAGGACGTAACGTGGCAAGGAAGCGATAAGAACTGGCGTTGTTGCGGAGGGGATCCTGATAAATGTCATCGCTGTGGGTATCAATCAGGTATTCAAACGGTGAGACAGATTTCAAAATATTGGTTGTACCACCTTCGATCTCGATTTCTTCAACCCAGACCACAATACGCTGCCAGACGATAGCTTGAATCAAGCAACGATATTCTAGGGATTGTGTATCGATTGGTAATTCAATGAATAATGGGGTTTGTGCTGTCTCAATATGTTCTGCAAAGGCTGATGCATCGAAAGAGCGGTGGTGAGTCGGATACCCTAGAACCTCACGATAATCGTATTGATTCAACGGCGTAATCACACCCAAATACTCAAGTTGATGAATAATGCGCTCAGCACGATGAAAACCTATCCTAAAATGGCGCTGTAAACGTCTCAGTGAAGCTCTGTTAATGAGAATGACATAATCAATGGCTTTAGCTGTCAATGGGTCATAACTGCTGTCTAGCGTGTTGTGGTGAGATAACTGCATAGTGCCTCTGAGTTAGTGACGAAAATACAGTTATTAAAATAACAAAAGATATCAAAAGATACTAATCCAATTCTTCCTGTTTCATTGTGAGTGCATTTTTTAATAACGCTTTTCTTTTCTCAACTGACAGTGATTTGTAGATTTCAAGTAAAAGGTTAAGATCTGCACTTTCAGAAGATAGCGTGTTCTGCTTGATGAACTCTTTTTCATCGGTATTTAGGATCACCTTAAAGGCATCAATATGATAGAGGTCGCCACGCTTATTAGGGTTCTTCTTGCGAAAGTGGGGATAAAGAGCTGTGATTGACTCTAGACGGACTCTAACGCCTTTCGCTGTCGTCGGGATATCCATATCTTTATATTCAGGGTAACGTGTTGGATCGTCAGCTTTTTCTTTTCCTATAGCAGCTAGCTCCCCACTGGTAAACCAGAGCTTGGGTGCATTATCCATTTCAGTTAGTTGTTTTTTATCAGTCATGATTTTTATAAATTCCATACATATCAAAAGGATAAAATAACCGCACTAGAAAGATGTTAAAATCATAAAGATATCTATTGATAATTCCCTTTAATTGGTTTTTAATAGACGAGGAATTAAACAGTGGAGTTATTACTATGTCTAACCCTGTAGCATCTCAAAAAAAGCCCCGAAAAGGAAGCGCTGCGGATTGGCACCGTGCGGATATTGTGGCGGCTTTGCATAAAAAAGGGGTCACACTAGCGCAATTGTCTCGTGAGTATGGGCTTTCTTCTCGGACGTTGAATAATGCGCTAGAGAGAGCGTACCCAAGAGCTGAACAGATTATTGCGGATGTGATTGGCACGGCTCCTGAAACAATATGGCCGAGTCGTTACGCCAGTAAATCACCCTCTAATAATCATAGAAGGTCATTGAAATAGCCTAAATATTTACCCTTGCCTACCGGTAAGGCATTGCACCGATTCTGGCGTCAACATCATGGAAAAAAACCTTAATTCATTTAATTGAAGGAACAGTCATGTCTATCAAAAATAAATTGCAAAAAATCCGAGAAGAAAACGAAGCAAAAGGATTAAATGATCCAGCTTTATTTAAACAGCGTTTGCTCAACGGTGGCTTTGGATTAGCTAAAACCTTTTGGCTATTTTGGTTTTTACCGATTTTATTCTTAAATATCGTTGAATTTTTTATTACTAAAAAGGTGACATTGAATAAAGTAGAAGCATTGATTCTTATTTGGGATGTTTGCTGTTTTTACTTTATCGTGAAAATACAGAATCGTCGTGCTTGGTATTACGCGGCGTTGGTTGTGATTGCACTCGATATATTAGCAGGAATAACCGTAAATTTTCTGCTGTAAGGTGACAATGTAAAAATGAAACTTAACCAGTGGATGAAATTAAGCGTATTAACGGCGATGGTTGGTTTAACGGGATGTAATGAGAGCACCGTTAATTGTAACAGTGATGGTGCAAAAGCATTAGCGTTACAAGTGGTCAATCAACATGTCGGTTGGGCGATGTATGAGCAGCTTGAGAATGTGCGAACTCAACGCCAAAATGCAGAACGAGGCGTTTATCTTTGTGCTGCCGAAGCAACGGGAAAAGCAGGCTCCGTCACGGTAATTTATTCTGTGCAGCTCACGGATGATAAAAAAAGTTTTGTTGTTACGTTACTCAACGGTTAATTGCTATGCCAGCCTATTATTAGGTTGGCATTTTTCCCTTTGACGTTTCTATTATTTCATTCACTTTCCACATCAATATTCCCCGCCATAAATAAAAATTACGGTAGATATATCAAAATAGCAATGATGGCTAAATGTATGTAACTACCTGATTATTAATAATAAATTGCTTTACTTTGCTAGTGGTTATGGTAAAATATTAGCATGGCACTATACCCAAAATATGATTGGGTTTTGCTTAACAGTTTATTTTTACTTTTTTATTTAAAGGCAACTTTATATGACTATTCATCAGTCAGGGCTACGCTTGCCTATCGCACAAGCTTTTAGCCAATTGTTATTACATGAACTGAATAATTCAGTGATTAACTCAGAGATTGATTTAAGCCTTGTTCAGGCGGTTACAATGAATTTTCGAGACCCATTGTATAGTGCTGAAACAGGTGGTTTCCATCCTGTCGAAATACGCTTGTTGCGGCTCCATGAGCAATGGCAGTTTGATTATGTGACTGATTTTTCATTCATGGGGAACTATTATCCTGAGCTTGAAAAGGAACTCGATATTTGTTGGTCGCAAGGTTATGTTTATCATTTTATGATGGGTGATATTGATGAAGAAGAGGGCGGAGCAATGTTTGAACTGTGGCAACGTAATTTTATTCAATACCACAAAATGAAATGTTATGAAGTCAGTATTCAGTGGGAAACCCACTAATTAAGTAAAAAATAATACCAGCGCTGGTGATTCCATTAAGTACAGTACAATCAATAGAAGGTTTGAGTTGATGTTGATACCGTCCAAGCAAGGGGATTTAGATTGCCTCTGTGGGATTTACAGTCTGGTGAATATGAGTAAATGGTTCTATGGCGACCGCATTAAGCCCCGCCCGTTATTTAATTATCTTTTGCGTGAATACAGCGAATACTGGTCACTGTACAAGTGTTTAACCCAAGGTATTGATATTCCAGAAATGGATTACTTGATTAAGCGACTAGCCTCAAAATACCCATCACAAGCCCCTCTACACATCAGCATGCCATTTCGTTACAAAGATGGATTGACCACACAAAAAATACTGTCTGCTTGTCAGGCATTCCTCGGTGCTCATACAACGTCACGTCGGCTTATTTTATTGGGTGACCAGTGGCATTGGTCGCTGGTGGAGCGTATCGACAGTGACTATCTCTATTTCTTTGATAGCCACCAGCAAGACAGGGTAAGCCGCACCCGTTATGGTTTACGAGGTAACAAGGTACGGCGGTTGTATAGTGAATCAATATATTGGGTTGAAATATCACCTTTATAAGTAGATTGCTTTTACATTTTTTGTATTTTACTGATAACACCTTGAGTATCTAATAAATATAAAACATCTTTAGGTTCCCATTTTTTTTTATCTCTTGCATCAAACTTATTATTAAATAAATATGGAGGGATGTAATATTTATTTTCAGTCATGTATTTTGCGATTGATTTCAGTATTTCTTCAACTTTTTCTCTCTCTTTTTCCTTTTTTATGAGATTGATGTTTCCATCAAGATTTTTATCCTTAATAAGTAAGTGTTTGTGTTTAAGAATTAAATTGTTATTTTTTAAATTGAAAAGCTTCCAGATTCTCTTAAATGTTTTTATTAATAATTTTACATTGTCATTTTTAGGTTCAATAACTGTGGTAATATAATAGTAATCGACAACATTCATAATTATTTGGCTGAAAATTCTTCCTGTGCCTTTTTCTCTTTCCATCATTCCGTCATGACCAAAATGAACACATATTTCTCTCAATCTTTTTTTATTTTTATCATGCATGTTAATGGTGAATGGTGCGCCTAAATCCTCTTTCCTTTTTTCTCTGCTTGTTTTTGCTCTTTCACGATCATCATTCTTTTTGCCTTTTCTTGGTTTTGCCATAACGAATCCTCTTTGTGACAGTCACTCAATACTTCAGTGACTTACTAAAAGTACATCAGTAATTGTGACTGTCATAATTTATAGAAGACTTAATGTTTTTGTGACAGTCACTAAAGTTTTAAAAAATTTTAGCAAATTTATTCCAGAAAATCACTATGACCGTCACTTAATCTAACTTTTTGATTGTTGTGACCGTCATAAGGTACGTATTGGAAGTTGTAAATCCCTAATCGCATCGTCGTGATGCATTACGATTAAGGATTAGTTATGCAACAAGATACATTTTTGACTCTTAAACAAGTTTTAGAAATCACTCAGGTTTCACGCGCGACCTTATACCGTTGGATAAAGGCAGGCGATTTTCCTGCGCAATATTCATTGACCGCATCTGGACGCTCGGTTCGTTGGAAAGCGAGCGAAATAGTTCAATGGTGTGAAAAATGCGTAAAAAAGGAGGGGCAATAATTATGTGGTTCTATAAGCCTGCTATGACCCCTTTATATGATTATATAGAGAATAATAATATTCAAGTAAGTGATGGGGGTAGCTATGTCTATAAGCCTGCTATGACCCCTTTATATGATTATATAGAGAATAATAATATTCAAGTAAGTGATGGGGGTAGCTATGTCTATCTCTAAAGAGAAGCTTGATAATTTGAAGAAATCAATTGCTATTCCTCATGAATTAGGTCATTACGAAATGATGCATAGAATAGATAAACTTAGTATTGTAGGTGATCTTGAAATTGATGATACCGATGAATTGTTCGATAGATTAAATAAGATGAAAGGCAGTCGTTTTTATTCAATTAGAAGAAGAAAAACGAAAAGTAAATATATTAAGAAATTGTATCGCTATCAAATTAAAATAAAAAACAAATATAATCCGAAGCAAGCATTTATGATTTATTATATGCCGACTGAAATCGATTTCAAGAAAACAGATAAATATCAAGGAAGAGGTGCTGTTAGATTTGAATTCAGTCCTCAACATTTTTCTTTTGATGATATTAATAAATTAGTTCTTTATTTAGGAAAGAAGAAGCGCCTAGGTAAGTATCTATATAAAATATTGAAAAGCGCATGGGTGACTCGCATTGATTATGCTTTAGACATATATGATATGCGTCTCTCAGACTATCATATTGGTTTTAAGGGGGCATGTTGTGGCGAACGTTACTCAAGTGAAGGCGAGTTTCAAGGGCAACGTCTTGGTAGCGGTAAATCTGAGTATCATGCCGCGTGCTATGAGAAGGTGGATGTTGGTGATGATTTAGACTCTCTTAGTAAAGGCGACATACAACTGATAACCGCTAATTGGCGCGAAATACAGAATTACCGTCGTTTCCTGCGCTTAGAAGTTCGTTATAAACCGAGAAGTCAAGCGCTATTATTACGAGATATTCGCAATCTTCACAATTTGCTGGAACGTATTGGGTTCTATAAAAAGCCATTGCGCACCAAAAAAGGGGATTTAGATTGGGAGTCACTACTGTCGGGCATGACATTACCTGAGTTACGCGATTATGTGAAGGAAACCTACCCAAATGAGGTTAAAAAAATCTTTAAACGTCTAGACAATAGATTGAAAAGCAATCAATTTGATCTTTTCGATAAAGATGAAATTTGGTGCGACTTTCATTTATTGGTTGAGAAGCTCGGCATTCTCGGAGTTCCAGCTCTTTGGCAGAAGAGTTTACGTGAAAAGTGGGCTCTCAAGCACGGGTATTAATAACCCGCATTTAGGGTGATGGTGTTGGGTCGCTGCGGCAGTATAGTGTGGCGGCTCAACATATAACAATATTATGAATATATATCAATGCTGGTTACCAGCATAACAGCAAGTTTAGCAAGCATCATAAGCATAATGGCTATGAATATAACGTTATCTATATATGGCAATAGTATGGGGATATTGGGGGGTAGCTATTTTCGCCTAGACCGTGAGTTGTTCGTCTTAACGGATCGTTTTGAGTAGCTGGCACGGGTATTTGACGCTTTCTCGGTTTTTCTAATCATCTACTAAAAAATGGGGGTAGCGGTAACCCCATTAAAAATGCATTTGCGTAATTCAATTTACTATTAACAACATGGTAAATTGAAATGACAGCAGCATATATCACCAAAGATAACATTCTTGTCACAGAAGCTACAGTTGAAGCCTATAAAGCGATTGTTTTGAGCGTTCCTTTTGATAATACCGTCGATCAACGTCATAAACCTCAATATTACAGTGAAATTGCCTTATTCTTACAGCATATTATCTGTAGTGCGACGGTTAGCAAAAATACGAAGAAAAAAGCGAGGTTTAAAGGAGATAAAAAGTGGACGTACTCTGTGCCATTTTCCGCTGAACTGGGGAAAGAGAAATTCCCTATGATTTTTAAGCAAAGTCGCGATTTAGGCTTAGAACGCGGTTTAGAGTGCTTAGAACAAGCTAAAATTATTAAAATTATCCAACATAGCTATGGAACCCATAAGTGCCGAGAATTTGCTTTATCTAAAAGTGTCCTTAAAGCCTTATTTCCCGGTAAACGAAAGGATTATCTTAAACGTACAGATCGCTATACCTATTTGACGAATATTTTTGATAAGCGTAAGAAACCCGAAACACTGTATGAACTGATGTTAAAAAGCTCTTATAATGTAAAGCCGCCTAAACATAAAACATCGAAACGAGCCATCGAAAATGCCAATTTCAGACAGCGCATTATCGGTGTGTATCAACAACTCGAAGCATTACCGATCAACCTTGATAAACTACAAGAATATTGTAATGACCATCCTACAGCGAAGAATAAGAGCTTTTATTTTAATTTTATCTCTCATTTGATGGATGTGGGCGTTAAGGTGATTAGTGAAATGCCGCTAATCGTTGAGTATCGACAAGCGTATAAAACTGCCAAAGTGGGTAGCCGTTCTTTTGAAATAGGGACAGGCTTTCAATATTTACCCAGTAAGATGAAATGGGCATGTTTAGCCAACGGGTATAATTATGATATTAAAAGCTGTCAGTTAGCTATCTTAGCGCAAGAATTCAAGGAAAATGGAATTAGCACTGATTCACTATCTGTACTAGAAACTGACTTTATCAAAGATACTCTAGGGGTAGATGATAATCTCGTTAAAACTATCCGCTACGGTACTATATTTAACGCAGGCTCTGTTAGTCTGTCAGCGAAGGGAAGTATGGTGAAAAAGCTACAAAAGCTCTATTCCGACGATTATGTATCAGAAATACTGGAACATTGGAAATTAGAAACAACAGAGCTACGCGAAAGCATAAATCAACTCATTGACGAGTATCTAAAAATAGGAAAGAAAAATAGGCATGGGCTTTCTGTCGTGAATGCGGTTGGGCAGCCATTCAATACCACAAAGCGAAAAACAAAAAATGGGGAGTGGAAGAAATGGCGTCGTGATGTGATGCGACGTAAGCTACTCGCTCACATGATTCAAGGCTTAGAGAGTAGGGCAGTTTATGATTATGTAAGGTCGCACGACGGTGTCTGTGCACTAGAACATGATGGTTTTGTGAGCTTACATAAGCTGTCTGATGGTGATTGGAAACACGAGTATTTGAAGATAGTGTTGAAGCATGATGATTAGTCAATTGAAGTTATAAAAAATAATTCAAACTTGCGAGTAATAAGTAACCTTATGAGTATGGTTAACATTTATTCATTTTGGTTACTTTTTTTTATTAGCTTGACAAAAACAAAAAAACGCAGGATTATTACTGCGTATTTCACCTTATTCCTTTTGGGCTACACAACCTATCTATGAGGTAAATTATTACAATGGAACAACCTTGGGAGCTTAATCCTGCTTTAACAGCAGAACGTCTAAAGCAGTTAGCATCATTAATCCGAGATGTTAGAGATGATGTTGTCGATCTGCACAATGATGACCTCGGTGATACTTCTCGTTCGACAGGTCTCAGAGCTTATGAATGTTGTCGAGTAAGAATTATTAGGGCAGCGGCACAGCAACAAGAGTGGCCGTGGCTTGGTATAATTAAAGTTGATGGTAAATTTACCTTTTCTATTGGATCGGTGCCAGTACGTTTGTATAGAGGTAGGCCTAGTTGTCCTGAGGAACGTAGACTTATTCCTTGTGTCGAAGCGTTAAGTCAGATGAGCTTATTACCGACAGAAATAGGTGACGCTGCATCAATAATCTGGCTGTTTGCAGTTGAAGTTGATGAATTTCGTTATGTTGAACGAGTAAGCATTACAGGCTTCTTAGATGGATCACAGGTTTCTAGTTGGGAGATTCCTTTAGATGAAAGAGTACCTGCACTTGGTTCTATTGATGCCAAATTACCTGAATCTATTAAGACACCTAAAGCGCCTATTTCGGTTAAAAGGAAAGACAAAAAAGCTGAAAATGATGATTCAAATAATGGTTAGTAAATCATGTCTATAGAATTTTATGGTGAGCGGCTTCGGCTTGCTCGATTATTAAAAGGATATACTTTACAGGAGCTCGGTGATGCTGTTTGTGTCACCCGTCAGAGTATTCATCAGTATGAAAGTGGTATTAGAGCCCCAGCTAAAGATGTACGGAATGCATTAGCTGAATTTCTTCAAGTGTCTACTGAGTTTTTTAGCGTTCCACTTTCTGGTGATGTTAAACCAGAGCAATGTCATTTCAGAAAAAGACAAACTACACCTGCAGGTGTTAAAGAGAGAGTGCAAGCATATAGTACTATTTTAGAACAGTTAGTTGCAGAACTTCACGAACACTTAGAATTACCAGTAAATGGCTTTAATTTGATCGACAATAGTAAAATAGTGTCGTTGTCTGCACCAATGATTGAAAAAATAGCGGAAGGAGCTCGTATTCGTTGGGGATTAACGGCAGATGCACCTATAGATAATATGGTCAATGTTGTTGAAAATCAGGGAGCTATCATTACTTGTTTTGATGGAATATCTGATAAGGTTGATGCCTTATCAGTCAATAGAAGATTCCCTATTATAGTCCGTAATACAGCTAAGGAGAGCGCATGCCGAATGCGTTTTGACATAGCACATGAATGTGGGCATTTAATCATGCATGATGGCATAGAAACTGGTTGTAAGCAGACTGAGCGAGAAGCAGATGCTTTTGCTAGTGCTTTTTTATTCCCTAGAGAATCTTTTGCTAGAGAGTTTCCTATGTGTTTAGGATTAGATGGCACAATTAACTGGAAGAAAATTTATGCTTTGAAAGCTCGCTGGAAAGTAAGCGCCAGAGCAATTATTTATAGGGCGCATTTTTTAGGTTTTATTAATGCTCAACAGTATAGAAGTGCAAATGTATGGTTTAGCCAAACGAGACAAACTAAAAAAGAAAAGTTAGATGAACAAATACCCTTAGAGGAACCTAATGTATTGAAAGAAAGTTTAGATATTCTGAGAGATGAGTTGGGAATATCATTCGATATGTTAGCTAGTAAATTAAATATTAAACCTGAGTTATTAGCTGAAATTTCTGGGGTTAGTTATATTCAATCTGACAAAAGTGAGTCTGATTCGATAGTTGTTCCGTTTAAATTTTAATTGATTTAAGTTTTTCGTATGAATAAAGGAGTTAGGCTGAATAATGAATGGGCATCAATACTTAGAAAATATTATAAATAAATATAGTGTAAATTTATATAATGCCGAATATCTTAGGATGTTTTTTAAGCCATTTATAAATAATTGGGCTAATGGTAACTTAGTGGATTTAACTTTATCTGGCTCAATATCAAAGGGAACAGCAGTATCTAATGGTACAGATGTTGATCTTTTCATTTCGTTATCATCGTCTACAAAAGATAGTTTAAGCGATATTTATAATTCATTATTCGTTGCTATGCAAAAAAATGGATTTTATGTTCGCAAACAAAATGTTTCAATCGGAATAAATTATAGCAACTATCAGATTGATTTAGTTCCTGCTAAAAGACAAGACCAATATGGAAATGATCATAGTTTATATTTGAATAAAAAAGGGTCTTGGACTAAAACAAATATAAATAAACATATTTATGAAGTGAAAAACTCTGGTCGTGTAAATGAAATAAAATTAATTAAAATATGGCGTAATATTTATCATCTTGATTTTCCATCATTTTATTTGGAAATGTTGGTCATTGATGCCTTGAAAAACCATCGTATAAATGATTTACCCAATAATTTTATTAGTGTTTTGAGTTATATTTCAAATAATATAGAAGTCAATTCGTATATAGATCCGGCAAATACGAATAATTGTATTTCTGACCAGATTTCAATGCAAACAAAAAAACAGATAGCATCTCAAGCTACTGATAGTTTATCTAAAAAAATTTGGGAAGATATTATTTCATGACATGTGTAGCTAAAGAACTATCAAATTTAGATGGTAAAATTTTTTTAAGGCAATCTTTTTCGATGCAACAAAAAATTCTTCAGCATCAATTAGAAATGTCAGCAGCAACTATTACTCATAATGGAACGATGGGAGAGGTGAATGAAAAGTACTTTATTGAAATGATTAGAAAGTACTTACCTGCCCGTTATGCAGTTGATACTGGTATTATTATTGATTCAGAAGGAAAAACAAGTGATCAGATAGATGTTGTTATTTTTGATAATCAGTATACACCAACGTTATTGGATCAAATGGCTCATCGTTATATTCCGGCTGAATCAGTGTATGCTGTATTTGAAGTTAAACCTACAATTAATAAAAACTATCTTGATTATGCGGGTAAAAAGGCTGAATCAGTTAGAGTATTAACTCGAACTAGTATTCCAATTCAACATGCTGGTGGAGTTTACCCTGCTAAGCCATCATTTGATATCATAGCAGGAATTATTGCAACTAAAATTGATTGGGCTGATGGTTTTGCTACTTCATTTCAACAAAATCTTTTATCTTTAACTGGAATTAAAAAAATTGATTGTGGGTTATCTGTTATAGGTGGATGTTTTGATACATTTTCTATGAACAATACGTTGAAAATAGGGCCAACAGATAACTCATTAGCATATTTTCTTTTTCGGTTACTTCAAAAACTACAATCACTGGGCACAGTTCCTGCTATTGATTGGAATAAATATGCTGAATTGCTAATCTAATAATAATTTTAAAATTATCTATATTCAGCCAAATATTGGATTAAAGAGTATAATCTCGTATTATCACTGTCCAATGTTGGACAATTTAGCTTTTATGAAAATGGTGGCTTTGAAAAACTGAGTTATTAAGGAAAGCCTTTTCACAAGATTTATCTTATTAAATCTAGTTTAGGTAGAATAATGGTGATAAAATGCACTATCACCAGTTTGAAGTGAGACTACCATGAAAAAAAATGAATTAACTCAAGCCACAAAACCTACCCGCACTCAACTTATTCGTTCGGTAGCAACCTCTACAGCTATTGAAACAGGGCAGGAGTCTCGCCGTCTTGAAGAAGAGATGAAGGCTAAGCGTGAGAAGTTTGGACATTTGAAACTTGCGATTTAGTTCGCTTTCAAGGCTTCATTAACCCAATATTTCATGGGTTCATAGTTAAGGTTTAACCCTGCGTGGATTGCTGCAATATACTGCTCGGGGTGTTGAGTCCAACTTTCATAATCCAACGGCTGGAAACCAGCTTGTACTGCCATTACATCGGCAAGTAAGCGCGATAAGCGCCCATTACCTTCCCTAAATGGATGTATCAGAATCAACTCCACATGTACAGTGGCAATAGCCTCTATGACTTGTTCTCGGCTCATATTGGTGCAAGGTGTGTACTTCGCTAGAAACTCTTTCTCGAATTGAGCAAGTAATTTTGCAACGCGACCCGCAGGGGCAAACATAAAGCCACCCTTGCTAATATTCACCGTGCGTAACTGACCTGCCCACTCGTAAACATTTCCTAACCATTGGCGATGCCAACGCTGAATAAGTGATACGGTAATTTGTTCTGTGGGAAATTGTTTTTCAAAAATGACTT
This sequence comes from Proteus penneri, assembly GCF_003144535.1. Classification (GTDB taxonomy): domain Bacteria; phylum Pseudomonadota; class Gammaproteobacteria; order Enterobacterales; family Enterobacteriaceae; genus Proteus; species Proteus penneri. Next base: position 128,051 of record NZ_PHFJ01000012.1, on the reverse strand, counting down.
GATACAGTTTTTCTAACAGGACAAGCTCAGCATCATTGATATCATCAACGTTTGAAAGCCCTAGCTTGTTAGCTAGCACTTCTTCATCAGAACCATCAGCAAATTTTCCTTCGCTGTTAAACACATCGTATTTATTCATATAAGCGTGTTCTTGTGGTGTGGGTATGAATTTTGTACGTTATAATGCTAAAAACATCAAATAAATAATAACTACCTATAAATCAACGGATTAATTAAGTGTAGGTTAAATTATAGGTTTTTCTGAAAAATTAATAAATATCGTTATATTTCAACGCTAACACACCCATGCATCATTGGTGTGTGGGAGTCTAAATGTTGAATGTCAGTCATGTTGTCGTCTGTCTTAACGTATTGAATTTTGGGTATTTGTGAAAATTTATTGTTACACTGAATGTCGTTTTATTTCACAAGCATTGTTCGATCATATCACAAGGTTTCGGTCTGTTGTTTTAATGATACAAATATCTTTTTAGACCAAAAGAGAAATAATTTTATTCACTATAATATCGTTGATTAACCGTTAATGACAATCTGCACTTTTTCTGAAAATTTTTTAGCTTTAATTTATTACATATTGATTTAAATAATATTTTATTACACTAATGGAAATGATCATATGGACATTATGGCAATCTGTTATTTTAAGCAGATAGTATATTGAGTGAGTGTCTTACTACAATTTAGAATTAGAAAATACTGACATGCACTAAGATGAAGACGATTATTACCATTGGAACCTGAATGATGTCAGTAAAACTATTTTGCTCAGTCAGAGAAGTTAATATTTGAGATGAATGATAATGAGCAAGAAAATCAAGCTATTTTTTTCTATGACGAGTGACAATCGGGTGCATGAAATACCCATAGTGATATTAACAAACAAAAAATCGAAGCATATTAATATCGGAGTTAACGTTCGTAGGTTTTACTTAATAATGCTCTTAATACCAAAATATTAAATTCTATTGTTATCTTATTCTGACTGTTCACTCACTATATTGTTGCGAGGTAATTATTAGGTAAAATATTGAAAAATTTATTTTATCTTGTGAGCAAGGAAGAAATAATCAATATGAAAACTCGAATTCTAAAATTAACTTTATTAGGTGCATTAGCATTACCTTTAGTGGGATGTAGTGATGCAACACCTAACTGTAATAGTACTGAAGCCAAAAATTTAGTGATTGATATTACAAAAGATGAGTTACGCGATCAAAAAATGGCAGCATTGATCGATCAAATTAAGATCAAAGTAGAAAGCGTACGCACTCGTGAACATGATGAGAAAAGAGATACTTACTCATGTGCTGCTGAACTTTCTTTTGAAGGTAAAGGTGGCAAAAATTCAATTCCGATTACTTATACCATTGAAAGCACAGATGATGGCAAAGAATTTTACGTTAATGTTTTTGGCTTATAATTGTTCTAGATAAAAATCTATCATAAAAAAGTAGATATAGTAGATATATAAGTAGCAAGCCTATATATCTACTTTTAATAAATTACGCTATATCATCTAGAAATTCAGGCGATGGAACAAAGAATAATGTACCTGTTATAGGGGTACTGAATTTCAGTAATTTATCCGTATGACCTTCAGGTGTGCCTGCAAACATATTTTCTAACATTCGATTAGTTGTTGAAAAATAACGTGCATAACCAATAAAGTAAGTGCCATATTCATTTTTTGATGGATTAGAAAAAGGCATGTTGGCTCTGACTATTTTTAAATCATTGCCGTTCTCATCTTGAATATTGGTTACAACATTATGTGAACCAGGTTCTTTTTCTTCATCGGTTAACTCCACATCATTGAATTTGTGTCTACCAATGACTTTTTCTTGTTCGATAAGAGGCTGTTTTTCCCATGCTTCCATATCGTGAATATATTTTTGTACAAAGGCGTAACTACCACCTGTAAATTCAGGATCTTCATCGCCAATAACGGCATAAGAAGCTCGCTCATCTTCATACTCTGGGTTTTCAGTTCCATCGACAAAACCAATAATAGAACGTCCGTCAAAATATCTAAATCCATGAACTTCATCAACGGGCACAACAATATTTTTTAGCTTTTGGCTGATAATAGATGCTAATTCGTAACAAGCCGAAACTTTGAGAGCCCGAATATGGAAAAAAAGATCGCCCGGAGTAGAAACTGCAGTATAAGTGTTACCTTTAATTTCTTTAAAAGTATTTAGCTCTTTAGGCTTTGGCTGGTTGGGAAATAACGTAGTCCATGCATTTGCACCGAACCCCATTACACAACTTGTTTCCAATTCAGGAAAACGAGTTCTCATACTACGTATTAGGCCAGAAAAATTATTACAAAAATCGATTAGAATATCGCGGTTTTCAGGTGAGTAGTTGAGGTTAAAAACTAAAAAATAAGCATTCTCACAAGGTGATTTAGTAACATCTTGGTATTTCATAGAGATCCCTAAATGACTAACAATAGATGAATAGTAATTAAGTCATATATACAAAATATTGTTTTCGTTTTACACCAAAACCCTCTTTATTACAAAGAGAGGGTGAGATTTTTATCTCTATTTTTAGTATGTTAATGTGATGTATCAATTTAATTGTTCATCTGAAATATCATATTTTACAACTACACTATTTTCATAAAGTAATTCTGATGTAATTAATTGAGGAAAAGCGCCTACATTGTTTTTAGTGTAAATATCTCGCCAAATTTCATTATAACGATATACATGCTCTCCCTTTTTGATAAAAGAGGATGACTTTTCATAAATATGATAACGGTATTTTCTTTCTTCACTACAAAGGAGTTCACCTTCTAATTGATGTTCAGCGACATGTAATCTAATTTGGTAATTATAAGGCGTTGGATTATATAAGATTAAATCTACGTAGTTATAAAAAATAGCGGCTCCTGAGCCAAAAGGAAGTACTCTACCTTCATCAGGAAAGGGATCAAAACTATGATTTGCCTTTTCAATCACTTTTAATTCAGAGTGTAGTGCTAACCAATGTATTAAATTACTGGCCTGACAAATTCCACCACCTACGCCTTTTCTTGCTTCACCATATGAGAGTTGCATACCATCAATAAAACCTCGTTTATAGCTAGGTTTACCGACTAAATAACAAAAAGAGAAATACTCTCCAGGTTTTATTACGATACCATCTAACGCTTTTTCAACTAATTTAAGATTCGTTATCTTATTGTATTGTAATTGAATATCACTTTCGCCACGGCGACTAATTAATTTAGATGTGTGTTTTAGGTAACGATATGAAAGTCGTTGTTCTGGTTGAACATTTTTGCTGTATTTTCGACCTGAAAATCGCCAACTAAGGGAACGAAATAAACGACGTTGTGCCACTCTCAAGGTATAAAGAATAGGGTGATAAGACGAGAATGTTCTACGCATAAAATCCTTTTAAACAATAGGGAATAGAAAGAGGTAAACGTGAGTATGATAACGATTTAATGATAATATTGATATGCTGATATCTTTAAAATAATAGGGATAAGAATTTGATCAATAAATTTATTTATTGATTTTAATTCTGAAAAAGCACCAAAATTAGAAACTTATAACATTGGCTCTTATCAGCCAGATAAGAATGTCGCAGATTAAGATTTAATAAGAAGTAATTTTTAAATTAATCTTAATATTCTATAAAGATATCTAAAAAACTCCGATACTAAATCAGAGCAAGGGAAACTTTGCTCTTTTTTTGTATATAACAATGAAAAATAAAATCATATATTTCATATGCAATATTTTCTATCCATTTTATGTTTATTTTTTCAACTAATAATTTAATTGAAATTTCATAAAAAACACATGCTAGCTCTTTAAAGTGATGAATTGATATAAGAGAGTAAAAATAGAGATTGATGATTTATTTGGTTTACACAATATGAGTTATAAAATAAGATAAAAAATCTATTTATTATTAAAAATAGTATTTAAATTTTATTTTTACTTAACAATGTTGTGTCTAAATATGAATAATACAATTAATTAAAAATAAGTTTTAATTATTAACTAATAAAGTGTTTAACTAGGTTTAAATCCTGTTTTATTTTTTCTTTTCGTATATTGTACCGCTATAACCAAAACTTGTTTATTTTAAAAAATAATATAATAATACTCATATATTGAGTTAATTGCTGATTTTCAATTGGTAAATAAATTAATCAATATATTAAAATAATATTAATAAATATATTAATAATGACTCTTTGGAGAAAAATAAATGAAGAAAAATTTACTTGCAATATTCATTGCTAGTGGTTCTATTTTTGCAGTTAATAACGCTTTAGCTGAAGATGGTACTATTGATTTTACCGGTGAAATTACAGATAACGCTTGTGAACTCGCATCGGGTTCTGATGCGTTAAAAGTGAATTTAGGTAAAGTATCTAAAACTGCATTACCAACTACTGGTAGTACGGCTTCGGCAACACAATTCACAATTAAGCTAATTAATTGCCCTGCAACAGCAAGTAGTGCAGCAGTAAAATTTGATGCAGATAATTATTCTGGTGATAATACTGTTATTGCTCTGAAAAATGAAGCTAACGTAGCAAAAGGTGTTGGTATTCAAATTACAGATGATACAAATAAGGTTATTCCGTTATTTACTGAATCGAAAAAATACCCATTAAAAACAGGGACTAATGTTGTTAATAATTTGGACTTCCGTGCGCGTTATATTGCTAAATCTGATACCGTAACCGCCGGTCTTGCAAATGGTAATGCAACATTTACTATCAATTATAATTAAAGATTAATTAAAAAATAAAAAGGTTTAAAGGGATTTGAACCTTTTTACTCAATTAATGGTGGGGATATGAAGGCTATTATTTATTCTTTTATTTCTTTGTTTATTTTTTTAAATACCGCAAATGCGGGGGTTGTTATTGGTGGTACTCGTGTTATTTATGATGAAGGAAAAAAAGACGTCAGTATTAGTGTCGAAAATCCAGATAATATTCCCTATTTAATTCAGTCTTGGATAGATGATATTAATGAAAAAAAACAATCAAATTTTACTATAACTCCTCCATTATTCAGATTAAATGGTAGTAACACTAACACATTAAGAATATTTCTAACTGAAAATAATTTACCTAGCGATAGAGAATCTCTTTTTTGGTTAAATATAAAAACAATTCCTGCAACAGAGAGAACAGAGAATTCTTTGCAAATCGCATTTAAAACGCAGATGAAATTAATTTTTAGACCTAAAGAATTAAAGAATGTTAATTTTATTGAAGAACAGAAAAAGTTAGAGTGGTCAAAAGTAGGAAATAAAATAAATGTAAAAAACCCAACACCTTACTTTTTCAATTTTCAGACAATTAAGTTTAATAATAAGGCTGTTGATGATGTTTCTTATGTTGCTCCTTACTCAATAAAATCATTTGATATTAATAGTGAGGAGCTACATGGCACTATTAATTGGGAAGTTATTAATGATTATGGTGCAGTTACTGATTTATCAGAGATCAAAATATAATCTTCTATAAACTTAGGTTTTAATATGAAAATGAATAAAATATGTATTAGCCTAATTTTATATTTAGGCTATACAGCCTCACTGTATGCGGAAGGGTCTAATTTAGATAATCTTTACTTTGATCCTGATTTTTTAGAATTACCTAATAAAAGCTCAATTGATTTATCTCAGTTTGAAAATAATGAGCAGTTACCCGGTAAATATTATGTTGATATTTATGTTAATACTAATTTAATTGGTACTGAAAATATAAAATTTGAGAAAATAGATAATGGCAAGTTAATCCCCTGCTTATCAATATCCGATCTCACTAAATTTGGTATTAAAACAATTGAATACAAGGGGTTAGAAGAAAAAGGAAATAACTGTGTTAATTTGTCAGCGATCCCTAATGCAACAAGTGAATTTAAATTTAATTCTCAACGCTTGTATTTAAGTATTCCTCAAATAGCGATGAATAAAAACCCTAGAGGATTTGTTGATTTAAATAATATAGATAATGGTATTACTGCACTGTTATTAAATTACAGTTATAGCGGTTCAAAAAATTATGATCGTAAGAGTAATGGCTCAAATACAACATCAAACTATATTAATTTAAGACCTGGAATCAATATAGGCCCTTGGCGTTTGAGAAATTATACAACTTGGTCTAATAGTGATGATAAATCTAGTAAATGGGACACTGTTTATACGTATTTATCGCGTAGCATCAATCAACTTAAAAGCCAATTAGTTTTAGGGGATGGAGTCTCACCTTCTTCTGTTTTTGACAGTGTTCCTTTTAGAGGTATTCAACTCGGTACTGATGATGATATGTATCCAGAAAGTGTTCGTGGGTATGCGCCTGTAGTACGTGGTATTGCGCGTAGTAATGCTCAGATTACGATTAGACAAAATGGTTATACCATTTATCAAACAGAAGTGGCAGCAGGCCCTTTTGAAATTAATGATCTTTATCCAACAGGAAGTAGCGGTGATTTGTATGTCACAATCAAAGAATCAAATGGAAGTGAACAACACCAAATAATACCCTTTGCTTCTTTACCCGTTTTACAACGTGAAGGTTATGTTTCTTATAGTATTACAGGAGGGGAATATCGTGCTTATGATAAAGAAATTGAAAAACAAAAATTTGGTCAATTGACATTAATTTATGGTTTGCCTTATGGAGCAACGGCTTATGGTGGAAGCCAACTTAGCAACAATTACCAAGCGTATTCTATTGGTGTAGGACAAAACTTAGGTGCATTAGGCGCAATTTCAATAGATGTTACTCAAGCAAACTCAAAATTAAATAATGGTGATACATCGCGTGGGCAGTCTTATCGTTTCAGATATAACAAAAATCTAAATACGATTGGAACGAATATAGCCCTAGCAGGCTACCGTTATTCAACTGACGGATATTATAGTTTGGCGGAGGTTTTTGACGAATATCGAAATGGTATCAGTGCACCCGAAATAGAACGCCGTCGTAATCGAGCGGAAATTACGATTAATCAGAATTTGGGAGAGCAATACGGTTCTCTTTCTATCGGATATGTCAGAGAAAACTACTGGAATAGTGATAGAAAAACGCAGTCAGCCACTGTGGGATATAACAACAGCTGGCAGGGTATTAGTTACGGTTTAAATTATACCTATAATAAAAATACAAATAATTATTCTTATAGATCGAGCAGTTACTCTAAAAGTAGTGATGACCACCAATTAGCGCTATCGGTAAGTGTACCTTTTAGTGTTTTTGATGATACGTTTTATTATAACTTCAACACTAATAGCAGTAGTCAAAGTCCAAGTACAGGAAGTGTGGGGCTTTCTGCATCTCAATTAAATAATCGATTAAATTGGAGTCTACAACAAGCATTTACAAACCAAGATCAAGGATCTTCTGGAAATTTAAATGCATCGTATAAGGGTAAGTACGGTGAAATGACGGGAGGGAGTGGATATAGTAAAGATAATTATAATTTATATTATGGTGTTAATGGTAGTTTAGTCGCGCATTCTGGCGGTGTTGTTTTAGGTCAACAGCTTGGTGAAACCTCGGCGATTGTGAACATTCCTGAAGCTTCTGATGTTGCTGTTTTAAATCAGGCTGGGGTAGAAACTAACAGTTATGGTTATGCTTTAGTGCCTTATATTACACCATACCGTAAAAATACGATTGATATTGATACTTCAGCATTACCAGAAAATACGGAATTGGCGTTAACGACCCAGACTGTTTCTCCTAGTCGTGGTGCATTAGTAAAAGCAAATTTTTCTGCAAATGTTGGTTATCGTGCATTAATTGCATTGACGTTGGAAAATGGTGAATTAGTTCCTTTTGGAGCACAAGTTATTTTTAAAGATAACCCACAATTAAATAACATCGTAGGTAATGATGGTGAAGTTTATTTATCTGGGTTAAGTGAAAAAGGACAATTTATTGTTAAATATAATAATAAACAATGTAGTGCAAATTATAACTTATTAGGCGTCTCTCATTATTTAGGACTTTATAAAACTACCGTAGTTTGTCATAAATAAATGATATAAATATTTTATTAATTAATTGCATTATTACAGCTAATTTAAATATAGCTGTCGATATCTGCTACGCGTAGGAAATGAAAATGAAAAATATAATCAATAAGTTATTTTTGATAAATGTTCTAATAATAAGCTCAACATCGTGGGCTTCAGACAGCGTTAACTTAAATTTTACAGGCAATATTAGAGTTGCTACATGTAACATTTCTAATGGAGATAACGTTAATGTTGATTTAAAAAATATACCGGCTGCTAATTTTGAACAGGCAAATTCTGGCTCTAATTGGAATGATTTTTATATTACTTTTACAGATTGCTCTACAGCGATTAATCAAATTAGTGTTACTTTTTCAGGTATTTCTGATGCGGCTGATATAAATAGTTTATATAAAAATCAAGGAACTGCTAAAAATATTGCAGTGCAATTAGAAAATGGGCCCGGTTCAATAAAGCTTGGAAACAAAAAATCATTGGTTGTTACATTAAATGGACGAAACGATGTCAGATTATGGTTACGAACCCGCGCTTTTAGTCCGTCAGGAAAAGGAATGCCAGGAACAATCTCAGCGAAAGTAACTGCAAATATCGTCTATTTATAGAAGAGAAATAATATGAAAACCACGATCTTTTTATTTTTGTTTTTTTCATCTATGGCCATGGCTAGCTCAGTTAATATCAATATTTATGGAAAAGTAACTATATCTCCTTGTGTGATCGAGAATAAGAACTATTTAATCGACTTTAAAAAAGTAAATATTAGAGATTTAAAAAATAATCAGAACACAGATTGGATCAATTTTTCAATAAAACTAAAAAATTGTCCAATAAGCACACAAAAAGCGACGCTAACGATAGCGGGAACAGCAGATCCTAATAATGGAAATTATTTTATTAATAATGGAACTGCAAAAAATATCGCACTAAATTTAGTTGAAAATAGAAATAAAACCATAATAAAGAATGGTAGTAAATTAGAGGCGATAATTAACAGTCAAACAAAAATGGCAGAATATCCATTAGCGGCAAGGTTAATTAAAACCGGTGATGGAATAAGTACGGGAACATTTAAAAGTCATCTTGAGTTTACATTAATTTATAATTAAAAACTACTTAACCTAGGAGTGGAAAGTGATTAATCGCTATCCAGTATCAAAAGCAATAGGTAGAAAAATTACTTATTATAGAAAAATGAAGGGGATTTCATTAGACGAATTGGCTGCACTAATTGGAGTTAGCCAACAACAACAATCAAGATATGAAAGAGGAGTTAATAGAATTAATCTGGATAGGCTTAATCAATATGCAGAAATATTTAATATTCATATAAAAGATTTTTTTATTTTGGATGAAAAAGATGATTATGAAATTAAAACTATCCTGTTAAAAAAGAGTGAGGCTAAAAATGGAAAATATAATAATTAAGCCATTATTATTAGGTGGAATATTAATTTACTCTGCTTATTCTACAGCGGCATGTATACAAAATCCAAATTACAATAATGTGATAGTTGATGTACCAAATCGTGTTTTTAATATTCAACATGATGATTTGACGACAAGAACACTTGCTACAATTACACTTAATTATAGGCCGGCTAATATAACTTCATTTAAAGGAAATAGTGGTGAGTGTGGAAGAAATGCTTTTATTAAAGGTGATTTTATTAATGGATGGATACCTAATTCTAATCGGATAGCAGCAACTAATATTCCAGGAATTGGAATAAAAGTAAAAATGAATAATATGGGTTATATCAATCTTAAATATACTGGCGCTAACCAGCCTAGCAATGCAATTATAGAGAAATTTCAGATTATTAACCCTGCTTGGACGGTGGAAATAATAAAAACAGGCAGGGTAACTCAATCGGCCGTATTAAAGGGCGGAAATTTAGCACGAATGATACAACATAATACTTTACCTGCTAATCACCAATGGATTTTATCAACATTAAGAATTCCAGTTGGTGCAATAAAAGTAAATTCTTTAAAATGCACAACAAAATCAGATAACTATAATATAAGTTTAGGAACTTGGTACGATACACAATTTAAAAATATTGGAGATGTGAGTCAAAATGTTAATGTTCCTATTACGTTGAGTTGTGCCGCTGGAACAAATATTAAAGCAACGGTGACAAGTAGTGCAGGATATATTGATGCAAATACAGGAAAATTAAATTTATCGGGTTCTAACCGTGCAACAGGTATTGGCATCCAAATAGTTAATAGTAATAACAATCCAATTAAATTAAATACAAAGCTTAATTTACAAAATAATGTTCCTTCTGGTGATTATATTTTTAACTGGAAGGCGCGTTATATTAAGACCGGCAATAAAATAACTGCAGGTACAGCAAATTCAGTCGCAACAGTCAATATTTTATATGAATAATATATTGTATTTTATTTGTTTATGAGGACGTTTGCTATGAACAAGAAAATATCAAAATTAGTTGGAAAAAAGATCCGAAGTCTGAGAGAGATGTATTGCATGACTGGGGATGAACTCGGTGCATTACTTGGTATTAGTCAACAACATCAATCACGTTATGAAAATGGGGAAACGAACATTCACGCTGAAACGCTCTATTGTTTATCTTATTTTTTTGATGTTGAACCTGAATACTTTTTAAGTGATTTGCTTATTGAAGATAATAAGCTTGAGAAAGATAAAATCGATAGTAAAAAGAATCGCTACATGGCTGAAGTGCTATTTATACAATGAAGCTTTTTTAAAATAATGCCTAAGATGTGACTCATCATTTGAATAATGGTGTGATCACGAATACTTAGGCATTAATATATTTTGGGAAATTTATTCCTACCAATACCCCAATACTTTCCACCATACGCTGCCAAGCGTGATCCAGATGATAAGATTAACTACACTCATTACAAAGCCTGTTTTCCACCATTCACCTAATGTGGCATAACCTGAACCAAAAATAATGGGCGCCGTACCTGTACCATAATGTGTTAATGACATCATTAATGAAGATGAGAATGCCAAAATCAGCCCTAATAACATTGGTGGTGCACCAAGGGCTAAACCTGCAGCATAAAAGGCGGCAAACATTGCCGTAATATGCGCGGTGGTACTGGCAAAGAAATAGTGAGAATAAACGTAAATTAGTACCAGTAATATCATGCCACTGACCCAACTTATTCCCATACTATCAATACTTGCCCCAACACTGAGTGACAACCATTTAATTAATCCTAATTTTCCTAAGAAGGATGCCATCATAACTAATGCAGAGAACCAAACTACGGTATCCCATGCACCTTTATTTTTTAAAATATCATCCCAGTTTAAAACGCCTGTACATAATAAAATCGACAAACCAATAAATGCTGCTGTTGTTGCATTAATGCTAAATCCATCACCAAATAATAATGCTGGGACACCAGCCCACATAATTAATAATAAGGCGAAGACGGCAAGGGTTATTTTTTCAGGTAATGAAATAGGCCCTAATTGCGCTAAACGCTCTTTAGCAAAATGAGGAGCATTCGGGGTACTGGTTATTTCAGGTTTATAAAGAAGATAGATAACAATTGGCATTAATATTAATGAAACAATAGCGGGCACAAACGCAGCAATTGCCCACATAGACCAACTAAGCTCATGTGTAGGATCAGTTTCACTGATAATTAAACTTACAATAAGTGGGTTAGGGGCGGTTGCCGTAATAAACATGGCAGAAGTAATTGGATTTATATTGTAGTTCACTAAAGAGAGGTAACGACCTATTTTACCACTTGTACCATCTTCTACTTTAGAGTTAAAACTGTCTGAAATTGAACGCATAATTGGGTGAATAATACCACCACCCCGTGCAGTATTACTTGGCGTTACTGGTGCTAATATTGTTTCGGCAATGGCTAATGAATAGGCTATTCCAATCGTTTTTTTGCCAAATAGTGAAATAAAATAATAACCAATTCTGGCACCAAGCCCAGTTTTATTTAGGCTCATAGAGACCATAATGGAAATACCAATTAACCAGATAAGATCATTGGAAAAACCACTTAATGCATCACCGATAGCAGCTTTAGTTGAATTTGGATTAGTAACACCTGTAACAGCCACTAATGCAATAGCAATAATAGAAACAGCACCGATAGGAAGTGCTTTACCGATAATAGCAGCGATAGTACCGACAAAGAGTGCTAATAAATGCCAAGCATTGGGGTCAACACCTTGTGGTACGGGGATAAGAAACCAGATAATGAGGGTAATAGAAACGGCGATTAATGTAGAGATGGGACGTAATGGAGTTAATTTATTCATCAGGTTATTCCATTAAGTTGCAGGTTAAATAAATAATCAGAAGTAAAAAGTAAAGTTAATAAGTATTTTATTAAAGATAATCTTATTAACATATTATTAAATATTCATTGACTGGTGTCATAAAAACAAAATTATTTATTAACTTAATTTTAAAATAAGCAGGTTTATGTAACTTAATGTTATTAAAATATAGGGTGATTATAATGTTATTAACAATGGATGAATAATCGGAAATAATATTTTCTACTATTTTTTGACGTAATATCGGCACCTGAAACAATTCAGCAAAATATTGAAAATAACCTAATAGGTGATACACAATGAATGGTCTCTACTATTTTTGAAAGTCATTGGGTTGCTGATTTATTGTTTTACATAATATTTTTCAACGCTATTTTACCAAAATAATTAAGATGTAACTAAGTTAACTTTTTTAAAAGAATAAGCTATACAGTTTGTCTGTGAATGTTTTACTAACAATATGAAATTAAGAATTTAATTTAAAACTATTAAGCAGTAACTTAAATCATAAAATTTATATTCTTTTTATTTTAAACCCATGTTAAATACAAGGTTTTATCTTATGGATTTAAATGAAACTAAAAATAATGGATAATTTAAAAAGTTAAAATAAAAATATATTTTTTTATTTGTTGATAATAATTTCTTACTATTGTATGTTGTAAAATTGTAAACTCATTATCGTTTATATTTGTTTTATATGAGCTTTTTATTGCAACAAATGTTTCCTTATTGTTAAATTCATCTCTTTGTTTTTAGGTTCTATTCCTGAATTAATAAACTTTTCTCATCATAATTTATTTAATAAATACCGTTCGATTAAATAAAAATTTTTTACAATAAATAAGTGTGACTTCTGTCACTCTACTTTTCAATATTTCTTCAGTATGTTTATACGCAGAGATTAGAAATTAATAAATCAGACATTTATTTATATTGCTTAATAATTTAAGCAAATAGGCTTCTTATTATCAAAAAAACGAAATGCAAATAGATATGTGCTGTTACATATATTAAATGCGTTAAGGATATCATAATGATCCATGCTTTTATTAAAAAAGGGAGCTTTCAGGATTCAGTAAGCCTGATGATTATTTCCCGAAAATTAAGTGAAGCCCCAGAGGTGGAAGAAATTTCCGTCATGATGGGAACACCAGCGAATAAATCTCTTCTCGATGTCACCGGTTTCTGGCATGACATGTTTAACGAAGCAACACCGAATGACATTTGTGTTTCGATTAAAGCGGAATCAGACGATCCTGCCATTATCGATATGATCTCTACGGCATTAGAAGAAGCTCTTGCAGAAATTGCAAGTGGTCAAAAAGGTGGTAACAAATTAACGACAGTACGTAGCTGGCGTACTGCTAAACAAAAAAGCACTAATGCCAATATGTTACTTATCTCTATTGCTGGTGAATATGCCGCGGAATTGGCTGACATGGGCTTAGAAGATGGTTGTAACGTTATGCTGTTCTCTGACAACGTTTCTATCGCAGATGAAAAAGCATTAAAAGAAAAAGCAGCTGCAAAAGGTCTGATTGTGATGGGACCTGACTGTGGTACGGCAAATATTGCAGGAGCTCCTCTTGCTTTCGCTAACATTGCACCGAAAGGCTCAATTGGTATTGTTGGCGCATCAGGGACAGGTATTCAAGAAATTACCTCTCAAATCGTTTTACAGCGCCAAGGTATTTCTCATTCAATTGGCCTAGGTGGTCGTGATTTAACAGAGCAAATTGGTGGTATCAGTGCGATCACTGCTATCAATATGTTGGCGGCAGATCCTAATACGCGTGTTATTGCTTTTGTTTCTAAGCCACCAGCGCCTGCTGTTCGCCAAAAAATTATTGCCGAAATGAAACGCCATAATAAACCGATTGTGGCGCAATTCTTAGGTACAACACCTGAGAAATTCCAAGACGACAATATCTATTTTACTCGCACGTTAGATGAAACGGCGCGCATTGCGGCTGAATTAGCACGTGTTGAAGATATCGCAGCGGAATTACCAAAAGTTACAGGTAAGAAAATCATTGGTCTTTATGCCGGTGGTACGTTAGCGGCTGAATGCGCCATGTTGTTATCTGAAAAACTTAATGTTGAAGTCGATAACGAGCATAAACAAGGCACGATGCTAGATGCTGATGGTCACAAAATCATCGATATGGGTGATGATTTTTATACACAGGGTAAACCACACCCAATGATTGACCCATCTACTCGTAACAAATTTATCAGTGAGCTAAGTAATAAAACAGAAGCTGGCGTGTTACTGGTTGATTTTGTTATTGGTTATGGTGCAACTCAAGATCCTGCCGGCGCGTTAATTCAAGAAATCAAAAAACTGAATGAAAAACGTGGCGAAGCTAATCCATTAATCACCATCGCAACGATCACTGGTACTGAAGACGATCCACAAAACCGCAGCGAACAGCAAAAACAGCTAAAAGAAGCGGGCATTATTGTCATGGATACGTTGCCAGAAGCGGTTTTATTAGCAAAAGAATTAATCCAGCCACATCCAGCAGAAGCACATGCTGAAGTGCCACCACTGCTTAACGGGATCTCTGTGATCAACGCAGGATTACGTAGCTTTGCAGACGATCTGCAATCAAGTGGCACCCCTGTTGTGCATTATCAGTGGGCACCTGTCGCAGGTGGCAATAAAAAACTGGCTGAAATATTAAAGAAATTGAAATAAGGAATTGCAGATATGTACTCAACTATCGAACAAGCGAATGAAGCAGTTATCGAACGTATCCGTGAAGCCCGTCCTCACTGGTGTGATGTTAGCTTAGCAAAAGAAGTTGTTCCTGTTTTAGAAACGGGTAAAAAATTACTTCACGCAGGTCCACCAGTAACTTGGGGTGAAATGAGTGGTCCTGTTCGTGGTGCATGTATCGGTGCTTCTTTATTTGAAGGCTGGGCAGAAACGGAAGAACAAGCATTAGCGATGTTAGAAGCAGGGGAAATCGAGTTTATTCCTTGCCATAACGTGAATGCAGTAGGCCCAATGGGTGGTATTACTTCTGCTCATATGCCAATGCTGGTTATCAAAAATCACATTCATGGTAACTACGCTTACTGCAACATGAATGAAGGTATCGGTAAAGTGATGCGCTTTGGAGCTTATGGCCCTGATGTGCAAGAGCGTCTACATTGGATGCAAAAAAGCTTAGCGCCAGTATTAAAAGCAGCGATTGCCACTTTCGAAAATGGTATTGACCTGACTGCAATTATGGGTCAAGCAATTACTATGGGTGATGAATTCCACCAACGTAATATCGCAGCTTCAGCCCTGTTACTGCGTCAATTGGCACCAGTATTAAGTACATTAGATTTTGAAGATGCTGAAATCACAAAAGTGACTAAATTCCTGAGCATTACCGATCAGTTCTTCCTGAACTTAGCAATGGCTTACTGTAAAGCGGCGATGGATGCAGGTGCTCAAATCAAGCAAGGCACTATCGTTACTGTTATGACCCGTAATGGTAGCAACTTTGGTATCAAAATCAGTGGAATGGGCGACCAATGGTTTACTGCCCCAGTAAATACACCACAAGGTCTGTTCTTCTCTGGTTTTAGTCAAGCAGATGCAAATCCAGATATCGGTGACAGTGCAATTACTGAAACTTTCGGTATTGGTGGCGCAGCAATGGTTGCCGCACCGGGTGTAACACGCTTTGTTGGTGCATCAGGTGGTATGGATGCAGCACGTGAAGTGACTGAAGAAATGGCTGAGATCTACCTTGCTCGTAACATGATGTTGCAAATTCCAACTTGGGATTTTCAAGGTGCATGTTTAGGATTAGATGCTCGTCGCGTTGTTGAAACGGGTATTACACCACTGATTAACACGGGTATTGCACATAAAGAGCCTGGTGTTGGCCAGATTGGTGCAGGTACTGTACGCGCACCTTTAGGTTGCTTTGAAAAAGCGATTGTTGCATTAGCAGAAGAGTTAGGCATCGATGCTTAATCGTGCTTTGTAACGATAAATCACAGCAATAAAGGGGGCATTATGCAAATTCAAGCACTTCAAACCAGCCAGCATATCACTGACTTTGAAGGTGAGATTAAATGTGTGGGCATTTATGATCATGCTTTGAATTTCATTTGTCCTCAACAACGCTTAATCACTTTTCATCGCGAAGGAAGAGGATTAAGCCCGATGGGATGGTTATTGAAACAAGATGATTTCGATTATTTTGCTAAACAGTGCCATCCCTCGGTCATGATGAGTCTAAAAGATCATCAAGCCATACTTGCAAATAAACTCACTCTACTCGCAGGTCAGAGAGAGGATTTACGTTTACAAGATAAAGCGGAACTAGATTTGCGTTGGTTAGAAAGTTTTTTTTCTCTGCTCTCACCCTCGATTGCGACAGGGTTATATGGGCCATTAAAAAATTATCGCCAAATCGCGCAACTTAATGAAATTAAATTATTAACTAAGCTATTTCATAATCAGTTATTAGGTAATGCTGTTAACTGGGCTATTTTTACAGGGAAAGGCCCCGGGTTAACACCAAGCTCAGATGATATGCTGGTGGGTATGTTATTTGCGCATTATTTAGCAGAGCCAGAAAATAAACTTAATAATTTTTTTTATAACACACCGCCTTTATCTGAATTGACCACCGTTGTCAGTAAGCATTATTTGGAATATGCCACCCAGGGAATATTTTCTACCTATCTCATTCAACTAGGTAAAAAAATAAAGAATAAAGAGATTATTTTTAAGGATATGTTGGAAATACTCTCTATTGGTCATCATTCCGGTGCAGATACATTACTGGGATTATGGATTGGTTACCAAACTAAAAAACAACAACAGCATATTTATTAATTTTTTTTAATAAAAGAATTTATATAAACATTCGGATACGGATAATTATGAAAACAATTGTTATTGCTTTAGGCGGAAATGCATTATTGCAACGCGGAGAAATTTTGTCTGCTGAAAATCAATATAAAAATATTGAATTGATGTCAGAGACAATTAATAAATTAGCTAAAGAGTATCGTGTTGTATTAGTACACGGCAATGGGCCTCAAGTTGGATTGCTTGCACTACAAAACCTGGCATATCAAGCTGTTCCAGCCTATCCGTTGGATATTCTAGTGGCTGAAAGCCAAGGTATGATTGGTTATATGATGATGCAAAAAATTAATCAAAATAACCCAAATCAAGCTATTACAACGGTAATGACACGTGTTTCTGTTGATATTAATGATGAAGCATTTAACGATCCAAGTAAATTTATTGGCCCTATTTATGATGAAGCTGATAAAGAAGAATTAATTGCGAAGTATCAATGGACATTTAAACAAGATGGTAAACATTACCGCCGTGTTGTGCCATCACCAACACCGAAAAAGATTATTGATATCGAAGCAGTAAGACTTTTATTAGATAAAGGTCATATTGTTATTTGTGGTGGTGGTGGCGGTATTCCAGTTAACAACACAAATAATGAATTTATTGGTAGTGAAGCGGTTATTGATAAAGATTTAACAGCGGCTTTAATTTCTCGTGAATTAAATGCAGAACACTTTGTTATTTTAACAGAGGCTGATGCTATTTATAAAAATTGGGGTACACCAGAACAAGCTGCAATTCGTGAAGCAACACCAGAAGAACTTGCACCAATGGCTGTCGCTGATGGCGCAATGGGACCAAAAATTATGGCGGTGAGTGATTTTGTTAATGCAACAGGGCAACAAGCTCATATTGGTGCATTACAAAATATTCAACAAGTTATTGAAGGTCAGTCTGGCACTTTAATTTATAAGTCTTAATAAAAATTCTTTCAGGAGCGTCATTATGAACGATGCACAAGTGAATGAGAAAGGCAAAGTCCCTTATTGGGTCAAACTGACCATTATCTTCTTCTTTGGTTGGATTGCACTTTATGGTAGTCGCGCCATTGTCGGCCCATTAATGGTAAATATTGGTGCTGAGTTTGATCTTACTAAAGCTCAACTTGGTTCTATCATGAGTATTTTCTTTATCGGATATACTGCACTCAATATTCCATCAGGCATGATTGGTGACTATTTAGGTAAGAAAAAAGTATTAGTAACAGGTGTTGTGCTCTTTGGTGGGTTCACCATTATTGCGGGTATGATGCCAACTTACGTGACCTTTATGTTTGCATGGGTCATGGTGGGGATCTTCCAAGGCTTCTATTATGGCCCTCAGTATGGCTTATCTTCAGAAGCGATACCGAAACATCGTATTACGCTAGGTAGTGCGATTATTAATAGTGGTATGGCATTTGGTCTGTCTATTGGTTATTACATCTCAAGTATTTCTGTGGGTGAGATGGGAATGAGCTGGCGTGCGCCGTTCTATATTATCGGTGTGCCAATTATCATTATTGGTTTGGTGATGTTATGGATCATTAAAGATAAACCCAAAGCACAACCTGCGACAGAAGCTGGCGCACCAAAACAGAAAGTTAAACTGACATTTAAAGATTTATTTGGTAATCGCAATATCAACCTTGCGTATGTCACTATCTTCTGTTCAATCTATGGTTTCTTTGTATTAGTCACTTGGTTACCGTACTACTTAGAAACTGAACGTGGAATTACAGGGACACAAATTTCAACTATCGCATCATTAATGCCGTGGTTTGCTATTCCTGGTTCACTTCTTTTTAGCTGGGTTTCAGATAAAATTGGTCGTCGTAAACCGGTATTACTGATTATGTTACCGTTGTCATTAGTCGCTATTTTGGCTGTGCCAATGTCAGAATCAATGCCTGTGTTAATTGGTGCGCTGATCCTTTATGGTATTGTAGGTAAAATCAGTACAAACCCAGTATTAGTTGCTGTAGTTGCTGATAACTCACCACGACATGCGTTAGGTACATCGTTTGGTGTTTATAACTGTATTGGTATGTTGGGTTCGGTTTTTGCGCCAACACTAACGGGTTTCTTATCAGATAAAACAGGAAGTATGGACTCAGGTTTCTACTTTGCCGCTATTCTGATTTGTATTGGTATTGTGGCAAGCCTCTTTATTAAAGAAAGCAACAATAATAAAGAAGAAGCAAAAGCGTAATTCTTTATTCAGATAATTACTGAATTAGCAGCAAAAGGGCAAACTTCGGTTTGCCCTTTTAATTTAAAGGATCGTAAAACGATTGCACGCTGGGATGATTTTGCTTAAATAATTCCACTAAATAACTGACTACCGCACCTTTTTTATCTTCACACCAAGCTAAAGAAAGTGGTGAATTATGACGACGATTTCTTACTTCTTTGGCAATTAGCTGCCCACTATCAATAAGTGGTTTGCACAAACTTAATGGTAAAAATCCGATACCGACGCCTTTTAAATGACAGGCTAATTTGGTGTGTAAATCAGGAACGCGAATTTCGTGCTGACCCGATAAGCGCCATGCTGTACGTTTAGAAAGATGGCGAGACGTATCCTCGACGTTTACTGCAGAATACATACGCATTTGATCATCACTTAATACACCACTGATATTGGCTAAAGGATGATTAGGCGCGACAACAAATTGCCATTGAATTTCGCCCATAGCACATATGTTAATATTATTCTTAAGGGATTCATTACCCGTCACACCGATAGCAAAATGATAATCTTCGTTAATAAGCGCATCCCAAACCCCCATATAGACTTGGCGAGTAATATGAAATTGGGTAGACGGAAAACGTTGATGAAGACAAGCCAACATACTGGCAACAGCAGTGCGATCATAGAGAAGATTATTAATGACAATATTGACCTGATGTTCGACACCTGCGTTCATTTGCTGAAGTTCCACAGGCATTGACTCTAACCATACAATCCATTGGCGACATTTCTCTAATAGATATTCACCCGCAGGCGTGAGTGTCACGGTTCTTGTGGTGCGATTAAAAAGTTGGGTGCCGATATTTTCTTCTAATGTTTTTATACGGTAACTAATCGCAGCTGATGTCTTGTGAAGAACATCTGCTGCTTTGGTAAAACTTTGGCAATCGGCAACCTGAATAAAGGTACGGATCATTTCTTGGTCTAACATATCTTTTGTCCTGGTAATAAGAGAGGCAAAATATCAGCAGAGAATGCTGAATTTAAAAAAGCAAATAGAGCAAAGCTTACCTATTTTTTCTTAGGTCTATACCGCAAAGTAAGACAACTTCTTATCGTGTTAATGGATGTTATTATTTTTGACTTATTGTTGTTTGCCGTATGAAGTTTTGATTATTTATAGATAAGCGATAGAGCATACTAACAAAAATTTCACCAGATGATGGGCGCAAATAAGAGTATCTGTGTTCTATTTATGTGATAGCTTTCACGTTTCACTTATCCTTTTACTGATGAAGTTAAGATATCAGTAAAAGGCAGTGAAGATCAGAATAAAAAATAGAGATCACGCTATTTTAAATGGGTAAGTAAAAAAGAGCAGGTGAGTCAGATTAAGCGCAAAGTGAAATAGCGTTGAAACCCAAAGCCGACCACTCCACATCCAAGCTAATCCATAAATAACACCTGCCAACGAAGCGAAAATAACTAATAGTATTCCTCCTGCAATGTGCGCAAGGCCAAAGATTATCGCTGCAATTAATAGCGCAACATAAGGAGGAAGGTAACGTGATAAGGTTTGCTGAATAACACCTCTAAATAATGCTTCTTCAGCAAGTGATACAAAAAAGAGGTTTGCGAGAATAAATGCAGGTAACCATGATGGTAAATGCAATTCAATTGCTAATCCTCCCAGTTTTACAGCGATTAATAGCAATGCAGGAATAGCAATAATTAGTATTGCCCACTGTAATTTATTTGCTTTTTTTAATGGTTCGCAAACAAAAAGCGTAGGAATAAAGATCAGAAAAATAAAAGGTAATAATGCTTTATCGGCATTGAAATAAAAAGAAAAAGGGGCGCTTTTCATCCCTATAATAGCATGTGAAAGGTAGCGTAAATTGTTAAAACCAGGAATAAGATGAAAGGCTAAGCCACTAGCAATGATAATAAGAGCAAAAATGATAATTGCCCGAAGCAGTGGTTGTGTTTTATAACGGGAATAAGCAAATGTTAATAACAGAATACTAAAGATAATCGGCAAAGCTTGCCATGTAATAACATCTGTTATAAACGCGCTAAGTGCTGTAAAAATGAGTGTAATAAATGCAATAGTGCGATTAAAACCCAAAAATAACAAAGAAAAAGCAAGAAGTATCCAAGTGATCATAATTTTAAAGGAGCTAAAATGAAAAGGAGCGCTAGGGTAAAAGATAGCGGCCTTCTAAGCTATCATTATAAATAAAATAGTAGAGAAATCAGACCTCTTTATTCACAATGTTTTTATTTAATTATTTGATTTATATGTAAAATACTTAGTGTTGATTTTTAATCTAAAATTAAAACAAATGTTTAATTTATATAATGATTGTCAATTTGTGATATTGAATTAGTATGAGAAAAAAGATGAGTATAAAAATGCCGATAGTTTTAATATCGGCATTTTAGTCTATATAGGATAGTTTACTTTTGATTAAACAAAGTAAAACTAAACGTAAAAATAGCGAATAACATGGAAGAAAATAGGGGCTGCAAAACAGAGGGAATCCATTCTATCCATCATGCCACCATGACCTTCTATCATTGTGCCAAAGTCTTTTACACCACTGTCTCTTTTTATCGCTGACATACATAAACCACCAGCAAAACCCGCCAATGTAATAACTAAAGAGAGTAAAAATGCTGCCCACCATGAGAAAGGCGTTGCCCACCACAACATCATACCAATAAGACTAGCCGAGATAATGCCGCCGAAAAAACCTTCGACTGTTTTATTTGGGCTTAATTTAGGCACGATAGGATGTTTGCCAAATAATTTACCAAAGACATATTGGAGTACGTCAGAAACTTGTACCACAATCATTAAAAAGAGCAGTAGGTTAATATTACGACCTTCAAAACCTTCAATTGGCAACATTAATAGTGCAGGAGCATAACTCAGGCAATAAATGGCTATCATTACACTCCATTGCACTTTTGCCATACGCTCTAAGAAATGGCGGGTATCACCTGAAAGTGCCATGCGTGTTGGGATTAATAAGAAGGCGTAAACAGGGATAAATACCGCCATTAAGTTATACCATTGCACGCCAACAAGAATGTATTGGAGAGGCAATATAACGAAGAAACACCAGAAGAGCGCTTCATGATCGCCACGATGTGTGGGGGTTAAGGTGATAAGTTCGCGTAATGCAAGCCATGAGATAATAGCAAATAGGATGACAGAGCCAATTGCCCCAATCCCTATTGCAACACCTGCAATAATACACATTACCCACCATGCGTTGATCCTTGAATTAAGATTTTTGATAGTGGATGTTGGACCTTTTACTGCCACTAAAATAGCGCCAATAATGCTGGCGATAATTAAGAAAGAGAAGAGTCCGATAAATATCCAGAGGACTTCGTTATTAATACGTTCCATTGTGTAGCTCCTCTAACGCATTTTTTGCTCTTACCAGAAACTCTTGTTTACTTTCATTTTCATGAGTTGATCCAATAGGGGCACCAAAAATTGCACTACAAATAACGGGAACAACTAAGCGAGAGCCTTTAGGTAGGACTCGATTTAAGTTTTCCAGATAAATAGGGACTAATTGCACATTCGGATTTTTACGAGAGAGATGCCAAAGTCCCGCTTTAAAATCTTGAATTGATTCGCCATTACCTCGAGTACCTTCTGGAAAAATAATTAAAGAATCCCCTCGGTCTAAAATTTCTTGCATCAGAGCAAGAGCATTGGTTTTATTTGATGCAGATGATGTCGAGTCATTAGCGGGTTGTTTTACAACCTCTTCGCAAGAATTTTCTTCTTGTGGAAAATTCATTTTGGCAGCATGACGAGGGATAAGAATGGCTCTAAAGATACGACGAGATAAATAACGACGTAAGCGGTTTTTATTCCAATAATCTTCAGCGGCAACTGGATGAACATAAGGGCGAATATTGGGCGAAAGACAAGACCAAATAACTAAGCCATCAAGATGGCTAGAGTGGTTAGCGTAATAAATGCAAGGTGTATCTTTTGCAATAGGTGAGGTTTGTTTAGCGCGAATACCTGTTAAAAATCGACAAATAGAGACTAAGACGGATGATACCACTTTTGCATCGAAAGCAAGTTTTCCATTTTTCATTAATCAGACACCTTGTGCTAAATCCCGTAAAATTCGACGGGTTCTGAAAATTGTGGTCAGCGTTGAACCTAAAATAATAATCCATAATGAAATAAAAAAGAGCCATATTCCCCAAAGACTGGGAATAAATGCAGCAATAACAGCAACAGAGGTTAATAATGCCATTCGGTGTTGTTTTGCCATTGGGCCTGTAAATTGTTGCTCTAACCCACAAGCTCCACCTAATACGCGAACATAAGCGGTCATTACTGCAAAAAAAGCCCCCACCCAACTCAACGTAATGGCCATAGAAAAGTCAGGAGATAACCCATAACCAACACCCAAAATAATTAAAGTATCGGCAATTCTGTCTGGTAATTCATTATAAACAGCACCTACTGGGCTTTTCATACCTCCTTCGACGGCAACCATACCATCTAATAAATTACAAATGAGGCGACCTTGGATCATGAGCGCGCCAAGGATCAGTAAGATTGAGCGTAATAATCCAGATGTGTAAAAGAGAGCACAAAAAAGTGATAAGGCTGCAAGTAATGCAAATACGACGCTAAATACGGAAATACCGTTTGGGGTTGCTCCTTTTTGTTGTAAGTAGCGACTACACTTTGTGGCCCAGTTTGTTTGCCTTGCTTTTATAGGACGGCGGTTTTTATCTTGAGCGTTCATTTTTCTTTTTAAAAAGCGAGTTAGGAGGGTATAGCATAAAGGCATTTGGACAAAGTGAGAATAAGAATAAACGTATAAATTTGTCTTATGTTTTTTTGTGTGGATTAATTTATTCTTGTTATGCTCTTATTAAGATTATAAAACAGTCATTAATATTCATTTTTTTCTATAGGTGTTAATACTTGTTCACAGCTAGTATATTATACTTACATGAGATGATCATTTAATGATATTCTTTATTTGACTGTTATTGAGTAGAAATAATAAATGATGTATTACATTAATTAAACTATAAATAGAATAAATTTCTTAAGTAAAATTGAGTATAAATGGAAATACTTATTATTATTTCTTATTTTACAGTTTAAATAATTACAATTAAAACGTTTTGGTTAGAATTTTCTTATAAAGAAACTCTTTTTTAGAGCTAAAATCAAAACGCATAAATAGTCTTTAAATGGGTATAAAAAAGAGACGAGGATTTCTTTTGTATTATTTTTTAATCATTAATAATTTTCTTCGTGAAATAAGAATAAATAAAATGAGAAATTAAAAAATAAGAATAATCATCTTTATAACACGTGAAAAATGATTTATATCAAATTAATGCTTTCATCTTTTCTTGTGTTTCTATTATTAATAAAGAAAATCATAATAGTTATTAATAATAGAGGTTATGAAAATGAGATATACGAGTGTTTTAAATTGAAATTAAACGAACCCTAATGAAAGGGGGCATCAAAATAAGTTGCCACCCTTTATATCGTAGAATGGTGTCTAACGTATTAATTATTCCCATATTAGGTGTAATTCATCCAAAATAGAATATTTTTAGAAGTACAGCTTTCTCTCATTAATAAAAGATAATGAAAGTTAAACAGGTCATATCGTTATATCGCTAGATAATACAACCTATTGATAAATAGAAGTCACATTGTAAATTAGTTTGTTCTTAAGTCATATTTCTTAAAGAAATCATATTCTTGAACTAATTGTGGTAGTGATCTTATTTTCAATTTTGTATACATATTTGAACGATGTACTTCAACTGTTCGAGGCGATAGCGAAAGTTTTTCTGCTGCTTCTTTACTCGTGTTTCCTTCAAGGATCATCTCCATAACCTCTTTTTCTCTATTAGATAACTTACTAAATTTATCTTTTAGAGATATATATGTTCGGAATTGCTCAACTTCACTTTCATAATGTAGAAAAGATTCCGAGACAATATTAAGAAGTTCATTCACATTTAGAGGACGAGTTAAATATTCAAAAGCTCCTGATTTAAATGCGTTACGACAACTTTCAATGGAACTATCCCCAGAAATAATAATTATAGGGATGATGTTTTTCAATTTGTTGAGTTCTTTAATCAGTGCAATTGAGGGGGCTGCACTGCTTTTTGTATTAATTATGATGCACTCTTTATGAGCTCCTTTTGTCGATGAAAAATAGTATTTTAAGAAAGCCTGCTCATTTGAATAGGTTTTCACATTAGCCGCTAAAGAAGAAAGAACAGCTTTAAGTTGAACTTTTGTACTGTCCTCTTCAAAAGTGATTAAGTGGATTATTGATTCCATATGTTGCTCCTGATTTTACTTTGCTCTTACACTAAAAGTGAATGAGTAACGAAATTTGACTAATTTATAAGTTTTTTGTGTAGGGTAACATCCATGCAACGGAGCTATATTCAGAATATATCAAATTAAAAATGATTAATACTTCTGTATTATATTATAGATAAAATATCAGAACTTTGTTTTGTTTCAATATTTGTATTTTATAGATAAGAATAATTAATTTCTATAATGAAGGGAAAAATAACTATTATTAATTGTAACTAAGTTTTTTCTCGTAAGTGATTTTAACTATATTAAACTCAATTAATAAGTAAAAAAATAATATATTTAGGTGTCTTTTTATGAATTAATTAATAGTCGCAGGTGGTTACAATACAACTCCCTTTGTGGCTTTTTGACTTTACTTCTTGTAAAATAGTACTTTATTTCTATTGACCCTTTTTAATAAACCAATCGAGCCAATACTATGGCGTCACTGAAAGATGTAGCTCGACTTGCATCCGTTTCTTTGATGACAGTCTCAAGAGCGATTAATAACCCTGAGTTATTAAAACCAGAAACACTGAAGCAAGTCCAAGATGCGATTGATCAACTTAACTATGTTCCAGATTATTCTGCACGAAAAATTCGTGGACAAGGAACAAAAGTATCATCAATTGGTGTTCTAGCAATTGATACCGCAACGACACCATTTTCGGTGGAAATGATTTTATCGATAGAACAAACCGCAAGAGAATTTGGTTGGAGTTCATTTGTTGTCAATTTGACTGCACAAGATTGTTATGAAAATGCAATTTGGCAACTTTTGGCTCAACGTCCAGATGGTATCATCTATACCACTATGGGGTTGCGTGAAATCACTGTACATGAAAAGTTGTTTGATAAGAATTTAGTGCTAGCAAACTGCTTGGATAAAACGCACGCTTTTCCAACTTATATTCCCGATGATTATCATGGGCAGTATTTTGCGATGAAAAAAGTCATCGAAAAAGGGTATCGCCGTCCTTTGTGTTTTTATATACCTGAAGAGTCAGTTGCAGGCCCTATTCGTCGTAAAGCGGTCGAAGATGCTTGGCTAGAAGCTGGGTTGCCATTGGCTGATCTGCAACAATATACGATGATATTTGGAGATGAGCACTATCGTGATGTGATTGAAATATTGAAAAAGCATTGTGTTCATCAAAAAGCTGACTTTGATATTCTCATTTGTGGTAATGACCGTATTGCATTTTTAGCTTACCAAGTTTTACTTTCTATGGGGTTACGTATTCCAGAGCAAGTAGCTGTTTTGGGATACGACAATATGATTGGTACAGGAGAGTTGTTTTATCCACCATTAACAACAGTACAACTTCCTCATTATGAATTAGGTAAAGAAGCGACATTGCATATCATTCAAGAAAGAAACCATAGAGATATCGTACACGTACCTTGTCAATTAGTTGAACGTGAGTCTATTTAAAGACTCACGTCTTACTTATCTTCTCAATATCAGTAAATACTATTTAGTTGCCAATATTCACCATTAATCAGTGTTGCATCACCATTCATAGCAAAAAGATGTAAAGCTTGGATATCTTGTTGAGCATAATATCGACTACTAAGGGTGAATTCCCCTTTATTTACAAAGACTTCAATTGATGAGCGATCAATAAAAATACGTAAATTTAATTCACAACCTTCAGGTAATGGAATGCTTCTAGCCCCACTTATATTATGCTGAGGGTAATGACGATTAAGCACTAAACGATTTGATTGATTATCTACAAAAAGCTCGAGTCCTTCACCTAGCCATAAGCCAAATTTCTCGGCTTGGCTGTCTAAAGACCATGTTAAATCGAGTTCGATAGCTGATGTGTTATCAATCAACTCTATAGATTGATGGCTTAATGTGAGAGGTTTAATGGTGTTTTTTTCTTGGCGTAATGATTCAATTTCTTTGACTGGCACCATACGTAAACGATTTTTGCTCTTATCAAAGGTAATTTCGCGAGGCAATGTGAAGCAACCAGCCCAAAACTCTGCTTTTGATGGCATGGGTGAATTCCACATATCCATCCAGCCCATAGAAACACGACGACCATCAGGAGTCATAAATGATTGTGGCGCGTAATAGTCATGGCCATTATCAAGTTCAATAAAGTGTCCTTGTGGTTTAAACGGTTGATTTGGTGACCACTTGCCAATTAATGCACCTGATTGAAAGAGGTTGCTATATTGATAGCCTTCAGCACGTTTTCCTTGTGGTGAGAAGACGATTGCAAATTCATTTTCTTGACTAATAGGAAAGAAATCTGGGCACTCCCACATATAGACATTTTTATCATCTGTTTTTCCTAAAACAGTGTAATCATTGTTCCACTGCTGGCCTTCGACAAATAAATTTTCGCTAGAGAAGAGTAGGACTTGTCCTTGATCTTTTTCATCACGCGCACCAACAACCATCCACCATTTACCTTCTTGATACCAGACTTTAGGATCACGAAAGTGCATATAGCCTTTAGGGGGTTCTAAAACGATGCCTTTTTTCTCAAAATGAATACCATCTTCACTGATAGCAACACATTGTGCTTCATAGATTTGGCTATCATCCCCTTCGGCGGCTAACCAATTGTGTCCTGTATAGAAAAGATAGAGTTTGCCTTCATGGCTAATGGCTGATCCTGAGAAACAACCACTTTTGTCGTACTCATCTCCCGGCGCTAACGCGATGGGTTGGTGTTGCCAGTGTATCATATCGGAGCTAGTGGCATGTCCCCAATGCATTGGCCCCCAATCTTGAGAATAAGGATGGTGCTGATAAAAGGCATGATATAAACCATCATGATAAATAAGACCATTAGGGTCATTTAACCAACCCGCAGGCGCAGCTAAATGAAACTGGGGATAAAATTTATTGCCTCGTTTTTCAATCAAAGTATTTAAGGCGTTTGTTGATTGTTCTAAGCGGTGTTTCATATCATTATCCTTATTCTATTTTAGAGTTATTAGTGTGTTTTTAAGAGCACAGAAAAGGTAAAGAACAGACTAATCACACTATTACTCTTGTTGTTAACGATAACATTTAGAGCGAAAAAAATACGATGCATGAGATTGACTTTATCATATTATCTTATTATGTTAACGTTATCAGTGTGGATTTACGAGCAATATCTTTACTTATTCGTTATGAATAGTCATAAAAACAGAATATAGTTAAGAAAAATAATTGCTTATCTTCAGGAGAGATTATGAAAGTCTGGTCTTTAGGTGACGCTGTTGTTGACTTGATCCCATTGCAAAACATGCAATATGAAGCATGCGCTGGTGGCGCGCCTGTCAATGTTGCTGCGGGCGTCGCTAAGCTTGGTCAACAAAGTGGTTTTATTGGACGTGTAGGTGAAGATGCGTTCGGCCATTTTATGCAAAAAACATTGTTTGACCTGGGGGTCGATACTCGCGCAATGGAATTTGATGAGTTTCACCGTACCAGTACTGTTCTTGTCTCTTTACAAGAAAATGGTGAGCGTGATTTTACTTTCTTAGTTGCTGAGTCTGCTGATCAATTTTTAACGGAAAAATCTTTACCTGCGTTTGAAAAAGATATTTTGCATTTTTGCTCTTTAGCATTAGTGAACTCCATTTGTCGCTCAACTTTGGATACGGCGATTAAGAGTATTAAAGAAACGGATTCATTGCTGAGTTTTGATATTAATTTACGCCCTCAAATGTGGCGTGATCACGAAGAAATGCGCGAAGTTATCGATAATTATGCGCATAAAGTTGACATATTAAAATTATCAGAAGATGAGCTTACGTGGATGACACAAGAAGTGACATTGAATAATGCCCTTAAAAAATTAGAAGATTATCCCGCGCGTTTAAAAGTGATCACCCAAGGCTCTAAAGGTTGTTTAGTTTTAACGCCAAATACTCAAATCGCATTGAGCGCTTTTACCGTTGAGTGTGTAGATACTACAGGGGCTGGTGATGCCTTTATGGCTGGTTTATTAGCGGCGGTGGCAGAATATGGTTTTGCAGAAGATGAGCAATATTTATCGAAAATAGTGACGCAAGCGGCGGCTTGTGGTGCTTTAGCCACAACTCAAAAAGGGGCGATAGCCGCGGCACCAAGTCGTAAAAAATTACGTGATTTTGTTCAGCAGCAACCACCTTTACATGTTAGGGAGATTTTCTAACAACTTACCTATTTTTTCTGGTTGTGGTTTTTACCACGGTTTTCCCTTAATGGTATTTTCCAACTCTCCATTTATAACTACTTTTCTCGGCGTCGTTATTTGTGGAGATTTTTTTTATCTTGTCTATGTCATCGTACTGATGTTTGATCAATCAGCGATGCTGATCATATTGTTCTGTCTATTTTAAGCGTATGATATTAAACCTTATTGACTTTTATTGATGGAACATTAAATGTGGGCTCAATCGGGCGCAGTATTAGCCATTTTTTCTTATATTCTTTGGGGAATAACGCCACTGTTTTATCGGCTGTTACCCGGAGCACAACCGTTAGAAATGTTGGCTCAACGCTTGATCTGGTCTATCCCTCTTTTATTACTCGTACGACTCTTTATTAAAAATAGGACACGATGGCGCGTTGTTTTGCAGGATAGGCGCTCTATTTTTATGTGCCTATTTAGCTCAATGGCCATGGCCGTTTCTTGGTGTACATTTACCTATGCATTAACACATCAACAAGTATTAGAAGCGAGCTTGGGATATTTTATTAATCCACTTTTCTCTATTTTATTAGGTGTCATCTTTCTTAAAGAACAGCTTAATCTAGCAGAAAAATGGGCTGTTACCTTAATTTGTGCCGGAGTGGGGTATCAATTGTGGATGTACGGTGAATTACCTGTACTCGCTATCATGATGGGGGGCGCATTTGCTGTATATGGTTTGATCCGTAAGTTTATTCGTTTTGATGTGATCACTTCTTTATTTATGGAAACACTCTGGTTAATGCCATTAGCAATAGGCGTGACCATTTGGTTGTTTATGACAGATAAAAGCGCGCTACCTTCAGCAGATAATCTGACTCGTTTTTATTATGTTTTAACCGCACCTGTTACCATATTGCCATTATTGTTTTTTACTGCAGCTGTGAAACGAACGACGTTAACCGTTATTGGACTAGCGCAATATATAGAACCTACTATTCAATTTTTACTAGCTGTTTTCTTATTCCATGAAGCTTTTGATGAAGTTAAAGGTGTCAGTTTTTCTCTAATTTGGCTAGGGCTTTTATGCTGTATCTTGGCACTTATCCGAAAACGTCTTAATTATCTAAAAATCCAAAAAGGAAAACGCAGCCAAATTTCGTAATGGTTTTCTTTCTTCGATTGATTATTTTTGCCGGCCTATTTTTCTATCAAGTAAAATCCGTTATGCTACGCAAATGCAATCGTTTGCGTCATTGGGTTTTTGATAAATAGTGAGGATGAAGAATGACTGTGTTGGGTACGGCTCTTACCGCTAATGCAACAAAAGTAATGCTATTAGGTGCAGGTGAACTGGGTAAAGAGGTGGCGATTGAATGCCAGCGCCTAGGTATTGAAGTGATTGCAGTTGATCGCTATCCCAATGCACCCGCGATGCATATTGCACATCGCCATCATGTGGTGAATATGCTTAATAGCAATGCATTAAAGCTCATTATTGAACAAGAGCAACCTGATTTTATTGTTCCTGAAATTGAGGCGATAGCAACTTCGTTATTGGTTGAATTAGAACAAAAAGGGCAAAAAGTTGTTCCTTGTGCCCGTGCCGTAAAACTCACAATGGATAGAGAGGGGATCCGTCGTTTAGCTTCAGAAACATTACTTTTACCAACATCAAATTATCAATTTGTCGATGATGAAGTGAGTTTTAAAAAAGCCGCTTTAGATATCGGTTTTCCTTGTATTGTCAAACCTGTTATGAGCTCGTCGGGGAAAGGGCAAAGTGTTATCCGTAGTGAAAATGATTTAGCACATGCTTGGGCCTATTCTCAAGAGGGCGGACGAGCAGGAAAAGGGCGTGTCATCGTTGAGAAAATGATCCCATTTGATTTTGAGATCACGTTACTAACTATTCATGCTGTTGATGGTATCCATTTTTGTGCTCCCATTGGTCATCGGCAAGAAAAAGGAGATTATCGTGAGTCATGGCAACCTCAAAAAATGAGTGATATAGCCCTTGCTAAAGCAGAACATATTGCGAGTAAAGTGGTAAAAAATTTAGGGGGTTATGGATTATTTGGCGTAGAGCTATTTGTGCAAGGTGATGAGGTGTTTTTTAATGAAGTTTCTCCTCGTCCTCATGATACAGGATTGGTGACGCTAATCTCACAGGACTTATCAGAGTTTGCTCTTCATGTTCGCGCTTTTTTAGGTTATCCCATTGGTGGTATTCGTCAGTTAGGTAACTGTGCTTCAGCTGTTATTTTGCCAGAGCTACATAGCTCAAATATCGTTTATTCCGGTATTGAAAAAGCGTTGAAGGCGAACCGTCAAATTCGTCTTTTTGCGAAACCTGAAATTGCCGGCTCTCGCCGTTTAGGTGTTGTGCTTGCTCATGCTGATACAATAAAACATGCATTAGATGAAGCAACTGCAGGTGCCAACGCTATTATTGTTAATGACGCTCAAAAATAGCAATGTAACACAAATATTTTCTTATTTACCGCTAAGTAAACGCTATTAACTTAGCGGTAAAATCTGGCTTCTAGCCATTGAAGTATAAATATTCTGTAATTAAAAATATTGAGAAAAGTCATTTCACATTTTTATCTCTCTTAGACCATTA
This sequence comes from Proteus penneri, assembly GCF_003144535.1. Lineage (GTDB taxonomy): Bacteria > Pseudomonadota > Gammaproteobacteria > Enterobacterales > Enterobacteriaceae > Proteus > Proteus penneri. The sequence goes on along the minus strand of NZ_PHFJ01000012.1, from coordinate 95,459 downwards.
ATCACTTTTATTAGCTTAATTTTTTACTCGACCCTTGAAACTAGCTTAACTATCCCCACTTTTTACTCATATTGTTTTTTTCGCCAAATTAGGATTAATTGAGGTAAAAATGAGTATGAAAGGTCAGGAAACAAGAGGATTTCAGTCTGAAGTTAAACAACTTCTTCAATTAATGATCCATTCTCTTTACTCCAATAAAGAAATTTTCCTTCGCGAATTGATTTCTAACGCATCAGATGCGGCAGATAAATTGCGTTTCCGTGCATTATCAGATGCAGCGCTTTATGAAAATAACGGCGAGTTGCATGTGCGTATTTCCACTGATAAAGAAGCGCGTACTTTGACTATCAGTGATAATGGTATTGGTATGACTCGTGATGAAGTCATTGATAACCTGGGTACTATCGCAAAATCAGGAACAAAATCATTTTTAGAATCTATCGGACAAGATCAAGCTAAAGATAGCCAACTAATTGGTCAGTTTGGTGTTGGGTTCTATTCCGCGTTTATCGTTGCAGATAAAGTGACCGTACGCACTCGAGCTGCGGGCGAAAGCGCAGATAAAAGGTGTTTTTTGGGAATCTGAAGGTGAAGGTGATTACACCGTTGCTGATATTGAAAAAGCTGATCGTGGTACTGACATCACACTGCACTTACGTGAAGGCGAAGATGAGTATTTAGATGACTGGCGTCTGCGTAGCATTATTAGTAAATATTCCGACCATATTTCTTTGCCTGTTGAAATTGAAACGAAAAATGAAGAAGACGGCACAGTAACGTGGGAAAAAATTAATAAAGCGCAAGCACTGTGGACTCGTAATAAAGCCGAAGTGAGTGATGAAGAGTATAAAGAGTTTTATAAACATATCTCTCATGATTTTGCTGACCCATTAAGCTGGGTACATAACCGTGTAGAAGGTAAGCAAGAGTACACAAGCTTATTATATGTGCCTTCAAAAGCACCTTGGGATTTATGGAATCGTGAACAACGTCATGGCTTAAAACTGTATGTACAGCGTGTCTTTATTATGGATGAAGCTGAGCAGTTTATGCCTAATTACCTACGTTTTATCCGTGGGTTAGTGGATTCTAATGATTTACCGTTAAATGTTTCTCGTGAAATTTTACAAGATAGTTCTGTTACACGTAATTTACGCAGTGCATTAACTAAGCGTGTATTACAGATGCTACAAAAACTGGCAGAAAACAAGCCGGAAGAATATCAAGCATTCTGGAAAGAGTTTGGTTTAGTCTTAAAAGAAGGCCCAGCAGAAGATTCATCTAACATTGAAACAATTGCTAAATTACTACGTTTTGCGTCAACGCATAACGACAGTGATGCTCAAACTGTTTCACTGGAAGATTACGTTAGCCGTATGGTGGAAGGTCAAGAAAAAATCTATTACATCACTGCTGACAGCTATGCTGCTGCGAAAAATAGCCCTCATTTAGAGCTATTCCGCAAAAAAGGCATTGAAGTATTGCTGTTATCTGATCGTATAGATGAGTGGATGATGAACTACCTGACTGAGTTTGATGGCAAATCATTCCAGTCTGTTAGTAAAGCAGATGAATCTTTAGATAAACTGGCTGATGAAGAGAAGCATGCAGAGCAAGAAGAAACAGATAAACAATTAGCTCCTTTCGTTGAACGCATTAAAACCTTGTTAGGCGACAGAGTTAAAGAGGTGAAATTAACACACCGCTTAACAGATACCCCAGCGATTGTGACAACCAGTGCGGATGAAATGACCACACAAATGGCGAAATTGTTTGCGGCAGCAGGACAAGAAGTGCCAGAAGTAAAATATAACTTTGAGCTAAATCCAAATCATCCATTAGTGAAACAAACAGCAGAGTTAACGGATGACGCTTTATTTGCTGATTGGGTCAATTTATTACTGGATCAGGCTTTATTTGCTGAAAGAGGCTCTTTAGAGGATCCAAACCAGTTTATTCGCTTAGTGAATCAACTTTTAGTTCAAAAAGCGTAACTGTTTTCGTTTTCAAACATTTAAACCACGTTTCTTTGAAGAGAGAGCGTGGTTTTTTCTTTTTCGATAAAAATAAAATGCAATCGCTACCGTGATTTCTTGAGCGATGACCTCACAAAATGGTATGGTAATGCGTTTTCGAGTTTAAATATAAAAAATTAAATGCAAGGGGATTTACGCGATGCGTATCATTCTGCTAGGCGCTCCAGGCGCTGGTAAAGGCACTCAGGCTCAATTCATTAAAGAAAACTATGGTATCCCACAGATTTCAACTGGTGATATGTTACGTGCGGCAGTAAGTTCAGGTTCAGAACTAGGACTGAAAGCAAAAGCACTGATGGACAATGGCCAGTTAGTTACAGATGAATTAGTTATTGCGTTAGTTAAAGAGCGCATCAAACAAGACGATTGCCGTAATGGTTTCTTGTTGGATGGGTTCCCAAGAACAATTCCACAAGCTGATGCAATGAAAGAAGCAGGTATCAATGTGGATTTCGTACTGGAATTTGCTGTACCTGATGACATCATTGTTGAGCGTATCATTGGTCGTCGTGTTCACGCACCATCAGGTCGTGTTTATCATGTGAAATTTAATCCACCTAAAGTGGAAAATCGTGATGATGTGACGGGTGAAGAATTAACAACACGTAAAGATGACCAAGAAGAAACCGTTCGTAAACGTTTAGTTGAATACCATACTCAAACAGCACCGTTAGTTTCTTATTATCAAAATGAAGCTAAAGCAAGCAATGCGAAATACTTCAAAGTTGATGGTACACAAAAAGTAAGCGAAATTAACGCTGAACTGAAAAGTATCCTTGGCTAATTTGTCATTGTGATGATTAATCCCGGTTGAGCCGGGATTTTTTTTATCTCTAGGAAAAGGTAAAAAGTCCGATCCAATAAATTGACAAGCACAATCTATTATTTTCCTTTATTCTTCTACACTTTGGTTATCCTAATAAAATAACTCTAAGGAGTCATAGTATGAATGATGCTAAGTATGGTGTTCTTTTGGTTAATCTTGGCACACCTGATGCGCCGACAACGGGGGCTGTTCGACGTTATTTAGCACAATTTCTTAGCGATCCTCGTGTTGTTGATGTTTCTCCTTTGATTTGGAAACCAATATTACAAGGGGTGATATTACCGTTTCGTTCACCTAAAGTAGCTAAGTTATATCAACAGATTTGGATGGATGAGGGGTCTCCTCTTTTAGTTTATAGCCGAGCGCAACAACGTGCTGTTGCGCAGCGATTATCTAATATTCCCGTGGAGTTAGGGATGTGTTACGGTAATCCATCCCTAAATGAAGGGGTTGAAAAGCTATTACAACAAGGTGTTGAGAACATTATTTTGTTACCACTTTATCCTCAATACTCTTGCTCGACTTCTGCTGCGGTATTTGATGGTGTCAGCCGAATTTTTAAAGACATGCGTACAATACCCTCTCTTCACTTTATTCGTAGTTATCCTACACATCCGCTTTATATCAAAGCACTTGTCACCTCTATTGAGAAAAGCTTTCAGCAATATGGTAAACCTGATCGTTTAATTCTCTCTTTCCACGGTATTCCGGAGCGTTTTATCAAAACGGGGGATATTTATTATGATGAGTGTTGTCTCACAACCGAAAAACTAAAAGCACAATTAGAAGAGCAGTTAGGTTATCCTAAAGAACAGGTTATGTTGACATTTCAATCACGCTTTGGTCGTGAACCTTGGCTATCACCTTATACAGATAAAACGATGGAAAAGCTGGGAAGTGAAGGGGTTGAACATGTGCAGGTTGTATGCCCAGGATTTTCATCTGATTGTTTGGAAACATTAGAAGAAATTAATGAACAGAACCGAGAGTTCTTTATTCATGGTGGTGGCAAACAGTACGAATATATTCCGGCGTTAAATGCTGAACCTGAGCATATTGACTTGCTAGAAGCGATGATCCGAGAGGTATGCAAAAAATAATTACTGAATTCGATAAATAAAATTATCGGATTTGATGATATATTAATTTGATCATATTTCAGTTATATATAAACTTATCTTTTCTCATTTTTTAAGTCTTTTAGTGGAAATCACTAAAAGTGCTGATAAACGGACACTGCATTACATAAATTTAGGCAGGAAAATGAATAGTAAGCTTTCAAAACCACAATCTTCAGAAATTGATAAAGGACACTTTGACGATTTCTATCTAAAACAGAATGATGAAATCGATCTTTTTGAATTATTTTCTGTTATTTATAAATCAAAGTTTGTCATTATTGGTATCACGTTATTATTTGCTATCGTTGGCTTTACTGTTGCAAGCTTTTTACCACAAAAATGGACTAGCCAAGCTGCAATTACCAAGCCAATGCTGGATGAAATGAAGCAATTAAGAGCAACATTGACTGAGCTTAGCTTAGTGGATGTTGATACTGGTGTGAATGGTTCATCTGTTTATCAAAAGTTTATTAATAACTATAACTCTCGTGTTTTACGTGAAGAATATTTAGTTAGCACTGACTACTACAAAAGCTTACTGGCAAAAATGGAAGAACCAACGCCATTGGATAAGCGTAGATTAATTGAAAATATCGTAACGAAAGATATTAATTTAAAATCATCGGATAGCAAGAATAGTGATGAAGAATTTAGTGGGGAAATTAATTTAAGCTTTACCGCCCCAACGCCTGAAGAAGCTTACGATTTGCTTTCTGGTTATATTCGTTTTATTTCTACCAAAGTACGAATGGAAGTAAAAGACGAAATTGATGATCAAATTGAGCGTAAATTAAGTTTTGCGAAAAAAGCTTATGAAATGGATTTAGAGCGTATCGCTAATGCGCGTAATGTAAATGTGCAACGCTTAAAATATGCGTTAGAAATCGCAAATGCCGCTGGGGTTAAAAAACCAATTTCCAGTGAAGGTGCACAAATTAAAGATGACCCTGATTATTCTATTGCCATGGGTTCTGATGCATTAAGTAGTAAATTGGCGATCACAGAAGCTATCACTGATCCAACCACAGTAAGCTCTGATCTGAAAAACCGTTTATATAACATGAAGCAGTTAGAAAAAGTGAAATTAGATGAGCTTCAATTTGTACCCTTCAAATATATGTTGAAGCCTTACGAACCGACTAAAAAAGATGCGCCTAAACGCGCTCTGATTTTAGTTGGCGCCGCTTTTGTTGGTTTCATTCTGTCTGTTATGGGTGTTTTACTGAGCTATATGGCAAGAAGCCGTCGTAAAACCGCATAAAAATATCTTTAAATAAGTAGGTGTACTGACGTACACCTACTGTCTCTCCCATAATATTGTGTTAACATTGCGCATCTTTTTTAGCTGTGTAGCATCGTTCACAATGAAATTCCCTGGCAAACGAAAATCCAAACACTATTTTCCCGTTAGTTTACGAGATCCTCTATTACAACCCATTATCAATATGACGGAGAGTGAATCTTCGCGCGCTTATATTGTCGGCATTGACCAAACACTGGTGGATATCGAAGCGAAAGTTGATGAGGCATTTATTACCCGTTATAACTTGAGTCAGGGACACTCTCTTGTTATTGAAGATGATGTCGCAGAGGCACTTTATCGTGAATTAACAGACAATAATCTGATAACACACGAATTTGCTGGCGGTACGATTGGTAATACGCTACATAACTACTCTGTATTAGCTGATGATCGTTCTGTGTTATTAGGTACTATGTGTAATAACATTCAGATTGGTAGCTATGCTTATCGTTATTTATGTAACACATCTAGCCGTACTGATCTTAATTACCTCCAAGGTGTTGATGGTGCAATTGGTCGCTGTTTTACGCTGATCACGGAAAATGGCGAACGTACATTTGCGATTAGCCCTGGTCAAATGAACCAACTTAAACCAGAAAGTATTCCGGAAGAGGTGATTGCAGAAGCTTCTGCGTTGGTATTAACGGCTTACTTAGTTCGCTGTAAACCGGGTGAACCGATGCCGTTAGCAACCATGAAAGCGATTGAGTATGCGAAAAAATATGATGTACCTGTGGTTCTTACGCTGGGTACAAAATATGTTATTGCAGATGATCCACAATGGTGGCGTGATTTCTTAAAAGAGCATGTTTCTGTTGTCGCAATGAACGAAGATGAAGCTTTTGAATTAACAGGACATGCTGATCCTCTGTTAGCTTCCGATGCTGCTTTAGAATGGGTTGATTTAGTGTTGTGTACTGCAGGGCCTGCTGGGCTTTATATGGGCGGTTATACAGAACACAACTTTAAGCGCCAAACCTCACATCCTTTATTACCCGGTGCTATTGCTGAATTTAATCGTTATGAATTTAGTCGTGCAATGCGTCGTAAAGATTGTGAAGAGCCAGAGAAAGTCTATTCTCATATTGAACCTTATATGGGTGGCCCTGAAAAAATCATGAATACGAATGGTGCGGGTGATGCGGCATTATCAGCATTACTGCATGATATTACAGCGAATAGCTATCATCGCATCAATGTGCCAAATTCAAGTAAGCATCCTCGCACTTATTTAACTTATTCATCGTTAGCACAAGTCTGTAAATATGCTAACCGAGTGAGTTATCAAGTGCTAAGTCAGCATTCTCCGCGCTTAACACGTGGCTTGCCTGAAAAAGAAGACAGCTTAGAAGAAGCTTATTGGGAGCGTTAAATACATCTATCAACACGCTATAATACATTACTTTATAATTTGTCTTAATAATTCATCTTATTAAGACTATTTCAATACACAAGAGTAATTAATCAATTATATAGGTTAGTTATCTTGTGTATTTTTATATCCCTGACTACAGTTATAAAGACTTAAATAAAGGGGAATATAGATGCACAAGAGTATAAGTTTTTTATTTTTAGTTTTATTTTCTGCTGGAGCATGTGCTGATAATATATATTTAAAGAATGGTGATGAAATATCGGGCACTATTTCTATTATTGACAGTAATAGAATCCTTGTGAAAACAGATTATGCTGGTGAAATAAGGATTAACCTTGATAATGTCAAATCTTTTACGGTAAATACACCATCGTTAATAAAAAATGCAACCTTTTCAAAGTGGACATCAATAAATTCAATTGAGAGTTCATCTGAGGGGGAAATTACATTAATAACCGATAATAATAAAGAAAGAGTGCCAATTAATGACTCTTTAGTCTTAAGTAAAGATAAAGTAGATAATAAATTAAGTGCAGTATCGATAGATAATAAAATAACAGGAAGCTTAAATGCAGGAGCTTCTTATAATAAAGGCTCTTCTACTAATGAGAAATACTCGGTAGATGGGAATCTCAATATTGCTAATGATATATGGCGTCAAAATTTTACTGGTGCGATGTTACGTAATAAAGATGATAGTAATGTAAGTACTTATTACTATAATTTAGGTTATGATCTTGACCGCTTTATAACACCTTCATTTTTCTGGCGTGGTTATGTCAGTTACCAACATGACTGGGTTGAGGATATTAAAGAAAAGGCAGGAGTTGGTACGGGCCCAGGTTGGCAAGTATGGGATGATGAATTAAGCTCATTATCTTTTACTACTTTATTAAGTTATCAAAACTTAAAATACCGTTATGATGGGGATGCTAATTACTTACAAGGTGCTTTAGGTTGGGATTATAACCAACATCTTTTTGCTAAAAAAGTAACTGCTTATACCAAAGGTCGTATTGGTCGTAGTTTTGATAACGATGTTAGCCTTGATTTAAATGCGCGAATTGGTCTTATGTATAATGTCACTGATAGTATTAATCTTAATGCCAATATTGTGAAAGAAAAGACAAAAGGTGATAAAGCGGATTCAAGTAATACCAATTATACCTTTGGTGTCGGTTATCGCTGGTAATAAAGATAAATAGCCGTACTGAAAGAAATGATAAAAGCCATACCTTAATTAAAACTGTCCAATAAACTGGGGTCAGTTCATTTCAAGGAGTGGCTTTTTTATAACGTCTGAATTCGTCCTAAATAAGGTTGACACTTTTTAGGAATAGCTAGCTATTATTGATGAAAGATACGTTGGATCGTTTGTGGTGATTGATCAAAGGCTCTTAAAAAAGCTTGTCGCATACGTTCTCTATCACCAAAACCTGTCTCTCTCGCGATAATTTCTAATGAATTCATTGTGGTCTCTATTCTCATTCTCGCTTCTTCAACGCGTAATTGCTCAATGGCTTTTGCGGGGGATTGTCCTGTTTCACTTCTAAATATACGGCTAAATTGCCTTGGGCTGAGATTAGCAATTTGAGCAAGGGTTTCAACAGAGAGATCGCCGTTGATATTCTCTTTTGCGTAAGTGAGTGTTTTTTGTATCCGATCGGTTTTTGCATCAAGATCAAGTAGTGCTGAAAATTGGGATTGTGCACTTCCTCGGCGATGATATAACACTAATTTTCTCGCAATATTTCGAGCTAAATCCTGTCCAAAGTCGTTTTCAACCATTGCTAAGGCGAGATCAATACCTGCAGACATACCCGCAGATGTCCAGATGTTGTCATCAATAATAAAAATTTTATCTTCTTCTAAAATTACATCAGGAAAATCTTGCCTAAATTTTTTTGCATGTAACCAGTGGGTAGTTACTCGCTTATTTTTCAGTAAACCTGCTTTTGCTAATAAAAAAGCACCAGAGCAAACAGAAGCCATTCGGCGTGTATTCACACTAATATCTTTTATTATTGATATTAACGTATCAGAGCCAAAGCCTGCGTGGTAATCTCCTGAGATTATTAGTGTGTCATAGTCAGATGTAGGAAGTAAGGGGGCACTATCAACGGTAATGCCGTAGGATGCGTGGATCAACCCGCCTTGATCTGAATAGATTTGGAAATCATATAATTTTTGTTGCGAGAGTAAATTTGCATATTCAAAAACACTCGCCACTGAAAGGCTAAAGGATTGGAAATGGGGATAAACAATTAATCCTATTTTTAACATGTGTCACCTCAAGGCGCTCGTTTGTTAATTTCTTCTTTTCATCTTACCACGATGTCCTAAATCATTGCATATATGTCATTGAGGTCATTTAAAGGTGGGTCTAATATTCAAACATACTTTTTAAAGGAGTGGTTACAGATGAAAAATAGTCTTTTATTTGAGCCCGTAAAATTGGGGTGTCACCAATTAAGAAATAGAATAGTTTTACCGCCATTAACGCGCTCAAGAAGCTCTCAGCCTGGCAATATTCCTAATGAACTGATGGCTACTTATTATGCTCAACGAGCAGGTGCGGGGCTAATGGTCACAGAAGGAACACAAATTGAGCCAAGAGGTCAAGGATATGCTTGGACTCCAGGTATTTATAGTCCAGAGCAAATTGAAGGCTGGAAAAAAATAACGCAAGCAGTACATGATAAAGGCAGTGTCATTTTTGCTCAGCTTTGGCATGTAGGACGTGTATCACACACTTCGTTACAACCTCATGGTGATGCGCCTATCAGTGCTTCTGATATACCGGCTACGGGTGTTAAGGTTTTTATCGAAACAGCGCCACACCAAGGTGCTTTGGTTGATCCTTCAATCCCAAGAGCGCTAACGACAGACGAAGTAAAACAAGTGGTTCAGCTTTATGCTCAAGCTGCGCGTAATGCAATGGATGCGGGTTTTGATGGCGTTGAAATCCACAGTGCTAATGGTTATTTAGTGAACCAATTTATTTCATCACAAAGTAATAATCGTGATGATGAATATGGTGGAACACTCAAAAATCGTCTGCGTTTTTTAAAAGAAATTGTTGAAACCGTATCGAAAGAGATTGGCTCAGAAAATTTAGGTGTTCGTTTTTCTCCTCTGTTTTCAAGTACAAAAGAGGAGCGGGTTTATCTGGGAATTGTTGAGGATGATCCTCGTGAAACGTACATCGAAGCGGTAAAAATTTTAGAAGATAGTCATGTTGCTTATCTGTCAATCGCAGAAGCTGATTGGGATAATGCGCCTGAAATGCCGATAGATTTTCGTAAAGATATCCGTCAAATTTTTAGTGGTGCTATTTTTTATGCTGGGCGCTATACAGCAGAACGTGCAATAAAACTTATTAAAGAGGGTTTGGCTGATATGATTGCATTTGGCCGTCCTTTTATTGCTAATCCTGATTTACCCGAACGTATTGCGCATAATTGGCAATTAAATAATGTTGATCATACTTCTCTTTATGGGGGTGATGCTAAAGGATATACAGATTATCCAGCCTATAAAGAATAAGTATTATTAATGTGCTTTATTCTTTTATTCCCGTTATTAAAAATAACCCCTCAAGTAATAAATGACTTAAGGGGTTATTAGCAAGTAAACTTAGTGAACTTTAAGCCACCATGCTGAGTTATTGCGCTGCGCTAGGTGCAATGATTTGTTGACCATTTTCAGGTGTATCATCAATAGCACAACCAAATTCGACTTCTTTAATTAGCATATCCGCCATGGCAGATGCCGTTTGATCTTCATCGATAACGACGTGATTTGCACCTTTCTCAAGGATAAAAGAAGCTTCTTCATCATAGTTAGCACGCACGATAATATCGTCAAAATGAGCACGAACAATGATATTTAAATCAGGGTTCATGCTTCTTGCTGTTTCGGCGATATCAGCTGCTTCATAACCATTAGGTATCGTCAGTAATAAAGATTTAGCACAATCAATACGGGCTAAAGCAAGTGACTCTTTGGTTGATGCATTACCCAGCACTGTGTTTAAACTTTTTTCTTTTAATTCAGCGAATTTGTTACGGCTATTTTCGATAATAACTAATGGGATAGATTGAGCTAATAATTTTTCAGCAAGCATACTTCCCGCGCGACCATAACCGACGATAATAGCGTGACCACAAATATCAACAGGGACGGGCATCTCTTCTTCTAGCTCTTCTTGTTGTAGTTGTTCTACTTCTTCTTTGGTTTCTGTTTTTGCCAGATAACGGTCTAATAAAGAGAACAGCACTGGGTTTAGCATAATAGAGACTAAAGCACCAGCTAACACCAGATTACGAGCATCTGGTTCCAAAACGTTTAGTGCCACACCGAGGCCCGCAAGAATAAAGGCAAACTCACCAATTTGCGCAAGGCTGACTGAAATGGTTAAGGCAGTACGTCGGGAATGTCCAAACATTCGTACAAGGAGTAATGCAGCTACTGATTTACCAATAATAATGATAGCCAGCGTTGCTAAGATGCCGAGAGGGTGTTCAATTAATACCATTGGGTCAAACAACATACCGACAGACACAAAGAACAGAACTGCGAAAGCATCTCTCAGTGGTAAAGTATCTTGAGCCGCTCTGTGGCTTAATTCAGACTCGTTAAGCACCATACCGGCAAAGAATGCCCCTAATGCGAAGGAAGCATCAAATAAAGTTACAGCACCATAAGCGATACCTAAAGCAAGGGCGAGTACACTCAATGTAAATAACTCACGAGAGCCTGTTGCTGCGGTTTTGGCTAAAATCCAAGGAATAAGTTTACGACCAACAATCATCATGATTAAGATAAAGGCAACGACTTTACCGATAGTGATGCCTAAATTGATCATCAGTTGAGAAACATTGGTTTGATCGCTACTTTCCAGCATATTGGCAATAGCAGGGAGTAGTACAAGAGCTAACACCATAGCTAAGTCTTCAACAATCAACCAACCAATAGCAATTTGACCTCGTTGGCTATCAATCAGGCCTCTTTCTTCAAGTGCGCGTAAAAGTACAACGGTACTTGCTGTTGATAGACATAAACCGAATACAATGCCACTAAATAAACCCCAGCCAAAAAATGCTGATAATCCCAATCCTAATAGTGTTGCTACTGCAATTTGAGCAATAGCACCCGGAATAGCGATGGCTTTTACTGCCATTAGATCTTTTAATGAAAAGTGTAAACCTACGCCAAACATTAGCAGAATAACGCCAATTTCAGCGAGTTCAGGAGCGAGAGAAGTATCAGCAACAAAGCCGGGAGTAAATGGGCCAGCGAGTACGCCTGCAGCAAGATATCCTACTAAAGGTGAAATTTTTAGCCGTTGAGCGATCATGCCTAAAATATAAGCAAGTGCTAATCCACCAACAATGGTGGTAATGAGAGGTGTTGAATGCGGCATCAATTCTCCTTCTTTTTATAAAACTACATGTATCGAGGGGCGAGTAATATAGCAGGCTGATAGTTTAGCGTATTCATGCAATAAATTCGCTAAAAATTATCGATTATTTATAAAAATAGCAAGTTTATTGAGTTTTTTAATGCAAATGCACTTTTCTATGTTATTTTAATTAGTCTTACCTTTTGAAGTAAGAAATACTCTGTTTTCAGTTCATTTTGGTAACAGAGGTGATAACAAGTTATTCAGCTTTATCGACCCAATATTAGTAAGAAGAGTGATAAAAACACCTAATAGTGGGAGGTAGGCTAAGATATGATAGACATATTCAATACTATTCTGATCCATAATATATCCTAAGGCCTCAGCACTCATTTCATTCATCCTAAAAGCAACTCCGAAGAAACGCTCTGGAATCATACTCTTCTCACCTAAAACTAACTATTGAGCATAAATTAAGATAGCAGAAAATGCTGAAGCAAAAATTACACCAATGAGTCTTACATGTAAATATTGCTTTCCTTTTTAGTGCATAGGGTTGTTTTTTCTGAGTATCTTGCTGAATTTTATACCGACGGCTAATTTGTAATAGCACTACAATTGCCAGCAACTTAGTAAGAGAGAATCAATGGGGATTTACTTTCTTTTTTTATATTACATTTTGGTAAATTATTTCTATTTTTATTAGTCTACTTTACATCTATTTAGAGTTGAGTGCTTTTGTGAGAAATAGAGTTTGATTCATGTCTCAAAAAAACTATCGGATCAATGAAATAATAAAAAAATTATATAACCTACATCATAAAATACAGCAAAAGTATTTAACTTCTGTCTTCTTTTTCTACTGTAGATACATGGCAGAACTTTCTCAATAAATAATATACATGGGGATATACCATGAGCTTATCTTTTAAATTATCAGCATGCGCTTTGACCGTTTCTTTAGCTATGGCGCCGGCGTTGTCTCAGGCATGGGAAAAGGATAAAACCTACGAAATTACCATTTTGCATACCAATGATCACCATGGCCATTTTTGGCATAACGATCGTGGAGAATATGGTTTAGCTGCACAAAAAACGGTTGTTGATAACATTCGTGATGAAGTTGCTAAAAAAGGCGGTAGCGTACTGTTGTTATCGGGTGGTGATATCAATACGGGTGTTCCAGAATCTGATTTACAAGATGCCGAGCCTGATTTTAAAGGGATGAATCTTGTGGGCTATGATGCAATGGCTCTGGGTAATCATGAATTCGATAATCCATTAGATGTTTTGCGCCAACAAGAAAAATGGGCAACATTCCCATTTTTATCTGCGAATATTTATCAAAAAAGTACGGGTGAACGTTTATTCAAGCCTTACACTATTTTTGATAAGCAAGGTGTAAAAATTGCCGTATTAGGCTTAACGACTGATGATACTGTGCGTATTGGTAACCCAGCAAATTTCCCTGATACAGAATTCCGCAAACCTTCTGATGAGGCTAAAAAAGTTGTAGAAGAACTGCGTACAACAGAAAAGCCAGACATTATTATCGCTGCAACCCATATGGGTCACTATGATAATGGTAATCACGGTTCTAACGCACCGGGTGATGTGGAAATGGCGCGTGCCTTACCAAAAGGCTACCTTGATATGATTGTGGGCGGTCACTCACAAGATCCTGTTTGTATGTCTCAAGAGAACAAAAACTACAAACAAGCTGATTATGTACCAGGAACGCCTTGTGCGCCTGATAATCAAAATGGTACATGGATTGTTCAGGCTCATGAATGGGGTAAATATGTTGGTCGTGCAGATTTCGAATTCCGTAATGGTGAATTCACGTTAAAGCATTACCAATTAATTCCAATCAACTTAAATCAAAAAGTGAAGAAAGACGACGGTACAACCGAGCTTGTTTACTATACAGAAGAAATTCCTCATAACCCTGAAATGATGAAATTGCTGACACCTTACCAAGAAAAAGGGGGTGAGCAACTGAATATTAAAGTGGGTGAAGTTGTTGGTAAATTAGAAGGTGATCGTAGTAAAGTTCGCTTTGTTCAGACCAATATGGCGCGTCTATTATTATCCGCTCAAGCTGAACGTGCGAACGCAGACTTTGCCATTATGAGTGGTGGTGGTGTGCGTGATTCAATTGAATCTGGTGATATCACTTATAAAGACGTATTAAAAGTTCAACCTTTTGCTAACGAACTGGTTTATGTTGATTTTAAAGGTGAAGAAGTCGAGCCTTATTTGTCAGCAGTTGCATGTATGAAAGTTGACTCTGGCGCTTATGCTCAATTCTACAATGTTAGCTTAACAGTAGATACAGACTGTAAAGTTAGCGATGTTAAAATTGCAGGCAAGCCATTGGATAAAACAAAATCTTACCGTATGGCAACACTAAACTTTAACGGCATTGGTGGTGATGGTTATCCTAAGATTGATACTCATCCGGGCTATGTTAATACAGGGTTTGTTGATGCTGAAGTCTTAAAAGGTTATATCGAAGCGCACTCTCCATTGAAAGCCGCAGATTTCGAACCTAAAGGCGAAATTGTTTATAAAAAATAAGTTTTATCAATAATACTTATATAGATAAAAGGCGACATTTTATGTCGCCTTTTATCTTTGGCCTTAATCACGTTAATTTCTTATTTTGAGGATAAGCCTTAAAATAAAAAATCATTCATAATTATGACTCTTTACGAATAAGTGCAAATTGTGCACTTAACACAACACCTAAATCTTTTGCAGATAACTCAATATCTAAGCCTCGTTTACCACCAGAAACGAAGATAGTGTCAAATTCAAGTGCTTGTTCATCAATCACTGTTGGTAGGCGTTTTTTCTGACCTAATGGGCTTATTCCACCCACTAAATAACCCGTGACCTTTTGTGCAATTTGTGGATCTGCCATATCAGCTTTTTTGGCTTTAAAGCACTTAGCAACCAGTTTTAAATCTAACTGACCAGAAACGGGTGTTACTGCAACAGCAAGATTTTTAGCATCACCATTTAAAGCAACTAACAGTGTTTTAAATACTTGGCGATTATCTAAACCTAATTTTTCAACGGCTTCATCACCAAAATTATGCACATTCGCATCATGTTCATAAGGATGAAGAGTAAATTTAATTTTTTGTTTTTCCAGTAAATTGACAGCGGGAGTCATAGTTATTCCTAATCATAATGTTTTTATGATTGATGTGTTAGTAAATCAATCAGATTCTCTTCACCAAATAAATGAAGAGCTCCTACAGTTACCACATAACGTCCAGCCGGTAATTTTGATAATATGCTTACCCATTTTTGGTTACGGCTTTCCATTAAAATATCAAATACAGCTTTACTAAAGGTATTCGGTAAAGGCGGTTGTTTCTCTTGACCATTATAATTTAACCACCAATTGATCATGATTTGCAATGTACGTGCATTATCGTGCCAATTTTTTAGTGTATCTTCGAGTAATTGCTGACCATCATCAGGGAAACTCAATAATAATGCGACCTGATCCTCAATACCTTCAAGTTCTATAATGTTTTTTTTGTGCTCATTAGCATATTGAATGACCTGGTAATCAATACCGTATTGCGGTTGTAATCCAAGTTGCATTGCTTGGGTAGATTGTAAAATCAATGCAATTTGCCAAAGTGGTTTATTCTCAAGTTGATAAAGTGAGAGAGCGAGATCTTCACAGTGACATGTGACTTGAGAAAAAAGAGAGTTATTTAAGCGTGTTTCTAGCGACTTTCTAAAAAGAGATGCTTGATCAAAAGGTTGTACGTCTGTGGAAATATCGGCTTCAACAATAATAGCATTTGCATTTTTTATTTCGTTGAGTAGCACATTAGAAAGTGGTGACATTGTGGGCACGCCCATATGGATACTGCCCACAAGGTGTAAAGAGATATTATTAGGTAGTGTAATATCAACAGCAGGGTAAGGATAATGAGAAGCTTGTTTTATATTGATCCATTCTTTAAGTTTCTGAAAAATACCCGCCATTTGATATGCTCCTTTAAGTGTTGATCACTAAGCTCAGCATAACGGATTTTTAATGTAATGAAACAGTGAAAACTAAGTATTTACTTAGCTTTCACTTTGTTTACTTTATTGCGTTAATATTACCAGCTGATCCCAATCCCCCCAGCTGAAACAAAATTATTTGAGTCATTCCACGCAGTAGAGGCTCTTACTTTAATATTTTCATTGATACGATATTGCATCCCCCAAGCAAGGGCGGTGGCATTACGATAATTACCAATACCAATAGCTGTGCTGAATGTTGCTGTGTCAGTAAAAGGCAAATTACTCATTGCTGCAACAGATGCAATACCTTGATTGGCACGTTTTTCAACTTTATAAAAGCGATTATTAGTTTCATGTTTAAAGTGTTTAAATTTGCTATCAAGTTTATTTATATCATCTCTAGCAATTGAATTTTCTATATATAATTTACCAAAGTGATCTTTAATATTTTTTTCACCAAATTCTTTTATATTTAGATTTTCTAGATATTCAAATTCTAAATGACTAATATGATGTTTGTTCTTTTCTATTTCATCTGTATTAGTTTTGATTTTTTCATTATTATCACTAATGTCTATTTTATTCCTTTTTATTCCGTCACTGTTTGAATTTATTAATTTTTTATTTTCTTCTATTGCTAAATCTTGGATAATATTTTCACCTAATGCTTGGTCTGCTTTTAATGTGTTTTCTACAATATTTGATTTGTTGATGGAGATGGATGATTGATTTTCCTCAATGCTATGTGTGTTATTTTCTATGTTTTCTTTACCTGATTCTAAGGCGTCAATTATTTCATTTGTTTTTATTTCGACATTATTATTCATGATATAACTACCTAGGGTTATAAGGTTGGTGTTATCAATTTCATTTTTTAAATATTTATCATAAATAATTCTTTCTTCTGGAGTTAAATGGATTTTATCTATTTTTTCATTTAATAGAGGTGATTCAGATAAAAGCATGTCATTCTTTTTTACTTTAATATATAATTGATTTGTATTGTTGTTTTTTATAGCTTCTGTAATCTTATTATCTAATACTAATTGATTTTTTTCAGATATGCTTGATAAGTGTTTTATAATAGATTTTTTTATCTCCTCATCTTGGTGATCTATTATATGTGAATAAAAATTAGAGAAGGCTGCATTATATCCAGGATGTGTCAATTTTAAATGGTTGTCTATACGATTTGTTATTTCTTCAGTTAGATAGAGTGTAAGATTATTATTTTTATCAATATCAAATGAAACATATCTATTAGAAATGACTTTACGGATCATATTTTCTTCTTGATGTTCAACCCCCTTCTCAATATATTTAATAAAATCATCAGTGTCTTTGTTTCTTAGCATTTTTTGTGGAATGGCTATTTTATTATTTGATTTTATAATACTAGGTTCAGAGTTATTATCTCCAGTTATTTCTGAAGGTGAATTTGTAGTGTAATTATTAGCAATTGACCCTTGTGAATATATTATTGAAAATAATAAAATAGTAATTGTATTTCTTTTAATATCCTTCATTTAAAACTCCTTTATATACTGTGTTTAATTCCTTGTAACCAGCCTCTGTAACAGCGGTAATTAAGGTTTCAGCGGTTGCAGAACCCGTTACTTTTGCGTGTGTTAATTCAACTTCAGCACTATCAACGCCTGTTGTCGCTTCAAGTGCTTTTTTGACTGAGCCGACACAATGACCACAATTTAAACCAGATAGTGTTAGATGAATTATGTTGTCAGTTGGTGCCAAGTTTGCTTGAAAACCTTCAGCAGTAATCGCTGCAATTAAAGCATCCGCTGCCGCGTCACCAAAAATTTCAGCTGATTCTTTTGTTACATTAACGGCGACAACACCTTCAATGGCTAATAATGCTTTTTCGGTTTTACCGACACACTTCATGCAGTTAAGGCCACTTAGGCTTAATTTTATATCAGGTTGTGTTGCAATTTTAGCTTCATAACCTGCGTCTTCAATTGTTTTGATTAAACTTTCAGCAGTTGCATCACTGTCAATTTTAGCGTATTGAATAGTCACATATGACTGTTCTATATCATTGCGAGCATCAAGTGCTTTTTTTACACTGTTAACACAGTGGGAGCATGAAAGCCCTTGTAATGCGAGTAGCGTAGTTTTTGCCATGTTAGTTTATCTCCGAAATAAAAAGCGTTACCTCTATTATTGCTCAATATTCGGTAACTTGCTTTCTGTAAAGGTTTTTTCTTATCAAGATAAAGGCTAAACCTTTCCGCAAGGGGAAGGTCAAGGGGGAATTTTGAATATTAGTGAAATCGCCAGTAAAACAGGATTAACGGCTAAAGCTATTCGGTTTTATGAAGAAAAAGACTTGATAACCCCACCGGGAAGAGGTGAAAACGGCTATCGTTATTATCAAGCTCAACATATTGAAGAGTTAACATTATTGCGACAAGCGAGAGAGGTTGGTTTTAACTTAGAAGAGTGTCGCGCGTTGTTAATGCTATTAAGAAATCCTTCTCGCCATAGTTCTGATGTGAAAGAAGCCACCTTAAAAAAGTGGCTGAAATTGAGAAAACAATTAATGAGCTCAATGACATTCGCCAACGATTACTTTTGTTAGCCAGCGAGTGTCCCGGAGATGAAGGAGCCGATTGCCCTATCATCGATCATTTGTCAGGGTGTTGTCATCACCAGAAATAGTCTGTTTAAGCGCAGTCACTTGTAGGGTAATACCATCAATTGCGGTTACTGTTACCTTATCGCCGGCAAGTAATGGCGTGTTTGAATAAACACGCCAACTGCCATCAGCTAATTTTACGCGACTAAAACCATTTTCAGTATCTGATAATAAAACCGCATGAATACCAATCAGTTGATGCGTTTTCTGATTTAAGTTTTCAGCTTCTTTTGATAGTTTTCTGCGTTTAAGCCAAAGGTGCCAAAGTACAGCACTAATTACCGTTAATATCGCAAATAAAATACCTTGAATAGGCCAGCTAATAGGCAATATCCATGTGATCAACGATACACACAGAGCCGCCATTCCTGACCATAAAAGGTATCCCGCTGTTCCTAACATTTCTGTAATTAACAGCAAGCCACCAAGACAAAGCCAGAAAAGTGCAGGTTGAGCACTAATCCATTCAATCATAATTAATTGCTCTTGTTGCCAGAGTCACTTTTTTTGGTATTGAGTAATTCAGAAATACCACCAATCGCACCCATAAGATTACTTGCTTCTAATGGCATCATAATAACTTTACTGTTATTAGCTGAACCAATTTGAGACAATGCATCCGTATATTTTTGAGCAACAAAGTAGTTAATTGCTTGCATATCACCTTTTGCAATGGCCTCAGATACCATTTGTGTTGCCTTAGCTTCTGCTTCTGCTGCACGTTCTCGAGCTTCTGCTTGTAAGAATGCAGATTGACGCTCTCCTTCAGCCTTCAGTATTTGTCCTTGTTTCTCACCTTCTGCTTTTAAGATTGCCGCTTGACGAATACCTTCAGCTTCAAGAATATCGGCACGTTTAGTTCGTTCAGCTTTCATCTGCGCATTCATTGCAGAAATCAATTCTTTTGGTGGGCGAACATCACGAATTTCAATACGGGTAATTTTGATACCCCAAGGGTTTGTTGCATCATCCACAATTAGTAAAAGGCGACTGTTGATTTGGTCACGCTGAGAAAGAATTTCATCAAGTTCCATTGAGCCTAATACTGTACGGATATTCGTCAGTGTTAAGTTGATAATTGCAAGTTCAAGATTATTAACTTCATACGCGGCTTTTACAGGGTCGATGACTTGAATAAAGCAGACCGCATCAATGCTGACGTTGGCGTTATCACGAGAAATAACTTCCTGAGACGGAATATCAAGAACCTGTTCCATCATATTGATACGGCGACCAATACGATCAACAAATGGTACGAGAATTTGAAGCCCTGGCGCGAGGGTTCGAGTGTAACGACCAAAACGTTCGACAGTCCACTGGTAACCTTGTGGAACGGTTTTAACACCACATAAAACTAAAATAATAGCGAATAAGATGATAATACCAATGACTATTTCCATATACCTGTCCTAAGTCTGCTTTAATAAGAAAATAAAATTAATAAAGTAAAGAATACACCATACGACGATATTTAGACGCTAAATTATCATTAGTACCTAAGGCTGATAGAATATCCATCAGGGTTTTCTTAACTTGCCCATCACCAGCATTGAGATCTTTTTTGATAAAGCTAAATAGCAACTCTAGTGCCTCTTCATTACGAGCAACTTCATGTAATTTCAGTGCGAGTTGAATAGCAAGATCGGTATTTTCAGGTTGTTGATTAAAATCGTTCTGTAATTGTTGAATTTCAGGCGTATCAGCAGCCTGTTTTTGTAATTCAATTTGCGCTAACAAACTATGATAGTAACTATCTTGATCTTGTAATGGGATAGTAATTAACAGAGTTTGAGCTTCTTCATTTTTATTTAAAGAAATTAATGCGCCTGCTAGCGCGAGCGTAATTTCACTGTTTTTAGGAGCGAGTTGATGAGCTTCTTTTAACAGAGGTAAAGCTTCTTCGGTTTTTCCTTCTGAAAGTAATTGCGAGGCTTGTGCCGCTTTTAATTCTTCTGGTTTGGGTAATACATTGGCTAACACTTGGCGAATTGCTTCTTCAGGTTGAGGGCCTTGAAAGCCATCAACTGGGCGACCTTCTTGCAAAATATAAACAGTTGGAATAGCACGTAAACCAAATTGTGAGGCAATCATTTGTTCAACATCACAATCCAATTTTGCCAAAATAAATTGATCAGCAAATTCAGCTGCCAGTTTATCTAATGTTGCGCCAAGCTCTGCACAATGAGGACTACGTTCTGAATAGAAATACATCATGACTGGTTTAGTCATAGATTGTTCTATAATTTGTTGAATATTTGATTCATTTACATCAACAATATGTGCAGTTGCTAACATTAACTTGCCCCTTTTTGAGAGTTTTAAATATAGATGCGATTTATAACGCTATTTTATTAATAAGTAAGGGTAGATCCTGAAAAATCAAGCCTTGCCACTTTGGCGACTGAGAATAACATCCATTAAAGCATCAGGTAGAAAACGTTTTAATATTCTGACTGCGTAAGTCAATAAGGTTACGGGATAACGTATCTTAGGTTTTGGACTTTCTAAAGCATGAATAAGCTTTTTCACAACATCTTCAGGCGTTAATGTGAAACGACTCGCAATCCCCGGATTTTTTACAGGTTTATCTTTTTCGACTTGAGCGACATTTTCAGTGAAACATGTTCTTATTGGACCTGGCTCTATTAAACTTACTTTAATACCTGTATGCGCAATTTCCATTCTTAGCGCATCAGACCATGCTTCTACTGCATATTTACTGGCTGCGTAAGCACCTCGACCAGCTGTTGAGATAATCCCCATAACAGAGCTGGTTTGAATAATTCTTCCTTCACCATGAGGCAACATTGCTGGCAGAAGTAATGTAGTAAGCTGATGTAAACCAAAAAAGTTAGTAGAAAACTGTTTTTCCATTTGTTGGCGGGTAATGGCATCTAATGAGCCATAGACACCAAATCCACCATTATTAAATAATCCATATAAACGACCGTTTGTTAGACGAATAACTTCTAATGCCGCATTTTCAACACTTTTTGGATCATCAAGATCAAGATAAATAGGCTCTAATCCCAGTGTTTCCATGCGTTTAAGATCTTCATCTTTACGGCAAGCAGCAAGAACTCGATAACCTCTTTTCTTTAGTGATTTTGCCGCGCAGAGTCCTATTCCACTGGAACTTCCTGTAATCAATACCGTTTTTTGCATAATTTTACAATTAATCTCGTTTAATCTACGTCAACTACTGTCAGAATAGTCTAACGTGTTAAGTAAGGGGGTAAGGTTTTATCCATCCATTGCGCAATAAAAGGCTGAGCATCTTCATTGGGATGTATACTGTCGTTTTGCATCCACTCAGGCTTATCTGCTATTTGCTCCATATAAAAAGGAAGCAGAGGGATCGCATTCTCTTCTGCAAGTTTAGGATAAATTGCTGAAAATGATTGTGTATAGCGTTTCCCGTAATTAGGTGAAATCATAATTTGCATAAAAAGTGGGGTTGCACCCGATGCTTTAACTTGTGTAATGATGTTTTGTAGCGCGTCTTTTGTTTGTGCAACAGGGTATCCCTGTAAGCCATCATTTGCACCTAATTCAATCAAAACCCAGCGTGGTTGATGCTGTTTTAATAAATCAGGAAGCCTATTTTGTCCCTGAAAGGCAGTTTCACCACTAATGCTTGCATTAACAACATTAATTTCAGGGTAGGTTGTTTTCCATTTATCAGCAAGGCGTTGTGGCCATGCACTTTCTATCGGAAGACGATATCCTGCACTCAAGCTGTCACCAAAGATTAAAAAGGTATCAGCAGCAACTGCCTTAAAGCTAAACATCATCATAACGATAAGGAAAAATGTATGTCGACGGAAAAGGTTCTTGAAGTTCATCAGTTAACCAAACAAGTAGGAGAAGGTGATAGTCAGATCTCTATATTGCAGGGTGTTGAGTTAGTTGTCGAGTCCGCACAGACAATTGCTTTAATTGGTGAATCAGGATCGGGCAAATCGACTCTGCTAGGGATCATTGCTGGATTAGATGATGGTAGCACTGGCAGTGTGAAATTAATGGGAGAAGATCTCACAAAAATGAATGAAGAAGAACGTGCTAAGTTGCGAGCTCAACATGTTGGGTTTGTTTTTCAATCATTTATGTTAATTCCGACATTGAATGCGCTCGAAAATGTGCAGTTGCCCGCATTATTAAAAGGCGAGTCAGAAAAGCATAGTTATGCGCGTGCAGTTGATTTACTAAAGCAGTTAGGATTAGGCGAACGTTTATACCATATGCCAGCGCAACTTTCTGGCGGTGAGCAACAACGCGTTGCATTAGCAAGAGCATTTTGTACTCAGCCTGCTATTCTTTTTGCGGATGAGCCAACAGGAAATCTTGACCGCAAAACCGGCGATAAAATTGCTGACTTGTTGTTCTCTCTTAACCGAGATTATGCAACAACATTGATTTTAGTGACTCATGACAATGAGCTAGCTGCTCGTTGCCAAAGACGATTACGATTAGTAGATGGACAACTTAAGGAGGAGTCATGATTTGGCGTTGGTTTTGGCGTGAATGGCGTTCTCCTGCACTATTAATTGTTTGGCTTTCTTTAGCGCTTGCGGTTGCTTGTGTGCTTGCTTTAGGGCGTATAGGTGATCGAATAGATAAAAGCATTTACGCTCAAAGTCGTGATTTAATTGCGGGCGATTTAGTCTTACGTGCGTCTTATCCTGTTGATGAAAACTGGCTTACAGAGGCGAAAAAAGACGGGTTAACGCTCAGTCGCCAAATGCAATTTACCACGATGTCTTATGCGCCTGAAGGCGATACACCACAACTTGCGTTGGTGAAAGCCGCAGACAAATTATATCCACTGTATGGTGAGCTAGAAACGGAGCCGGCAGGGTTAAAACCGGAAAAAGGAACTGCGCTTGTTGATGCTAGATTACTAGAATTACTTGATATAAAAGTCGGCGATAAAATTGATGTAGGTGATGCATCCTTTACGATTAGTGGTGTATTAATTCAAGAGCCAGACAGTGGGTTTAATCCTTTTCAAATAGCCCCCCGTATTTTAATTAATCTTGATGATGTTGAAGCAACAGGAGCAGTACAACCCGGGAGCCGCCTAACTTATCGCTATATGTTTGCTGGTAATGAGTCCGTGATTGATAGCTATCAGCAACGTTTCGACCCGTTATTAAAACCCGATCAGCGTTGGAATAGTTTAAAACAAGACAGTGGTGCGCTTTCACAATCAATGGAGCGTGCGAAAAACTTTCTTTTGCTTTCAGCTCTATTAACGTTATTGCTTGCTATATCGGCCGTTGCGGTTTCCATGGCTCATTATTGTCGTAGTCGTCATACTTTAATTGCGGTATTAAAAACATTAGGGGCAGATAAGCGTGCATTAAGAAAATGGATCATTGGGCAATGGGGCGTGATTTTGATTGGCGCTATTATTGTTGGTTCATTCGTAGGACTTATTTTCGAAACGATATTGCTACAAATTTTAGCGCCTGTGTTACCGAAAAGTTTACCCGACGCAAGTTTTTTACCGTGGGGATGGTCTGTAGGCTCTTTACTGCTAATTGCATTATTAACGGGGATAAGGCCTTACTATCAATTGATGGCAACACAACCTTCCCGTGTATTAAGAAGTGATACTACGGCACCTATATGGCCTCTTCGTTATTATTTACCGATAGTAGGCTTAATTGTTGTCGGTGCCTTAACGCTTTTTGCCGGAACAGGCGTTTTACTCTGGTCAATTCTATTTGGTGTTGTTGTTATTGCCTTTTTACTTGGAATAATTGGTTGGCTAGGACTATGGATATTAAAGCAGTTTAAATTCCGTCAACTTAGTGCGCGCTTAGCAGTTACTCGTTTATTACGACAACCTTTTCAAACGATGACTCAGCTTGCGGCTTTCGCGCTTTCATTTATGTTGTTAACGCTGTTAGTCCTTATTCAAGGGGATTTACTCGATAAATGGCAAAAACAATTACCAGAAGATAGCCCTAATTATTTTCTCATCAATATGTCTGCGCCTCAAGTTCAAGAAATTAATGCTTTATTGGCAAAACATAATGTTGAGCCTACAGATGCATTCCCTGTGGTGTTAGCGCGTTTAACACAAATTAATGAGCATAATGCTAAAGAGTGGGTAGATAAACGTGATGCAGGTAATAACACCGTTCGTCGAGAGCTTAACTTAACGTGGCATAGCGAATTGCCAAAAGATAACGTAATTGTTGAGGGAACATGGCCTCCTGAGGGGAATGGGGTTTCTCTCGATCAAGGTGTTGCAGAACAACTCGAGATTAAATTGGGTGATGAATTAACCTTTGTCGGTGATACTCGTGAATTTAAATCCATCGTTACAAGTATTCGTCATGTTGATTGGGAAAATATGCGCCCTAATTTCTTCTTTATTTTCTCTGAAGAAGGGTTGAGTAATCAGCCAGAAAAATGGATGAGTAGCTTTTACTACAATGGTGAGGGCGGGTTAATTACGGCACTTAATCGGCAATTTCCAACGGTAAGCGTGTTAGATACAGGTGCATTAATTCAGCAAGTTCAACAAATTTTACAGCAAGTCAGCCGAGCATTAGAAATTATGGTTGGATTGGTCATGATCTGTGGTGCGTTATTGTTAGTTGCTCAAATTCAGGTAGGAATGACACAACGACGCATTGAGCTGGTGGTTTATCGCACTCTGGGAGCGGGTAAATCATTATTACGACGCACACTTTGGGCTGAATTTGCATTATTAGGTTTAATGGCGGGTTTCGCCGCAGCGATTGGTGCAGAAGTCGCATTAAGCTTATTACAAATATCCGTGTTTAAGTTCCCGTGGCAACCACAATGGGGAATGTGGATCACTGTACCTATTGTTGCGGCATTATTACTTTCATTATGTGGCAGTATCTTAGGCGTTAGGTTGTTGCAAGATAAAGGTCAATATCGACGGATACAAGGCGAATAGTTGAAATAAAATAAGGCTTATAAACAAAGTTAAATAAAAATGCTGATGTCAGTTCAATTAAACATCAGCATTTTTTATGGGGAAAGATAAGACTATTATTCTTTTATAACATAAGCATAAATTTGCTTACTGCCATCTTCTTCATCATAAATATAGACCCCTTGAAGTTCAGTTGAAAAGCCTGGAAGCTGATTAATCGAGGCTTCAAGTGCCTGAAAATAACGTAAAACAGCACCTCCCCAAATTTCACCGGGTACAGCACATAAAACACCTGGCGGATAAGGTAAAGCACCTTCAGCAGCAATGCGTCCTGATAATTTATTTAAAGGTAAAAATTCAACATTACCACGAACAAACTCAATATTAGCTTGTTGCGGACTTAATGCTCGTTTAGGAAAGTGACTCTTTCTAAACATCTGTTTTTGCAGTAATTTGATATTGTATCTGACACAAATATCATGCATTTCCTGACAGAGTTGTCGTAATGTATACCCCTGATAACGAGATGGATAGCGACGACACACAGAAGGCAAGATTTGTTCTAATGGCACATCTTCAACTAAGTGTTTTTCAAATTGAACAATCAAAGAGATTAAGCGATCAAACTTTGCTTGATGTTCTGCGGGAGTCAGCAAAAATAAGATTGAATTGAGATCGCTTTTTTCAGGGATAACGCCGTGCTCACGTAGATAATTTGCCAAAATAGAGGCTGGTACACCAAAAGATCCATATTCCCCTGTATGAGGATCGATACCCGGCGTTGTAAGCATTAATTTGCAAGGATCAACAAAGTATTGATTGGTTGTGTAACCTTCAAATGAGTGCCAATTATCATTAGGAATAAAATTAAAAAAACGCTGATCGTGGGCGATTTCATCTGTGTCGTGGTCTTGCCAAGCAACTCCATCAACCACTTCAGGAATAAATGGCTTAATAAACTGGCACTGCTTTAGTAATGATTTACGGGCTTCAATGCCTTGCTTTACGCAACTCATCCACATCGCTTCACCACTTTTGCCTGAGTGCATTTTTGCATTGACATCAAGAGCGGCAAAAAGGGGATAAAATGGGCTGGTGGATGCATGCATCATAAAAGCATTATTCATACGTTTATGATTAACATAACGAGATTGCCCTTTAAGATGGGCATCTTTTTTATGTATCTGTGAGGTTTGTGAAAATCCCGCTAATTGTTTATGAACAGATTGAGTAACGAGAATACCAGGATCGTTTTCATTAAGCGTTAGTAACAAAGGTGAACACTGTTTCATCATTGGAATGAATTGTTCATAACCCACCCATGCAGAATCAAATAAAATATAATCACAAAGGTGACCAATTTTATCGACAACTTGCCTCGCGTTATAAATTGTACCGTCATAAGTGCCTAGTTGAATAACAGCTAAACGGAAAGGGCGTTTATCGAATTGACGTTCTGGCGCAATTTCTGCAATTTGTTGGCGTAAATAGTGTTCTTCAAAGCAATGAGCATCAATACCACCAATAAAGCCAAAGGGATTACGAGCTGTTTCTAAATAGACAGGTGTTGCTCCTGCTTGAATTAGTGCACCATGATGATTGGATTTATGGTTGTTTCTATCAAATAGCACTAAATCATTTGGTGCCAATAAAGCATTTAAGGCAACTTTATTAGAGGAGGATGTGCCATTTAAAACAAAATAGGTTTTATCTGCATTAAACACTTGTGCTGCATAGGCTTGTGCATCGTAAGGTGCACCTTCATGAATAAGTAAATCGCCCATTTCTACATCAGCATTACAGAGATCAGATCGAAATAGATTCTCACCAAAATATTGATAAAACTGTTCACCAGTAGGATGACGACGGAAAAACTCTCCGCCTTGGTGACCGGGGCAATCAAAAGCGACATTCTTTTCGGCAACATAATTCACTAAGCGTGAAAAAAATGGTGTCGTTAGACTCTCTTCATATTGCTGTGCCGCTTTATTAATTAACATACTATTTTTTTGATGTGCACTTTTATCCGTAATCACAATTCCTGAAACTTGATTAAACAATTCAGCATTGATTGCATCATTAATATTAACTGCAATAAATACGGGAAGTTGAAACCCTGTTTGATGAATGCGATCTAATTGGCCAGACTCAATATCTGACAATGACAACACTACTACTGATATTTGCGTTAAATTTGCATCAACAATATCAACAATCGGACGTTCAGAATAAAAATAGTGTGAAAGAGTAGGGTGACACGCCAACTTCATTTTTTTCATTATACTCGCATTTGTATCAATAGAAGAATTGGCGATCAATATACTTGGTTGTGAATATGATTGAAATAAATTAAAGCAATAAGGTTGATTATTTTATGCATAATAAATGCATATTTTACCGTTATTGGTGATTGTTAAATGGATAAGTTTATCAGAGGCTAAACTTATCCATTTCTATTATTGTGGGATAGAAGACGATTTTTCGATATAAATTGTTTGAGACGGAAAGGCAAAGTCAGCACCATGTTTATGCACAATCTCAATCATCTTTAAATAGACTTCTTGTTGAGCTTCAAGCCACTGTGCCCATACGGTTGTTTTGGTAAAACAATACACCATGATATTGAGTGAAGAGTCTGCGAATTGATTAAAATAGACTAACAAGGTTTGTTGCGTATCAATTTTGTCATTTTGCATTAGCATGGTGCGGATATCTTCAACAATTACACCAATTTTATCAGAGTCTTCGTAACGTAAACCGAGTTCAGTTTCAATACGTCGATTAGTCATTCGCCCCGGATTTTCTACACTAATAGATGAAAAAATAGAGTTGGGAATATAAAGCGGTCGATGATCAAAAGTAATGATTTTGGTAATACGCCAACCAATTTCGACTACAGTGCCTTCAATATTACGATCAGGTGAGCGTACCCAATCACCAATATTAAAAGGACGATCGAAATAGAGCATGACACCAGAGAAAAGATTACTTAATACATCTTTACTTGCCATGCCAATGGCAATGCCACCTAACCCTCCAAATGTCATTAAGCCGGATAAGCTCATGCCAAAATGCTCACCGAACAATAAAATGATAATAACAAATAGAGTGATTTTGAATATGCGAGAAATAATACGAGCAGAAGTAGGATCACTGCCTTTTTTAATTTGAGCTTTTTCTAGCCGATTAATCAGTAAGAAAAATTTTCTCATTAAAATTAATGCAATACCAATATAGGTAAAGAAATTAATCATCCTAAAAGAGATAAAATGGAGATTAAAATCAACCACAGCCATTTCACAATATTGGCTTAAGATAATCACTAAACTACAAAGAAAAATAGCTTGGCTGATATGAACAATAATATTTCTGTGGCGTTTTTTCTTTTTATCATGAAAAAGAGATACGATGATAAAGCCAACCAAACAGGCTAAAGCGATGCTAACACCTATTGAGTATTTTATTATTAATGCATCATTCATCAGCTTAACGTCTCCTTAGAAAATGCGTTTTTATAATATGAAACTCGTTATCTTGCTTATTTAAGGGTTACTTTTCTTGCTCACTCGCATGCTGAAATTTAGGATAAACCGGTGGTTTCATAAATAGAGTGACTATTAAAATCAGTAAAACAGGTAGGGTTAAAATCAAGAATGCCGGTGTAAAGCTACCTGAAATATCTTTGATTGCCCCAGCAAAAAAGGGTGCTAAACAAGCTAGTGTTGAAATTAAATTCATTACAGAAAATAGCTCAAGATAAGGGGTACGACCAAAATAGTTAGCAAGCAATATACTTGATGCTAAGAACGTCATGCCATAACCAATACCGACACAAACCGTAAATAAGATCAGGTAAATCCAAGAATTAGCCATACTTAGTGCGAGCAAGCCGATGATAATAATACTTAAGCTTGCGATAAGTAATTTTTTAGGTTCTAACCATTCACCAATAGCCCCACCCGCTAAGCGCGAGAACGCATTGATAAATGCCATACTACTTAATAGTGTTGCAGCAATAGTTTCACCAAAACCATTTTCAATAATATGTGCAACCGCAAAGCTATTGACTGTGATCCCACACCATAAAAAAGCCGTGTAAGTCGCAGCAATAACATAAAATTGCCATGTTCTTAAAGCATGACGAGCTGTCCAAATTTCTTTAGTTTGATAGATACGTTTTGTGGATTGAAGTTGGCTAATTTTTTTTGCATGTTCTTGCTCTTTACTCCCTTCACGTAAAAATAAAATAGTGAGAAGAGTCACAACGGTGAGAGTGATCGCGGAAATAAGCCAATGCATTCGCCATGTATGCCATAAATGGGTTGCTAAAAAGTAGATCCAAGGCCCGGCAACACCACCTAATCCACCAATGGTAAAATAGACACCAAAGGCAAAGGATTGTTTTTCAAATAAGCGGGAAATAACATAAGTACCGGGTACGGTAGCCAGTAGTGTAAAACCAACACCTAATAGTGCAGTACCAAGAAAATAACGCGCAATGGTGTATGTTTCGTAAAGAAAATAGAAACCACTGACAAAAATGCTCAACCCAATTAGTAGTGTAAGGCGAACACTTAATTTACGGATCAGTAAGGTAGGTAAAAAACTCGCAAGACCGCAGGTTAATCCTAATAACGTAAAACCAAGACCTGCTTGAGTCCAGTTCCACTCTAGCTCGTTTATCATACTAGGAAGAACAACACCTAAAGAGGTAAATGTGGTTGCGGTAGCTAAAAAATACACAAAGCCCAATAATATCAGCATACTCCATTGATAAATGGGCCCAAAAACCTGTTGCGTGACTTGCA
Source organism: Proteus penneri (assembly GCF_003144535.1). Lineage (GTDB taxonomy): Bacteria > Pseudomonadota > Gammaproteobacteria > Enterobacterales > Enterobacteriaceae > Proteus > Proteus penneri. The sequence continues at coordinate 64,973 of NZ_PHFJ01000012.1, read as the reverse complement.
TCCTGACTCCATCAAACGGGTGCAGTAACCTGAATAATCAGGAGAAAATAGCGAATAACAGACCTTTTTATCTAAGGTCTGTTCGTTTAAAGGCTATTATTCTCTAACTTTATGAGTCGGACTGCTAGCTTAATTTTTCTAAAGCCCATTTGATAGGGAACTGATAGGCATCATCAAGCATTGAGCTTAATGATTTGAGTGCCTCTTTCAGTGGGTAATTATCGCGATGAACAAGATTGAGGTGCCCCACTTTGCGCACAGGGCGAACTTCTTTTTCATACCAATGTAAATGCACTAATGGCAATGAAAGCCATTGAGGATTGACATCAGTTCCGATCAAATTAACCATTACTGCGGGTTGGCAAACCTCAGGTTTTGGCATCGGTAAATCTAAAATTGCACGTAGGTGTAACTCAAACTGGCTAATTGAGGCGCCATTTTGTGTCCAATGGCCACTGTTATGAACACGAGGCGCTAATTCGTTGATAAGTAATTTATTACCAACGATAAAGCACTCCATCGCCATGACACCGATATAATTGAGCTTATTAAGGATGGCGGTCAGCATTTTTTCTGCTGATTGTTGCAGTTCTGATGCAGGTGTTGGTAATGCAACACTCATACGCAAAATGCCATCTTGATGAAGATTATGTGTTAAAGGATAAAATACACAATGACCGTTTCTATCTCTGGCTCCAACTAAGGACACTTCACCAGAAAAGGGAATACCTTGCTCAACAATGCATTCACCATAAATTTCAGCGGGTAATTGTTGCTCTTCACCAGGGTGAATGCGCCATTGACCACGGCCGTCATAACCACCAACACGGCGCTTTACAATAATAAAATCACCCAGTTGAGAGAAGATATCAGGCCATTGTGTTGGTGCTGTTAATGGTTGCCAAGGAGCCGTTGCTAAGCCCAGTTCATCGAGTAACTGTTTTTGAGGTAATCTATCGGCAAGCAATGGAAAAATATCACGGTTTACAAAGTTAGTATGACGTTCTAACTCTTTAGTGAGTGAAGTTTCAGGCCAGCGCTCAATTTCAGCTGTGATTATGCTTTTTTGATAGGGAACGGCTTCGGGCTCTGCATCTAATCCTACTGGATAAACCGCAATGCCTAAAGGTTCTCCTGCTTGTTTTAGCATTCGCCCTAATTGACCATTTCCCAGAACACAAACAGGCTTCATAGTGTCTCCCTTGGATCAGGGTTATTTAATACATCGTCAGTTTGTGCTGTGCGCCATGCTGTTAGTGCTTCAAAAATAGTAGGAGAGTGTAATGCTAAAATTTGAGCTGCTAATAAAGCCGCATTGGCAGCACCTGCTTTACCAATCGCTAATGTTCCCACGGGAATACCTTTCGGCATTTGTACAATAGAGTAAAGGCTATCAACACCACTTAATGCTGCACTTTGAACTGGAACACCTAATACAGGAACAAGTGTTTTTGCTGCGAGCATACCGGGTAAATGGGCTGCGCCGCCAGCACCTGCAATAATGACGTCAAAGCCATTATTTTTTGCCTGTTCTGCAAAGCTAAATAGCTTATCAGGGGTTCGATGCGCAGAAACAATCTCAACATGATAAGGAAGCTGTAGTGCGTCTAGTACATCAGCGGCATGAGACATGGTTGTCCAGTCACTTTTAGAGCCCATTACAATGGCGATACGAGCGGAAGAGGTATTTAGACCAACTTGAGAAGACATTACTTAACTGCTCCTGTAAGCATAAACGGATATAGCCTAATAAACTGAGGATGATAGTATCATGCTAACACATCAAGGAAAACGTTTGCGTAAAGAAAAAATAGCCTTTTTATGCAGAAAATAAGCAAAGCAATTTAGAAGGGAAAATGAATAAGTTCTATTTTATCCGCAGTCACTTTAAACATAGAGCCTTCAGTATGCCAAGCACCTAATACACCACGATAATGTATTTTATCATCAATGTTGACAGTATGAATTGCTGGACGATGTGTATGACCGTGGATCATCCATTCTGTATTGAAATGTTTAAAAGTATCAATCACTGCCTGAGGGTTAACATCCATAATGGCATCTGATTTGTACTGATTTTCGTGTTGGCTACGCGAGCGCATTTTGTCAGCGATACGTAGTCGAATAAATAGAGGCAATAGTAAGAATAAGCGCTGAATAAATTTATTATGTACTTTTTTACGGTAACGTTGATACGCTTCATCATCTGTACAAAGTGTATCACCATGCAAAATTAAGATGCGATTTTTCTCAATTTCGAGCACTTTTTCTTGTGGAAGTAAGGTGATACCGCTTTCTTTGGCAAAACGAGAGCCAATTAAAAAATCACGATTTCCATGAATAAAATAGCAAGGCACTCCTGCATTTTTTAACGTCATCAGAGCTTGAGCAATTTGTTGATGTAAAGGATTAGGATCATCGTCACCTATCCAAAAATCAAAAAAATCACCTAAGATATAAAGTGCTTTTGCATGAATGGCTTGTTCTTTTAAAAAGCGAAGAAAACCGGCAGTGATTGCCGGTTCATGTTCACTTAAGTGCAGGTCTGCAATAAAAAGCGTACACATAAAGAGTGAGGCTTATTCGCTAACCGTTACACTTTTAATGACGATATCTTCACGAGGAACATCTTGGTGGAAACCGCTACGACCTGTGGAAACTGCTTTAATTTTATCAACAACGTCCATGCCTTCAACAACTTCAGCAAAGACACAATATCCCCAACCATTTGCGTTTTCAGCACGGAAGTTTAAGAAATCGTTGTCTGCAACGTTGATAAAAAATTGAGCAGTAGCAGAGTGTGGATCGTTCGTACGAGCCATTGCTAATGTGCCGCGGTTGTTTGCTAGGCCATTATTTGCTTCGTTTCTTACAGGTGCTTTGGTTGCTTTTTGGTTCATACCTGGTTCAAAACCACCACCTTGGATCATAAAACCATTGATGACACGGTGGAAAATAGTGTTATCGTAGAATCCTTCTTTACAGTAGTCTAAAAAATTTTCTACGGTTGCAGGTGCTTTGTCTGCAAATGTATTAATCACGATATCGCCGTAATTGGTATGAAAAGTAACCATATTCAGATCCTAATATAATTTTAGCTTTACCCAGATTTGGGCATAAACAACAGTCCCGTTTTTATATCACAGTTGCCTAATTTAGTCAGTATGCATCTTTTTCTTACGCTGTTTTTTCTTGCTAAATAAATCAGTAATAAAAGGAAAAAACACGTTTCGCTAAAATTTAGTCAAATAATAGAAGATTGATTATTCACTAGCGGCGATTGAGCAGTGAAAATAAGCGCTAAGCAGAGTAAGATAAAAACCCTAATCTTGAGTTTGCTTTGCCTTCAAGATCCAATATCCTAATTAATATCATGCTATAGTAGTTGTTATTTTCTTTTATATAAAAACGTAATAAACACGTACAGTTGAAAACGGGAACGTCCACTGATGCTAAAGATTTTTAATACTCTCACTCGCCAAAAAGAAGAATTTAAACCTATCCATGCAGGAAAAATAGGTATGTACGTGTGTGGCATCACTATTTATGACTTATGCCATATTGGCCATGGACGTACATTTGTGGCTTTTGATGCCATAACCCGTTATCTACGTTACTTAGGATATGATGTTAACTATGTTCGTAACGTAACGGATGTAGATGATAAAATCATCAAACGTGCGATTGAAAATAATGAAACATGTGAGCAATTAACTACGCGTATGTTAGCTGAAATGCACAAAGATTTTGATGCATTAAATATTGCTCGTCCTGATTCAGAGCCACGAGCAACACACCATATTGCTGAAATTATTGAATTAACAGAAGCGCTAATTAAACGTGGACATGCTTACGTTGCCGATAATGGTGATGTGATGTTTGCGATTGATACCGATCCTGATTATGGCTTACTTTCTCGTCAAGATTTAGAGCAACTACAAGCGGGGGCTCGAGTTGAGGTGGCTAACGTTAAACGCAATCCAATGGATTTCGTCTTATGGAAAATGTCTAAACCGGGTGAGCCAAGCTGGGAGTCGCCATGGGGAAAAGGTCGCCCTGGTTGGCATATCGAATGTTCTGCGATGAATAGTAAAGAGTTAGGACATCATTTTGATATTCATGGCGGTGGTTCAGACTTAATGTTCCCTCATCATGAAAATGAAATAGCGCAATCAACTTGTGCCCATGATGGCCCTTACGTTAATTACTGGATGCACTCTGGTATGGTGATGGTAGACAAAGAAAAAATGTCTAAGTCACTGAATAACTTTTTTACTATTCGTGATGTATTGGCTTATTACGATGCTGAAACAGTGCGTTATTTCTTATTATCAGGCCATTATCGTAGTCAACTTAATTACACTGAAGAAAACTTAAAACAGGCTCGTACTGCATTAGAACGCCTATATACTTCATTACGTGGCACAGATGAAAATGCACAACCGGTGGGGGGCGAAGCGTTTGAAGCACAATTTATTGACGCAATGAACGATGATTTCAATACACCTGAAGCTTATTCCGTTTTGTTTGATTTAGCGCGTGAGGTCAATCGTCTAAAAGCGGTTGATATGAATGCAGCGAATGGTTTAGCCGCAGTATTACGTAAACTTGCTAAAGTATTAGGTTTATTAGAGCAAGAGCCTGAGCATTTCTTACAAAGTGGTGCTAAAGCAGATGATGCCAGTGAAGTTGAAAAAATTGAATTATTAATTCAACAGCGTAACGATGCTCGTAAAAATAAAGATTGGGCAGCGGCTGATGTTGCTCGTGACGCATTAACAGCGATGGGGATTGTTTTAGAAGATGGTCCTCAAGGAACTGTTTGGCGTCGTAATAATTAATACGATAATTGAGTTTCGCGTTTAATATAAAAATATCGGATATTAAATATCCGATATTTTTTTGTCTGATGATTAATTCATTGACTCATAATACTGGTTTTTCTTTTGCTATCTTTTTGTTTATATTCAAAATAAGCAATTACATTTTCAGAGAAAAAGAGTCGATGTGTTAAGAGCACGATAATAGAAAAAACAACAAAGCTAATTTCTGAGATATTCGTTAATGACATCGAAATACTAAGTATAAAAAAGAGCGAAATAGATAAGCATATCCATGATATTTTTAAAAAAGAGTAAGCATTTCTACTATTTTTAGCGAGTTTTATCCATGCCGTTACTTGCATGATCATCGTTATAATTAGACACAGCATGATGAACAGTCCCGCTAGCATTGTTTGGCCTCCACCCATTGCCATTGCTAATAAATAAATCGGTGCCCCTGCAACTAATATAAATAAACTAATACCTAAAAATAATACTGAAATAACTTGGATCCATAAAAGTATTATGGGCCTTTCCATAACTTCTCCTAAAAACAGAAATAAGTTTTTATTGATTTTAGAATATCTTTATTAAATTTTATTAAAGTGAAGTTTATCGAATAAATAGAAAAAATAAACTTTGATTTAATAATAAAAGATAATTAATCAATTAAAGATATTCTATTTTTGATGTTTTATAGTAGAGCGTTAATCTATTTAATAGAAGAGTTGGTAATTCTACTTAATATTATTCAAATTACCACTGAGTATGATTACTTATAATTTTAGCGGAGTTAATTCTACTTCTGTCATCATTTTTGCTAATTGTTCGCGATCATGAATACCAACATTGGTTTGGCTCACAGCAAGCGCAGAAACGGCAGTCGCAAGACGTAAAGTATGTTCACTAGTTTGTCGCATCATTAAACCATAAATTAAACCACCAACCATAGAGTCTCCAGCTCCGACGGTACTTACGACATCACATTTAGGTGGTTTCGCCATCCATGCTCCAGACGCATTAACCCACATCGCACCTTGCTCGCCTAATGAAATGACAACATGGGCAATACCTTGCTGACGCAATGCTTCAGCCGCTTGCACAATATCAGAAAGCTTAGGTAAGGATCTACCCGCCCAAATTTCTAATTCATGATGATTAGGTTTAACAAGCCAAGGGGCAGCTTTTAACCCAGCGACAAAGGCATCTCGACTACTGTCAAAGATCAAACACATACATTCACTACGTAAGCGAGTCATCCATGTAGTGAAATCATTGAGATCAATGCTAGGAGGAACACTACCACTGACACAAATCATATCAAATTGACCCGCCCAACTTAGCGTATCGTTGACAAAGCGAGTCCAGTCTTGTTTAGTGATTTCAAAACCAGAAAAATTGAAGTCAGTCACTTTACCATTGGGTTCTGTGAGTTTGACGTTAATACGAGTACGACCTTCAACCATTTGAAAACGGTTAGCGATACCCGAGTCACTAAACTCTTTTTGGAATCCATCTTGGTTTTCTTTGCCTAAAAAGCCTCCAACAGTAACATCAACGCCAAGGCTTTTTAAAACCTTAGCCACATTGATGCCTTTACCCGCAGCATGGAAGCCTGCTGTTTTAACTCGATTAACTTCACCAAGTTCAATAGGAGCACTTAAACCTACAAGATCATATGCAGGGTTAAGTGTGATGGTTGCTACTCTGCGTTTCATGCTAGTTCCTTACCTTAAATAAAAGAACAGGCATCAATTTTTGCTGTAATTTAGCAAAAACAGAGATACCTTGAGTGGGTAAGCCGAGCATAAAATCTCCTGTTAGATAAAGGGCAAAAAGATGTAAATATTATAAAATAACAACTAAAATAGTATCATTAAGCTGAATCGTTTCAAATTATAATCTATAATTTAGTACAAACAATGTTCTTTTGCCTAATGAAAGTAGAAATAAATTAGATCTAAATCACATTTTAATGCATTTAAACATGAATAAACGGATAAAAGTATCAACAAAAAGGTTTGTTGCTGAAGTTTTACAGTAATGGTTAAAAAGTGTTATCTATATATAAAATAATAACTTATAGCATTTCTTTTTATCTATTTTTTTATAAAATGTACAATTTGCTGAACACCGAAAGAAGATTATAACTATAGACAAGCTTGAAAATGATGATCTAAATTTAAATATATTAAATTAAATTTTATTATTTTATTTTAATTCAATTGGTTATGTTATTTTCTTTTTTTTCACATGATTAAATAAGAAAAAAGAGGAAGAAAAAGTCTATTCAAGGTAAAAAAGGATTAAAAAGAAAAAAAGCGAGGCTAAGATAGCGACGCTTTTTCAATATTAATTGATTTGCTGATTATTTGCTGACGCTAACGGAAAACTCACCAAAGGTGACAACTTTTCCCGCAATAATTTTACAGCGTTTACGAGTTTCAACTTCACCGTCAACACTCACTAAACCTTCAGCAATAACACTTTTAGCAGAAGCTCCGCTTTCAGTCCAACCTTGAAGTTTTAATAAATCACAAAGCTCGACATAGTCGTGCCCATCTAATTGAAATGTTTCCATCGATTAATTATTTCCTGTTTCAGGGTCGTGGTATTCTTCGCATGCTTGCAAAGTATTTTGAATAAGTGTGGCGACTGTCATTGGACCTACACCACCAGGGACGGGAGAGATCCAGCTCGCACGTTGAGAGGCGGCTTCAAAATCAACATCCCCAACAACTTTACCACTTTCAAGACGGTTGATACCGACATCAATCACGATTGCACCTGGTTTAATCCACTCACCAGGAATAAAGTTAGGTTTACCTACCGCCACAACGACTAAATCCGCGTGCTCAACATGGAAACGTAGGTCTTTAGTAAAACGGTGGGTAACTGTAGTTGTACAACCTGCAAGTAATAGTTCTAAACTCATTGGGCGACCAACAATATTTGATGCGCCAATAATAACGGCATTTAAGCCATTCATTGGAATATTACAACGCTCTAGCAGTGTGACAATACCACGAGGTGTACAAGGGCGTAATTTAGGTGCTCGTTGGCATAAGCGGCCGATATTGTAAGGGTGAAAGCCATCGACATCTTTATCAGGATGGATGCGTTCTAAAACCTTAACATTATCAATTCCAGCAGGTAAAGGGAGTTGGACGAGGATACCATCAATGGTACTGTCTTTATTAAGTTGGTCGATCAGATTTAATAAATCAGCTTCACTGGTAGTATCTGGTAAATCATAAGAGCGAGAAATAAATCCGACTTCTTCACAAGCGCGACGTTTACTTCCAACATAAATCTGTGATGCAGGGTTATCTCCCACTAAAATAACCGCTAAACCAGGCGCTCGTTTTCCGGCATTAATACGTTGTTTTACTTTTTCTGCAACTTCGCTTCTGATGGTCTGCGCAATCGATTTCCCATCTATAATTCTTGCTGACATCTATACATCCAAATTATTCAATTACGGTATTGGTCTATTTTGTCAGATCAAGAGCAATCTGTCAGTCGAATACTTGCCATATTTTGACCATATAGTTTGATATCGTTGAAAAATCGTTGACTCTCAGAATGTTGAACGTATAATTCACATCCGTTATCAGAGTAGTCGAGTAGTCTTGCTAACGTCTAAAGTTCTTCTAGGCGCCCTTAGCTCAGTTGGATAGAGCAACGGCCTTCTAAGCCGTAGGTCACAGGTTCGAATCCTGTAGGGCGTACCATTTAAAATCAATGAGTTATACGATTTTAAAAAGAAACCCGCGAGAGATGCGGGTCAAGTAACGGGTCAAGTTAGCATTACCGTTTTTCGCTTCTAACCCACTCTTCATAGACATGTTCAGGCCAACCTAAAAATGTACCGCCTTTTGTTTTTTGTGGTTTTGGAAACTCCTTTCTCTTTGCATACATTCTCCATAACGTAGTTTTACTTTTGCCAGTTAATTGAACCATTTCTTTCATTTTTATATATTTTATTAATGCTGACATATCTCTCTCCACACTGTCCGTACACAGTTTAAATAGATATTAGTTAATGCTGTTGGTAATTATTTACTGATCTCCTTAAGAAAAGAGATCCAGTGCGTCTTATCATTTTTCCCTACACGCTGTACTGCTGTTGGTTTTTGGTCTGTTAGCGCTAAAATTTGTTTAACTGGTATTTGGGTTTCATTCCATTTGAATAGCAATGTTCCTCCTGGTCTAAGTACTCTAAATGCTTCACTAAACCCTTTACTTAAATCTTCCCTCCATGAGTCTTTATTTAACGAACCATATTTTTTAAACATCCAGCTATTTTTACCAACCCTGATTAAATGAGGTGGGTCAAATAACACTTGGTAAAATGTATTATTAGAAAATGGAAGGTTTTTAAAATCAGAAATAATATCTGGTGTTATATTTAAAATTCTTCCGTCACATAAAATATGTTCTTCAGCTCTAATATCATTAAATAAAATACGGTCATCTTGTTTATCAAAATAAAACATACGAGAGCCACAACACATATCAAGTATCGGTTTCACTCTTCACCTCAAATTTAATATTTGAATCTTTATTTATCGATAATCTTAAACACGTCTTGTCATGATAATAAGATAATAGATCCTCTTCTTTTTGTAGATCTATTGATGCTTCATTTCCCCAATATCTTAAATACCTAATTCGATACCAGTTATTACCAATTTTAATAACATCATTAGGATTTAATTGGTTTATTGATTTATCCATTATTAAATCCTTTTAAACTCAATAACCCACGCCCATTCGTTATTTACCCAGCTATCAATTCCATATATTGCAATCCATACCGCAGCAAAGTCAGAAATATGTGCATTTAGTTTCCCGTCAAACCCCTCGGCTTCTGCATCACTTTCGCTGATATCGTTTACTTGCTGAACCCAAACATCAGTAATTTCAATTCTCCCTTTGATATTACCGTCCTTGTCTGCAACGTTGATGATGTCACCAGTTTCACCATACGGGCAATCAACATCAACAAATCCATGACGCCATGCTGCGCATACTTGCTCTGATAGTGTGTAACCTTCTTGCCATGCACCAAGCTTGCGTAACTCTTCCTCGGTCACTTTTGGCTGTGGCTCAATCGGTCTACGTGTCTGCACCTTTCTATCATCCATGACGGCCGCTAACATGGCATTGTTAAACTTGATTCTATCTTTCATTACTCGACCTTATTTGCTGAAAACACTGGGTCAAAATCACGCTCAACTTCAAACGTGCCAAGATATTGGTCGTCAATCCATAACATGAATAACAACGGCCACTGATCCTCCCATCCATCACAGTTATCGTGATAATATTCTGCACATGCTTCAATGCATGAATTGAGGTTATCATCAGCACTGAAGTTATGATCATCTGGTAATTCATAGAGGTTATCTTCACTAATTCCTGACGGGTCTTCACCTCTACCACCCGCTATATAAAATTGAACTATTGCCATTATTCATTCCTCTTCATTGCATCCCTGCGAGTTAAATTAAGCTGTCCGTAGCTTTCATGGTTATATCCTTTGGTTAAACGGCGGGGTGGTCAGAACGGGATATCATCTGAGAAATCCATCGGTGGCTCATTTTTCGGGGCTTGCGGTTGTTGTGCTGACTGCTGTGGCTTCTGGCTTCCTGCCTGATTACCGCCTAGCATCTGCATTGTTCCACCAATATTGACCACTACTTCTGTTGTGTATCGGTCTTGCCCGCTTTGGTCTTGCCATTTTCTGGTTTGCAGAGAACCTTCGATGTATATCTGACTTCCTTTTCTCAGATATTCACCTGCAATTTCTGCTAATTTGCCGAAGATGCACACCCGATGCCACTCGGTTTTCTCCTTCATCTCACCGGTTTGTTTATCACGCCACGATTCCGATGTGGCTAGTGTGAGATTTGCAACTGCGCCACCTGATGGCATATAGCGGATTTCAGGGTCTTGCCCCAAGTGGCCGATGAGAATAACTTTGTTTACTGATCCGTTAGCCATTCTCAACCTCCTTATAAAGTTCATTAAAACGGCGTAAGAATAGGGATTTTGCTTGTCGAGGGGTTAGCGGGTTGACAGCAAAATCGCTAGCTGGAATACCTTCAAGCATTAACCAGTTACTACCTGTATCAATGTCTAAATCACGCTTTTCTGTGGCTAACATCATTAGATCTGCAAAATGGACTTCATCAGACATATTTTCAGGTAACCCAAACTTTTTGCGGATCATCTTTTCCACACGCAATTCAATTAATTTATATTCAGGCAATAACTTTTTAAGTGGTGACGGTAGGTCTTTGATATAAGCTTCACTGGCATCATGAAGCAGGGCCTCTAAAGCAAATTCAGGTGCAACTAAATAACTTGCGTATACAGAATGCTGAGCAACAGAATAGAAATTATCAATCTGTCCATTAAAGCGACATTCATTAGCTAAACCTGTCGCAATATCTTGAATGTCTATATCTTCGATCCGTACATCGAGATAATAGAAATGTTTATTTGTTGCTGTTGCAATATAAGACATTATTCTCTCCACACAATTTTAGGTAATAAAAATCCCTCTCGAATTAATCGAGATTAAAATTCCCTGATGTTGGCTAATTATTATTTTTCTTTATATTTTAATAAGTCAATTAAAAAGTCGATGGTAATTGTCATATAGAACATGATGAGTGAACACTCATGCCGATAGCGATAAACTCTATCTTTATCATCAAATTCAATTTTATTTACTGGTTTAATCCCTTTGAAGTGGAAGTCGCTAGTAAGTTTAAACTGTATATCATCTGTATATAACTGAATTAAATTAATTTTAAATTGATTGTTTAAAGAGTCAAAAAGAACATCTCTTATGGAGTTAAAATCAGCATCATATTTTACAATTTCTTTTTTATTATCAATTTTTCTTTCAAGTAAATAAAATTGACCTAGGTAGAAATTTTTTCCAAAACAATCCGCTTCCTCTTCATTATTTAATGTATTTAATAATCTAGTAGTTAGACCTTGTGATACATCATCGATATGAATTGTTTCTGTTTTAACTGAACCACACGCCTTAATTAATGTGCTTATAGCCGAATTGGCAATGTTTTTATTAGAGCTAGCTACTAATAAATATTCTTTGCTGGGATGATATAAAACGAGTGTAGTAATTGTTTTTACAAACGCCTTTCTCAAAAATTCAGCGGTGACTGTGTTTTTAATATCAGGCTCAATAAATTCAATCCCATCCTCTTTTAACTTACTAATACGCTCATTAACTTCTTTTTTAATAACGGCATTAGGTAATATTTTTTGATCAAAACGAAATGTCAGCAAATACCCGTCTGTAATAGGGGTAACTAATTCATTAGTGACTGGGTTTGGTATGTAGCCATAACTACAAAAATGTGACTCTAACACTTCAGTAAATGGGATTTTACTTAGGTGATCGGACATCGCTTCTGCACTTGGTAGTTGTGCTTTATACACAATTACATTTTTTAACGAAGGGCGTGACATGTTAATTTCTCCTCACACGGTTTATTCACTTCACACAATAAGAAAGGGCACTAGCTACAGTAGATACCTGATATGGACTGTCATGGATGAATGCCAGTACCCTTGCTTATTGTTAGATTTGATAAAATGGCTGACTGAGCAGAACATTATCACCACACCCCCGTTAATGGTTTAAGACTCAGCCAGCCATTGTTTCTCTTCACACGTTCTCTTCACACATAAAAATCATTTTCTTTGGGTCTGAATAGCACTTTTATTTGTGTATTCCGTTATTTCATTTTTAATGCCTTCCAATTGAGCCACCAGCTCATCACGTCTTACATACAATTCAGATAAGTGATCAATAGACTGCAATTTTTCTCTCATCCATTTAACTACATCGTCACCCGTTAAATTATTTGGGAGTAAGATTGAAGGTTCAGTTGTCATAAGTATTCTCAATAACCATTTAGTATAGATATTAGTAAACTTACATTTTAAGTCAAGAAAAAAATATAAGTTACCTTACATTTCTTTCTTTTTTTTATGAAAGGGGAGGGAATTAGTCTAGATTTATAATAACTTGCTTAACTTTACCTGCTATAATGCAGTCACCATTTATCTGAATAGGGTTAAATTGGGGGTTTAAAGGAGCTAAGTATTTGTTTGGTCCATCAATAATAAGTTTTTTGATAGTGGCTTCATCGCTACCTTTTTGTTGTGCTATGACTATTTTCCCATTTATATCATCGAGATATCCATAATCAGGCTCAACTATAACCACAGCACCTTCAGGGATGCTTAACTCTCCATTGTAGGTAGTCATAGACTGCCCCTTAACTATTAAAGCAAATGCTTTATCTGACAGTTTTAAATTAGTATCAATGTACTTGTAATTACCAGGATCTGACTCGCAGTACGTCTCAGTCCATTCTCCAGCCTGCACCCAGCTAATGATTGGTATCGGCTTGTAAATAGACGTTTTTATTTCAATATCATCCTCAGGAAGCCCTACTCCAAACATTAACCATTTTGGATTGCAACTCAAAACAGATGATAGCTTTAATAAGCTTTCTGCAGATAAACCAGTGTTGTCACTTTCCCATTGAGTAACCGCTGATGCTGAGATTCCAACGCGTTCAGCTATATCTTTTTGGGTCATTTTTAACTGTCGTCTACGTTGCTTTATTCTCTCTCCTACTGTTTCCATAAATAGCCTCAAATTCACGCATTACACGTAAGTAATCTTACATTTTATTGACATTAGTATCCTGCTACATTAAATTGTAAGTATGCTTACTTTATGGAGAGTGTAATGCTTAAAAATTTAGTTTTAGAACATTTTGGGGGAACAGTAAAAACGGCTATTGCGCTTGGTGTATCTCATAGTGCTGTTTGCCAGTGGTCGATTATTGTTCCTGAAAAACAAGCTTTAAAAATAGAACGGTTAACTAAGGGAGTCCTTAAATACAACCCCGATCTTTATTTAAACAATAACAAAACCGTTTAAAGCAGTTAACTACAAGAATTTATCAATGGTGGTAGGAAATGAGTAACCAATCAATAAAACAGGTAGTGAAAGAAATGTGTGAGGCAACAGCTGGTGGACGCGAGGCAATGGCTGGAGCACTTGGTCTGTCTTTAACGTCATTCAACAACAAGCTTTATGAGAAAAACGGTTGTCGCTCATTTGATTTAAACGAGTTGTTAGCGATGCAAGATATTTCTAAGACCGTTTTATTTGCTGAATTTGTCGCTCGTGAATCAAATCGTTTACTCGTTGACAGAATTAGTCCTGCGGAACTGGATGAAACGGAATTGTTTGTACTGCGTAGTGGTGTTGACGAAATGCAGGGGCGTTTAGCGTTATTGATGAAGGACAGCTTAGCTGACGGCGTTATTGATAGCGAAGAAGAGCAGAAAATAAAAATGATGTTGGATGGATTAATTTCGCAGATTCGCACATTTATGAATGCATTTGTTTCGTTACATCAAAAGAGAAATTAAAGATGGCTATATCCAGAAAGGGTGAAGCCAACGATGTACGGTCGCTGGCTTCGGTTTGCAAATTTCAATTGTGTGAAGAGAAATTAGCATGGGTAGATTATCAAACTTAGCATGCCGTACGCAAGTACGGGCTTCAATGCGTGATGGTCGTTTTGTCTATGAAATTAAAGTACCAGAAGGCTATGAAGAAACAAACTACCAATTTATGCGTTGGCTTGTAGATGATTTCAATTCAAAACATGGTTTAAGGGCGGGCAATGAACAATGAGAACCCAAACCAACTTGATCGCTACTACAAAAATCACCGAGGTATTGTTGTTCATGTTGTTCGTTATGACAGAGAAAAACAGCGTGTCATTTTTATGCTGGATGGTTGTGACGATCCGCAATGTGAACCCTTGCAACGATTTAAAGAGAAATACACCAGAGTTAAGTGAGGCGTTGCTATGACGACTATTTTTGATGTTGTACAAGCTATGTCAGGGCAGAAAAACGTCATTGTTATTCCTGTTCCCTATTTGGATTTTTTCAAAGGTGATCAGCAAGCTCACGCCTTGTCTGCAATTTTAAATCAACTTGTCTTCTGGTCTGGTGTTTCATCTAGTGCAGATGATGGTTGGTTCTATAAAAGCCATGAAGAGCTGGCAGAAGAAATTCACGGGCTTTCTGGTGAAGAGCAAGCTCGACGCCTCGTTGATAAATTACGTAAGAAGTATTTCCCTGGTGTGATTGAAACCAAAACAAAAAAGGTCAATGGCACGCCAGTTACTCACTACAAGATAGATGGTAATAAACTTATCTCTATGATTTTCCCGTCTATTTCTGAAACGTCGAAAATGAGGAATGGAAACGTCGAAAGTGAGGGATCGGAACGTCGAAACTGCGGAATGGAAACCGCAGAAATGCAGAATCATGGAAACGTCGAAAGTGAGGAATCCTATCTTTATACAGATCTTAACTCAGATAAAAACTTACAGATCACTAAAGACCTTTCGTCGCAGAATTCTGGCGAATCCAGCGACAAGCCAAAAAATGATTTTTTAACTCGTTATCCAGAAGCAGTGATTTACAGCACTAACTTCCAAAAATGGGGCGATGAAGGTGATTTAAAAACGGCGAAATGGATGTTTGGTCGTGTTAAAAAACTGAATCCATCCGCGCTAGAGCCTACTTGGTATGACTGGGCGAACGATATTCGTTTGATGCGTCAAATCGATGGACGTACTCATGAGCAAATTTGTGGATTGTTCGACTGGGCCAACAAAGATTCATTCTGGCACCAAAACATTTTAAGCCCTCGTAAATTACGTAAACACTTTGATGAGCTGATCGTTCGTAGTCAAAAACCAAAGGATGAGCCAAAGGTTCAAGTTGATACCGTTGAACGTGACAGCGCATTCTCACGCTTGATTGGTTCTCGCTCTAAACCTCAAAACCGTATTGAAGAAATTGCGCTTGAATTAGCAGGTAAGACAGGCATTCGTCGTATGAGTGAGTTTTCTGGTCGTCAAGCATGGAACAGCATTTGGAAACAAGCGACTGAAATGTCACAGGAGGTTCAGCAATGATTGATTACGCACTGAAATTACAGGCATTAAAAAGCCAATCTGCTCACAAATTAAAAGAAATTGGTGATCAATGGCGAACACCTGAAAATCTGTATTGGGGTATCAATTCACTCTATGGGCCGTTCACGCTAGATCTCTTTACTGATGCGCAAAACAGCAAATGCCCTTATTTCTACACCGTTGAGGATAATGCGCTTACCCAAGATTGGTCGGAAAAACTCAAAGAAATTGGCGGTTCAGCATTTGCCAACCCTCCTTATTCACGTAGTTCATATCATGAAAAACAGGCTGTCACAGGTGTTCGCCACATTATGAATCATGCGTTGGCTATGCGTGAAAAAGGTGGGCGTTATGTTTTCTTGTTGAAAGTGGCCACAAGCGAAACCTGGTGGTGTGAAGAAGCGGACCATATTTGTTTTATTCGCGGTCGTGTTGGCTTTGACGTTCCTCAATGGTTTGTTCCTGCAGATGAAAATCAAGTACCAACAGGGGCATTTTTTGCTGGCGCTATCGTGGTGTTTGATAAAACGTGGAATGGTAAAGCCATTGATTACATTCAACGCAGTGAGTTAGAGCAAATCGGCAAAACATTTATTGAACAAGCAAAATGGCTTGTATCGAGAGGTGTCGCATGAAAATCACAGAGCAAATCTTAGCGTTGTACAAAGTCGGTGAAGTAGTAGATCGCGACATTGTCACTCGTGATTTGGACACTAATTTAGCTGGCGCATCAAGAGCACTGGCACACCTTTGGACTTTAGGTGTATTAGTCAGAATTAGTGAAGAGCGTCCATTACGCTACAGAGTAACTAAAGAGGCAGAAAGAGTTTATTCAGCAATAACAGAATCACGTAAATCAGGTGAGTCAGTCTACATTGAAAAGTTGAATATTCAGAAGGCTAAAAAATGCGCTTTGCCAACTATCAGATGGGTAAAACACGCCACTTCTAATTTTGCACTCATGGGGAAATTACCAACCGAGCCCTACGATTCATTAGTAAGTTCAGTAAGAGGTAATCACTAATGCTAACTAAATACATTTTGTTCGTTGGTTTTTGGTTTGTAGTGACATTGCTAATTGGCTTATGGGGGACTTATGCCTGAACTTATGCTCACATTGCCTTTTCCACCTAGCGTTAACTCGTATTGGAGAAATATTAAGGGCCGAACGCTGATCAGTGAAAAAGGGCGTAAGTTTCGAATTAACACGATCGCCTCTGTCTATGAGCAACTAAAACGAAAACCTAAAGCTATTAAAGAAAATGTTTCTGTCCTGGTTCGCTTATACCCGCCCACAAAACAGCGCAGAGATATTGATAACTTTTTAAAAGCCCCGTTTGATGCATTAACACATGCGGGTGTTTGGGAAGATGATCAGCAAGTGAAACATATGGATGTGATGTTAATGGAAGTCGTAAAGGGTGGAAAGTTAGAAATCACTATCCGCTCATTTAATAACGTGATGTACGGTCACGAGTAAAACGTGGAGAGAAATAGCATGAATGGATTAATTGTTATTGATGGTTTTCAGGTTCGTAGAGATGTAGCCGGTCGCTATTGTTTAAATGATTTACATCGAGTATCGGGTGGTGAAAAGCGCCATCAACCATCGAACTGGAGTTCATTGGCTCAAACGAAAGAGTTAATTGATGAAATTTCGACCGCTCCTGAGATCACAGGAGCGCCCATTGTGACAGTCGCTGGTGGATATAATCAGGGCACCTATGTTTGCAAAGAATTAGTGTATGCCTACGCAATGTGGATCAGTGCTTCTTTTCATTTAAAAGTGATCCGCACATTTGATGCCTTAGTGACACAACAGCACCATGAGAAACTCAGTGATAAGGTCCAAGCTGGCGTGATACTACTGGAATCAATGTCTAAAAGTTTAAATTTCTCGAATTCATCAAAGTTAGGGGCTTATCAAAAATTACAGACCATGGCGGGCTTACCCGAGTTAGCGCCTGTGTATGCGATTGATGCACCAAGTGGTTCTATGGATGGTTCAAGTCGTCCAACAGTTGCATTATCAACACTGATCAACAAACACAATCTACCTATTTCAGCACAGCAAGCCTATAAGCGATTAGCCGAACTAGGCATTGTTGAACGTCTATCACGCCCAAGCACGAAAACTGCTAGCAAAACGAAAGAGTTTTGGTCTGTTACAGCAAGGGGTTGTCAGTTTGGGAAGAACATGACCAGTCCTAATAATCCTCGCGAAACCCAACCGCATTTCTTTGAGAGTAAAACGGATGAGTTGATCCGCATGGTGATGTTGAATAAGCAGGTGAGCGCATGAAATTATTATTAACGCCTTATATTCAACCTGAACTGGGCGTTGTATTACTTAAACCGGGTGCTGAATTACTCGAGCAATTTAAGAAGCACCATCGTGTGATTATCAGTGATGTGCCAAAAAGCTTAGATGTGTTGCCCTCAGGCGCATTAACGGGCGATGAACAGCCGATTTTAAACAATAAGCACATCATTCAATTTCTCAATAACAAAAAAGTGATCCACACAATAGATAAAGTGGCACCAATGGATACATGGGTTATCCGTCATATTCAATGCTGTCAGATTGATAACGATGAAGATAATTATCATCACCATGAATTAGTGACAACATTTCATGAGGCGGGTGTGATCCGCACTTGTTGGTATCACGATAATCATATTCGAAACTCATCAGCAGGGTGGGTTGCTGAGCTGGCCTATAAAAACCGTATCAATTGGATGTTAGACACAATTCGTTTTCGTTTGAGATTAGATGATGCCCACCAGCTAACTATTCCTGATTTTTTCTCATTTGCAGTAATGCATAGTTTGGTTGATGAATTACCCGAAGCGATATTGCGCCAGATTTTAAATTGGTCAGATAAACAAGAAGAACGCAGAGTTCATGGTGGTTTTCCTGAAGCTGACATTATCCCAAGCAACGTGACAGCATTATCCGTAATGAATGAACGTTTAGATGCGATAAAGCCGATTATTAAAGTTGCTGTTGATCCGGAGCCACCAGCGTCATTTCTTCTTAAACCTAAAATGCAACGTTGGGAAAATACCAACTGGTTGCAATGGGTGAAAACTCAACCGTGTTGTGTGTGTGGGCAACAGGCTGATGATCCGCACCACATCATAGGTCATGGCATGGGTGGTATGGGTACTAAGGCTCACGACTTATTCACTATTCCATTGTGTCGCATTCACCATGACGAGTTACATCGTGATCCGAAATTATGGGAAGCCACTCACGGCAATCAACTCGAATTGTTATTTCATTTCTTAAACCGGTCGCTAGGTATCGGTGCATTTATTTAACGTGTGTACGGCACGAGGGGTATTAGATGATTTATCCATTGACAGTAGGTAAAGGCGAAGAACATTTAAAATTACGTACACTGGAAAGTGTGTGGATCCGTGGGCGTTTGAAAATGTGGGGAAGATGGGCTGCTTTTAGTAAGGCTCCTAGCGCTACAAGTATGTTTAATCAATTATTGGAAGAACCAACAATTACAAAAAAAGCCTTAAGGGATGCAATAAATAGAATGCATACATCGGGATTATCTAAAGAAACTTTATTGATGTTTCTAGAAGAGTTTAAGGATAAAAAACACTTAGCAGTATGTGGTTTTGCTCTGATACTGAAGGTGGTGAAATGGATAAGGTTATTTGTGAAGTAATGAATGCAGATGCTGGGTTGCTGAATATTCTTAAGCAGCACTATGTTTATAAAAAATCAAAACATGAGATAGCATTAGAGCTTTGTGAGAAAGATGGTCGTTATTGCTTGCGTACATATCAGGACAGAGTTAAAGCATGGCTAAATGTGGCTGAATTTATGCTCTATCGCCCAATGTGCGATAGATTTGATAGAGAGTATCATTATTCTGAATAAAGCTTGACTATTTTGCCGATAAAGTTATAGTTTTCATATATGCTGTGCGAAGTTATACACGCAACACAGTAACCGGATTTAAAGCCTCGCTATTGCGGGGCTTTTTTATTATAGTTTTTCCAAAAATGTTTGATACCGCTCTATATCAGCATTACTTACATTCTCATCTTTTTCCATCCAATTAAGTAATTGTGATAAATTTTCGTTTGTGAAAAATAGTCTCGCTATTTCCAGTTTATCTTTTAATCTAGTTATATTTGTATTTATGGCGTTTATTTTTACCATTATTTTCTTTAGCTTAGTTCTTGATGTTCTTTCGGGGTCGCAGGATTCCAATTCCGATACCGGTGCTTTTAATTCAGAATAAAAGATAGAATCCAAACTATCATCCTTCGATAAAAAATCTATATACTTGATTTGCCCAACAACGATATCGACGGTTTCATCAATACGTCGGCCTGCAACTTCTGCTAACTCTTTTTCTTTAGCTGTTGTGAGCGTGGTTAAGTAGACCTTATTGTCATTATTGCCATACATAATTTGAAGTCTATTATAAGCAGACCTCCCAATTATATTAGGGTCGGATATATCTTTAAATAAGCGTATTGCCCATAAAATGTTTTTTGGACCCACAGTTAATTCATTTATTTTCTTCCACAAAGTGAATATTTCTGGTTTAGCCAGCCGGGCACTTTGTTTTAATTTTTCATATTCAACTTTATTTAAAAACTCTGATGACATTTCACCAAAAATAACATCAAAGTATTTATTACCACAGGCATTACCAATATTTGTTTCTATTTCTGCATCGGTTTTTACAATATACCCTCGTAGATGAGGGGTATTACAATTTTTTAGACCACAAGATATTTTTTCATCAAGCTCATAGTAACCTATTATTTTCTCTAGTGATTTTCCTTTTATGTCAAGTGCTTCAGTATAATGTTCTCTATTTTTTATAATGCTCCAGTCAGGTACTTGGACAATTTCATCGTCTATTTGTAGATATATTTTATTTGCCATTGTAATACCTTTATTTTTGTACAGAGTAATTATTATACAATGAAATTTAGGTTAGTGATCCTTAACAGTTAATTGTACTTCAATATCTATTAAGTATTTATTTTGATAAACAATAAGTTGAGGCAATTTGTAGTGCACTAGTTCTTAACTTAATTGATAGTGGAAACTTAAGTGTATGGCGTGACCATTACGAGAGTGTGGTTGATAATTTGGATAATGCTAAAGCCAGTTAGCACCAGTAATAGCCTGACGCTCGGAAATAGGAAACTTGGGAATGCGGTAGAGCGCATCGAATACCGAGACTGTGGAGATTGGCACCCACATCCACTTTATTTAATTCCCCCGAATTCGAGGGAATAGCAACCTGTAAGTTATCATTATAAGCTCATCCATCCGGAAATTCCGGATAGTTCCTTGATATGTGATCTAATGGTAAGAACAACTTAACTATTTAACATATTATCTCTTTGTGTACACAACAATAAGAGGTATTTATGTATCATCATTACTATGTTCATACATCTACTGATAATCATGGTGATTATGAGGTTCATCAAGATGGTTGCGACCATATGCCTAACGCGTCAAACCGGCAATATTTAGGTTATTTTACCAGTTGTGCTCAGGCTGTTTCTCAAGCAAAGGCTAATGGGTATAGAACTGCTGATGGTTGTTATTGGTGTTGTAGAGAATGTCATACATCATAAATAAAAATGTATGAATTAATTAAAGATCGCCTAGGCGGTCTTTTTTATTATCTAAAATAAGGAACGAAATTATGTACGCACTTAAATTAATTACTGAACGTGAAGGACGTAAAGTGGAAGAAGTCCACTGCTTAGGGGGTATGTACCGCTTAGAGTTTTATCCTGAATCAGAAAATAAAGATATTGTGGCGCGGGTTGAACATACAAAGAAAGACGCCATCCCATCATTTGATATTAAGCGTACAGATCATGCTTACATTACGACAGTAACAGGTGATACTGTTCGGGTTATTTCCAGAGGCAGAAAAGCTTGCCAGTAAGGTCATTTCGGTGGCCTTTTTTATTGGAGAAAATATGAAAAATTTATTTATTAATTTATGTATAAAGCTATCTGGTAAGACTAAAGAGCAATTAAATCTAGCTTGGTCATTTCATTATTTCGTTACCCGATCTAAATATAAAGCTTATTGGCGAGCTGTATTTCATTAATTATAGAAAGCCTCGTGCAGAGATGTCGATAATTGCACACTAGGTGGAGTTGTGCCCACCACTCATTCATACATGCCGACCACAGTATCAATCACACATTAAACACTTCACACAAGAGCTGTGTGTCTGCACCTTTTTAACCAAATAACAGGACTACACATATGAATGAGCCGTTAACGGGCACTACAACAGCATCGCTAGCGGGCGTTTCAATTGTAGGCCTGTTTGCTGGTATGGATGCTGGCGTTGTTATTGGGGCGTTTGCGGGAGCTGTTATTTTTGTTTTATCTGCTCATGATGTTCGTCTATTAAAGCGTTGGACTTATTTCGCGGTTGCTTTCCTTATTGGTATTTATGGCGCTGATTTTATGTCGGGTATTCTTAGCGATATAACAGGTGGTCGTGATGTTGATAAATCAGTAGGGGCAATGTTTTCGTCAGCAGGGCTGGTGGGTGTTTTAGTTTCAATATCAAAGCCGGGTGCAATGACTGACGGAATAAATAAGTTTATTAACAACCTGATAGATAAATTCAGAGGAGGTGGAAGATGACCATCTCAATGTTTTGGATTTACATCAACTTTTTCTCATGTCTGCTTGCTGTTATTCGACTCATTAACTATGACCGTAACGGTGCTAAATATAAATTTATCCCGTCATTTATAGCGTGGGTACTCATTATTCTACTAGGTTCGATTCCGTTACGAATATTAACGAATGACTACACGCATGCAGATCCATTTGAAGTCGGAATCAATATCACGCTATGCGCACTAATAATTCTTAGTCGTGGGAATGTGATGCAAATATTTAGAGGGGTTAGTAAAAATGGCTAGACCTGCACGCGGTGAGCGCAATAATAATCCAGGCAACATTAGACACGGTTCGAAATGGCAAGGGTTATCCGCACAGCAAACAGATCCGAGCTTCTGCCAATTCGTATCACCTGAATATGGTATTCGGGCAATTTATAAATTACTGCAGACATACCAAAAGAAATACGAACTCAACACTGTCGAGTCGATTATCGATCGGTATGCGCCACCAAATGAAAACAACACAGTTGGCTACATCAATCGAGCAGCTAAAGATATTGGTGTTAGCGTAAATGAGCCTATTAATGTTTCATCTAAACCGGTTGCTATTGCATTGGCCACAGCGATTGTTGGTGTTGAGCTTGGATATCAGCCATACAGTCTGAAAGTGTTTGAAGATGCTTGGTTGTTGTTATGAGTATTGGTAAATGGGTTCTTTTAATTGGCTCTGTGATTTGTGTTTTTTTACTCCAATACTTAGTTGTAAAAGTTGGTGAACTGAGCAAAGAAAACCAATCGCTCACCGAGCAACTCTCACGCCAAAACTCAATCACAGAAAACGCCAACCGAACATTCAGGATTATCAACAATGTCTCATCACTTAATAGCGAAGAGCGGAATAGGTCAATCGTGGATTCTGAAAAAGTTAAAACGGTTATCAAAACTGTTCTTATCAATAATGATTGTGCCAATACTGCTATTCCTAATGACGCTCTTATCAGGATGCACGACCATTCAGAAAGAATACGTGCCAGTGGAGCACATAGCGATACCAGCACACCTAACCACTGATTGTCTATTGCCCTATATACCAAAACAAATGACATGGGGAGAATCGTTAATGTTAAATATCTCCCTGTTATCGGTTATTGAGCAATGTAATTCAGACAAGAAGGCTATCCGCGATATCGAGTCAGCTAGAAGTACTTTAAATCTACATTAGAACGGAGTGTTTAAAATGAGTAAGGCAACACAGTCAAAAAATAGCAGTGAATTGTGGAATTGGTTTGGATTGTCTTATGCATCATTTCTAGTCATGCCAAGAGTTCTCATGCATGAAATGCCTACTGAATGGCAAGATAAAATGGCGGCTTTATTGTATGAATATGATGAAACATTCGACACGTCATCTGTTTGCCATTCAGTAGTAGTGAGTGCAAAAGACAAAAATAATAGGTTTATGAAGATGCCAGGTTACATCCTGAATTATCGTCGACCAGATCATGAAGAGATTGATAAACTCAAAATTTAGCCAACAAGAAAGCAATACGGGAAATTGAACAACAACGAGCCTCGCAATAGCGGGGCTTTTTAATGCGTCGCATTGTCGCCGTCTCCTATGTTAGCAGTGACCTGTTTTATTCTCGACGGATAGCGCATAGTGAGAATCAAAAACAATGAATCCACTCAGTTCTAGTACGGGTAGCAACGTCAGCTATGAGAGAAGAAACGGCGTGACTATGGAGAGACATAATTAATTCTACAAACGTCATTTATTGAGTGGCGTTGATAGAGTTTATTTAGATAGCCATCAGTTAATAACTGGTGGTTTTTTTATTGGAGATAGATATGTCAGATAACACTATTCAATTAAAAGTCTCAGTGGATACAAGTGAGTTAGATAAGTTAGAAGAACAACTCAATCGTATTAAGCAACTAATGCAAGATGTAGGTGTGAAGCCTAAATCAATCCCACCATTCTTCTTTCAGTCTTCTGGTGAATTTTTTATTAAAGATGCCTTTATTAATTCTGCTGAATTCAAAGGTGTGCTTGTCAGTAATAAGTCAGAGCATGACATCAATGCTCAGCTAGCAGATTTACGTATGCGAGCTGATCGACAGGATGCAGGTATCAATCAGCTAATGCAGGCGAGAGAAATTGAACGTTATGCGTGGGCTAAACTTACGAACGAGATAAATAACAGAACGTGGTGTAGTCAGAAGTAAAGGTGAGAAATCCCGCCTTTAAAATCAATGAGGATTATTCGCCTCTTTAGATTACAGGAGATTATATGCCACCTCGTATACCTCGCGCATGTCGTAAACAGGGATGCGCCAAGACAACAACAGAACGTAACGGTTACTGTGAAGACCATCAGAACTTAGGATGGGAAACCCACCAGCGCGGTAAGTCTCGTCATCAACGTGGTTATGGTACCCAATGGGATAAGCTACGAGCACGTATACTCAAGCGTGATAAGTATCTCTGTCAAGAATGCTTAAGATCAGGGCGAGCCACCGAAGCCAAAACAGTTGACCATATAATTGCTAAGGCGCATGGGGGTACCGATGCGGAAGAGAACCTTCAGTCGTTATGTATTCCATGCCATAGAACTAAGACCGCAAAAGAAAGAATCTAATATTAAATATAACCTATTGATATATATTAATTAAATAAACCTGTAAAAATATTTATCTTCATCTTGAAATTATAACGTATAGGGAGGAGGGGCGGGTCAAATCCCTACCATTCTCGCCACCTAGGACCGCCCCCTTACCTCTTTTCACATCACCGCAGGTTAGAAAACTTTTTTTGGGGAACCCCAAGCGATTATTGATAGGAGATTTCTATTATGGCTGGACCGCCTAAAACCCCGTCACATCTGCAATTGGTGAGGGGGAACCCATCAAAACGACCGATTAATAAAAAAGAGCCAAAACCGCCAAAAGGGGTACCCCCAACTCCGAAACATTTCACTAAGCAAGGTAAGTATTGGTTTAAGCGTATTGCTGAAGAACTTGATGCAATGGGTGTCATGAGTCAGATGGATGCCAAGGCATTGGAGTTACTCGTCGAAGCTTATACTGAATATCGACACCATTGTGATGTTCTCGATGAAGAAGGCTATACCTACAAAAACAATACAGAAAGTGGATTGATGATAAAGGCGCATCCATCCGCTGCAATGAAGGCAGACGCATGGAAACGTATTCGTGCCATGTTAAGTGAATTTGGTATGACTCCCGCTTCTCGAGCAAAAGTCACGATGAACACTCCCGCCGAAGAAGATCCTTTTGAGGCATTTTTGAAAAAGCGCAAATGATGAATGGCAAACGTAGCAGATGGAATTCAGTACGCCGAACAGGTGGTTGCTGGAGAAATTGTTGCGTGCGAACTGGTACGTTTAGCGTGCCAACGGTTTTTGAATGATTTAGAGCATGGGCTTGAGCGTGGCATCTATTTCATTGAAGATCGCGCACAGCACATACTCGATTTTTACAGTTTTATTCCTCATGTCAAAGGGGCATTAGCCGGTAAGCCCATTGATTTAATGCCTTGGCATGTTTTTATTTTAATTAATATTTTTGGCTTTGTTATTCCGTTAATTGATGAACAAACGGGTAAAAAAGTTGTAGATGAAGACGGTGAGGTTGTTTTTGTTCGTCGTTTTCGCACGGCTTACAACGAAGTTGCACGTAAAAATGCAAAATCCACATTGTCATCAGGTATTGGGCTTTATATGACCGGTGCTGATGGTGAAGGTGGTGCCGAAGTTTATTCAGCAGCTACAACGCGTGATCAGGCTCGTATCGTGTTTGAAGATGCGAAGAACATGCTGAAGAAGTCCAAAGCGACACTAGGTCGTTTATTTGAGTTTAATAAACTCGCTATCTATCAAGAAAGAACCGCCTCTAAGTTTGAACCGCTTTCCAGTGATGCCAATAACCTTGATGGTTTAAATATTCACTGTGGCATTGTTGATGAACTGCATGCACACAAAACTCGTGATGTGTGGGACGTATTAGAAACTGCCACCGGTGCGCGCCTGCAGTCTCTTCTTTTTGGGATCACCACAGCGGGTTTTAATAAAGAGGGGATTTGTTACGAACTGCGGGATTACGGTATTAAAGTGCTTCGTGGCCAAGTCGATGATGATTCGTTTTTCGCCATTATTTACACCTTAGATAAAGACGATGATCCCTTTGATGAAACTGTGTGGCAAAAAGCGAATCCGGGTCTCGGTGTTTGTAAGCGCTGGGATGATTTACGCCGTTTAGCCAAGAAAGCCAAAGAGCAGGTTTCTGCACGGATTAACTTCTTCACTAAACACATGAATATTTGGGTCACGGCTGAATCTTCATGGATGGATATGATGAAGTGGGATAGTGCTCCTGAACTTGCATCACAACAGGAATTACAAACTTATCCGTTATGGGTCGGTGTTGACCTTGCTAATAAAATTGATATTTGTGCGGCAGCTAAAGTATGGAAACAACCTGATAACGGTCATGTTCATGCTGATTTTAAGTTTTGGTTACCCGAAGACCGGCTTGAGCGTTGCTCTAAACAAATGGCGGAACTCTATCGCAAATGGGCCGATATGGGGTATCTCACGTTAACCGATGGTGAAGTTGTTGATCATGCTCAAATTAAAGAAGAAATCATTGAATGGGTGACTGGCGAGAACTTAAACGAACTGGGTTTTGACCCATGGAGTGCGACACAATTTAGTTTATCACTGGCTGAAGAAGGGCTACCCCTTGTAGAAGTAGCTCAAACGGTGCGTAACTTTTCTGAGTCCATGAAAGAGATTGAAGCACTGGTTTATGCGGGTAAGTTTCATCATGGTCAACACCCTGTTATGAACTGGATGATGTCGAACGTCACGGTTAAACCGGATAAAAACGACAATATTTTCCCTAATAAATCCACACCCGAGGCAAAAATAGACGGTCCTGTTGCACTATTTACAGGCATGAGTCGATTATTGGTGAATGGTGGCAGTGGTGGTGACTTCCTTTCCTCTTTAGATCCTAACGAAGACCTTTTATTCCTATGAAAAACTTATTACTTGATATCACTGCACTGGCTGGCGTTGGTGCGGTTATGGCGGGGTGTTATCTAAAATATGGTGTTGCTAACACGCTGATTATCGGTGGTTGCATTGCAATAACCTATGCCTTGGCGGTAGCTATGAGGGGGAAACGTGTTAATTGATGCTCTATTTCGCAACGACTCACCCAGTTTAGAGAACCCTAACACACCTATTACGGCTGACTCTATTGATAATGACGGATTATTTACGGCTGATGTGTATGTGAGTCCTGAAACATCCATGAAATTAGCAGCAGTCTATGCCTGTATTTATGTGCTTTCATCGTCTATTGCCCAGATGCCACTGCATGTAATGCGAAAGTCGGGTAATAGGGTAGAAACTGCGCGTGATCATCCTTTGTTTTATTTAGTTCATGATGAGCCTAACGAGTGGCAAACCAGCTATAAATGGCGTGAAACAAAAGAGCGTCATGTGCTGGGTTGGGGGAATGGTTATACGCAAGTTATTCGTAACCGAAAAGGCGAGGTGACAAATTTAGAAGCTTGTATGCCGTGGGAAACGACACTGCTTAATACTGGTGGTCGATATACGTATGGCGTTTATAACGAATTAGGTAATTTTGCCATTAGTCCTGATGACATGATCCATATTCGAGCGTTGGGGAATAATCAAAGAATGGGGATCAGCCCCATCATTCAACATGCTGAAACTATCGGTATGGGGATGAGCGGACAGAAGTACACCAGTTCCTTCTTTGGGGGGAATGCTCGTCCTGCGGGGATTGTTTCAGTAAAAGGTGAGTTACAAACAGCTGGATGGGAACGACTGAAAGATATGTGGCAAAAAGCTTCCCGAATGCTACGAAGCCAAGAAAATAAAACCATGCTTTTACCTGCGGATCTGGATTACAAGGCGCTGACGGTTTCGCCTGTTGATGCTCAATTGATTGATATGCTGAAACTGAATCGCTCAATGATTGCAGGGATCTTCAATGTGCCGGCTCATATGATTAACGACCTCGAAAAAGCTACTTTCTCAAACATCTCAGAGCAATCCATCCAGTTTGTACGACATACCATCATGCCGTGGGTAGTGAATTGGGAGCAGGAATTAAACCGACGTTTGTTTACTCGACAAGAGCGAACGGCTGGCTTTTATGTGCGATTTAATTTAGCGGGATTACTACGTGGAACACCAAAAGAACGTGCTGATTTCTACCACTTTGCGATTACAGATGGCTGGATGAGCCGTAATGAGGCGCGTGCCTTTGAGGATATGAATCCTGTTGATGGTCTTGATGAAATGTTAGTGAGCGTCAATGCCACTCAGTTCGCAGGGGGAAAAACAGAAGAATCGAAAGGGGATAACGATGAGCAGTGAAAAAGAAACACGATGTTATGTCGGTGAGGTTCGGGCGGAAGCGGGAGAAGAAAATAAACCGACACATATCGTGGGTTTAGGCTCTGTCTTCGACTCCCGGTCCGAACTGATTTATGGATTTCGTGAAATTATTAAACCAGGGGCGTTTGATGATGTACTCAATGATGATGTTCGCGGGTTATTTAATCACGATCCGAATTATATTTTAGGGCGAACAACTGCAGGAACTTTGTCGCTTAGTGTCAATGAACGTGGGCTTGTTTACGATATAACGGCACCGGATACACAAACCATTCGTGATTTAGTGTTAGCACCGATGCAACGTGGCGATATCAATCAAAGTTCTTTTGCATTTCGTGTCGCGCGGGATGGTGAAGATTGGTACCAAGATGATGAGGGTGTTGTTATTCGTGAAATAACACGATTTTCTCGACTCTATGATGTTAGCCCTGTCACTTATCCGGCGTATCAAGATGCAGACTCTGCGGTTCGCTCAATGAATGCATGGAAAGAAGCCAGAGACAGTGGCGATCTCCAAAAAGCAATTAATCAAAAATTGGCGCGTGAGCGTCTTATGACTTTACTCAATGCATAAGGTAATACTATGACTATGAAGCTTCATGAATTAAAACAAAAACGTAACACTATTGCGATTGATATGCGCGCCATTCACGAAAAAGTGGGTGATGGTGTGATGACTGAAGAGCAACGCACTCAATGGAATAAAGCGCAAACTGAACTTGAAAATTTAGATGCTCAGATTCAGCGTGAAGAGCAACTACGCTCATTAGATCAAGACTTGGTTGATGACAAAGAGAAAGAACAGCGTGGTCAACAACCGAATAACCCTGAAACAGAGCAAGCAGAGCGTCGCAATCAAGCGTTTGACCGCTTCCTGCGCTGTGGTTTTGGTGAGCTCACTGCAGAAGAACGCCAAGCGGTCAAAGAACTTCGTGCACAGGGTACTTCGCCCGATGAGAAAGGTGGCTATACCGTTCCTACTCAGATGTTAAATAAAATTGTTGATCAAATGAAAGCCTATGGTGGTATCGCAAGTGTGGCTCAAATTTTATCAACTGCCACCGGTCAAGATATTACCTGGTCAACATCCGATGGTACTGATGAAGAAGGGGAATTGTTAGGCGAAAACACCGCAGCAGGTGAACAAGATGTTGAGTTTGGCACGGCCATTTTAGGAGCTAAAAAGTTAACATCGAAAATTATCCGCGTTTCCAATGAATTATTGCAAGACAGTGGTGTAGATATTCAAGCGTATCTGGCTTCACGTATTGCTCAACGCATTGGTCGTGGTGAAGCTAAATACTTGATTAAAGGCACTGGAAAAGGATCACCTGTACAGCCATCAGGTTTAGAAACCTCAGTGACAAATACGGTTGATGTAGCCGGCGCCTCATTAAGTTGGAAAGATATTACCGAGTTAGAACATGCGATTGACCCTGCGTACCGTAATAGCCCTAAATTCCGTCTTGCTTTTAATGATGATACGTTGAAAAACCTAAAGTTAATGGAAGATGCGCAAAAACGCCCTTTATGGCTTCCGTCTATTTCGGGTGTCGCACCTGCTCAAATTTTAGGTATGCAATATGTTGTTGATCAGGCTATCGACAAAATGGAAGCCGGTAAAAAATTCATCTTCTGCGGTGACTTTGACCGATTCATTTTACGTCGTGTGACCTACATGACCCTGAAGCGTTTAGTTGAACGTTACGCAGAATATGACCAAACTGCGTTTTTAGCTTTCCATCGCTTTGATTGTGTGCTTGAAGATACTTCTGCTATTAAGGCATTAGTGGGTAAAGGTGCCAGTAGCACGAAATAAGCATTAACAAGTGATAAACCAGTCACCGCTTAATTGCGGTTTTTTTGTGCCTGCGATCAGGATGGTCGCAGGTATTGGGGGATTTATGCCACTACCCACACTAGAAAAATTAAAGCAGCAATGTCGATTGGATGAGGGCAATACATTAGAAGATGAGTTGCTAAAAACTTATCTGATGGCGGCAAAGCAACGAGCTGAAGGGTATATCAATCGACATCTCTATGAAAAAGATATTCCAGAGGAAGATCCTGACGGTTTATTAATCACTGATGATATTGAGTTAGCTCTTATGCTAGCGGTTGGAAATTTCTATGAAAATAGAGAAACGGCCGTGTTACCCGCAGGATTTAAGTTATTACTCGATCCTTATCGCCATATAAACCTGTGAGGAAACATGAAAGCTGGTGAACTTAATAAACGCATCTCTCTTTCTCACTATGTTACTGAACGTGATGATTTAGGGAGTGAAAAAGTCGTTCCAAAAAAAGTGGCTGAGGTATGGGCCAAAGCAGAATCGATGTCGAACCGTAAGATTCGTACCGCAGACCAAGATCAGGTCATTGAAACCTATCATTTCACTATTCGCCCTCGTTCTGATGTTGATATGGGGTGGCTGGTGGGCTATCAGGGGCGACTATTTACCGTTCGCGCTGTTGACCGAAATCAGGCTGATAGAACCATTATTACCACGGAGGCGAATATACAACATGATAGAAGCTGATATTAAAGCTGACTTGGAGCGCATTACGGGGGTATTAGCTTATCCGTTAAAACTCCCTTCCGATAAATTAGAAGGGGTTATTTATCAACGCATAAGTGACCCCAAATTAGATACAGGATTAGCTCACACCACACTCGTTCAAGCCCGTTTTCAAATCGTTATTCAAATACCTGATGACTACCCAAAAGCCTTAAAACTGGAATCGACACTCTGTCGTGAGTGGGAGGCTATTCAACACGGTTATATTGGCAACTACCCTGTTCAAACTGTTCAGCGAGGCAACTTTCTGCAGGACATGATTGAGCAAACGGAGAACCGTAAAATTTACCGTATTTATCGTGATTTTATTATCACTTATCCCGAGGATGCGACGTGATAACTAACCTTAGCGTGACAGGGTTGGATGAATTAGGACGAAAATTACAGCAATTAGAAGTTGAGTTAAAAACCAAGATATTACGCGAAGCAGGACGAGAAGCCATGCAAGTCGTGAAAAATGATATGGAAGCCCATGCGGGGTTCGATGCGAAAAGCACTGAGCCTCATATGCGAGACAATATCACCATCAAAACGACACGAGTAAAAAATACGAGTGGGGCTGTTATGGTTACTGTAGGACCAACAAAACCTCATTATATGAAAGCTCGCGCTCAAGAGTTTGGCACTATCAAACAAGTTGCCCGTCCTTTTATTCGCCCGGCCCTCGATTATAACCAACGTGCGGTGCTCAATACCTTAACTGAGCATATTCGCCATGCCCTTTCTTCATATACTTAGGAGTGAAAATAATGGCAGATCAAAAAACATCGCCAGAATACGCCATGCTACCTGCTGGTACTGTCGTTAAATTTGGTAAAGCGGGTGACACCGTTGAGCAAATGAAGCCACTGGTTAACTGTAAGGCATTAGGTGCCACAGGACAATCAGGGAGCTTTGTTGATGTCACGACACTCATTGATAAAAACAAGCAATTTATTTCTGATTTACCGGAAGGACCTGAAAAGTCGTTAGGCTTTATTGACGACCCTGAAAATGAAAACTTTGCTGCGTTCTTGAATGCAGCAGAAAAGCGTGAAACGGTGCAGTTTTACTGTGAGCTTCCTAATAAACGTACCGCAACGATGATCCTTTCATTATCAGGCTGGGAATTGAATGACATTTCAGCACCAGCCAATGAAGCCATCCAGATCACCGTTAAAGGTAAACAAAATAACCTTGTATGGGGAACTTCTTCTGCAACATCAACAGGAGATCAGGGTTAATGAAAGGATTAAAAGCCTCTTTACTTACAGCGAAACCTCAAATTATCGAAGTCGATATTCTATGTGGAGTAAAGGTAAACATTCGTCGTATGACGGCTAACGAGTTGATGAATTTGGAACTTGAGGTTTCTGAATTAAATCAACATGGCAAATTACGTGAGGCGTCATTACGAAACGTAGGTATGTTGCTGAATTGCTTGGTTGATGATGAAGGTAAGCCAATCAATAAGTCGTTATTACCCAAACCTGAAGAGCTGGTGAATGTTCATGATAATGCGATCCTCATTGAGGCAATTAACGTCGTGAAGCAACACTCCATTGGCACGTTAGACGAGGCAAAAAAAAACTAACGGATAGCCCGTTACTCTACTTTGCTTATCAACTTTCTGAAGAATTGGGAGAAATTGATCCCTATCGTGTCCTTAATTTGCCTGCCAATACCTTGTTAGGCTGGCAGGCTTATTTTACGCTTAAATCAGAAAAGGCAGGCGTAGTTGTGCCACCTAAAAACAATCCCTCACCTGAAAATCCACATCAATCCACAACCACCTCTAAATCTGTTGAACAGCAATGTTCTGACGTAATGAAAATGATAGGAAGATAATTATGGCCACTAATTTAGCCGATTTACGGGTTGGACTATTGCTGAATGACGCCAGTTTTAGAAGCAATATATCCGGCGCATTAAATCATGCAGGGCGAGAAACAGAGCGTTTTTCTAATAAAGCAAAACGTGAAACAAAAGCGGTTGCGGATGGTTTTTACTCAATTAGTCATCAGGTGACCAATGTTGCAGGAAGGCTGGCAATGTTAGGTGGAGTGAGTTTATCCATTGGTAGCATTTTAAATATTTCTCGCAAGTATAGTCAGGCAATTTCTGATCTGAGTGCGATTACTGGTGCGTCTATTGAGCGCATGAAAGAGTACAGTATTGCCTCTCAAGAAATGGGGCGAACAACGGAATTTGGCGCAATAAAAGTCGCGGATGCGATGAAACTCATTGCGTCAGCAAAACCGTCATTACTGCAGACAGCAGGTGCCTTAGAAGAGGTAACGGCTAAATCGATTACCTTGGCGCAAGCTTCAGGTGTTGAGTTAGCCGATGCGGCGAAATCTCTTACCTTAAGTCTCAATCAGTTTGGTGAGTCAGCTGTCTCATCTGAGCGTTACATTAATGTGTTAGCAGCAGGTGCGAAATACGGTGCATCTGAAATAAACGAAACAGCCCAAGCCATTGTGAAAAGTGGCACCGTTGCTTCTCAAGCCGGCATCTCATTTGAACAACTTAATGCGTCTATTCAAGTTTTAGCTGGAAAAGGGATCAAGGCCGAAACGGCAGGAACAATGTTGCGTAATGTCTTTTTAGCATTAGAACGTTCAGCCGATAAAAACTTGCGTCCATCTGTTGTGGGTTTGGCCACGGCATTAGAAAACCTCGACAAGAAAAACTATTCCACTACTGCATCGACAAAGATATTTGGTCGCGCCAATGTCAGCGCAGGCACCATTTTAGTTAAAAATCGGGATCAGCTAGTTGATTTAACTAAGGCGCTTACTGATACCGAAACAGCGTATGAGCAAGCAGGGAAAAGGGCACAAAATCTAAATGCTGACTTGGAGGTAATGGAAAGGTCGTTTGAGGGATTGGCTATCAAAGTTGGAACGAGTGCCGATGGTCCTTTACGAACAGGTGTTCAGAATGTTACTTCCGCTGTAAATGCACTAAACAATAACTTCTCAACTTTAGCTAATATTGCAACTTACGCTGTTTTACCTGTCATCGGTGCCAGAATGACTAGAGGGCTTCAAGAGCAAACCAAAGAATGGGTGAAAAATGAAGCAGCAGTCAGAAGTAATGCTAAGCAACAGGCTGAAACCGCCAGAAGAGGGATTGCTTCAGCTGATGCCACCATTAATAAACTTGCTCAGCAAGGTCAGGCATTGACTCAACAGAGCGCCATAATGAATCGGCATGGTTTACAGATGCAAGGATTAGCGAGTGAACGAAATCGTCTTGTGAGGCAGGAAGCGGAAGCATTAGCGTTAAGATCCAAATATACCGATCAGCTTACAGCAGCTAATAATCGACTTTCATATAGCCAAAGGGCATTACGAGCATCTAGCTTAGGACTCCGAAGTGTTGTTTCCGCCTTAGGTGGGCCAGTTGGTGTGTTGGCTTTAGCGGGTTCAGCCATTTATTATTTTGCAACTAAAGCTGATGAAGCTAAGTTGAAGGTTGATGGTTTACGGGGCTCAGTTGCTGAAACAATAGAAGAGCTTCAGCGTTTATCTCGAGTCAAATTAGAAATACAGGCTGATGAAATCGCAGAAAATATTTCTTTATTAGAAGCTGAGAAATCTCGAATCTATGGTGAGTTAGCTAGATATTCCGAAGATAGACAAACCTCGATGTCAGAAATAAAAGATAGCGGTTGGTTTGGTAACGCTATGGTCAGTGCTTTTGGGGATGATCCTGAAGAGGTACTGCGAAATAGGCGAAGTGCGTTAGGAAAATTAGAAGATATAAATAAGGATTTAGAGACTCAATATCAACGACAAACAAGAACAAAAGAAGCCATAGAAAAAGGTGTTTTTAGTCAACCCACCAAAGACGACAAACCAGTAGGAGATGGGGGGAGTGGTGGCGGTGGTAATGATTTAACTTCGGGCTCTAAACAAAAAGTGAATCAATACCATCAATTACGTATGCAAATAGAGCAAGAGCACGCAACCAGCTTAGAGCGTATATCGTTGAGTGAGTCTGAGACGATGCGCAAACTTCAAGAAAATTTGAAAGCTGGTGGTATGCAAAAAGCAGAGTATGAGCGATTAAAAACGCTCAATGCTGAAAACCACATGAAACAGCGTGCAGAATTGGCAGAAAAATACTCCCCTATGCGCGCCTCCATCCGAAATGAACAGGAGATGACGAAAGAGCTTAAATCACTCTTTGAACAGCAATTGTTGACTGAAAAAGAATACCAATATGCACGGCGCCAAATGGCACAAGATACGACAAAATATCGTTTATCAGAGCAAGCAAAAGGCATTTCTCTCCCTAATATCAGTATCCTTGGTGAAATAGATCCGGTTATTCAACTAAGAAATCAACTGGAAGAACAAAAAGCGCTTTATCAGGCTTACTATGAAGATGGTTTAGTTAGCAAAGAACGTTATGAACAGTTAGTTATTGCGGCTACAAATAAGTCAAAAGAAGCACAATATCAATCAAGCAAAGAGTTATATGCCTCCCAAGGTATGTGGCAACGCATGCAAATGAATTTAGTTGATGCTGTTGAGCAACGAACCGCGAATATGATGACCGGAATGTTAATGGGAACGAAATCTTTTTCAGAAGGCATTAAGGAATTTTCTTCATCATTAGCTAGTTCAATCATTTCTGATCTTATTCGTATTGCTATTCAGGCTCAAATTACCAATGCATTGACGGGATTAATGGGTGGTTTTGCTGGTGGCAGTAGCGGTGCAGCAAGTGGCGCTAAAGCGGGTAAAGTGGGTGTAAAAGCAAACGCTAAAGGGGATGTTTATAGTTCACCAAGCCTTAGCCAGTATAGCAATCAGGTGGTGAGTTCACCGACATTATTTGCCTTTGCAAAAGGCGGTACGCCTAATCTTGGCTTGATGGGGGAAGCTGGAAGCGAGGCGATCATGCCTTTAAAACGTGGACCTGATGGCTCTTTAGGCGTTAGAGCAACCGGAAGCAACTCTATTGCGTCAGGCGATACCATTATTCATCAAACATTTCATGTGACAGGTAATGGCGATGAAGCGCTTTATCAAGCTATGCAGGAAGCAGCAAGAATAGGAGCTGAGCAAGGCGCTTCAAAAGCGAAGTCTGACATTATGCGAGATTTTCAAACCAATGGAACATTAAGAAGGAACCTACGATAAATGGCAACGATATTATTGTGGCCACAATCCATCGTGCCAGCCTCATTAAGCTGGCAACTCGTGAGTAACAGTAAAACCTTTACATCAACTTTTACGGGGAGTGTGCAGACAGTACGCTTTCCCGGCTCGCGTTGGCGTTGCAGTATGTCATTTAATAATTTGACCGATGAGCAAGCAAGGGTTTTAGAGGCGTTTGTTGCCGAGTTAGATGGTGAAAGTGGTCGAGTGAAAATTAGTGATTGGGCGCGTTCTGGTTTAACTCAACGCGGTAAACCTAAAGTTAGCCAACCCAATCAATCTGGAAAATTATTAGAAAGTAAAGACTGGTTACCCAATAGCATTGTTTTACGCATTGGTGATTATATCACGGTAAATGATGAACTAAAGCGAGTGACGGCTAATGTGATTAGTGATGCACAAGGAAACGCAACAATTCCTATTGCCCCTATATTACGTTATGCACCGGCGGTAAATGATTTGATAGAAAATGAAGCGCCATACGGTATTTTTAAACTAACTAGTAACGATCAGGGTAATTTCCAACGTAAACCGGGCATACTTACTAGCACTTCTTTGTCATTCGAGGAAGCATTAACATGAAATATCATCCATTTAGTAATGATATGGTTAAGGCAATTAATGAGGGATATTATTTAGTTGTTGCCTCTCGTTTAGATCTTAAATCAGGCGTGGTGCGTGCACATACCGGTGTGGGTAATATCATTATTGCAGGTGAAATTTACCAAGGTGTTGGCCAGTTTGGTGCAATTGAGTCTGTGGGAGAAAATATGACCACAAGCCCACAACAGCTTATCATGAAACTCTCAGGTTTCGATTCTTCATTAATTGGCGAGGTGATGAATGAGCGAGTTCGTGGGAGAAATGCGCAGTTGATGTTAGTTGCATTAAATGAAGAGGGGAAACCTGCACTTGCTGAGGTTTTATTTGCTGGCCAAATATCCACAATTGGCGTGACAACAGGCGAAGAAAATGAAATAGCCGTCACCGTTTCTAATCGATTTGAACGATGGTCTTATGGTTTACCCGACAGATTTACTGATGAATCATGGTCTAAACGTAAAAATGGCGATAGGATATTTCGTTATGTGGCGCAGATGGCTGATCGGGCTATTTATTGGGGTAGCAAGAAAAATGCACCTGCGTTTATTTATAAATAACTCTGATTTTTGGTGTCGATTAAATGAAAAAAAATATTATTATTTTATTATCCATACTTTTAATTTTACCTAATTTAGTTTCATGTTATAAATCCGAATCAGATAAAAATAAATATAACGCTCCCTTTGGCCTAGAATGGGGTATGTCTATAAATAAACTTAAGAAAGAAATAGGAAACGATATTGAAATTTTAAGTAATCAAGAAAGCTGTCCATTTATTAAAGTTAAATCTGAAAGTCTACCCAATGGTTTGAATAATAAAAATGAAACCTACACACTTATATTTTTGCCAGAAAATAAAGTAATTAATTTTAACGGCCTTATGGGTGTGGACTATTATTACTTCATAAAAGATAAAGAAATATATGATATAGACTTTAAAAAAATGCTAAGTAATCTTGAATTAAAATACGGGGAACCAACTAGAAAAAAAGAAGACGATAAATTATTTGAATATGTTTATTATTTTGATTTGGAAAATAAGAACATTATTCTAGCTGGACATAAAACCGAGTACGGGTATACGATTTGGATGTTGCAAGCATTCTTGCCGAAAGAAAATAAAAATACCATAGATCAAGCTGTAGAAAAGTTAAATTTAGAGTGTAAAAAAGAAAGAAATCCTCTGTAAAAGAAAATGAATATAAATACCCGCTTCGGCGGGTTTTTTTATTGTCTGGAGAAAACCATGAGACACCCACAATGGACTACTCGCCTACCTGAAACCTTAAAGAATGCCATAAATCGCCCTTTTGCATGGGGTGAGCATGACTGTTGTTTGTTTGCTTCTAATTGCGTCATCGCTGTTTGCGATTTCGATCCTTGTGAAAACATTCGTGGGCGTTACAAAACAAAAACAGGTGCATTCAGAGTATTACAAAAAGAGTTCGGGACATTAGAGAAGGCGGTTGGTCGTTTTTTTGATGAAATCCCAACAAGTAACGCAAGCCGTGGCGACATTGTGATGTTTGAAGGAGATGAAGGGAAAACGCTGGGTGTGTTATGGGGTGGCAAGCTATGGGCAGTTTCAACAGATGGTGTTCGTGCTGTGAGCAATAAACCGATTAAAGCATGGAGAGTACAATAAATGGGTAAGACAGTCACAAGCGTTGTCTCTGCGGGCTTAATGATAGCAGGGGTTATTGCTACAGGTGGTTTGGGTACCGCATTGATTGTTGCTGGTATTGCTGTTCAAGCGGCGAGTGCGTTTATCTTTAAAGATAAAGTGCCTGGTTCTGGTTATCGTGACCAATCTGAACGTAAACAGATGCTACGTTCAGCCTCTGCACCGGAAACGGTAGTTGTAGGTAAAACAATGATGTCAGGTTTGCTTTTCTTTGCTGAAGAAGAGGAAGGTGAACAAGACGAAAATGAAGAACTCTACATGGCGTTAGCCATAGCATCACACCCTATCCATAAGTTAGGTCAAATTTATTTCAATGATGACAAGATTGAAGATTTAGGTAACAACGCACAATACGAGTTTCATAACGGTAGAACTGAGGCGGATCCTTATTTATTAAAAAATGCACCCTCATGGAAAGAGGACATGATAGGTCGAGGGCTTGCATGGTTACGTTTAACATTACGCTTCGATCAAGAAAAATTTCCTTATGGTGTACCCAATGTTAAAAGCGAACTATGGGGAAAAGAAATTTACGATCCCCGTACCGAAAAAACAGCGTGGTCGAATAATGGTGCTTTGGTCATCCTAGATTACTATCGTCACTATTTAGGTGTTCCAGACTCCGATATTGATTGGGATGCATTTAAAAGTGCAGCAGATGTTTGTGATGAAACAGTACAAACACCCGATGGAAAAAGTGAGCCTAGATACACCTTAAATGGTGCTTATGAACTTGAAGAAAGCCCTGCCTCCGTATTAGAGATGATGCATAAATGTATTGCTGGTGAGCCGACCTATATTGCAGGTAAGCACGGTATTTTGATGCAGGTTTATAATGGGCCTGCATTACTCACAATTGATGAATCACAAATTATCGATACGGTAACGGTGACACCGGAACTTTCTTTGCGTGATGCAACTAATGCGATTTATGGTACTTTCGTTGATGCAGAGCAACAATATAACAAAACTGATTTTGAACCCGTAGTTATTGAGGAGTGGATAGAAGAAGACGGCTTAGAAATTAAAGAAAATATGGACTACCGTTTTGTAACCAGCCCATACCAAGCCAATCGACTAGCCAACCTTTATTTGCGTAAAAAACGTGCCGGTCGCCGTATTCAATTACGCATGAATTTAGATGGCTATGCGTATCGCCCTGGTGATGTTATCAAGCTTGAGTTACCTTCATTGGGGATCAGTGATTTAGAATTTCGCATTGCTGACTGGAAATTTCACCCATCAGAGGGGGTAGAAATTACTCTCGAAGAAGATGGTCCTTATATCTATGAGGACTTAGCCAGTAAACCCTTTGTTAGACCCCCATTCACTAAACTACCCACTGGTGGCGTACCAGCACCTATTAATCTGGCTTTTGTTCCTCTTTCTGTTACTGACATTGTTCAAGGATATATCTCGTGGCAGAACGTGGCATCTGATGTTCGCTATAACACGGTTAATATTCTCCAAAACGGCAAAGTCATTCAATCCATTCAGGTACCGGGAGAGCGTGTAGATATTAATGGTTTAACTCGAGGCACTTATCGTGTCGAAGTGAGAGCCATTAATGTCGCTGGTGCAATGTCTGCTCCTGCCATTAGTGATTTTGCTATTCAAGCACCACCCGCACCGATTGGTGTTGAAATAACGCCGGGCATGTTCAGCTTAACGGCATCACCTAAACAGGGCGATAGTGCTGTCTTTGGTTATACGTTTGAGTTTTGGTTTAGTGAAAAAAAACTCACTAATCTCTCTGAAAATGAAGTGATCAACAAAGCAAACAAAGTTGGTCAAGGAAACTTCTGGACGCAGGAGAATTTAAAAGCTGGCCACACGTATTATTTCTATATTCGAACGATCAATAGTTATGGCAAATCCGTATTTGTAGAAGCTTCAGGTATTCCGGTTTCATTGCCAGACGACATATTTGATGATTTAGATAACACAGTTAGAGAAACGGACGCGTTTAAAGAGTTGGATAAAAAGCTTGATTGGAATGCTGAGACAGCAATTATTCTTAGTAACACGAGCTATCGTAACCTCAGGCAGTTGCTAATAAAACATGCTGAATCTCAAGCCGGCATTAGTGAGTTATGGCAAGCTAACGCAACTCAAGAAGAAGCATGGGCACAGGAAGTTAAAGAAATTTACTCTGCGGTTGGTGATAACAAATCTGCAATTAAAGAGACTCAAACTTCAATTACTGAGCTAAATAAAGCTTTCGGTCAAACAACTACGGAGATCCGCACAGAGTTAAAAACAACTAACCAAAATTTAGCCGATACTAACCAGAAGTTAGGTAATACAGATAAAGAAGTTGGTCGTATTCGTGCTGATGTTGCAACAAATAAAGAAGCGATATCTGAAACGAATAAAGCCATGGCTAAATCCGAAGAGCAGGTACAAGCGCAATTCGGCAAACAGCAGGGCATGATTAACCAAAAAATGCAGGCTGAATTTAGTCAATCTGGCGACGGCGTTGTCACGCACTCAATTAACATCACGATTGTTCATGACAAAGTTAAATATAACGCAGCAGGGCAAGTGATTAGTGCTCAAGTTAAGAATGGCAAGCTCGAATCATTCTTTGGTTACAACGCGAATAACTTTGCTTGGTATAACCCTGCAAATGGCAAAATGGAATTATTCATGTATGCCAAGAATGGGCAATTTTTTGTTCGAGATTTATTTATCGAAGATGGTTCGATTACAAATGCAAAAATAGGGAATGTGATTCAATCTAATAATTATTTAAATGGGAGGCCGAGCTGGATAATTAATAAAAATGGGTTTGCTGAATTCCAGAATATAAAAGCGAGAGGAGAAATAGAGGCAACTTCTGGACGTTTAAAAAATGTTGTTATTGAAGAAAGTTGTGACATTCTAGGAAAATTAAATGTTGAAAACTTAGAGGGGAATATAATCTCAATACATAGAGATAATATTTACCTAAGAGAGATTTGGAATGATGGGAATATTCACACTATATTTAAAGTTAAGCAACGAAGTCAATATTGTACGATATGGGTGGATGGAACAATAACGGCAGATGAAACAATTCCTATTAATGCAATTCATAAGGTGGAAAACCGCGCAGTCATTGCCTATCGAGCACCAGGATTCCCTATTGAAAGAGCTATGTTTTCTGTTTTTATGGACGGCAAGGAAGTTGAATTTAACTCTCATATATACCCACTTGTTACTGGCAATGTCGCTGGTTTTTATGCTGCAAACGATATAACAATCACAATTCCACCGGGTAACAGTATTGTGGAAATAGGTATTAGAATCCCACATATCCCTGGTGAATCTAATGGAGTATTAATTAGAGGTCGAGTGTTTTTACTACCACATAGTGATGAAGTTATTTTAATTAACTGAACGGAAAAGTAATCTTATGATATACACAACAGGCACTGTTAACACAGTGTCAGGGTCTGCTATTGTCCGCGGAACTGGCACTAAATTTAAAAATAATAATC
Organism: Proteus penneri; assembly: GCF_003144535.1. GTDB lineage: Bacteria > Pseudomonadota > Gammaproteobacteria > Enterobacterales > Enterobacteriaceae > Proteus > Proteus penneri. The sequence goes on along the minus strand of NZ_PHFJ01000012.1, from coordinate 22,470 downwards.
CAGCCATTAATATCGGAATGACGATTTTAATTAAATCGGGAAATACTAATATTCCGTATATGATTAAATCCGTTAATTCCGACACTGAATTAGTATTAGCACAACCTGCATTAGCCACAGCAACTAACACCACGTTCTCAATTCATATTACTGAGCCCGATAATAATAGTGATGCAGCCAGAACCATGGTTGCAATAAATGCATACACGCAATATTTCCTTGATGCAATGAATACGTGGATGACTGAAACAGGGCAGACAAAAATTGAAATGCCGAACGGTGAGATTGTTACGCTAGATAGCATTAAGAAGATGCAGGGGGATATTAAGAATAAGGCTGATTTGACGGTGACATCCGAGCAATCATTTGAATCTGCCATCAATGCATCGAGATTTAATGCGAGGCAAGATGGCCAGTCGTACATGATGGGGGTGCGAGCAGGGCAGGCGTTTTTAGATTACTGGGATGGTAAAAAATGGACAGGTGAAGTTTTACACCCCAAAAAACCCGGTATGATGATGCTTACTAGCGATTATGGTATGAATACTTCAAGAAATATAGAAGTAGTAGACTTCAATAACTTAAAAGGGTTTGGTTGGTATAATCAGGTTTCGTCAGTGGACGCTGGTAAGAGTCTAAATCACCCAACGAAACGAGCGGGTAATTTAACCGTTTGGCTTGGCGCTGGTCAGTCATCATGCATACAATATTGGATGGATTACTACACTGCTGAGGCACTATCTCGCACCTATTACACATATGAGGATAAGTGGAGTCGGTGGTATAAAACATATGGAGAACAAAATACAACAGTTGATCCACAGGGATTCATAAAAAAAGCCTCCCCTATTATCAACATCAACCCCGACGGCACATTCACTACAAACGACGAATCAGATGGCGCAACTGTTGCTCGAGTAGGACAGGGTGAATATCTTATCGAAGGTGTGCTAGGTTTTAATTCAGACGCAGGTTGGGGCGGTGTCGATGGCGGTATTGAAATTCCACTTGATGTCAATAAACAGCCTCTTATTTGGGTAGACTCTAAAGTTATGGAGGATGGCTCTATCCTCGTTAAAACGTATCACCGCACTCATCCTAACGCACCTAAATTCGCCCGTAATGATATTGACGGCTTCAATGATGGCGACCCGATTGATATCCCTGATGGACGTTTTATTTCTGTCCGTGTACAGATGCCAGAGCAATCCATCTATAACGTGAGAATGCGTGAGATGGAAGAGGCGCAGAAAGCGGAAGAAGAACGCAGACAAAAAGAAGAGGAAGTTTAATATAATAATTAGAATGCTACACTAAAATATTATCATGTATAAGTTAGGTGTTTTATGAAGATTAGAGAAAATGATTTTTGGGTTTATTTTTCATCTAAAAATGAAAGTAATAACACAAATAACGACAAAATTGGTAAGTGGATGTATTTTTTTAATGATGCGGAATTCACAGATAAAATATGTCAAAAAGCAATTTTAAATAGTGTAGTCGAGCATTGTAAATATACGAATAATGCTGAATCTGGAGTTGCGTGTTTTTACTTAAATATTGATGATATTGAAGGGCATAAAAAAGTTATTAAGTTTTTTTTTAGATAATAAATTAATTCCAATAAATAAATCAGGTAAATTTAAGAATATATCATTCAAATTAGACATGCAGACAATGAATCGGGAATATGGAGACAAGTTTGAAGGTAAGTTGTCATTAGAGCATTTTATTGATTTGAGCTCTGGTATTTTTAAGTGATATAAGAGCAGGACACCAATAAGACACCAGAAATGGATAACTGATTGATTACATAACTCGGTCGGTTCCATCTAGCATCGGCGCTACTCCGTTTTCAAATACTGCACTGAATTACCATCTGGCAGTTTCTTGCTTCTCTCACGATAAAACGCTAATCGTTCATCAAAATACTCGCGCAAATGTGCCGGTTGTTGTCGTTCAACGTCTACGGCAACAACTGGCATATTGAGTTTAGTTTTATATTTTATTGAAATAAAACATGTAACCGCAATTCGGACACAATAAGATTAGGTTTTTCTTAAGTTTATGTTTGTTTTGTTTGGCAACATAAGAACAACTTGGGCAGGTAACTTCTACTAGTGCGTCTTGAAACATTCTTATCACATTAAAAGCTTTCATATCTTTCACCCATTATAGGGATATCGTGATTCAGTGTACGTTACTTTGTACTAAAATGCTCAATTTTTGTTCTTTTATTTGTAGAGTTCAATGTTGATAACTGATTTCTATGGCAATGACAGGCATATAGAGCCATTCTCATTTTTAGCATTCCTTATTGTGGGTTACATCTATCCGACAATAAGGAATTTAAATGATATATAAATACTATGCTTCTTTTAGAGACGATAGTTTTTCACACCATGTATCAAGCGTTTCTCGTTTTTCTCTTAAATAATCATATCTATCATAATGCTTTTGAGAAACTCCTGGTCTTTTGTGGTTTTGCACCATATCCCTTAACTCAGAACTTATTCCCATTTCTCCAGCCAATGTTTTGAATGTTCTTCTCACATCTCTAGGTGTAAATTTCTCAAACTCATTTTTCTTACAAAATTTATTTAATTGTTTAGCGTATTCAGACGTTAGCAAGTGTCTTTCTTTAGTATCAGCAGGGAAAAGATAATTTGATGTTGGATACAATAGTTCTTGGATATTAAGAATATCAATAGCAGGCTGTACCAGTGGAATGACATGATAATCGCCTGTTTTTGAAATATGAGGTGGAACCGTTAATGTATTGTTCTTTTTATCCCAATTGTCGCGAGTATTGGCCAGAATTTCCCATGGCCTTTGTCCTGCGGAATAAACGCAAAATAGAAATAGACGCGCATAATCTGAGTTAATAGGGCATTCGATGGTGGGCTTATTGAATAGCTCTAATAATAGCTTCAACTCATCCCATGATAAAAATCTATCTAACGCTTTATCTGCACCTTTTTGTCTAGGAACCACAGTGACAGGATTTCGTTCCAATCCATAAATAACGCGCTCGTTTATTTTTGCTGGATCATTATCGGCAAACAAACCGAAGTTGAATACCGCATGTAGATTTGCTCTTACTTTGTTCGAACCTGCCAAAGCACCTCGGGAGATAAACTCAGAAAGTATTCTTTTTATATGATCTGGAGTCACATCTTTTGCAGGCATAGAGGCATCAATATGCTTACTATCTAGAACCTGATTTAGTCTGTTTTGAGTTTTATCATATGAACGCTTGCCTTGTCGTTTTTGATCTTCAATGTAATCATCAAAAAGCTGTTTTACTGTGGCGTGTTCATATTTAATTCTCTCTGGGGATGATGATTCGGTAGCTGCTGCTACGGATTTTACTGCAGCATCTGCTAGTGATAAATTAGGGTAATCACCAAGCGATATAAATTTCTCTTTTCCATCTTTGAAGTAGCGGTAGACGAAAACTTTTCTTCCAGATGGATATGTTTTTACACCAAGGCGTCCAGTGCCTCTAGTCGCTGATGCTTGCCAAGTATAATACGCAGATTTCTTTGGTTTCAGTCCTCGTATTTTACTATCAGTCAGTAATACGCTAGCCATAACTAATTTCCATTTACGGGTTGTTTGCGGGTCAAGTAACGGGTCAAGTAACGAAGAAATGATATGAAACTAGCTGAAATCATGCAAGGTATATAAATCCTTGTAAATCAAAAAGATGAAATCTCATGAAATTATATAAAACGCAATGAAATCAGTATATAACGCCCTTCTAAGCCGTAGGTCACAGGTTCGAATCCTGTAGGGCGTACCATTTAAAATCAATAGGTTACATTCATCTGAAATTCTCTACTTTTCTTAAGTGGGACGGATTTGTGTCGTTATCACTAAGAATGTCATTAATTTTACGTACATGTTCTGTTAAGTGAGCGCATTTTATCAAGCTATAAACTATTATCTTGTTTCTATCAAATAAGCATTTCGCTATTAAATTCTTTCATTTATATTTCTATAAATAATCCAAATTATTATTAATAATATTTTTATCCAATTACCACTATATCAGAGCTAGAAAAAATAGTGGTTTATTCATTACAAATTTAAATTAAATAATATATAAATTTTTTAATGTTACATATATTAAATATTAATTAATAAAAAATACTATGGTATTTTTATATTGGTGTTTATAGGTGTAAATAAGAATTAGTAGATTAATAAAAACCATTGTTAATGATTTGTGTTTTTTGTGTTGTAAATAAATTAAGTAATCAAACGATTGATTTTATAATAACGTATTCTTATTTTAATAGGAATATTAGTATAAAAAACAATCTTACGCTTAAGGTTATAATTTTATTTATCTTGTTAAAAGAAGAATAAATTTAATAATTTCAATGTGTTGTGTATATTCTCTTTCTATAAAGTTAAGTTAAATATAAAACTATAAATTTTTATATTTTCTTATTTAAGATGACGTCTTTTCTTATTTCTCAATACAATGACATCACTCGAGTATAATGTTTTTTCTGTCCATGCATTAAGTATTGGTGACATTGTTTCAGAGGTAAGTAATAAACTTTGTGGTGATATACCAAGTATATAAGAAATGGTAATCAGCTGATCTACTGTTATTTTTATATGCCCATTTTCTAAGCGTGAGTAATGTTGCTGGCTAATACCGAGGCGTCGTCCCATTTCAATTCCTGTTAGTTTTAGTTGCTTTCTTTTCTGCTTTATTCGTTGGCCAACAATAGTATTAAGTTCGCTCATATCAATATCTCCTATTTTTTTAAATAATAACGTAAAAAAAACAGGAGATCGATATAAACGATCAAAGTGTGATTATTGATAGGCAGTGACTATCAAAAGTTATTTATTAACAGTTTTAAGCAGTTTTACTTAAATCAAATAATTAGATAGATTATATTAACATTTAATAGTTTTTTAGCTTTTTGATAATGTAATAAAACTGTTAATTAAAAATGATTTAAGGTTATTTAACGTTATATACAATAAAATATTTTATTACATTTTTTTGTTTTAAATAAAACCAATTAAGATTATTTTTATCGTTATCACTTTTTAATAATTATATTTTTATTTAAATTAACTTTCTCTTTTTCTATAAAATTAGAACTAAAAATTAACTAATTCATTAATGTTTATTAATTATAAAGTCAATATTTAATACCATGGTGTTACTCTAAATATGATGAATATTAAAATAATATATAGAAATGTAAATTATTTTAAATTTAAAATATCGGAATAACCTTATTAACAAAATTAGTAAAAATAAGTAATGTTACGATTATTCACTAGCTAATGGTCAAGTATTTTCAGTTTATGGTTTGATAGTTTATTAACTATAATTTGGCATTTTATCAATGTAATCATCTAATGATGTAATGAAAAAAGGGGAATGAAGGGATGATTAACACCAGAGTTGGGAATAGAATAAAAATGTTAAGAAGACAATTGAAAATAACAGAAAATGAAATGTCTGAGAGGTTGGGAATAACCATGCTACATTATTCCCAATTAGAGGATGGGCATATAAAAATAACAGTAGATCAGCTGATTACCATTTCTTATATACTTGGTGTTACGCCTCAAAGTCTTATCTTAGAAGCTAAGAAAACAGACTTCATGGTATTTGAGGATAAGCACTCGATAACTCAACCGAGTGAAATAGTTATATTTAGAAAGAAAAAAATTATTTAAAAAACATTGGTATATTACTTGTTGATATTGAGTTTTGATAAGTATATTGATCATTTTTAGTTGTGTTAATTAAAATTATATTTCTCAAAACTCAATAACCAATAGCAAAACAGCCATCTTATTATAGGATGACTTTTTTATATTCATTTTAACACTTTGAAATATAAATAATTAATAATTTTTATTATAATTAGTTTATTAAAAATTAATATTTATTAGTATTGCTAATTGAAACAGAATATAAGTAAGGTATATTTAATTTAAAATTAACTATTTTGGAATGACTTTTTCTTTGTAGTCTAAGATTATTTTAATTAAATCCATGAGGCTAACAAAGGTAGTTCTCCTATAAAGTAAACATATAATACAGCTATTTAATAAATTAATAGTACTAATAAGTACTAAATTCCTTATCAAGTATATTGTTTAATTATTCATAACGTAATAATGAATATCGATTCAATAGTTGTTTAAAATGATTATCTATTTGTTGGTATTCATAGTCTGAAATTGAATTTTGTGTTGGTTGTTTCTCAAGTAAGCGTAACTCTTCTTCTAAAGGTTTAGCTTGATTGAAATGTTGGCGGGCTTTGAAAATGATAGATTTTAATTCAGAGCCTGTGATGTAATTTTTAGGATTACCATCAAAGCTATCTAATCTTTGGCTTAATCTATTAAGTTCACTCATACCTTTAGACCATTGATTGAGTTGTTCATCCGTGGTGGCATTGATTTTTAGATTGTTTTTCCAAAACTGTGTAAATGCTAAAAGCTCTGGATTATCTTCATACTGATCGTTTAAATAGCTGATGACTTCGAGCCCATAACTCTGTGTCCATGTAGGCGAAAGTAATGTGAGTTCATCTAAACGTTTTTTGATCACACCAATTTGTTCTGAATTGAGTGTCTTTGTTATATTTGTACCATTTACTGTTTGTTGTTTAATAAGAGAGCCAGCGTCGGCGTTAATGGTTGGAATATAGGGAAAAGCATCTGTTAGATTGTTATTTTTTAATTCAGATAACCAAAAATAAAATAAGATAAAAAATAATAAACTACTGGCTAGCGTGCCAATTAAAATACCCCGCCATAGCTCCTGCCGAGATGTCTTTTTTATGGGAGACTGTAATGAAATGGATGAGGATATATAGGTTTTTGGTGACGTAATACTTTCTTTTTCATTAAGGGATGCAGATAAATCAGTATCGATAATTTGAGGTGAAATCTCATCTTCTTTATTGACAATAGAAGATAATTCGGGAGAATTAAAATTACTATCTAATGTGTCTGCATTTTCTAATTGTCTTGCTTGAGCAATAATTAAGTTCTCTAGATAATCAAATTGAACAAGATGTTTAATTTCTAATATTTGAAGATGATTATTGATACTTTTTAATAATTCTTCAATTTGATAAAGGATAGGCAAGTCAGAATAAACAAAAGCCGTTCCACGAATACCAGAGACTAGCTGTTGACTTAAGGAAGAAAGAATATTGATACGCGTATGTGTTTGTACAGGCCATAATGTTTGCCAATGTTGGATAAATATTTTATGAATAAGGTAAAGTCCTTCATTTAAACCATCAAGCCCAGTTTGATTCTGGCGACATACAACAAACCAAGATGCAGTTTGAAGATCGACACCATTTTGATTAAATAAAGAGATACACAATTCATGGACATATTGCCAATTAATATCTGGGCGAGCTGGATGAAAACGTTTATCAAGCTCTTCTTTAATAGCAATAAATTGATTAAATACGCGAGGATCACTTCCAATTGAAAGTGAATCTAAGTAAGAATTCATATTTTCCTCAAGGTAAATGATGATCTTAATAAGATAAAAACAAATCTAAAAAAAAAAATTAAGAATAAGGGTAAGAAATAACATTATGACAAATAAGATTGTTTTTTTAAATGATGAAGAAATATTCTTCCATCAGGTGAGAACTCAGTACCATAACGAATAAGTCCTCTTTCATGTAATTCAATATCTAAAGAATAACATAATTTTCCAAATTCATTTTCAGGTAATATACCTAGTGTAACTGACTTTATTCTCGGTTCATATTTTAGTAATGTTGTTGATAATATAGACATTACTTTATGTGAACTTCCAGGTAGTCCTTGAATTATTTTACTCATATCAGGTAACCCATAATCAGGTAGATGTTTTAATGTTCCTGCTCGTGAATTTAATATTCGACGAATATTATCCATAATAGAAAGAATAACCTGATCTTCTTCTGATATAGAATCAACAGGTAATCCTCCTGAAAAATAACCCGTTAGCATTTCATAGAGAGAAGGTTGTGACATCGTTATTTTTTATCCAAAGGTTGTAATATTAGTGTATTTTCAGAAAGTTCAATTTTACGTGCTTTATCAGGATCGAGTTCGTTTTTAGGAATAACAATTCGCCAGTTGTTTTTAGCTTCATTAGGTGTATGAAACATTGTAGCAATAGCGACAAATTCAGTTTCTTTTTCCATTGGCATATCGAGAGAAATAGATTCACCAGGGCGAATACGTAAATCTTTTTGTGCTAATAAAGAGGATTTTAAAACGTCGTCATTTTGATTAAACAGTGAAAGATAATCGCTATTATTAAAAGTATCTGCTGACTTTAGTTGAAATACTCGAACAATGACAGAAAGTGATGAACCATTATCATCAGTATTAAGTGCTTCTCTTGCGGTAAAGTCCAAATGCAATATTTTGATCTGTTTATAAAAAATAGATTTTGTTAAAGAGACAGTACCATCACTGATGGTTTGTGTTAAACCACAGCCTGCGATTGCAAACGTTACGATAAATAGCAGTGCTAATCTGCGAGTAGAAGAAAGAAATGTTTGCGATTTAAAATTGATAATTGCCATATTCATCACTTTTATAATGTTGAGTGCGGTGGGTTAGATATTGATAAAAACCAAGTCCAATGGTGATAAAAGATGCAGGGCGAGTTTTTTCAATCTGGCTGTAAGGCCGCATAACAGCGGTTCTACCTAATTGTACCCCTTGATTTTTAGAGGTACTTAATGTTGCATCAGGTAATAAATGTCTGGGTAATGTTAAACGTAGTCGCGCATTAACTCTTGATCCCAAATAAACACGAAGTAATGCCATAAAATCCTGATAAATGTTGCCATCTGGTAACCAACCTTTTGCTTCTTCCTTGTTTTCGGTGTGTAGCTTTATTAATACTTGGCTATTTACATCAATAGCATAACGACCTAAAACAGGTTTATTTTCTAATGTTGCAGGTTGTGTGCACGACATGATTGTGAGAGTGTCGAGTGCAATTCTTCGGGGATCGTGAGGTACAATACTGACTTTTGTTGATGGTGCTAATAATTTTACTAATGCACTAATACCTTCGGCTGTACGTGTTGGTAAACGTAAGATCCCTAATAGTGCCAAAAAGCGAGATAAAGGTGATTGCACATGATTAGCACAACCTGGAATGCCTAAACCAATTAAGCCATAAAGATATTGCGATGTTTTATCTGATCCACCTTCTCCAAAAGTCGCAGGATAAGAATATTTGCGCCAGATACGATAAAATTGGGTAGTAAGACGGTGGTTAAAAATATCTAAAAAGTCAGTGAGTGAATCTGTACCATCGCGGTATTGTGCAATATCGTCAAGGTAAGCTGTTGGCAGTGGTGATGTAATACCATAAAGTCCCAAAAAAGTAGTATGTAAGCTTGGTATTGTGCTTTTTCGATATTTGTCTAGGGGGTCAGTTCCTTTGATCTCTGTGGCAGGAAAACCCATGCCACGATGTGGGCGAAAACGAATAGGATCAGTTTTCGGATCATGAGAACTCCCTAATTCAGGTAATTCGGGGTTGGATTTTTCAAGTAATTGGCAAAAGCGGTAGAAATTCACATAAGGTAATTTTTCACCTAAAGCCTGAATTAGCGAGGTAGCTGTGGATTGTGGCTTTCTTTCCATTGAATTCGTTTTCCTGTTGGCAAAATAATCAGCGTTAATTGATTAAAAAGATGAACATCAGCATAAAGTGCAAAAAAGCGATTAAGCATTTCTCCAAATAAATGAATATCACCTTCACCATTAAAACCATTGCTATCAATCGTGACTTCGATATCAATACCTCGCTGTAAAAAACCTTTCTCAAAGCGTTCAATTAAATGATGTTCTACATGAATAATGGCATCGAGTTTTCTATGGTTCATATCATCATCTCGCCAATCATAAAGTGCGAGAGTGCCTTGTAATACTTCAGCATTATCCATCATGTTAAGAAAGCTAGAGCCTAAATGGCTTAGTACTCGCCAGTGGAAGCGATCTTCTGAAGGAGGATAAAGAGGAAGTGTTGGCTTGCACAAATTACATACCGTTAATGGGATCTGTAAGGTTTGTTCTGTTCTATCAAGTAAGGTACTTTGTAGTGCTTTGCGAGGTAATTGCCCATTCGTGCCAGTAAGTTGTAATGACAGGGTTTCTGTTTGAGTTGTTAAATCAATCTCTTGTTGTTCCCCTCCTAGTATAAGCCAAGTATCATGAAGACCTGTAACACCACGCTTCACTCGGGTGTGATAATAACGTTCAGGTGCATTATGCCGTAACATACCACCACGATGACGAAAGCTAGTAAAGGGGACATAAACCGCTTCATTTGTACGCTGAGAACCATATACGCTATCAACACTATAGATTTCAGTATGCCCATCTTGAACACGACGAGGTCGTAATAAATATTCACTTTCCAATCTATTAACAGTCAGTGGATCGGCTTCTATATTAAAAAGGTTGATAACGGGGATGCAATGTAAACGTATATTTTCCTCATTTAATGTAAGAGAGTTATCCCACAATGTATTGAGAACAATATCTAATTCAAATTCAGATGTTTCTTCAGGAAAATGGATATCATCTAATCCATTAAGTGAAACAAACATAAACTTTTCACGGAAAGAAAAATATTCGAGTAATAATTGATAGCCACTAAATGTGGTGTCTCCTTTAGGCCAAAGAGTGTCTGTATTCTTAAATCCTCCTGGTGAAAAATAGAGAGGGATTGCTATTCTATCTTTTGACTGAGGGAGCTTTAGATAAGTTTTGGCAACTTGTTTAGTTAATGCTAAATGCAGTGCATTAGTTGTTGGAATATCGCCAGATAAATAAAACGAGAGTTCATGAAGGCTCACTTCAGGCCAATTAATCATTTCACTGCATTTAAATTTTAACCGAATAGCTGAACGCCCATCTGGCTCGGTAGTTAAATTTACAGCAGCAATTTTTATTGGATTAAGCGTTAAATCTTGTGTTGTTCGATAGTGACAAATCGTTTTTTTAGGACCGATAGGGCGGGAAAGAACCTCAAATTGAGCAGGTATTTTATCCGTCATTTTCATTTTTTGAATGTCAGGGGCTAATTCAACAATGGATAATGATGGAATTATTTGTAAATAATGAGGCCATAATAAACTGACAAGACCTTCTGTTAACTCAGGTAAATCATCATCAATTTTTTGTCTTAATTGCCCCATTGAGAAAGCAAAACCTTCAAATAAACGCTCAACAAAAGGATCGGGGGTGCCGGCTTTATCCAAATCGAGCATTGCCGCTCTATCGGGATGTGCTTGCGCGAACTCTTTGGCGGCTTCTCTAAGATAGCGCATTTCTGCATCAAAATAGCGAAGGGTTAAATCATCCATTAATTTGATACCTTGATTTTTCGAGTAAAAGATTAGGAATATAAAATTGCAGAGCGAACGGGATCGATAGCGGTTAATTCACTGAGTAATAGTTCCATCTGTTGTTCTATGCGGGATTTATCTGAGGTGTTACGTTGAATTTTGGCTCGGAAAAGATGAAGTTGTCGTGCCTTCACTTCAAAAATATAGTTGGGTTCCCATTGTGTTAACGACATAGAAAGTGCTTTTTTATCGAGTTCGCGCAATAAATTTAATGCCAGATCGTGGCGAGCGAATTGTTCTGCTATTCGTGCCATTATGAGATTTAATAACCATTTTTGTCTTGAAGTGCTGATGTCAGGGCGATGTTGTAGCCATTTTAATGCAACGTCTATACCTTCATTATCAGCTTGTAAGATAGCTTCGGTTTCTAATGCCAGTATTGATTGATCTTCAGATTGATTAGGAACATTGGTTGATAACCCTTGCATGACATCAAAGTTTTCTTCCATAATCTGTTGTTTTATCCAACTTAATGTGACTTCATCGGCAAATGGCGTGCCATCTTCCCATGAGAGTTTCTCTAAATCAGGAAGACGGGTAAGGAATTGTTTTAAATCGTTTTTTATAATATCAGACCATGCATTCCAAGGCGCAGGGGATTTACTAAGTGCTTGATAGAGATACCATTGCACATCTAACCAAAAATGGTTAACACCTTCTGCAAAAAGCTTATCCGCTTGCTCCGCCAGTTCCCCCCAGCTTTGTTGTAAATAGAGGCGTTTAAGTTGTGCTCTTGCATCGGTTCTTGGTGGTGAAAGGCGAGTACGACCTTGCTGATCTTGTGGTGGAAGTTGATGGATCGTATCCCATCTCACCACTTTCATTAATCTATGTCCTGCTAACCAACCATGAGATTGATTACGTAGATAATTAGCGAGCATTTTGGATTGTTCTAATAATTCACGACCCGACTGTATGGTCTCTATTGGTGTGCTCTGTGAAATTGAAGGAGAAGTGGAACTGTTGTAAGTTGGATCAGTCCGACTAATGTTTTGTGGGACTAATGAATTTGTCCCGCCTGATTGAGCTAGGCGTTTTTCGAGTGCTTGATATAATCCTGAAAATTGTGGCTTTTCAGTTTCATTCCATGTTCCAAGCTCTGTTTCAATGTTGGCTAATAAGGCGATAATACGAGAAAATTCATTATGATCGACCTCGGGATAAAGCGATAAGCTATCTAAAACACGTTGCCCAGATAACCACTCTAAAGCAGATTTCCGACTAGTGGCTCGGCTCGGTAATAATGTGTCGTGATAGCGAATAAGTAATCCAGCCAAAAGCCCCAAAGAATCGGCAAGTCCGTGTTCACCTTCTTTGTGCAAGCGTGCCCAAATATAATAAGTTACAACTCGCATATCTTTGCAGGTATTAAGTAGCAACTTTTCAGCAAGTAAACAAATGAGCTCCGTATCGGCACCAGAGAGTTTATTAACTTCTTCTTTCATTCGCTCAAAGTCATCTTCATAGCTGGGATCATCACCAACAGGTTGATTAGGCGTAATGGGTAATAGCCAACGATCCCATAAACTGATTTGTTGTTGAGCAAGTTGTTGCGCTTTGTTTGTATCATCAGCAAAGCATGATGAGATTAAGGTATCCAATAAGGACATAGTGAGCGTATTTCCTTTTGAGATATTAGGGAATGTGATTTTTATTTAATCCAAAAAAATTTTTTCTGGTAACACAAAATTACGGAGTTGTAAGAGTGCAATTGGACCCTCACCCATTTCTGTTCTTAAGGTGTAGTTAAGTGACTGTCCATTTAAGGTTTTCCAACTGACAGAATAACTGCTGGTGTTACCGGCATAAGGGGTGATATTGGCATCTTCCAATAAACGGATAATGCCCCAGACGCCACGATAATCGCCATAAATACGTGTGCCTGTATTCGTTGTGATCCAACTGAGCGATGCACCAGAGGCAACGGTATCTGCTGGCCAAACAAAGCGCTGCCATTGCGGTTGTTGGTTATCATAGATAAGAGACTGTTTATCTATCATAAGATGGGTTTGCATGATGTTTGGAGATGTCCCAGGGCGTAATTCAAAGTAAAGACGCGCTTCACCATTCGCAAAAACCACATCCCCTAAGTAGCTTAGTTTATCTAAGGCTTTTAAGAACTCGGGATTAAACGTTAAGCCTTGGGCATTGGTGGTATCGGGTACCCAGTGCGTCCCTTCTTTATGTAAAACACCGCTAAGGTGAGTCTCAAGAAAACGTTGAATACGCCCATTATCAGGGCGTAAATATTGCGCCATAAGAGGCAGTGAGATTTCACTTTGCGTATTTTTGAGTGGATAACGTCCACCAAAGGCGCTATTCCAGTCATTCACAACCGCATTTCGCCATTGGGTATTGATACCTTGCGCAGTCGGCGCTAATAGCTGTTGCCATGCTTGAGATATCGGTTGTACCAGTAGTGTTTGCCCAAAGCCATTCCACTCTTGACCAAAGCTTGCGGCGATTAAGCTTCCGTAATCTTGTGTTTCGGATAAATCGACCGTTTTTCCTTCGAAAACACTGCGGGCTAAGGCTTGAGACATCGCTTGGGGATCAGGTGCATTAACTACTTGTTGGAGTTTTAAACGTACTCGCGTTACACGTGTAAGATAAGCTTGTAAGCTTAATGCATCACTATTTTGTACTGCAGATTGCGGATCAGTAAAAGCCAGTATCGGTGCAAAAACAGGCTCTAGAGGGCCTGTGAACGCTGCTTTTTGGCTAATTACTGGTTGTTGCTCTTTGTTTAATAAATCTTTGGCGGAATTCACAAAAGAGTCAGCGAGCTTTTCTTGCTGGCGACCGGTTTTACCTTGATAAGAAAGCGTATTCATCAGTGCAATAATGGGGGACTGTCTGATATCGCTCATAAGTGTGAGTTGATCAATTGTATCAGATAAACTCTGTGTTTCTCGCCACTGTAACCCATTGAGAAAGCTTAACCAACTGCCCGAAAAATCATTAAAATAGCGCTCGGTGAGATTTTGTTGCAGTTTTTCAGGTGAGATATCAATATCGGCCTCTTTTTGTGTGTCACTCAATACCCAATCTATTTCTTCTCGTCTTTCATGAACGGCTTTTTTAATCGCAGGTTCAATCGACTCTTCCCAGGCTTTACGCGTAAAAATACCGGGTATCGTTTCAGTGGTGCTGAGTAAGAAACTGACATCGGTATCCCCCGTCATATCATCTAGCGTCATATCCGCAAAGTTATGTTGGGCTTGCTGTAAGATTTTTTGGTAAAGCGCAGATTCACCATTACGTTGACCAATTTGTCGTATAAGAATAGTGCGACTTCCGGCGACTAAAGTACGATTAGGTTTGATAGTCCATTCATTATGATACGGCAATTGAGAGGCATAGAAGGTTAATAGCTCAGTGCCTAATGTTTGCCATTCACCGTCTTTTAGATCTTCATTTTGATGCCAAATATTGAGTACATTTTCAGTAAAAAAAGTGGGTTCGATACGAGACGGCTCACTCATCATTAAATAAGCTTTCAATATTTGATAAGCAGATTGCGCGCCTTCTATGCGTTCAGCACTTTCGGGTGGAAGCTGCACAAAGCTTTGAAGATAAGCTTCGAGGCGCTGTTGGGTCGAGTCACGTAATAATGGCAACATGGACTGGCTATAAACCGGCCATAAATGATGGAGCAATTGATTGTTACTACTTAAGCCAAAGCGTAACCAAAATGGCACCGCAGTCTGTTCGCGATAACTCAATAACCCTAATGTTTGTTGCAATCCATATTGGGCTTGTAAACGCGCAAGTTCAGACTGGTGATTGTCTGTTGCCAACTGCGCTTGTTGCTGGCTTTGAGTAATTAATTGGCGATTCATAAAGTAAGAGACCACCATACCAATGCCCCACAACGTCATGGCCGTTGCGACGGTATATTGCAAAATACGTTTTGAATTTAAACCTAACGGTGAAGCTTTTAATTGTGGTGGAAGTTGTTTATTTGCAGAGAGTAGCGCTTTCCAGTGTGTATTCTCTGTCCATTGGTTATTTAACGATGTCGTGGAAGATGAAGATAGATTCTCACGAACAGGTGTACTAAAGAGCATGCCCGCAAAGGGTAATGAGCGATAACCCGATAAAAGTGGCGCTAAATTATTGGCGAGTTCTTCACATCCTTCATGCTGTAAAAAACGGGCTAAAGCTAATAAATAAGTGTGTGTTTGATTATGTAATACGGCTTGTGTGCCTTGCTCAATAAGTGCAGGTAAGCATTTTTTTAAGTCAGTAGACAGCTCTTCAGAAGTGGTTTTTAATGGCACAGAATAAAGTACTGTAGGTGTTTCATCTGCGGTTATTTCACCGTTATTACTGACGTTCCATAGCCAAATAGGCGCCTGCCAGCGTAATTGACGAAAGAGCTGGTGGAAATAACGGCTTGCGATGTCTGTATTGGCTGGGTTTAAGTGATTAAATAAAGAATGGCCCAATGGTTGTTGCGATAGACTATTCTCAGAGACCCAAATAACCGCATCAAGCGGACGGCGGCGACGCAGTTGTTTTAAATCTTGAATTAAATTTTCATCAATAGGTTGATGGATATCGCCACCATAGATAAGCAACGTACCGTTGTTTTCTTGCCAGCGTTCAGTCGTTAGATTAGGAGCGAGTTTTTCAATAGAAGAGGAGGTGCCAATAAGGAGTTGGATTGATAATTTAGTTTTGTAAATAAAAGAACCATTTTCTTTTATATTTAAGGTGTTGTTTTTTTTGTTGGTTATATTTTCTTTATCATTATTTTCATCGTCAATATCTATAGTAATCTTGGGTTTTAAATAACGAGAAAGAAAAAAAAGGACAATTAAAGAGAGTGTAATTGAAAAAACTAATAAGTAAGATTGTGTTGCAGTTATCGATACTTTATTAAATATGACAAATAAAAATACAATTGTAGTTAATATAATTATTGAAAGAATGATAAATATTGAAATATATCGAGTTATTTTTGATTTCATTATAAATTCCATTTTTTATTGAGCGTTTTTAAAAAATAAAATTTCCAGTAAAAATTAATGTAAATTTTTTTAATCACACTAATTATTATAATAGTAAAAAGAAACGAAGTTGAAATAATGATTATTCTTTCATTATCAAACTCTACATTTTCAATGTTATTTTTAATAACAATGGAAATAAAAGTGAAAAAACCCACAAGAACTGTACCTATTGGGAATGATGATTTTGGTATGTTTGCATAATGATTTTTAATATATGATTTTTTAGTTCCTATTGTTTGGCAGTAGTAGATGCCATCTAGTTTATAAAATAAAAGCTGGCTATTTTTTCTGAATTTTGATAGGGAAATTAGTGCTACTAAATGATATATGGATAATTCTTTGTAATTGTCTATATATTCATTAAAAAAATAACCTTGTGGATAGCTTTCTAAGGATAATTGATAGCTTTTTTCGTTTCTTAACTTTATTAAGATATTGCTTGAATTTACTTCTTCAATATCAATAAAATTGACCTGTTTTATATCCTTATTACTTTGTTGTTGAATTAATGTCATTGTTTTGATGCTCTCATCTATATTATCCATATTAAATGGCATTGGTTGAAATAATTTTAAAAATCCCTTTCCTTGGTTATGAGATAGTATAATTAAACTTGCAAATTCATTTTCTTCATTAGTAGATAATGAATAGTTGTTGATTGAGAAAATAAATGTAGTTACTTTCTTGCTTCTAATTAAATTTAATTGTTTGCTATAGTCTGGTTTTTTTTGAAAGATGATCTCATAATTATTTAGGTAGTTATCAAAAAATGATTCTAATTTGTTTTTTATAAAGTCACTCTGTTCAAATAAACTATTTATTATAATTAAATGGTTTTCATTTTTACTAATTTTTATATCCTTGATACTATTTGTTAAAAGTTTTACTATATAAAAAACTCTTTCCTCACCAACAATATTTTCTCTTTCTAAATCTATTAATTTATTGTTTGATTTTGTTTTTTCAAATGTGTTTTCGTTATTGAAGTTGGAAATGATTGATGAGTTGTTAGATATTATATTTGAATAGATTAAATATAACTTATCTTGCTTTAACTTTATCCATTTAGTTAGTAAATCGGCTTGCCAAAAACACCAGTAAATATAAAGAGTTTTCTTTATTTCCCAAAATAGAGTGTATGAAGATAATAACAGTAGAGAAATTAAAAAAATAACTGAAGATAATATTACACCATCATGACTTATGATATAACTATTAAAATTTGTTTTTATTATAAATTTCAATATAAAAAAATAAATTAAATTTATAAATAGTATTGTGCTACTTACAGTTAATAATGGAAATGGTTTATTTACCCAATGTGGTGGATTATAAGGAGGTGTCCAATATTTCATTTATATTTCCATATCATTAGAAGTTGAGTAAATAATAGCACCACATTGTGTCTTACAACCATCAAATACAATTCCTTTACCATCCTCATTATAATGTGAGCTACTTTCAATAATTTGATTATCTCCGTGTAGAGGACATGAAACAGTATCATAAAGAAGAGTGGCACTTTTCCCATCAACAATAAGAGTAGAACTTGATGATATAACTTTACCTCCATGTGATGTGGGGTCACCGAGTCGAATAATATTTTTCATTTTATTTTCTCTAAATAGATTTTTTGATATTGTTAATTATAATATTTTGTTTAATCAATTAAATATTGCCTTCTTTAATGGAATAATATTCCCTCTCTTAATTTATCCATGAAAAAATAATAATACTAGGCAAATGAGATTTAACATAAATAATCCTTATTTACATGGTGTTATTTTATTTCGGTATGATGATAAATATTATTTTTTAATTATATAATCTCGCCCATAGTCACCTAGCTTTGACATCGGGGAAATGGAAGGATCACTGCAATCAAATCGGGTTTGTCCTGAAGGTGTTCTTATTCCAGAGAGGGGAGCTTCTAGAGTATGAGGTTTCCATGTTCGATTTTTTATCTCTTCAAGGGTTGGATAGGGCTCTTTTTTCCAATATGAAATATCTAGTGGAATATTTTGGGTAGAAGAATTAAAACTTCCCCCAATATAATAATAGCTATCCGTTACCACAATAGTAAAATAAGTGGTCTCATGTACAGGATTAAGCGTCTTATTCCCAAGCGGTGTAATGAGTGGCATTAATTTTCCTTTAGAATAGAGTAAAACCGAGCTTTGGCAACCATCACGCCGACCTGCGCAACCATGCCAATTACTGGATGTAGCAGGAAAAGCGATATAATCATCCTGTGTGGCAGCCCAAATTAAACGGCCACGAAAGTTACATGCCGAACCGTTATACACTTTAAAGTGGGCTTGCGTTTGTGTGTTGTTATAAAAAGTATAGCCTTCTCGTTTTTCATTAAATTCTTCAAGGGTAAAAAAACGGTGGTCGTCAATACGGTAAATGACCACGGGCGGTTTAAAGGTTTTCCGTAATTCGGCTAATTGACGTTGTTGCTCAATCTTATCTTGTTCTGCTTTAATCGCGGCTTTTTCTTTTAATGATAAACAGCCGGTTAATAGTGTGGCACTAAAAATAAACAGTAATGAGAACTTAATACGATGCAATAACATGGCTTATTCCTTTTAATTGTGCTGATTTATTTAAAGTGATTTTTAGATAATTAATATTTTTTCTTTTATGGCTTTTTTATTATTTCGGGCATTTCAGGTATATCTAATACACCTTTCTCCATATAGCCATCTAAGCCACTTAGTCAATCCGCATATTTTCTTAACTCATCCATTTTTTCTGGACTTCTACCTATTTCACAATAACCAATAGGTAAATCATAAGTGACTACACGACGAAGAAACAGTGAATTTCTTGGTAATGTACCATGATCAGTAGGGCGTTGATTATATTCGCGAATACGTGTTCTCATCTCTTCTAAGGTTTCATATTTTGTAGTTGCATTTTTTTCTTGAGGATCTAATAGTGGATTATTCTGGAGTATTTTCTTCTCTTCTGGGGTGAGTTCAACCCAAATACGATGTTGATAGGTATAGAGATCTTTATAGAAGTAATATTCGGCATCTTTGGGAGTGTAGATATCTAATCCATCATCATAAAGAATTTGCCCATAACCTTGGCCTAAAGGTATCTCTTGTTTCTGATTATCAGCATTGATATTAATTTCAGGGGTTGGTTTATCCTCTTTTTTTTCTATTACGGTAAAATCTTCATCAAAGGTTGCCAATTCGGCTGGTGTAATAGGGTGAGGTACTTCTGGGGCATTAATATTTAGTGAAATATTCGCTGAAGGTTCAGGCCACGCTAAGCCTTCTAATGTTTTGGTATTACTGTCCCAGAAAATATTACCATCACTGAATCGTCTATTTGCATCAGTAAATATGGTTTTGGGGTTAGGTTTTCCACCACAAGGCGTATTACGTGCCAGCATTCTGATATAGGGTGGATGCTCAAGGTCAAATAATGGATGATGCTGTATTTGTCCTCTTTCTTTAGTATTAGGAAGCGGGCACCAACCAATACTTTCTAACGGTGATGAACCCATTACGCGATCGTGTGGATTACAATAAATATAGAACCGCCCGTGATTATCTCTTTCTTTAATAAATTCACCTTTAGTGAATTTTTCCTTATTTATTTCGATATTTTTTTTATTTTCTTTATTCTCGTTATCTCTAATATCAAGCTTATTCCCTTTATATATAATTACATCAGGAGTCCAACTTTTTTTATCTTCACTTTCTCCGACAACTAGACTTGAATATCCACAAGGCGATCCCTTTAATCTATTTTTGTTTTTTGCAATCTTATCAATGATTGCTTTTAGCGTGGCTTCACGCTGTGCTTGATCAATATTTTCACTGTAAATATAAGAGTAGCTATTTAAAAATTTATCTTCGGTAGCATAGGGAGAATTTAAAACAAAGAGGCTATCAGGAGCTTCAATTGCTGCTGCGGCTAACGCTATCATCGTGCCTTGGCTGTGTGAAATAATGGTAACGGTATCATGGGAATTGTATTCACGTATTTTCTTGACTAAATTGGCTAGCCGTTTTACAGCATGAGCATAATAGTGACGAGGAGGAGACTTTGTTAATAACCGGTCTGATTCAGGGTTAAAGGTTTGTACATTAAAAGGGATTGGCGTTGGGATCACAGTCCATAACATCGCGAGATTGCTAAAGCCACTCTTACTCCATAAACTGACTAAATTATTGCAGCCATTTTGAAATGGCCCTCCACCCCAGAAAAAAGGGCCTTTATGTTTAATTTTTTCATTAATAAAGAGGCGTCTTTTACGATAAGGCAGAGAATTGTATTCTTGTACGATATTGTATTTTTTTATATCTTCGGGGGTCCAATATCTTTTATCTTCATGACTGTATTCGGGGTTAAGTATTTCACTGACTAAGCGGTGGTAGCTTTCTCCTGCTTTATTTTTTAATGGAATACAATATTGACCTAAATCTTCATCCGTTGCACGGTATCCCCAATAAAAACGGATCACCGGGGAATTACCTAACTTTTTTAATGTTCGAATGGGCTCTTCATAAATATAATGACTATTATCATAATTTTTTTCATCTAAAATAAATTTGGGTTCATAATATTCATTTTGTTTTAATTGATAATCTGTATTAGTTAAATTTAACCGTTCATTAAGCCCTGAACAAAGTTCGCGTTCAGCATCTTCATACCACTCTCCTTCTGAGTTCACCCCGTGAACAAAAATGATAATTCCGGGTAAGTGGGGTTTAGCATGGATTTCTGCTCCAATATTGGCAGCATGGGTGATAGAACGCCATTCTTGACTACCATCAAGGCATTCTTTGGGTTTTAGCCAACGGGTTGGCTTACTATTGCTCATAACTTTTCTGCCTGTGAAATAGGGTAAATAGAAGGGGCACTGCAATCAAAACGAGTTTGCCCCGAGGGAGTTTTTAGTGCAGAAGAGGGGGATTCTTTATCCCCGAGACTGCTATGGACATAATTTGAATCAGTGGGATCAAAATAAAATTTTCGCCACCAAGGATCATCAAGATTATCATTTTTTAAACGAGAAGCTGTTGATTTTCCTAAATAAAAACCCTCATCGGTTACAATAATATCGAAAAAAGAAGAGTAATAACCGGGATGATCAGTATTACCACCAAACCCCCCATTTGTGGGCCTAAAGTTTTTCCCATCATCCAAGGTGACAAGAATAACGTTAACGCAACCTGTTTTTGTTCCTGCGCAACGACTGGTTACACGACTCAATACCCCCGGAAAAGCAAAAGCATCGTCGCGTTTGGTTGCCCAGATTAAGCGACCTTGATAACGACAAGCCGAGGATCGAATTAATTCTTGATGTATTCCTTTTTGAGTATTGTTGTAATAAGTCGAGCCACTGCGCCTTTCATTATATTTTTCTAAGGTAAAAAAGCGGTGGTCATCAATACGGTAAATGACGGTGGGAGGACCATAACTTTTAATTTCCTCGTCAATTAAACGTTGTTGTTCGGCTCTATCTTGCTCCGTTTTAATTGCTGCTTTTTCTTTTAATGATAAACAGCCGGTTAATAGGGTGGCACTCAAAATAAACAGTAAGGGAAATTTAAATCGATGTAATAACATGGGTTGTCCTTATTAAGATGATGCTGTTTTATTTTTAAGTTAATGATGATCTTTTATCAGGAGCTAACCAATGGGGTTAGTATTCATCATTTTTCTGCCTGTGAAATAGGGTAAATAGAAGGGGCACTGCAATCAAAACGAGTTTGCCCCGAGGGGGTTTTTAAATTATTTGAAGGTATTTCTTCGTCACCTATATCATCATGGACATAATTAGAATCGGTAGGATCAAAATAAAATTTTTGCCACCATGGATCATCAAGGCTATCATTTTTTAAGCGCGAAGATGATGAATTACCTAAATAAAACCCCTCATCGGTTACAATAATATCGAAAAAAGAAGAGTAGTAACCGGGATGATCAGTATGAATACCAAACCCCCCATTTGTGGGTCTAAAGTTTTTCCCACCATCCAA
>NZ_PHFJ01000011.1 GCF_003144535.1 Proteus penneri | reverse complement strand
GCTGCCGTTTCCGGTCTTCTGCGTTGTTGCGAGGAGGTGCATTCTACATCTTCCTCATTCAGTGTCAAGCGTTTATTTTCAAGGCTTTTCACTTTATTTTTTGTTCTCTCAGTCAGTTCACTTAGCGTGGTTTGCCGTGACAACGAGGGCGCATTATAGGGAGTTTTGTGAAGCTGGCAACACTTTTTTTTAGTTTTTTAACTGACCGTTGAATTTTCCACCAAATTGCACTTAAAGCGCTAGTTTTCTGAGCGATTCAAAGCCAAAACCCGCTAAAACAGGTTTTAATAATTCGCTATTCTCATCTTCTTTTAAGCAATAAGCGAAGCTAATTTCATTTGAACCTTTTATTTTCGCTTGATTTACGACCAACCACGCAGTTCTTCGTGCAATTGCAGCACCAGAATCGATAATTCGTGTGCCATCAGGTAAAACAGAAAGAAGTTCATCAGCTAATAAAGGGAAATGAGTACAGCCTAATACGACTGTATCTGGTGGCTCTTTCATTTTTAGCCAAGGTGTAAGAATTTTACGAAGCGCATCTAGAGAAACTTCCTCGCCATGAAGTTTCCTTTCTGCTAGTTCCACCAGCTCGGCTGAACCTAAAGAATGAACTTTGCAATCAGTTGCAAAGCGTTCTATCAGTTCATGGGTATAAGGGCGTTTAACTGTTGCTCTCGTCGCTAATAATCCAACGACCCCATTACAGGTTAATTTAGCGGCAGGCTTAATAGCAGGTACAACTCCCACAATAGGAATATCAGTAAACTTTGCACGTAAAGCAGGAAGGCTTACCGTACTAGCAGTATTACAGGCAATAACAATTGCCGCGAGAAAGTGCTTCTCAGCCACCGCGCTAACTATTCGAACAACACGGTCAATAATGAATTCTTGTGATTTCTCTCCATAAGGGAAAGCTTCATTATCGAAAACATAGATATAGTGAGCATCCGGTAATTTTTCACGGATCTCACGATAAACAGATAAACCGCCAACCCCCGAATCAAAAATCAATACAGTAGGGTTAGCGGTAGATAGTGCATCAGAAGTTGTAGCTTCCTGTGAGGAAGTATTCACGTCCTGGCGTGCGATAGCCATAAGCTGTCTCATAATCTTTATCAAACAGGTTGGCTATTCTACCACGAATTGAGAGATGCGATGTAATAGGATATGACGCAGTTAAATCCCAAATACTCACACCGCCTAGAGAAATAGGTTTTGATGAATAAGTTGAAGGATCATACTCTTTATCAGTACGTTGACCGATATATTGGTAAGTCACCCCCATATCTAATTTTTCGACTTGCCAATCAAGCTGATATTTCACTTGCTGACGAGCTCGACGATCAAGACGTTGGTGCGTTTCTTTATTTCTTGCATCTATATATTGGTAATTAAAGGTGTGATGGAAAATCCACGTATCCATTTCACCCGTAAATTCGACGCCTTTAATTAAAGCTTCTCCAATATTATAATTTTTCCATCCTTGCTTAGAATCAGCTTCAATTAAATTAGTAATATTATTTCTATATGCAGTCAAACGCCACTCTAAAGGTCCTGTTACGCCTTCAAAGCCCCCCTCCCACTGTTTACTCTTTTCGGGTTGTAAGTTTGGATTACTTCCCCATTCACTATAAAGTTGCATCAGTGTCGGTGCTTTAAATGCTGTACCATAACCACCAATCACACGATAGCCCTCAACGAACTCCCACGCTAAATTAGATTGCCACGTAGTATGCCAATTGTATTCAGAATGATGATCAGAACGTACCGATGCTTCTGCAATCACATTGCCTAACTTTTGCTGTCCAGTTAGATATAAGCCTGTATTATCGAAATGTTCTTTATTAGGAAATCCATTAGAACCTTCTTTAACAGATTGACGTTGCCAATCCACTCCACCACCTACACTGCCATTACCTAATAAAAGGTGATTACCCCACTGCACATTATATTGTTCAGAGTTGGTAAACCGGCTGCCTTTACCATAGCGACCTTGATGTGGATCGTAATCATAGTCTTTGGTGTAGTTATAACTGGTATTTAAAGAAGAAGAGTAGTTATCACGATGAAATTGCATACCTGCATCATAAGTGCGGCTAAACAATGCGCGAGTATCAACAATAATAGTATTATCGTTATAATCTGGTTCAGCATCATAAGCGGTACGATTATCAAAACCATAAGCCCTTGCAAATAAAGAAACGTTATCATTTATATCGTGATTAACACCTAACCATAGTGACTTATTCATAAAACCATCACGATCAGGTTGAGGATGCCCGCCTGTATTACCTCTCGCTTCTATATCGTAGCCTTTGGTATAGAGATAACTACCTGCCGCCGTTAGTGTTGTTTTATCACCAATTTTTTGTTTTACAGAGCCATCATATTCTTGATAACCATGAGAACCCATTGTGGCATTGAGTGTTCCTCCTTCTGTTTTTCTTTCTGTGAGGATATTAATCACACCACCAATTGCATCTGAACCATAAACAGAAGAACGAGGCCCTCTTATATATTCAATGCGTTGAACAAGAGAAAGCGGAATTTGGCTAATATCAGAACTACCAGACACATTAGCCTGATTTAAACGTACACCATCCACTAAAATAAGCACGTGGTTTGAATTTGTACCTCTGACAAATATTGAGCTTTGTTGCCCTATTCCACCGTTTTGCCCCACATCAATACCGGGCATTCTGCGTAATACATCAATAACACTATTACTCTGCCAACGATCAATCTGTTCACGTTCAACAACGGTGATAGGTGCTAAAATAGAAGAGTTCGGCTCTTGAAAGCGGTTTGCTGTCACACTTAATGTATCGCTGTTATTCGCAAACGCACTAAAACTCCCCACCATTACACTCAACGCTATATTTGAAATAAGAAAAACTTTTTTATTATTCATGAAAATCTGCATCCAACAGAATAAGTAGCAGGATGCCGCCAAAATTAAATAAAACGCGTATTTAATTTAAGATGCGACAGGTCTTCGGCAGGTCTTCGGACTCTAGGTTAAATAAACAATTTTGTGTATTTAAGATAATGACTTCCCACTGTACTTATTAAGGTACTTTGTAGTGTCTTTTATTATCCTTGATCCTATTACCGCTGCGCGTCAGTTCTGGCTTTGCACCAGATTCCCTTTTCACTCCTATTAGGAGACCGAACAGCTATGCTACGATTTCAACTCCACTGAGTCCAGAAATTGAACATGAAGAATACTGGACATCTTCATGAGGATCTCTACAATTTCGCTCGCTTAACTTTATTACTGCCAAAAAAAGGCGAGATACCATGCAGAATTCATTACCAACGCAAACATATCAGTCTCAACTGAATGAAAAAACACAACGTCTACAAACGATGATGGCTCCTTTTAATGCGCCTGAAGCAGAGGTTTTTTCATCACCAGAACAGCATTATCGTATGCGTGCGGAATTCCGTATCTGGCATGAAGACGATTCTCTCTATCATATTATGTTTGACCAAGAGACTAAGCAGCGTATTCGTGTTGACCAATTTCCGGTTGCTAGCCAGCTTATTAATAAAATGATGGTTGTCTTGTTGGCAGAAATAAAAGATAAACCAACACTCAGAAAGAAACTATTTCAGATTGATTATCTTTCTACGTTGAGTAATAAAATTATTGTCTCTTTGCTGTATCACAAGAAAATTGATGAAACTTGGCAACAAGAAGCACAAGCATTACGCCAGATCTTAATTGCTCAAGGCTTTGATGTGCAGTTAATCGGTCGTGCATATAAAACAAAAATTATGCTCGATAACGATTTTATTGATGAAGTGTTACCTGTCGCAGGTAAAGAGATGATTTATCGCCAAGTTGAAAATAGCTTCACGCAACCTAATGCTCAGGTCAATATTAAAATGTTGGAATGGGCATTAAAGGCAACAGAAAACGCGAAAGGTGATCTGCTTGAGTTGTATTGTGGTAATGGCAACTTTTCATTAGCACTCGCGCGTAATTTCGATCGCGTACTGGCAACAGAAATCGCAAAACCTTCTGTTTATGCCGCGCAATATAATATTGCAATGAACCATATTAATAATGTGAAAATTATTCGCATGTCTGCGGAAGATTTTACACAAGCAATGAATGGGGTAAGAGAATTTAAACGTCTAGAAGGGATTGATTTAAAAGATTACCAATGTGAAACCATTTTTGTCGATCCACCTCGTAGTGGTTTAGATGAGAAAACTGTAGAACTGGTTAAAACTTACCCTAGCATTTTATACATTTCTTGTAACCCAGAAACATTGTGCCAAAATTTAGAAACCCTAACAAAAACACATAAAATCAGCAAATTAGCTTTATTTGATCAATTCCCATATACCCATCATATGGAATGTGGTGTGTTATTAGAAAAAAGATAACTGCTTATTTCTCTTCTTAGAGTAAAAAATCCTTTAATAACGCGAATAAAAACAAAAACACCAGCAAGATAACTTGCTGGTGTCAAAATTTCGCTGTGTTTACAACAAATAGATAAGTACAGACTAGTACTGTTCTGCTTGTGATGCTCTCTCAGCTTCTTCTGCCTGTATACGTAAACGTTGACGATGTTTGAACTGACGATAAATCCATAACGCAACGATAACAATACAAACTGAAGAGAAGAAGTTTGAACCCCATTCAGGGTTAACGGTTCTGGTGTAAGCGTTATAACCGAAGAAGCCTAATAAAAAGAATGAAAAAATCAACTTAGGCATTCCATCAGTCATAGGTTGATTTAAATAGCGCTGATATAAACAGTAAACTGCCAAGATTAAACTGACGAGTGGGAAAACCGACCACGTTTCAATCAACGGGTTAAAAAAACTTGAATATGTACCATGTAAAGCGACACCAATGACTGCGGCAAGTAATAGCGTGCTTTTTTCACAGCGATTTTGTTCCATCATTTGTCTCCTTTCTGATGCGTTTTTTTCTTTATCTCTGGGTTATCTTGTTGAGGTATTTGCGTTTCTTGCTCACGTCGATACCAATAATAGGCACCTTTAGCAATCATTCGCAGCTGTATAACTAATCTTTCTTCTAATTGTTGACGCTTTTCAATATCGATATCCAGTGCTTCTGCGCCTGCACTAAATACAATAGTGACCATTGCTTCAGATTGCATTTCTGTAAAATAACGTGGCATATGACTCTCTTGCTCAAGATAGTCTGCCAGTTCTGCAATAAAATGTTGGATCTCTCGTGCGACTGCGGCACGAAATTCCGCCGAAGTCCCAGAACGCTCACGTAATAATAATCGAAACGCATTAGGATTATTGCCAATGAATTCCATAAAAGTGGCTACTGATGTTCTAATAACGCTACCACCTTTCGCAATACGTTGACGTGCTTGTCGCATCAGTTGGCGTAACATCAATCCACTTTCATCAACCATTGTCAGCCCAAGTTCATCCACATCTTTAAAATGGCGATAAAATGAGGTAGGCGCAATACCCGCCTCTCTAGCGACTTCTCGTAAACTTAAACTGGTAAAACTACGCTCGGCACTGAGTTGGCTAAAAGCTGCTTCAATTAAAGAGCGACGGGTTTTTTCTTTTTGTTTAGCTCTGATGCCAATATTATTACTCACAGAAATCCTGATAATCCTAATTTGGTTTATGCTCAATATATCAAACTTTGTTAAAAAAGCAGTGCGTACAATCATCTCTCAAGACACATTCTCATAAAAACTCAACAAAGTGTGACTAATGCCCTTAATGTCAATTGGGCTATTATTCATTCTAATGTTAATATACCGTTGTCGGTTTGTATAAAACAGGTCTCTTCCTATGCAACATTCTCATTTCGATGCCATTGTTATCGGTTCAGGTCCTGGCGGTGAAGGCGCGGCCATGGGGCTTGTTAAACAAGGAAAACGCGTCGCAGTTATAGAACGTTATAACAAAGTTGGTGGTGGCTGTACGCATTGGGGTACCATTCCCTCCAAAGCCCTACGCCATGCAGTAAGTCGCATTATCGAGTTTAATCAAAACCCACTTTATAGCGACCAATCTCGTCTTATTAACTCCTCTTTTTCTCAAATACTTCGTCAAGCCAGCACCGTGATTAGTCAGCAGACTAAAATGCGTCAAGGTTTTTACGAGCGTAATAATTGTACGATGTATTCGGGTGAAGCCGCATTTATTGACGAACACCGGGTCAGCGTGCGTTATCCTGATGGTACTTGCGATATTCTTTCGGCTGATAACTTTATTATTGCAACGGGCTCTCGCCCTTATTGCCCGCCAGATGTCGATTTTTCTCATTCTCGTATTTATAACAGTGACACTATTCTCGATTTAGAGCATGAGCCTCACCATGTCATTATTTATGGCGCAGGTGTCATTGGTTGTGAATATGCCTCTATCTTTAGAGGATTAAGAGTAAAAGTAGATTTAATCAATACTCGTGATCACCTATTGTCTTTCCTTGATCAAGAGATGTCTGATGCACTTTCTTATCACTTCTGGAATAACGGCATTGTTATTCGTCATAATGAAGAATACGAAAGCATTGAAGGTGTCGATGATGGTGTTATTGTTCACCTAAAATCAGGTAAAAAAGTCAAAGCAGATTGTCTACTTTATGCGAATGGCCGAACAGGAAATACAGACACTCTAGGCTTAGAAAACGTCGGTATTAAAACAGATAGTCGTGGGCTCGTTTCTGTTAATGCCCACTACCAAACCAGTTGTGAACACATTTATGCCGTAGGTGATGTTATTGGTTATCCAAGCCTAGCTTCAGCCGCTTATGATCAAGGCCGAATTGCGGCTTTAGCAATCACAACCGGAAAATCAGAAACACATTTAATTGAAGATATTCCAACGGGGATCTACACCATTCCTGAAATTAGTTCTGTTGGTAAAACAGAGCAACAACTCACTGCAATGAAAATCCCTTATGAAGTGGGTCGAGCTCAATTTAAACATCTGGCAAGAGCACAAATAGCAGGTATGAATGTGGGGAGTTTGAAAATTCTCTTCCACCGTGAAACCAAGCAGATTTTAGGTATTCACTGTTTCGGTGAGCGTGCGGCTGAAATTATTCATATCGGCCAAGCAATTATGGAGCAAAAAGGTGAAGGTAATACTATCGAGTATTTCGTTAATACCACCTTCAACTATCCAACAATGGCAGAAGCCTATCGTGTTGCGGCGCTTAATGGTTTAAACCGCTTATTTTAATGCGTTTTGTTTTTCTGCATAAAATGCGGTCATATGTTCACGGATTGTCTCTGCTAATTGTTCATAACGATTACGCAAAGGCGATCCGGGACGATAAACCAAAATAATAGAACGTGATGGATTTGGATCGGTACATTCTAAGTAACACACTCCATCACGTTTTTGTTCTTGAGGTACGGATAAATCAGGTAATAAGGTTATTCCACTACCAGCAGCGACCATATTACGTAATGTCTCTAAGCTCGTTGCTCTAAAATGAGTATCTTCTTTTGCGCCAGCTTGGAAACAGAACCCTAACGCTTGATCGCGTAAACAGTGTCCATCTTCTAACATTAATAAACGTTGACCCGCTAAGTCACCCATCGGCACAGAGCGACGTTCATGCCATGGATGTCCTTCATAAATCGCTAATTTCATTGGCTCTTCAAATAAAGGCACTTCAATAAACGGTGCACTCTCTTTAACCATTGCTAAAATTGCACAATCGAGTTTTCCACTATCTAATTGAGCTAATAAGCTATGAGTTTGTGCTTCATGAAGGTACATCTCTAACTTAGGGTAGTTTTTATGTAATTCAGGAATGATGTGGGGCAATAAATAAGGGCCAACAGTAGGGATAAGCCCAATATGTAAAGGTCCCGCCATACTTTCGCCTTGCAATGAAGCCATTTCTTGTAGCACTTTTACTTCACGTAAAACAGTTTTCGCTTGATCCACCAGCAATAAGCCTTGCTGGGTAAACAAAACCTTACGGCTCGTTCTTTCAAGTAACATTACACCGAGTTCATCTTCAAGTTTACGAATTTGACCACTTAATGTTGGCTGGCTCACATGGCAAGAATCTGCCGCCCGACGAAAATGTTTATGCTCAGCTAGAGCCACCAGATATTCCAAGTCACGGATATTCATTGCAGATCCCACATTTATTGCTGATAGTTAATGTCTATAGATAATATAGTAACTGATAAATTTTTCTATCAGTCGAATGTTATTCTGTCTCTCTTTTTCGATATTATCGGCAATTTAAAATAAAAAAACAGAGTGAAGTTCACCCTGTTCTTTTTTAATAACAGTAAGTTGTCTTAAATAAACTCTTTTCTTATTTATCTATATTTAAAACTTCTTTGGCTTTTGCTATCGCATAAGCAACCTGTTTTTGAGAAACACCCCCTTTTGCAAGACGTTTATCTAAACATGATTGAAGCGATAAAATATCGTACACATCAATCATAATTTTACTGTTAAACATCTGTAATTCAGAAAGCGGAAGCTCTTCAATCGCTTTACCTTGCTCAAGGGCGCAAACAACCACTTCACCCACAATATGGTGAGCTTCACGAAATGGCACGCCTTTAGCAACAAGATAATCTGCCAGTTCAGTCGCGTTGGCATAACCTTGTTTAGCGGCTTCTTCACAGCGAGGACGACGGATTTTAATGCCATCAAGAACTAATGTTGCCATATGCAAGCAATCAGACCATGTATCAATAGCATCAAATAACCCTTCTTTATCTTCTTGCATATCTTTATTGTAAGCCAAAGGCAGACCTTTTAAGGTCATCATCATGCCCGTTAATGCACCTTGAACACGTCCACATTTCCCACGAATAAGTTCAAGTGCATCTGGATTTTTCTTTTGAGGCATTAATGATGAGCCAGAGGTCACTTTGTCTGATAATTCAATAAAGCCCGCTTCACCACTATTAAAGAAAATAAGATCTTCTGCAAAACGAGATAAATGTACCATCCCAATAGATGCGCAAGATAATAGCTCCAAGACATGATCACGGTCGGATACACTGTCTAAACTATTGTTAGTTGCACTCGCAAAACCTAACCATTCCGCTAATTGTTCACGATCGATACCGTAAGCTGTACCCGCTAATGCACCGCATCCTAGTGGACTGATATCCAAACGTTTCAAAGCATCGGCTAAACGGCTTTCATCTCTAGCTAACATTTCATTGTAGGCTAAACACCAGTGTGCGAATGTTACTGGTTGAGCACGTTGTAAATGGGTATAACCCGGCATCACCGCATTTTGATTTTTTTCTGCGGTAATAACTAACGCTTTTTGTAACTCAACAATCGCTTGGCGAAGATGAATAACTTCTTCTTTACACCATAATTTTAAATCTGTTGCGACCTGATCATTACGACTACGCCCCGTATGTAATTTTTTACCTAAATCACCCACTTTGGCAATGAGCTTACTTTCAACCCAACTATGGATATCTTCTGCATCACTTTGCAAAATAGACTGCGGGTTTGCCGTTACTTCTTCTGATAATTCATTTAAAGCTTGCTCAAGTTGAGCTTGTTCATCTTGTGATAACACACCAACGGTGACTAACGCTTTAGACCAAGCTACTGAGCCAAAGATATCCTGTTGTGCCAGTCGAAAATCAAACCGCAGTGAATCATTGAATTGTTTAAACCGTTGATCAGCTTCCTGACTAAAACGTCCACCCCAGAGTGCCATAATCGCTTCCTGTATCTATTCTGTGTAATAAAAAAGAGTGAGAGTGATGCTTGTTAGCACCACTCTATTGCCTTACGTTATTTTTTGCTCAGTGCACGAATACGTGATGGCAGAGAATATAAACGGATAAAACCTTCAGCATGACTGTGATCGTAAACTTCATCTTCACCAAAGGTTGCAAATTCCTCAGAGTACAGGCTATTTTCTGACTTTTTCTGAATGGCATTCACATGGCCTTTATAAAGCTCTAAAACCACTTCGCCATTCACATCTTGTGCCAGCGATTCTGCAGCCGCTTGTAGTGAAGCACGGATTGGCGTAAACCAACGACCGTCATAAGCCACATACGACATCTCTAAACCCAGTTGTTGACGCCATTTAAACGCATCTCTATCAAGAACAAGTTGCTCAACACCACGCAGAGCTGCCATCATGATAGTGCCCCCTGGAGTTTCATAGCAGCCACGAGATTTCATTCCCACTAAACGGTTTTCAACAATATCAATACGTCCAATACCGTGCTTAACACCTAATGTATTTAATGCATCTAAACACTCAAAAGGTGATTGTGTTTTACCGTTTACCGCGACAACTTCACCCGCTTTAACTGTAACAGTGACTAATTCTGGTGTTTCTGGCGCTTTCTTAGGATCAACAGTCCATGCCCAACAATCTTCATTTGATGCATTCCATGGGCTTTCTAATACACCACCTTCCGTTGAGATATGCCATGCATTTTCATCACGGCTATAAATTTTCTCAAGTGTCGCAGTAGTAGGAATATTACGGACTTTCAGATAATCCAGCAGTGCTTCACGAGAACGTAAATCCCACTCTCTCCAAGGCGCAACCACTTTCAGCTGTGGAGCAAGTGCCGCATAAGTGCTTTCAAAACGAACCTGATCGTTACCTTTACCTGTTGCACCATGAGCAACAGCATCAGCACCTAATTTTAATGCCAACTCTACTTGAGCTTTAGCAATAACAGGACGAGCCATTGAAGTACCTAATAAGTAGCTACCTTCATATAAAGCACCTGTTTTTAATACAGGGTAAACGTAATCTTTGATAAATTCTTCACGTAAATCGACGATATGACACTCGCAAGCACCTGATGCCAATGCTTTTTGTTCTACACCCACTAAATCATCACGGCTTTGACCGACATCCGCCACAAAAGCGACAACTTCACAGTTATCGTAATGCTCTTTTAACCAAGGAATGATCGCCGAAGTATCTAATCCGCCTGAGTACGCTAGTACGATTTTCTTAATACCTTTAGTCATAGTGATAACCTTCAATTCCCAATTTGTTTAAATTCTGCCAACTATCAAATAGCAATAAGATTTCTAGAGTGATTTTTTAAGCTAAAATACGGGTTCCGACTGCAACACCATTAAACAGTGTCGTCAGTTTTTCAGCATGGCGCCAACTTGCGATTTCAACAGGTCTACCAAGTGTTTTAGCCGCTTCTAACGCTGCGTTTACTTTCACTATCATGCCGTCAGTGATGATACCTTGGTCAATTAATGTCTGTGCTTTTTCGGCTGACATCTCTGCAATTTTCTGACCTTTGCCATCTAAAATGCCACTGACATCGGAAAGTAGGACTAAATCAGCGCCTAGTGTTTCAGCAATAGCGGTTGCGGCTTGATCAGCATTCACATTCATCAGCTCACCTTTTTCAGTCATACCGATAGAACTGATAATAGGTAGATAGCCCGCACCTAATAATAAATTGAGTAAATCAGGAGAGCCGGGAGTTGCATTTCCTACATGGCCTAACTCTTCATTGATTTGAGTGACTTTTGCTAATTGCCCATCACCCAAAGAAAGTCCCACCCCATTAAGCCCAAACTGAGTTGCCCACGATAACAAGGTCTTATTAGCACTTCCGGCCAGTGCTCCTGTGATGATATCTATCTGATCTGCAGGTGTGACACGCAGGCCTTGCTTTTTCACGACAGGTAATTGCAATTTACCCATCAATTCATCCACCAAACAGCCACCACCATGTACGATGACTAAAGGACGAGAATGCGTTGAGCGATATTGTTGTAATGCGGTGAAAAACCGTGTTAACGCTTCTTCGTTATCAAGAAGCACACCACCCAGTTTGATAATTAATGGTTCCATGAAACTTCCCTACTCATTATTTAAATAAGTGATTCGGTTTCAGCGAAACCAAACCGAATATTCATACATTGCACTGCTTGTGCAGCAGCCCCTTTCAATAAGTTATCTTCAACACCGACTACAATCAGATGTTCACCTTGTTGAGCAAACCCAATATCACAAAATGCAGTTCCTACCACGGCTTTTAATGCAGGTAATCCTTTGTCATAAACACGCACTAATGGCTTGTCTTGATAAGCATCATCAAAGACTTGTCTGACATTCTCTTGTGTCACGCCAGCTTTTAACTTACAGGTGATAGTGGCTAAGATCCCTCTGGCAAAATTGCCTAAGTGAGGGGTAAAAATCACATCAATACCCAGATGTGTTGCAATTTCGGGTTGATGACGATGAGTAAACACGCCATAAGGTTGCAAACTCACCTCACAAAAACTGCTGGTTAAAGAGGCTTTTCTACCTGCACCACTTACACCGCTGGTGGCATTAATGACTGGCCATTGCGCGGTATCTAACACCCCCGCTTCCACTAAGGGTTTTAATGACAACTGAGAAACTGTTGGATAACAGCCTGGCACAGCAATTAATTGCGCCTGACTGATAATGTCAGCATTCCATTCAGCTAATCCATAAACTGCCTGTGATAACCAATCAGTATTCTTATGTTCAAATCCATAGTATTGTTGATAAAAATGCTTGTTTTGTACTCGATAGGCACCCGATAAGTCGAACACCACACAACCTTGCTCTAAAAAAATCGGGGCAATGTCATGGCTGACTTCATGGGCTGTTGCTAAAAAAACGATATCAATATTTTCAGCCGCTTTCACAACATCAACCATTGGCTCTAAAGGGAGATCCACTAAGCCACGATATTGAGGATGAAGTTCAGAAAAGCACTTTCCTGCATCTGCACTTTGAGCTGATACCATCAGTCTGCTCAAATTCACATGAGGATGCTGCTGAAGATAGGCGGCTAATTCAGCGCCAGTGTAACCACTTGCTCCTACAATCAGAGTATTTAACATGTCATTCTTACCTTGTACTATGAACACAAACCGATTAATGTATTTTTATTCAAAAAAAGTGCATGAATATTGATACTATTATGAAGAAAGGCTGTCAACAGTGAATATTAAATTACCTACATTTATTGAGATTTATCGTCAATTAATTGCAACGCCCTCTATCAGTGCTACAGATGCTAAGAACGATCAAAGCAACGAATCACTGATTAATTTGCTTGCTAATTGGTTGGAAACATTAGGTTTTTCAATTGAAATTCAACCTGTACCTGAAACTCGAGGAAAATTTAACCTTTTAGCAACATTAGGAACAGGCAAAGGCGGGTTATTACTTTGTGGTCACACTGACACAGTGCCGTTTGATGAAGGTCGTTGGACACAAGATCCTTTTACACTGACAGAGAAAGAAAATAAGTTATACGGCTTAGGCACTGCGGATATGAAAGGCTTTTTTGCCTTTATTCTTGATGCATTGCGGGATGTCGATACTAAAACGTTAACTCATCCTCTTTATATTCTTGCTACCGCAGATGAAGAAACCTCTATGGCAGGGGCACGTTATTTTGCCGCTCATACCGCAATCCGCCCTGATTTTGCCATTATTGGCGAACCAACATCCCTAAAACCTATTCGTGCTCATAAAGGGCATTTATCGAATGCGATACGCATTACGGGACAATCAGGACATTCTAGCGATCCAGAAAAAGGTGTGAACGCGATTGAGCTAATGCATGAATCCATTACTCACCTGAGTACACTGCGCGATACGCTAAAAACGCGCTATAACAACCCTGCATTTGTAATCCCTTATCCCACCATGAACTTTGGTTATATTAATGGCGGTGATGCAGCAAATCGGATTTGTGCTTGCTGTGAATTACATATGGATATTCGCCCATTACCTGGACTTACATTGCAAGATTTAGATGATTTACTACACGAAACGTTAGCGCCCGTAAAAGCACGTTGGCCGGGGCGTTTAAGTGTTGAAGCGCTACATGATCCTATTCCCGGTTATGAGTGCCCCACCGATCATAAAATGGTCGCCGTGATCGAAAAATTATTAGGTGAGAAAGCGCAAACGGTGAATTACTGTACTGAAGCGCCGTTTATTCAAGATCTCTGCCCTACCTTAGTTTTGGGCCCAGGTTCTATTGAACAAGCCCACCAGCCTGATGAATTTATTGATATGGCATTTATTGAACCAACTCGTGAATTAATGGGGCAACTAATTGAAAACTTCTGTTTAACAGAGAAAGCGCAATAATAAAAAACCCTATCGGCTTATGTTGATAGGGTTTGATCTATTTATCTACAATTTATACTTTAAATAAAACGATTAACGTAACCAATTGGTTTTGGCTAGTTGAACGATTTCATCACCACGACCATTAATAATCGCTTTCATCATATACAAACTAAAGCCTTTAGCCTGTTCAAATTTAATTTCAGGAGGCATAGAAAGCTCTTGTTTTGCGGTTACCACATCCACAATTACAGGGCCATCATGTTCAAAGGCTTCTTTAAGTGCATGATCCAGATCTTCACCGTTTTCAACGCGAATACCCTTGATACCAGATGCATTAGCAATAGCAGCAAAATCTGGGTTATGCAAATCTGTGCCATCCGTTAAATAACCACCAGCTTTCATCTCCATCGCCACAAAACCTAATACGCTGTTATTAAAAATAATTACTTTCACTGGCAAATTCATTTGCGCTAACGAGATAAAATCCCCCATTAACATGGTAAATCCACCATCACCACACATTGCCACAACTTGACGTTTTCTATCTAACGATTGTGCACCAATGGCTTGAGCCATCGCATTTGCCATAGAGCCGTGATTAAAAGAGCCCAGTAAACGACGTTTTCCATTCATCCCAACATAACGGGCGGCCCATACTGTTGGTGTTCCGACATCACAGGTAAAAATGGCATCATCATTTGCCAGTTCACTTAATCGGCGTGCCAAGTATTGTGGGTGAATAAGCTCACGCTCACTAGGTTGTGCAAGTGCATCCAGATCTTGCCGTGCTTTGGCATAATGTTTTAAGGAAGCATCAAGATGAGCTGTGTCTGTTTTTTCTTTTAAACGAGGTTGTATCGCATTCAGAGTGGCTTTAATATCGCCAACCATCGCCATATCAACATGACAATGCGAACCAATACTACTTGGATTAATGTCGATTTGGATAATGTTGGCTTTTGATGGATAAAATGCACGATAAGGGAATTGCGTACCTAATAGCACTAACGTATCAGCATTTTCCATCGCATGATAACCCGATGAAAAACCAATTAATCCTGTCATGCCCACGCTATAGGGGTTATTCCACTCAATGTATTCTTTCCCTCGCAATGCATGTACAACAGGCGCTTTTAATGTTTGAGCCAGTTTAATCACTTCATCACGAGCTTGAGCACATCCAGCACCACACATTAAGGTGATATTTTTTCCATTATTCAATGCATCAGATAATTTTTCGATTTCGAAACGATTTGGCATGATGAGTGGAGACTGCAACGGATACCAGTTTTCATGCGCATCTTCTGGAGCTGGTTTTAGTGCAACATCTCCCGGTAAAACAACAACTGAGACCCCTTTTTTTAAAATAGCGGTTCGCATTGCAATAGCAAGCACTTGAGGGATCTGCTCTGGATTTGAGACTAATTCACAATAATGGCTACATTCGCGAAAAAGTTCTTGCGGATGTGTTTCTTGAAAATAATTACTACCAATTTCAGCAGAAGGAATATGTGCAGCAATGGCTAACACAGGAACATGATTACGATGGCAATCAAAAAGCCCATTGATAAGATGTAAATTTCCCGGCCCACAAGAGCCTGCGCAAACCGCTAATTGGCCATTAACTGCCGCCTCTGCTCCTGCAGCAAAAGCAGCAACTTCTTCATGGCGAGTTCCCATCCACTCAATCGTTCCCATCTTTCGCAAACTATCACTTAATCCATTGAGAGAATCTCCTGTCACGCCCCAAATACGTTTTACACCTGCATTATGGAGTACTTTAGCAATATAGGTTGCAACTGTTTGCTTACTCATGGTGATGTTTTTCCTCAGTTTTGGGTGAATTGTGCCTCTCTGCGAGCTACATTTATTTCCTTCCCATATTCTATCTCTCTTCCTCACCAGCTTGCAGAGAAAATAATCTTACTAACTCAAATATAAAGAATAACACCAATCGTTATAATGTCACTGTGAAGATAAGATCCGCCCTTAAAAATACAAAGAATAAAATATCACTTTCAAATACATTCATTAAATTTATAATAACCGCACCAAATAAGAATATATCTCATTAATAACGTATTATTATTTACTAAAGTGTAGACAAAATTTTATTATAGGATTATTTTAATAATTAAAATAATTTTTAATTATTATTTTTCTCATTACATCTTTATTAACAATTAAGCTGACTCATTTCAGCCTTACTCACTGTCTTTATTAAAAAATTTAACTTTCCTCTATTTGTTAATAAATTTATTACCATTGCATTATTTCATGCTCCATGAAAAAGAGGTATGAAATAAACATGACATTGGTCACGCTACCTTTTGCTTTTTGTCCTCTAGAATAAAGCCTGATTATTTTTCAACGGAGATTAACGGATGGACAAAAGTAGAAGTCCGATAAAGGTTTTCTTTATTAGTATTCTGGCAGTCCTTTTCTTAATTTTTATTTCACAATATGTCATTGGTAAAAAAGAAATTAAGATTGGCATTGCGGTAATACCTATTTTACCAATGTTATTTGCTGTAATTATTGGTATGTGTATATCTGCTGGATTTACCCGTAAAAAAATTAAAGTATGGGGTAAATTATTTACAGAAAAAGAAGAAGGCTTCTGCGGTAAAATGGTAGGTTTCAGCCTACTTATTTTAGGTACACAATATGCAGGAATGATTGTTCCTAATATTAAAATGATTTTAAGTGTCGGTATTCCTTTATTTGTTCAGGAACTCGGAAACTTATTACCTGTATTAATTGCAGTTCCATTAGCGATTAAATTTGGATTTGGTCGTCGTGCAATTGGTGCTTGTTCGTCTATTAGCCGTGAACCTTCTATTGCTGTAATTCAAGGTAAATTTGGTACAGGCTCACAAGAATATATTGGCGTATTAGCCATCTATTTATGTGGTTCTGTTATCGGTACTTTGTGGTTTAGCGTATTAGGTAGTATTGCGCCATTAACCGGATTACACCCACTTGCACTTGCTGCAGGCTCTGGCGTGGGTTCTGGTTCCATGTTAAGTGCTGCATCAGGTGCGTTAATTAATGGTCTTGATGAAACATTAGCACAGCAAGTATTAAGTGTTGCCGCTGCATCTAACTTATTATCATCAGCACTTGGCGCACTGTCATTAACCTATTTAGGTTTACCTCTTTCAGAAAAAATTTATAAAATTTTCACCAGAGGCAAAACTGCATGAAAAATATAATTATTGATATGAAATTTGTATTCGTTGCTATTTTACTGGCAATGTTTACTCAGACGTTAACATCAGGGATCGCTCTTTATGCAATGTGGGATAGCTTTATTGCTATGTCATTAGTGGTATTTATTTCACTCGTTGCAAAACATTATTTACCTTCATCTTTACCAACATTTGCTTATGCAACAATTATTGGGATACTTATTTGTTTACCCGAAACACCAGTAAGAGATTTCTTTATTAGTTCTATTGGTAAAGTCTCTTTCTTATCTTGTTGTGTGCCTTTATTAGCATTTGCTGGTTTATCTGTTGGTGGTCAATTAGAAGAACTTAAGAAAATGTCATGGAAAGTTATTCTTATTTTCATGATTGTTTCAACTTGTTGTTTCTTTGGAGCATCAATCGTCGCGCAAATTGGATTTACGATCCAGGGAGTTATCTAATGAATAATATTTATAATGTCAGTGAAAAACTCTTTCAATTAAATGACTTTAGTAAAAAAACACGACAAGACTTGCACAAAATACCTGAGTTATCAGGTGAAGAATATAAGACATCAAAGTATTGCCGTGAATTAATGGAAAGTTTTGGTTATCAAATTAAAACTTTTGATGGGTATACTGGTTTCACAGCAGACTTAATTGTTAATGCTGAATTTCCATTAATTGCTATCCGTGCTGATATGGACGGATTAGAAATGCCAGACTTAACGAATAATGAACATAGTTCAGTTCACCAAGGTTGTGCACATAACTGTGGTCACGATACTCATATGACCATGGCATTAACCAGTGCCAAGTATCTTGCCGAAAATAAAGAAGAGATGAGCGCGAACGTTCGCTTTATTTTCCAAATGGCTGAAGAAGATATGCGTGTACCTGGCGCTGAAAAAATGGTTGAACTCGGTTGCATGGAAGGCGTTGATGAAACTTATGCACTCCATAACGATGCCGCCATTGAAACGGGTTGTGTTCGCTTTAATGATGGTGTGATGTCATCTTATGGCT
Organism: Proteus penneri; assembly: GCF_003144535.1. GTDB lineage: Bacteria > Pseudomonadota > Gammaproteobacteria > Enterobacterales > Enterobacteriaceae > Proteus > Proteus penneri. The sequence continues at coordinate 163,374 of NZ_PHFJ01000011.1, read as the reverse complement.
CTGCATGGACATTAGATGTTTATGGCGTTTCTGCACATGGTTCAACACCACACAAAGGCTTAGATGCCATTCGTGAAGCCACTCGCTTAATTGATTATATGGATTATGTTGTTGCGAAAAAGACAGATCCATTTAGCCCAGCAGTCTTTGGTTGTGGCATGATCAATGGGGGAACAATCCCTAATGCATTAGCTGATCACGTACAAGCTCGCGGTACGATCCGTTCTATGGATGAAAATACCGACCAAGTACTAAAAGCGAGTTTTGATGAAATTGTGGCTCGTAGTACAGCGGGTGGATTTAAAACCACATTAAGCTATAGCGGATACCCTGCAGTTGTCAATCATCCAACTGCACATCAGCATTTATTAGATGCAATGCGTAAATTCTTACCTGAAGAGAATATTGAATCAAACGGTAAGCCAATGACAGGCAGTGAAGACTTTAGCTATATGGTTAATGCCACAAAAGGTAAAGTCGGTGCCATGTTCTTCTTAGGAAGTGGTAATCAAGCGAAAGGTATTAATAATTACCTTCACGCAAATCCTTATTTTGTCGATGATGATTGTTTACTAGTCGGTGCTCAGATTTTTGTTAATATTCTGACTCGTTAAACGCTTATTATTCTGCCTTAAGCCCGTTATTGCCCCCGCAAAAAACGGGCTTTTTTTATTCTGACTTCTATTCTGCAACACTATTATTCACATTGACTGAACGTAAATCAGGTAATCCTTGGTAGACCTCTTTACTGTGCCATTGTGTTCCCCACTGTTCTGGCATCTGAATAATATTTTTATCAATGTGAGGAGCATAAAGAGAAATAAACTCATGCATATAATCTTTCATATGGGTATGTTTACTGACACAAATATGGGTGTAACTCGGTTGCACTAAATGATCGATATTAATACATTTTAATGCGTCACCATCTTCAGTCTCATCATAAGAGGCGGTGGCAATAACACCGATACCTAAATGTCGCTTAACATAGTATTTAATAATCTCTGTATCCGTCGCTGTTAATGCTACTTTGGGCTTAAGATTATTTTTATAAAATACCTTGTCTAATTTAGATCCTCTTGTAAAACCAAAAACATAGGTAATCAATGGATACTCTGCCATTTGTTCGATGGTAACCTGCTCATCATCTTTCAATAAGGCAAGAGGATGATCATAAGGAACTAATAAACTACGAGTCCAGCGGTAACAAGGCAGTGTAATCAGATCTTCATAAAGGTGCATAGACTCTGTTGCGATAGCAAAATCCACATCGCCGTTTTTAACCATTTCTGCTAATTGAGCTGGTGCGCCTTGATGAAAATGTAGTGAAATATTAGGGTAATAGTGACGAAAATGATCAATCACATTCGGCAATGAATAACGTATTTGAGTGTGTGTTGTCGCAATATGTAAATCGACTTTTTTATTACGATCTTCTTCAGCCACAATGCTTTTGATTCGATCAACTTGCCCAAGAATATCACAAGCAATTTTATGGACTTCTTTACCCATCGGACTTAATGCTAATAAATTATTATTTTTACGCACAAACAGTGACACACTGAGCTCATCTTCTAATATTTTTAGTTGCTTACTGATTGTCGGTTGAGAGGTGTATAGTTTTTCAGCCGCATTAGTAATGTTGAAATTATTTTTTACGACTTCAACAAAGCTTTTCAGTTGATTAATATTCATAGAGGCACCCGGGTTAATTTGCACAAATGCGCGGTTAATTATTAATTTTTATTCTAAATATGAGCACTAGATAAACTATCTTTGATATTTCTGTCGTGATATCTCGTCATACTATCTTGATTTAATCTTATAATAAGAATAGCGAGATCTATTCTATTATCCACACATTCACTTTAACTATTCGAAAGAATAATAAAGCAAAATAAGGTGTTATTATTTTCTACTTATCTATCAATCTTTGTATTATGCACAATGCTCATATAAATGCGTTAGCCTGAATCAAAAAAACAGAAAAAGGATATAACACACTGTTATTAAAACAAAAAACAAATTTGTTTTTTCATTTATTTTTGCGAAGCTTTCAATTGCCTTAACGCAAATAACCCGTCAATAACGCCATAAATTTTACAGAAAAGCAGAATTACGTTATGATATTGATCACGTTTTAATACTTAGAGGCTCTGTTTTGTTATATCAAAACAACAAAGAAAACATTCTAATATCTTATTCAATCTCATCTATACTTAATAAATATTCTCTTATCTATTAGCTTAATACCACTATTTAAATTTAAACTTAGTAGAAGTAAGCTGTTTTTTAGTGAATTTTTATTACTCATTCTTCTCGCTAACAAATAGTCACTTCATTTCTTTTAATTAATTGAACAACAAGAAATTACGAATACCTTAATAAAGGTCACTTAATATGAAAATGAAGAAAAAAAGAAACAAACCGCTAAGAATCAATGATATAACTATTATTGATGATAGTAAGCTTAAAAAAGCGATTACGGCGGCAGCATTAGGTAATGCCATGGAATGGTTTGACTTTGGTGTCTATGGCTTCCTTGCATATGTCTTAGGTCAAGTATTCTTCCCTGGCGCATCACCCGGTGTACAGATGATTGCTGCCCTTGCCACATTCTCAGTACCATTCCTTGTAAGACCGTTAGGGGGTGTCGTATTTGGGATGCTTGGGGATAAATTTGGTCGTCAGAAAGTGTTATCTGTTACCATCATCATTATGGCACTCAGTACATTTGCCATCGGTCTTATTCCTGCTTATGAAACTATCGGTATTTGGGCACCAGTCTTATTATTACTCGCTAAATTAGCACAAGGTTTCTCTATTGGTGGTGAATATTCAGGCGCTGCGATTTTCGTTGCTGAATACTCACCCGACCGTAAACGTGGATTTATGGGAAGCTGGTTAGACTTTGGTTCTATTGCTGGTTTTGTTATGGGTGCGGGTGTTGTTGTACTTATCTCGACTATCCTTGGAGAAACAGCATTCCATGAGTGGGGATGGCGTATCCCATTCTTCTTAGCATTACCATTAGGTCTTATTGGTCTATATTTACGCCATGCTTTAGAAGAAACCCCAGCATTCCAACAACACGTCGATGAAATGAATAGCGACGATCGTAAATCTATCCAAGATCCACCTCGTGTTTCATTACGTGAAATTGCATCAAAATATTGGAAAAGCTTAACCGTCTGTGTAGGTTTGGTGATTGCCACTAATGTTACCTACTATATGTTATTAACTTATATGCCGAGTTATTTATCTCATAACTTAAATTATTCGGCAGACCATGGTGTGCTGATCATCATCGCGATTATGATAGGTATGTTGTTTGTACAACCTGTCATTGGGTTATTGAGTGATAAAATTGGCCGTAAACCGTTTGTTATTGGTGGCAGTATTGGTTTGTTTGTCCTTGCTTACCCTGCGTTTATGATGATTAACAGTGATGAAATCGGTTTAATTTTCTTAGGATTATTAATTCTTGCAGTTTTACTCAACTGTTTTACTGGGGTTATGGCATCAATCTTACCGGCTATTTTCCCAACCCATATTCGTTATAGTGCATTAGCAATTGCTTTTAATATTTCAGTATTAATTGCAGGGGCCACACCAACAGCAGCAGCTTGGTTAGTTGAAGCAACCGGTGATTTATATATGCCAGCTTATTATCTGATGATTGTCGCTGTTGTCGGTTTGATAACCGGTATCAAGATGATCGAAACTGCAAATAAACCTTTACGAGGTGCAACACCTGCGGCATCAGATAAATCAGAGGCAAAAGAAATTCTCTCTGAACATTATGATAATATCGAACAACGTGTTGAAGATATTGAAGCAGAAATCGAAGCATTACAGAAAAAACGCCAATCCCTTATCGATCAACATCCTAAGTTAGATTAAGAGAGGTTACATGCACCCGTCCCCTGTTCATTTAGTTTGGTTTCGTCATGATTTAAGAGTGACAGATAACAAGGCACTCTTTCACGCTTGCCAAGATAAACAAGCACAGGTGCATGCTATTTTCACCGTAACGCCTGAACAATGGAAAGCCCATAATATGGCTTTGTCATGTCAGGCGTTTATTCATAATGCGTTGCTGGATCTTTCAACTTCACTAGCAAAACTCAATATTCCACTGACAATAGTAATTAGCGATACTTATTCAAATGCAGCCGATAAAGTGGCTGAGTATTGCCAACAACATCACGTCACTGCGCTTTTTTTCAATCACCAATATGCCCTTAATGAACAACGCCGTGATAAAAAAGTCACTGAGTTACTAAAGAATAAGACAACCGTTTATACTTATCATGACAATGTGTTTATTCCACCAGGTAATGTAGTTACCCAACAAGGAGAGATGTTCAAGGTTTTTACTCCCTTTAGAAATGCATTTTTGCGGCTCTTTGTTTCACAAGATAACGCTTCGTTACCTATCCCAGAGATAAGAACACATCAAAAAGCGGTATCGCCTTTAAAAGCACCACTATTTTCACTTGAAAATACAAGCTCGCTCTCTTTTATCTCTACTGAAGAAGAGGCACTTAAACGCTTAAAACAATTCTGTTACGAAAGCGTGCCACATTATGCAAAATGGCGAGACATCCCTGCTGTTGATGGTACAAGTCGATTATCCCCTTATCTTTCAATTGGATTATTGTCTATTCGCCAATGTTTTAATCGCCTTTACCAAACTGAACCTAATTTCTTAGAAAACAATACATCGGGTGCATTTGTTTGGTTTAATGAACTTATTTGGCGAGAATTTTACCAACACTTAATTGTGGCAAATCCTAATTTATGTAAACACATTGCCTTTCAGCTTTGGACAGAAAAAATCAATTGGCGTAACAACCAAGATGAATTTAATGCTTGGACTCAAGGCTCAACAGGTTTTCCTATTATTGATGCTGCAATGCGACAGCTTAACCAAACAGGTTGGATGCATAACCGCTTACGTATGCTCACAGCAAGTTTTCTTATCAAAGATTTGTTGATTGATTGGCGTTGGGGTGAACGTTATTTTATGTCACAACTCATTGATGGTGATTTTGCATCAAATAATGGGGGTTGGCAGTGGGCTGCATCAACAGGAACGGATGCCGTACCTTATTTTCGAATTTTCAATCCCACAACCCAAGGCCGTAAGTTCGATCCCGATGGCGAATTTATCCGTCATTGGCTTCCTGAGCTAGCCAGTGTGCCGAGCCGATATATTCACACACCTCACGAATGGGCGGCAAAAACCAATAATCCTCTTGATTATCCATTACCGATAGTTGATCACGCCAAAGCACGAATAAGAGCGATTGAGTCTTATGAAAAAGCAAAAAAATAAAATCAATAGTAGTAATAAGAGATAAAAAAACAGCGCTGTTATTCAGCGCTGTTTTTCTTTTTAAATACTGATGACTCTAGCCTGTATTACGCATACCAGCAGCAATACCTGCAATAGTAACCATTAGTGCTTGTTCAATACGCGGATCAGACTCGCTATGAGTACGAGAGCGCTGTAATAATTCAGCCTGAAGCACATTCAATGGATCAGTATATACATTACGCAGTGCAATAGATTCAGCAACCCATGGCAAATCTGCCATTAAGTGTTCATCTTTTGAAATTGCCAAGACACTCTTAATATCATCAGAAAGTTGCTGACGCAATTTTGCGCCTAATGGCCATAAACGTTCATCTACTAAGCGTTGATCATAGTATTCCGCTAACCATAAATCTGCTTTCGCATACACCATTTCTAACATCGCAATACGTGTATTAAAGAACGGCCAGTTCTCACACATATCGTCTAATACCGCTTGTTTTCCGCTATCAATTTCATGTTGTAATGCGGCTCCAGCCCCCAACCAAGCAGGTAACATTAGGCGGTTTTGAGTCCATGCGAAGATCCACGGAATAGCGCGCAACGTTTCAACACCACCGGTAGGACGGCGTTTTGCAGGACGTGAACCTAATGGTAGTTTGCCCAACTCACCTTCTGGGGTTGCTGCTCTAAAATAAGGCACAAAGTCTTCTTCCCCTCGTACATAGTCACGATACATCGCACAAGAAACGTCAGACAAAGAATCCATCACTTCAATCCAAGGGGCTTTGGGCTCTGGTGGTGGCAATAAATTCGCTTCTAAGATTGCACCTGCATAGTGAGCAAGGCTACTGATGGTGACTTGTGGTAACCCAAACTTAAAGCGGATCATTTCGCCTTGTTCCGTCACACGCAGGCCACCTTTCAGGCTTCCCGGTGGTTGAGAAAGTAATGCCGCATGAGCGGGTGCACCGCCACGACCAATCGTACCACCACGTCCATGAAATAGTGTTAATGTCACACCTGATTTTTCACAAAGTTTGATTAATGCATCTTGAGCACGATATTGCGCCCATGATGCCGCCATCACACCCGCATCTTTTGCTGAGTCTGAATAACCAATCATCACCATTTGTTTATCATCGATTAAATCGCGATACCAAGGAATATCAAACAAACGAGTCATCACGCTTTCAGCGTTATTTAAGTCTTCAAGTGTTTCAAATAACGGGGCAACAGGTAATCGGATATCCGCACCCGCTTCTTTCAATAATAGCTTTACAGCTAATACATCAGAAGGCACTTTTGCCATTGAGATGACATAAGAAGCGATAGAGTCTTTAGGTGATTGCGCAATAACACGACAAGTCTCAAAGACTTCTTGTGTTGGGGCACTAGGTTGCCAATTCGTCGGAATAAGAGGACGCTTAGAGTTTAATTCTTCCAATAAGAATGTTTGTTTTTGCTCTTCAGACCAATTCGCGTAATCACCAAGTTCTAAATATTGTGTTAATTCAGAGAGCGCTTCTGTGTGATTAGTACTTTCTTGGCGAATATCAAGCTTAACTAGCTGTAAGCCAAAACAACGGATTCGACGTAATGTATCTAACAGCTGCCCATTAGCGATAATACGCATACCACACTGAGTCAGTGACTGATAACACGCATACAGTGGTTCCCAAAGCTCTGCGTTATCAATTAATAATCCTTCCGGTGGCAAAGATTGTTGGCCTTTAATGCGTTGTTCTAAATAATCACGGGTCACTTGTAAGCGAGTACGCAATTGTTTAGCTATTTCACGATAAGGCTCTGCAACATCAGCACCACCCGCCAATTCACGCAGTTCCGGTGTACTTTCTGTCATCGAAAGTTCCGAAACAAGAACTTGGATATCATTTAAGAATAAATCAGCGGCTTTCCAACGGCTTAATAGCAAAGCGTGGCGTGTGATCTCAGCTGTAACGTTTGGGTTACCATCACGGTCTCCGCCCATCCATGAGGTAAAACGAATAGGAGAAGCTTCTACGGGTAAGTTGTAATCAATGGATTCTTTAAGCTGCTCATTAAATTCACGTAAAAAAGCAGGGACACCTTCCCATAAACTATTTTCAACAACCGCAAAACCCCATTTTGCTTCATCAATTGGTGTTGGGCGAATTTTTCTAATTTCATCAGTATGCCATGATTGGGCCACTAACTGGCGCAGACGGCGCATAATATTAGTACGCTCGTAATCCGCTAAATCATCGTGATCGAGTTGAGATAAACAGGTATTCACTTCAACCAACTTATGAATAAGTGTACGACGTGCAATTTCGGTTGGGTGTGCCGTTAATACCAGCTCAATAGAGATTTGCTCTACGGCTTCTTTTAATTGCTCGTCGGTAAAATTCTTATCTTTTAGTCGAGAGATTAATTTCGCCAATGCCACCGGATTACTCGCAGCTTCACCATGAGGTGAAATGCTATGGTATTGTTCGGCTACATTCGTCAGGTTCAAGAATTGATTGAATGCTCTAGCAACGGGTAATAATTCATCATTAGAGAGATTCTGTAACGTGAGTAACAGCTTTTGTCGCTGCACTTCATTACCTGCTCGTGATGATTTAGATAGTTTTCGAATAGATTCAACCTTATCTAAAATTTCTTCACCAAGTGCTTCTTTTATCGTATCTCCAAGTAGCTTGCCAAGCATACTGACATTGCTACGCATAGCAGAATATTGTTGATTCATGAGACTCCTGACCTTGTCTTTGTGGCGGTAACAACATGCATCTTCCTATCAGAAAAGTCATGTCCTCCCAGTTGTGTAATTAACTTTCATTTCTGATGTGACTTTATTTTGATTTTTGTGATAAGCCACACTGCTTTTTTTACTTAGCCTACTATTCATATCAGAAAATAATCGTTTTGGGGGATTTTTCTGAAATTTAATTACGGCTTTAGTGTTATAAGAATGACTAATATTCACGCTGTTCTAACTCAATTTTATCAAGAATAAGGACATTTTTTCGTTTCTTATCTACTACGAAGAGTTTTTTACTAGAAAGAGGGAGATACGTGAAAATTTATCTGGTGAGAAATTTAGATGATTTTTTTTAATATTGATAAATTGTCTGGTAGATTTTACCATTTTTTAATTTTTCACCCCCATGTGTTATAACGAATTACTCTATCTCATACCTTATTTTTCCTATCTTTTTTTACTCACTCTGTCAGATTAAGACTTTTATTACCAAATAGGTCGATGCTTTATTTCGTTTTCTCTTTATGATCATTGTCAATAAAGCAAACCATCGTTGTTCAAAATAAAATCAATGTAAATATCTAGAACACTTAGATCACTATTTCCGTTATCAGACAGGGGAAGCCGATGACAAATGAATTAATTAATGCTTTTTCTATCATAAAATCTAAAAAATGGGTCGATTTAACACATAGTTTTGATAAAGATTCACCCCATTTTTTTATGTTCGATCCCGCTAACTTCAAAACTCTTTTTGACTATCAAGATGGTTTTTTCGCGCAACAATTTACCTTTCCGGGTCAATACGGTACACATATTGATGCCCCTTGCCACTTTGTGCCTAATACTCGTTATTTGCATGAACTAGAACTTAAAGAGTTAGTGTTGCCTTTGATAGTTATTGACCAATCTGAACGTGCAAATATTGATGCGAATTTTTCATTTTCTAAAGATGATATTCTTGAGTTTGAAGAAAAATACGGTGAAATTGAAGCAGGTACTTTTGTTGCTTTACGCACAGATTGGAGCAAACGTTGGCCATCACAAGAAGCGATGGATAATAAAAATGAGGAAGGCCAGAATCAAATTCCTGGCTGGGGTCTTGATGCATTAAAATTCTTATTTGAAGAGCGAAAAGTTAAAGCCATCGGCCATGAAACCTTTGATACAGATCCAGCAAAAGAATTTCATAAAAATAATGCGTTATTAGGTGAATATTATATTTTGGAGCAAGACACTTATCAGATTGAGCTAATGACTAATTTAGATCAATTACCAACACGTGGAGCCGTTATTTTTAATATCGTAGCTAAACCTAATAATGCCAGTGGCTTTCCTGTGCGGTCTTTTGCTATTTTACCTTAAGATTTTACGATAAAAATAAAGCGCTGGTATTCAGCGCTTTACGTTAATTAAAACATATTCATTTTTTCAATGAATCGACTTTCTTTTCAACATCTTCTTTTAGCTCAGACGTCTTATGTTTCACATCATGAGCGGTTTCTGATATTTTCTCTTCTGCTCGATGTTTTACCTCCGTCGCTTTGTCTTTTAATTGATCTATCTGTTTTTCGATCTTTGACATTTATGACTCCTTTGTGACTAGAGATAGCTTAAGTATAGCCCAATTTTAAAATAAGCAAGTGTCATAGCTCACTCTTTTCATCTACTCGGCTAAGTTTATCTTTGCTTTTACTTCGCTTTGAAATTTTTTCTAAATAACCCATGACAAATGCAGATAAAACGAAGGTTAGGTGCAACACGACATACCATAATAATTTATTATCAGGGATATTCTTTAAATCCATAAAAACCCCCAATAAATGAATAGATGAAATTGCAACAATAGAGGCTGCTACTTTATTTTTTAGGGACTCAGCATCCATTTTCCCTAGCCAAGAAAGCTCCTTTTGATCCCTTTCAATTTCCATATTAGAAATAAAATTCTCATACCCTGAGAAAATGACCATAATCAATAATCCACCCACTAGCGCTAAATCAATTAAAGATAATAAATGTAAAACAAGCGTAGCCTCGGATAAGGAAAGAATATTAGGCAAGATTTCATACATTGACTGAAAAAATTTAATCGTTAGTGCCAATAGCCCTAATGACAAACCAATATAGACAGGTGCAAATAGCCAACGAGAGCGATACATCCATTTTTCTACAACTTTGTTCATAATTCCTCTCTATCTACGCAAGAATAAAAACTTCCTTGAGTATAGAGGAGAAAAAAATACACAGAAAACTATCAGCAATAAAAATTACTGATAGTTTCTTATTAATAATGAAAATATCGTTTTACAATAACTGAGAAAGGCGATTTAAATCTGACTGAATTGCGCCAGCGGTCACATCTCTTCCTGCTCCCGGTCCTCTTATGACCAGTGGGTTATCACGATACCAACGACTTTCAATCGCAAACAAATTATCTCCGGGTAACAATGATGCCAGTGGATGATCTTTTCTTACTGCTTCCACACCCACTTTGGCTTTTCCATTGGCATCAAAACGCGCGATATACCGCAATACCATATCCATTTCATTTGCAGCAGCTAATCGCTGTGCCATCTGCTCATTGATCAACGCGCTGTTATCAAAGAACGCTTCTAGCGAACCCGTTTCAGCTTGTACAGGCACTAAAGATTCAACTCGTACTTGTTCAGGCTCGATGTCATAACCCGCTTCACGAGCAAGAATAACCAGCTTACGCATGACATCTTGTCCTGATAAATCAATTCGCGGATCAGGCTCTGTTAACCCTTGTTGCCATGCTTGTTCTACCAATTCACTAAACGGTACAGAGCCATCAAATTGTAAGAATAACCACGATAATGTACCTGAGAAAATACCACTAATTGATAAAATGGAATCACCACTTTCACGTAAATCGCGCACAGTATGGTTAATCGGTAAACCGGCGCCTACAGTGGCATTATATAACCAGTGACGACCAGTTTTAGAGAAAGCGTCTCGTGTGGTGCGATAGCGTAAACTTGATGCAGATCCTGCAATTTTATTAGCGCTAATAACATGAAAACCATAGCTGGCAAAATCTTCATAAGATGTAGCAAGGGACTCATTGGCTGTAATATCAACAACCACTAAATCATCATAAGGGTGTGCTCTCATCCAAAGATAAAGTGATTCTTCAGTATGTTCTGTTGCTTCATCATCAAAGAAAGCCAAAGCACGACTAGGATCAATCCCTTGATAATCAAGTAAACTACGGCGACTATCAACGACACCTGCAAGAATAAACTCGAAATCACTACGTGCGGATAACGGCTCTTGTTCACGAGCAAACAATTCTAACCAACGAGAGCCAATATTCCCTTTACCAAACAGCACTAAGCCAATTTGTTTTTCAGCTCTAAATAATGTTTGATGCAAACCTTGTAATAGATGCTCAGTATAATTGCGCAATACAGCGACTAAGCTGATGTTATCTTCAGCATGCCAAATAAATTCAACCGGTTGATCTTTAAGTTGCTGATAAAAACGATGGCAATGCAACGGATTTTTACACACACCTGCACCCACTAACGCCACTAAAGAGAACCCTTCTCGTAAATGTAATTTCCCCGGCAAAACGGCATCTTGTAATACATCTAAAGCACTGTTAGCCACTTCACTGGTATAACAAAGTTGTAAAAGTTGGCTATCTTTATCCACGCCAGTTGCTAAAGGACGGATTTGCGCACGCTTAAGTAATTCATCAACTTCTTTTGCTACTTGCTCAAAGTTTTGATGGGATGAGAGTTGTAGTTCAATTAAACAAACATCGTCATGGCTTGTGACTATCTTCGCACCCGTTCCTGATGCTAAGACACGTTCTATGCGAGTAGACCCCTGCTCTGGTTGATAACTACAACGAAGTTGCAAATCAATGTTACTACCTGATACGGGTTGCAATGTACGTGTATGTAACACGGGGGCGGCTAAACGCGCCAATTCACTGGCTTCATCTAAGCGTAATAGAGGCAATAAGCAGGCATCTTTAACTTTACGTGGGTCAGCACTGTATACCCCCGCAACATCACTCCAAATTGTGACTTTACCGACATCAGCTAAAGCACCCACTTGTGTAGCAGAGTAGTCACTACCGTTACGACCCAATAAAACCGTTTCACCTTGTTGGTTACGACTAATAAAACCAGTGACGACAAAACGGCTTTCAGGATATTTAGCTAATAGTGATTGTAATAATGGCCGAGATAACGCTTCGTTCACTTGAGGTTGTGCGGCTCTTTCAGCACACAAAAATTCACGCGCATCTAACCACACACTAGATAATCCTTGCTCTGTAAGCAAACTTGCCATTAATCTTGCAGACCAGATTTCGCCGTGACCGACAACTTCTGCATAAGTTGCATCTGTAATAGGTTTATCAAGCAAATAACTCAAACGTTCGAGATCAGCAATAAAGGCTTGAGAGAGAAGTTCTGCATTCTCTTTTGAAAGAAGTCCTTCAATTAATGATAATTGGTAACGTCGTAATGTTTGCTGAACTTGATGCGCTGAGATACGATCATTCTGACTCAGCTTGAGCCAGCTAATTAGCTGATTAGTTGTTGATCCTGCAGCTGAAACCACCATAAGATCATTAGGTTGGCTATAGTTCGTCATGATATTCACGACACGTTGATAACATTTTATGTCCGCAAGACTGCTACCACCGAATTTATGTAACTGACGGCAAATCGGCTCCGCCTGTTGTGTAATCACCACTACGCTCATGATCCATGGTTACCTTTTAGTTGCTGCATCAAACGCACTTTGCAAATCGTTGATTAAATCCTGACTATCTTCAATACCCACCGAGATACGAAGTAATGAGGGACTTATCCCTGCCGTGTTTTTCGCTTCTTCTGACATACCTGCATGTGTCATGGTGGCTGGGTGACAAATTAAGGTCTCTACCCCACCTAAAGATTCTGCCAGTGTAAAGAGTGTTAATTGAGATAAAAAGTGTTTAATCACATCCAATCCCCCTTTTAACTCAAAACTTAACATCGCACCGAAACCTTGCTGCTGTTTTTTTGCTATTTGATGACCTGCATGATTTTCCAGTGCGGGGTAATATATTTTCTCGACTAAAGGTTGTGTCTGTAAAAATGCCACTAATGCCTGTGCATTTTCTTGTTGAAGTCGAATTCGAGGCACTAATGTTCTTATGCCACGTAATAATAAATAGCTATCAAATGCGCCAGAAGTGACACCAATATTATTCGCCCACCAGCTTAGCTCCTCAAGTTGTTTCTGACACTGACAGATAACAACACCTGCCACAATATCAGAATGCCCGTTAAGGTATTTTGTACAGGAATGCACAACGATATCTGCACCTAATGTTAACGGTTTTTGCAAAACAGGGCTCATAAAGGTGTTATCCGCCACCACTAAAGCCCCTTGTTGATGAGCCAATTCACTGATCTTTTGAATATCCGTTATTCTCAGTAATGGGTTGCTAGGTGTCTCAATAAAAACAATTTTAGGCTTGTGAGCTAAAGCTTGTTGTAATGCAACATCATCATTTTGGTCAACAAAAATGACACGATAAGCGCCACGTTCTTGTTGGCTGTTAAAAAGGCGATAACTTCCCCCATAACAATCATGAGGCGCAACAATGACGTCGCCAGGTTTTAGAAAAACCGTACAAATTAAATGAATAGCTGACATTCCACTGCTAGTGACAACTGCACCCACTCCACCTTCTAGTTCGGCTAATGTCTTTTGCACCATATCTCGAGTTGGATTACCTCGGCGAGAATAATCATGTTCGCGAGGCTGATTAAACTCTAAAAAATTATAGGTACTAGAAAGATAGATAGGCGGTACGACACAACCAAATTGAGTGTCTTCATTTAGCCCATTATGGATAGCAATTGTTGCTGTTTTCTTCGTCATACAGGCACCTTGTCACAGCGATAAGTGGGAAAGTCGACAACAGCATATCTAATTAGACACCAAGACGTCAACACATCTAGACATCTAAACTCCTTTACGGATAGATTAAGTAATGAAATAATAGCCAAATTAAGGATATCACCAGTGACTATCACTTTTTCTTTCACCTTCAGTCAGAAGAGTCGGTGGTTTTAGAAAAGTCATGATAAACTGGTATCGCCCATCAGAATAAGGGTTAACCCTGTTCTGACTTCAACTAAATGATATTAATAAAGGTAATCCATGGCTGAATGGAACGGTGAATATATCAGCCCTTACGCTGAGCATGGCAAAAAGAGTGAGCAAGTTAAGAAAATCACAGTTTCAATTCCGTTGAAAGTGTTGAAAATTTTGACCGATGAACGCACTCGCCGTCAGGTTAATAACCTAAAACATGCAACCAATAGTGAATTATTGTGTGAAGCATTTTTGCACGCATTTACCGGACAGCCTCTGCCAAATGATGAAGACTTACGTAAAGAACGTAACGATGAAATCCCTGAAGAGGCAAAAGAAATAATGCGCCAGCGCGGGGTTGATCCCGATACTTGGGAGTATTAATCAGCGCCAGTTTTTGATTTATTGCTTGATTAACACGAACAAAAAAGCCCAAAGCAAAAACTTTGGGCTTTTTTTCAATTCCGAACTGTCTGCAAGATGCCAGACTAGGCTGACATCTTGTGACAACAAATATCTTATTTGCTGCCTGGAATTTTGAAGCGTTTGTTGAACAGATCAACACGACCACCAGTTGCAACATCACGTTGTTTACCAGTATAGAATGGGTGGCATTTGTCACAAACGTCCAGATTCAGGTTATGACCCGCAGTGGAGTTGATTTTCATAACGTTACCGCAAGAACAAGATGCAGTAATTTCTTCGTATTTAGGATGGATATCTTTTTGCATGGAAAACCTCTACTAAGGCCGTGTCGCCATTCAGCCCACAGCCGAACACCACACGTCGTGTTGATTGAAATTAAGTGTTTGGTAATTTATCTACCAAAGGGGGCGGATCATACAGAATATCGACTAAACGCGCAATGAAATCTGCACACTTTTTGTGATATTCTTAAAGACACCTTTTCGCTAAAACTCTCGGAAACCCTGATATGACCATAGTTCAGGTGATTTTACCTGTACCACTATTTTCCTCTTTTGATTATCTGTTACCAGAAGGGATGGATGCACCTGTTATCGGTAGTCGGGTGATCGTGCCTTTTGGTAATAAACGCCGCTCTCTTGGTATTGTCAAAGGACTCAGCACACACAGTGAGTTTCCTATCGAAAAGCTAAAGCCTATTGATGAGCTCCTTGATAGCGAAACGCTCTTTCCTGGTGTTTTGTGGGATATGTTAAATTGGGCATCGGCGTATTACCACTATCCGTTAGGGGAAGTGTTATTTCACGCCATGCCAATTTTGTTACGACAAGGAAAACCCGCAGAATTCACACCACTATGGCAATGGTACGCCACTGAAGAGGGACTTAATCTTGACCTCAATAGTTTAAAAGGTGCAAAAAAACAGCAACAAGCATTAGCGGCGCTTCGCCGTACACCATTATATCGCCATCAACTTGATGAATTTGAGATCACCACAGCAACACTCAACAACTTAAAAAAGAAAGCCTTTGCAGATCTCCGTCCTATTCAACCTGCTCCTATACACTGGCACAATGATCTTACTGTTCAAGGCGAACGGTTTAAATTAAATACTGAACAAGCTATTGCCGTAGGTGCGATCACTGCACAGGCCAATCAATTCTCACCTTGGTTATTATTGGGCATTACAGGTTCAGGTAAAACAGAAGTTTATTTAAGTGTATTAGAAAAAATTCTCGCGGAAGGTAAACAAGCATTGATTCTCGTGCCTGAGATTGGCTTAACACCTCAAACAATTCGTCGTTTTAAGGCGCGCTTTAATGCGCCTGTTGATGTGCTTCATTCAGGATTAAATGATACTGAACGCTTAGCCGTTTGGTTACGAGCAAAACGCGGTGATAATGCCATTATTATTGGTACACGATCAGCGCTCCTCACCCCTTTCCAGCATCTTGGTATTATCATTATCGATGAAGAGCATGATGGATCTTATAAACAACAAGATGGTTGGCGTTACCATGCACGTGACCTCGCTGTTTTCCGTGCAAAACAAGAAAATATTCCTATCGTGATGGGAACCGCAACGCCATCAATTGAAACCAGTTTTAATGTTGAGCAAAAAAAATATCAACAACTCACTCTAACTCAACGTGCAGGCAATGCAAAACCTGCAACCGAGCATTTAATTGATTTAAAAGGCCAACCACTCACAACAGGGTTGTCTCCAATTCTTATTAAAGCAATCAAAGAGCACCTTAATGCGGGTAACCAAGTTATGCTCTTCTTAAATCGCCGAGGATTTTCGCCCGCATTGTTATGTCATGAATGTGGTTGGATAGCAGAATGCCCCCGCTGTGATCACTATTATACGATCCATCAAAAACATGGCATGTTACGTTGCCATCAATGTGATAGTCAGCGACGAATTCCAGCACAATGCCCACAATGTGGCTCAACAAATTTAATACCCGTAGGATTAGGAACAGAGCAACTTGAGCAAGGGATTGGTGAATTATTTCCTGATACACCAATAACGCGAATTGATAAAGATACAACAAGCCGCAAAGGCGCTTTAGAACAACAACTGGAAGATATTTATCAAGGTGGCTCACGTATTCTTATTGGTACACAGATGTTAGCCAAAGGGCATCACTTCCCTGATGTCACCTTAGTGGCTTTACTGGATGTTGATGGCGCGCTGTTCTCCAGTGATTTCCGTGCGGCCGAACGCTTTGCCCAGCTTTATACACAAGTATCAGGCCGTGCAGGCCGAGCAGGTAAGCAAGGCGCGGTATATTTACAAACTCACCAGCCAGATCACCCTCTGCTGCTGACACTATTAGAAAAAGGTTATGACGCTTTCACGAAAGAAGCTTTACAGGAGCGACAAGCCACTTTTTTACCGCCTTATTCTAGTCATATTATGATCCGCTCTGAAGATCACAATAATCAACGTGCCCCCCAGTTCTTGCGACAGCTTAAGCAGTTTTTTGAACAACACCCAATGCGAGATACTAATTTATGGGTAATGGGGCCTGTTCCGGCAATTCAAGCTAAACGAGGTGGAAATTATCGTTGGCAATTATTGCTCCAACATCCTTCGCGGAGTTATTTACAAAAATTAATGTCTGTCACTTACCCTCAGATTGTCGCCTTACCTGAGAGTAAAAAAGTGAAATGGAATATTGATGTTGACCCAACAGATTGTTAAAGATCTTCTCTACCTAACTTGACTATATTTTAGCCAGCGTTATGTTAAGGATACAATTCCGCTTGAATACTCGTTACAATCAAAGACTATTTATCAATTTTGCGAACTACCTCATAAAAACGATTGGTATCACACTTTTTATGCAAACTAGGTAACAGTATCTATTTAAAAAGTGGGTAGAATAACAATTTAGAATATTTCTTGAATTAAAAACCGTCGATAAAATCCTTTTTTAAATATTGGCGGTTTTTTTGCAATAAAAAAGCAATCGTTTAACTAAACCATCCAAAAGGGAGGTATGGGGTTTGCAACAAAATAATAAAGATAATACGCAAGCAACAATGAAAGATGTTGCCCTTGCAGCCGGCGTGTCCACAGCAACTGTGTCACGTACATTAATGAATCCGGAAAAAGTATCCTCACAAACCCGTCAGAAAGTTGAACAGGCTGTTCTTGATGTCGGCTATTATCCACATAACCTGTCAAAAAACCTTAAACGTAACGAGTCAAAAACGATCCTAGTGATCGTCCCTAACATCAGCGATCCCTTTTTTACTGATGTTGTGTGTGGCATTGAAGAAACCGCTGCACAACATGGTTATCTCGTGTTAATTGGTGATTGTAAACATCAGCAAAAACATGAAAATGCCTTTATTAATCTTATTATCACCAAACAAATTGACGGCATGTTACTTCTTGGCTCACACATCCCTTTTGATGTTTCCAAAGAAGAACAGAAAAATTTACCGCCGATGATCATGGCAAATGAGTTTGCACCTGAACTTGAATTACCGACTGTTCATATCGATAATCTGACAGCCTCTTTTAGAGCAACACACTATTTACAGCAAATGGGGCATAAGCGTATTGCTTGTATTACAGGCCCTGAAGATATGCCTTTATGTCGTTATCGCTTGCAAGGCTATATTCAAGCCATGCGTAGAACAGGCGTACCCTTACGTGAAGATTATATTATTCGTGGTGATTTTACCCATGAAAGCGGTGCAGAAAGTCTGAAAAAGTTAATTTCATTGCCTGAGCCACCCACTGCTGTGTTCTGTCATAGTGATATAATGGCAATTGGCGTTATGTGGCAGGCAAAAAAATTAGGATTAGAGCTTCCTAAAGATCTCTCTGTTATTGGTTTTGATAATCTGGATATCACACGTTATAGCGAACCTGCTCTGACAACAATGGAACAACCTCGTTATCAAATAGGACGTGAATCGATGTTGTTATTACTCGACCAACTACAAGGTAGACCTGTTGCACCTGGCTCTCGCTTATTAGATTGTGAGCTAATTATAAGAGACAGTGTCTGTCGGCTTAAAAGCTAGGCAAAACACACTATGTTAAGTAACATATCGTTTGTGATACCTATTCCTTTAATTATCAGCGAATCGAACTGTGGCACAACGAGACTATGTGGGACGAGGGCAGACATCTGCTCGTCGTAAAAAAACAACGAAAAGTAAGAGCAAAAAGGCTGCTAAAGGGCTGCCTTTAACAACGCTTATCGCGGCAATCGCTATTGTGGCGCTGTTTATCGGCGGCCTCTATTTTATTACACATAATAAAAAAGAAGCCGTAGAAACAACGCCAACTATCACTGGGCAACATCCAGCGAATAGCCTACCGCCAAAACCGCAAGAGCGTTGGCAATATATTAAAGAATTGGAAAATCGTCAGGTGGGTACACCTTTACAGCCTGAATTTCCTTCATCAGGTAGCCAGATTAATCCGAAAGCAACACTTTCGCCTGAACAATTGCGTTTTTTACAACAAATTGAAGCGGATAAACGCCAACCCGCCCTTCAACTGCCAGAAGTGCCTTATAATGGTGAAGTCCCGCGCTCACAAGTGGTTGTAACACCACCAGCAACAACAACGCCTTCTGTTTCACAACAGCCAGCACAAACTCAACAACCGCAAGCACCTGCGATTGTTACAACGCCTAAACCTACGGTGACTGAAACAAAATTTTTAGTGCAATGTGGCTCATTTAAAAATACCGAACAAGCTGAATCTGTGAGAGCAACGCTAGCTTTTTCTGGTGTTGAAAGCCGAGTAACGAAAGGCAATGATGGCTGGATCCGCGTATTATCAGGCCCTTACAGTAAAGAACAAGCCAACTCCGTGAGTAAACAAGCGGCTGGAGCGGGTGTATCAGGTTGTATTCTTCGCTCTTCTGGGGGTTGAAAAATAAATTATCTCCCCCACCTATAATTCTAATTCACACAACGGGTCGTACTTTATCTTAGATAAAAGCACTTCCCGTCCCATTTTTTTATTGATTAAACCAGGGGCTGACTCATGACTACAATCGTAAGTGTTCGCCGTAAGGGCCAAGTTGTAATCGGTGGTGATGGACAGGCGACGATGGGTAATACCGTCATGAAAGGCAATGTTCGCAAAGTACGCCGTCTTTATAACGACAAAGTCATTGCGGGATTTGCTGGCGGCACTGCTGATGCTTTTACTCTTTTTGAACTGTTTGAACGCAAATTAGAACTTCACCAAGGGCATTTAACTAAAGCTGCGGTAGAACTTGCTAAAGATTGGCGTACAGACAGAATGCTACGCAAATTAGAAGCGTTGCTTGCTGTTGCAGATGAAAATACATCGCTTATCATCACGGGTAATGGTGATGTGGTTCAACCAGAAAACGATTTAATTGCTATCGGTTCTGGTGGCCCTTATGCACAAGCAGCGGCTAGAGCTATGCTAGAAAATACCGAACTTTCTGCACGCGAAATCGCTGAAAAAGCGCTGAGCATCGCTGGAGATATCTGTATTTATACTAACCACAATGTTAACTTTGAAGAACTCTCTTCAAAAGAGTAAGGATTTGAGAGCATGTCTGAAATGACTCCTCGCGAAATTGCCAGCGAACTCGATAGATTTATTATTGGTCAAGATAAAGCGAAACGTGCGGTGGCAATTGCCCTACGTAACCGCTGGCGTCGTATGCAACTTGATGAAGCGTTGCGTCACGAAGTAACACCTAAAAATATTCTGATGATTGGACCTACTGGTGTAGGTAAAACTGAAATTGCACGCCGTTTAGCAAAATTGGCCAATGCGCCTTTCATCAAAGTTGAAGCAACCAAATTCACCGAAGTGGGTTATGTGGGTAAAGAAGTTGATTCAATTATCCGTGATTTAACCGACTCTGCAGTCAAAATGGTGCGTAGCCAAGCTATCGATAAAAATCGTTTCCGTGCTGAGGAAATGGCTGAAGAACGTATCCTCGATGTACTTATTCCACCAGCAAAAAATAACTGGGGCGTAGCAGAACAAGCATCAGAACCTTCAGCAGCACGTCAATCTTTCCGTAAAAAATTACGCGAAGGCCAATTAGACGATAAAGAAATTGAAATTGAATTATCTGCAACACCAATGGGTGTTGAAATCATGGCTCCTCCAGGAATGGAAGAGATGACTAATCAATTACAATCTATGTTCCAAAATTTAGCAGGTCAGAAACAAAAAGCACGCAAGATGAAAATCAAAGATGCGTTTAAGCTGATTGTTGAAGAAGAAGCAGCTAAATTAGTTAACCCTGAAGAGCTTAAACAACAAGCGATTGATGCGGTAGAACAACACGGTATTGTCTTTATTGATGAAGTAGACAAAATCTGTAAACGTGGTGGACAAAGTTCTGGCCCTGACGTTTCTCGTGAAGGCGTACAACGTGACCTCTTACCATTGGTTGAAGGTTGTACAGTTTCAACAAAACACGGTATGGTAAAAACAGACCATATTCTGTTTATTGCATCAGGTGCTTTCCAAGTTTCCAGTCCTTCTGATTTAATTCCTGAGTTGCAAGGACGTCTGCCAATTCGTGTCGAACTTCAAGCGCTGACAGCAGAAGATTTTGAGCGTATTCTAACTGAACCTAATGCATCGTTAACAAAACAGTATGAAGCATTAATGGCAACCGAAGGGGTGTCTATTAGCTTCACCGAAGACGGTATTCGCAAAATTGCTGAATCAGCATGGCGTGTAAACGAAACCACTGAAAATATCGGTGCTCGTCGTTTACATACTGTTTTAGAGCGTTTGATGGAAGAAATTTCCTACGATGCGAGTGAACGTCAAGGTCAATCAATATTGATTGATGCAGAATATGTAAAACAGCATCTGGATGAGCTTGTCGCAGATGAAGATCTGAGTCGATTTATTTTATAATCAACTTGTGCGATCCTTATCAGCAATATTTACGTGGGAGGCTTGCCTCCCATTCTTATTTTTATAATAACAACGAACATGAGTATCGAATTTCAGCATGAGCTCTCTAAATTCCACTAGCCGGACTCAAGCCTGGCTTGAAAGTTTACGACCCAAAACACTGCCTTTAGGGTTAATTGCCATTGTGACTGGCTCCGCATTAGCGTATTGGATGGGGCATTTTGAGCTACCTATTGCACTGCTTGCTATTTTGACAGCAGGAACGTTACAGATCCTATCAAACCTTGCTAATGACTACGGTGATGCCGTAAAAGGAACGGATACTGAAGAGCGTTTAGGGCCACTTCGTGGAATGCAAAAAGGCATAATAACAGCCGCTCAAATGAAAAAAGCGCTGATTTTAAATGTTATTATTTCCTGTATCTGTGGTATTGCACTGATTATTGTCGCCTGTAAAAAGCCTGAAGACGCTATTGGCTTCTTAGTGATGGGTTTACTCGCTATTGTTGCTGCAATTACTTATACCGTGGGTAAGCGCCCTTATGGTTATATGGGGCTAGGTGATATCTCTGTTTTAATTTTCTTTGGCTGGTTGAGTGTCATCGGAACTTATTACTTACAATCTAACACCTTTGATATTGTTACCCTACTTCCTGCTACGGCCTGTGGTTTACTTTCTGTCGCTGTTCTAAACATTAATAATATGCGCGATTTAGAAAGTGATATTCAGGCAGGTAAAAATACATTAGCGGTTCGCTTAGGCCCTGCTGGCTCTCGGACTTACCATACCTGTGTTATTTTTCTCTCTATTGCCTGCTTAATTATCTTTACTCTACTCTATATGCATCGCTGGACCGCGTGGTTATTTTTACTCGCCACCCCGATGCTTTTACTGCATATCAAACGTGTAAACGCTGATCACTCCGGCGAAGGGATGCGTCCTCTACTCGAACACATGGTAAAAGCAGCACTGCTAACTAACGTTCTTTTCTCTTTAGGTTTAGTTTTAGAATAATTTCACTCGATTGTTGATTTGACTCACTGAAATTTCAGTGAGTCTTTTGCCAACCACCCCTGTTAAGGGATATACTGGCCTTTCCTGTGGCAACCTGACGTAATCTCCTATGAAATATGATACTTCTGAACTCTGTGATATCTATCAAGAAGATATCAATGTCGTAGAACCGCTTTTCTCAAACTTTGGTGGTCAAAGTGCCTTTAACGGGCAAATCATCACCGTTAAATGCTTTGAAGATAATGGCCTGCTTTATGATTTACTCGAAGAAAATGGTAAAGGCCGCATTCTTTTGGTCGATGGCGGTGGCTCTGTACGTAAAGCCTTAGTTGATGCTGAACTCGCGCAACTTGCTGTTTCTAATGAATGGGAAGGCATTGTTGTTTACGGTGCAGTACGTCAAGTTGATGCATTATCAGAGCTTGATTTAGGTATTCAAGCAATGGCAGCTATCCCTGCGGGTTGCCAAAGTGAAGGCATTGGTGAAAGTGATATCCGTGTTAACTTCGGTGGTGTTACCTTCTTCTCTGGTGATTATCTTTATGCCGATAACACTGGGATCATCTTATCAGAAGAACCATTAGGCTTAGATGAAGATTTGATTGAAGAGTAATTGTTACTTTTTAATTGCATTCTTACGATTTCAATACTCAAAAGCCACCTAACGGTGGCTTTTGTTTTTTAGGTTTTAAGCAAACAAAGACAATTACTGCACGTCTTCCATTTTGCCTAACAGCGCGCGTAAGCGCTCTTGCCAGCTTGATTGCTCTTGTTTCAATTCTTCATTTTCACGAACAAGGGCTTCGCGTGATCCTTTTGCTTCTTGAACTTCTTGGCTCAGCGCATCATTTTTTTCTTTTAGCTCTTCGATTTCCATCTGTAATAACGTGATGGTATCAATTGCTTGTTGTACTTTTGATTCTAACTTTTCGAAAACTTCAAATGACATACTGTAATCCCCCATATAATCGATACTTCCGATTGTAAGTAGCCTATCAACAACTGTCTAGCATCTTCCGAGGAATTACATTCTTTTTTCAATTTTTCAAAAACACTGGTCAGATCACATTACAAATGTCGATCAAGTCACTAATTAAGAGCGTTTTCACTCATTTTCTTGATGAGACACACAAATTTCAATTTCGCTTATTCTCGTTTACGCTCATTAACGATAAATTCACAGTTATCTTTTCAATTCGAAAAGAATACTAACAATAAATAACCCTCTTTCAGGATAGAATATATGAGCCAGACGAAAACCTCTCTTATGGGTCAATGCATTTCTGAATTTATCGGAACTGCGTTGCTAGTCTTCTTTGGTCTTGGTTGTGTTGCTGCAGTACGTATTGCAGGTGCAGAGCTAGGACTGTGGGAGATAAGTATTATCTGGGGGCTGGGTGTTGCCTTAGCCGTTTATCTTACCGCTGGCACTTCTGGTGCTCACTTGAACCCAGCAGTAACTGTTGCGTTTTGGTTATTTGCTTGCTTTGAACGCAGAAAAGTTATCCCTTATATTATTGCACAAATGTTAGGTGGCTTCTTTGCCGCAGCTATTGTGTACTTTATGTATTACAGTGTTTTCCTCGACTACGAACAAGTTAATGGCATTGTCAGAGGCTCACAAGAAAGTCTCTTCACCGCTGGTGTATTTTCAACTTATCCTGCAGCTCAAATTTCCGTTATACATGCCTTTTTTGTTGAAGTTATCATTGCCGTTATATTAGTTGGCTTAATTTTAGCCTTAACTGATGATGGCAACGGTGTACCTAAAGGCCCATTAGCACCTTTATTAATTGGTATCTTAATTGCCGTAATCGGTGGTGCATTTGGCCCATTAACCGGATTCGCCTTAAACCCAGCTCGTGACTTTGGTCCAAAATTGGTTGCGTACTTTGCTGGCTGGGGTGATATTGCGCTGACTGGTGGACGCGATATCCCTTATTTCTTAGTTCCAATAATTGCTCCATTTATCGGTGGTATCTTAGGTGCATTGGCTTACCGTAAATTAATTGGCCGTCATTTACCTTGCGATACCTGCAAAATTGAAGACGATAAATAAAATTAAGAGCAATATTGTTGATTATCAGAACAGGTTACTAATATGACAACAGAAACAAATACATCGAATACCGAGAAAAAATACATTGTTGCACTGGATCAGGGTACAACAAGCTCACGTGCCGTAGTTATTGATCATGATGCCAATATCGTCAGTATTTCACAACGCGAATTCACCCAAATCTATCCTAAGCCAGGCTGGGTTGAACACGATCCAATGGAAATTTGGGCAACACAAAGTGCAACCCTAGTTGAAGTATTAGCAAAAGCAGATATTCCATCCGACCACGTTGCCGGTATTGGTATTACAAACCAACGTGAAACCACGATTGTATGGGATAAAGAAACGGGTAAACCTGTTTATAACGCCATTGTATGGCAATGCCGTCGTACTGCGGATTTCTGTACGCGTTTAAAAGATAAAGAAGGTGTTGAAGAATATATTCGTCAAAACACCGGGTTAATGGTTGACCCTTATTTCTCTGGTACAAAATTAAAATGGATCCTCGACAACGTCGAAGGTGCGCGTGAAAAAGCAGAAAAAGGCGAATTGCTATTCGGTACTGTTGATACTTGGCTAGTTTGGAAAATGACACAAGGTCGCGTTCACGTTACAGATTACACTAACGCCTCACGCACCATGTTATTCAATATCCACTCTTTAGATTGGGATCAAAAAATTCTCGATCTGCTGGATATTCCTCGCAATATGTTACCAAAAGTGGTGCCATCTTCAGAAGTCTATGGCCAAACAAACATTGGTGGTAAAGGGGGTACACGTATTCCTATCGCGGGTATGGCGGGCGACCAACAAGCTGCACTTTATGGTCAACTTTGCGTACAAAGTGGGATGGCGAAAAATACCTATGGTACAGGCTGCTTCTTACTGATGAATACAGGTACAGAAGCCGTTCGCTCTAATCATGGTTTGTTAACAACTATCTGCTGTGGCCCTCGCGGTGAAGTAAACTATGCCTTAGAAGGTGCCGTATTCGTTGGTGGCGCGTCCATTCAATGGCTACGTGATGAGCTAAAACTCATTGATGAAGCCACCGACTCTGAATATTTCGCAACTAAGGTAAACGATACTAATGGTGTCTATGTTGTTCCTGCATTTACAGGCTTAGGTGCACCATATTGGGATCCGTATGCTCGTGGTGCTATTTTTGGTTTAACCCGTGGTGCTAACCGTAATCACATCATTCGTGCAACCTTAGAATCTATCGCTTATCAGACACGCGATGTACTTGATGCAATGCAAGCCGATTCAGGTGCGCGTTTACAATCACTGCGTGTTGATGGTGGTGCTGTTGCCAACAACTTCTTAATGCAGTTCCAATCCGATATTTTAGGTACTCGTGTAGAACGCCCTGTTGTTCGTGAAAGTACCGCATTAGGTGCAGCATTCCTTGCAGGTCTTGCTATTGGTTTCTGGAGTGATTTAGAAGAAGTGAAAAACAAAGCTGCTATTGATAAAGAATTCCGCCCTGGTATCGAAACCACTGAGCGCAACTATCGCTATAACGGCTGGAAAAAAGCCGTCGCTCGTGCACAAGAGTGGGAAGATCGCGCTTAATTAATACAACGAGTTGAGAGAGAAGTAGCCTAGGCTACAAAACCAAAATGCCGAGAAAATTCTATTCTCGGCATTTTTATTTAATTGATGACACCAATAGCCTAAATAGTATGTTCTTCATGGCTAAAACGATGAGCCAAAGGAAGCCAACAAAGCATAATAGCCACTGACATCGCAAACATAATCATACCTAAGCTAAATTGATTATGTTGTGGTAATAAGGCTGAAAACCATGTTGCAACACCTGAACCCACATTTTGTAGTCCACCCACCAATGCACCCGCGGAGCCTGCTAAATAAGGGAATGGTTCCATTGCACCCGTTGTTGCCAATGGAAATAGCATACCAGCACCAAAGAAAAATAGTGCGGCAGGTACTAGAAGCGTCCAAATATTCATGATATTTAGCCAACCGGGGAGCCACATTAAGATACCGGCTGATAAACAACAAAAAACAGAATGCCACATCAATTGCACAAAGGTTTTACCTTCACGACCAGCATACCAAGCGCCAAAAAATGCCGCAGGGATCGGTAAAATAAATAATATACTGATAGTAATACTATTTAATCCTAATACTCCTCCCATTAACACACCGCTTGATGCTTCAAAAACAGCAATACCAGATAATGCACAAATCAACATAATCAAAAATGCACTGAAAGTACTATTTGAAAGTAGTAAGTAAAATGATGACAACATTTTACGTTTTTCAACTTGCACTGGGCGCGTTTCTGGCATCCAACGATACATACAAAACAGGACACTGGTTCCTAATAATAATAAGAAGATATAACACGCATGCCAGCCAAAGAAGTGAGCGACAACACCACCAATCATCGGTGCTAATAATGGACTAACTAAAACCCCCATATTTAACAAACTATTGGCGTAACGTAATGCAGTGCCTGTATATAAATCACGAGGTTGAGTACGTGTCATGACACCCGCAACACCTGTTCCCATACCTTGTAAGGTACTGGCAATAACCAGTGTGATTAAATTTTGCGAGAAAATCGCCACCAGCGTAGATAAACAAAAGATAGTCATTCCGACTAAAATAACAGGACGGCGCCCTACTTTGTCGGATATAGGTCCATAAATTAACTGTGAAAAACCATAAGAAAAAAGATAGGCCCCCATAACTTGCTGTACCGCCCCTGTGGGTTCACCAAAGTAAACGGCCATATCAGCAATAACAGGAACATAAATAGTTTGAGTCATTTGACCCACAGCAACCAATGCAATTATCAATAATAATAGATTTGCATGCTCTAACTTTCTCATTTCTTTTCTCAAGAATTTTAGATAAATAAATTAACGGACAGACGCATACCACAGAGAATTTATAAAAATAAACTCTGCAAAATGCGTACCTTCTCAGAATGAGACTAAGTTAACAAATTTGGAGAAATTTGCGAGATAGTCAGCAATTTTTGTATAAAGATTAATGTCAGAGAAATACACCATAGATGTCAATATAAATGTACATTTTGTGTCATTTATTGACAAAATCTTAGATTAATCACATCACCACACCATATTGATAAATAAAAAGCCACTTCCTATTTAGAATAAATAAGCAACATAAGCGTGTTTATCAAAAGGAGATTATCTCTATGGCTAATTGGGTGAATGGAAAAGTTATTCAAGTTCATCACTGGACTGATGCGTTAATAAGTCTCGTCGTCAATGCTCCTATTGATAAGTTTACAGCCGGACAATTTGCAAAATTAGCGCTAGATATTGATGGAGAGCGAGTACAACGAGCCTACTCTTATGTAAACGCACCAGATGATCCCAATTTAGAATTCTATCTGGTCACTGTGCCTAATGGAAAATTAAGCCCTAAATTAAGCGCACTTAACGTCGGTGATGAACTTCTGATCACTAAGCAAGCCAGTGGTTTTTTTGTATTAGAAGAAATTCCCACAACAAATACACTTTGGATGCTTTCGACAGGAACCGCCATTGGGCCTTTTTTATCTATTTTGCAATTAGGTCACGATCTTGAGCGATTTGAAAATATCGTTCTTGTTCATGCTGTTCGATATGCTAATGACTTAAGTTATTTACCTTTAATGGAAAAACTCGTTGAACGTTATCAAGGCAAATTACGTATTCAAACCATTGTCAGCCGTGAAAATCACATTGGCTCATTAACCGGACGTATTCCTGCATTAATTGAAAGTGGCGCTTTAGAAAAAACGGTTGGCCTAACCATCAGCCCAGAAGAGAGCCATATTATGTTGTGTGGTAATCCTCAAATGGTCAGAGATACTCAACAACTCTTAAAAGAACAACGGGAAATGCGTAAGCACTTACGACGCAAACCCGGACATATCACCAGTGAGCAATATTGGTAATAAAAAATAAGGGTGAGCTTATTTCTCTCACCCTCATTGATTTAATCATATAGATTAACGCCAGCGACGATAATCTACTTGTTCAGTCTGTTTACCAAAATAGTTTTCACCGTCATTACCAACAAAGACACCGCAATCAAGCAACATAATCATTCCGATAAAAGAAGGAAGAAAACGTCCTATCGCCCATTGCCAAAATGGTTCTAAACTACTTGTATCTGCCAGCCCCAACATCACAGCAAGTAAAAGTAATAAAAGCCATATTCCTCTTTTATTTCTATCATGGAGTCTTTTAGTAAAAATTGCACATAGCGGATAAAGAATAAAAAGGAACACTATCCATATTACAATGGCAGGTAATGGATAAATCATATCATTGATAATAAAAAGGCCTAAAAAAAGAGCGAAACAACCCCCTAAACCAGCCCAAAAGTCACGACGTCCAATTCGCCCTTTGAATGAAAATACCCAATGTTGTAAGGTCATAAATTCTCAATAATTTACTTAATTTGTGAATTACACTGTCCATTTAGTATCAAATAATACAGACTAGCCAATAACAGCACAGACAAGCGGAGGACAGATGATAAAAGCAAATACACTTTCTACGTTATACCTGATAATCATAAGCATTGCTCTTTGTTTGCCAACTTCTGTTTTTGCAACAGAGATGTCTGTCGCACAAAAACAGCCCAGTAAAGATGATATTGCCTATCTTAAGCAAGATGCACCTGTTTTTGAAATGACAATTCCGGAGCTAAGAGCTAAGTTCAATCAACAAAATCCGTTGTTATCGCTTAATGAATATAAAATTATCACTAATCACGATATTGCCATTCCGCTTGTCAGAGCCGCAACGCGTATTACACCTTATCTCTATTCATCTGCAATATTAGAGCGCGGTAGCGAAAAAATAAAAAGCTTACAACTCACGCTGATCCATACCCCTGATTCACCTGAATTAGAAAAGAGAAATCGCGAGATCACCACACAATATATTATTACTTTGGTGGCTCAATTTGACTCATCAATAACCCCAGAGCAAATTCAAGAGGCTCTCAATTTATTCGCCTTTAAAAATCAAACTTCTGATTATATTAGCCATGATGTGGGTGCTATTCGCTATATTGTTGCCCATGAAGGTGAACAATTAACAACCTTTGCTATTGAACCGATTAAGCTTTCTTTAAACAGCAAGATCGTTTCAGCTATTCCGTGATAAAAAACAAAGCTATTCTATTCATTGTTCTCTATACTGTTGTGCATCAACAGAATTCGTGTTTATTAGCAAACTAAATTTAAACCACTCGGTTGGAGGAAAAGTTATGCGCCATCCATTAGTCATGGGTAACTGGAAACTCAACGGCAGCATTCATATGGTTCATGAATTAATTGCTGCATTACGTAAAGAAGTTAGCGGTGTTGCAGGTTGTGATGTTGCTATCGCACCACCCGCAGTTTATCTATGCCAAGCACGCCATGAAATTGGTGGAAGCCGTATCGCATTAGGTGCTCAAGATACCGGTGTTCACTTATCAGGTGCTTTCACTGGTGAAACTTCAGCAGAAATGCTGAAAAACGTTGATGTTAAATACGTTATCATTGGTCACTCTGAGCGTCGTACTTATCATAAAGAATCTGACGAGTTTATCGCTCAAAAATTCGGCGTGTTAAAAGAGTTAGGTTTAACACCAGTATTATGTATTGGTGAAACTGAAGCAGAAAATGAAGCTGGCAAAACGCAAGAAGTGTGTGCTCGCCAAATCGATGCCGTGTTAAATGCACATGGTGCTGCAGCATTTAAAGATGCCGTTATTGCTTATGAACCAATCTGGGCTATCGGTACTGGTAAATCTGCAACTCCAGCACAAGCACAAGCTGTCCATAAATTTATTCGTGATCATATTGCGAAGAAAGATGCCGCTATCGCTGAACAAGTAATCATCCAATACGGTGGTTCTGTTAACGATAAAAATGCCGCTGAACTGTTTGGTCAACCAGACATCGACGGTGCATTAGTCGGTGGCGCATCACTGAAAGCTGATGCATTTGCCGTTATCGTTAAAGCAGCCGCCGCTGCAAAAGCGAAAAAATAATTTTATCTTTTTGGCTTCTGCCATTAAGAGATAAAAAATAGAGAAAATCACCTTGCTGGATATAAAACCAGAAGGTGATTTTTTTGTTTTTGCTTTATGACACATCAACGA
The DNA here is from genome assembly GCF_003144535.1 of Proteus penneri. Taxonomy (GTDB): domain Bacteria; phylum Pseudomonadota; class Gammaproteobacteria; order Enterobacterales; family Enterobacteriaceae; genus Proteus; species Proteus penneri. The sequence goes on along the minus strand of NZ_PHFJ01000011.1, from coordinate 132,631 downwards.
CGACTTATTTCATCAAACACACCGCCTGTCGCAAAATGTATTTTCTGTGCTGATTGCCAATTACCAAAAACCTCATCAATCGTAAATAGTTCGAGTTTTGGGAAACGACTTTGGTATTTCTCTGCTATTGCTTTGTCTCTAGGGCGATAATAGTTTTTTGCTGCAATCTCTTGTCCCTGTGATGAGTAAAGATAATCTAAGTACGCTGTGGCAATTTCTCGAGTTCCTCGTTTATCGACAACCTTATCAACTACAGATACTGTAGGCTCTGCAAGAATAGATACTGATGGTGTGACTATCTCAAATTTATCAGCGCCTAGTTCATTAATCGCTAATAACGCTTCGTTTTCCCATGCAATTAATACATCACCGATGCCTCGCTCAACAAAGGTATTGGTTGCGCCTCGTGCTCCTGAATCTAATACTTCAACTTGCTGATAAAGTGCTTTAACGAAGGCTTTCGCTTTTTCACTATCTTGATGATTAGCTTTTAATCCATAACCCCATGCCGCAAGATAGTTCCATCTTGCACCTCCTGAGGTTTTAGGATTAGGTGTAATAATGGAAACACCCGGTTTTATCAGCGAATCCCAATCTGTTATCTGCTTAGGATTTCCTTTTCTCACCAGAAAAACAATCGTTGAAGTATAAGGAGCAGAGTTATCGGGTAATCGTGTTATCCATTGCTTGTCGATACTTCCTCTTTGTGCAATCGCATCGATATCATAAGCGAGTGCCAATGTGACAACATCCGCTTCAATACCATTGATAACTGATGTCGCTTGCTTTCCTGAACCACCATGTGATTGGCGAATAGTGACACTATCTCCCGTTTTCTGCTTCCAATACTGACTAAATGCTTGGTTATACTGCTGATAAAGCTCTCTCGTTGGATCATAAGAGACATTTAATAACTGAATATCTTTAGCCCATAAACTATTAGAAAAAAGTAATACGACTAAAGTCGTTGATAATAAACCCCATTGTTTAAACATAACTATCCACCCTTTATCGTTAAGTATTTAACTAGGCTGACAGAAAGTGTTATCACGATGAAATAACAAAAAACCGATGGATATACACAACGGGAATATGACTATCAATATAAGGGGATAAAAAGAAATAATGGAGGATAGAAATAGTTAAATGAAATATTTTCACTCGAGAAGCTACTCTGACACAAAGAAAATGTATCAGAGCAGTTCACGAATAAGGATAGAACTCAGAAAGGCTCAGGTATTACGATAACACTATTGATTAATAGAGTTTTTTCGCTGTTTCATACCAATCAGCTTTAAAGACACGTTTCATATTCATGACCGCATCAATAATATCATGGTGAACCAGTTTTTCATTTTGAATACCAACACAACGACCACCGTAACCTTCTAATAGCAGTTGTACAGAATAAGCTCCCATACGAGAAGCAAGAATACGGTCGTAAGCAACTGGAGAACCACCACGTTGGATATGACCTAATACCGTTGCACGCGTTTCATGTTTAGTTTCGGCTTCAATAAAACGAGCTAATTCATGCACATCACAAACATGTTCGGTGATTGCGACGATTGCGTGGCGTTTACCACGTTCAATACCCGCTTTGATTTCTGCCAGCAATTCATCACGATCAAAAGGTAATTCAGATTCAGGCAGAACAACAAATTCACAGCCCCCTGCGATTGCCGCAGACAGTGTTAAGTCACCACAGTAACGCCCCATCACTTCCACGATAGAGATACGTTTGTGAGAAGTTGATGTATCACGTAAGCGGTCAATTGCTTCAACAGCCGTTTCTAATGCAGTAAAATACCCGATAGTATAATCAGTGCCAGCAACGTCATTATCAATTGTGCCCGGTAAACCGATACATGGAAAACCTGCTTCCGTCAGTTTTTTCGCACCAAGATAAGAACCATCACCGCCAATAACGACTAGGGCATCAAGCTCATTTTGTTTCATGTTCTCGATGGCAACAGCGCGAACGTTGTCTTCACGGAATTCAGGGAAACGAGCAGAACCAAGGAACGTACCACCACGGTTGATCATGTCTGACACACTAAAACGGTCGAGTTTTTTCATGCGATTTTCGTATAGCCCCATATAGCCATCCATAATCCCATAAACCTCTAAACCTTCACTTAGTGCGGCACGAACAACACCACGGATCGCGGCATTCATACCTGGTGCATCACCACCACTTGTTAAAACCCCAATTCTTTTGATCCTATTGACCATGATTACCTCTGATTCTTATTCGATGTAATTATTGCAAAATTGTTGGAATAACTTTTTATCTCAATATCGGCTTGTCTGGTATTATATACCGATATCGTAAATGCTGAATTGATTCAACAATACCATTGTACGCATATTTTTTACCAGTTCATCATTATCGTATATTTTTTTTCATAAACTTGATGCGCATTAAACTAATCAAATGGGCTATATAAAGATTATACTAGTCTATCTCAAATATGTTTCTCTAATAAGTTAACACTTTTTATACAGACACTTTACTGCCTTTTTGCATTCATCTCAAAAAAACACTATTTATGCTAAAAAATAGCATCGGCATATTTTGATAAATATTCAGTTTTTCTCTGGTGTGATGTTCTATCTGCCGTTTATCTCTCTATTTTGTGATGTCATCCTTTTAAAGAAAAAAATGATCTAAGGTACATTTGTGACCGACAACAAAGTTCTCTGGTTGATTTACCGCTTTTCAACCGAGACTGATACAGTGGAACTTTCACTTAATAGGAGGTTTTATGTTTGATTTAACGGGTAAAATCGCTTTAGTTTCAGGTGGCGCAAAAGGCATTGGTAAAGGTATTGTCATCGCCCTAAAAAATAGTGGTGCTAAGGTGATTATTGCCGATATTGATGATGTTGCTGGCAATAAAACAAAACAAGAATTAAATGTTGAGTTTATGCACCTTGATGTCACTCATCAATCCGCCTGTGAAAAAGTGGTTGATGATGTCGTAAAAGAGTATGGCAAACTTGATATTCTTTGTTCCAATACAGGCATTTTCCCTCAAGCCACGATTAAAGAGATGACCGAAGCTGATTGGGATAAAATGCATACAGTTAACCTTAAAGGTATGTTCTTTTTAGTGAAAGCTGCACTTCGTGTCATGGAGAAACAAAAACAAGGTCGTGTGATTATCACGTCATCCATTACGGGTGCAATCACAGGCTATCCAGGTTGGAGCCACTACGGGGCAAGCAAAGCAGGACAACTTGGCTTTATGCGCAGCGCAGCACTTGAATATGCACGTCATGGTATAACCATTAATGCTGTGATGCCGGGTAATATCCTCACCGAAGGCTTACAGGCGCAAGGTGAAGCGTATTTAAATCAAATGAAGGCATCAATCCCAACACATACTTTAGGTGAACCTGAAGATATCGGTTACGCCGCTACCTTCTTTGCGTCGAATGAAGCAAAATATATTACAGGGCAGACAATTATTGTCGATGGTGGACAGATTTTACCTGAATCTCCAGAGGCGTTGTTGTAGGTCAAGATAAAAATCATGTAAACTGGTGCGGCACCAACCGCACCGTAAACGTAAAATATAAGAATATAATTTATTGTTTATGGGTAATTTCAGCTAGCTCTATTACTACAAATTGCTCATTCACCTCAGTGAAATAAAAAATCTTAAAAATCCACCAAATTATATTGTTATGTTAAATAATTATTTCACACTCTATTGCGAGTTCTACATGTTATGAATAAAGAAAATAAACGCAAAATTAAAGTAGCTCTTATTGTTGATGAATTCTTTGGGGCTGCAAATACTCGATTTGGTGGGTATGGGTACTTAGCAAGATATTACATTGCTAAATATTTAAAAAATGAAGAGTTTGAATTCGATGTCTTATTAGGTAAAGGAAAAAGTCATTTTTTTGCTGAAAAAACAATAGTCGATGATGTAGCGCTTTATAAACTCCCTCGCAGAAAATGGTTTACACAAAGATTCTTAAAAAAGAAAGACTATGATATCTATTTCAGTGTTGAGCTTACACACGATAATGTATTAAAAAATGAACTAGATCCATCAAAATGACTAATTCTTTGGATACAAGATCCCAGACCTATGTATGAATGGGATGAAATTTTCACAGTAAAATTAATTCCTGAAACATCTTACTATAATCAAAAAATCTACGATCTTGTTCATTCTTGGTACAAAGAAGGAAGAGTACGATTTATTACTCAGGCACAGTGCCTTAATCAAAAAGCCATTGATTTATATAATTTAGATAAAAACGTTTCTATTGATTTTGCTCCAAATCCAATCGATATTGACTATAATTTTGATGTTTTAACTCACCCTAAACAAAATAATGTTGTTTTTTTAGGCCGTATTGCATCTGTTAAACGAGGTTGGATTTTCTGTGAAATTGCAAAAAAAATGCCTGAATACAATTTCTATGTTTTAGGTAAGATATTTAGAGCTGATGACAAAAATCACGATATCATGTCAGAATATGAAAAGATTCCGAATCTTCACTTTGTGGGTCATGTTGAAGGTGAGGAAAAAAATAAATATTTACGCGATGCAAAAGTGCTAGTTAATAGCTCTATTCATGAGGCATTACCTGTTTCATTCCTTGAAGCCTTATCTTTTGGAACATTACTTGTTAGTAACAGAAATCCGGACGACTTAACTTCTAAATTTGGTATCCATGTTGGAGAAGTTCTTGGTAATGGTTTTGATAAAGTAGACTTATTTGTAGAAGCAGTTAGAGAACTCATTGAGAATGACGAAAAGAGAAAAACACTATCAATAGAAGCCATTGATTATATTAAAAAAATTCATAATGTGGATGATTTTATAAAAAATACACATGCAATCATCAAAGATGAGCTAACAAAATAAAAACAAATCTATTAAGGGAAATAACACTCTTATATTTCCCTTAAAATATTACTTAGATAAAGAATATTACATGAATAATTTCATAATTAGCTTAAAAGATAATAATGAAGATAGGCGTACACATATATCTAATCAATTCAATTCAATTCAAAAAATATTCCATTCTTATTTTTTGATGCTATAAATAAGAATAACTTAGATGTCTCAGAACATTTAAATATATGCTTTAATAATCCTAATTTAACAGCTGGAGAAAAAGGATGTTTTTTAAGTCATATATTTTTATGGAAAAAGATTATTGATGAAAATATTGATGTAGCTGGAATTTTTGAAGATGATATTTACCTAGGAAAAAATTCTGAAGAATTGCTAAGAAATTATTCATGGGTGAACAAAAATATTGATATTATAAAAATTGAAAAATCTAATGATAAAATAAAAACATCCATTAGACCAATAAAGAAAATCAATGATTTTCAAATTGTTAGGTTAAAAAGTCGGCATTTAGGTACTGCAGGATATATTATCACAAATAAAGGTGCTCATTTTTTATTTGATAAAATATCTCAAAAACCTATTAACAATCCAATAGATCATGAAATATTCAATGATTTATTAATAAACAATAAATATATTGTTGGACAAACTATGCCTTGCTTATGTATACAAGATTTTGTTTTAAATAAAAATGATAATAATTTCCCTAGTATTTTAGAAGATAATAGAATTCATCGCGTTATACATAACAAGACAGGAAGTAATAATAAAATTATACGAGAGCTCTCTAGGCTAAAACAACAAATTTTAGATTTCACACTAAAAAATACAATAGAAAGAAAAGTATACTTTTATCTAAAATAAAACTGATATAACTAAAAATATAACAAACAAAAAAAAAGCCCCTCTCCAGAGGGGCTGCAAAAGACAGGGATGGTGTCTATGGCAAGGAAAAAACTTCGTTGTTGCTACTTACTCTCTAACTAGGTACTACTTTACTACACTCTTACTTCATTACTAATTCTGTTGACTTTGTTGGTCAAAATACGACATTCGCTGTTGGTAATTCTTTTCCAATTGCGCTTTCTGTTCTGGGGTTAACAACTGATACATTTGGTTATGGACTTTTGCCATTTCTACATGGCGCTCTATTGCTTGTTTATCCATATCTTGCATCTGTGCTTTGACTGCTGCTTCATCAAACTTTTCAGCAGTAACTAATTTATGCATATTCTCATGATACTGACGGAAATTTCCGTTATATCTATCTTGGTGATGCTGGCGCATTAAATCGCGCATTTGAGTACGTTGTTGCTCAGTTAATGTGATACCGTTAAACATACGTGACTCGCCATAATTGCGATCCATCATATGTCCTCGTTGTCCGCGGTGACCTCTATAATCACGGTCGCCATGCATTCCATAGCCATAACCGCAGTGGTAGTTACCATTATACTGTTGCTCAGTAGGCGGATTAGTATTTGCGGTTTCAGCTAATACCATCGTCGGAGCTGCCAAAAACATTGATGCTAGTGCAACTACTGCTACTTTACGCATTGCTTCACTCCTAATTCGGTAAATTAATACCGACCTAATTAATACGACTCAATGTGTATAATTCATATGTGTAATTCTTTGCTATGTGGATTACTATACCGTTACGGCTGCAAACTAGCGTCAGAGCGTGTAAAAGAACGTAAAGTCATAGATTCGCGCTATTTATTATCGTATTTTTCTCTTGGAGGAATTGACGAATGCATAAAATCTTATTAGTGGATGACGATCGCGAATTAACATCGCTATTGAAAGAACTGCTTGAAATGGAAGGCTTTAATGTTGTAATCGCCTCTGATGGCGAACAAGCACTTAAACTTTTGGATGCGTCTGTCGACTTGTTATTACTGGATATCATGATGCCACGTAAAAACGGGATTGAGACACTCAAAGAGTTACGCCAAAATTTCCAGACCCCAGTCATTATGTTAACGGCAAGAGGCAGTGATCTTGACCGAGTTCTTGGCTTAGAGCTAGGTGCTGATGATTATTTACCAAAACCTTTTAATGATAGAGAGCTAGTTGCGCGTATCAGAGCTATTTTGCGTCGTTCAAACTGGAGCGAACAAAAACAGACTGATAGCACGACATCTCCAACATTACAGGTTGATAAATTACAACTTAACCCTGGCCGACAAGAAGCAAGTTTTGATAATGAACCGCTAGAGTTAACAGGAACTGAGTTTACTTTGCTTTATTTACTTGCTCAGCATTTAGGACAAGTGGTATCACGCGAACATCTAAGCCAAGAAGTCCTTGGCAAGCGCTTAACACCGTTTGATAGAGCGATTGATATGCATATTTCTAATTTACGTCGTAAATTACCAGAAAGAACAGATGGACAACCTTGGTTTAAAACGTTACGTGGCCGTGGTTATCTGATGGTTTCAATAACTTGATAAATATTCTTTATGATAAATAGTCTGTCAGCGCGCATTTTCGCAATATTCTGGCTGACGCTAGCATTAGTTCTCGTGCTAGTTATGATGGTTCCAAAGCTGGACTCGCGCCAGCTTACCCCTCTTTTAGAGAGTGAATACCGTCAAGGCGTTATGCTAGAACAACATATCGAAGCTGAATTAGCTCAAGATCCGGCTAACGATCTCCTTTGGTGGCGTCGATTAATTCGAGCCATTGATAAATGGGCTCCCCCTGGCCAACGTTTAATTATTGTCACGAGTGAAGGCCGGATTATCGGTGCTCAACGTAATGAGATGCAAGTTGTCAGAAACTTTATTGGTCAATCTGATAACGCCGATCACCCCAAAAAGAAAAAATATGGTCGCTCTGAGATGCTAGGGCCTTTTTCTGTAAGGGATGGTGAAGATCATTACCAACTTTATCTCGTACGCCCTTCAAGTAGCCCTCAATCTGACTTTATCAACTTATTATTTGATAAACCATTGTTGTTACTCATATTCACCATGCTTATCAGCACACCATTATTAGTATGGCTTTCTTGGAGCTTAGCAAAACCCGCAAGACAGCTTAAAAATGCGGCTGACGATGTGGCTAAAGGTAACCTACGCCCTCACCCTGAACTAGAAACTGGCCCTCAAGAGTTTTTAGCCGCAGGCACAAGTTTTAATCAGATGATAAGTGCTCTTGAACGTATGGTAGAGGCGCAACAACGTCTGATCTCTGATATTTCTCATGAACTACGTACCCCATTAACACGCTTACAATTAGCCAGCGCATTGTTGCGTCGTCGTAGTGGAGAGAGCAAGGAGCTAGAGCGTATTGAAACTGAGACTCAACGCCTTGATGGTATGATTAATGACTTACTGGTGCTTTCCCGTAATCAGTATAAAAACGAGTTATTACGCGAAACAGTAAAAGCCAACGAATTGTGGGATGACATTTTAGATAACGCTAAATTTGAGGCCGAACAAAGTAATAAGACACTGCAAGTCACAACACCTCCAGGAGCCTGGCCTATTTACTGCAATCCATATTCTCTGGCGAGTGCATTTGAGAATATAGTCCGTAATGCTCTGCGTTATTCAAATTCTCGCATTGAAGTCGCGTTTACTGAACAGAACCAAGGTATCACCATTATTGTTGATGATGATGGCCCAGGCGTTAGCCCTGAAGATAGAGAGCATATCTTCCGACCATTCTATCGCACTGACGAAGCTAGAGATCGTGAATCCGGTGGTACGGGCTTAGGATTAGCGATTGTTGAAACTGCCGTCAGCCAACACAGAGGCCATGTTAAAGCCGATGACAGCCCATTAGGTGGGTTGAGGGTTGAGATTTGGTTGCCGAGAGCGGGTGCAAGTAACAAATCGCCAACGGCTTAATAGAGTAATTAAACTGTTGTATCAAAATATCCTGCCATCTATTGAAGAATAGGTGGCATATTCTTTTTGTTCGCATTTATTGATGCAATTCAGAATGATCTGGCTGAATCGATCGCTATTCCGATATTTATATATCTACAATCAATGCTAAAATACCCAGCTATTACTTGACCGTCTGGTTTGAAGAGTCTACTCTCAGTGCGGATTTTCGCATATTGTTAAAGTATGCTTATATAATAAAATTCTTATATTACATATAGATAAGGGTTTTTCGAGATAAATTTTGGCGCTCTGGGGGCCGTAAACCCAGTGTGGTAGCTATGTAGAAAAAGCTATATAAAATTTATAGTATCTTTAATATAAAATATTTAAATTATACGAATTTAGTAAATATTTTATGTATATTTATTTTTTATATAAAATAAATATACATACCTTCTTAGGGTTTAAAAATGAAAGGCATTATTTTAGCTGGTGGCTCAGGGACAAGACTTTACCCAATTACAATGGGTGTATCTAAACAATTACTACCTATCTATGATAAACCAATGATCTACTATCCTTTATCTGTATTGATGCTTGCAGGTATTAGAGAAATACTCATTATTACAACACCAGAAGATCAAAATGGTTTTCAGCGCCTATTAAACGATGGTTCACAATTTGGTGTTTCTATTCAATATGCTGTACAACCAAAACCTGAAGGATTAGCCCAAGCATTTATTATTGGTGAAAAATTTATTGGTAATGATAGTGTCTGCTTAGTTTTGGGCGATAATATTTTTTATGGTCAAGCTTTTTCCCCAAAACTAAAAGAAGCAGCGTCAAAAACTAACGGTGCAACGATCTTTGGTTACCAAGTAAAGGATCCAAAGAGATTTGGTGTTGTTGAATTTGATGAAAATAAAAAAGTTATTTCGATAGAAGAAAAACCCTCACAACCTAAATCTAATTATGCTGTTACTGGTTTATATTTTTATGATAACGATGTCATTAAACTAGCGAAAGAAATCAAACCATCAAAACGCGGTGAATTAGAAATAACAACACTAAATGAAATATATTTACATAAAAATAAATTAAATGTTGAAATGCTAGGAAGAGGACATTACTTGAACCATTAAAAGGCTCTGATGTTATTATCAACTTAGCGACACAACATAAAGATAATGTACATCCTATTAGTTTATATTATGAAGTTAATGTAGATGGAGCTAAAAATGTTTGTGAGGTTGCTGAACAACTAAATATTAAACATATCGTATTTACTTCATCTGTTGCTGTATATGGATTTGTTGAAAAAGAAACGGGTGAAGATGGTGAGTTTCATCCATTTAATGATTATGGAAAATCAAAACTTGAAGCTGAACATAAGTATGAAGCTTGGTATAAAAAAGATAATACAAATACATTAATCGTTATCAGGCCAACCGTTGTATTTGGTGAGGGCAATAGAGGGAACGTATATAACCTATTCCGCCAAATAGCATCGGGTAAATTTTTAATGGTGGGTTCAGGTAATAATAAAAAATCTATGGCTTATGTAGAAAACATCGCTGCTTTCTTAAAATTTGCTACTAAAATAGAATCTGGTCATCATATATTAATTATATTGATAAACCTGATTTTACTATGAATGAATTGACAGATATCATTTATACAGCTCTAGATAAACGACATACCCACATTAAAGTTCCTTATGCTATTGGATTACTTGGTGGATATTGTTTTGATGTTCTTTCTAAAGTTACAGGTAAAGAATTCCCTGTAAGCAGTATTCGAATCAAAAAATTCTGTGCCCGCACTCAATTTAAATCAAATAGTATTACTAATACTGATTTTAAAGCGCCAGTTACTCTTCAACAAGGTATTGCTAACACAGTTAAAAATGAATTTTTATAATAGATTAATTTTAAATAGTCTTTGTATTAACAAATAATTAAAATACACCCTACACTTCTCTACTTATTTTCTAATAAAAAATTAATTTTACATTAATTTAATAAGTATATGATCCTTATGATTGCTAAATATACTATACCTTTACTAAAGAGTGAGAATTAACACTAAAATATCTATTTTTATTCTAGTATAGTGAAATTATAAATACATATACTTTAGATAAGAGAAACCATGAAAATCACCATCTCCGGTACCGGCTATGTCGGTCTATCTAACGGGATACTGCTTTCCCAATACAACAAAGTTGTTGCGTTAGATATCAATAAAGAAAAAGTTGAATTACTTAACAAAAAAATCTCGCCAATTACAGACAAAGAAATTGAAGAGTTTTTAGCAACCAAAGAGCTCGACTTTACAGCAACATTAGATAAAGAATTCGCTTATAAAGATGCTGAATTCGTTATCATTGCCACACCAACCGATTATGATCCTAAAACGAACTATTTCAACACCTCTTCTGTAGAGTCTGTTATTCGTGATGTTTTAGAATATAATCCAAACACGACAATGATTATAAAATCAACCATTCCTGTTGGTTTTACCAAAGAGATGAGAGAGAAATATAATACCAATAATATTATTTTCTCCCCTGAGTTCTTACGTGAAGGTCGTGCGCTTTACGATAACTTATATCCATCTCGTATTGTGATTGGTGAACAATCAGAAAGAGCACAAAAGTTTGCTGACCTTTTACAACAAGGCGCACTGAAAAAAGATATTGATGTTCTGTTCACTGACTCCACAGAAGCCGAAGCGATTAAATTATTTGCTAATACTTATCTAGCACTCCGTGTTGCTTACTTTAATGAGCTAGATAGCTATGCCGAATCTTATGGACTGAACTCAAGACAAATCATTGAAGGTGTCTGCTTAGATCCGCGTATTGGCAATCACTATAACAATCCATCATTCGGTTACGGCGGTTACTGCTTACCAAAAGATACTAAACAGCTGTTAGCCAACTACGACTCTGTCCCTAATAATATTATTAGTGCAATAGTGGAAGCTAACCGCACACGTAAAGATTTTATTGCAGACTCTATTATTGCAAAATCACCCAAAATCGTCGGCGTATATCGTTTAATTATGAAATCTGGCTCGGATAATTTCCGTTCTTCTTCTATCCAAGGCATTATGAAACGCATTAAAGCCAAAGGGATTGAAGTGGTGATTTATGAACCAGAGATGAAAGAAGAGACCTTCTTTAATTCAAAATTAATTCGTGATTTAAATGAGTTTAAAGCAATGTCTGATGTCATTATTACCAATAGAATGTCATCAGCACTAAACGATGTTGAAGAAAAAGTTTATACTCGTGACCTCTTTGGTAACGATTAAATCGATTTTATATGCTCAATATCGTCTTATTTGAACCCGAAATTCCACCGAATACGGGTAATATTATCCGCCTGTGTGCTAACACAGGCTTTCATCTTCATTTGATCCAACCATTGGGTTTTACTTGGGATGATAAACGTCTACGTCGTGCAGGGCTTGATTATCGTGAATTTGCTGATATTAAACAGCACCACGATTATTATGCTTTTTTAGAAAGTGAAGGTTTAAACCCTGATAATGCACAATCACCATCAGGTGCGCGTGTATTTGCCTTAACCACAAAAGGCACGCCAGCACATAGCAATGTCAGTTATCAAGATGGAGATTATCTCCTGTTTGGCCCTGAAACCCGTGGTTTGCCACCTTATGTATTAGATAATATGCCAACACAGCAGAAAATCAGAGTCCCAATGCTTGCTGATAGCCGCAGTATGAATCTGTCAAATACGGTTGCGGTTGTGGTTTTTGAGGCATGGCGCCAACTTGGTTATCCTGGTGCATTACTAAGAGACTGAAATGCAAAAAGCGCTGATCATAAATAATGACTAGCGCTTTTTAACTTCAAATAACTAACATGTTAATTTATTACATTGAGGATTGTTTTATTTCAGCAACAACCTTCGTGATATATCGACACCCTTCCCCTACATCCTTCAGTACTAATGCATGAGCTCCAATCACCGCATTATCACCAATCTCTATCTCACCGCCGATAATCGATGAGTTACAACCAATATAAACGTTATTACCAACCCGAATATCCGCTTTGCCATTCTTTTCTTTTACACCGATTGTCACACCTTGCATTAACGTCACATTCTCGCCTAGCTGACAGTAATTAGTTAGTACGATCCCTATGGGATGTGGTAATGAAAGGCCTTTACCTATGCGCGTTCTTAGTGAGATATCGTTGCAATATATACGATTGTTTTTAGCACCAATACGAATGCCTAATTTTTTGATAAAACGATTTTTAGAAAAATAAAAGAATTGGGCGACACGCCACCAAAATAGATAACGTGAACGTTGGCAGAAAAAAACACGGTGATAAAGTCTTATCCAACTAAAAGGCTTGTTATCACCTATATACTCAGCGTGTAAACAAGCCTTTAGTTCAGAAAGGGTGACTTCAGTTAATGCCATTAAATGCCATCACCACATTCAAAACCGGGTACGACACCATTAAAGTGTTGATCCATATCGAGTGAAGGCTTGTCACTGGTCGGCTTACCAACAATGCGAGCAGGAACACCAGCAACGGTAGTGTGCGCAGGAACTTCATGTAAAACGACTGATCCCGCACCAATTTTGGCACCGCGACCAATCTCGATATTGCCGAGTATTTTTGCACCCGCACCAATCATTACACCTTCACGCACTTTAGGATGACGGTCACCACAAGTTTTACCTGTTCCACCTAACGTCACAGATTGTAAAATAGAAACATCGTTCTCTACGATAGCGGTTTCACCAATTACAATGCCTGTTGCGTGATCAAGCATAATACCGTGGCCAATACGGGCAGCTGGATGAATATCAACACCAAAGGTCACAGAAATCTGGTTTTGCAGATACACCGCTAACGCTTTGCGATCTTGATTCCATAACCAATGCGCGATGCGATAAGCTTGTAAGGCATGGAAACCTTTTAAATAAAGCAGTGGTGTAGAGTATTTATCAACGGCAGGATCGCGTAAACGCACAGCCGAAATATCATAAGCTGCCGATTCAATCATAGAATTATCACTACGATATGCTTCTTCAACAATCTCCCGAACAGCAATCGCGGGCATTGTTTGAGTTGCTAGCTTATTTGCCAACATATAACTTAAGGCACTACCTAAGTTTTCATGTTTGAGTAATGTCGCATGGAAAAAACTCGCCAAAATTGGCTCGCAATCTGCCAAGCATCTTGCTTCATTTTTAATATGATCCCAGACTCTTTTTAGCTCTTCTAGCGACATACTCACTCTCATTCTTTTTACATTGAAGCCTAAGTAAATACTTAGGCTTCTTATGTTTAAAACAGAAATAAATAACTATCTAAAATAGACTTAGAACAGATTGCTGTCTATCTCATCTTTAGTAGCTCGGCCTAATAAAGATAATGCCGCTTCTTTCGCGTCTTTATGCTGATATAAAATTTGGTAGATCTGCTCAGTAATAGGCATTTCAACACCAACTTGTTCGGCTAATGCGCGAACTTCTTTAGTATTACGATAGCCTTCAACTACTTGTCCAATTTTTTCTTGGGCAGTCTCCACATCAAGGCCTTGACCTAACATCATACCAAAGCGACGATTACGAGATTGGTTATCGGTACAGGTTAAAACTAAATCACCCAACCCCGCCATGCCCATAAAGGTTGCAGCATCTGCACCTAACGCTTTACCTAAACGGCTCATTTCAGCAAGGCCACGAGTAATCAATGCTGTACGCGCATTAGCACCAAACCCCATACCATCAGACATACCTGCGCCAATAGCAATCACGTTTTTTACCGCACCACCTAATTGGACACCGATAAAGTCAGGATTTTTATATACTCGGAAACTTTTGCCACAATGGAACAACTGTTGTAACTCTTCAGAGAAGGTATTGTCCGTTGAAGCCACAGAAATCGCAGTAGGCAGACCTGCTGCAAGCTCTTTGGCAAAAGTAGGGCCAGATAAAACTGCAAGCGGGATTTCATTACCTAATACTTCACGCGCTACATCTTGCAATAAGCGACCAGTATGAGCCTCAAGTCCTTTTGTCGCCCAAACAACACGTGCATCCTGACGTAAAAAGGGTTTGATCTGCTGTAATACATCACCAAAAACATGGCTTGGGATCACAACCAGAATATTACGGCTAGCTTCAATGGCTTTTTGCAAAGAAGCTTCCATGTATAAACTATCAGGAAAGGAAACATCGGGCAGAAAGGCCTGATTACAGCGAGCTTGCTCTAACGCAGCAACATGTTCAGGATCATGGCCCCAAAGTACAACATCATGGCCATTGCGCGCTAAGGTAATCGCTAAAGCGGTGCCGTATGAACCGGCACCGATAACTGTCATAGAAGCGTTCATTAAGCTTCTTCAGCCCCTTCATTAGCGGCATCAGTTTGTTGCTGTTGTAAATAGTTCATAAACAACGCATCAAAGTTAACTGGTGCTAAGTTCAGTTGTGGGAAAGTACCACGGCTGACTAAGTTAGTGATACATTCACGAGCATAAGGGAACAGAACGTTAGGGCAATATGCACCTAAGCAATGTGCTAATTGAGTGCCTTCAATACCTTCAACGGTGAAGATACCTGCTTGTTGCACTTCACACAGGAATGCAGTTTCGTTATCCATAGTTGCAGTTACAGTAACGCGCAGAATAACTTCATAGACGTTTTCAGCTAAAGTGTTAGAAGAAGTATCTAAATCTAATTTAACTTCTGGTTGCCACTCTTTTTGGAAAACTTGTGGGGCATTAGGCGCTTCAAAAGAGATATCTTTTGTATAGATACGTTGAATTTGAAAAGTCATCTCTTGGTTTTGCTGTTCTGACATAATAATCTTACCTTTTTATATCCTTATTAATTGAATAGCAGTAAGTATAGAACTCAATCTGCCCGCTCGTTATTTTTTACCTTTAGCCAGTGGTAAATTTTCACCACTCCAGCCTGAAAGACCATCTTTTAAGATAAAGACTTTTTCAAAACCGAGTTTAATTAAGCTTTCTGCCGGTTTTGCACCTTCAATGCCTGACGGTGATACAACAATAACTGGCTGTGATTTATATTTCTCCAGCTCAGCAATATTATTATTTTTGATTTCAGAAGGCGTTAAATTGATAGAATCAATGATGTGTCCTTTACGGAATTCATCACGGCTACGGATATCAACACACACCGCATTCTCTTTATTTATCAAAGAAATCGCTTCTGTACGGGAAATATTTTTCGTCTTAGAAAAAAGCCCTTTAAAGGTCAATACGATGACCGCCACCAGCAGCGCAACCCAAACAAAACTTAACAGGGTGTGCCGGTTGAAAAATTGCATTACTTCTTGCAGCATAGGATGCAATCACTCTCGTTAGTTAAAAATAGTATCAAAGAGCCAAAGTATACCTTTGTCATGGCGCAATTACAGCCTATTCCTGCGTTTCTCTTTCAGTTTTTGCGGAAAGTTTCTCAACAATCATTTTTTTTATTGACGGATTTATGTACCATTAGTGTCGGTTCCGTGAAAAATGATGAATTGAAAAGGCCTTACCTTTTTACTCTACAGGATCCCTCTTCAGGCAAGCTATTAATAAATCAACATCCCTAATAGTGGCTACTTACGTATAAAATCGCCCATATTACGTAAGATTTATACCTGTCTGAGATACAACAACTATCTGTTATTTATTTAAAAGTATTGAGAACACGAGCATGTCGCAAACAAATCAAGTGCCTAAAATTGGATTCGTTTCATTAGGTTGCCCTAAAAATTTAGTGGACTCTGAACGTATCCTAACCGAACTGCGTACAGAAGGTTATCAAGTCGTCCCTACCTATAATGATGCTGATTTAGTCATCGTCAACACCTGTGGGTTTATTGACAGCGCAGTACAAGAATCGCTAGAAGCGATTGGTGAAGCACTCGATGAAAACGGTAAAGTCATTGTTACTGGCTGTTTAGGTGCCAAAGAAAATCAAATCCGTGAAGTGCATCCTAAAGTACTCGAAATCACAGGGCCTCATAGTTATGAACAAGTTTTATCTCATATTCACCACTATGTCCCCAAACCTGATCACAACCCTTTTCTCAGCCTTGTTCCTGAACAGGGTGTAAAATTAACGCCTCGTCATTACGCGTACTTAAAAATTTCTGAAGGCTGTAATCATCGTTGTACTTTCTGCATCATCCCATCAATGCGAGGTGATTTAGATAGCCGTCCAATTGGTGAAGTATTAAGTGAAGCAAAAAGATTAGTTAATGCGGGCGTAAAAGAGTTACTGGTTATTTCTCAAGACACTTCTGCTTACGGTGTGGATACTAAACATCAAACAGGCTTTTGGGATGGAATGCCTGTCAAAACCAGTATGGTCAGTTTATGTGAACAACTGGCAAAATTAGGTATTTGGGTTCGCTTACATTATGTTTATCCATACCCACATGTCGATGATGTCATTCCTTTAATGGCTGAAGGTAAAATTTTGCCTTATTTGGATATTCCATTACAGCATGCTAGCCCTAAGATTTTAAAACTAATGAAACGCCCAGGTTCCGTTGAGCGTACCTTAGAGCGCGTAAAACGCTGGCGTGAAATTTGCCCAGAATTAACTTTACGTTCTACCTTTATTGTCGGTTTTCCGGGTGAAACAGAAGAAGATTTCCAAATGCTATTGGATTTCCTCACCGAAGCACGTTTAGATCGCGTAGGTTGCTTTAAATACAGCCCTGTTGATGGTGCGAAAGCAAATGAACTGGCAGATCAAGTGCCTGAAGAAGTGAAAGAAGAGCGTTATCATCGCTTTATGCAATTACAGCAACAAATTTCGACTGAACGTCTGCAAGAGAAAATCGGTAAAGTGTTGCTTGTTATGATTGATGAAGTCGATGAAGAGGGGGCAATTGGTCGCAGTATGGCTGATGCGCCTGAAATTGATGGTGCCGTTTATCTCAATGAGCAATTTGATGTAGAACCAGGGCAAATCGTTCGTGTGCTTATTGAACATGCAGATGAATATGATCTGTGGGGTACTATCGTCGAATAATCTCTATCTTAGACAGCGTGATAATCTATTGCGCTGTCACATAGATTACCTCTTTTTTCCTCTCTTCCACTATTATTGCTTTATAATCTCTTATTAATTGAATAGATTACCTGTTAGGTATTATCTGAAATTTCGGCTTTATTTCGTGTTAGCTGGTCAGTTGTTTTGTGGCATGAAATAATCTTACAAACTGTTATGAAAGGTACGTTGGTCAGATGGCAAAGAAAATGGATCTTCAAAAAAAAACACATCCGTCTTATCGTGTATTTTCTTTACCGTTAATCATGTTGATCATTAGCACAACGCTCTTTTCTGCATCTCCTGTTTTTGCTAACACATTAACAGATAATCGTAATCAGCTAAAAGATCTACAAACCACGATCGCAGAAAAAGAAAAACAGGTTCAAGAACAGCAAAAACAACGAACTGCACTTCTTAATCAATTAAAAACGCAAGAAACCCAAATCTCTAATGCCAGTCGCTCTGTGCACGAAACACAAAACCGCTTACAAACATTAGGTAAAGAGATAAAAACCATTACCGCAAATATTGCACGTCTACAAAAACAGTATCAGTCTCAACAAGAGTTATTAGCTCGCCAAATGGATGCGGCTTATCGTCAGGGTAAACATCAAGGTATAGAGCTTCTATTTCGAGGTGAAGAAGGCCAACGTGAAGAGCGTATTTTAGCGTATTACAGCTATATCAATGATGCGCGCAAAGAGACAATGGCCGAACTGGCTGAAACCTCAAAAGAACTAGAAGCAGAAAAAGCCGCACAGCAAGCAAAACAAAACGAACAAAAACAGGTCTTAACAAAACAACAGCAAGAAAAACAAAAGCTGGATAACGCATTAGCCGCGCGACAAAAAACACTAACCCAACTTGAATCCACCTTAAAAGCGGATCAGAAAAACTTAGCCACTATGCGAGCTAACGAAGCGCGATTAAGAAATAAAATTGCGCAAGCAGAGCGAGAAGCCAAAGCTCGCGCAGAACGTGAAGCCCGAGAAGCGGCACGCATTGCAGCCAAACAACGAGAAGCTCAACAGCGCGGTTCAACCTATAAACCAACAGCTGAAGAGCAATCATTGATGTCACGTACTGGTGGTTTAGGTAAACCTGCGGGACAAGCAATTTGGCCAATAAGAGGCTCTTTATTACACCGTTTTGGTGAATCTATTTCTGGCTCTGGTGAATTACGTTGGAAAGGAATTGTCATACCTGCTGCACAAGGCACAGAAGTAAAAGCCATTGCTGATGGGCGAGTGCTATTAGCCGATTGGCTTCAAGGCTATGGTTTAGTGGTTGTGGTTGAGCATGGTAAAGGTGATATGAGCCTTTACGGTTATAACCAAAGTGCTTTAGTGAGTGTTGGTCAACAGGTTAAAGCAGGCCAGCCTATTGCTTTAGTTGGTAACAGTGGTGGGCAAGAGCGTTCAGCACTCTATTTTGAAATTAGACGTCAAGGAAAAGCAGTAAACCCTGTTCCTTGGCTTGGGAGGTAGGTTTGAAATTACTTGGCACATTACAACGCAAGCGTCCGTTTTTACTTAGTTTAATGTTGCTAAGTCTGGTTGTAAGTACACCTGTATTTGCAGCCAAATTAGCCATTGTGATTGATGACTTTGGTTATCGAAAAAAAGAAGATAACCAGATTTTACAACTCCCTACAGCCGTTTCTATCGCTATTTTACCTGATTCTCCTCATGGAAAAGAAATCGCGACGAGAGCACATGCACAAGGGCGGGAAATCCTGATCCACATGCCTATGGCGCCAATAAGCAAACAACCGCTAGAACGCGATACCTTAAAACCGTCTATGGATCAGGCTGAAATTAATCGTATTATTCAACATGCTATTAATAATGTGCCTTACGCTGTCGGTATGAATAACCATATGGGTAGTGCGATGACATCAGATAGACAAGCGATGGATAGAGTCATTAAAGCGCTTAATCACTCAAACCTCTATTTTTTAGATAGCGTAACCATTGGTAATACACAAGCTGCCACTGCTGCCAAAGCCGCGGGCGTTCCCTCTTTACGTCGCCATGTGTTTTTAGATAATGTGCAAACGGAAGCCGAAACCCGACAACAGCTTAATCGTGCTATTGCTTTAGCGCGAAAAAATGGCTCTGCGATTGCTATCGGACATCCTCATCCCTCAACTGTAAGGGCATTACAACAACAGTTGCCTTTATTACCTGCGGATATTCAACTGGTTGCACCAAGTACTCTATTAAATCCACAGTCAGAAAAACCGATACAACCCGAACCGCCTAAAGTTGCCCCCCCCACAGAACAACCGCAAGAGCCAAAACCTGCATCTTGGCTAAAACCTGCACAAAAAGCGATTATTTCGATGAAAAAAAGTACACTAATTAATACGTTATCCAGTGGATTTAGCTCATCAGAAAAAAAGAAAATACCCAATACGCCTACTCCAAACGAAACGGGTGAAATAAAAGAATAACGCAATAAAAAAGAGCCTGTTAAGGCTCTTTTTTCGCTTAATGATCACTCATTACTGCCAATCTAAAATCACTTTACCAGATTGACCTGAGCGCATGATATCAAAGCCTTTTTGGAATTCATCAATAGGAAACTGATGCGTAATAATAGGCGAAATATCAAGGCCAGACTGAATAAGTGCTGCCATTTTATACCATGTTTCGAACATCTCACGACCGTAGATACCTTTAATAAACAGTCCTTTAAAGATAACTTGTCCCCAATCAATTGCCATATCAGAAGGCGGAATACCCAACAGCGCAATACGACCGCCATGATTCATGG
The DNA here is from genome assembly GCF_003144535.1 of Proteus penneri. GTDB lineage: Bacteria > Pseudomonadota > Gammaproteobacteria > Enterobacterales > Enterobacteriaceae > Proteus > Proteus penneri. Next base: position 112,050 of record NZ_PHFJ01000011.1, on the reverse strand, counting down.
TATTCAGCATGGTACGAAACGCAGGTGGTGCGCCTGACATTTCTAGACCTACATCAAATCCTTCAGTCATACCTAACTCTTTCATCACATCGATTAAGTTTTCTTTGCTGACATTTACGGCTCGGGTAACGCCCATTTTTTTAGCAAGATCAAGACGATATTCATTAACATCAGTGATCACCACATGACGAGCGCCAACATGCTTACAAATTGCAGCCGCCATGATACCAATAGGGCCAGCGCCGGAAACCAGCACATCTTCGCCCACTAAATCAAAAGATAATGCGGTATGTACAGCATTACCAAAGGGATCAAAAATAGTCGCTAATTCATCAGGAATATTGTCTGGAATTTTAAATGCATTAAAGGCGGGGATAACCAAATATTCAGCAAAACAGCCCGGGCGATTTACCCCTACACCAATAGTATTACGGCATAAATGAGTGCGACCACCGCGACAATTACGACAATGACCACAAGTGATATGCCCTTCGCCCGAGACACGATCACCAATATTAAAACCTTTAACTTCCTGCCCTATCGCCACAATTTCACCGATATATTCATGACCTACAACCATCGGTACAGGAATTGTTTTTTGTGACCACTCATCCCAGTTATAAATATGAACATCAGTGCCACAAATTGCTGTTTTGCGAATTTTGATCATCACATCGTTATGACCAATTTCAGGTACTGGAACATCGGTCATCCAGATACCTTCTTGTGCTTTTAATTTTGACAATGCTTTCATAGAATAACCTTATGCAATCACATTAAGTTCTTTGCCAATTTTGATAAATGCCGCCACTGCACGCTCAATTTGTTCAGTGGTGTGTGCTGCCGACATTTGTGTACGAATACGTGCTTGCCCTTGAGGTACAACAGGATAGAAAAATCCTGTGACATAAATTCCTTCATCAAGTAAGCGTGTTGCAAACTCTTGTGCTAATTTAGCCTCTCCTAACATCACTGGAATAATGGCATGATCTGCCCCAGCCAATGTAAAACCCGCCGCACTCATTTTTTCACGGAAAAGTGAGGCGTTACGCCATAAACGAGCACGAATTTCATCTCCTGATTTCAGCATATCTAAAACAGCAATAGAGGCTGAAACAATTGCAGGGGCTAATGAATTGGAGAATAAATAAGGGCGAGAACGTTGACGTAACCACTCAACCACTTCTTTACGAGCTGCGGTATAACCACCAGAAGCACCACCTAGCGCTTTACCTAAAGTACCCGTGATAATGTCAACTCTTCCCATTACATCGCAATATTCATGGGTTCCGCGACCTTGTGCCCCCACAAAACCCACGGCATGCGAATCATCGACCATCACTAATGCACCGAATTCATCCGCTAAATCACAGATAGATTTTAGGTCGGCAATCACGCCATCCATTGAAAATACACCATCAGTGGCGATCATAATGTGGCGAGCATTATCTGCTTTAGCTTTTTCAAGTTGTGCGCGCAGTTCTGCCATATCGTTATTGGCGTAGCGATAGCGTTTTGCTTTACATAAACGCACACCATCGATAATAGAAGCATGGTTTAAGGCATCAGAAATAATGGCATCTTCAGGGCCCATTAATGTTTCAAATAATCCACCATTCGCATCAAAGCAAGATGAATACAGAATGGCATCTTCCATTCCTAAAAATTCAGCGATTTTATTTTCTAATGTTTTATGTGAATCTTGAGTACCACAAATAAAACGCACAGAAGCCATACCAAACCCGTGGCTGTCCATACCCGCTTTTGCAGCTTCAATTAATTTTGGATGATTAGCCAAACCTAAATAGTTATTGGCACAGAAGTTAATAACATGGCTTCCGTCAGCAACGGCGATATCTGCGTTTTGTGAAGAAGTGATGATGCGCTCATTTTTAAACAGGCCATCTTGACGAGTTTGTTCGAGTTGTTGATTAATTTGTTGGTAAAACGCGGGAGTAGGCATACTTTCTCCTAAACAGAGACAAAAAGAGACTATGGTTATAATTGATTATAATACAATCACGTTGTTTCTTATTTTATGCCTTTGCTCTATTAAAAACGACAAATGTAAATAAATAATGTTATTTGTGTAATTAAGATCACTAATACACACTGTGTTTTTCGAGAATTTCAGCTTGTTATTCCGTGATGAATACTACCGTTAACGCTGTTCAGTGTTATTATAGACCTAGAGCTAATTTTAGATTTTTATATGAAGGGGTAGCCACATGATTATCGTCACGGGCGGTGCAGGTTTTATCGGCAGCAATATTGTTAAAGCATTAAATGATGAAGGTTATACCGATATATTGGTTGTTGATAACCTTAAAGATGGCACCAAGTTCGTGAATTTGGTTGATTTGAATATCACTGATTACATGGATAAAGAAGACTTTATTGCGAGTATTGTTGCAGGTGATGATTTTGGTGATATTGATGCCGTTTTCCATGAAGGTGCTTGCTCTTCTACCACTGAGTGGGATGGCAAATATATGATGGATAACAACTATCAATATTCTAAAGAGCTACTCCACTACTGCTTAGATCGCCAAATTCCTTTCTTATATGCCTCTTCCGCTGCTACTTATGGTGGTCGTACGGATAACTTTATTGAAGAGAGAAAATACGAAGCACCTTTAAATATCTACGGTTATTCAAAATTCTTATTCGATGAATATGTGCGTCAGATTTTACCTGAAGCAGAATCGATGATTTGTGGCTTCCGTTATTTTAATGTTTATGGCCCTCGTGAAGGACATAAAGGTGGCATGGCAAGTGTTGCATTCCATTTAAATAACCAAGTCAATGCCGGTCAAAATCCAAAATTATTTGAAGGTAGCGAAACCTTCCAACGTGACTTTATTTATGTGGGTGATGTTGCCGCGGTTAATTTATGGTTCTGGCGCAATAATGTATCCGGTATTTTTAACTGTGGTACAGGTCGTGCTGAATCATTCCAAGCGGTTGCGGATGCCGTTATTGCTCATCATAAAGATAAAGATCTCTCTATCGAACATATTGAGTTCCCAGAAAAATTGAAAGGTCGTTACCAAGCCTTTACTCAAGCTGATCTAACAAATTTACGTAAAGCAGGTTATACCGCACCATTTAAAACGGTTGCCGAAGGTGTCGAGCTTTATATGCAATGGTTAAATCAAGGTAAGTAATCGCTGTTTATGAAAATCTTTGTGGTAGGGCCTTCATGGGTCGGGGACATGATGATGTCCCAAAGTCTTTATCGTACATTGAAAGCATTACATCCTGCGGCAACGATTGATGTGATGGCACCAGCGTGGTGCCGTCCATTATTAGAAAAGATGCCGGAAGTTGATAATGCAATACCAATGCCATTAGGTCATGGAGCTTTAGCCATTGGTGAACGCCGTCGTTTAGGAAAACAATTAAAAGAGAATGGTTACACGCATGCTTATGTATTACCTAACTCATTTAAATCGGCATTAGTGCCTTTCTTTGCAGATATTCCTAAGCGTACAGGCTGGCGTGGAGAGATGCGCTATGGTCTATTAAATGATTTGCGACCTTTAGATAAAGATGCATTTCCTTTGATGGTTGAACGCTATGTCGCGCTAGCTTATGACAAACTAAAAGTCCAAAAAGCGACTGATTTACCTCAACCTCTGTTATGGCCTAAGTTATCAGTAACCGAGAGTGATATCTCTACCACATTGCATCAATTTTCATTATCTACTCAACGTCCTGCTATTGGTTTTTGCCCAGGCGCTGAATTTGGCCCCGCAAAACGTTGGCCTCATTATCATTATGCCGCTTTAGCGCAGAAACTCATTACAGAGCAAGGGTATCAAATCTTCTTGTTTGGCTCTCAAAAAGACAACGATGCAGGCGAAGAGATAAAACAAACGCTGACGCCAGAAGCTCGTGAAGCCTGTTTTAATCTCGCTGGCAAAACCAGTCTTGAACAAGCAGTAAACTTGATTGCATCTTGTAAAGCTGTTGTCAGTAATGACTCTGGTTTAATGCACGTTGCAGCCGCGTTAGAGCGCCCGTTAGTCGCACTTTATGGCCCAAGTAGCCCTGATTTTACGCCACCGTTATCCCATAAAGCACGCGTGATCCGTTTAATTACTGGCTACCACAAAGTGCGTAAAGGGGATGCCGAACAAGGCTATCACCAAAGCTTAATAGATATTCAGCCAGAGAAGGTTTTTGCTGAATTAGAAAATTTATTGTCAACGGAGCCAGCAGCGTGAAGCGGGTATTAATCGTTAAAACCTCTTCCATGGGCGATGTGTTACATACATTGCCAGCATTAACTGATGCAATAAATGTTTATCCTGATATTCGTTTTGATTGGGTAGTCGAAGAGGGTTTTGCCCAGATCCCAAGTTGGCATCAAGCTGTTGATACAGTGATCCCGGTGGCGATACGCCGTTGGCGAAAAAACTGGTTTAGTGCGCCTATTCGTGCAGAGCGCATGCAATTTCGTCGCGCTATTCAAGCGCATCATTATGATGCCGTGATTGATGCACAAGGTTTACTGAAAAGTGCATTCTTAGTGACTCGATACGCCAAAGGCACTAAACACGGCTATTCGCGTCAATGCGCTCGTGAACCTTTGGCCAGTTTTTTCTATGATATTCGCCACGATGTCAGTAAAAAAATGCATGCGGTTGAACGTATTCGCCAGCTATTTGCCTTAAGCTTAAATTACCCGATCCCTCAATCTCAAGGTGATTATGGGATTGCACAGCATTTTCTCTCACTTCCCGCCTTTGATGAGCGCCCTTATTTAGTCTTTTTACACGCAACTACGCGTGATGAAAAACACTGGCCAGAATCCCATTGGCGAGAATTAATCGCCCTACTTGCAGATTCAGGGATACGCATTAAATTGCCTTGGGGTGCAGAGCATGAACATCAACGTGCCATTCGCTTAGCCGCAGATTTCGACTATGTTGATGTATTGCCCAAAATGTCGCTAGCACAAGTAGCTCAGGTTATTGCGGGTGCGAAAAGTGTGGTGTCTGTCGATACAGGGTTAAGTCACTTAACTGCGGCATTGGATAAACCCAATATCACGCTCTTTGGCCCTACCGATCCCGGTTTAATTGGCGGTTACGGTAAGGCACAAATGTCAGTGAAAGCAAAAGGTGGGGATATTGCGGAGATAAAGCCACAGCAAATATTCGACCTTCTTGATATTTAGCTTAATAAGCCTTAAAAGCGATTAGTCTTTTAGGGTTTTATTGACGGCATCAAAAACTTCATCAACTGTAATAAGATCCATTGATGCTGGTATTTCCTCATTTGAGCTAGGCTTCTTATTAATAATGGTATGTAAATGAAGATCTTGATAAGGCCCCGTCCATTTAGGATCTGCAGTCGCAAATAAACTTACAGTTGGACGCTGTAATGTAATCGCTAAATGCAGAGGCCCAGTATCTCCGGTGACTAATACATCCATTATTTGGATCTGACTTAACAAGTCAGGTAATGAAGTTTTACCAACTAGATTTTCAATATTGCTATGATATTTTTCTGGCAACAATACAAAAAATTCTTCAGGTAATTCTAATTCTCGCGGAGATCCTATTAATTTAATTTGTATTGTTGGTTTACTATCAATTAGCTTTTGCGCTAATTCAACAAAGTATTTAACAGGCCACCTGCGCTCTTGCGTTGATGCCCCCATCTGAAATCCAACAATATGATAGTTTCCTTTATCTAATTGTTCTACTTCACAAGGAATTTCCATTCTTGTATCCGAGCTATCTATTCCTAAATAACGAATAATATTAAGTTTACTTTGAACAACATGGCAATTAGGAGGCTGATGCTCAGCAATAATCCATTTCTGAAACCATTTAGGGATCACATGAAAAGTATTACGTAATATATACTGACAGCCCGCCATTACTGCAAATAGCACATCATAAGGAAGATGAGAATGGAGAATAACCGCTAATTCAGGTTTATATTTTTTGGCCTGTAAAGCAATGGGAAGTAGATTTTTTATCTTATTATCCCAATAAACCACACTATCTATTTGATCATAGTTTTCAACTAATAATCTATTTTTTTCGCTGGAAACCAATGTGATATGTGAATTAGGGTAATGTGCACGAATCGCTCTTATTGCTGGGGTATTAAACATAAAATCACCCAGCGCTGTCGTAGAAAAAATAAGAATACTGTTAAATTGAATATCAGATGAAAATGTATCCGTTTTTTTCATCTTACCAAAAAGTGGGTTATAAATATTTAGGAAGTTATGTACCCATTTTAATTTCTTTAACTTCATCTTATTTTGCCTGCACCTGACTTTGATAATACTCAGCTAATGTCATTCCCTGCACTTTATCTGATAAGAAGCTAAATAAGGTTTCTAAGTCGTTATATAACCCTTCAATATCTTTTTCAGTACGAAATGTTGGACTACCACCCGGCATAAATTCAGACGAATGCAACATAAATTCAATATGAGAGTGGCCTTGAGCTAACGATTTTTCTGCTACTTCAATCATCTGTTGGGCATTGCCACCTTTAGGGCGTAACCAATTTACAGAAGGTGCTCGCTGTTTTCCTCTTAATTTATCGTAACCCTGCTTAATTTTATTCATTAAAGGCGAGTGCTTATATTGAATACTCATCGGCACTTCTAGCAACGTAGAATTGCCCGGTTTAGTGATATCTTCTAGATCCATAAAATAAGCATGGCTTGGAAAATCAGTATAATTAGTGCCTCCTGATTGTGTAGGATCACCTTTAGTCAATCGCCAATCGACTTTAGGTGTTACAGAACAATCGACTTGATAACCAAATTCAACTAAAAGTTGTGCATAAATCTCATTAAATGCCCAACGACCAGCACGGTGGCTTAACATTTTGGTTTGTAGTTTATCTTCAAGTAAGTCTGTCATTAATGCGATTTTTTCTCGCATTTGATCTTTGGGGTATTCAATTAAATAAGGCTGATAACGTAAATCATCATCTGTTAAAGGTGTTAATGGTGGACTATTCCACGCATGTAAGTGCATACCAATTTCACCGGTATTGCGGGCAATTACATCACGAGCAAACTCAATATAGGCATCATCCATTACCATTTCATAGTTTGTTAGCCAAACGGGTTTAAAATCAAAGCGCTCACAAAGCTGCTGAAAACGGGGTAAAAAATGCGTATTTTGTGTAGTAATATCACGTTCATTTTCCCAAAGATTATCGCCTTCGGTATCTAATGTGATAATAAATGCTGGTTTTTTCATGCATACCCTGCCAATTAATGGATAATAGGCTAATAAATTTATATTTAATACTATGGCATGCAGTGTAAAACATCAATTCAATCAATATAAATTAGGTTTTATGGATGCTTTTGGCTGTTTTGTTTACAATTAGAGTATCTCACTAAAGCTAAAGTAATTATGACTAATATAAATCAATCATTTAATAGAATACTGGTTATTAAACTCCAACATCATGGAGATATGTTATTAACGACACCCGTTATATGCTCATTAAAATCAGCTTATCCTAATGCAACGATTGATGTTTTATTATACAAAGAAACATTACCTATGCTTGAGCACAACCCATTAATCAATCATATTTTTTATCTTGATCGTAATTGGAAACATCAAGGTAAGTTGACTCGATTAAAAAAAGAGTGGGAACTTGGCCGAACATTACAAAAACAGCAGTACGACTTAGTGGTAAACTTAGCTGATCAATGGAAAGCGGCCATTTTTGCTTTACTTACCAAAGCAAAAACACGTTTAGGCTTTGAATTTGAAAAGCGCAAAGACAGCCAATTCTGGCAAACGTGCCATAACATCATAATTTCTACGGCAGATCATGGACAACTGCACACTGTTGAACAAAATCTGAGTATCCTGACTCCACTTAATATTCCTATCATTTCGGATGTTATGATGGCTTATAGCGAAGCAGACAAACAGTGGTTAGCGGAGACTATTGAAAAATATCATCTCCCTAAAAACTATATCGTTATACAACCAACATCTCGCTGGTTTTTCAAATGCTGGGATGAAGATAAAATAGCGACTTTAATTACAAAGCTTCAGCAAAGTCATTATTCCATAGTGTTAACCTCAGGCCCAGAAGCAAAAGAATTAGAGATGATAGAAACCATTTTGACACAATGCCCTAACAAAGAAATGATAACGGTTTTAGCTGGGCAAACATCTTTATCTCAACTTGCTGTATTAATTGATAATGCAGGACTTTTTATTGGTGTTGATTCTGTTGCAATGCATATGGCTGCGGCATTAAAAACCCCTTTAGTTGCTCTTTTTGGTCCTTCTAAACTTGAGCATTGGCATCCTTGGCAAGCGATAGGCGAAACAATATGGGCGGGCGATTATGATGATATTCCACACCCAGATCATATAAAAACAGACACCCAACAACGCTATCTTTCTGCTATTCCTGTTGATGTAGTTTACAACACAGCTATAAGGCACTTATCTTAATGAATCACCCATTACGACTCGCCATTGTTAGACAAAAGTATCGCCCTGATGGTGGCGCTGAGCGCTTTATTGCCCGCGCATTAGATGCATTATCAAACGACGATCTTGAACTCAATGTGATCACGCGAGAATGGCAAGGTGAAACTAACCCAGATTGGCATATTCACTTATGTAATCCTCGAAAATTAGGCAGAATTAGCCGGCAATCGGGTTTCGCTAAAGCAGCTAGAGCATGTTGGCAAGAACATCATTTTGATATTGTTCAAAGTCATGAACGTATCGCAGGTTGTGATATTTTTCGTGCTGGTGATGGTGTGCATCGCCGATGGCTATTACAACGCCAAAGAATATTACCGAATTGGAAAGGTCGTTGGCTATTTTATGATAGATACCATCGCTATGTTATGAATACAGAAAAGCAGATGTATGCTGATCCTGCATTAAAACAAGTTATCTGTAATTCACAGATGGTAAAAAATGAAATTATTGAGGATTTTGGTGTCTCTGCCGATAAAATAACTGTCATTTATAATGCAATTGACCATAATGTTTTTGTGCCTGCGACAACGTCTCAAAAACAGAGATTAAAGACTCAATATGATATTCCACAAGATGTACCTTGTTTTATTTATGTGGGATCTGGTTTTGAACGCAAAGGATTAGCTGCTGCTATTTCAGCAATAGCAAAGACATCAGCTATATTGTTAGTTGTTGGAAGTGATAAAAATCAGCGAAAATACGAACAACTCGCAACACAATTAGGTTGTAAACAACGTATTTTCTTTTTAGGTATGCAGAAAAAAACGCTCGATTTTTATCAAATGGCGGATGCATTGCTTCTTCCTACTCTTTACGATCCTTTCCCTAATGTTATTCTTGAGGCATTATCGTGCGGTTTGCCCGTGATCACTTCAACAACTTGTGGTGGTGCGGAATTTATTCAAAATGATAAAAATGGATTTGTTTGTGATGCATTAGATATTTCAGCATTAACTAATGCGATTGTGCAGATCCCCCAAAATACTGCGTGGACTGAAATGTCACAGGTGGCGAGAGAGACTATCCTCCCTTATACGCCACAACGATTATCAGGCGAGCTTATTTCACTTTATAAACGGATATTAGCCTTGTGAGTCAACAACATATACTTTTTATTATTGATGGATTACCGGGTGGTGGCGCTGAAAATGTCACGCTCAGGTTAGCTAATGGTTTTCATCAAGCAGGATATCAAGTCACACTGCTATCCTTACATAATAAATTAGCGTATGAACTACCTGATTTTATTGATTATATTGTTGATCATGATAACTATCGTGGTATCTTCAGAAAATTGACTGAAATATCGCGTAGAGCCAAATCCCTTGATAAGGTACTAATACAGCTTTTTGCAAAGAAAGGACGCCCTGCACTTGTTCTTTCTAACTTACATAAAACAGACCGTATTGTTTGCCGATCCAAACAACTAAAAAGCTGTAATGTTTGGTACTGTATTCATGGCATTTACTCTCAATCTTATCTTGGGAATAAATCTGGCTTTTCATATTGGTTGAAAAAAAACAAAATTCAGCGAGTTTATAAAGATAAAAATCTCGTCTGTGTATCCAATGCAGTTAAAGATGATTTAATAAACGCCATAGGCATCCATGCTCGTCAATTAAAAACTATCTATAACCCTTTTAATATTGAAGAAATACAACAAAAAGCCACCCTTCCTAATGTATTAACTCAACAAGAGTATATTTTACATGTGGGTCGATTACATGAAGTAAAAAGACAAGATAGATTAATTGAAGCTTTTGCTAAAGCGGATTTACCTTGCCAACTTATTATCTTAGGTGAAGGCACCCCCTCCGTTAAACAACGATTAGAAGCTCAAATTAAACAACTTAACTTAATAGAAAAAGTCATCCTTGCGGGTTTTATCCCAAACCCTCTCCCCGCAATCAAAGGCGCTAAAGTAGTTGCATTAAGCTCTGATAGTGAAGGGCTTCCTACCGTATTAATTGAAGCATTAATCTGCGGCGTACCTATCGTCAGTACTCGATGCCCTGGTGGAGTCAGCGAAATTATGACAGACGAACTTTCTGATTACCTTTCGACAATGGATAGTGACTCTCTCGCAGAAAAGCTTCGCCTTGCATATTATTCACCACCTCAAATATTGCCATCATCCTATGCAAAATTTGAACTAAACCATATTTTAAAGCAGTATATCGCTTTAATTCCTTAATCCGCGCTTACTTGTTTTACACACTTTATCCCACACAGTGTGATACTATAAGCGTTCGTCTAGATAAGTGAATTTGATAGCATGTTGTTGCGTTTATATCAGGTACTTCTTTACCTTATTCAACCTCTGATTTGGTTGCGTCTTTTATTACGCAGCCGTAAAGCCCCCGCCTACCGAAAACGGTGGGGAGAGCGCTATGGCTTTTGCAAAGGCAAAGTCGTGCCTCAAGGGATATTATTGCACTCCGTCTCTGTCGGTGAGACTCTCGCCGCAGTACCGCTTGTTCGCGCCCTTCGCCATCACTATCCTGATTTACCTATAACAGTCACGACCATGACTCCGACAGGTTCGGAGCGTGTGCGTTCTGCGTTTGGTGATGATGTTTACCATGTCTATCTTCCTTATGATTTACCCGGTTCAGTTAATCGTTTTCTTAAAACGGTTGACCCCAAACTAGTGATCATTATGGAAACAGAGTTATGGCCTAACTTAATTTCAAAACTGCATCAACGAAAAATTCCGTTGATTATCGCCAATGCTCGTTTATCAGAACGCTCTGCCGCTGGTTATCAGAAATTGGGCAGTTTCGTCAAAACGATGCTGCAAAAGATCACCTTAATTGCCGCTCAAAACCAAGAAGATGGTGAGCGTTTTATCGAATTAGGGCTTAAACGTTCACATTTGCATGTTACAGGTAGCCTAAAATTTGATATTTCAGTTACCCCTGAATTAGCCGCAAGAGCCGTTGCTTTACGCCGTCAATGGGCAGCTCATCGCCCAGTTTGGATTGCAACAAGTACCCATGAAGGCGAAGAAAGTATTATTTTAGAGACACATAAAAAGCTACTGACACAATTTCCTCAACTTTTGTTGATTTTAGTGCCTCGACACCCAGAGCGTTTTCCTAAAGCAGAACAGTTAACTCGTGAAGCAGGGCTAAAATATACCTTACGAAGCACGGATGCTGTACCCGATGCACAGACCCAAGTGGTGATTGGCGACACCATGGGTGAACTGATGTTGCTCTATGGTATTGCCGATCTGGCATTTGTGGGGGGAAGTTTAGTTGAGCGTGGTGGTCATAATCCTTTAGAAGCCGCTGCCCACGCTATCCCTGTAATTATGGGACCACATACTTTTAATTTTAAAAATATCTGTGCCAAACTTGATCAAGCTGAAGGATTAATTACTGTTACAGACAGTGAATCAATGGCAACCGCGATTGCCTCACTGCTTAATGATGAAGATTATCGCCGTTACTATGGTCGCCATGCCGTTGAAGTGCTTCATGAAAACCAAGGAGCATTACTGCGTTTGCTTACCTTACTTTCACCTTATCTTCCCCCTCGGAGTCACTAATGAGCCAAAGTAAGCGCCTTTCTGTGGTGATGATCAGTAAAAATGTCGCTGATGTCATTGGCGAGTGCTTAGACTCTGTACAATGGGCGGATGAAATTATTGTGTTGGATTCAGGTAGCCAAGATAACACTCGTCATATTGCGACAGAAAAAGGGGCTAAAGTCTTTATCAACAGTGAATGGCCAGGATTTGGCAAACAGCGTCAACTGGCGCAACAATATGCTACTGGCGATTATATTTTTATGATTGATAGTGATGAACGTGTCACTCCTGAACTAAAAGTCAGCATTCAAGCTATTTTGCAGCAACCTGAAGAAAATGTGGTTTATAACTGTGCTCGCCGTAATTTATTTATGGGGCGCTTTATGAAACACAGTGGTTGGTATCCGGATAAAGTGACCCGTTTATATGCTCGTGAACGTTATCAATATAACAATAATTTGGTTCATGAATCGTTAGAAACCCAAGGTGCGACTACCAAAACATTACAAGGTGACCTCTTACATCTTACTTGTCGTGATTTAATGGAGTTTCAGCAAAAGCAGCTAAAATATGCCGCCGAATGGGCAAAAGAGCGTCATCAACAAGGTAAAAAAGCCAGTTTCGGCTCAATCTTAAGTCATACGTTAGGCGCCTTTTTTAAGACTTGGTTATTAAGAATGGGGTTTTTAGACGGAAAACAGGGGTTGATATTGGCATTTGTTAACGCACAGTATACCTTTAATAAATACGCCTCTTTATGGGAACTCAGCCAGAAGACTGTAAATAATGAAAAATAAAGCTATCTACCCTGGAACTTTCGATCCCATCACTTATGGCCATATCGATATTTTAACCCGCGCAGCAGGTATGTTTGATACGGTTTTATTAGCGATTGCTGATAGCGCCCGTAAAAATCCGATGTTTACCTTAGAAGAACGAGTTGATTTAGCCAAACAGGTAACGAGTCATTTATCCAATGTTGAAGTAGTGGGGTTTAGTGAACTAATGGCTAACTTTGCTAAACAACAACAAGCGACGATTTTAATTCGTGGTGTTCGTAGCGTTTCTGATTTTGAATATGAATGGCAACTGGCGAATATGAACCGTCATTTTGCACCCGATCTTGATAGCGTATTTTTACTGCCCTCTCAAAATCTTTCATTTGTCTCTTCATCTTTAATTAAAGATGTTGCGCGCCATGACGGTGATGTCTCTACGTTTTTACCTGACGTTGTCACCACCGCCATGCTAAAAAAACTCGGTAAGATTTAACGCTCGTTCTCACCATGTTGGCAATGTCGGCAAAAAAATGTGCTACGTTGCCCTTGCTTTATACTTTCAATCGGTTGCCCACAAATTAAACACGGTTTGTCTTTACGCCCATAAACAAATAGCTCTTGTGCAAAATAACCGGGTTTACCATCAGACTGTAGAAAATCTTTAAGTGTTGTCCCACCTTGCTCAATGGAGCGGGTTAATACCCGTTTGATCGCCGTAACAAGAACTTCACACTCTTCTGATGTTAAGCTATTGGCTTTTCTATCTGGCATAATACCTGATGAAAATAGTGCTTCATTAGCATAAATATTACCGACGCCAACCACTAATTTATTATCCATTAACCACGGTTTGATGGCTGTTTTTTTATTTTTAGACTGTTGATAGAGATATTCGGCATTAAATTTATCCGAAAGCGGCTCTGGCCCTAAATGGGCTAATACCGTGCTTGTGGCTAAATCTTCACACCATAGCCAAGCACCAAAGCGCCGAGGATCGGTATAACGCAGTACCTTGCCATCACGAAAAACCAAATCGATATGATCATGTTTTTCTTCAGGTTGCTCTTCTAATAAAATACGTACACTTCCTGACATCCCTAAATGAATAATGATCCATCCTGTATTAAGCTCGACTAGCAAGTATTTAGCGCGTCGTTTTACGCTTAAAATAGGTTCATCCAATAAGGTTTTTATTTTTTCTGAGACAGGCCAGCGTAATTTACTATTACGCACAATGGCGTAGTGCAACACATTACCCACAAGATGAGGCTCAATACCTCGACGACTGGTTTCGACTTCTGGCAATTCTGGCACAGGTGACTCCATGATTATCAGATAAGAGATACAGCGATAACATCATTTTTATTGTATGATCAGCTTCCCTAAAAGTATAAAGGACGATAGCAGATTATTATGATGGTGTTTAAAGACTATAGTAAAAAATCCCTGTGGAATTTATCCATTATTGGGCTTTACATTATATTGATCTACTTACCGGATATCACCCGTTATAAAAATATTGTGATCGGATTGATTGGTGCAACAGCGCTGTGGTATCTGGTACGTGATTTTAAAACTATCTGTAAAATTTTTAAAAATAATCTGGCTTTCTCGCTACTGTTTTTATTACTGACTATTGGTTATTCCATACTGATTTCTGTCGAGCCAAATATTAGTATCAAAGAAGTAAATAAGCCTATTTTAAATGGCTTACTGCTTTTTGCTGTTACCTTTCCGATTGTATTATATAAAGAAAAACCCACTGATATTGCCAAGATGGTGATGGTAGCTTTTGCAATTGGATTGTTGGTGATTATGGCAAAAGAACTGGTGCAGTATTATTTAGAGTATCAGAAAGGTATTTGGCCTTTTACAATAAAAAGTCAGTTAATTCATAGGGAAATATCCTATGCTCTTCTTTTTTTCTTTCCTATTATATTAGCATTATGGGCTCTAAAAAAACGTAACGCTATTATTAATTGGTTGCTGTTAGCTATTGTTAGTTTAGCATTTGTTTTTATTATGTTAGGAACCTTAGCACGCGGAGCATGGGTGGCATTAGCAATTAGTACGCTACTTATCTTGGTCATTAATCGCCAATGGTTACTACTAATAATCAGTACGTTAATCTGTGCTCTGTTATTTATTGGGGCGACAAATTTACCGGCAAATCCCGTTATCAGCAAATTACTTCAATATAAATTAACCCAAACCAATAGTGGACTACGATTTGATAATGGCACCCAAGGTGCTGCACTTGATCTTATTCTAGAACAACCGATTAAAGGCTATGGTTATGGTAATCAAACTTACCATAATGTTTACAATGAGCGAGTTAAAGATCACAAAAGTTGGGTATTCAAAAAATCCATTGGCCCCCATAACGTCTTTTTAGCTTTTTGGTTTGCTGGTGGTATTTTAGGGCTATTGGGTATTCTCTATTTTTGCTCGTCAATAATTGTGCAAGGTATTCAGCTAATAAGAAAAAATCATGGGATTATTCGCCAAGCAGCTTTAGTGCTATTGATGTCATTTTTAGGAGTGTATGTACTACGAGGATTATTTGAAAATGCCTATATCAATCAAGTGGGTATTTTGGTGGGATTAATGCTGGCACTGCGCCACGCTTTACTCAATAATCAATCCGTCACACCATCAGGTAAACAACAATAAGTTACTTAATTAACGTCTTTATTGTCTTTAGAATAACCTCAGCCCGTTTATCCCAGTTGTAATAATTCTCAACCAGAGAACGGGCATGAGTGGTTTTTTCTTTAGCTCGTTGTGGGTTTTCTCTTAACTGTATTATCTGTTTTGCAAAACTCTGCGCATCGCCACTATCTGCAAAACTTACCGCTTTTTCATCTACAACATCACGAATTGAAGGAAAATCAGAGATCACCACGGGTTTTTCCATCGCCATATATTCAAATAACTTGAGTGGTGAAGTATAGCGGCTTCCAATACTGGTTAACGTAAGCGGGAGTACGCAGATATCATGCTGAGCAATCGCTTCAAAGCGTTTTTTTGGGATCAACAAACCCCAAAAAATTGACCTTATCTTTTACGTCCATTTCTTGAGCTAATAAAGTTAATCCGCTAATCTGCTCCGATGTTCCCCCTGCGATATTTAACCGTGCGTTATCAAGATATTTCATTGCTCGCATCATGGTAGGAATACCTTTCCATTTATGCAAACTTCCTAAATAGAGCACTTCAGTAATAGATTGATTTAATTTAGCAGGCACTACCTGACTATCCGCCACTGCATGTAAATCTACACCATCAGGCACAATAATTATTGGTGTAACAACTTGATACTGCGAAACAATATCATCTCTTAATAATGAAGTAAGAACAAAAATACCCGTCGCTTGGCTATAAACTAACTTCTCCATTTTTAATAGCTTATGATATTTTGCACGATTCTTTTTTTTCTCAAATGAATGAGACTCAGCAAAAGATTGAGCAAAAATTTCATGGCTTTCAAAAAAGAGGGGAATTTCTGGATAATTTTCACAAAGATAACACGCTAGCTTTAAGTTACGGGTAAACAACGCATCTACATCATTTTGTTTTATCCAACGAGCAATTTGTAATGAGAAAAGTTTTTGTGAATTAAATGGAAAATACCATTTACGTCGAATATCTCTTAAGGAAACTAAGCTCGCATTAGTGTGAATTGAACGACCTAATATATCGCTATCTTGATATTGTCCTTTTGGCGTGACTAAAGTGACTTCTGCACCCGCTCGAGCAAATGCATCCACATTTTGCAAGATTTGCAAGGAAGCAACACGTAAGTCAGGAACTGGGTAAGGATCAAGATAGGCGATCTTCATTATTATGACGCCAATGCCTGTAATAAACGTTGCGCGGAATGTTGCCAAGTATAACGTGTTTCTATACGCAAACGCGCATTCTCACCCATCGCTTTTCCTCTATCAGGTAATTGGCGAAGATGATTAATCGCCATCACAATTTCATCTGCACTACCAGGAGCAACTAATAATCCCGCAGTGCCTTCATTACCGACAACTTCAGGGATCCCCCCTATATGGCTGGCAATCACTGGTTTTGCACACGCCATGGCTTCTGCAATCGTAATACCGAAGGCTTCATCTCCTGTACTTGGGAAAATACCTGCATCACTGGCTGCATAAAATTCAGGTAATTGATTATGCCCAACGGGTTGATGAAAAATGACTTGTTCTGCAATACCTTTCGCCACCGCTTTACTTTTCAATCGTTCTAAATCATCACCAGCACCGATAATCAAGAGCTTAACATCTTCACCTTTTAGTTTTTCAATCGCATCAATCGCCACACTTAAGCCTTTCCAACCCACTAATCGACCTGCAAATGAGAGTAAAAATGTAGACTGACTTATTCCTAATTGCTCACGTAATGAGGTACTCATTGGCTTAAATTTTGCAATATCCACGCCATTATAAATTACGCTCGGGAATTGCTTAAAATGGTGTTGAATTTACCAAGCATTAAAATGACTACATGCAACCCATGCTGAGATTTTCTTACCTAACCGACGATCACCTTTAAAAAAGCTGGTGCCTCCACTCATATAACAAAAACGCGTTGAGGATGATTTAGACATCATAGAGGGCCAAAAAAAATCAAACGGTTTGGTTAAAATAATCCAATCAAAATGTTGGTTGATAACATCTTTTTTAGCGTGCCGCGCAAAAGTGTAACGCTCAACAATACGGCGAAAACGTCCACCGAGATCGATAACTTTATCCCGCGGTGTATAAGGATAAGTGTGTACCTGTATTTGGCGTCCTGCCAGATTGTGTCGAATATCGCCATTGCCACCATAAAGATGAACTTCATGCCCAGCATCATGCAGTTGCTTAGCAAGCTCCCAAACCGCGGTTTGGATCCCGCCATAAGACATGGTGATTGTGACATCAATTATACCGATCTTCATGGATTACTTTTTCACCTTCATTCCATTCATGATATTACGCACTGCATTCCACACTTCTTCAACTGATATTTCAGCCATATTGTCTTCACGGTGGGCATTTTCCAACGATGTTGGATGTTGGATAACCTGACAACAAGAATGTTGTAATGGTGCTAAATAACATCCTGGGTGATAGCTATGATATAGCGCCACCATTGGGATATCTAAAGCCCCTGCTAAATGTGTAGGCCCTGTATCTACCCCTACATAGAGCGATAAATTTGCCATAATCGCCGCATTTTGTCGCATTGAAACTCGACCCGCTAAGGCTAAACAATGCTCTTCACCGATCTTTTTAGCTAAATCAATGGATAATTGTTGGCTTTCCTGACTACCTAATAGCAAAAAGTACGTACTCGCGTCATGGGTAATAATCTGTTTTGCTAATTGCAGAAAATTTTCTACGGGCCAATCCCTATAGGCTTTAGCCGGAAAACTTTGCAGTTGAAAACCAACAATATTCTTATTAATTAATGCATTATCTTTTAAAAACTGTTGTGCAAAAGCCGTTTCTTCGTCATTGATAAAATAACGTAATTGCCAACAACTCGGATAAATCCCTAATGCATTAATTAATAAGGCTCGCTCTTTTTGTGCAACCATTGGCGAAGTGGGACGCGCAACCCAAGTCGTATTACCTTGCTGCTGAGAAATATCAGCAAAAGCAACGGTATGATGAGATTGACGACGAGCATAGTTCACCAATTCACTATCATTACCGTAAACCAAAGCCAAGTCATAAGGCTTATGGGGTAACCATCCAGACCAAACTGCTCTTTTTTTAGAAAAAGGCCTAATACAATCAATATCAGGATTATGCTCAAGAATGCATGCACTACGTTTATGTGCAAATACATGAATATGAGCATTGGGCCAGCGCTGCTTTAAAGCATGAAGAACAGGAGTGATAAGTAATGTATCACCAAAACGCGCTACCGCTATAACCAATATATTTTTTGGATCCATATGCTTTTTATTTGGTTTAAATGATACATTTACTTTTCAGACTATACACTAAAAAGTATTACAAATATTCATCAATGAGATGAATACACCAAGTTAATAATAGAGATAATCATTTCACGACTTTATTATCAACATTAATCATACTGATTTATTTTTATCGTTGATTGCCTGAATAAAGATCCTTTCCATCTTATCTAACATGTTATCTAAACTAAATCGTGAAATGGCATGTTCAAGCGCTGCTTTTCCCATCTGTTCACGCAATTCATCTGAACTCATTAATTTAGCTAAATGACGGGTTAATAATTCTTGTACTTGCGGTACTAATGTAAAACCGGTTTTACCATCAATAACGGCTTCACTAATCGCGCCCACCATTGTAGAAACAACAGGTAAACCACAGGCCATCGCTTGCATAATGCCTTGCGGTACACCTTCATTACCAAAAGAAGGTAATGCAAATAGATCCATTGCATTTAAACAATCAGGCACATCATTACGATTACCAAGGAAGAAGATACTTTGTTCTAGTCCCGCCTCTTTCACCATCGGTTCTAAATTTTTACGTTGAGGTCCATCACCAACAAAAATTAATTGCCAATCAGGAAACTGCTGATGCAATGATTTCCATGCTTCTACTAAATATTTATGTCCTTTCCATACACGCATAGTTGCAACAATACCTAATGTCAGCTTATTCGGTATTCCAATTTTTTCTCTAGCGTGTTGTTTATCTTGAGGAAAAAAACGTTGTAAATCGATTCCTGTAGGCACCGATGTCATTTTTTCTAATGGAAATTTATTATGCTGATGGAGCGTCTGGCGTAATTTCTCACCTGTTGTCACAACATGGGCACTGGATGAAAGATAAAGCCATCGTGTTGGTAATGAACGTGAAACATCCGTAGAAACATGACGAGTTCGAACCACCACGGGTGATTGGCGTAATGTGGCACAAGAAGCAGCAACTAGCCATGCATCAGTTGAACTATGAGTATTGATAATATCAAATTGGTGATGATGTAATTTCAGCCATTGACGAAGTGCTTTTAATGATGAAAGACGTTTTTTTTCAATGGGCAATGTGAAAACTTCAATACCATAATCAGGTGCTGCTTTAGCAATTTTAGATGTGGGACAACACACCAATGCCACTCGGTGTCCTCTGCGGATCATACCTTGAGATTCCGTCAGTATACGAATTTCCTGACCACCCCATCCACAAGATGATTCTGTATGTAATATTGATAGTGCTGACTTACTCATCCGCAATCCATTCACCTGACGATTCAAAAGAGCCATAGTATAACTAAAGAGCAAGCTAAGGTCACAATAGCTTTACTTTGTTATACTTAGCTGGCTCCAGATAACAAAAAACCCGACACGAAGGTCGGGTTTTTTAAGAAAACTAAAATTATTTAATTTTAGCTTCTTTATAAAGCACATGTTGACGAACAACTGGATCGAATTTTTTCATTTCCAGTTTTTCTGGCATAGTGCGTTTGTTCTTCGTAGTGGTATAGAAGTGACCTGTACCAGCAGAAGAAACGAGTTTAATTTTCTCGCGAATACCTTTAGCCATTTTTCAGCTCCTTAGAACTTCTCACCACGGGCACGTAAATCTGCTAATACAGATTCGATGCCTTTCTTATCAATCACACGCATACCTTTAGCAGATACACGCAGAGTTACGAAACGTTTCTCAGACTCAACCCAGAAACGGTGAGAGTGCAGGTTTGGCAGAAAACGGCGTTTAGTCGCGTTTAATGCGTGAGAGCGGTTGTTTCCACTCACAGGACGCTTGCCGGTAACTTGGCAGACTCGGGACATGTCTATTCTCCAAAAATCTAATCAGCTCGAGCTTTAATATCAGGTTTGACCGCCTCGTCAGGCTTTGGAGCCCATCTCAGCAACTTTTAACGATTGAAAAACTGTGTAAACACCTCAGAAAAAACTTGCTGAGATAGGCTCTTCTCGCCAAACCCAAGATCCTCAAAGGTGGCGTAGTATACGCCCAATGGCCTCAACGCTCAAGACCCGTACAAATAAAGATTGACAATAATTACAAAAATATTTGCTATAACCAACCTCGTTCTGCAAAAGAAACACAATCATCATGCCCTATCACAAGGTGATCGAGTACATTTACGCCCACTAATTGGCAAGCAAGAAAAATTTTTTCTGTTATTTCTTTATCTGCGAGACTCGGTTCGCAAACACCAGAAGGGTGATTATGAGCAAGAATAATAGATGTTGCATTCTTTTTTATTGATTGACGGACAATTTCTCTAGGATGAACCTCTACACGATTAATTGTTCCTTTAAACATCTCTTCAAATGCAATCAATTGATTTTGATTATCAAGAAAAAGTACCACAAACACTTCTCTGTCTCGCCAATGCAATAGTTTTTGTAAGTAATACTTTGTATCCTCTGAAGAAGATAAAACATTTTTATACATAAATTGTGTTGTGGAAAAACGCTGTGCCATTTCATTGATAGCTTGCAATTGAGTAAACTTTCCTACACCGACACCTTTAAAACGCCCCAATGTTTCATAATCAGCATTAATAACGTGATAAAGAGAACCACACTCTTTAAGTAGAAAAGCCGCCAATTCTAATACAGATTTTTCATAAGTACCGGTGCGCAAAAAGAGCGCCAATAACTCAATATCAGTGAGTGATTCCACGCCATAAAGTAACAATTTTTCTCTAGGTAACAGTTCACTAACCGATTGATTTTCCATCCGTGGACTCCTTAATACGTAAAGACAGTGGGATTAATGATCTATTTTATTTCTTCACATAAATATTAAAATTTAGGCGAAGTATCACTCATCATTAAATGCTAATCGCAAAACAACTGTTGTTTTATACAGTTAACTTACTATAAACTGCTAATCTTGTATAAAAAAGACACATATTAAATTTATGCGAGACAAATCGCATAAATTTAATCTATAAAACATGAAGTTACATAGAATTCCGAATTCACGATGACCTTGTGGTAAAATTATGGGCAATTATTTATGTACTTAGGCATTTCATCATGACTACACTTCACGACAAAAAGATCATTCTTGGTATCAGTGGTGGTATTGCGGCCTATAAAGCACCTGAACTTGTACGCCGTTTACGTGATAAAGGCGCGATTGTCCGTGTTGTAATGACACCCGCAGCACATGCTTTTGTCACACCATTATCATTACAAGCCGTTTCTGGCTTCCCTGTAGCAGATGACCTACTTGATCCTGCTGCAGAAGCCGCTATGGGGCATATTGAATTAGGCAAATGGGCTGATTTAATTCTACTTGCACCCGCTACCGCCGATCTTATTGCACGCTTACGAGTGGGGATGGCAAATGATTTACTTACCACACTCTGTTTAGCGAGTAGCGCACCGATCGCTATCGCGCCAGCAATGAATCAGCAAATGTACAGAGCCACAATTACACAAGAAAATTTATCAGCTTTAGAGCAGCGAGGCTGTTTAATTTGGGGGCCTGACTCTGGTAGCCAAGCTTGTGGTGATGTAGGACCAGGGCGAATGCTCGATCCTTTAGAGCTAGTCTCATTAGCGGAAAAACAACTTGCTTTACAACCACAAGATTTTGCAGGTAAAAAAATTACAATCACCGCAGGGCCTACTCGTGAAGCACTCGATCCGGTACGTTTTATCAGCAATCATAGCTCTGGAAAAATGGGCTTTGCAATTGCACACGCAGCCGCACTACGTGGAGCTGATGTCACGCTTATTGCTGGGCCTGTCACATTACCGACACCCGCTTGTGTTAAACGTATCGACGTTGAAAGTGCACAAGACATGTATGAACAAGTGATGTTAATCGCACCTTCACAAGATATTTTTATTGGTTGCGCTGCAGTTGCAGATTACCGCGCTAAACTTATCGCGGCTGAAAAAATAAAAAAACAAGGTGATGAAGTCACCATCACTATGGTAAAAAACCCCGACATTGTCGCGAGTGTCGGAAAGATGGTTGAACACCGTCCTTTTGTTGTTGGATTTGCAGCCGAAACCCAGAATGTGGAAGAATATGCCCGCAAAAAACGAGAACAAAAGCAGCTCGATTTAATCTGTGCCAATGATGTTTCAATAGAAAA
The DNA here is from genome assembly GCF_003144535.1 of Proteus penneri. Taxonomy (GTDB): domain Bacteria; phylum Pseudomonadota; class Gammaproteobacteria; order Enterobacterales; family Enterobacteriaceae; genus Proteus; species Proteus penneri. The sequence goes on along the minus strand of NZ_PHFJ01000011.1, from coordinate 89,149 downwards.
TCAAGGCTTTAACAGTGACAACAATGCATTACACCTTATTTGGGCTAATGGAGAAACGCGCTTACCACACAGTAGTAAAGCACAACTTAGCCATCGCCTACTTGACGAGATAGCCAAACATTATGATGAAAAAAATTGATGTTAAAATCCTTGATGCACGTATTGGTCAAGAATATCCACTTCCTGCTTATGCCACAACAGGCTCTGCTGGTTTAGATTTACGCGCTTGCCTTGATGCACCATTGGTTCTTGAACCAGGGCAAACCGAATTATTACCTACAGGTCTTGCTGTACATATTGCCGATGAAGGATTAGCAGCAATGGTGCTTCCTCGTTCAGGGTTAGGCCATAAACATGGTGTTGTATTGGGTAACTTAGTGGGACTGATTGATTCTGACTACCAAGGTCAACTCATGGTGTCAGTTTGGAATCGTGGTCAAACAGCGTTCACTATCGAACCGGGTGAGCGTATCGCTCAAATGATTATCGTACCTGTCGTTCAAGCTGAATTTAATATTGTTGAAGATTTTACCGCAACGGAACGTGGTAGCGGTGGCTTTGGTCACTCCGGCCGCCAATAATAAAGACGTCTTGCATTTAATTATATCAATGACGATATCACTCCCTTTGCACTAAAACCTTAGTGCAAAGGTTTACTGATTTGTTTTGCTTTTAGCAGGGGCCTTATCAGTCATGGCAGAAGAAAAAGAAACCAAAAAGAAAAGAAATAGACGGGATGAAATCTTACAGTCACTTGCCCAAATGTTGGAATCAAGTGATGGTAGTCAGCGCATCACAACGGCAAAGCTTGCCGCCAATGTTGGTGTATCTGAAGCTGCACTCTATCGACATTTCCCAAGTAAAACCAAAATGTTTGATAGCTTGATTGAGTTTATCGAAGACAGCTTAGTTTCTCGTATTAATTTGATTTTAAAAGACGAAAAAGAAACGATAGCCAGAATTCGCTTAATTCTTATCTTGATCCTTGGTTTTGCTGAGAAAAATCCAGGACTATCTCGTATTTTAACGGGCCATGCATTAATGTTTGAACAAGATAGATTGCAAGGGCGAATAAACCAACTTTATGAGCGCATTGAGGTTCAACTACGACAAGTTATTAAAGAGCGTAAGATCCGTGAAGGTAGTGCTTTCTTGCATGATGAAGCGTTACTTGCGTCACAATTACTCGCTTTTTGTGAAGGTATGCTAGCGCGCTTTGTTCGCACTGAATTTCGCTATCAGCCCACTCAAGAATTTGAAGCCCGATGGCCATTAATCTTGGCACAGTTACAATGAAATGATGGACTCGTGATTTAACTCAACAATTTGAAATTTACAGATATGCCGTTTTTTTCTTATTTGTGTTAACATGCGTCTTCTGACACATAGTTACCTATATGTATTTATCAGGAATGGCACTCGTGCAGTTCCTACATTGTGGCATTAGCAACTCGCTTTGCCCCTGCAGTAAAAGTCCTTTTTATATTTCAATATCTGTGATATTTATCACAGAAGCTTCATTGTACTACTCACCCCGCCCATAATTGGGCGAGGGCTTTTTTTATCTATAATCGACCAACTTGTTTATCGCTTATTAACTTTATTAATTCACGCCATAGCGCTCACGATAAGCTTTAACTGCAGGTAAATACTCAGACAAAGTTTCGCTCTCACTTAGGTAGCTAATTAAATCATCCAAAGTAATAATCGAATACACTTGGCATTGATAATCGCGTTTTAACTCTTGTATTGCAGAGAGTGCTTCTCGCCCTTTCTCTTGTCTATCCAAACTTAATAATACGGCAGAAAGCGTTGCATCATGCTGTTTGATGATTTCCATTGATTCACGAATTGCAGTACCTGCCGTAATAACATCATCGACAATCACAACATTACCTTTCAATGGGCTTCCGACTAACGTTCCTCCTTCACCATGATCTTTAGCCTCTTTACGATTAAAACAGTAAGGGATATCGATATCATGATGTTCAACTAATGCGACTGCCGTTGTAGTTGCAATAGGTATCCCTTTATAAGCGGGCCCAAACAACACATCACAAGACACATTATTATCTAATAATGTTTGCGCATAGAACTGCCCCAGTAAAGCCAAATCACGCCCTGTATTAAATAAACCGGCATTAAAAAAATAAGGACTCACCCTTCCTGATTTCAGTGTGAACTCACCAAATTTCAAGACATTTTTTGCTAATGCTAGTTCGATAAAGCGGCGTTGGTAGGCTTTCATTTCTTTCTCCTCTCTACGTTACTTGATGATAAATTTTAGGCATAAAAAAGGCGACTTTTCAGTCGCCTTAAAAATAAAATTTATTGCTTCAGCGCCTCTTTTTGCGCTTCAAATATTTTCTCTAATCCCCCTTTAGCAAGGGCGAGTAAAGCAAGTAATTCTTCATGGCTAAATGGCGCACCTTCTGCCGTACCTTGAACTTCAATCATACGGCCATCATCGATCATCACCACATTCATATCTGTTTCTGCGGCTGAATCTTCAACATATTCAAGATCGCATAATGGTTCACCATCAACAATTCCCACAGACACAGCAGCAACCATTGATTTAAGAGGGCTCTTTTTCAGTTTGCCTTCTTCAACCATTTTATTTAAAGCATCAACTAACGCGACGCAAGCACCGGAGATAGAGGCGGTACGTGTGCCACCATCTGCTTGAATAACATCACAATCGACGGTGATGGTAAATTCACCTAACGCTTTTAAATCAACCGCGGCACGTAATGAGCGAGCAATTAAACGCTGGATCTCCATAGTACGCCCCGTTTGTTTACCGCGAGCCGCTTCACGAGCATTACGACTATTTGTTGCACGAGGAAGCATGCCGTATTCTGCGGTCACCCATCCTTGCCCTTGTCCTTTCAGAAAACGTGGTACACCGTCTTCTACAGTGGCATTACACAAGACTTTAGTATCACCAAATTCAACTAATACAGAACCTTCAGCATGTTTTGTATAGTGGCGAGTAATGGTAATAGGACGTACTTGGTTTGCTTGTCTGTCTGCTGGACGCATGGTGTTATCTCCGCTTTCTCTGACATATTGGGGGCGCATTATACGACCTAAAATGGCTTATGCCTATCCTTGTATTGATGCATAGGGTTATAATCGTATTATCTTTTACACTATTGAGACCCTATTATGATCCGTAGCATGACCGCTTTTGCTCGCCGAGACATTAAAAAAGACTGGGGTAGCGCTGCATGGGAACTGCGTTCCGTAAACCAACGCTACCTTGAAACTTATATTCGTTTGCCTGAGCAATTACGTAGTTTAGAACCTGTTATTCGTGAACGTCTACGTAATCGCTTAACACGCGGTAAAATTGAATGTAACTTACGCTTTGATCTTAATGCTCGCTTTCAAGGCGAACTTAATCTGGATGAAAACCTCGCCAAACAACTCATTGTTTCTGCCAACTGGGTAAAAAGCCACAGCCATGAAGGCACTATTAGCCCATTTGATATTTTACGTTGGCCAGGTGTTATTTCAGCACAAGAGCAAGATTTAGATGCCATTGGTACTGAGCTTTTAGCGGAATTAGATTTGGCAATTGATGCTTTTATTGCTAGCCGTGAAACCGAGGGGCAAGCACTTAAAGCACTAATTGAGCAGCGTTTAGATGCAGTTAGCGAAGAAGTCATTAAAGTAAGAGCACAAATGCCAGAAATTTTACAATGGCAACGTGAACGCTTAACCAGCAAATTAGAAGAAGCGCAAATTCAAATTGATAATAATCGTTTAGAACAAGAGTTAGTGATGCTAGCGCAGCGTTTAGATGTTGCTGAAGAGCTTGATAGATTAGAAGCTCACGTTAAAGAAACACGCAAAATTCTAGTGAAAAAGGAAGCGGTAGGCCGCCGTCTTGATTTTATGATGCAAGAATTTAACCGTGAATCCAATACGTTAGCCTCAAAATCAATTAATACAGAAGTCACCAATTCAGCCATTGAATTGAAAGTTTTAATTGAACAAATGCGTGAGCAGATCCAAAATATTGGGTAAGATTTCTTAGCGGTTTACAGCCCATCATTAGGCCAGTAGATACATTGTATTTGCTGGCTTTTTTGTTATAACAATTTTCTAATTTTAGTGAGCTTCATTTTTTATAAATTGAAAATTGCACACCTGAAATGTTCAATTCAAATGTACATTAAATAATGTGAGAAAATATTATGCATACTTATACCTCCACTCAAGCTCGGGCTCATATTTCTGAAGTTTTAGACACCGCTATTCATGATAAGATCTTAAAACAACTTCCTGGTGTTGCAGGAATGCCTGAGCCAAGAAGAGCTGAGGCACTTATTTACAGAGTACAAAATCGTACTCATGATGAAGGAATAACAGATATTTATGAGCTAGCTGCAACCTATTGGATCGCCATTTCTCGAGGCCATATTTTTAATGATGGTAATAAACGAACTGCATTTTTTGTCACTATGTTTTTTCTTTATCGCAATGGTATAAAAATAATAGATGTTGATGATGTATTGGAAAATTTAACCGTTGATGCAGCCACAGGAGCTAAAAATAGCCAACAGTTGGCACAATACCTAAGAAAATTAAGTGATAAAAATTAAAACGATTTAATCACTCACCTAATGCCTTTCTAATAAACCCTCTATTTTGTGTAAGCATCTGTGTGGCTTGCTGTGCATCTACGTTTGCTAAGATCATCAAAATTGCCGTTTTACAGTGGCGATGACATTGTGATAACGCGTCTTCAGCGATAGCTCTTTCACACTCTGTTGCTTGCATTACAATACGAATTTGACGTTCAACAAGTTTGGCGTTGGTTGCTTCAACATCCACCATTAAATTACCAAAAACTTTGCCGATTTTTATCATCGCCCCTGTTGTGATCATATTTAAGATAAGCTTTTGTGCTGTACCCGCTTTCATACTTGATGATCCGGTTATCACTTCTGCACCCACAACTGGTGTAATAGCAATATCAGCAAGTCTGGCAATCGGGCTTTCAGGATTACAACTTATCGCCCCTGTTGTTGCACCTAATGATTTAGCGTAATTCAATGCACCAATCACATAAGGTGTTCTGCCACTTGCTGCAATACCCACTAAAATATCTTGCTTATTAAAATTAAGTTGTCGTAAATCCTCTTCACCTAATTGCGCATTATCTTCAGCATTCTCAACAGCTTGTAAAATAGCTTTATGCCCACCCGCAATTAAACCAATCACCATTTCATGAGGTGTGCCATAAGTTGGCGGACATTCACTGGCATCTAAAATCCCTAATCGTCCCGAGGTGCCTGCTCCGCAATAAATAAGACGACCACCTTGAGAAAAAGCAATTGCAACCTTATCAATTAATTGAGCAATTTCAGGTAACACTTTCTCGACGGCTAATGGCACTTTTTTATCTTCATTATTAATGACTTTTAGCATGCCTAATGTTGAAAGTGTGTCTATATTTTCACTGTTATGATTTCTACTTTCAGTGACAAGATTGCTAAGGTCAATCGCCATTACCGCTCTCCCAATATTGTTATTTATTTGATTAACTCGAAGAAATAAACTGCTTTTATACCATTATTATTGGTAAGATTTTCAAAATCATTACAAACGGTACTCTACATGACATTTATGAAATATATTTCAACCTTTACCACCCTACTTACTCTTGTTTGCTCGTTTTCTTTGCAGGCAAATTTTGAAGAACAAGACAAAAGAAAATTTGAAGATACTCGCAAAGAAGCACTCAATCACAATGCACAAGCTCAATATCAGTTGGCCGAAATGTATTTAATGGGAACGGGTGTAGAAAAAAACTTACTTAATGCACAATTGTGGGCTAATGAGTCCATAAAAAACGACTATGCAGATGCCTATGCATTACTTGCTGATCTCTATTTATTTAATGCTGATCCTTATTTTAAAAACCATTATGTTGAAGCGAGAAAATTAGCAACAATCGCTACAAATAAAGGAAGTATAAGAGGAAAAATAAGTCTAGCAACAACACTAATATCACCTTTATCTGGTGAAACAGATTACAAAAAAGCCATTGTATTACTAGAAGAAGCCGCCACAACTCATCAACCCGAATTTGTCTATGCGCCAATTTGGTTAGGTGTGCTTTATAGCGGTGTTGGTAATGTGCCTGCAGATACTGAAAAAGCCAATATGTGGTTTACGAAAGCGAACGAAATGACTTTTGAAGGCTTTGCTCAAGCAATGGCTTCTTTTATGTTTTCTGGTCAATATCATATTATTGAACCCAATAAGCAAAAAGCTGACGAATTAATGAAACAAGCGTGTGAAGAAGCCAAAAAAGTTGGCAATGAGTTTTATTGCCAACACGAGTTTAATTAACCTAAATTAAATCAAATAAATAACCCTAACTCAGAAAAGAGCTGGTAAATCTTACCATCTCTTTTATACCCTATATGTTCTACCTAACGTTCTTTTACAGCGCCATACGGTATTCAATCACACCCGGTTTTTCTGCCACCCAGTTATATAAGCGTTGTCCTCGTAAATTAGTTTCCTGCGTATGCCAATATAGACGGGCACAATTACGCTGTTTTGCTTGTTGATTAACAAATTCAATAAGTTGCTTACCGACATGGCGACCACGCGTATCTGGTGAAACAAATAAATCTTCTAAATAACAAAAATCACTTTCAGCCCATGTTGAGCGATGAAAAAGATAATGAACAAAACCCAATACCTTTTCACCTTCCATTGCGACGGCACAATAAACCAGCTCTTTTTCATCAAAAAAACGCGCCCATGTTGTTAATGTGGTCTCTTCTGATAACTCGACTTTATAAAATGCTTGATAACTTAACCAATATGGCAACCATTGAGCATAATGCTCTTGTTCAACAAACTGAATTGAAACAGTTATTGGTGTTGTGCTCATCTCTTCACTTCCTTCTACTTTCATCAATGCGATAAAAAAGTATCGCCTGCCTTTAATCGTGGCCATGGTACGTTTAATTTTGGTTCCCAATAAGGTACACTTTTTGTGTTTTTATAGGGTCCACTTTATGAAACAGAAAAAAACAGCTTATTTTCCTAACCTTGTTTTAGAAGAGGGGCCTATTGGCTCTCAGGTTTATCACGCAATTAGAAAAGCGATTTTAGATGGGCGCTTAACATCAGGTAGCCGTCTACCATCAAGCCGCACATTAGCTGAAATGATGTCGATTTCTCGTAACTCTGTTATTGCAGGATTTGAACGTTTAATTGATGAAGGCTATTTATTTACCCGGCGCGGTGCTGGTACTTTTGTTGCAAGCACAATCCCTGATGCGATTATTTCAGATCAGTGGATCAAAACAATCCACTCTACTTCTTCAACACACATCAAAAATCCATTAGAAACGCTAAATCCCAATATGCAAAAAGCCCACGCTTTTTGGCAACAGTCACAACCCAATATCAATAGCAGTCCTACATTTCATGTTGGCGTTGGCTGTGTCGATCTTTTTCCTCATGAACTTTGGGGAAGATTATTAGGGCGGGTTTGGCGGCAATCAAAAAAAGCACTCGCAACATTTAATTCGCCAACAGGCTACACGCCATTAAAAGAGATGATATGCCAATATGTTCAATCAACTCGTGGGCTTTTTTGTCAGCCTGAACAAATCATTATTGTAAATGGTACGCAGCAAGCGATAAATCTCACCACTAGAGTTCTATTACAAGAGGGAGATACTGTTTGGCTAGATGATCCTGGTTATGACAGTGCTCGGGGTATCTTCACTTCTTATGGTATAAAACCACATCCAATAAGTTCAGATATTGATGGAATGGATATTTCTCGAGGAATAGCGCAGTGTCCAGAAGCAAAACTTGTTTTTACAACTCCTTCTCATCAATTTCCCTTAGGCAATACACTCTCACTTTCACGTCGTATTGCGTTATTAGAGTGGGCATCATCCAATAATGTGTGGATCTTCGAAGATGACTACAATAGTGAATTTCGCTATCACTCTAAACCGATTCAATCTCTACAAGGTTTAGATAAATACCAGCGCGTTATTTATGCTGGTACATTCTCAAAAATGATGTATCCCGGATTTCGTTTAGGCTTTTTAGTGGTTCCTTTACCTTTAGTTGATACATTTAAAGCTGCTAAATATTACACCGATTCGCATTCAGGTTTTCTAGAACAAGCAACATTAGCGTTATTTATGTCTCAAGGGCATTACGCCCGCCATGTAAGAAGAATAAGAAAAGCCTGCTATGAACGTTATCAAGTGTTAACTAATGCGATAAAAACACATTTATCTCATGTCTTCTGTGTTGAACCAACAGACTCTGGCATCCATATTGTCTGCTGGCTACAGGCTGGTTATACAGAAGAATATATTGTGAAAAAATCACGAGAAATTGGATTAGCTATACAGCCTTTATCACGTTACTGCATTCAAACCTACCCAAAACAAGGCGTATTATTAGGATATGCTGCTCATAATCCTCTTGAAATTGAAAAGAGTGTTATTTTACTTGCTCAAACATTATCTAAATAAATAGCATTGATTCTTAATTGTTATTTACAATATAAACGTCGAGCAAGCTTTTCATTTACCCTATATTATTTTTAGGCGTGCAATAATAAACCCAAGCAGGGGGAACATTCCGCATAACTAATTTCTTTTCTAAATGAAAATAACGAGATAACGTTTTTTCATATCGAGTGGTATATTGAAATAACACAAAACAACCTTGTGTTTTTAATAACTCTTTATGTACCCGTTTTAAAATTCTTAAACCTGTTTTCTTTGGTATCGATAAAAAAGGTAACCCTGAAATAATCATATTATAATGGCTATTTAATTTCTCCGCCGATGCTGTATAAACTCTTAATCGATGATCATTAATTTTATCTAATTCTGTTGCAAAACTAGGTTCTATTTCAAAAACATCTAATGAGGAATTCACCGACATTCTTTTTAAGATCTGTTGAGTAATAACACCCGTGCCAGCACCTAATTCAGCAACTTGAATGTCCTGTTGCCAATTGAGTTTATCCAGCATTTCATAACATAACCAACGAGATGAAGGCGCGATAGTACCCATCGTGGTTGGTGAAATCACAAACCGTTTTAAATACGAGTAGTACGTAGATAATGGAATGACTGTGGATATATCCATTTCGCCTCCTAACACCACTTAATAAGCGGTAAAATAAAATTCAAATAAAATGAAGAACCTTCATCATTATTTTTATTTATGAAAATACATCATCTATTAAACAGTAGCGTTTAGTATAAAGCTTGGAGTGACCTCTAAGTAAATACGTTTTTCTTATATATTACACTATTTTACATTTTTCTATTTTTACTCTATTTTCTTAAATATGAATATATTTTTATTTATCCTAAAAAAGAAAATAAGATATAGCAGAATATTCTTACACTTTTATGGTAAATTTATTTTCTTTTTTAACAACTCATTGATATTTGTTCGTTCTGTGGCTTTCTTTTGTTAACTCTACGCAGACTATAAGAAACACTTCTAATTCTTTGGTAAATAATCAATAAATTAACTTGCACCTATCTCTATATTTTGTCAGGTTAGTGTGAGGTCTCTCACTATTCCTACAGACAAAGACAGGGTAATTACAATGAAAAATGTTGGTTTTGTGGGCTGGCGTGGTATGGTCGGCTCCGTTTTAATGCAAAGAATGGTTGAAGAACGTGATTTTGATGGGATAAACCCTGTTTTCTTCACCACATCTCAATTAGGTGAAGCAGCACCTGCTTATGGTAATCACCGTAGCACTCTGCAAGATGCTTATGATATTGATACGCTAGCATCACTCGATATTATTATTAGTTGCCAAGGTGGTGACTATACCAATGAAATCTATCCAAAACTGCGCCAAGCAGGTTGGCAAGGTTACTGGATTGATGCCGCATCAGCACTGCGTATGAATGATGATGCCGTGATTATTCTCGATCCCGTCAACGGTCAACATATTCAAGACAGCTTAAACAAAGGCATTAAAGCTTTTGTCGGCGGTAACTGTACGGTCAGTTTAATGCTGATGTCATTAGGTGGTCTGTTTGCTAACAATTTAGTGGAATGGGCAAGCGTATCGACTTATCAAGCCGCTTCTGGGGCGGGAGCTCGCCATATGAGAGAGTTACTGTCACAAATGGGCTCTTTACATAATCAAGTAGTGAAAGAGCTAGAAAACCCAGCATCTGCAATCTTAGATATTGAACGTAAAGTCACTAACTTTACGCGCAGTGGTACAATGCCAACTGAGCAATTTGGTGTTCCTCTGGCAGGTAGCTTGATCCCTTGGATTGATAAACAATTAGAAAACGGCCAGAGCCGTGAAGAGTGGAAAGGACAAGCTGAAACTAACAAGATCCTAAATACAGGTTCAAATATTATTCCTGTCGATGGCCTTTGCGTTCGTATTGGTGCATTACGTTGCCATAGCCAAGCTTTTACTCTAAAGCTGAAAAAAGATTTACCTGTTGCTGAAATTGAACAATTACTTGCCAACCATAACGACTGGGTAAAAGTCATCCCTAATGATCGTGAGTTGACTATTAGAGAGTTAACACCAGCCGCAGTAACGGGCACATTAAGCACTCCTGTAGGGCGTATTCGTAAACTGAATATGGGCCCTGAATTTATTTCAGCCTTTACAGTCGGTGACCAACTACTATGGGGTGCAGCAGAGCCTTTACGTCGCATGTTGAATATTCTGCGTTAATTTTCCAATAAAACAGCGCCCATAAATAGAAAAAAACCAGCTAATTGAATTAGCTGGTTTTTTTACTTAGCGACATTACACGTCATTAGATATCAATATTTGCCGCTTTCAACGCATTCTCTTCGATAAAGGCACGGCGAGGTTCAACCGAATCACCCATCAAGGTGGTAAATAACTCATCGGTTGCAATCGCATCTTTAACGGTAACTTGCATCATACGACGTGTATCTGGATTCATGGTGGTTTCCCATAATTGTTCTGGGTTCATTTCACCAAGGCCTTTATAACGCTGTACAGCAAGACCACGACGAGATTCTTTTGTAAGCCACTCAAGTGCTTCTTCAAAACTTGAAATCGCCTGGCGACGCTCTCCACGCTCAATAAACGCCCCCTCTTCAATTAGGTTACCAATAATGTCACCTAAATGAGTAATACGTTGATATTCGCTACTGTGGATAAAGTCATAATCCAGTTTATAGTCTGTATCAATACCGTAAGTACGGATACGTAATACAGGCTCGAACAGACGGTTTTCATCGTTTTGAGTGATGGTATAACTATAAGTGCTACTTTGCTCTTCCGCATTATTTAAACGGTTGACCAAGCCACTCATCCACTCTTCAACTTTGGTTTTGTCAGATAAATCTTCTTCTGTGAGCGTTGAATGGTACACCAAGCTATTTAACATGCTCAGTGGATAAATGCGCTCCATACGACGAATAATTTTATGTGCAGCATGGTAGTCAACAACCAGTTTTTCAAGTTGTTCACCGTGCATTGCTGGCGCATGTTCACTAATATAAAGCGCTGCACCATCAAGCGCTATCGACATCAGATATTCGTCCATCGCATCATCATCTTTGATGTATTGCTCTTGCTTCCCTTTCTTCACTTTGTAAAGTGGTGGTTGAGCAATAAAGATATGACCACGTTCGATAATTTCTGGCATTTGACGATAGAAGAAAGTCAGTAATAACGTACGAATGTGAGAACCATCGACGTCGGCATCCGTCATGATGATAATGCTGTGATAACGCAGTTTATCTGGGTTATATTCATCACGACCAATACCACAACCTAATGCTGTGATTAATGTTGCTACTTCTTGAGACGCCAGCATTTTATCAAAGCGCGCTTTCTCAACGTTGAGGATTTTACCTTTTAACGGCAGAATAGCCTGTGTTTTACGGTTACGCCCTTGTTTTGCAGAGCCGCCCGCAGAGTCCCCTTCCACTAAGTACAGTTCAGAGAAAGCAGGATCACGTTCAGAACAGTCTGCTAATTTACCTGGTAAGCCACCTAAATCTAATGCACCTTTACGACGTGTCATCTCACGTGCTTTACGTGCAGCTTCACGAGCACGAGCAGCATCAATAATTTTACCGACAACGATTTTCGCATCGTTTGGATTTTCTAACAGGTATTCCACCAGCTTCTCATTCATCAGCGTTTCTACCGCTGTTTTAACTTCTGAAGAAACCAGTTTATCTTTGGTTTGTGATGAGAATTTAGGATCTGGAACTTTAACAGAGATAACCGCAATCAAGCCTTCACGCGCATCATCACCCGTTGCACTGATTTTCGATTTCTTATTAAACCCTTCTTTATCCATATAGTTGTTTAACGTACGAGTCATTGCAGTACGGAAACCAACTAAGTGTGTACCACCATCACGTTGTGGAATATTGTTGGTAAAGCAATAAACATTCTCTTGGAAGCCATCATTCCACAGCATCGCAACTTCAACACCAATACCATCTTTTTCAGTGGAGAAATAGAATACATTTTGATGAATTGGCGTTTTATTACGGCTTAAGTATTCAACGAATGCCTTAATACCGCCTTCATAATGGAAATGATCTTCACGGTTATCACGTTTATCAATTAAACGGATAGAAACGCCTGAGTTTAAGAATGACAACTCACGCAGACGTTTTGCTAAAATGTCATACTGGAATTCAGTCTCGCCTTTAAAGGTTTCAAGACTTGGCCAGAAGCGAACAAATGTGCCTGACTTTTCGGTATCACCAATCACTTTTAAGCGATCATCAGGTACACCATGACGATAAATTTGCTGATGGATTTTTCCATCGCGATGAATAGTCAGTTCGAGTTTTTCAGACAACGCATTAACAACAGAAACCCCTACACCATGAAGTCCACCAGAGACTTTATAGGAGTTATCATCGAATTTCCCCCCCGCATGCAGAACCGTCATAATAACTTCTGCTGCTGAAACACCCTCTTCTTGGTGAATGCCGGTTGGAATTCCACGACCATCATCTCGAACAGAGACGGAGTTATCTGAATGGATAGTGACAATAATCTCATCACAGAAACCCGCGAGGGCTTCGTCGATTGCGTTGTCGACCACCTCGAAGACCATGTGATGCAGACCGGTTCCATCATCTGTATCCCCGATATACATCCCCGGGCGCTTACGCACCGCATCCAGCCCTTTTAATACTTTGATACTTGAGGAGTCATATGTATTCGACATCAACGTTTCTCGCTTTATTCCTATGGTTTAACCTCTATTTTGCCACGTTCTACGCTAAATAGCCTGCTATTTACATCTAGCATATCTTTCACTTGCCCTTGTGTTATCGCACTGACAAACACTTGAGCTTGCGTAGACTTTAGACGCTCGGCTAACAATTGACGCCGACTTACATCTAATTCGGAAGCAAAATCATCGAGCAGATACAGGCATCTTTGCCCATTCTTACGAGTGAAATATTCACCTTGTGCCAGCCTCAATGCACACATCAACAACTTGAGCTGGCCTCGTGACAACATATCTTCTACTGGCGTGCCATTTGCTCTAATACGTAAATCCGCTTTATGAGCACCAAGTGAGGTATAGGCTAACATTTTATCACGTTCAAATTGACGTGCTAGCAACTCACCATAATCAGTTTCTTTATCCCACCCCCGCTGAAAACTGACTTTCAGCGAAAATTCAGGTAAAAACAGACGACACGTTTCTTCAATATCTTTAGCGATATCTTCAGTATATTGAGCTCGCCATTCACTTATCTGTTGCGTTAATAAGATAAGTTCTTTATCCCAAGGCATCAGCTGTCGATAAGACGTTGCTTGCCTTAGTGCTGCATTACGTTGCTTTAAAACACGTTTTAAATCCGACCATGCAGCGAAAAATCGAGGTTCATTATGAAAACAGCCCCAATCGATAAACGCGCGACGATATTTAGGCCCACCATTCAGTAAAGTAAAACCTTCAGGTGTTATTAATTGCATGGGTAACAATTTTGCTAACTCTGCAATTTTATGACCATCGCTACCATCAATGCGAACTGTACTATTTCCTTCGCGATCTTTACTTAATCCAATCGCATAGCCACGGCTTTCTTCATTAAGCCCACTTAAACGCCCATGAAGAATAAATGCATTTTCATCATGTTGGATCACGCGATTTGCTTGAGAACTACGAAATGCTCGTCCATGTCCTAAGGTGTAAATCGCTTCAAGTATACTTGTTTTACCACTCCCGTTTGGTCCAACAAGAAAATTAAAGCCATCCGCTAATGGCAGATCCGCCTGTTCGATATTTCTAAAATGGCGGATCAATAAACGGGATAAAATCATGTTAGTGACTATTATAAACGCATTGGCATAACAACATAAGCAGCTGCAGAACTTGCCACATTTTCAACTTGAACACTTGAAACGGCATCAGTCAGTAACAGCTTAACTTCTTCGCATTTCAAGGTATTCAATACATCAAGGAGATAGCTGACATTAAAGCCAATTTCCATTTCTTCGCCTTGATATTGAACATCAACAATTTCTTCTGCTTCTTCTTGCTCAGGGTTGTTGGCTGTGATTTTTAATTGACCACTCGTGAGGTTAATACGCACACCGCGGAATTTCTCATTAGATAAAATGGCAGCACGAGAAAATGCCTGTTTAAGAATATCACAACCTGCAATTACTGTTTTGGTTGGGTTTTTCGGTAATACACGACGATAATCAGGGAAACGACCATCAACCAACTTCGAGGTAAAAATAAAATCACCTACATGCGCACGTATATTGTTACTACCGATTTGTAGTTGCAGTGAACTTTCACCACCACCATCCAGTAGACGCATTAATTCAATAACACCTTTACGAGGAACAATAACCGAGTGACCAGGTAAAGATTGTCCGATATCCATCGAACATACGGCTAAACGGTGCCCATCTGTTGCAACCGTGCGTAATTCAGTGTTTTCAGTTTCAAACAACATACCGTTGAGATAATAACGCACATCTTGATGTGCCATTGAAAACTGAGTGGATTCAATGAGGCGTTTTAATGTTGCTTGAGGCAAAGTAAATTCAACCTCACTTTGCCAATCATCTAAGTTAGGAAAATCAGATGCAGGTAATGTTGATAAGGAGAAGCGGCTACGACCTGAACGCACTAATAGGCGGTCACCATCTAGCTCAACACTGATTTCAGCACCTTCAGGTAGCCCACGCCAAATATCAAAAAACTTACGCGCAGGAACAGTTGTGGCGCCAATTTCATGAGACTGGCTAAGGTTAACTCTCGCTACCATCTCCATTTCAAGGTCAGTTCCTGTTAGTGATAAGGTGTTTTCAGTCACCTTAAGCAATAAGTTACCTAAAATAGGTAATGTTGGACGACCACCTAAAGGGCCACTTACTTGTTGTAGCGGCTTAAGAAGCTGTTCACGTTCAATGATAAATTTCATAGCGCTAGGATGATAATGTTCTGATTAAGTTAGAAAAATCTTCTTTGATGTCATGACTTTCTTCACGCAATTGCTCTATCTTTCTGCATGCATGAAGTACAGTTGTATGATCACGACCCCCAAAGGCATCCCCGATTTCAGGCAAGCTGTGGTTTGTTAATTCCTTTGCCAGCGCCATTGCCATTTGCCTCGGACGGGCAACCGATCGAGATCGTCGCTTTGACAGTAAATCAGCGACTTTAATTTTATAATACTCAGCAACCGTTTTTTGAATATTATCGATAGTGACTAATTTTTCTTGCAAGGCCAGCAGATCACGTAATGCTTCACGTACAAAGTCGATAGTAATCGCACGACCTGTAAAGTTTGCGTTAGCAATCACTCGATTTAACGCACCTTCAAGCTCACGGACATTAGAACGAAGTCTTTTAGCAATAAAAAAAGCCACTTCGTCAGGTAACTGAATTTGGTTTTCATCCGCTTTTTTCATCAAAATCGCGACTCGGGTTTCAAGTTCAGGTGGCTCAATAGCAACCGTTAATCCCCAACCAAAGCGCGATTTTAATCTATCTTCAACACCGTTAATCTCTTTAGGATAACGGTCTGACGTTAAAATAATTTGCTGATTACCCTCTAACAATGCATTAAAGGTATGAAAAAATTCTTCTTGTGAACGCTCTTTATTGGCAAAAAATTGAATATCATCAATTAAGAGGGCATCCACAGAACGGTAATAGCGTTTAAAGTCTTCTATCGCATTATTTTGTAACGCTTTTACCATATCTTGTACAAAACGTTCAGAATGCATATAAACAACTTTTGCATTCGCTTTACGTTCCATAATGCTGTTACCCACTGCGTGCAACAAGTGGGTTTTACCCAGTCCTGTTCCACCATATAAAAAGAGTGGGTTATAAGCGCCACCTGGGTTATCAGCGACTTGTCTTGCTGCTGCCCTTGCTAACTGGTTTGATTTACCTTCAACAAAGTTATCAAACTTATGTTTAGGGTTAACATTAGAGCGATAATTGAGCTCAGGCAGTTGAGACGCAGGTTGATTATCCCAACTAGGGCGAACAGGCTGGCTATGTGTTGGAGTTGTATTCACCGTTGGATGTACAACAGCTTTAGGAATACTTTCCGTAGTACGCCCTGATGCTGGCTTATTACCAACTTCAAAACGTAAAGAAGGGACTTCTGAGCCACAAAAATCCACTAATAATGCATTAATATTATTAATGTATTTTTCTCTCACCCAATCTAAAACGAAACGATTAGGTGCATACAGTGCCAGCGTATTATCGCTTAGTTCTGCCTGCAAGGGACGTATCCACATACTAAATTCAGTGGCAGGTAACTCATCCTGCAATCGGGCAAGACAATGCTGCCAAAGCGAAAGTGACACGGCGGACTCCCCTAAAAAAACAAGACTAAAAAATAAACAGGAAAAATGCAGTTAAACACTGTGTGCCTAAATACAAAGTGCACAACACCGTTCCTCTTCAATTCTTAATAAGGAACAACTCTTGGTGACAACGATTTTTTTACATCGTGACTCACGATCGCAGACTGGCTATTCTGATCGTGACGGGGGATCATATCGCAAAATGAAACGAAGATCCTCTTTCTTTTGCACAGTTTTTATGGTTTTTATCCACAGGCTTACTGATTTAAGATAATTCACCAAATGAAATATGCAAAGGCGTTCTAGTGTACTTGAGTCGCCCTATAAATAGCAATTGGGGATAACTTTCTCTTTACATAAATCTCTCCTTCTTATAGGAAGTGATCAAATATCTCTCATTTGATCCACCAAAGATCCTTGCGCTTTCACCATGAGTCCGTATAATCTTGCACCCTGCGTGCTTGTACCAACAAAGTCACTTATTAAGGCTCTCTTTCAGGCCGCTAATAAGCGTACTCGTTGCGCATAAGTCAGGATTGATTATCGGGTTTGCTAAAAAAGACGACAAAAATCGGTACTTAAAGCGTCATCTTGATTGACGCATTTGAGTGATTTTATTACAATCCCGCATCTTTCCATCATTGATGCTGCGATTGAAGTACTGGTTTGTTTATTTATTGCACGCCTGTCTGTCAACGCATTTGCTGAATCAGTAATTATATTAAGTAGGTAGAAATCGCCATGAAACGCACTTTTCAACCGTCTGTACTGAAGCGCAACCGTAACCACGGCTTCCGCGCTCGTATGGCCACTAAAAATGGTCGTCAGGTTCTGGCTCGCCGTCGTGCGAAAGGCCGCGCTCGTCTGACCGTTTCTTCGAAATAATAAAAGCTAACCATTCCGTGGTTAAGCTCGCTTTTCCAAGGGAGTTACGTTTGTTAACTCCCAAGCATTTCAATTTTGTTTTCCAGCAACCACAACGTGCGAGTTCTCCAGAAGTTACTATTTTGGGTCGCCAGAATGAGCTGGGGCATCCCCGCATCGGTCTAACAATCGCAAAGAAAAACGTTAAACGTGCTCATGAGCGTAATCGTATTAAACGATTAGCCCGTGAATACTTTCGTTTACATCAGCATGAATTACCGCCGATGGATTTTGTGCTATTAGTAAGAAAAGGGGTTGCTGAACTTGATAACCATCAATTGACGGAAGTGTTGGGTAAATTATGGCGTCGTCATTGTCGCTTGGCTCAAAAGTCCTGATTTTGCTAATTAGGGGCTATCAACTGGGGATTAGTCCTCTGTTGGGGCCTCGTTGTCGTTTTAATCCTACGTGCTCTAATTACGGAATTGAGGCATTGCGCAGGTTTGGAATGATAAAAGGTAGTTGGTTAACAGTGAAACGCATATTAAAATGCCACCCTTTACACGAAGGTGGTGATGATCCTGTCCCACCTAGAAAAAACGACGATAACAGAGAAAATTAACGATGGATTCGCAACGCAATCTTCTATTCATCGCTTTGCTGTTCGTTTCTTTCCTGATCTGGCAGCAGTGGGAGGGTGATAAAGTTTCACAAAACACCACCACTACCGCTCAGGTCTCGCAACAAGCGGACGTGCCAAGCAGTGATAGTCTTGCTGTAACTGGTAACAGCAATGAGCAGGCAAAATTGATTACCGTAAAAACTGACGTACTTGATCTTCGTATCAATACTCAGGGCGGTACTATCGATGAGGCTGATTTGTTAGCCTATCCCGCCGAGCTTAATTCGACTACGCCTTTCCGTTTACTGGAAACTACACCACAATTCCTGTATCAGGCTCAAAGTGGCTTAATCGGCCCTGATGGTCCAGATCAGAAATCTCGCCCAGTTTATAGTGCTGATAAAAACGAATTCGTACTTGGTGAAAATCAGGATGAATTACGCGTACCTATGACTTTTGTGAATGAAGATGGGGTGAAATTCATCAAAACCTTCATTCTGAAAAAAGGTCAATACGATATCAGCGTTGATTACAAAATTGAGAATACAACAGATAAAACACTGACAATGAACTTCTACGGTCAGTTAAAACAATCTGTTAAATTGCCAGAAAGCCGTGATACTGGTAGCAGCAACTTTGCGCTACACACTTATCGTGGTGCGGCATACTCATCAGATGAAACCAACTATAAAAAATACAGCTTTGGTGATATCGAAGATAAAAACTTATCTCTAACCACCAATAATGGCTGGGTTGCAATGTTACAACAGTACTTTGCAACAGCATGGGTTCCTTCTAAAGATAGTCAGAATAATCAATTCTATACTATCACTTTGGAAAACAAATCTATTGCTCTGATTGGTTATAAATCAGCACCGGTGACAATTGCACCCAATAGCACAGCTGACATCAGCTCTACATTATGGGTTGGTCCTGAAATTCAGTCAGAAATGTCCGCTATCGCGCCACATTTAGACCTGTCTGTAGACTACGGTTGGTTATGGTTTATCTCTCAGCCACTGTTTAAACTGCTGAAATTCCTTCACAGCTTTATCGGTAACTGGGGCTTCTCCATCATCATGATCACCTTTATCGTTCGTGGTATCATGTACCCGCTGACTAAAGCACAGTACACCTCCATGGCGAAAATGCGTTTACTGCAACCAAAACTGGCTGCACTGCGTGAACGTATTGGTGATGACAAACAACGTATGAGCCAAGAAATGATGGCGTTATACAAACAAGAGAAAGTGAATCCTCTGGGTGGTTGTTTACCACTGATTATCCAGATGCCAATCTTCCTTGCTTTGTACTACATGCTGATGGGCTCAGTTGAATTACGTCATGCGCCATTTATGTTATGGATACAAGACTTGTCTGCGCAAGATCCATACTACATCCTGCCATTATTAATGGGTGTGACAATGTTCATCATTCAGAAACTGTCTCCAACTGCAGTGACTGACCCGATGCAACAAAAAATCATGACCTTTATGCCGGTTGTGTTTACTGTATTCTTCCTGTGGTTCCCATCAGGTCTGGTTCTGTACTATATCGTCAGTAACTTAGTGACCATTATCCAGCAGCAGTTAATTTACCGCGGTCTGGAAAAACGTGGCTTACACAGTAGAGACAAAAAATAAGGTCACATGAGGAAAAACCTCTTCCTTGGTTACATTCAAAGGAAAGTGACATAAAATAGCGAAGGCGGTCTACAATGACCGCCTTCTGTTTTTTATATTGATATGATTATTCTGATTAAGCGAGTACACCATGCATAGCACTGATACTATCGTCGCTCAGGCCACACCTCCGGGAAGAGGCGGTGTTGGTATCCTACGCGTTTCTGGCCCCAAAGCTGCCCTTGTGGCGCAAACCGTTTTAGGCAAATTGCCTAAACCTCGTTATGCCGATTACCTGCCATTTCGCAATGATGACAACTCAGTACTTGATCAGGGTATCGCCCTTTTCTTCCCTAATCCGAACTCATTTACAGGTGAAGATGTACTAGAACTACAAGGCCATGGCGGCCCCGTTATTCTAGATTTATTACTAAAACGTATTTTACAAATTCCTGGTGTGCGTATTGCAAATCCCGGAGAATTTTCTGAACGTGCATTTTTAAATGACAAACTCGATTTAGCACAAGCAGAAGCGATTGCTGATT
Organism: Proteus penneri; assembly: GCF_003144535.1. GTDB lineage: Bacteria > Pseudomonadota > Gammaproteobacteria > Enterobacterales > Enterobacteriaceae > Proteus > Proteus penneri. The sequence continues at coordinate 68,626 of NZ_PHFJ01000011.1, read as the reverse complement.
TAATTGATGCCAGCTCAGAACAAGCAGCACGTTCAGCGATTAATTCATTACAAGGTGCATTTTCTTCTCATGTTAACGAGATGGTAGAGTCATTAACTCACTTACGCATTTATGTTGAAGCGGCTATTGATTTCCCTGATGAAGAGATTGATTTTCTTTCTGACGGCATCATCGAAGGAAAACTCAATGCTGTTATTGCTGAATTAGATGATGTTCGTGCTCAAGCTCGCCAAGGTAGCCTGTTACGTGAGGGAATGAAAGTGGTTATCGCTGGTCGTCCTAATGCAGGTAAATCAAGCCTATTAAATGCATTAGCTGGCAGAGAAGCGGCCATTGTCACGGATATTGCTGGTACAACTCGCGATGTATTGCGTGAACATATTCATATTGATGGTATGCCTTTGCATATTATCGATACAGCAGGCTTACGTGAAGCCAGTGATGAAGTTGAACGCATTGGTATTGAACGTGCTTGGAAAGAGATTGAGCAAGCAGACAGAGTGCTATTTATGGTTGACAGCACCACAACCGATGCAACAACACCTGAAGATATCTGGCCTGAATTTATGGCACGTTTACCAAACACCTTGCCTGTGACTGTTATTCGTAACAAATCAGATTTAACAGGGGAAAATGCTGAGATCACGGCACAAGGAAACTACCCGATGATCCGCTTATCTGCTCGTGATGGTATGGGTATCGAGTTACTGCGCGATCACCTAAAAGAAGCGATGGGCTTTAACAGTAATACTGAAGGTGGTTTCTTGGCTCGTCGTCGCCATTTACAGGCATTAAATACCGCAGCAGAACATTTACAGCAAGGTCATGAGCAACTGGTTTATGCAAAATCAGGTGAGTTATTAGCAGAAGAGCTAAGACTCGCTCAACAAGCATTAAGTGAAATTACAGGTGAATTTACCTCAGATGATTTATTAGGTCGTATTTTCTCTAGTTTCTGTATTGGGAAATAACAACTCAACATTACCTGCTATACCGTGTAACTTTCAATTTAACGGTTATAGCAGGTAAAATCAGATCTACACGCTATAACCATTAGACCTTGATCTACACGCTATAACCGGTATATTAGATATTAACGCCTATAACCGGTAGAAGATGATGATTATAATTAACGCCTATCAACTCAGCGTACATCTAAAAGATGTCCGATTAACAAAAAAACTATCTCAAAGTAAAGTCGCCAAAAAAGTAGGAATTCGACAAGACACCGTGTCCAATTTTGAACTTAATCCTAATTCCACCAAACTAGAAACCTTTTTCAAACTGCTCTCTGCACTAAATTTAGAGATGGAAATTCACCCTAAAGATGCTAAAAATAATTTAGCACACAAAAGTGAATGGAAAGAGGAGTGGTAAATGGCGAGTCTTGATGTATATATGAATGAATACTATGTGGGGATTTTTACTAAAAAAAGCTCGGGTGCGCATTCATTCCAATATACTGAAGATTGGGTTAATCAGCCAGGAAGTCGTCCGATCTCTCTTTCGATGCCATTACAACTTCAAGAATATCAAGGAGACTGTGTCTATAATTTCTTTGATAATCTGTTACCTGATAATACTGAAATTAGAAATCGTATTGTGAGTCGCTATAATGCGAATTCAAGCCAACCCTTTGATCTTTTAGCGGCTATCGGTGCAGATACTGTTGGTGCATTAAGGTTACTTCCTAGTGGTAGTACACCCGCGAATATCAAAAAAATAGAATATCACAAACTCGATGACACTGAACTTGAGAAAATTCTACTAGGATATCAATCCAATACACCACTCGGCATGCTTGAAGAATATCCTGACTTCAGAATCTCTATTGCTGGTGCGCAAGAAAAAACAGCATTACTTTTAAAAGATGATCATTGGTGTGTGCCACACAATAATACGCCGACTACACATATTATTAAGCTGCCTATTGGTGTTATTGAAGGTCATTCTTATACAATGGATTTATCCGATAGTGTAGAAAATGAATATCTTTGTACCTTAATTGCCAAAGAATTTGATCTTCCTGTTCCTCACTGCTCTATTATTAAAACAAAAAATATTAAAGCGCTTGCTGTAGAACGTTTTGATAGAAAATACTCATCAGATAAATCGTGGATAATACGTTTACCTCAAGAAGATTTTTGCCAAATTCTAAATATACCTTCTGCACTAAAATATGAAAATGAAGGGGGCCCTGGCATTATCGATATTATGAAATATTTACTTGGCTCATCAAATGCCGATCAAGACCGTTTTCATTTTATGAAGGCGCAAGTGCTATTTTGGCTGTTAGCGGCAACAGATGGACATGCAAAGAATTTTTCTGTTTTTATCAACCAAGAAGGACGTTTTCATCTCGCACCTCTTTATGACATTATGTCTATCTATCCCAATTTTGGAGGAAAAGGACTTAATCCACGAGATGCAAAACTTGCTATGGGATTAAAAGCAAGCCGAGGCAAAAAATACGCAATAGAACAAATTTTTCCTCGCCATTTTTACCAAACAGCCGAAGCTGTCGGTTTCGATCCTTCCTTGATGAGCAAGATTCTTCGTTATTTTTATCAAGAAATGGACGATGTTATACAACGCGTAAAACAGCAATTACCCGAAGATTTCCCTTCTGAGATCAGCAATACAATATTGGATGGAATGAAAGCACGCGTTGTTAGATTAGCTAATATTTAGCAACTTACCTGCTATACCGTGTAATTTTCAATTTAACGGTTATAGCAGGTAAAAGTTATAGGTGCGCATTTAACTTAGGTAATAAACTTTCTCAAGAAAAGTAAAATGAATGACTTATCTTCTTTTACTTTTTATATTATTTAATACCATTCTTTAATTACACGATTAAAAATAAATATCAGACGATATATCTAGTTATTTTTTATTTATTCATTGAGTAAATAACGCAATCGTTTACTTTTTATCTTTTCCTTTTTTAAAAAGAAAAATAGATTTTAGATAGAGAAAAAATAGGTATTAAAATTATCATGTTTCATGATCAAAATATAGAAAACCAGTCAATGACAATGCTAAACTTCGCCTTTAGTTAACTGGGTAAATATCCCCTTTATATTTAAGAGTCTATCGTGAGAACGCTTTATTTTACTGCGCTGACAACAGGCATTCTTTCTGCCATTTGGGCATTTGTAGCTAATCAATTTGATTTATTAAGTTGGGCTGGTTTTCTAGGTTGTACAGCTTATTTTGCTTACCCTAAAGAAGGATTAAAAGGGTTAGCAGTAACAATTGCCACAATTATGAGTGGCGTGATTTGGGCATTAGTAATTATTTATGGTAGCCAACTGTTTGATGATATATCTATTTTCGGCTATGCCGTAACGGGTGTGATTGCCTTTATAATGTGCGTTCAAGCTAAAAGCACTCTGCTTGCCTATATTCCTGGTACCTTTATTGGCGCCTGTACCATTTTTGCTGCTCAAGGTGATTTAACACAAACTATTCCTTCACTTATTGTCGGTGTGTTATTTGGTTATGCAATGAAAATGAGTGGACTGTGGGCTGCCAATAAATCACAGAGAAAAGCAGTTTAATTAATTTATCAAACCAATAAAAAGCGGTAACTTGATACTTTCCCTCTTAAAGTACCGCTTTCTTTTTTCCCTTATATTTTCTACTTTCCCTCATAGATGACTAACAAACTTTGAAATTGTAGTTCGTTTCTATTTACGTCAAAAAGGAGATCTCACACAAAACGCGAAAAGGAATATAGCTATGACGACCCCGACACAATCTACACACTACAACATTATTGTAATGTCAGATCCTCAACCTTGGAGACTCAATTTAGATAATAATGATCCCAATGACGATCAAACTCGTTGGGAGGCAACAGTTAGAAAAGTCAGAGATAGCATACAATTATTACATCGCGAAAAATCTTTTGCTTTTGGTATTATTAACGGCGACTTAACGGAATTTGGTCGTCGTCACCAACGAGAAAGTTTTCGCTCTCTTTTTGCCCCATCTCCCTTAGGATTTAATACCTATGTCGGTTTAGGTAACCATGATTATCAAAATAATGTCGGTGATTGCTCAGAACCGAGTAATTCTGATTACAGTATGAATGCTTGTGCCAGAGGCATGGTGTTTGATATGCATTATCGTATTGAAGAATACCGTCATTATTCAACCTCAGAAAATTTCCGGTACGATAGTAGTGAATATTCAGGTAGTAAAGCCTATTCGTGGGACTATGGTGAAATCCATTTTGTTCAATTACAAAATTATCCTACTTATCACGTAGTACTCGACCATTGGGCTGCATCAACAATCAATGTCACGGATTCCATTGATTGGTTAGAAAAAGATTTAATCCAAGCTCGCAATCGTAATAAAACCATTATTTTAAATTTTCATGATGGTAACCAACATTTTCCTGAAAACTCCTCTCAAGAAGAACTCTCCTTTTTTAAATACATGATTGAGCACTATGGTGTGAAAGCAGTTTTTGTTGGCCATACACACTATGTTGGACAAGATAATCGTTACGGTGGTAGTGAGATCTTTGGTGATATTCCCGTTTATAACAGTGGCGCTTTATTTAAAGGGGATTACTTATCTGTTGAAGTTAATGGCTCGCAACTTTCTATTGCTGTTTATAACGGATTATCTGGCCAGCCTCAATTAATCGAACAATGGAACTAAATATTAAACAAGGAGTTTTCTTTATGCATTTCAATCCATTAAAAGTCGCCATTAGTCCTTCATCACTCCCTGCAACACAGCCATTAATCTGTATCGACTACCAAAAACTCCAAGAAGGTATGTTGGATATGATTAACCGCAATAGTAATGTATTACCGACCATTGTCGATAAATTTAATGAGCAAGATCCACTCAATGCTCCCATTATTGTAGGACAAACCGTCATCGGACATATTATTGGTTTAATACCGGTTGTCGGTGGTGCATTATCAAAAATCACCTCTGCACTCTTTGGTATGATGAATAAAAATATGAAAGATAGCTCGCTAGCTAATCAAATTATCGAGCATGTCTCTCGTATTATTGACGCTAAAATTGCTGATAATAATGTTAAAATTATCAAACTCACCACAGAGGGAATATCCGATGTGTATCAGTTATTCTCTGATTCGTTTGCTCGTTATCTTGATCCTACAATGCATTATTCTGTACAACAAAAAAAAGATTTACGGGAACAAGTACTCAACCGTTTTGATGATGTAATTACGACAATCGTTTCTCAACAACCATTAGTCTTAAATTTAGCGCAATCCGCAGGCTTACCTTTTTATTGTCATTGTTGCGCCCTTTTTGTTGCTGCGCATTACGATATTCTCACTAATAAAGATAAACTTGAATTAAGTGATGATTACTTTAAAAGTAATCTAAAAACATTAAGAGAAAGTGTAGATAAATTTAATAGCGCAATTCATACCGCCATTTATCGGCAAACATCTAATATATTTAAAGATGATTATAATAAAAGTAATGTTTTTTTATCCGGTATTTACACATCAGGATTATCTTTTTATCAGGCTTGGATAAAAAAGAGTTTTGAAATCGAATTTAACACACCATTTTCTCGCTGGAATAGCTTAGAGTTATATGGACATGACTATAGCCATACCGATCCTAAAATCAGCTATTACAAAGCTTACTTTGATATAGGCAAAGATATATTACATCGAACATCCATGTTACAAAGTATCGAAACCTATTCTCATATTGATGCTGTTATTCGTATTAAACACAACTATTTAAGTATTGAAAAAGTACCAGATAGTTTTCAATATGAAGGCTGTTATGGTGTCGCGGGGGATAGTCGTGATGTATTAAAAACAGACACTTTTTTTACACCAGATAGCAGTAAAGCATATTTATCGCCCTCTCAAATTTTACCTTCTGTACGTTATATTTCTGATACCCCTTGGGGCGCATTACACTATATGGTGCTTGATGATGTAAACAATAATAGCTTTACCATTGGTCAAGGCCGCCGAGAGAACAAGTCTTATCTTAATATTCCTGGTTACTGTTTTAATGGCGTAAACCTTTATTTAAGCCGACATAATGGTAAACAATGCCATGATGATTCTGGCGCTTGGTTAACAGAATCTGCACCTATATTCCGTTTTTATGACGGTTATGCTTCTCTTACACTAGAAACTAAAAACCACTTGCCTGTACGACAAAAAAGCTATGAGTTGGATTTAAATCATGGGTTTGATACGCAATTAAGTAAAGCTCAATATGGGTATAGTGATATGCTGGTGGGTAAAAACTGTATTTTGTTAAATCAAGAAGCCTATTTTTGCTTACCTTCAGAAGAAACGATTGGAAAAACAAATAATTCGCAAAAAATGAAGGTGTTATTACAGTGCGCAGCTGAAAGTGAACAATCACTTTCAGTTTCTGTGAGAACGGGCAATGCCCTTAAAGGGACATTAATTGCTTCAAATACCTTTTCTCTTGGCCTAAATCAGGACAATATCATTTATAAAATAACACCATTACTTAATCATCCAGTAACAAATAAAAAAGCCTATTTTCGAACTTATCAACTTGAATTAGATTATTTATTCACACAAGAAAACGCATCCAATCTTTATTTTTATTTGCACTTTTCTAAACCTAACACTGTGTTAGCAGATATTACTGTACTGTTTTAACCATTAATTCTAATAAAAACACCTAAGTCTAAATTCACTCTTAGGTGTTTTATTTACTAGATTAATTTAATTGAAAATCTAATGAAACAATAAGCGGGTTCAATACGCTTTCAGGCTTAGGCCCTATCGGTTTTACTCGCTTTACAGCAGCCATTGCTGCATTATCCAGTGAAGAAATCCCTGAAGAGTTTTCTATCTCAACCATGGCAATAGCACCTTCTGCGGTGAGAGAAAAACTCACCACTACCTGACCTTCATGTTGCATGCGGCGCGCTTGTGATGGATAACGTTTATGACGCTCTATTTCTCGGCGCAATGAGCTTATATAGTGATTGTCAGATTCACCTTGCCCGATGCCTTTCTCGCTTAGTGCATGACTTCTTCCTGCTAACGAACTTGCCGTATGTTGCGTTAAGCTTTCTGCAGATGCTTCTGATGTTATTTGTGCTACTTGGCTTTCTAAATCACGCTGTTTTATCGGTTCTACTTTTTCTTGTACGACCTGTTTTTTTACTGGTGTAACTGGTTTTATAGGTATCGGTTTTTCTTTGGGCTTTTCAGGTATTTTCTTTGGTGCTTCAACAAACTCTCCTATTTCGGCATTTGGCAACACAATGGGAGTTTCTTGAGGTGCCGTTTCCACTAAAGGCTCAGGCACGACTGTCGATTGTTGGGGCGGTGAAAATACCACTTGGTAAACAGATAATGTATTTTCTTGTTGCTGATGAATATGGTGTGCACTTTCTGCCATAGAAAGTGAACGCAACAGCCAACTTAATATAGCGATATAAACTAACGAGATAGCTATTAGCCAGTAATAAATATTAAGCGGTTGCCTGACAGAAAGTGCCAACATAACAAAAAGCTCCTTAATTCTCTTTTAATTAAAATTGTGCAGTCACACCCAATCGGAAGGTTCTTCCGGGTGCAGGCATACCTGATCGCGTTAAAGGATCAATGTAGTATTCGTTTAATAAATTACTGCCTGTTATTTCAAACGATAAATTAGGGCTATATTGATAGTTAATATAGGCATCGACGGTAAAAACTTTTGCCCAACGCATCGGATTATTATTTCTGCCGTACATTTCTCTTGGTAACTTTTCTTTTAGCCATTTTTCATCTTTATTTTCTACTTCTGATGAATAGAGCCAGCGACTGCCCACCTCTAACTTATTATCTAACCAACGGGTACCTAAATGTAAATTAACCGAATATTTAGGCTGAATAGAAGTACGTAAAAAACCACCCGGATACCCCCCTGTCATACACTCTTTAATTCCCAAGAAACCAAAAGGATCGTAGTGACTAAAGGCATTTTTATCGCATACCTTATTTTTATGGCTATAAACTAAAGCCGTATCCATAAAAATAAAACCGTTATCAAAACGCGCTTGAACTTCCAGCCCCTCTAATTTTTGCTTTTCAAATTGCCTAATTTGCCAATTTGCATCTCTATCAAACACATTTTCGATATTGGTATGAAAATAATTAATTTTAATATCGGCATGGCGCTCGACATTAAGCCAATCGGTCAAATCAAATACAACCCCAAACTCTGTACTTTTGGCGCGTTCTGGTTTTAATTTAAAGCCATAATAACGAGCTTTAGAGCCTGAAAATCCGCTAGTGTCTTCAAATAAATTAGGCAAACGCAGTTGCTCGGTATAACGGCCATAAAAACGCAATATCTCGTTGGCATACACCGTTGCAGACACCAGTGGTGAAAAGGCCCCATGCTGATAACTGGGCTCAGGTGCAAAATTATCTTTATCATCATCAAGATAAATAGGGATTGGATTGGTCACACCCATTTCATATTTATTAACTAATTTACCTGTAATGGGATCGGGCACTTTTTCATTGATATCAGCATAACCACTTAAGAACATATTTTTACTTTTAGATAATTCGCCATTTTTATCATAAAGTATGACGGTATATTCCGTGATCATAGGACGTTTTTGAGAAGATTCTATATTGAGATTTCCTTGTTCATCACGAAGAAAATCATCGTGCATCATATGAACTTGAGTTTTTTTAACTTTATGATGATTAATAATTTTTTCTTTTATTTCAGGTGATAAATTTTCATATTCAGGATAAACAAATTTAGAGAGTAAAAACTTACGCATTTTTTTATCTATTTCTGGATAACGTCGATAATTTTTAAGCTCTTCAGGTAACGTTTCTACATCCACCCTATGGTAAGCTTTATATAATAAATATTCCTCCGCAGTTAATGTACGTCGATAAGGCAAAATAAAGCCTCTTATTGAAGGGGATTTTTCATAACCTTTTACATTATTACGTCGCTTATTATTTAAAAAAGTATCGGTTAAATGATAATAATGATATTTCCCGCCCGCAGTAATAGCTAACCAAGAAAGTGGCTTCCAATCTGTGGAAAGGGCTAAGTTAATTTCATGACGTTGTCCTGCTCGCCCGGAGGTAACAAAATCAAAACCTGCAGGTAATTCCAATTCATCACTGTCTAATTTTTCAAATTGATAATGACTGGAAAATGAAAGAGAAAATTGCGGTGATAATTTAAATATCGAAGATAAATCAATACCGTAACGGTTATTTTCTTGATAAAGAGAAGCAGTATCAATAAAACGCGTGTCTACTTTTGTATCCCATTTAGATAAATATTTTTCATCATAATCAATTTGCCGAGATACTCTAGGTTCACCACCACGAGTATTGGTATGTCCTGTGGTTGAATTTCCCCACAATCTTAATAATAAATCGGTTTGTTTATCTTCGGGTTTATATTGATAAGTTAATATACCTGTCTGTTGATTAATCGTTGCTAATGGCCATTGAGTCACTAAATTTTTTTCATAACGAGCCCACTCTAATCGTAATGGCATAATATCGCCAAACAGTAAATCGGTGTATCGATAATTAATCGAAAAACGGTGTGTTGATTCAGGGAATAATGTCCCTTTAACTAAAAATGAACGATTACGGCTGGATGTATTCGGTACTTCATTACCAGGACGATAAATATGAGCAATAAAAGGAACATAAGGTGTTAACCTTACTTTATAATCAATTGAGTGGATAGATTTCATATTATCGGTTTCGAGATAAGCTTTTGTATTTCTTTTTCCTGCTAAATAATTGCCTTTTTCTCGCAGTGCATAAGCAAATAATAAATTAAATTTTTCTTTTTCAAACCCAATGCCTAGGCGAAATGAATGATCATGAAAATGCCAATCTTTATTTTTTTGTGGTGTGATTTCTAACGCAGGATCAATAACTCTTGAACCATAATGATAAAAATAAGGCTGATTACGGTAATCTCCAAGCATATTTAAATAAACTTCTTTATACCGTGTAGAGTTATTACTAATATCCCCTTTAAAATTAATACCAAAAGAGTCACCAATAGGCACAATATCACGAATATCTAGGGTTTTAATCGCAATACCGCCACCAATACCTGTTTTCATATCTGGAGTTAATGAAGGGCCTTTTTCAATATAGATACTACTAATCAAATTAGAATCAATATAGTTACGATTAGAGGCACCACTATAACCTCGATAAACGGTAATTGCCTGCTCTGTACCATCCACCGTAACAGGAATACGTCCTTGCCCTTGAATACCCCGAATATTCGGATCAAGCGCCCCACCATTACGCGCTTCACCACTATAAACCCCAATGGCGCTTTTTAGTAAATCAGCTGGAGAAATACCTTGATAACGCTCTAATAGCTCTTTGCCTAAATAAACATTAGAGACATCTTTCTCATAAACTTGTGAATAACCTTGCGTATCTTTTTCTTTATTATCAGAAATTTGAATATGACCAAGATCGGTTTTATCTTCTTTGGCTTGCAGATAAAAGCACGGAGAAAATAGCGATAGAGAAACGAAGATTGAAACAATTTTTCGCTTTCTAAAAAGCATTATATGCATTGTTTTACCTATTCAATTAATAAAAGAAGTGATTTATTTAATTAAAACTGTTTTTCTAATTTAAATAACACTTCGTGTTGCTGATATTGATATAACCAATCCACATTGCTTAATCTTCGGGTATAACGAAATTCTATTGCGGGATAAAACCCTAAAATAAAAGATGATTTATTTTTAATATTGGTTGTAAAAACAATACTATTATCTTTTCTTCTCTTTTTTAATAAAGGGTTATAGTTATTATAGTATTTAAATTGATACTGTAAAAAAAGAGATATATGCCAATTCACTGACAAGGGATAATAAACGCCAGTTTTTATACCATACAGCTGATAATTTAATAAAGTATTTTTTTTACGATCTAACTGATAATTTAATTGATTAACTAACTGCATTCTATTATTAAAATAATAGTTATGGTTAGTACTATAACTAAGTCGCCGACTATTTAAATTATTTAACGCTTCTTGATATTTTTTTATTTTATAATCAAAACTTAAATTAATAGTTTGCTTTTTATTAATAAAATAAGAAAATTGCGCTTCACTTCCCCATGCTTGATATTCATATTGAGCTTGTGGTTTTTTTATTTCGTAATAAGGAGTCATTGACCATTGATATTGCGATTTTTGATAGCGATAACCCAGCTGTGTATATAATGCCAAAAAGTTAGCACGACGGTGAGAGTGATAATCTATATATCGTGCATAAGTATAAGAAGAAAAAGTATGGTGAGAATAAATGATAACAGGCTGATAAAAAGAAAAATAATGAGTAAGACCCGTTGATACAATGGGTTTTGCACTTCTTAAAGTCACTTTTCTTTGCGTGGATTGAGAGACCACTTTTTCAGCTATATCAGGTGCATGGTTAATATTATCGTTATAAAAGAAGCTAAGTTGATAGAAACGTTGACCTTGAAAATAAGCGGCTAATTTAACCTTATAAAACTCAATGGATTGACTAATATCTTTTGGTAAATCAACAATACTACTCAACTGATCGAGTTGTTGCTGTGCTTTTTTATATTCTCGCAAATGAAAATAAAGCTGTATTAACCCTGTTTGTGCTGGGATAAAATCAGCTTTTTGTTTAAGTTGCTGCTGATAATAAAACTCAGCCTGTAAAAAATTGCCTTTTGTTTGGGCTAAAAGCGCTTTAGCATAATCAATTAAGAGTGTTTCATGGAAAGGTAATTGTTGATAGTCCAGTAATAGTTCTTCGGCCTTTTTCCACTGCTGTTGCTGTAAAGCGCGATAAAGTTGTTGGCCTATTTGGGCAACTTGGTGTTGAGGTGAAGAATAGGAGAATAAAACAGAACTATTTTCTTTGGCATTTACTTTTAATGGAATAAATAACACACTGATAATAAAAAACAACTTCATTCGTTTTTGATAATAACGCATGTATATCCTTATAATAAAAATCGACCTATTCCTTAAGATCAGTTTATTTTTAATAAAAAAAAACAGATAACCCTATACCTGATTATCTGTTGCTAACATTTAGCTTAATGACCACTAATACCACTTTTTAAAGAATTAACCGATTTTATTACCAAACAAATTTATAATATTATTTTTGAAAAAATTAAGAAGCATCCGTGCTTGCTGTTATTTCTTCACTTTCACTACTATTTTTCGTACCACCAAAACCGATATCTTTTGTGTGATCCGAACTAAATACCACAATACCTGCTAACACTTCGGCATTTTCGCCAAAAAAGGCACCTTCAACAACCCCTGATGTTGTATCCTCTTTTGCATCTGCAGAAAACGTTACTTGGTTATTTGCGGTATAAAGATTTCCACCTTCTAACTCAACAGTACGCTGCTCATTCTTCAATGAACCTTCAATTTTCTTTTGAGAAAAATCAACATCAAACGTACCAGAAAGTTGGTTACTACCGTTATATTTACTGATACCCATTACCGTATAAGTGGCGCTATCTGTCGGTAGTGTGGTTGTCACATCTTTACCGATATAATAGGTTTGATGTGTTGCATCTGTTGCTGATGTTGTTTTTGCCCAGTCACCAAAATAGACATTAGCATTAGTGATTTTAGCAAAGTGAAAAACACCCATATCACTATGTTGGTGATTAGATTGGATTGTATAAACACCATGACTATCCGCTCCACCACTCATCATTGGTGATGTTAACGAAGCAAAACCAATTTTTTTCCCACCTCCTACGGTACTAATCCCCACACCTGGCTCTCCAGCTGGTGTTTGATGAAGACCTCGATTAATTGCATCACTTGCCCCCACAACCATCGTAACCAGAGAACCGCTTTGATTAGAATGAATTTCAGCTTGTACAGCATGAGTCCCCATTAATATAAATAATGCGCAGACTAATTCATTACGTTTTTTCATAATAACTTCCTTATTATTAGTTTGAGGGTGTGGCTACTTATTATAAATAATAAGTAGCCACTTACAGAGATATTAATATTCTATCTTTACAGCTTCATTTTCGAATATAAAGCTTGCTGTTTCGGGCGTGGTTAATATTAAATAAATCTCTGTCATTGTAAATAATTTATTTTAATAAACTGATTTTTAATTAGCCTTATTTATATTATGGTGATTAAGTTAATTAAATGATTTACTTTATTTTTTTATTTAAACACATAAAAAACCAATAAATATTTCATGTTTATTTTTGTGAACAAACTCGCAATTATTTATCTTTATTTCTTTTAAAAACAATTATTATTTATTAGGTGTTTTAGCTTTATTATAAGTTATATATTGGTAATATAATCATTTCTAAAATTAAAAACAGTTTTCATTCATTATAATTTATTTATTTCCTCATGAATTATTTTTATAAAAATATCACGATCTTTATTATGAATATTATTATTCCAAATAACACCTATTTCCCATTGTGTATACAAACCAGACAGTGGCAATAAAGTGACTTTTTGTTTGTCACAAATAAGCTCTGCATTTTTAGGTACCAATGCCATCCCTAATCCAGCAGCAACTAACGCTAATTGTGTTTGGATATCTTGTGATTGCTGTAATACACGAGGTTTAATTTGATGATATTTTAAAAAATCATTAATTTGTTGATGTAGTTTTTTCCCTTTTTCTGGAACCAGCTGAATAAGCCCAAGCATATTAAAATAGTGTAATGGATCATCTTCAATCTCTAACACCATAATGTTTTGTGTTGGAATAGCTAACATCAATCGCTCTTGTGCTAATGAAATCCCCTTGAGGGGTTCTGTAACAGGTAAGCGTGAAAATGCGAGATCGAGTTCTCCTAAACGTAATTTATTTTCCATCGTGTTAGAAGGCATATCATCGATATGAACGGTAATATCAGGATGAGCGTGATTAAATTTTGCCAATAATGGGGTAATAAAATTTAATGAGGACAAACCAAATCCTGCATAAAGCTCTGCTTTTTGGGGTTCACTTAATTGGCGAGCTTGTTTTTCTAGAACGCGAGCCTCTCTTAAAACTGATTGAGATTGACTCAGTAAATACTGTCCTTCAGGTGTTAATTTTGCACCATGGCGTCCACGCTGAAAAAGTGTGATACCTAACTGAGATTCCAGTGTTTTTATCTGTTTTGTCAGTGCGGGTTGGCTAATAAAAAGCTTTGATGAAGCTTCACCAAAATGTTCTGTTTCAGCTAAAACAACAAAAGCATGTAATAAACGGGTATCCATGACTAATTATTGATCCTATCTTATTTTTCTTTTTATTATTCTAACATAAAATAAATAAATAAAATTAATAACCAATATATTAATAAGCGAAGTAAATAAATTACTCTTTAGCTAAACAAAAACAGCTCACAAAATGAAAGCTGTTTTTTTATTAAATTACGCTTTACCAAATCGAACCGAAATAGGATCTTGTTCATTTCCAAATTTTGTCGTTAATATCGAATAAAGTTCAGGTCTTCGTCCTGTTAGCCAGCGTCTTCCTGTAGAGTTTTCTAATAATGTGAGGTCAAGATCTGCAATCACCATATCATCATTAATCGCTTTGCTCTCTTTTACTACGCGCCCATAAGGGTCAATGATCATTGCATTCCCAGTACGAACCTCTTCTTCATCACGACCAACACCATTACTAAATAACACAAACATACCGTTATCATGCGCTCTTGCAGGTAACCAACGCATTAGCCAACCTCTTCCATGCTCACCTTGAAATGCCTCTTGTAATGATTGAGGATCTTGATGTCTATTTTCCCAAAGCGTCATGGGAATAGGCTTCATACTATGTGGGCTACGTGAATTTGTTCCACCCGTTTGATGAGGAGCGAGTAAAATATCGGCACCTAACAATGCATTAGCTCGTGCATTTTCGACCAAGTTATTATCCCAGCAAATTAATACGCCCATTTTAACCCCCCAAGGGGTTTCGAATACGGTATATTGCTCACCACTTTTGATGATCGGATGTTCGAAGGCATGTAATTTCCGATGTTTATGCAAAGAGCCGTCAGGCATACAAACAACCCATGTATTATAGAGTGTATTGTCTTCTGCTCGCTCAATAAGTCCGACACCTATCGCCATTTGATGCGTTATCGCTTTTTGTTTTATTAACGCTAAAGATCCACTGTCAGAGACTCGTTCACTTAATGCATACACTGATTGGTCTGATAATTTAGGAACGTGCCAATATCCTGTAATACACATTTCAGGAAACACTAATACATTCACCTTTTCAGTCGCTGCTTTATCTATAAACTGATGAATTTTCGCTAAATTATAAATTTTGTCGTTTGCTTTATGTTGAAACTGCACTGTAGCAACGCGTAATGTTTTAGATGTGTTCATACGTTTTCACCTGTTAAGACATATATCTCTTCAATATAAAAACGTATTTATTGCTTAAAAGATAATCACTTATTCGCTACTTCCGATAACTTTTTGGAATGAAATTAAGATAACAGCAAGAAATAACAAGGTTCTATCGCTCTATTTCACGGAATAAGCACCTTATTTTCTGGCATCATAATGGCAATAAAGGAGTATTTATGTCTGCTAAGTCCCTATTTATAATTCTTTCATTATTAGGATTATCCGCTTCCTGTTTGGCAGGAGATGGCTTAGTGGATAGAACATGGACAGCTTCAGGGTTAAATACTCAAAGTTATCGACAAGCATTAAGACAACCGGCCGCAACCTCTCGATATACCCTTTTTAATATCACGCCAGATATGCCTGTTCCGGGGGGGGGCAAGCCATTCTGATCATCAAGGTATTCGTTATATTGCAATGAAGTATGGCCCTTATGGTCAGCCAGAACATTATAAAACCTACCAAATCATGTTTTCTCACTATTCAAATAGTAGTACGAAAAAAATTCGCTATTTAGGTGAGTTATATACTGTTGTGGGTGATATCTATTTAATTGATCCTTTTGCAACAACCAATGAATGGCAACGAGGTCGTAGCCAAATTGTTGAAGAGTACTATGAGATATTAGATGCTCACGGAAATAGAACAGGCAAAGGATTACGCTTTAATAATTGGGATAAGCCAATTCATATAACTAAATGGTCATCAAATTAATATATTCTTAATCAATATTCCCTTTTGTTAACTCTCTCTTAATGTCGCCACGTTTTCTTTTATTAAAATAAATACTTTGAATATTAACTCACATTAATACTTTCTAAATTTATACAAATAAAAACGATAAGAATATCAATAACTGGCATAACTCTCTTAATTTCTATCTAATTTAGTTATTTCTTTATAGAAATTTAATTCAAAGAAAAGTTAGTTTTTATTTCACTTATCTATTTAAAATAATCATTAGCTTATGAAAATCATAGAATATTATTTCAAACTGTTTCGAACTATCGTATTGCCTGATCGTGTGTATTTAAAGAATAAGTTTATTCGTAACTTAGGTTATCAACCTAACTTTAAAATACCGACATCACTTAATGAAAAAATCAATGCACGTATGCTATTTGATAGAAATCCAATTTATACGCGCTTAGCAGATAAAATCAAAGTAAGAGATTATGTGATAGAAAAGATTGGTCCACACTATCTGGTTCCTATCATTAACACCTATTCTCATCCTGATGAAATCGATATCACTCAACTTCCTTCACGTTTTGTACTCAAATGTAATCACGATAGCGGTAGTACAATCATCTGCCTTGATAAAGCAACTTTTGATATTGAAAAAGCAAAGAAAAAGCTGCAATTTCATTTAAAACGTAATCTCTATCCTGTTACCCGTGAATGGCACTATAAAAACATCAACGCTCAAATCATCTGTGAAGAATATATTGATTTATTTGATACACAAAATCCAATGATACCAACGACTTGTCGTCTTCACTGTTTTAATGGTCAACCTCATTATGCGGAAATTGATATTTCTGATACCAAAGGGAATGGGTATATAAATGTGTATGATACAAATTGGCAGTTACAACCCATCACATTAGAAGATCCCAACACACCCAAACTTATTGAAAAACCAACGCAATTTGAAATCATGTTGCAATTAGCCGCTAAACTGGCAAATGGCTTTGATTATTGCCGAGTTGATTTTTTAATGTCTGAAAATAGACTTATCTTTAGTGAAATGACCTTTACCCCAAATGCAGGGCGTATCCCCATCAAACCTAAAGAATGGGATTACAAATTAGGTGCATTGTGGTCATAAAAGAGAAAATTAAACAGGTGTAAATCGTTACATAAAACGATTACACCTATTTTTAAAAATTTCATTTTATGATGTCAATCTGTCAGTCGTTGTGGATGAGTAAATACTGTTGCTCTTCCGCGGCGACAAAAACCCACCAGCGTGACATTGTATTTATTAGCAACTTCAACCGCTAAAGAGGTTGCTGCAGAAACAGCAAATAAAATTTCTGCGCCACACATTGCGGCTTTCTGTACCATTTCATAGCTTGCTCGACTAGAGACTAATACCGCGCCTTCATTCCACTTTTCTTGTGCTTTCATACCTAAAAGCTTATCAAGCGCAACATGGCGACCAACGTCTTCACATCCCCCTTGCATTTCACCCTCTGGTGATAACCAAACAGCCGCATGAGTACAGCCAGTTAATTCACCAATTTCTTGAACGGTTGTCATCTGCTCTAAGGCTTTATCAAGATTTGAAAGTGAAAATGTTTGTGTAAAAGGTAACGGAGTAATAGGTCGAAAAATCTCTTCTAGCTGTTCAGTTCCACAAATACCACAGCCAGTGCGCCCCGTCATATTACGGCGTCGCTCTTTTAATCCCATAAAACGTCGGCTTGATAATTCAACTTGAACTTCAATACCGCCGTTACAACTTTCCATAATTTCGATACTGCGAATTTCATTAGAAGATTCTATAATGCCTTCGGATAAAGAAAATCCGACAGCAAACAACTCTAAATTTTTAGGGCTCGCCATCATAACGACGTGAGATATTCCGTTGTACACTAATGCAACAGGAACTTCGAGTGCAATATAATCGTCTTCTTGTCTGTTTAGAGATCCCTTGTGTTGCACAATTGTTTGATCTACGCCAACGATTACACGTTTAGTTAACAATTTTGTCGATTTTGTTTCATCCATAAGATGAATTCCTAAATTTATTAATACATAATAACAATACGGGTAAAAACGATTTTACACTACCTATCAGGCAATGAACCTGATCCTATTAGGGATAATAGGGATAAAAAAACAATCAGCTCCATTTTCGTGAAGAAAATTAGAGTCAGTAAAAGCAATGTATGATGAGGAGAGACCCCATGCAGGTCAGCAGAAGACAGTTCTTTAAGATCTGTGCTGGCGGTATGGCAGGTACTACAGCGGCAGCGCTTGGTTTTGCACCAGCAGTTGCGCTAGCAGGCTCACGTCAGTATAAATTACTGAGAGCCCGCGAAACCCGCAATACCTGTACGTACTGTTCTGTCGGTTGTGGACTATTAATGTATAGTCTGGGCGATGGCGCCAAAAACGCAAAAGAAACGATATTTCATATTGAAGGTGACTCAGACCATCCAGTAAACCGCGGTGCATTATGCCCTAAAGGTGCTGGTCTTGTGGATTTCATTCACAGTGAAGGTCGTTTAAAACACCCAGAATACCGTGCACCCGGCTCGGATAAATGGGTAAAACTCTCATGGGAAGAAACGTTTGATCGTATTGCGCGCTTAATCAAAAAAGACCGCGATGCCAACTTCCAGAAATTCAATAAAGAAGGTGTAGAAGTCAACCGTTGGTTAACAACGGGTATGCTTTGCGCCTCTGCAGCAAGCAATGAAACTGGGTTTTTAACTCAGAAATTCTCAAGAGCTCTTGGGATGCTGGCTGTCGATAACCAAGCGCGTGTCTGACACGGACCAACGGTAGCAAGTCTTGCTCCAACATTTGGTCGCGGTGCGATGACCAACCACTGGGTTGATATGAAAAATGCCAACCTTATCGTCGTTATGGGCGGTAATGCGGCAGAAGCACATCCTGTGGGATTCCGCTGGGCGATGGAAGCTAAAATCCATAATAACGCCAAGCTCATTGTTATTGATCCTCGCTTCACCCGTACTGCGGCTGTTGCGGATTTCTATACGCCTATCCGTTCTGGTACTGATATTACGTTCTTATCGGGCGTTATCTTATATCTGCTCGAAAATAAGAAATATCAAAAAGAATACGTTGAGGCTTATACCAATGCGAGCTTGATTGTCCGTGAAGACTATCATTTTGATGATGGTTTATTCAGCGGATATGATGCAGAAAAACGTAAATACGATAAAACCACTTGGAACTACGAGATGGATGAAAATGGTTTCGCAAAACGCGACACCACATTACAACATCCTCGTTGTGTCTGGAATCTGTTAAAACAACACGTTAGCCGTTACACGCCTGATGTGGTTACTCAGATTTGTGGTACACCAAAAGATGATTTCTTAAAAGTCTGTGAATATATTGCTGAAACAGCAGCGAAAGATAAAACAGCCTCTTTCCTGTATGCACTAGGCTGGACTCAACATACTGTTGGTGCTCAAAACATCCGTACCATGGCAATGATCCAATTACTGTTAGGTAATATGGGTATGGCTGGTGGCGGTGTTAACGCACTACGTGGTCACTCTAATATTCAAGGCTTAACTGACCTCGGTCTATTATCTCAAAGCTTACCAGGCTATCTAACTCTGCCTTCTGAAAAGCAGACTACATTAGAAACCTACTTAGCTGCGAATACGCCAAAAGCGACAGTACCGGGACAAGTTAACTACTGGGGCAATTATCCTAAATTCTTCGTGAGTATGATGAAGACATTCTATGGTGATAATGCTCAACGTGATAATGATTGGGGCTTCTCACTGTTACCTAAGTGGGACAAACCTTACGACGTTCTACAATACTTCGATATGATGGATAAAGGTGAAGTCAACGGCTATATCTGCCAAGGCTTTAACCCTGTTGCCTCATTCCCGAATAAGAACAAAGTTATTCGCTCATTATCAAAACTGAAATTCCTTATCACAATGGATCCGCTAAACACTGAAACTGCGTGTTTCTGGCAGAACCACGGTGAAGAGAACGACGTTAAAACAGCCGATATTCAGACAGAAGTCTTCCGTCTGCCAACAACCTGTTTCGCAGAAGAAGACGGTTCTATCGTTAACTCTGGTCGCTGGTTACAATGGCACTGGAAAGGGGGTGATGCCCCTGGTGTGGCTATCCCTGATGCTGAGATTTTATCGGGTATTTTCCATCGTTTACGCCAACTCTACAAAGAAGAAGGCGGTGCGATGCCAGAGCAGGTGTTGAATATGACTTGGGATTACTTTGATCCTGATAATCCAACATCCGCAGAAGTTGCACAAGAAAGTAATGGTAAAGCATTAGTCGACTTAAAAGATGCTGATGGCAATATCATTCTGAAAAAAGGTCAACTGCTTAGCTCGTTTGCTCAGTTACGTGATGATGGTACAACGGCGAGTGGCTGTTGGATCTTCGCAGGTAGTTGGACAGAGAAAGGCAACCAAATGGCTAACCGTGATAACTCCGATCCATCAGGATTGGGTAATACATTAGGTTGGGCATGGGCATGGCCTCTTAACCGTCGCATTATTTATAACCGCGCATCAGCAGACCCACAAGGTCAACCATGGGATCCTAAACGTAAATTAATCGAATGGGATGGCAGCAAATGGACGGGTATTGATGTACCTGACTATAGCAACGCTGCACCGGGTTCTGATGTTGGTCCATTTATTATGCAGCCGGAAGGTATGGGACGTCTGTTTGCTATCGATAAGATGGCAGAAGGTCCATTCCCTGAGCACTATGAGCCAATTGAAACACCATTGGGTACTAACCCACTGCATCCAAATGTCGTTTCAAACCCAGCGGCGCGTATCTTTAAAGATGACTGGGAAGATATGGGTAAAGCAGAAGATTTCCCCTATGTCGGTACAACTTATCGTCTGACAGAACATTTCCACTTCTGGACTAAACACGCGCGCTTAAATGCGATTATTCAGCCACAACAATTTATTGAAATTGGTGAGCGTTTAGCCGCAGAGAAAGGCATTGTTCAAGGCGATACCGTTAAAGTCAGCTCAAAACGTGGTTATATCAAAGCGAAAGCGGTGGTCACTAAACGTATTAAAACCCTTGATGTTGATGGGCGCAAAGTGGATACCATTGGTATTCCTATTCACTGGGGCTTTGAAGGTGTTGCTGTGAAAGGCTTTATTACGAATACGTTAACGCCATTCGTTGGTGATGCGAATACACAAACGCCGGAGTTTAAAGCGTTCCTTGTTAATGTGGAAAAGGTGTAAGGAGATAAATTATGTCACTGCAATCCCAAGACATTATTCGTCGCTCTGCCACCAATTCCCTTACTCCCGCGCCTCAGGTGCGGGATTACAAGGAAGAAGTGGCAAAACTTATCGACGTAACAACCTGTATCGGCTGTAAAGCCTGTCAGGTAGCTTGTTCTGAATGGAACGATATTCGCGATAAAATTGGCACTAACGTCGGTGTTTACGATAACCCAACTGATCTAACCGCAAAATCATGGACAGTGATGCGTTTCTCTGAAGTTGAAGAGAACGGCAAACTGGAATGGTTAATTCGTAAAGATGGTTGTATGCACTGTGCTGATCCGGGCTGTTTAAAAGCCTGCCCAGCAGAAGGTGCTATCATTCAATACGCTAACGGTATTGTTGATTTCCAATCAGAACACTGTATTGGTTGTGGTTATTGTATTGCAGGTTGTCCTTTTAATGTGCCTCGCATTAACGAAGAAGATAACCGTGCTTACAAATGTACGTTATGTGTTGACCGTGTTGAAGTCGGCCAAGAGCCTGCATGTGTGAAAACGTGCCCAACAGGCGCGATTCATTTTGGTTCGAAAGAAGCGATGCTCAATCTTGCTGGTGAACGTGTTGCAGAGCTGCAAACTCGTGGCTATGACAACGCGGGTCTTTACGATCCACAAGGTGTGGGTGGTACACACGTAATGTATGTTCTCCATCATGCTGACAAACCAAACCTGTATCATGGTTTACCTGAAAACCCAGAAATTAGCTCAACGGTTAAATTCTGGAAAGGCATCTGGAAACCATTGGCTGCTGTTGGTTTTGCCGCAACCTTCGCGGGCGCTATTTTCCACTATTTAGGTGTCGGTCCAAACCGTACAACTGAAGAAGATGAAGAAGAAGCACTCAAAGAGATGGAAGCATCTTCTAAAACACAGACCTCTGTGAATAAGGAGGAGCAGAAATGATGAAGAAGAAAGGTGATAAAATTCTTCGCCATACCGCATCAGAGCGTATAAACCACTGGGTCGTTGTGATTGTCTTTCTGTTCACAGCAATCAGCGGATTGGGTTTCTTCTTCCCATCTCTGAACTGGTTCATGAATATTTTAGGTACACCAGAACTGTCACGTCTGTTACACCCGTTTGTGGGTAGTGCTATGGCAATTCTCTTTATCTTTATGTTCTTCAGATACTTGAAGTATAACTTTATTGATAAAGATGATTTAGTCTGGGCTAAAAATATTCATAAAGTGCTACAAAATGAAGAAGCTGGCGATATCGGTCACTACAATTTAGGTCAGAAAGGCATTTACTGGATGTTAAGTATCAGCCTTATCTTACTAACAGTCAGTGGCATTATCATTTGGCGTCCTTATTTCGCAGAATATTTCTCGATCCCAGTTATTAGAATTGCCTTATTAGTTCACTCATTATCAGCAATATTACTGATAATCACCGTAATTGTTCACGCTTATGCGGCATTCTGGGTAAAAGGTTCAATTCGTAGCATGGTTGAAGGCTGGGTAACTCGCGGTTGGGCTAAAAAGCACCATCCTCGTTGGTATCGTGAAATTCTCGAAGAAGAGAAAAAAGAAGCCGAAAAGAAGTCACAGAAATAATGCCTTAAAGTGTATTTCTGAACAAACGGAGGCTTGATTAGCCTCCGTTTTTTATTCAATTTACGCCCACTTTTAAGACGTAAAAGAACAATAACACACTATTATTACCCACTGTCATGGCTTCATGTTTGCTTTTGATTTATTCTGAAGTCAAATCCTGTGGGTATTCACTATAAAATTTATGATAATAGGAAGATAGAACGTTATGAGTATTCGCATCGTTCCTAAAGAGCAATTAGGTAAAGATCAATCAGAAAAAGGGATTAGCTTTATTCCACCTGTATTATTCCCTAATCTGAAAAACCTTTATCAACGTCGTGCTGAACGTTTTCAAACACTAGCAAAAGATAATCCTTTCGCAGACTACCTTGAATTTGCAGCAGAAATTGTGAAAGCTCAAGAAAAAGCACTTCATGATAATCCACTTACCATTGATCTTGCCCCACTCCTGACACAGCAAATTGGTGTAGCACCTTTAGATAGAAAAACATTCAAACGCAGTAAACATTGGCATGCTTTATTAGCCTCGATTATTGCTGAATTACGTCCAGTTGTGCCTGAAAGTGCCACTATCACTTTAGAAAATCTCGCTAAAGCGTCTGAAACTGAATTAGAAGAAATGGCAACGGCATTACTCAATGATGAATATTCAAAAGTTTCAGCAGATAAATCTGTCTTTATTTGGGCAACGTTGTCTCTTTACTGGGCACAATTAGCGGCAAATATTCCAGGTAAGGCTAAAACAGAATACGGTGAAAATCGTCAATTCTGCCCAGTTTGTAACAGTATGCCTGTGGCAAGCATGGTACAAATCGGCACAACCCAAGGTTTACGCTATTTACACTGTAATTTATGTGAAACCGAGTGGCATGTTGTACGCATTAAATGCACCAACTGTGAATTAACAGGTAAATTAAATTACTGGTCATTAGACAGCGAAAATGCTCCCGTGAAAGCAGAAAGTTGCGGTGATTGTGGAAGCTATCTAAAAATTTTATATCAAGAAAAAGATGCCAATGTAGATGCTGTCGCTGACGATTTAGCGTCTATTGTCCTTGATGCAAAAATGGAAGAAGAAGGCTTTGCTCGTAGTAGCATTAACCCATTCCTGTTCCCAAATGAATAATAATTAGGTATTAGCATGACAAATGATACGCGCTCACTTTATAGCCAGCTTCCGTCCATTGATAAGTTACTGCATCAAGAAGAAATTCAGGCTTTAGTTGCTTCTTATGGTCAGACATTTATTACTGAGCATTTACGAAAGTTACAAGAAGAAGCGCGTATCATTATTCGCCAAGATAATGACCTACCTGCATGGCATAACCAGTGGGCGAATGAATTACAAAATCGCATTACATTACAACGAAAATCGTCAATTAAACCTGTTTTCAATTTAACAGGAACGGTTTTACACACCAATCTAGGCCGAGCATTAATGGCCGAGTCTGCCATTGAAGCCGTTAGCCAAGTTATGCGCTCAGCGGCAACCTTAGAGTATTCTCTTGATGGTGCTTCAAGAGGACACCGTGATCGCGCTATCGCTGATTTGTTATGTGAATTAACGGGCGCTGAAGATGCCTGTATTGTTAATAACAACGCAGCTGCTGTTTTACTAATGCTCGCAACGGTTGCGCCCAATAAAGAAGTCGTGGTTTCTCGTGGTGAATTAGTGGAAATTGGCGGCGCTTTTCGTATCCCTGATGTGATGACTCAGGCAGGCTGTACACTCAAAGAAGTAGGAACAACAAACCGCACTCACCTTAAAGATTATCGTAACGCCATTAATGAGAATACCGGTTTGTTAATGAAAGTTCATACTAGCAACTATTGTATTCAAGGCTTTACAGCAGAAGTACATGGCGACGAACTTGCCGCACTTGGTAAAGAGATGAACTTACCCACGGCTATCGATTTAGGCAGTGGCTCAATGACTAATTTAGCCGCCTTGGGTTTACCTTCAGAGCCGATGCCTCAAGATTATCTACAGCAAGGTATCGATCTTGTTACCTTCTCTGGTGATAAATTATTAGGTGGCCCTCAGGCGGGCATAATCTTAGGCAAAAACATGGATTGAAGCTATTCAGCGCCATCCTTTAAAGCGCGCATTACGTGTTGATAAAATGACATTAGCGGCATTAGGTGCCACATTACGTCTTTATCAGCAACCTGAAAAAATGGCTGTTGAAATTCCAACATTACGTTTGTTAACTCGGACACAAACAGAAATTAATGACATGGCGCAACGGTTATTGCCTCATTTTCAGGCATATTATGGAGAAAATTACCATATCACGATATCCTCATGCGCTTCTCAAATAGGCAGTGGTTCATTACCTATTGAAAGTTTACCGAGTGCAGCACTTACCTTTGAAGCCAAAGATGGAAAAGGTAGCCAGTTAGATGCGTTAGCTGCGCATTGGCGTAATTTAGAAAAACCGATTATTGGTCGAATTACTGATGGTCGCCTGTGGCTCGATCTGCGCTGTCTTGAGGATGAAAATGCATTAATACAGGCACTTTTACTATGATTTTTGCAACGGCAGGTCACGTAGACCACGGAAAAACCACACTGATACAGGCTATTACTGGAGTAGATACTACCCATCTCCCTGAAGAAAAAAAACGAGGCATGACCATTGATTTAGGTTATGCCTATTGGCGTCAAGATGATGGGACGTCTATTGGTTTTGTCGATGTGCCCGGTCATGAAAAATTTCTTTCCAATATGCTTGCGGGCGTTGGTGGGATCTCTCATGCACTATTAATTGTCGCTTGTGACGATGGTGTTATGGCCCAAACCATTGAGCATATTTCTATTTTACGCCTTGCTGGCTGTCCTCAAGTTACCGTTATTCTCACTAAAGCAGATCGTGTTACACCTGAACGAATTAAAGAAGTTCGGTCACAAACAACGGATGTATTGGCCAACTTAGGCTGGCAACAACCTGATGTTTTTATCACCTCAGCACCTTCTGGCGAAGGGATCCCTGCGCTTCGTGACTATCTTGTTAACCTTCATCAACAAGAACAACAACACCCCCAATGGCATAAACGCTTTCGCTTAGCGATAGACCGTGTTTTTAGTATTAAAGGGGCGGGATTAGTCGTGACGGGTACCGCCCTCGCTGGACAAATAGCCATTGGTGATACTTTTTGGCTAACAGGTGCGGATAAACCAGTAAGGATCAGAGCATTACACGCACAAAATCAACCGGTAGAAAGTGCTGGAGCCGGTCATCGTATTGCCATTAATATCACTGGAGATGTCAGTAAAGATAATGTCTCTCGTGGCGATTGGTTACTCTCTCAAGAGCCTAACTACCAAGCCCATAAAGTCTTAGTCAGTTTAATCGCTGATGAACCTTTAAAGCATTGGCAGCCAGTACATATTCATCACGGTACTCGCCATATTACAGGTCGTGTTGCGCTCTTAAATGATGCGAATGAAACACCACAGTTAGCAGAGCTTATTCTTGATGAACCCCTTTGGCTGGTGGATAACGACAGGCTTATCTTGCGTGATATCAGTGCTCAACGCACCTTAGCCGCAGCGAAAGTCTTACATTTGCATTCGCCACGTAGAGGCAAACGACAAAGTGAGTTCTTATCTTGGCTACATCAAATTGATAATGCTGACAGTGTCAGCGCCAAGTTAGCGTTATGTTTACCAAAAGGTGAATTATCTCTAAATCAGTTTGCTTGGGCTCAGCAATTAACTGAAAATGCACTCACTCAGCTACTAGAAACATTTGACCTAATTAACGTTGCTGGCGTTATTCTTTCTAAAGAAAATGCGGATAAAGCGAAACAGAAATTACTCGATACACTTGAGGAATATCACCAACAACATAATGATCAAATGGGTGTGGGTCGTTCTCGTTTAAAACGGATGGCACTACCTACTTATCATGATGAATTGGTTTATCACCTAATTGATCAGTTACGAAAAGAGGGTGCAATTAGCCAAAGTCGCGGTTGGCTTCACCTCCCAACCCATGGTCTTGCTTTTTCACCAGAACAAGATGCGCTATGGCAACATGCTAAAGTCTATTTTGAGCAATCTGAACCTTGGTGGGTGCGTGATCTCGCCAATGAAATGAAAAATGATGAGAAAGTGATCCGCTCATTATTACGTAAAGCGGCACAATTAGGTTTAATTATTCCAATTATTGCCGACCGCTACTATACACACCAATCAATGGAAAAATTTGCATCTATCATTGTGAAATATAATGAGAGTAATGGTAGTGTCACTGCCGCGGACTTTCGTGATGAGTTATCTGTTGGGCGTAAGTTAGCAGTACAAATCTTAGAGTATTTTGACCGTACTGGTTTTACTCGTCGTAAAAAAGATCTTCATATTTTACGAGACAAAGGGTTATTCTAAAAACAGATGTTAACTTAGGCTAAATAAAGTTATTTAGCCTATTTAAGATTATCGCCTACAATTTTTGTAAAATATCCCCTTTATTCTTTATAGCTATACTAGGAAGAGATATGAAAAAATATTTAGGAAGTGCTTATCTTGCACTTATTCTTATTGCCTCATTTTTTATTGTTTTTGAGAAAGCAACGTTTATTTATACTGCACTTCTTTCAGTCGGTGCTTATTTTATTCTTTTTTCTCTTTGTTTTATTTTATCAGCTCGTATCTTATTTTCAGCTATTACCACCGGCACCCTCTTCCTTATAACTAAGTTTATTAATCAACTCAAAGTCCATTATTACAAAGAAACATTAATGTTCTCTGACTTTGATTTGGCTTTTGATAGCTCTAATTTAGGGACATTAGGTCATTATTGGGAAGCCGGTGTTGCATTGATTGCGATGCTAATATGGCTTCTTATCAATATGTCTATTGCTTGGCATTTTTCCAAGAAATCACGCCCAAGCTTGCGTATCAGTGGCTTACTTTTAATGGTCATTGGATTTACCACAATCCATTTCACCGTAGAAAAGTGGCAAGCTGAATGGGAAGGTACACTTCCGGGAGGACGAGGTACTGTGACTAATTTAATCATGTCTGGCTACCAAACGGCGTACCACCCTCCTTATTTTAATGAAAATGCGGATTACTTTCTGGAACAAGCGAACAAAACCGTATTGCCAGAAACACAGACAGACATAAAACCTGATATTGTCGTTTTATTACAAGAATCGACGGTTAATCCTCATATTTATCAATTTGATACCAATGTTACACTGCCTGATTTATTTATGTTTCAAAAAGATGAAGGTGTCAGTGCGCAAAGCCCTTTACGTGTACAAACCTTTGGTGGCGGTACTTGGCTTTCTGAATTTTCTGTATTAACAGGGTTAAATACGGATGATTTTGGTGCACGTAAAAACTCGGTATTCTATTTTGTTGTCGATAATCTTAATGAGAGTTTATTCCGCCAACTAAAAGCCGAAGGTTATTACACCGTTTTACTGACTCCATTTAATCGTAGTGCTTACCATGCCGGTTACGCTTATGAAAAAATGGGAATTGATGAAATCATTCAACCTCAAGAGCTGGGTTATCCGGGAACATTAGAAGAAAACCTCTGGAAAATATCGACGGCAGATATGCTGGGTTACGTTGAAGAGGTACTAAAAAAGCGTACTGACAAGCCATTGTTTATATTCTCATTAACCATGTATGAACATGGCCCTTATGATGAATCACACAGAGATATGTACCAAATTACAGGTCATACAGAAAGCAGTAATGCACCAGGCAAATTTAGCCACTATATGGAAAAAATCATCACCAGTGATCCGGCAATTAAAGATTTCTCTAATTTTGTCGCCCAAAGAGAAAAACCGACGATGTTCCTCTATTTTGGTGATCATCAACCCAATATTGAGCTCAAAAATTATCAGTCACCTTTTAATAACCCTGCATATATTACTCAGTTCACCTTAAGAGATAACCTATCGCAAGGTGCACCAATAACAACGGGTGAATTAACTGATATTAGCTTCTTAGGTGGCATGATCTTAGAGCGCGCTCGTTTGCCATTATCTCCTTTCTACAAAGCAAATATTCAAATGCGCCACTTATGTGAAGGTAAATTAAATGACTGTGAAGATGAGAAATTAGTTAACAGTTATAAAAATTATATCTATGACAAACTGAAAATTGCAGGTAATACAGATAATTAATTCTTATTACTTGAATAAACGATGATCGGGATGATAAATCCAAAAAGATAAGTAATATCAAAAGGAAAGAGGCTAACTATTTAGCCTCTTTTTTATTTCAAGAAACAAACGTACAATTATTTGCATGTTGCCACAATCACACTTGATGCTTTTACTAATGCTAAAACATCACTGCCTTTTGCCAATTTCATTTCTTGTAAGCTTTCATTGGTGATAACCGCAGTCAGTGCTAAACCTTTCGCCGTTTCTAAATGAACAGTAGAGTTCACCGCACCTTGTACGATTTGAGTCACTTTTCCTGCAAATTGGTTACGCGCAGAGAAATTTAAACCGCAATCAGGCAGTGCTAATACAACCCACGGCGCTTTAATAATGGCAATAGCTTCACCATCTTTTTTAATATTTAAGCTTTCACAACTTTCTTTGGTGATGATTGTCGCTAGTTTCTCACCGTGTGCTAAAGATAAAATCACTTCGCTATTAACGGCACCTTCAATAATATCCACAACTTTACCGACTAACTGATTGCGTGCTGAAACTTTCATTTATCCACCCTATCATTGATGAGAAATTATATTAATAATACTATCAAGCTATTAGGATAACCTTAGCATAAATATCATTAAATAAATTATTCTTAGATCATAGATTAAAGTTTATTTGTTATTAAAAAAAACCAATCAAATTAAGATAAATTTAATAAGAATAAATCAAAATAGCGGAATCGCTTCACCTACTCACAGAATCGCAAAAAGGCACTCAATCCTTCTTTACTTCTATGCTATCTTTATTATGTGAATTAGGAATATTCAACATAATGGGAAAAAAGATGGATTTAGAACAATTAAAAAAAGAATTTCGTGCAGGAAAGAAAATAAAGTACATCTACTTTTGGGGGCACCAAAGTAAAGGTAATGACATCACAAAAAGTTGCTTTAGCCAATGGTACCCAGCACCTTTTATATTAGATGATGTGCGTTATGCCAGCGCTGAGCACTATATGATGGCTGAAAAAGCGAAGCTATTTAATGATATAGACGTCAGAAAGCGCATTATTACTGCATCTAATCCAGGCTCAGCAAAAGCATTAGGCAGAGAAGTAAAAGGATTTGACCAAGATATTTGGGAGCAACACCGTATGGATATTGTTATTCGTGCCAATATCGCTAAGTTTTCCCAAAATAAAGAACTCGGTAACTTTCTGATTTCAACAGGCAATCGAGTGCTTGTTGAAGCAAGCCCTGTTGATAAAATATGGGGGGTCGGTTTAAGTGAGCAAGACAACGAGATTAACAATCCCCTTCTTTGGAAGGGATTAAATTTATTAGGTTTTGCTCTAATGAAAGTACGTAGTATTTTGATTGAAAGTAGTCATCAATAGATAAAGAAAACTCAACTGTCACCAATCACTGTTCTTCTTTAACCTAGTGTATATAAGCAGTAGAGATAACTTAAGTATTGACTGAAATAGAAATGACCACGTAACGACAACCTTGTCGTTGCTATAAATAATATTTACAGAATAATTAAGAGACTGATATGTATTATGGTTTTGATATGGGCGGCACCAAAATTGAGCTTGCCGTTTTTGATAAAGATCTCACTCAAGTATGGCAGAAACGTGTTCCAACACCTAAAAACGACTATCAAGCATTATTGAATGTTTTTAAAGAACTGACTTTAGAAGCTGACAATGAATTAGGTTATAAGGGAAAGGTGGGGGTTGGTATTCCTGGTATTGTGAATGCTAAAGAAGGAACCGTATTTACGACTAATGTTCCAGCAGCTAAATACAAGCCTATGGTTCACGATCTCTCGCATATACTCAATAGACCCGTTAAAGTTGAAAATGATGCTAACTGTTTTGCCTTATCGGAAGCTTGGGATCCTGAATTTCGTCATTACCCTTCTGTACTAGGTCTCATATTAGGAACTGGCGTGGGTGGTGGCTTTGTTATTGATGGTAAAGTCTTGTCTGGCAAGAATGGGATTGCTGGAGAAATCGGTCATATGAATCTGAATGTGGATGCAGATAACGTGATCGGCGAAATGATGCCAAAAATTATTTGTGGTTGTGGCAAAAAAGCCTGTTTTGAAACCTATTTATCAGGCCGTGGTTTTGAACGTATGTATAAAGCCTTCAATGATGCACCACAAAGAGCGGTTGATATTGTTGAGCAATATTATGCGGGCGATAAAAAGACTCAAGAGCATGTCGATCGCTATATGAAAGTACTTGCGATTTACCTTAGCAATATCCTTACGGTACTTGACCCTCATTTAATTGTTATTGGTGGTGGACTATCACAATTTAACGCACTGTATGAGCTATTACCTGAATATCTCTCACACTGTGTTTACGGAAATGCACAAATTCCATTAATAGAAAAAGCTCGTCATGGTGATGCAGGTGGCGCTCGTGGAGCTGCTTGCCTTAATTTATTAGACTGATAAATAAAAAAGAGCCTTCTTCTTTTTTATTAAGGGCTCTTCTATTTATAGCGTTTTATCAGCGTCATCACATTATTAAGGCTACCATTATGGATAAAGTTTGGTTTAAAAAAAGACTCACCTTTCTTGGCGGGTTAACTATCATATTAGTCTTACTTCAACTTATTAACTCACTCTTTTCCATATCTCTTCTTCAATGGGGTATTATTCCAAGAACGGGTGAAGGTTTAATGGGTATTTTTATCGCGCCTTTCATTCATGGATCTTGGTCTCATCTATTTAGTAATCTACTCCCATTTCTTATTCTTAGCTTTTTATCTATGACACAATCTCTACGAGAATATGTGTTATCCAGCATATTTATTATTATCGTAAGTGGTTTATTAGTTTGGATTTTTGGACGAAGTGCTATTCACGTTGGTGCAAGTGGATGGATCTTTGGATTATGGTCTTTATTGATTGCTCACGCTTTTACTCGACGTAAAATTATCGATATTGTCATTGCCCTTTTCGTTTTATTTTATTATGGATCAATGGCCTATGGGTTAATTCCAGGTCAATTAGGTGTATCGACTGAGTCACATATTGCAGGTGTGGTTGCAGGATTACTTTATGCATGGTGCGCAAGAAAGCTAATTCGTCGTAAAAGCCAAGTAGTAGAAGTGGCTAAATAGCCACTTCTCTATAAAACGATTATTTATGACCAATTGGCAGTATTGTTCTGCCATACATCTCATTTAATACTTCAGCCATTGCCAGATAAAAAGCACTGGTACCACAAATAATACCTTCAAAACCTGCAATTTTTAAAATTAGAGCATTACCTGTGATATTTCCGATTGCCAGCAAAGCAAATAAAATAGTCAGGCTTAAAAAAACAAATTGGAGTGCTCGATTAGCTTTTAAGGTGCCAATAAACATGAAAAAGGTAAAAATTCCCCATAACGCTAAAAATACGCCCAAAAAGAGAGGTGTTGTTGGCTCACTTAAGCCCATCACGGGTAATAACCAAATTCCTACCAATGTTACCCAAAAGAAACCATAAGAGGTAAATGCGGTTGCACCAAAAGTATTGCCTTTTTTGAACTCAAAAATACCAGCAATAACTTGAGCGATCCCACCATAAAAAATTCCCATACTCATAATGACGGAGACTACTGGGAAAAAACCAGCATTATGTATATTCAACAAAATCGTTGTCATACCAAAACCCATTAAACCTAATGGACCCGGATTGGCAATGCGTTCGTTAGTCATAAAACCTCTAAAAATAATAGGGGAAAATTAAAAAAAATTTGAAGGCGCTGGATGATAAGAGGTAATACATCTAAAAACAATGATCTTGCAGGGTATATTTTTGAATAACAGCCTACACTGATCCTAATGGGAAATAACCAGTGGATTTAACTTAGAGAAAAGAAGTATTTAGTGATAGATGCTTATATCAATAAAAAACACAAAGAAAAATAAAGAACTATAATTTTAAGAGTAATATCAATCAGTTGATATATTAATACTGAAATTTACCTTAATATGCGGTTTTATACATGAAAGTGAAATAAAATCTAATACATTAATTAGTTGAATTATTAACCTATAAGTGAGTTTGTTATGAAAAAAATTCTAGTATTATTAATTGGTAGTACGTTGGCTTTTGCATCTCAAGCCAATACAACCTCTCATAATAATGGTGGCTTTGTTTCTCCTCAAGGCACTATCCAATCAAGTGCAGATCAAGGGGGATTTAAAGGCCCTTCAATTAGCGAAACCACAGTTGTAAAAGCCAAAGATCTTTCTGATGACACTTGGGTTATCTTAACGGGCAAAATTACCAAAAAAATTGGTGATGAGTTGTATGTTTTTGAAGATAGCACCGGTGGTATCAATGTAGATATTGATAATAAAAGATGGCGCGGACAAACAGTCACTCCAGATAATACCGTCAGAATTGAAGGTAAAGTTGATAAAGAGTGGACAAGTACTGAGATCGATGTAAAACAAATTACCATTATCAAATAATTTATCTTTACATTAAACATCCTGATTATTTAAAAAGCTAATATATTTCAATATATTAGCTTTTTATTTTTCTTTTTATATCCAGTAATATCCTCTATAAAAACAGAAAGAAAGATACACAAAGTATTCTTTATACCTTTGTTTTCTATAAATATTCTTTTACAAAACTCTACGTGTTTATACCTTAATTAAATTGACCTTCCCGTAGGGGGAAAGATTATTGTTTCGTCTATCAACTTAATGAAAGGAATGAACAATGAAAAAATTATTACTGCCTTCTATCATTGCAATCTCTGCTTTTACAAGTACAGCGTATGCTTCTAATCATAATGTTGTTGATGTTTATAAAACAGAAAGTTGCGGATGCTGTACTTTATGGGCTGATGGTGTGAAAGAAGCTGGCTTTAACGTCAAAGTGAATATTGTTTCAGAAACACAATTAATGAAAAAATATCAACAAGCAGGTGTACCAAATAATTTATTAAGTTGCCACTTTGCGACTTATCAAGGTAAAGATTTAGTCGGACATATTCCAGTTGATAGCTTAAAAAATATCGACTTAGTGAATAAATCTAAATCCGGTATTGCGGTAGCAGGAATGCCCGCGGGAAGTTTAGGTATGTATGCGGGGGATTACAAAGAGCCTTACCAAGTTATCGCCTTTGATAAATCAGGTAACCAATCTCTATTTAAGTCTTACAACTAGTCATTTTCTTATTTAGTTTGGTTCTGACTGTAGTGTTGTTTTAATCGTATTATTTCTCTCCGAGAGTGCTATTTTCCTCTGCCTGTATTCAGTTTACAGACAGCGTTTTATTAAGGCTTTAGCCAAACACATAAAACCACCCGTAAAATGGGTGGTTTTATAATTATCTTATAAATCAGACTGGACCATAATTAATTGCTGTTGCAATACCAATCGCAGCCATACCTATCACTACCCAAATCATTAAAATAGGAAAAACAAATTTAACCCAACGAGTCCAAGGCACTTTACCTACTGCCAATACAGCCATTAATACGCCAGATGTTGGTGTAATAATGTTAGTAAATCCATCACCTAATTTAAGGATCAAAACACCTGTTTGGCGAGTTAGATCCAAGATATCTAAGATAGGTACCATGATTGGCATCACAATAGAAGCTTGTCCAGTTCCTGATGTTACTAATAAATTGAATAATAAATTAAAGAAATAAAGTAACTGAGCTCCCCAAAAATGAGAAGTTTGCTGTAATGGAACTAATGTGGCTTGAACAATAGAATCCAGCACACGTCCTTCATCTAAAATAACAATCACGGCTCTTGCAATACCGACGACTAATGCACCATAAACTAAGGATTGAGCACCCTTCATAAAGGTTTTAATGTAGTCATTAGGCGCAATTTTAAACATCGCAGCAACGACAATACTCATCATAATAAAGATGGCAGATAAGTGCTCAATTCCCCACTTATATTCAAATGCTCCGTATAAAAACAATCCAATAAATGCAATAAAAACCACTAGACTCAATTTCTGCATTAAAGAGAAATTGCCGTCCATTGTTTGATCTTTATGGGCATCATAATCAGGATCATCAGTTGCTAGTCCATACATATAGCTTTTGGTTGGATTATTAGCGATACGTCTTGCATACCAAACAATATAAGCAATAGTGACTATAATCAGAACTGAGAATAATACAATTCTAAAAATTACACCTGAAAATAAAGGTACTTCAGCTAACGTTTGTGCTGTACCTAAAATAGTAGGATCTAAAACGCCGACAGCATTTCCTGCATAATATCCGAGGTAAACAACAGCAACCCCCGTTATGGCATCTAATTTCATCGAACGCGAAAGGGCTATTCCTATTGGAATAAAAGCAATAACTGCGTTTGCGGCCAATCCTAATGATGAAAGCATTCCAAATATAAATGCAACGGTAATAATCAGTGCTTGGTAATTACCTTTTGTTTTGACAATTAATGCATTAATCCCTGAATCAATAGCGCGTGTTCTATCATAAATAGCAATCGCACCACCAATCATAAAGATCAGAAAAATAATACTCGCTGACTGCTTTAATCCCACAGGAATGGCATAGAAAATATCCATTAATGAGGCTGGATTTTGATCAACATAACCAAAACTACCAGGTACAACACGATTTAGCCCATTAACTGTTTCACGTTCATAAGTTCCTGCGGGGATTAAATAAGTCGCAATAGCGGCTAAGATAACGATGCCAAAAATAATAATAAAAGCATCAGGCATAGCCCATTTTATTTTTTTATTCTTATCCATACATTCACCTTATTGAGACAAGCGCTTTAAAATATTGGCAAATAGCACCGTTCTTTCGGTCAATGACGGTAAATCGAGATACTCTTTATCACTATGTTGATAACCACCGATAGGGCCTAAGCCATCTACACTTGGCGTGCCAACTCCGGCGGTAAAAGAAGCATCAGAACCACCACCAGTTGAAATATCTTCAATATCAAAATCAAGCAGACGGGCTTGCTCTTTGATGATGTCAATTAATGCACCACTTTCAGGTGTTTTAACCATTGGAGGGCGATTGATACCGCCATTAAGTGTTAGCTTAATCCCTTCTAATATAGGTTTACTGCATACTTCTCTTACAAGCTTATCAATTTCAACACCTTGTTCATCGGTTGAAATACGAACGTCAATCTCAGCACGAGCATTAGGTGCAACGGTATTGACTGATGTACCACCAGAAATCAGACCAACATTAATAGAAAGCCCTTCATCGTGACGAGAAAGCGCATGTAGTGCCTGAATTTTGTATGAAAGCTCTTGAATGGCACTAATTCCAGCTTCTGGTGCAATACCAGAGTGAGATGCTTTACCTTCAATTAAAAGTTCATAAGTTCCCACACCTCGACGCGCACTAACAATCGCTCCATTGGCACGAGCGGGCTCCATCACTAAGGCATAAGATTTATTCTTGGCATACTGTTCAATCAGGCCACGAGAAGTCTTTGAGCCAATTTCTTCATCACAATTTAGAAAAATTTCAACATTCTTATAAGCATTATTGCCTGATTGTATAAGTGCATTAATAGCGTAATAAGTCAGAACATGGCTCGCTTTCATATCAATAACGCCGGGGCCATAAGCACGACTACCTTCGATACTAAATGGACGCGCTGCCACAGTTCCTTTAGGGAAGACGGTATCTAAATGTGCCGCAATGAAGATTTGCGGATCAGTGGCATCTTTATGAACTAAGCGGTAGTTATTTCCTAGTTTGTCATTTTCAAATACTTCAACAACAAAACCTAGTTTTTCATAACGTTGAATTAAAAGATCAGCGACTGCATCAACCCCTTCTTTATCATAAGAGCCACTTTCTGTGTTCACTAATTCTTTCAAAAAATCAACCATTTCACCGTATTGTGAATTAATTGTGTTTTGCATTTGATTTACCTCTTGTAATTATAATTTGTCTTTTTAGCTAGATATTTAAATCAAGATAGCCTTTATCAACTGCAATAAAATGCTTGATAAAAAGCATTAGCATTAAAATAAAATGTGGATTTATTTATCAATAACATCACATTAAACCTTACATATATTTAATATTATTGCATCCATTTTTTAAAATCATAATAACAATTAATTAAATAGAATAAGATCTGCTAGAAGTAACATGATAGGAATAGATAAAATAATCTAAATATAATGTGATCATTAAAAAATAAAAAAGAGGTTAAAGATAAAATACTTTTTACTGTTTTATCTTATTTTTAGAGAGACTTATTTTAAATAAATTTTATTTATTTTTTTATAAAACCTAAAAAACAAAAATAAAACCAAACTATTTCTTATCAAAAAAACAATAATAACAATAAAATAACCTTCAAACAGACTAAATTAAGAAAAATTGCTCTCTTATTAAAATAAAAATATTTATTATCAATTTTATTTTAAAAAAGAATAACACGATAAAACTCGGTAATAAAATTATCATACAATATAAAATATTCATGATAATAAAAGATATTTTATCTTATCTAATAAAGTTTATTGATTAATAAAAAACAATCACTCTCTTTTTATTCGTTACATTATGATCTTAATATCGTTTTTTATATTAGTTTTATTTACTTTTTTTCGTATATGACTTTGAGAACTAAGCCGCTTTCACTATCGTATTTATTGTTATGACATACCTATGTCATAAATCCCCTCTAAAATTGACATCACAATGACGCATTTTTTAAGGTTGAATGTTCTACGTTCTCCCCATTCGCCATTTTTAGTGATTTCACATAGTAGGTCTAAACATATGAATAAATCAGTTGAAGCAGTGATTTTAGATTGGGCTGGTACCGTGGTAGATTTTGGCTCTTTTGCACCCACTCAAATTTTTGTCGATGCTTTTGCTCAAGCCTTTAACTTTAAAATAAGTTTATCAGAAGCTCGTGGCCCTATGGGAATGGGTAAAATCGATCATATTCGTACTTTACTTAACCAGCCTAATATTCACACTCGCTGGATCGCGCAATTTGGTAACGAGCCAAGTGAAGAAGATGCACAGCATATCTATCACACCTTTATGCCTTTACAAATTGCACAAGTGGTACATTTTGCTAAACCGATAGAGGGAGCACTTGAGGCAATCACCACCATTAAAGCGCAAGGGATTAAAATCGGCTCTTGCTCTGGTTATCCTAAAGCCGTGATGGATGTATTAGTACCCGAAGCCGCTAAATATGGTTATCAGCCTGATTGTGTGGTTGCTAGCGATGAAATTGCCGCCGGCTCTCGCCCTGGCCCGTGGATGGCATTAAAGAATGTGATTGAACTTGGCGTGATGTCTGTAGCGCACTGCGTTAAAGTCGATGATGCGGTAACGGGTATTGCCGAAGGGCTAAATGCGGGTATGTGGACTGTCGGGTTATCTGTTTCAGGCAATGAGTTTGGTGCCACCTTTGAACAATACCAAACAATGGAACAAGCAGAAATAGAAAGCCGTAAGCGTATTGCAGAAAATAAACTCCGTACCGCAGGTGCTCATTATATTATTGATACCCTTGCCGATTTACCCGCGGTGATAGAAGATATTAATCAGCGACTCGCTAATAATCAAAAGCCGTAACTATTATCTAATACCAACGCCCAATAAAGGATTAATGGGCGTAATTAGTAGATAGATAATATAAATCAATTGACATTAAATCTAGCTTTACTTACACAGACCTCTTCTGTGATAATTTTTTCTTTTAAAGCAAATATAAGAAAATTTCTAAGTTTTCTTTCATATAAAAATAACACTCAAAATTTTTTATATTTCTATATTTTGTTTTTTATTAATTAATATTCTTTTTATATCTGACTTTTCTTAGCTTCCAAGTTCATTTTTCTCAGTGGGTAAAAATTAGTTATGGTTAAAATAGAACCTGTATAATGGATATTATTTAGCTTTTTCTTTTCAATTTATATCGGTCTCGATTTAACCTCTAAAGGCTATTATAGATGTTATAAGTCATCTACTGTTACACCAAATGAATATGTTATTTCAAAAGAGATGTGTAAATAATAAACATCTCTTTTGCGTCGATTCGTAAAATGATCGTTAGGATCAAACAATCTCTTTATATTCCCAAAAGGAGCTAATCAAAAATTTGACGGATGTTTTGCTCACCTAAACCGGGCCCGACACTCATTCCTAACCCCGTGCGCATCAATACTGCGGTGACTTTTTCACTCGGCGTTAAAATCGAAATCGGCTCTTTTCCTTTTGCCCCATAGACCCCCTGCCAACGCTCTTTTACTTGGACCGAGCAACCTAATGTGTGCTCAGCTAACTCAATCAAGAGGTTATCAACCTCTTCACTGTTAAAAGGCTGTGCATCTAAGCTATATTCGTGTGAATCACCAATAATAAGATCGCCATAAGGGGTCGGGGTAATTAATAAATGAATACCATACTGCTCAAGTAATGGTGATTGCGCTTTAATTTCTTTCGCTAAAGCCTGCGCTTCAGGTAAATCAGAAAATGCCCCATAGTGAGTGCAACTTAACCCTGTCATGAGTGCATGCTCTAATCCCATATTTTGCTCTGGGGTCACTCGCAACATCTGCAAGCGACAAACTATCGGATCAAGTTTTTTTATTTCATCAGCCAGCAATGTTTGGTAATCGTGCCCTGAGCAGACAACTATTTTCTCTGCACAAAATGTTCCATTGCTGGTGATCAATGTTCCTGTATCGATATCAATATCCCGTACTAATGTTGAAAAATAGCTATTCACATTAGCTAAACTGTCTAGATAAGCCGCCAACTGTGGAATGGCTTCTCGTGAAAACAGCACCTGATCTTCTTTGCCATGCAACGCCGCGCGATGGTGTTGTAATTGTCCACCATAAACCGTCGCTAATTGTGGTTTAGAAAGTAATTCACAATCATAGCCATAGGTTTTAGCTCGACCATCGACAAAGGCTTCAAGAACAGCTTGTTCAGACTGCGTACGCGCTAAGAGGTAAGTCCCTTTTTGACGAGCTAAAAACTTAGCTTGTTTGGCCATATTTGCCCAAATCTCACGGCTATTTTTCGCTAAATCTAGCATTTTACCCGGCGCTTGACCCAAAATTAATCCGTGGCCGAAATTACGTACAGAAGCTCCCACAGGCGTGTAACTACGCTCAAAAATAGCAACTCGTAAACCTCGCTGAGCCGCAGCATACGCATGAGATAAACCAATAATACCCGCACCAATAATAGCAATATCAAATTTCATATGACACCCTAAACAAGATAGAGCGCACCGCGCCCTATCCATTAATGAATGAAGTAAAAATAATTATTTTGCACTCTTTCCGTCATAGCGCTTACGCCATTCGTTTAAAATGGTGTCGCGTTTTTCAGCGGCCCAAATAAAATCATTTTTTATTAAACGTTGGGCATAATCGCTAGGTAATTCTGTTTGGCTTACTGGCACATTGGTATTGGCTAATACGGCAAAATTAGCACTGTAAAGTTTCATGGCTTCCTCTGTGGTGGAGAAATCAGCCAATTTTTGTGCTGCATCTAGCTTATTAGTGCCTTTGATGATGGCTGTTGCTTCAATATCCCAACCTAATCCTTCTTGCGGTAATATGATTTCCAGTGGTGCCCCTTGTCGTTTCAATTGGATCGCCGGATATTCAAAGGATATGCCTATCGGGTATTCACCCGATGCGGCCATTTTGCAGGGCTTAGAGCCAGAATGAACATATTGACCAATATTCTGATGCAACTTATCCATATATGCCCATCCATCTTGTTCACCAAATAATTGTAACCAAGCACTGACATCTAAAAATCCAGTTCCCGATGATGCCGGATTTGGCATCACGATTTTGCCCTTGTACTCTGGCTTAGTAAGATCTTGCCA
Organism: Proteus penneri; assembly: GCF_003144535.1. GTDB lineage: Bacteria > Pseudomonadota > Gammaproteobacteria > Enterobacterales > Enterobacteriaceae > Proteus > Proteus penneri. The sequence goes on along the minus strand of NZ_PHFJ01000011.1, from coordinate 27,612 downwards.
AGAAGCAGGTTTAGATAACCCTAATTTTTTTGCTTCTATGGTGTTGTAGCAAATGGTTGCCGCCCATACATCCATACCAACCCAAGTTGGTGGATTATTGCTATCACGAAATTTCACATCAATATTATCTAATTGCGCCGGAGCATAAGGCTCAAGCATATTTTGCGCTTTTAATATCGCTAAACTTGATGCGGCTAATCCCCACACAATATCAGCTTGAGGACGATCTTTTTCTGCTAATAATTTAGCGGTAATAATACCAGTTGAATCTCTTACCCATTTTATTTTTATATCAGGATATTTAGCCTCAAATGCTTGTTTATAAGCTTGTAATTGTTCACTTTCTATTGCGGTGTATACCGTAATTTCAGTCGCCGCAAAGACCGTCCCCGCAGAGAATAATAAGCTGGTGGCAAGTATCAGTTTTTTTAACATCATGCGATTTTCCTAGTATTGCTATGTGAGAGTATTGGATCTTTAAATTTATGGCTTAGCTTCACGCTGATGCCATGCTTGTGTACGCCGAATAACACCTTTGGAAGCAATAGATAACAATATCGATACCCCTGCCGAGGTGGTTAAAATCAATGTCGACATAGCCGCCGCACCACCAATATTGCCTGCATCATCCATATTCAATACCGCAACCGCGGCTAAAATAGTGTCTGGACTATAAAGGAAGATCGCTGCGGAAACGGTTGTCATAGCAGAAACAAATAGATAACGATAAATATCTAATAATGCAGGTAAGCAAAGAGGAATGGTGATCCGCCAAAAGTGACGATATAAAGGTGCTTTTAATGATAATGAAGCCGCCTCAAATTCTTTATCTAACTGGCGCAGTGCAGTATTTGCCGTCATATAGGCGGTAGTGAAAAAGTGTGCAATGGAGCACAACACTAATAACGTCATACTGCCGTATAAAAAGTTAAGTGGATTATTTGGCAAATTAAAGAAAAATACATACCCTAATCCCAACACTAACCCGGGAACGGCCATCGGTACAAAACTTAGCATACGTAGCAAATTGTTAAGCCAAGAGTGGGAAGCGGTTTTTTCTATTAAGTAAGCCCCCATAAAGATCAGCAAACTGCCGATAGTCGCGGTGAAAAATGCCAAAATAATACTGTTGGTATAAGCTAACCAACCACCGGGTAATCCTTCAAAGTTATAGTGACGTAACGAAAACGATAAGTTATAAGGCCAGAACTGAATAAACGAGGAGTAAACCGCCGTACCAAATACCAGTAAAAATAGTGCACAGATCAGCATCACAAATATTAGATAAAGCGTGTCACGCTGAAAATTAGCTTTTGGTAAATAGAGTTGAGCGCGCGAACTCATTGCATCACGTTGGCGTTTACGTAACCAAACATCGACACTGAAGGTCAACAATGCAGGCAATAATAACAACATACCAATTAAGGCACCGCGACCAAATTGTTGCTGACCAAGTACTGCTTTATAGGCTTCTAACGCCAGTACTTGATAATCTCCTCCGACTACAACCGGAATACCAAAGTCAGTAATAGTTAACGTAAATACCAAACACAGTGCTGCGAAGATCCCGTGTCTGCTCGATGACCAAGTGACACTACGAAAAGTGCGCCAAGAAGAAGCGCCCAAGCTAGATGCAGCATCAAATAAACGAGCATCAGACATAGATAACGCGGAGAGTAAGATCATAAGTGCATGGGGAAAAGTGTAGATCACCTCGCCAAACACTAACCCCCAATAACCATAAATACTATCTGGAAGTAAGCTACGTAATAGCCCTTGATTACCAAATAGATAGACCAATGCAATGCCTGGTAGCATAGAGGGAGCAAGTAAGGGTAATAGTGATATTCCACGCCACCATGATTTGAAGGGGATCAAGGTGCGATGTAAAGCATAAGCAAACAGGTAAGCCAGTGGCACCGTAATAACAGCAACACTTAGCGAAACGCTAATACTATTACCAACTAACCACAGAAAATGAGCACTAGTGAACAAGTTTATAGCAGCCTGAAAACCACCGCCTTGTGATATATCAGGACTAAAACCACGCCAGAAAATGGCTAATAAAGGCAATAAAACGCCAAGTGTAAGTAAGCAAATAATAAATAGCTTACCACCAGCAACAAAAAAACTATCTAAACGATTAATAGATTTGGTAGGTACTATCACTGACATTATCTAGCCACCTTACGCAAATATGTGTAGTTCGTTAGCTGGTAAGGTCACTTTTACTTTACCGTTTTGAATACGATGTAGCTCAGCAGCAGATACCTCTGCTTGTAATAAATGCCCCGGCAAATGGTCTAATTCAAACTTCATAATGCAACGACTCCCCAAAAACACCACATTTTGTACATTGGCGTCGTATTGATTATGTTTGTTTTGTATCGGATTAATTTCAATTGATTCAGGTCGACAAAAGAGACGCCCTTGGTTATGAGCTATCGCAGCATGTTTTAATTGGACTTCTCGTGAGCCAATCATCGCCTCACCATGCTGATTTCTATTGAAAGGTAACCAGTTGCCTTTTCCTACAAACTCCGCAACAAATGGCGTTTGTGGATGGTTGTAAATCTCTTCACTACTGCCATACTGTTCAACCTTACCGTTATTCATAACGGCTATCCTATCGGCCATCAGCATGGCTTCATCTTGATTATGAGTGACCATTAATGTAGTAATATTTAAGCTTTGCTGTAAATTACGTAGTTCAACACACAAATGTTCTCGCACTTGTGCATCTAATGCCGACATCGGCTCATCCAGTAAGAGTAAAGAAGGGGCTGGTGCCAAAGCACGAGCGAGCGCCACACGCTGTTGTTGACCGCCAGATAATTCTCCTGGGTATTTTTTCTTTCGGTCTTGTAAACCAACGAGCTCAAGCATTTCATTAACGCGATTTTTAATCACATTACGAGGCTGACCAGCTAAACCATAAGCAATATTCTGCTGTACCGTCAGGTTAGGAAATAATGCATATGACTGAAATAAGATCCCATAATCACGGGCTTGTGGTGGAAGGTGTGAGATGTTGTTATCGTAATTAAAGATATTACCGTGATCTTGCGTTTCTAATCCGGCAATACAGCGTAATAATGTGGTTTTGCCACATCCAGAAGGCCCTAATAGGCAAACTAACTCGCCTTGTTGAATATCTAAAGAAACACCATCTAGAGCAATAAACTGATTAAATCTTTTTTGAATATTTTCTACACGAATATGTGGCATTGAGCCATTTTGTGAGTTTGTAGTGAACTGTAACATATCGCTTACCACGCCAAATTATGATGATTGACTAGAGATTAAGCGACAATGATGAAAGTTTTATGAAAATTTAAATTTGATTTATAAATTTTTAAGTGGCTAACAACGAGTAGATCTATCACAAAGATCAAATCTAGGTTTTAGACTTAAATCTTTACATTAAAACAATAACATAATTAAACTTATTTGAATTTTCATCGATAGGTTTATAGTTAATGATATATTTATCTAATATAAAATCTATTTTCTTCACTTTATTAAAAGTGTATAGGTAGTAATAAACAAGTTTCAATTTAGTATATTATCTATCATCAGGAAATATTTATTCCTATAATATATTTTAATAATTACGTTATAGGAAAACATAGCAAAGTTTAGAATATTTTTGTTGTCGTAACGTAGATTTTAATATTTTTTCAAATATATTATGATTATGAATAATGCACAAATAGTAGTTATTTAAAAATGATTGATCACTACATGACCATACAATGAAACATAGATGGCTATAGACAAAAAACGTTAAATTTAAAGCGTTAAAACATTAGTATAAGATGAAAGAAAGTATTATTAAGAGCTTGCTGCTTTATTCACTTTTTGTTGACATCACAGATAAAATAACTAAGATTGATCATATAGCACCCGCGGCAACGCTTGGTTCATTTGTTAACAACCTTGCCCCACCCGCGGGTTTTTTATATCTGGGCTAATAAATAATTTTATGAACATAAAAGTTGCTGTACTAGTAGACGCCTCTTTCTTTCTAAAACGCCTAAATTTTTTCAAACGCCATTACTTCCCTTCTGAACCTGAATTAACACCTAAACAAATTGTGCAAGTTTTAAATAGTTGCATTAGGCGACATATCAACGACGGTAATAAAAGCACTTATCAGCATCTATATCGTGTATTTTACTACGATTCACCACCATTAGACATAAAAGTTCATTACCCTCTAGTTAATCAGGGAGAAACAAAACATAGGGTTTTAGATTTCTCTAAACAACCAGAAACAATTCATCGTAACGAGATTTTAGCAGAAGTTAAAAAACAGAGAAAATTTGCTCTCCGCCTAGGTACCATCAAACATGACAAGCAATGGAAACTATCTGATCGAGCTCTCAACGATGTTTTAAAAGGTAATCGTAAATTTGAAGAACTAACAAATAATGACTTCTATTACAGTATACGTCAAAAGGGAGTGGATATTAAACTTGGCGTTGATATTACCAGTATTGCACAGAAAAAACTCGTAGATAAAATTGTTCTTTTTGCTGGAGATAGTGACTTTGTACCAGCGGCAAAGTTAGCACGAACTAATGGTATAGACTTTGTCTTGGATGCTCTACGAAATAATATTGCTCCTAGTCTGCATGAGCATATAGATGGCTTAGTGTCTTACGATTTAGTTGCCATATTGAAAGATATCTTAGGTAAGCCACCAACGACAACTCCAGCATGGTGGTCTAATGGTACTAGCCCCAAAAAAGCTAAAAATCAAAATCGTAAAAAATAGGTTTTTCTCTGATTTCTAGAGTTGAACGATGAATACGTTCTCATTGCTCTGTTCAACAACTACCAGATTCTTTTCCACAGACATTTTGGAGTATGTTAGATTTAAAAATGGTAGCGTAACAATGTTATCGCCACCATTTTATTATGAGACTTTAATGACTCTTCTACATTAGCAATTGACTATCAAATAATATTACTCAACAGTCACTGATTTAGCTAAGTTACGAGGCTGGTCTACGTCGGTACCTTTAATTAAGGCAACATGATAAGACAACAACTGTAATGGTACGGTATAGAAAATCGGTGCGATCAGTTCTTCAACATGCGGTAAAGAAATTAACTTCATCGTTTCGTTTTCTTCAAAGCCTGCGTCTTGATCAGCAAACACATACAGTAAACCACCACGAGCGCGTACTTCTTCGATATTAGATTTTAATTTCTCTAATAATTCGTTATTTGGCGCAATAATGATAACCGGCATATCCGCATCAATTAATGCTAATGGACCATGTTTTAACTCACCTGCAGCATAAGCTTCTGCATGAATATAAGAGATCTCTTTTAGCTTCAATGCACCTTCTACCGCAATTGGGTATTGGTCGCCACGACCTAAGAATAAAGCATGGCTTTTTTCTGAGAAATCTTCAGCTAACGCTTCAATCAACTTATCTTTCGATAACATGCTTTCAATACGGCTTGGTAATGCGTGTAATGCCGTTGAAACATCGTGCTCTAGTGTTGCAACACCTTTAATTCGTCCCATATATGCCACCAGCATTAATAGAACAGTTAACTGTGTTGTAAATGCTTTGGTTGATGCAACGCCAATTTCAGCGCCAGCTTTAGTCATTAAAACAAATTCAGACTCACGAACCAAAGAAGAGCCAGCCACATTACAAATAGCTAAAGAAGATAAATAACCTAACTCTTTAGATAAACGCAGAGCCGCTAATGTATCCGCTGTTTCACCCGATTGGGATAATGTGATTAATAAGCTATTACGGCGAGTTGCCGGTTTACGGTAGCGATATTCTGATGCAATTTCGACATCACAAGGAATACCCGCTAAAGACTCAAACCAGTAGCGAGAAACCATTCCCGCATTATAAGACGTTCCACAAGCTACTATTTGAATATGTTCAACTTTAGATAAGATCTCTTCAGCTTTAGGGCCTAATTCACTGAGATCAATCGAATCTGATTTTAAACGACCTTCAAGGGTGTTTTTAATCGCCAGAGGCTGTTCGTAGATCTCTTTTTGCATGTAGTGACGATAAACGCCTTTATCACCCGCATCATATTGAACGTTAGATTCAATCGTATCACGATTAACTTCATTGCCATTCACATCGAAAATATGAACATGACGGCGTGTGATTTCAACAATATCCCCTTCTTCAAGGTAGATAAAGCGACGAGTCACTGGTAATAATGCCAATTGGTCAGAAGCAAGGAAGTTTTCACCCACACCAAGACCAACCACCAGCGGACTACCAGAGCGAGCTGCGATTAATAACTCTGGAGTACGGCTATCCATAATTACAGTACCGTAAGCACCACGTAATTGAGGAATAACGCGTTGTACAACTTCACGTAACGTACCGCCTTGGCGCTGTTCCCAGTTTACCAAGTGAGCAATCACTTCGGTATCTGTTTGAGATGCAAACTGATACCCTTTTTTAATTAATTCTGCTTTCAGTTCTTGGTAGTTTTCGATAATGCCATTATGTACAACCGCAATTGTACCCGATACATGAGGATGCGCATTATCTTCACAAGGTTCACCATGTGTTGCCCAACGTGTATGAGCAATACCTGTACCACCAATCACTTGTGTTTTTTCTGCCTCTTCAGCCAGCATTTGTACTTTGCCAGCTTCACGTAGACGTGTCATTTTACAGTCATTATCCACAACCGCTAAACCCGCAGAATCATAACCGCGGTATTCTAAACGACGTAAGCCTTCAATTAAGATTTCAGCGATATCGCGTTGTGCAACTGCACCTACTATTCCACACATTGTGTTATTCCTAAAACTGTGCGTTTATTCGCACTTGGATGTCTTATACCTGATTGGTTTATTCCCCAAGCCATTGTAGAAAGTGGGGATATTTTTTGTTTTTAGAATAATAGCGTACAAGAAAAGGGCGCTAATTAAATATACGCCCTTCTCTTAAAATTATTGTTTTTTCTTCACTGGACGTTTCCATCCAGTGATATGAGTTTGCTTAACTCGGCTGATCACTAATTCGTTTTCATTCACGTTTTTAGTGAGTGTTGTTCCTGCACCAATGGTTGCACCATTAGCAACAGTAACGGGTGCCACTAATTGGGTATCTGAACCAATAAAGACGTCATCACCAATAATGGTTTTAAATTTATTCGCGCCATCGTAGTTACAAGTAATAGTACCTGCGCCGATATTAACGTTAGCTCCCACTTCTGTATCGCCTAAGTAAGTCAGATGACCTGCTTTAGAGCCAACACCTAAGCTGGCTTTTTTCATCTCAACAAAGTTACCAACGTGAGCTTTATCCGCTAATTCACTACCTGGGCGAAGACGTGCAAATGGGCCAACCGTACACGCTTGTGCTAAATTTGCATCCTCGATCACCGTATATGGACTAATAATAGAATTATCACCAATTACACAGTTTTTTAGAACACAACCTGTACCAATTTCAACGTTATTTCCCAATGTCACATTACCTTCAATGATAACGTTGGTATCAATCACCACATCTTTACCATGAGTTAATGTGCCACGTAAATCAAAGCGAGCAGGATCAAGCAACATAACACCTTCTAATAATAAGCGCTCTGCTTGTTCTGTTTGGTAAATACGCTCTAATGCAGCCAGTTGTAGACGGTTATTGACACCTTCCATTTCACTATGGCGACGAGGATGAGCCGTTTCAATTTTACGACCTTCTTTATGCGCTAACGCGATAATGTCAGTAATGTAATACTCTTTTTGTGCATTATTATTATCGAGTTTACCTAACCAACGTTTTAAATCACCACCATTGGCGACTAAAATACCGGTATTGATTTCAGTAATTTTGAGTTGTTCTTCAGAAGCATCTTTTTGTTCGATAATGCCTGTCACTTCGCCATTTTCACGAACAATACGACCATAGCCAGTTGGGTTATCTAAAATAACCGTTAATAAACCAATACCGCCTTCTGGTTTGATGTCAATTAAACGCTCTAACGTTTCTTTGGTAATAAGTGGAACATCACCATAAAGCATCAGGATATCTTCATCATCAGCAAAGAAAGGCGCGGCTTGTTGCATTGCGTGACCTGTTCCTAGTTGCTCTGCTTGTAGTACCCAATTAACAGGTTGTGAGCCTAATTTTTCTTTCATTAGTTCACCACCATGCCCATAGACAAGGTGTGTTTGTTGAGCACCTAATGACTTTGCAGTATCAATCACATGTTGAACCATGGATTTACCCGCAAGTTTATGAAGAACTTTAGGTAACTGTGAATACATGCGAGTGCCTTTTCCCGCAGCAAGAATAACAACGCTTTTAGCTGAATTAGACATAATTAACCCGATAACTCCCGTAAAGAATGGCAAGTAAACCTGTTTATGCCAAATAATACTACATATTTCGTCACACAAAATATTTCATGACGCAAAAAAGCCAGTTAGCGAAGAACCAACTGGCTTTTTTATTCATAGACTGCCTATTTACATCAACGTCGAGTCAGTTCGATTACACGTAGTTTTGCAATCGCCTTGGCTAATTCTGCTGATGCTTGAGCATAATCAACATCACCATGAGAGGATTGAATGTGTTCTTCAGCTTTACGTTTAGATTCCAACGCTTTCGCTTCATCCAAATCACGACCACGGATAGCTGTATCTGCCAGTACAATGACGCCAGTCGGCTGAACTTCGAGAATACCACCTGAAAGGTAGATAACCTCTTCTTCGCCCGATGTTTTTACGACACGTACCATGCCCGGTTTTATGGCAGTTAATAACGGGGTATGCTGCGGATAAATACCGAGCTCACCTTCGCTACCAGTTACCTGAATTCGTTTGACTTCGCCGTCATATAACTGCTTTTCAGCGCTGACAACTTTCAGGTGGAACGATGTATCGGCCATATCAACCTCCCGTCAGCCGTATTAAAGCTTCTTAGCTTTTTCTACTGCTTCTTCGATAGTACCAACCATGTAGAACGCCTGCTCTGGCAGGTGGTCATAATCACCGTTCAGAATACCTTTAAAGCCACGGATAGTGTTTTTCAGGGAAACGAACTTACCTGGTGAACCGGTAAATACTTCAGCAACGAAGAATGGCTGAGATAGGAAGCGCTGGATCTTACGCGCACGCGCAACAACCAGTTTATCTTCTTCTGACAGTTCATCCATACCTAAGATAGCGATGATGTCTTTCAGTTCCTGATAACGTTGCAGGATAGACTGAACACCACGAGCGACATCATAGTGCTCTTGGCCAACTACCAGTGGGTCTAACTGACGACTGGTTGAATCCAGTGGGTCAACCGCAGGGTAGATACCTAATGAAGCAATTTGACGGCTCAGTACAACTGTCGCATCTAAGTGAGCAAACGTTGTTGCTGGTGATGGGTCAGTTAAGTCATCCGCAGGTACGTATACAGCCTGTACAGAGGTGATTGAACCTGTTTTGGTTGAAGTGATACGTTCTTGCAGAACACCCATCTCTTCAGCCAATGTTGGCTGGTAACCTACCGCTGATGGCATACGACCTAACAGTGCTGATACTTCTGTACCGGCTAAGGTGTAACGATAAATGTTATCGACGAATAACAGTACGTCACGGCCTTCATCACGGAATTTTTCAGCCATAGTCAGACCAGTCAGTGCTACACGCAGACGGTTTCCTGGTGGCTCATTCATCTGACCATAAACTAACGATACTTTGTCAAGAACGTTAGAATCTGTCATTTCATGATAGAAGTCGTTACCCTCACGAGTACGCTCACCAACACCAGCAAATACAGAGTAACCTGAGTGCTCGATCGCGATATTACGGATCAATTCCATCATGTTAACTGTTTTACCCACACCCGCACCACCGAACAGACCTACTTTACCACCTTTAGCAAACGGACAGATTAAGTCCATTACTTTGATACCGGTTTCAAGCAGTTCTTGTGAGTTTGATAACTCTTCGTAGGTTGGTGCTTCACGGTGAATAGACCAACGTTCTTCAGTTGCAATATCACCTTTCATATCAATAGGTGTACCCAGAACGTTCATGATACGTCCCAGTGTTGCTTTACCTACTGGTACTTCAATTGGGTGGCCTAAATCTTCAACTTTTAAGCCACGGCTTAAACCGTCTGATGTACCCATTGCGATACAACGAACGATACCACCGCCTAACTGTTGCTGAACTTCCAGCACCAGTTTTTCTTTACCATTCATAACCTCAAGAGCGTCGTATACTTTAGGGACGCTATCCTGAGGGAATTCGGCGTCCACTACGGCGCCGATTACCTGGACAATCTTTCCAGTAGCCATCTTGAATCCTCTACGTAATTCGTAAACCTAGCTGTTATACCGCGGCTGCACCAGACACAATTTCTGTAAGTTCCTGAGTAATGCTTGCTTGGCGTGCTTTGTTGTACACCAATTGCAGTTCTTTAATCAGGTTACCACCGTTATCTGTAGCGGCTTTCATCGCAACCATTCGGGCGGCCTGCTCACTCGCTAAGTTCTCTACGACGCTCTGGTAAACCTGCGATTCGATATAACGACGCAGTAAAGTATCCAGTAACGCCTTAGGATCAGGTTCGTACAGATAATCCCAAGATTTTTCTTTCAGCTCTTCATCATCACCTGGTGGTAATGGTAAAACCTGAAGAATTTTAGGCTCTTGAGCCATGGTATTGATGAACTTATTTGCCACCACATACAGTTTATCTAAACGACCTTCGTCATAAGCCTGCAACATGATATTGACTGGACCGATAAGGTCTGACAGTTTTGGATCATCACCCATACCCGTTACTTGACCAACAACATTCCCACCTACTGAGCCAAAGAATGAAGCGGCTTTAGAACCGATTAGCGCTAAATCTACCTGCACACCTTTTTCAGACCACTCTTTCATGTCTGCCAGCAGTTTTTTGAACAAGTTAATGTTCAAACCACCACACAAACCACGGTCGGTCGAAACAACCAGGTACCCGACACGTTTAACTTCACGCTCTTCGAGGTATGGATGTTTGTATTCCAGATTCCCTAACGCAAGGTGACCAATCACACTGCGCATGGTTTCTGCATAAGGACGGCTGGCTGCCATGCGTTCCTGCGTTTTACGCATTTTCGACGCGGCGACCATCTCCATCGCTTTAGTGATCTTCTGTGTGTTTTGCACACTGGCGATCTTCGAACGTATCTCTTTTGCGCCGGCCATTTCTGCTTCTCCTCATGAACCAGACGGCCTAATGTTTAACTATTAGGCCGAATAGTTATTACCAGGACTGAGTCGCTTTGAAGTTTTCTAGCACGCCTTTCAGCTTCGCTTCGATTTCTTCGTTATAAGTACCAGTCTGGTTGATTTCTTTCAATAAATCAGCATGTTCACGAGAGGCATAAGCTAATAAAGCCGCTTCAAATGGCACAACTTTTGAAATTTCAACATCTTCCAGATAACCACGTTCTGCTGCAAACAGTGATAAAGACTGTTGTGCGACAGACATAGGTTCGTACTGTTTCTGTTTCAGCAATTCAGTCACTTTCTGACCGTGGTTCAGCTGTTTACGGGTAGCATCGTCCAGATCGGAAGCGAACTGTGAGAATGCTGCCAGCTCACGATACTGCGCAAGAGCAGTACGGATACCACCAGAAAGTTTCTTCATAATCTTAGTCTGAGCTGCACCACCAACACGAGATACGGAGATCCCTGGGTTAACAGCTGGACGGATACCTGCGTTAAACAGGTTAGATTCTAAGAAGATCTGACCATCGGTAATAGAGATTACGTTCGTAGGAACGAATGCAGAAACGTCCCCTGCTTGCGTTTCGATAATTGGTAACGCAGTCAGAGAGCCGGTTTTACCTTTAACTTCACCATTAGTGAAAGCTTCTACGTACTCAGCATTAACACGAGCAGCACGCTCTAGTAAACGGGAGTGCAGATAGAAAACGTCACCAGGGTATGCTTCACGTCCAGGTGGACGACGAAGTAACAGTGAAATTTGACGGTATGCGACAGCCTGTTTAGACAGGTCATCATAAATAATCAGGGCATCTTCACCACGGTCACGGAAGTATTCACCCATTGCGCAACCTGAATAAGGAGCGAGGTATTGCAGTGCTGCTGATTCTGATGCAGAAGCAACAACAACAATGGTGTTTTCTAACGCGCCATGTTCTTCTAATTTACGAACAACGTTCGAAATAGTAGAGGCTTTCTGACCGATAGCGACATAAATACATTTAATGCCAGAGTCGCGTTGATTGATGATCGCATCGACAGCCAGAGCAGTTTTACCTGTTTGACGGTCACCGATAATCAATTCACGCTGACCACGACCGATTGGGATCATGGCATCGACGGATTTGTAACCTGTTTGTACAGGCTGATCAACTGATTGACGGTCGATAACACCAGGAGCAATCATCTCAACAGGTGAGAATCCATCATGCTCTACTGCACCTTTACCATCAATCGGCTCACCCAGTGTATTTACCACTCGGCCAAGCAGACCACGCCCAACAGGTACTTCCAGAATACGACCTGTACATTTAACTTTCATGCCTTCTGCTAAGTCAGCATAAGGACCCATCACAACCGCACCAACAGAGTCGCGCTCTAAGTTCAGTGCGATAGCGAAACGGTTACCCGGCAGTGCGATCATCTCACCCTGCATAACTTCGGCTAAACCGTGGATACGAATGATACCGTCACTAACGGATACAATCGTACCTTCATTGTGAGCTTCACTCACTACATTGAACTGAGCAATGCGCTGCTTGATCAGTTCGCTGATTTCAGTGGAATTCAGTTGCATATGCTCCAGTCCCCTTAAGACTGCAAGACGTCAGTTAATCGCTCTAAACGGCCACGAATACTGCCATCGATGACGAGGTCACCGGCGCGTATAATCATGCCTGCGATAACAGACTTATCAATTTTGCAATTCAGCTTCACTTTGCGTGATAGACGTTTTTCCATCGCTGCAGAAATGTTAGCTAGCTGCTGTTTAGTTAGCTCAATGGCAGAAGTTACTTCAACGTCAACCGTTGACTCGAGTACTGCGCGCAATTGAATAAATTGGCTCAATACTTCAGGCAACGTTGATAAACGGCCATTATCAGCCATAACACGAATTAAATTCTGAGCATGACCATCTAATTGTTCGCCACAAAGGTCAACAAAGATGTCAGCCAGTTTTTCTGATGCTAAAGAACCAGAAAGTAATTCGGTTACCTGCTCATTGCGTGCTACTTCAGCGGTGAACGCCAGCATAACCTGCCATTTATCGACAGCCTGGTTTTCCACAGCAAAGTCAAAAGCTGCTTTGGCGTAGGGGCGAGCTACCGTTGCTATTTCAGACATGCCCCTCCCTCCTTACAGTTCAGCGACCAGTTTATCAACGATGTCGCTATTAGCAGCTTCATCCACGGAACGTTCAATAATTTTCTCGGCACCTGCGATAGCCAGCATTGCGACTTGTTTACGAAGTTCTTCACGAGCACGTTTACGCTCTGCATCCAATTCGGATTGAGCTTGTGCAACGATCTTACTACGTTCTTGCTCTGCTTCTGCTTTAGCATCTTCAATCATTTGTGTGCGTTGTTTATTCGCTGATTCAATGATTGCTTGAGCTTCTGCTTTTGCTTTCGCTAGCTGATCGCCTGCATCGGCTTTCGCTAAATCTAAGTCCTTTTTAGCACGTTCTGCAGATGATAAACCGTCAGCAATTTCTTTTTGACGTTTTTCAATGGCCGCCATAATTGGTGGCCATACGAATTTCATGCAGAACAAAACAAACAGGACAAATGCGACGGCCTGGCCGAGGATTGTTGCATTTAAATTCACAGCACAATACCTCTTTCTTGGTTATAAACTAACTTGATGCTTTTACTGCTCATTACCATCATTAGGCAACAGCAAACATCACGTAAAGGCCCAGACCCACAGCAATCATTGGGATGGCGTCAACCAGACCCATAACGATAAAGAACTGTGTACGCAGAAGAGGGATCAGATCAGGCTGACGAGCAGCACCTTCTAAAAATTTGCCTCCGAGGATTCCGATACCGATTGCAGCACCGATTGCAGCTAAACCCATCATAATAGCGGCAGCCATGTACAGCAGATCCATACTCAGGTTTTCCATGACAGTCTCCAGTTTGTTTCAGTTATTTCTTCAAAGAGTTAATAATTAATGTTCTTCAGATGCCATCGACAGATAAACAATCGTTAGAACCATGAAAATAAAGGCTTGTAACGTAATAATCAGTATGTGGAATATCGCCCAAGGAAGGCTTAATAACCACTGTGACCACCACGGTAACAGACCAGCAATAAGAATAAAAATCAGTTCACCTGCATACATGTTACCAAACAGTCGAAGACCGAGTGAAACAGGTTTTGATAGCAGGCTTACCCCTTCCAAGATTAAGTTGATAGGAATAAAAATTGGGTGATTAAAAGGCTGTAAAGTCAGCTCTTTAGTAAACCCTTTTATGCCTTTCATCTTAATGCTATAGAAAAGGATCAGGATAAATACACCAATTGCCATCGAAAGAGTAATACTCACGTCCGCAGTCGGAACGATGCGTAACGCAGGTAACCCTAAGATGTGTTCACCGATATAAGGGATGAAGTCGATTGGTAATAAATCCAGGGCATTCATTAACAGCACCCAAACGAACACAGTCAATGCCAAAGGTGCAATGACCTTGCTCTTTCCGTGATACATATCACGGACGCTGCTATCAACGAAACCGATGATCATTTCTACTGCAGTCTGGAATTTTCCCGGTACGCCACTGGTTGCTCTTACTGCTACTTTTCTAAACAGCCATAGGAATAAAGCGCCCATCAGTACTGAAAAGAAAAGTGAGTCAATATTTAACACCCAGAATGATGGCGCATTTTCAGCATGGGGATTGACCAACTCGAAAGTACGTAGGTCCAACTGAAGGTTATTCAGGTGGTGACCTATGTAGTCTCTAGTGGTTAATGCTTCTCCTGATGCAGACATGATGCCAATTACCCTTTTGTTGTTAAAAACGCTAACCGTTAATGACGGCTGGTGCAACGACCTGCATAACAAGCACCGCTAAGTAGGTCATGACCAGTGGTGCAAATGCCGCTTTAAACACTCCTAAAGCAACAATCAGCAAGGTTATTGATAATATAACCTTCAACCCTTCACTGAAAGCAAAAAGCCAGTTTATGCGAACTGGAGATTTTTCTTCGTTGACCTTTTGTAAGCGCATTAACAAAAGAAAAGCAATATTGGGTAACCAACATGCCAACCCGCCTAAAAAAGCCGAAAAACTCCAGTCTGTACTCTTTAATAAGAAACTCGCACTGAGAATAACAAAAGTCATAAACTGCAAAAATAACAGTTTCAGTGCAACTTTCCCGTTGTAGAGGGAGACAGACATGACGTTTGTATTCTCCAGACCTAGCTATCGTAAAAGGTATTACTGAATGATGTATCAAACTGTCTTTGCTATAAAGTGTCAAGTGACAAAAACGAGCAAATTATACGGGGCGTGGCAATGAATTCAATCAATAAGTAGCGAAAAAGTGAAGATTAATTTAAATTTATTACCAAGGTTCCATTTATGAAAAATGATTAAGAACAAAAAGAGTAAAAATAATAGAGCCGAATAAAATAAATAGCGTGACATACATCACAAATATAAAAGTATAAATAAAGCTTATTTCATAAAATATATAACTAAGTTAACAATTAACTGCCGTTTTATGAACAATTTAGTGTCAATTAGAAAAGAATTGACCCATTTTCAATAAAATAAATTCAATATTTTTATAATGCACAGAATTATTAATTTATTTTGGAAATAAAATAAGGAAAACTTAGGCTACAAAGTGAATTAACATAAAAGATAATAAAATGTTATTTTATTGTTTCAATAAGGTAAAATTTAATACTTTCTATAATTCCCCATAAAACAAATGGCGATAACATTGTAAATATTATCGCCAGAGCACAAAAAATGAAAAAATGATCGATGAGACACAAAAAAAATGATTAAATAATCACCAAATGTCTTTGTTCATTCAATTCAGGTATAGATAAACTAATCACTTTTTCAGGCATTTTTAATCCATTATCAGCAAGTTCATCTAACTCTTCTTGATGAATTTGTCCTTTCAATGCATAAAAACGACCGTGTTCTTCAGTCACTAAATGAGAGCACCAAGAAAGCATATCATTCATGGAGGCAAATGCTCGGCTGATAACACCATCAAAAGGCTGTTCTGTTTGGTATTCTTCAACACGGTATTGAACTGGCTCGATATTATCAAGTCCTAGTTCGTGCTGAACTTGCTTCATAAAGCGAACGCGTTTACCTAAGCTATCCAATAAGACAAAATGGTGATCGGGACGCATTATTGCCAGTGGAATACCCGGTAATCCAGGTCCTGTCCCCACATCAATAAATTTTTCACCTTCAAGATATTGGCTCACAACAATACTATCCAAAATATGACGAATAAGCATTTGCTGCGGATCTCTCACGGATGTGAGGTTGTAAGCTTTATTCCATTTATCAAGCATAGCGACATAACCCGTGAGTTTTTCAGCTTGAATATCTGTAAGCTCTATATTGGCTTGCTTAGCCAGCTTTTTTAGCCGATTAAGTAAGTCACTCATGATGCGCTCCTGCGTAATAGACCTTGTTTTTTCAACCAAACTAATAAAATGGAAATAGCAGCAGGTGTCACACCAGAGATCCGAGATGCTTGACCGATTGATGTAGGTTTGTGATCGTTTAGTTTCGCAATAACTTCGTTAGATAACCCACTCACTTGTTTGTAGTCAAGATCTATCGGTAATGCCGCGTTTTCGTTACGCTGTTTCTTTTCGATCTCTTCTTGCTGGCGACTAATATAACCTTCGTACTTAACTTGGATTTCAACTTGTTCAGCTGCTTGTGGTTTTGAATCATCAATACCAGGCGCGAAACGAGAGATATTTTTTAGTATGTTGTAAGTCATTTCAGGGCGACGTAATAAATCTTCACCATTAGCTTCTTTGGATAATGGTGTTTTTAGCAATTCATTGATTTCTGAAAGATTATCAGCTTGAGGATGAACCCAAATATTTCTTAAACGCTGACGCTCTTTTTCAACAAGCTCAACTTTTTCACTAAATTCGGCCCAGCGAGTATCATCAACCATGCCTAATTCACGACCAATTTCTGTTAAACGTAAATCAGCATTATCTTCACGTAACATCAAGCGATATTCAGCACGAGAAGTAAACATGCGGTAGGGTTCTTTTGTACCAAGAGTACAAAGATCGTCAACTAATACGCCAATGTATGCTTGATCACGACGTGGGAACCAACCTTCTTGATCAAAGGCATAACGAGCTGCATTAAGCCCTGCAAGCATACCTTGTGCTGCAGCTTCTTCATAACCAGTTGTACCGTTAATTTGGCCAGCAAAGAATAACCCATTGATAAATTTACTTTCTAGCGTTTGTTTTAGATCTCTTGGATCGAAGAAGTCATATTCAATGGCATAACCAGGTCTAATGATCTTCGCATTTTCCATACCTTTCATGGAATTTACGATTTGCATTTGAACATCAAAAGGTAAGCTTGTTGAAATACCATTTGGGTAAATTTCGTTACTCGTTAAACCTTCTGGCTCTAAAAAGATCTGATGTGAATTACGGTCTGCAAATCTCATCACTTTATCTTCAATAGATGGGCAATAACGCGGGCCTATTCCTTCAATGACACCTGCATACATTGGGCTACGATCGAGGTTATTACGAATAACTTCGTGCGTTTTTTCGTTTGTATATGTGATATGGCAAGGCATTTGTTCAGGATGCTGATCCACATTACCTAAAAACGAGAAAACAGGCATTGGAGTATCACCTAACTGAACGGCTAATTGGCTAAAATCAATCGTTCTTGCATCAATACGAGGTGGTGTACCTGTTTTTAAACGACCTACACGTAGAGGTAATTCGCGTAGCCTGTGTGATAACGAAACAGATGGTGGATCACCTGCACGACCACCGCTGTAGTTTTCTAAACCTATATGGATTTTTCCATCAAGGAAAGTTCCTACGGTTAGAACAACAGACTTAGCACGGAATTTTAAGCCCATGCGAGTAACAGCTCCTGTTACTTGGTCGTTTTCAACAATGAGATCTTCAACTGGCTGTTGGAAGATCATTAAATTAGGTTGATTTTCGAGAGTAGTACGAACAGCTTGGCGATAAAGAACACGGTCTGCTTGTGCTCTTGTTGCTCTTACAGCTGGCCCCTTACTTGCGTTAAGGGTTCTAAATTGGATCCCTGCATGGTCAATTGCAGTTGCCATTAATCCACCCATCGCATCGATCTCTTTTACCAGATGCCCTTTACCAATCCCACCAATAGCTGGGTTACAAGACATTTGGCCCAAAGTATCAATATTGTGGGTCAGTAATAGGGTTTGACGCCCCATACGAGCTGCAGCCATAGCGGCTTCTGTACCGGCGTGACCACCACCGATGACAATGACGTCAAAGTGTTCTGGATAAAACATGTGTGAACCTTAAATGTTACGAATGCTGAATGTGTTGCATTGGGAAAACGAATTCTACTCAACTTTTTGACAGATACAAGCGAGCAGATCCGCAGGTAATTATTTAAAGATCTTTTTATTTAAAGATCTCTTTATTAGATCTTTTATTAAGGAAGCGATCCTCTGTGGATAAGTGGATTTTCTATTTAAAGATCATAAAACTGTAAAGGATCATATACTGTGAATGATCCGTGATCTATCTGCTGATAAGCTGGGATCAAAATGATGACTTATGCACAGGTCATTTCTTGATATAGCCTTATACAATGGATAACTACGGGTTAACCCCTGCTTTTAAGCTGAGTTATCCACATCTGTTTGCTGTTTTTTTGTGCAATTTAAAGTAAATTTTTCCAAGAAGCTATCCATTCTTCAGCTGGATCTTCCGGAATGTCATACTTTTGAATATCAATTTCGAGACGATCACCAAGGCGAGTAGCCCCTTTTTCTATTAATTTTTGATCCAAAGTCCTGATCGCACCACAGAAAGTGTCATATTCACTACTTCCTATACCGATAGCACCAAAAGAGACATTGCTAAGATCAATAGAGTCTGCCGAAATCTCATCAGCAAAAGGCTGTAGGTTGTCAGGAATATCACCTGCACCATGTGTGGAAGTAACCACCAGCCAGATCCCTTCATTAGGAAGATCATTAAGTGAAGGGCCATGGTGTAAATCAGTCTCAAAACCTTCTTCAGATAAGATCTCTGCAAGGTGTTCTGCGACATATTCAGCACTACCCATGGTACTGCCACTAATTAGAGTGACTTTTTTCATTAATGATCTCCTTATGTTCAAGACGCGCTATTGTACGCTGTGAATCACTTGGGATCTACCTGTGGATAATGTGGTTATAAAAAAAATAAGAATTTACCCTTATGGCTTGATCGTCCTTATTATCGGGTTTTGCAGTGAGATCAATGTTTCTGTTGATTGAATTTCATCAATTGTCTGAATTTTGTTGATAAGTACATCTTGTAGTGCTTCTATGCTTTTACACATTACCTTAATAAAAATGCTGTATTGTCCTGTTGTGTAGTACACCTCTACGACTTCATCTAACTTATCTAATTTATCTAATGCTGTATGGTAATCTTTTGCACTCTTTAAAATGATGCCAATAAAGCAACAGACATCAAAACCTAATTGTTTTGCACTGATATCAACACGTGTTCCCGTAATAATTCCCGCTTGCTTCATTTTCTCTACACGAACATGAATTGTGCCTGGGCTTACTTCGAATTTTTTGGCTAATTCAGCGTAAGGTGTTCTCGCATTCGCCATTAATGCGTGAAGTATGTCACGATCGAGATTATCGATCTGATAAATATTGTCCATAAACTCCTCCTGTTTTTGACGATAATACATTTTTATAGCGTTATTTTTAACGATTTAAAACAAGCAAGGCTATTTTTAATGAAGTATATTGAATTTAGTGTCTGTTTTGTTGCTTAATCTATATCAGCGAAACACGACATCACCACTAGGGATATAAAAAATGGAAAAATCATTCATTCAGACTCAACAGCAAATTAGCTTTGTTAAATCATATTTTTCTCGTCTGCTGGAAAAAGAATTAGGATTAATTGAAGTTCAAGGACCGATCTTAAGTCGCCTTGGTGATGGAACTCAAGATAACTTATCTGGGCATGAGAAGGCGGTACAAGTTAAAGTCAAATCTTTACCAGATTCTACCTTTGAAGTTGTCCATTCATTAGCAAAATGGAAACGTAAAACATTAGGTCGTTTTGGATTTAGTTCTGGTCAGGGCCTTTATACACATATGAAAGCGTTGCGACCAGACGAAGATCGCTTAACTCAGATCCACTCTGTCTATGTTGATCAGTGGGACTGGGAAAAAGTGATGGAAGCTAAGGATCGTACAGTTCCTTATCTTAAGCAGACAGTGGGTAAAATTTATCAGGCAATAAAAGAAACTGAAAAAGCCGTCAGCGAAGAATTTGGTCTGGTACCGTTCCTGCCAGATCAAATTCAATTTATCCACACTGAAGAGTTATTGCGTCGTTATCCTGACCTTGATGCTAAAGGTCGTGAAAAAGCGATAGCAAAAGAATATGGTGCCGTTTTCTTAATTGGTATTGGTGGAAAACTTTCAAGTGGTGAATCTCATGATGTCAGAGCTCCTGATTATGATGACTGGACGACACCAAACGAAGATGGATTTGAAGGTTTAAACGGTGACATTTTAGTCTGGAACCCAGTATTACAAGATGCTTTTGAGTTGTCATCAATGGGTATCCGTGTCGATCCTGAAACATTAATGCGTCAGTTAACATTAACCGATGATACTAAGCGCCTAGAGCTTGATTGGCACAAAGCATTAATGCATGGCGATATGCCACAAACTATTGGTGGTGGTATTGGCCAATCTCGTTTAGTGATGCTACTTCTACAAAAAGAACATATTGGTCAAGTACAGTGCGGTGTGTGGGAAAAAGACACCCGTTTAGCTTTCGCTGATATGCTGTAATTATTGGCGCCAGCGCCGAAGTAAGCGACTTTTTAATCCAGTATCAAAACGCCATATATGGTCAAAGATTTTCATGATACTGGGTTTACCGTAATTGGATAGGGTTACCGCATGGAAGCGATTGTGCTGTTGCTGTTGGCTTTTTTTGATTTTGTTGATTAGGTTTTCGGGTAACCTTTGGGCAACAAAGTCAGAAATAACAACAGCATCAGCATCTTTCCATGTTGGGCTATTTAGTTTTTCTACGACATTATCTAAACAAGCACTTAAGTCTGTACCTCCTCTAAATGACTGATTCAAAAACTTGATAAGTTCTTGCAGGCCATTAGACGATGACAATTGATAATGCACAGTTTCAGTAGAAAATAACATAACATGACATGAACGATTATCAGCTAGCGCTATTTTCATCAATGCTAATCCAAAGGCTTTAGCACACTGTTCGTTAAATCCTCCCATCGAACCTGATGTATCAATACATACAATAAAAGGCCCTCTTGGTCTTTCTTCATCATGATGATGAGTTACTGGGCGTAATACCGTCCGCTTTTGCCAATTATCACCTTGTAATCGATAGGTATTGAGCTGCTTCTCTACAAGTTTTCGATAAAACTCATGTTCGATTTCATTAATACCTAATAAGGCGAGTTCTGCGGGAAGCAAACGTAAGATATCATCACTAAGTCCTATTCCATTGACTTGCTCTGGTGTGGTATCTGGTGCTTTTTCAACAATAGTTATAGGTTCAAAAATAACGCTCTCTTCAGGAAGAGATTTAGCTGTTTTGCTACGACCGAGCAAACTTGCAAGTTTATGTAATTCGGGTTGTTGATCGAGAAAGTCGCTATAACGTTGAATAATTTTCTCATCAAAAGGGGTTTTTGTTAAAACACCTTTACTCATATCCCATAAACGCCCTGCTGCGCGTTCATTTTCTGAAAATGTGTTACTTAAGCTTCCACTTAGCGCTAAACGTTCTTGAAGTTCAGCAAGGAGTTGCTCTTGTTCTTGGTCAAATAAGGCTTTGTGTAAGGCAGTGACTTGGAAAATTAAACTTACCCGCCAGTGTTGCATAAATAAAGCTTGTTGAGCTGGAGAAAAAGGTTTGTTTGTTTTGATTAATTGAGTGGCTTCTTCAATAAAAGAAGAATCTAACTTATTTAACTCAATAAGAATATGTTCAACTTGTTGATTAAATATCGCATTACCTAATGACTGAGTTTGTTGATAAAGGGCAAATTCATCAGCAATCATTGTAGGTACTAATGTCTCTTTTACTCTTTGCTGTAAGCTCTTTTTCCATTGGTGGATATCTTTAAGTAAGGCTTTTTTGAGTCTTGGATGCTTTTCAAAAAATACCGCTAATTGAGGTGATGCAAGTATAGCAATAATAACTTCCTCAATAAGCTGTCCTTCATTTATGGCTAAAAGCATATCTAATGTTGAAAGTGTCAGCATAATATCATTACTTTATTTGGCTTTTTAATTGCGATAATTTTTCATTAAGCTGAACAAAACTTTGTTCAATGGAAATAAGCCAATCATTATCAATAAATAAATTCGGTTGATGATGATTAAATTTTTCTTGTTCACTATAAATTTCTTGAGCCAGATCTTTTAATTTATCTTGCCACTCTTGGTTATCTTCAATAGGAACAGCAGGTGCTGTCTCTTTTTGTTGATAAAGAGATGTTGTTCGACGGCTCACATCCATAATTTCTAATACACCATCTTGGCGTATTTGTGCGTTAATTGATTGTGGGAAACCAATACCATTTAAACGCGCTAATAACTCATCCCCTTTAGCCAAAAAGTTTTCTAATGCTTTTTTCTCAAGAGTAATAAAGTTAACTTGAATACTATGGATATGTAGAGGGATATGTAAAAACAAGGTGAATTTATCAGCCTGCATTTTATCTGATAGGCTAAAGTGTGCATTTCGTCCAAACATTCCACTTTGTTTTTCAAAACGAAAAGCTTGTTGATCTTGTTTGCTTCTCGTTGATTGCATCCACTCAGCCCACAAACTCTCTGTTTTTCTGATCAATTCTAGCTGGTGGTAAGCTTGTTCTGTTAAAAGGCTTTGTAATAATTTATCTAATAATGCAAATGATGCTTGGTCATGCCAGAGGCAATCTTTTAATAAAATAAGATCTAATGGTGAAATAGCACTACGGCCATTAAAAAAGGCGCTAGCTTGTAAAAGGCGTACTGCTTTTTTCCAACGTCTATCAGAAACATAAGGGGCAGCATCACTTTTATCTAAAGCCTCACGAAGTTGATAAATTAAATCAAATAAGTGGTCATCTAATGTGATTTTTTCTAATTCTGATTGCCAGCGTGAAAATTCTTCTGTGGTAATTTGAAGATGGGCCGGAATATGGAAAGAGCCAACTTCTTTATTAACGAGTAAAGCGCGAAAGTTTTTCTTATCTTGAACTTTTGTTAACCAAATACGAATGAGCATTCGGTCATAAAGCGCTTCAAGGCTACTATCTGAATCAGGTAATTCATTCGAAGCTGAAACTAATAAGCGCATTGGGATGCTGACTTCAGTTTCCCCATTTCTAAATTTACGCTCATTAATCGCCGTTAATAACGTATTAAGAATAGCGGGTCCTGCTTTCCAAATTTCATCAAGAAAGACAACTTCAGCATCAGGCAAATATCCCTCAATCAAACGCTGATATTTCCCTTCATCTTTTAAAGCTTGAATAGATAAAGGACCAAAAATTTCTTCAGGTGTTGAAAAACGCGTCATCAAGTATTCAAAAGCTTTAGCTTCTTTAAAGGCTTCTTTCATTCTTCTGGCTATTAAGCTTTTAGCAATACCAGGGGGGCCAAGTAAGAAAACACTCTCACCACTCAGTGCTGCAAGTAGACAAAGACGGATAGCTGACTGCCGCTCATAAAGCCCAGTTTCAAGATATTGGCTAAGTTGTGAAATCCGCTCTGCAAGTTGCATAAACACTCCTAATAATGGGTACTTATTTTCATTATTCCCTGAAAATATCAGAAAGGGATTGCTGACATATAGTCAAACATTCTATTAGCACACAAATTGTTTATAACAAAAATCGATTCAGCTTCCTACTGCTTATTTTGGTTCTTTTTTGTTTTACTAGCGAAACGTTTCGATAGTGATCACGTTTTTTCATTAATGTTGCTGAGATGATCGGTTTAAAATATTGCATGTTATTTATTCAGTGCATTTAGAATTTATTATTGAGAGTAAGGAAAAATCATGGAAGCGAAGAAACTTGTGATTTTAGGTAGTGTTAATGCTGATCATATTCTTAATGTTGCCCATTTTCCGCTTCCTGGTGAAACCATTTCAGGTAACCAATTTCAAATGGTATTTGGCGGTAAAGGAGCTAATCAGGCGGTCGCTGCTGGGCGTTGTGGTGCGAATATTTCTTTTCTTGCTTGTTTAGGAAATGACGATATTGGCAAAAAAGCCAAAGCTCAATTAATCACAGATAACATTGATACCAAGAGTATTGAGTTAATTGACGATGTAGCAACAGGTGTTGCGTTGATTTTCGTTAATCAACAGGGTGAAAATGTTATAGGTATTCATGCTGGTGCTAATGGGCGATTAGATACAAATTACGTTCAGCGCCATGGGAATATTATAAAAGAAGCTGATGCTCTGTTAATGCAATTAGAATCGCCACTTGATTCTGTATTAAAAGCGGCTGAAATAGCGAAACAAGAAAATGTGCAAGTAATACTAAATCCTGCACCTGCTCAAGCATTACCTGATGAGTTATTATCTCTTGTCGATATTATTACTCCAAATGAAACAGAAACTGAATATCTGACAGGAATTAAAGTCATAGACGATGAAAGTGCTCAACAAGCAGCGGATGCTCTCCATCATAAAGGTATTAAAACAGTGCTGATTACATTAGGAAGCCGTGGAGTTTGGGTTAGCGAGCAAAATAGTAAAGGTTGTATTGTTTCTGCATTTAAAGTGAAAGCTATTGATACTATCGCAGCAGGCGATACATTTAATGGCGCATTAATTACCGCTTTATTAGAGGGGCAATCTATAATGCCAGCGATTAGGTTTGCTCATGCTGCAGCTGCCATTGCTGTTACTCGAGCAGGCGCTCAGCCATCAGTACCTTGGCGTCATGAAGTGGATACTTTTTTAGCATCATCCTTATAGTGTATTTTTTCTATCTATATATAAAGAAAAAGAGAGCTTATGCTCTCTTTTTAGTTTGAACAAAACTATCAGGCTTTTTTCTTTTTGTTCGTTAGGTTATCACCATCATGTTTATCGAGGAGTAAAAACACGAAGGAGGACAGTAATGTAATAATACCTACCGTAATAAAAGTATAGTGGAAGTTATCAACAGTAGAGCCAACGTTTTCAGTATCAAAATATCCTAAAATAGACGCACTGACAGCAATACCAAAACTAATAGCCAGCTGTTGAGTAACAGCTAAAACACTATTTCCTGAACTTGCATTATTATCTGTTAAGTCAGCCAATGAAATTGTATTCATCGACGTAAATTGTATCGACATGACCACGCCTAATAAAAAGAGTGGGATAACAAGATAGTAAATAGACATGTCAGGAGATTGAAGTGAAAATTGAGCGATCATCAAACCAATAATAATAGTGATAGCAAAGAGCGTTCGGCGATAGCTAAATTTCACTAAGATCTTTGTGACAAATGATTTGGCTAAAATAGAGCCCAAAGCCATTGGTGCCAGCATCATACCGGAAACAATTGCAGGGTAGCCAAAACCCACTTGCAACATAAGTGGCATTAAGAAAGGAATACACCCAGTTCCTAATCTTGTTGCAATATTACCTGCAATTCCGACAGAGAAGGTCCGTGTTTTAAAAAGATTTAATGGGATCAGAGGCTGCTGGTGGCGTCTAGCATGATTAATATATAAACCAAGTAGAGAAAAACCACCTAAAATAACGGCTATAGGGATATAGCGAGAGATATTTTTATCACCAAAAAGATCAAGGCTAACGGAAAGCATCACTAAGCCAAAGCCAAAGAAAATAAAACCCAGTAAATCGAATTTGCGTTTTGGCATAGTAAAATTAGGCATATGCTTTATGGCATAGAAAATACCTAATAGGCCAATAGGAATATTTATAATAAATATCCAATGCCAAGAGGCATAAGTAACTAATACCCCACCTAAAAGAGGTCCTACTATAGGACCTACTAATCCTGGCATTGTGACAAAATTGAGAATAGGAAGTAATTCGCTACGTGGATAAGCTCTTAATAAAGCAAGGCGTGCAACGGGCATCATCATTGCGCCACCTATACCTTGTATAATTCGTGAAATAACAAGAAAAGCAAGGTTAGGAGAAAGTGCACATAATAAAGATCCACCTGAAAATAAAGAAACCGCAATAATAAAAACTTTACGCGTTCCAAATCTATCAGCTAACCATCCACTGACGGGGATTAATAATGCAACAGTTAAGGTATAGCTGATAACAGCCGATTGCATAGCGAGAGGAGAATGGTTAAGGCTTTTTGCTATGTCTGGTAATGCCGTATTAAGAATAGTTGCATCGAGAGCTTGCATAAAAAAAGCCATTGCAGCAATCCAAGGCAACCCAGACATATTTTTGGCAGATTTCAACATGAAGCATATACCGTCTTTATTCTATATTTTGATTATCGCTTCATTATAAACAGAAAACCTATAAAATTTGTATTAAAACTATTCAATCACTTGTTAATAAGATTAAACAGAGGTCGCGTGCTTTATTTCCATCACCATCAATAATAGCTTGAACAATTTGGTTATGTGTTTCCGGTTGAACAGTTTCATTACCCACAATAAGATCAAAATACTTTTTATAAGCAGAAAGAAATAATGAGCCGAAAGAGGCAAAGAATGGATTGCCACTTGCTTGATAAATAAGATAGTGAAATTGAGTATCGATATCTAGCCAATGTTGTCTATCAAAATTCTCATCAAGTAACAGCATTTCTCTACCAAACAAAACAAGAGACTGTTTTTGGCTTTCGGTTGCATTAAATGCGGCTAAATAACAGGCTTGAGGTTCAATAGCTAAACGAACATGATGGAAATAATGGCTGACCTTATTAAATTCACCACTGTCTATCCACCAATTAAGAAGATCATTATCTAATAGATTCCAATTTTGCATTGGCGTAACACGAGTACCTATTCGTGGACGAGGTAAAAGCATTCCTTTAGCCGCAAGCATTTTTATTGCTTCTCGAATAACAGTCCTGCTGACGGAGAGTAATTCTGCTAATTCTATTTCTCCAGGTAATAAAGATTCAGGCTCATAGTGACCAGAAAGAATTTGTTTACCTAATTTTTCAGCAACTATATAAGAAAGATTCTTTTGAGAAGCTGAACGTTGTTCGCTAAATTGCATAATAAAGGTTACCTATACCATAATTTATCTTCTATCTTACGTGAGTCTGCTAGAGAAAGCTGTTCGGATTTTACGCCATCAGCATAAAATTAGAGCGTTTTTCTTTATTTTGTTGAAAAAAAAA